>NZ_JBXEOX010000003.1:0-1025368 GCF_056856535.1 Burkholderia sp. L-4
ATGCCGCGCAAGCCCGCAAGCAAAGGCTCAGACAAACAGGTTTCACTGTTTCAGACACCCGAGCCTCCCGACTTGCTGCGCAAGGCGGTCCAGGCGATCCATATCGCGCCCAAGTCCGGAAAGATCGGGCTGCAGCAGCGCAAGATGTTCAGCTCGCTGATCAAGAACGCACTTCGGCAGGAGGCGTTCGAGCCTGGCCGGACCAGCTTCTCGATCTCGATCGCGTCGCTTTCGCACGAGAGCGGGCTGAACAGCAACAACACGAAGTACGTGAAGGACACGGTCAACTCGCTGATCAGTACCGTCGTCAACTGGGACTACCTGGCCGCGGACCGTTCGACGGTCTGGAAAGCGTCGGGCCTGCTCGCCGGCGCGGAGCTCGAGCAATCGGTGCTGAAGTACAGTTTCTCGGACCAGATTCGCAGCGAACTGCTGAACCCCGAAATCTACGCGCTGATCGATATGCGGATCGCTCGCGAATTCCGGCGGTCGCACTCGCTCGCCCTGTGGGAAAACACGGTGCGCTACGAAGGGATCGGCATCACCGCAAAGATCCCGCTGCCGAAATTCCGTGACCTCATTCTCGGCCAGGACAAGGCGTCGCAGTCGTACAAGGAATACAAGCTGTTCAAGAGCAAGGTCCTGGTGCCGTGCATTCAGGAGGTGAACGAAGTATCGGATCACACGCTCGAGCTGATCGAACACAAGTCCGGCCGCAGCGTGGAAGCCGTGCAGTTCAAGGTGACGCGCAAGCAGAGCGCCGATACGGTGGAAGACGGCGACGTCAAGAACGAAGCGCTGGTCGAGGAAGTCGCCAAGTTCGGCATTCCGCGTTCGGAAGCGCGCCGGCTGATCACGCAATACGGCGTGCAGCGCATCAAGGCGGCGATCGCCTATACGCTCAATCGGACAACGAAGAAGAATGCGGCGCCGGTCGACAACGTGGCCGCGTATTTCCGCAAGGCGCTGACGCACGGCTATACGCTGGCTGACGGGCAGGGAACCGAGGCGGTCGCACCGGCGAAGGAATCCGCGCAGAGCAAGCAGGAGCAGATTCGCGACAAGTATCTGGCGGCGAAGGTCGAGGAAGCCGGCGCGTATTTCCGCGAACTGGAGATCGATGACCAGACCAAGCTGCTCGAACGCTACAACGAGACGGTAGTGGGCTCGAAGGACCTGACGCTGTCGCCGAAGAAGAAGGCGAGCAAGCTCGCGCAGACCAGCTTCTTCCGATGGCTGGCACTGGATACCTGGGGCGAACCGACCTCGGACGACCTGCTGGAATTCCTGCTCAAAAGCAGTCTCGCAGGCAACTGATCCAGGCCTCGCAGCCGAGCTGCATCGCGCGCCGGACTTTGCGGTCGTCCGGCTTCGCGGTGCAACGCGGATGCGAGGCCTTCTGCTTTGGGCGCGTTAGTTACTTTTGCGCGGCCGTCGCCAGCTCGGCGACGTAAGCATCGATGACGATCTTGAGCTGGTCGGCAAGCGCCTCCTGATGGGACGCGTCGACGCCCTTGAGCTGCAGATCGAGACGGCCATCCGGGTAGGTCTTCAACTGGCCGATCGCGCGCGATTCGAGCGCGAAGTCGTGACGGACGCTGTAGCGCGTGCGGCCCGTTTTCTTGTTGCCGTCGCTCTGCGCACGCAGGAAATTCTCGAGATCGCGGACCGATTTTTTCCGGTCGATCACGGCCGTCAGCAGCCGGTCGGCCGTCGGTTCGCCCAGGCGTTCGAAAATCAGCTTCAGAAAGTACGCCGCCTGCAGGCCGACCACGTCGTTCGCGCCGGCCATCCGCTCCAGCAGGGTGTTGGGCAGTGCGTTGAGCGACAGCGTCTTGCTGATCGATGCCTTGTCCTTGCCGATCTTTTCCGCCAGCGTGTTCTGGTCGGAAAAGACCTTTTCGTCGAGGAGGCGCTTCCACGCAACCGCGTCGTCGAAGATCGTCTGGCGTTCGTGGTCGTGGTTCGCGCGATACGCGATCGTATAGAGCTGCTCGGGCGTGTGGTCCGTGCGGAACGTGGCGTTGATGGTCTCGTCGCCGTTGATGCTCGTCGCCCGCAGCCGGCGTTGCCCGTCGATCACGACGAGCTTGCCGGGAAACTCGGGAAGCCGCGTGACCTTGATCGGCTCGATCTGCCCTTCCCGTTTCAACGTCAGCGCGAGTTCGTGCAGGCTCGACTCCGAGTAGAACACGCGCGGGTTGAACGGATTCGGGATGCAGTCCTTGACCAGCACCTTCTGAGGTGCGCCAAGATCCGGCGTCCCGGCGGGCGTGACTGCGGGGGGCGTGCCAGCAGGCGTCGCCTCGGCGGCAACATTTGCAACGGCCGCGGGTTCGGGCAGCCGCGTTTCGAGGGCCGCATTTTCCTGCGCGAGTCCGCGCAACAGGCCGGCAGCGAGGTGCAGGTTGCCGGTGGGTTTCTTGTCTTTCGAAGTGTCCTTAGCCATGGGCGGCTCCGGTAGCGCGCGTCGACGCGATGTATTGGGCCATTTCCGTGACCAGCTTTTCGATTTCCGCGCGGGCCTCTTTCAGGCCCTTCAGGTATCGATTGTGGTGGTGGATCGTGGTGCCGAGCGCGAATGTCTGACGATAGACCTCGCGTTGCGCGATCTGGCTGTCGAGCAGATGCTCCCCTATTTCTTCAGCCCTTAGAATTTTTAAAATTTCTTCACGCATTTTAGTTTTTCCATTGACGCTATTCAGCATTAATGCGGAAGAAAGATTAGGGTTTCGAACGGCGCGCATCGATTCGATCATACGGATCATCGCGACGGTGCTGTACAGGTCGGCCGGCGACGGCGACAGCGGCACCAGGCAAAAGTCGGCGACTTCAAGGACGGATGCGATGCGCGGATCTTCGAGGTTGCCGGGACAGTCGACGACGATCACGTCGAAGTTCGCGTCCTGCTTCTTGATCTCGCCACCAATGCCGCGGCCGGCGGGCGCCAGCGAAAGGACCGTCATCGGCAGGGTGTTCTCGCCACTCGTGACCCAGCGGACAGATGTGCCTTGAGGGTCGGCATCGATCAACGCGACTTTGTTGCCGCCGGCCTCGAACGCGGCCGCGATGTTGACGGAGATGGTTGTCTTCCCAGTCCCACCTTTTTGATTACTGACGGCGATCTTGAAAGCCATTAAATTCCTCCAAGGAGTTTTGCGTAATATATGTAGTTATTGGCAAAATGTCCAGAAAAGCATTCGATGCAATGCATATCTTGACGGTCTATGTGGTTGTCACGTGACAAGTAGGCCAAATGGTCTATTTGCTATCAACAAAAATGTTCCAGTAAAAATATAACTTTCGATCGCGTCACCGATGCGATCATTAGAGCCAGTAAAAGATTTGCTCGGCTTCATGTCGACGATAAGACGCAGCGTGAAAACCGGCTGCCGCGACAGATCTCCATCTCTCGCTTTACTCGTAGCGATTTCGATTGGTTAGGATCTTGGACATCGAAGAAGCATCCAGTTGTCACGTGACAAGTCGCTGGAAATCGGTCCCGGGCATCGCGGTACATCGCCAGGAGGTTTCTGACCAGGCCCTGGTGTCGACCCTCGACTATTCCATTTCTGTATCCGATATTCGGCTCTTGACCTTGCTCGACTATCTGATGAGGCGAGTTGTCACGTGACAAACGAGTTGTTGAGATGCGCCTGGAGTGCCTTCGCGGCATCTTCCTGGAGCAGTGAAGCGAACAGCATCGAGATACTTAGGCGTTGTCTATCACGGCGGATTTTCACAGGCGGTGGTTAACCGCTCGATGTGGCTCGCTGCACGGTACGCTGGTGAGTTGTCACGTGACAACCAAAACTCCTGACGTGGCCTCTTGATGGATTGATCGAGAGAAGCCGCTCAGGTATCACCGTGAGCAAGCGCCTGAGGATGGCGAGTTATGGAGAGCGGCTTATCGCTCTGAACGAACCGCTGCTGACTCCCTGCTCAAGCGCGCACTTGCCCTTGCATGAGTCCTTGGGACTGCCTGGAATAATGGATCCGTTGCAGGTGTATCGAATGTCAGTGATGTGTCCCCATTTATTTGGGGACTCTCCGTGGTTTCATTTCGTCCGCCAGTCGGCAGGGGAGGGGTGTGGTCTCGTCGAACGCCGATGTTGCCATCGATGCATCCCGGCGCGCATCTGCGACCGCGACACCGAGAAACCGGCTGAATAGGTGAGAATTCACGCGCCAAACGGCGCGTGACAACGCAGGCGGATCGTGTCGTGAAACATTTTCGAGAAATGGGGTATTCTTGGAAATCCTTGTCTGGCAATGGCTTGCGCCACATTCTTCATGTTGTTTCACGCAAAATGAGCGAAATGGCTCGTGGAAATGGGGGCGTATGGCGTTTCCGTCTGCCGTTGCCATCGATACGCAGATGATCGACACAACATGTATCTTTTGATACGTAATTTGTGGTTAATGAAATGCTTTTGAGTGACCCAGGCCTGCGGGCGGCGGATTCGTTGCTAGTCGTGGTCAGCTTGAGATCATGTCGACACTCTGGCCCGACGCGCAGTGCTGATATTCAACGCGAGTTGTCACGTGACAACGCGTCATGTCAGTCGCACGATTTGGTGATGCGTGGCGCCTCGAGAGAAGTCGATAGATGGGCATATGCGCCCAAGGACCAGAATGCTGAAACAGGCACCGCGGTTGTTGGGAGGGGAAGCCCAGATACCTTCAGGAAGGGGTGAGTGACCGCGAGTCCGCCACGGGTCCGGCTATGGGTGCAGGATGCGCGCTCCCGCGAGCGCGATCGTTGTCACGCGCAAGACAGCCAGGGGAGTTGCGCGGACAGATGTTGAGCAATTTGATCCTGAGTGGGCACGACGCGCGCATTCTGTCGCGCTCCCCCGATTCAACCGGCTCAATCAAATACGGGTGAAGCCGATACTGGTGTTCTGCGGATTCGGCCAAAACGGAGCACCCGCCTCTCTCCCCATCATTGCCCGCGATCAATAACTTGCTGCGATCGACAGAACGACATCCATCCCGCCGCGCAGGTTATCGATATCTCGCCGTGGTGAATTGCCGAACAACCGGCTGTATTCCCGATTGAACTGGGTCGGGCTCGCATACCCGACCCTGAACGATGCCGATGCAGCGTCGAGACGCTCGGACAGCATCAGCCGACGTGCCTCGTTGAGCCGAATCCATTTCTGGTACTGCAGCGGACTCATGCCCGTGAGCTGGCGGAAGTGGTGATGGAACGTCGAACTGCTCATCTGGACTTGCGCTGCGAGATCGTCGACTCGCAGCGACTCGTCATAGTGGGCACGCAACCACCGGATCGCACGTGACACGCGGTTGCCCTGGCTGCCGGCAGACGCGATCTGACGCAGACGAACGCCCTGGTCGCTCGTCAGCAGGCGATAGTAGATTTCCCGCTCGACATACGGGGCGAGAACGGGAATGGCGTTCGGGTCGTCCAGTAACGCCAGCAAACGGTTCAGTGCATCGTACAGCGATTCGGTCATGTCGCCGACGACGAGGCCGCGGCCCACGGGGGCTTCGTCGCGATCTGGTGCGACCTGCATCATCAATTCCGTCAGGACACGGAAATCGAGCTTGAGACCGATTCCGAGAAACGGCTTCTCGTGGCTGGCCTCGATGACCTGGGTCGAACCAGGCAAATCGAGCGACGTGATCAGAAAGCGGTTGGCGTCGTAGATGTAGGCGTCGCCGCTCTGAATGACCCGCTTCGTGCCCTGAACGACAAGACCGAAGCTCGGCTCGACCATGCAGTCCATCGGCTGAGTCGGCGCTTCCCGGCGGTGGAAGCTCAGGTTCGGAATGGGCGTGGTGACGTGGTCGGCGCCTTCGGTCCACTTCGCGACACGTGCCGCGAGCGTTTGCCGCAGAGCGCACATGGGGCTGCGGCCGGCTGGTCGTTGATCTGCACCGTCGAATGCAGCGACGGCGACGTCGTCGTCTCGTTGGCCGGGGGTATATTGGACGGGTGCCGGATGCATGACTTCTCTATTCAGGTAATCGGGGGCGGGCAGGCCGCCGATATGCAGATGCTCCGGCAACGCATGCGCCATCGGAATCGCGGCATGGCCGCATTGCCGGAAAGCGCAACGATCGGTGGAGCGGCTACTTCGTCGCCTGCGACGCGCAAAGTTGCCAGCGGCGTGATTTCGTTGCCGGCGCCGTCGCATGCTCGTCGACCGTGCGCCACCACCGCTCGCCGCGATGCGGTGCGTCGAGATCGAGGCGCTCACCGATCCTGGGCGTCGACAACTCGATGCCACGCACGAGCGCCAGCGCCGTGACCCGCTCGAACGGTTCCTGCCAGCGATGCATTGCAAGATCGAACGTGCCGTTATGGATCGGGACCAGCCAGCGTCCGCGCAAATCGATATGCGCCTGCACGGTTTCTTCCGGCTGCATGTGCACGTACGGCCATTGCGCATCATAGGCGCCTGTTTCGATCAGCGTCACGTCGAACGGTCCGAGGCGCTCGCCGATCGTCCGGAACCCGTCGAAGTAACCGGTGTCGCCGCTGAAGAACATGCGCAGGTCGTCGTCGACGATGACCCACGACGCCCACAGCGTGCTGTTGCCGTCGAACAGGCTGCGCCCGGAAAAGTGCTGCGCGGGTGTCGCCGTCAACGTCAGGCCGGCCACGTCGACACTCTGCCACCAGTCGAGCTGACGAACTTTCCTTGCGTCGATGCCCCATTCGATCAGGCGGTCGCCGACGCCCAGCGTGGTCACGAACACATCGGTGGTTGCGGCAAGCGCCAGCACCGTATCGCGGTCGAGGTGATCGTAGTGATCATGCGAGAGGATCACACCGCGCAGCGGCGGGAGATCGTCAAGCGCGATCGGCGGGGCATGAAAGCGCTTGGGGCCGATGCGTCGGAACGGCGACGCACGCTCGGCGAATACGGGATCGGTCAGCCAGAATTCGCCGCGCAGCTTGAGCAGCAGCGTCGAATGGCCGAGCCGGTACAGGCTGCGATCGGGGGCGGCATCGAGCGTCGCGCGAGTCAGCGTATCGACGGGCACGGGGCCGGTGGGTACGGTGTTGCGCGGCTTGTTGACCAGCATGTTCCACGCGATCCCGAGTGTCTTGCTGAATCCTTCGACAGGACGCGGCGCGACATTGGTGAAACGCTCGCCGTTGTGCTGCGGCGACCCGCCGGACAGCGCGCGGCCGCGCCGGGCGGCGGCGAAACCCAGAATACGGTGAATCAGAACGAGAGGCGATGCCATGTCGGGGCGTCCGGAGAATAAAGTACACTAAACAGTGTAGTTTATTTTTTGGATAAGTAAACTGCCCGGTGTAAAATTTTCGTATGGAAACCAGCACTCCCCCCTTGCGCCTGACCGATCGAAAGCGCGCGGCCATCGTCGATGCGGCGATCGAGGAATTTCTCGCGGCAGGCTACGACGCGACCAGCATGGATCGTATCGCTGCGCGGGCGGACGTCTCGAAGCGCACGGTCTACAACCACTTCCCGGGCAAGGAAACGCTGTTCGCGGCGATCCTGCACAAGCTGTGGGAAGCGACGCAGACCGGCGGCTCGCCGACCTATCGCGCCGACGTGCCGCTGCGCGAGCAACTGCTCGCGTTGCTGGACCGCAAGTTGCGCTTGCTGAACGATGAAGCGTTTCTCGCACTCGCGCGCGTGGCGATCGGCGCGGCGATCCATTCGCCGGATCGCGCGCGCGACATGGTCGAGCGTCTCGGCGAGCGCGAGGAAGACGTGACGGTCTGGGTGCGTGCGGCCGCGGCGGCCGGCCGCCTGTCGGTCACCGATCCGGTGTTCGCCGCGCACCAGTTGCATGGCGTCGTGAAGGCATTTGCGTTCTGGCCGCAGATCACGATGGGTCAGCCGCCGCTCACGGCGCAGGAGCAACGGAAAGTCGCGGAGTCCGCGGCCGACATGTTTCTCGCGTACTACACGCGGCCGGATGACGGCGATGTGCGCGCCACACCGGACTGACCGTGCGTCGGGATGCCCTGCGCACAGCGAAGCCGGCGCACCTGAAGCCGAACGCGAGCAACTACCCATGAAGACGCTGTTGATCGTCTATCACACGATGACCGGGGGCACGCAACAGATGGCCGAAGCGGCTGCCGGCGCGGCGCGCGAGCAACCCGGCATCGACGTCAGGCTGCAGCGCGCGGATGCGACGAGCGCGGATGACGTGCTGGCCGCCGACGCATACCTGTTCGCGACGCCGGAGAATCTCGCGGCGATGTCCGGGCTGATGAAGGACTTCTTCGACCGCTGCTACTACGCGGCGCTCGATCGCGTGAACGGCCGTCCGTATGCGGCAATGATCTGCGCGGGAAGCGACGGACAGAACGCGTTGCGCCAGATCGACCGGATCGCGACCGGATGGCGGCTGAAGAACGTGGCGCCCGGGCTGATCGTCTGTACCCACGCGCAGACAACGGAGCGCATCCTCGCGGCGAAGACGATCGACGGCGACGATCTCGCACGCTGCGCGGAACTGGGTGCGGGTCTTGCCGCGGGACTCGCACTGGGCGTCTTTTGACGGCGTTGTGGTTGTGGCGATTTGCGGCGCGGGTCGTGCGGACGCACAACCGGTCGAATACCGAAACCCTAGCCGTCTTTTGCCGTTGACGAAGGCCGATGGTATTCGGGCCAAAGACGTTTCACGAGATCGCGCGAGGCGCTGTACGCGTGGCAGCTGTCGATCTTGAGCGGCTTTCCTTCGCTGTCGCGGTAGTCCAGCGACGAGCGCCGCATGCCGACCATCGTCTGATAGGCGGTGGTGGCGATCGGGCCGAGCAATTCCTTCAAGTGCGTGCACGTGTCGCAGGACGGCAGGCGCTTGCGAACCTCGCTGTTCCAGCCGGCGCCGATGCTCAGGCCGACGAGCGCCTGCAGCGAGTCGCCGCCGCCCGGACACTGCGCATAGGGATGCGCGCGAATGAACGTGGATACCGCGCGAACGACCATGTCGGCGTCGAAGACGAGCGTCACGCCGAGGTCGTGGATCGGCGACAGCGCCGCGACCGTTCGCGTACCGCCCGGTGGCGTGAAATCGCTGGTCTTGCGGTCCGCGAGGCAGGCCGTCACTTCGAACAGGCCGTCGCTGCGCCGATAGCCGCGCATGTCGATGTGCCGATGGTGAATTTCCTCGCGCGTGATGCCGTCGTGCGCGATGTCGTGTCGGGGAACCATGTATCCGCTCCGTTTCGTACAACCGGTTCTTTTCGCAGGCAAAGGAGAACATCGCCGGTTGATCGGGCGTGCAGCGAAACGGACCGAGATGCGCTGCCGACGACGTCAATCCGGCCATACTACGCATTTTCCGGCATCTTCGTACACGACGAGATCGATGCGAACGCAACGAATCGAGGGGGCGTCCGGTGCGGCCGTGGGCTGTCGGACGGCCTGTCGCGTGACGTTGGCAGGACGCGCGTCACGCGGAATGCCGCACGGGAGAGGCGGGCCGCTGCCGAAGCCGGGCCGGGTTTCGGCCCGATTTCCGTGACGTCCCCGAATGGCGTGACATCCGGGAGCGTATCCATATAATGCGCAACATGACCGCGCGGACGCCTTTCCGGCCTCCGGGGGCGGGCAAATGCAGACCGGCGAGTCAACCGGCCACCGCGCGTACCGGTATACTTCCACCCCTGCCTTGTCCGGCATCGTGGCCGGGTGCCTGAAACAGCGTGGCGTGCGCGATGCGGCCCCATAGTGTCCCGCATCGGCGGCAGACGGGCCGCCCGCACGGCGGCGAGCTTTCGAGCCGCGCGGCATGGCCGCACGAACCACACCTTATATTCCTGGTGGATTGAATTTATGGGTTTTGAACAACTTGCCGAATTGCGGGCGCAGCTCGCAGCGAAGGCCAAGCAGGAGCGCAACGCGAAGCGGCCGGCAGCACCGGCGGACACCGGCGCAAAGCCGAAGTCGGGCGACCGGCCGTCTCGCGGTGCCAAACCGGGCGCTGGCGCCAAGGCCGGGGCCGGTGCGAAGACACCGCATCGCGCGAAGCCCGCTTCGGCCAAGCCGTCGGCACCGGTCGATCCGGTCATCGTCGCGATCGGCAAACTGCAGCGGAAGTTTCCGAGCGCGTTCCCGAAGAATCCGGCCCCCAAAGTGCCGCTCAAGGTCGGCATCTGGGACGACCTGGCGCGCGAAGCTCAGGCCGTCGGCCTCACCGAGGCCGAGCTGCGCGAAGCCATGTCGACGTGGTGCCGCGGCAACCGTTATTGGTCGTGCCTCGTCGAAGACGCGGTGCGCGTCGACCTGCAGGGTAACGAAGCAGGGCGCGTCACGCATGACGACGCGGCACGGGCACGCCGGCTGAAGTCGCGCCGTCCCGGCAAGGGCGCCGCGCAAGCGGCCAAGGGCGCACAGCAGCCGCCGAAGGCCGAGCAGCAGGCCGAGGCCGCGACTGCACCGCAGGCGGCGGATGCAGCAGAAGTTCAGACCGACGCTACGCCGCAGGTCGAGCAGCAAGTGGCCGGCAACGAGTAACGCCACCGCCGTCCGCCGCACGGCGCGTACCCGCATGCATGTCGCACGCGGCGCATGACACGACGGACTGACCTGCCTCGACGGAGGCAGGTCAGGACTGCCTCCCCCGGCGCTTGCCGGCCAGCACCTACCTATCCCGCGTCAACCAGGCAATGCAACCGGACGAGGCACGCTCGTCAATCGGGACTGCATGCTTTTCCATTTCCAGGAAAACGATTTGCATACCTTAATTTATCGGCGTCGTCGCTTGATAATTCGGTTTCCTGAAATAGTAATATCGGAATCGCCGGCCGGGACGTGAGCGATCTGGTCGGGCGCATCGCGACAGGGCGACGCACGATAATCCCGACAGGCTCCTGATTGCACGACGCAGCTTGCATTTCGAAAGGTGCGGGAAACCCGCGCCCAAGCGATCCGGAGTCGCGTCCACCGATTTTCAACGTCCATTCAAACCGGATCATGAACCCGAGACATTCCGCGATTCTGGTCGCGCTCACGGCCGCCGCGCTGTTCGGCGCGGCAACACCGCTCGCCAAGGCGCTGATCGGCGCGATGTCGCCGTTCATGGTCGCCGGCCTGTTCTATCTTGGCAGCGGGGTCGGGCTCGGCATCGGGATCCTGCTGCGCAGGCTGCACAACCGCCGCGCACCGGCCGCGGATGCCGCGCCGCTGCAGCGCGCCGACCTGCCGTGGCTGGCCGGTGCGATCGTGGCGGGCGGTGTGGCCGGCCCGGCGTTGCTGATGCTCGGGCTGTCGAGCACGCCGGCGGCGACCAGTGCGCTGCTGCTCAATCTCGAAGGCGTACTGACGGCCGTCATCGCATGGGTCGTGTTTCGCGAGAACGTGGATACGCAGGTGTTTCTCGGCATGGTCGCGATCGTCGCCGGCGGCACGCTGCTGTCGTGGGTGCCGGGTCGGGCCGGCGTGCCGGTCGGTGCGTTGCTGATCGTCGGCGCCTGCCTGTGCTGGGCGATCGACAACAACCTGACCCGCAAGGTCGCCGCGAACGACGCGATGGTCATCGCGTGCGTCAAGGGGCTGATCGCGGGGCCCGTGAACATCGGCATTGCGCTGGCGACCGGCGCGCCGCTGCCTGCCGTACCGGTCACGGCTGCTGCGATGCTGACGGGGCTCGGCGGCTACGGGATCAGCCTGGTGTTGTTCGTCGTCGCGCTGCGCCATCTCGGCAGCGCGCGGACCGGTGCGTATTTCTCGATCGCGCCGCTGTTCGGCGTCGTGCTGTCGCTGCTGATCTGGCCTGCGCTGCCGCCGGCAACGTTCTGGGTCGCCGCCGCATTGATGGCATTCGGTATCTGGCTGCACGTGCGCGAGCGGCATGAGCACATGCACGAGCACGAGCGGCTCGAGCATGCGCACCGGCACCGGCACGACGAACATCACCAGCACACGCACGATTTTGCGTACGACGGCAACGAGCCGCACTCGCATTCGCACGTGCATTTGCCGATCACGCACAGTCACGCGCACTTTCCGGACATTCATCACCGGCATCGACATTGACCGCGGTCATGGACGGCGGACAACATGCGCCGCCAGGTGACCGTTTATGGGATGCGTGTCGCGCACTGGTCCATGACGTCGATGACGCAAGTGGACAGGCTGGTCGACGCGATGGCTATCGCGCGTGAGGAAAGCAGAAACCGAAATCTTCGCAGCCCGGGCACCCCGGTGCGGGGCCCGGCGGCGCGCCGAGTGAGGCCGCCACTTCCAGTGCGAGGAATTTCTTCCAGCGCAGGTGGGTGACGTTGCGCGCGGCCAGCGCGGGGAAATAACGATCGAGCATCGCGGATACCGCATCGCGCCCGTCGAGCCCGAGATCGCGCCAGAGATGGTCGGGGCGCAGGCACGCATGCGCGATGATCGACGCGAGGCAGTCGGCATCGTCGCGGGCGACGTCGGGATTCGCGTCGTCCATCAGCCGCGAGCGCAGCGTCGCGACGAACGCAGAATGGTTGGCTGGTAACACTGCCAACGTGACCATTGGCATCAGTGCAGCGACGGGCGCCAGATGCGGAAACTGCCGGGCGAGCAAGCCGGCGAACTGGTCGGGGGACAGCCCCAGCAGCGAGAGTTCGTTGCGGCACGCGCGAGCCGCGATGAGCGCGCCGAACAGCCGTGCGTCGGGCGTGTCGGCATGCGCGGCCGCCGATCGGAGCGCGTGCAGCGCGCTTTCCCGCGCGGGATCGAGCGCGGCTGTCATCGCGTGCCGCCGGATGGCAGCCGGGCCGCGCGAACGCGCGGCACTGGGCGGTGCTCCGTCGCGACCGTCACGCGCTCACTCGACGCCGACGATCACGCTCGATGCCTTGAAGATCGCGGATGCGGCCGAGCCGCTCGCGAGGCCGAGGCGATCGACGCTGTCATTGGTGACGATCGCGACGATCTCGGCGCCGCCCGCGGTCTTGATCACGACTTCCGAATTGACCGCGCCCTTCGTGACCGTCGCGACGGTGCCCGCGACGCAGTTGCGCGCCGATACCTTGCTGCTGTCGACGTCGACCATCACGATGACCGACGATGCCTTGACGAGCGCGAACGCCTTCGTGCCCGCCGCGAGGCCCAGCGAAGCCGCGCTGCCGTGGGTGATCACGGCGACGATGTCGAGGCCGTCCTGCGTGTGCAGCGTGATTTCGTCGTTGACGGCACCGGGCTTGACGGCGCCGACCTGGCCAGCGAAATGGTTGCGGGCACTGGTTCGCATGATGACGCTCCGAATGAAGGCGGCTGCCGGATCGGCAGCCGCGGATGAATGGAAATGCATCGCCCAGTCTACCGTCAACGCAGGGACGCGTCGCCATCCGGATGCTATGGCGCGAATCAGTAAAACCCGCCACCGCGGTGCGTTTTGCCGCACCGGGGTGATGTATTGAAGGCGATGACGCTACCGTGGCGACTCGCCGTCCTTGATCGTTGCGGCGGCACGCGCGGCGGCGGGGGCGCTGCCGCGCGCGGCCGCCGTACCGTCGCCGTCCCACCCGCCGCCCAGCGCGAGGAAGAGCCGCACCTGATCGGCCGCGACCTGGCCTTCGGCCGCCGCAACCTGCGCCTTCACGCTCGTCAGCGTGCGCGTCGCGTCGAGATCGGAGAGGAACGACTCGCGGCCGGCCGCATAGAGACGATGGGTTTCGTCGGCGGAATTGCGGGCCGATTCGTACGCGGTGCGCAAGGCGTCCGTACGTTGCACGTCGGCCGCATAGGTCGCGAGGCTCGACTGTGTTTCGCGCAGCGCGTTCAGCACGACGCCGTCGAAATGCGCGAGCGCGCCGCCCGTCGACGCCTCGGCTTCGCGCACGCGGGCGCGCTGGCCGTTGACGGGGAACGACCAGCTGATCAGCGGGCCGAACGACCAGCGATTCGTGGTGGACGAGAACAGGTCGGCGGCGACGCCGACCGAGCCGGCCGACGCACCGATGCTGATCGACGGATACAGCGCCGCGGTCGCGACGCCGATCCGCGCGGTCGCGGCGGCGAGCTGCCGCTCGGCTTCGCGTACGTCGGGGCGGCGGCGCAGCAGCGCGGCACCGTCGCCGATCGGAATCGGCTGACGCAGCTTCGGCAGCCGTTCGCATTCGACGACGGCCTTCGGCAGGTCGGCCGGCGCGCGCGCGAGCAGTGCGGCGAGCTGGTATTGCGCGACCTTGCGGCGCCCTTCGAAGCGCGGGATGTCGGCCGCGAGCGTGCGCACCTGCGTCACGCCGCGCGTCACGTCGGTCTGGTTGCCGCGCCCGGCATCGCGCAGCCGCTGCGACAGCGCGACGCGCTGCTTCTGCAGCGCGAGCGACTGCCTCGCGATCGCCAGCTCGTCGCCGGCCGAGCACGATTCGACGTACGCGCGCACGACGTCGGCGACGACGGTGATGCGCGCCAGGTCGCCGGCCGCCTTGACGGCCTCGCTGTCCGCGCGTGCGGCTTCGACGCCGCGCCGCAGCTTGCCGAACAGGTCGAGCTCGTACGACACGTTGATGCCGACCGCGCCTTCGTTGACGACCGGCAGCTTGTTCTCGAGCAGGTATTGCTCGGCCGATTCCTGCGCGCGCTGCACCGCGGCTTCGGCGCCGCCCGAGAACCCGCCCTGCTGGCTCGCGACTTCCAGCGCCGCGCGCGACCGCGCGAGGTTGGCCGCGGCGACGCGCAGGTCGGTGTTCGACTTCAGCGCATCGCGCACCAGTGCGTCGAGCACGGGGTCGTCGTACAGCTGCCACCAGTTGCCGGGCACCGCGTCGCGCGACACGAGCGTTCCGTTCGTGTCGTCGAGCGCATGGTTCGCGAGCGGCGCATTCACGTACGCCTGCTGCGGCAGCGTGTAATCGGGGCCGACGGATTTGCATGCGCCGAGTGCGAGCGCAAGCGGCGCGAGTGCGGCCGCGACGCGCAGACCGTGCCGGTTCATTGCGATGCTCCCGCCGCGCCGGCGGCGGCCCCGGACGCCGCGGTGACCGGTGCCGTGGCCGAGCCGGCACCGGCAGCCGGTTTTGTGTTGTCGTTTCGGCGCGTATCGGCGTCGCGCATCGACACGGTCGCGGTACGGCCGGCGATCATCCGGAAATCGTCGGGCACTTCGTCGAGTACGACGCGCACCGGCACGCGCTGTGCGAGCCGCACCCAGCTGAACGCCGGGTTCACGTTCGGCAGCAGGTTCGCGCCCTGCGTGCGGTCGCGATCCTCGATCGCGGCGACGATGCTCTGCACGTGGCCGCGCAGCGCATGCGGCTCGCCCATCACGATGATGTCGACCGGCTGGCCGATATGGATGCCGCGCAGCTTGGTTTCCTCGAAGTAGCCGTCGACACGGAACGAATGGCGGTCCACGACCGACAGGACCGCGCGGCCGGCCGGCACGTATTCGCCGACACGCGGCGCGCGGTCGTTCAGGTAGCCGTCCACGGGACTCACGATCGTCGTGCGCTGCAGGTTCAGCTTCGCGGTGTCGAGCGATACCTGTGCGTCGGCGACGCTGGCTTCGCCTTGTTCGACGCGCGTGCGGCTTTCCTCGACCTGCTCGCTCGCGACCAGGTTGCCGAGCTGCAGGTTGCGCGCGTATTCGCGCTTCGCCTGGGCGAGTGTCGCGCGGCGCTGCGCGAGCGTCGCTTCGGCGAGCCGTTCCGCGAGCGTGTAGCGCGCCTGGTCGATCACGAACAGCACCTGGCCGTGCTTGACCTCCTGGTTGTCGGCGACCTGCACCGACGTGATGAGGCCCGCCACGTCCGGCGCGACCTGGATCACGTCGGCGCGCACGTGCCCGTCGCGTGTCCACGGCGAGAACATGTAGTAGTTGATGATCCGCCACAGCACGAGGCCGGCCACGACGACGACGATCAGGGTGAGCAGGATTTGCCCTGCCGAGAGCCAGGTTTTTTTCACGTTAGGAAGCCACGAGATGGTGGGAAGCGATGACGACGGCGGCAAGCACGAACACGTAGATGCCGAGGTCGAAGATCGAACGGTGCCAGACGAGGCGGTAGAAGCCGACGCGCTCGAGCACGGCGCGCACGACGATGTTGATCAGGTAGGCGATCAGCATCAGCACGAGCGGGGCCGGCACGAATACGCCGAAGATGTCGATTTCGCCGATCATGGTCGCGGTCGGAAGGACGGGTTGGAAAGCCGGATCATGCGCGTGCTCCGTCCGAGGCCCGAGGCGCCTGGCCGGCAGCGGCCGGATACAGCGACAGACGCAGCCCGACGAGCGCGTGCAGCGTGTCGCGCAGCCGGCGGTGCGTGGCAGGGGCGGCAGGCGCGGTACCGCCCTCGGCCGGCGCGGCACCCGGCAGGCCGCGGCCGCCCACGCGGTGCAGTGCGTCGTCGATCGTCGCGAGCAGCGCGGGCGGTGCCGGCTGGCGCGCGTTCGCGGCCGCGCAGCGCGCGTAGTGATCGGTGACGCCGGCGAGGACGCGATCGATCGCGTCGGGTACGTCGCCCGACAGGCGACGGCGCGAGCGGCGCAGGTCGAGCGCGTTCAGTGCGATGCGCAGGTCGCGGAAGCTCTCGATCGACGGGTGGCGGTGATCGTCGGATGCGCCCAGGCGCGGCAGCAGCTGCGTGACGCGGTCGAGCATCCGCGATGCGTGGTTGCGCTGGTCGTCGAGCGGCTGCGTCGACGCGGAGCGCGCGACGTCTTCCCAGCCCGAGCGCAACAGGCGCCGCACCGCGAGCTCCGCGCCGAACGGCCGCGTCGCCCGCGTCCACACGTACGCGAACAGCAGCCCGGCGACACCCGCGAGGTTGCTGTTCAGGAACACGAAGAAATCCGCTTCGTACGCGCTCTGGATGCTGATGAAGGTCGCCGTGTTCACGGCGACGAGCATCGTCACCATGTTGAACTGCGGGCGCGGCAGCAGCGTGCCGATCAGGATGAACGGGCCCGCGAACATCAGCACGAGCATCGCGAAATCGTGCACGTGCGGCAGCACGACGAACAGGTACAGGCCCGCGAACACGACGCTCGCGGCGGTCGACAGGAAGAACTTGAACACCAGCGGCGCCGGCTCGTCGAGCGCGGCGAAGAAGCTGCACGACACGGCCACGAGCGTGACGGCCGCCGCACCGTCGTGCCAGCCGGACGAGATCCACAGCCAGCACGCGAACACGATCGCGAACACGACGGTCAGCGTCGAGAACAGCATCATCCCGCGATCGAAGAAGCGTTCGGTGCCGCCGAGCCGCCAGTGCCGGTAGCGCGGCTGCCACACACCCGATTCGTTCGCGATCAGCGCACGCAGCGAACGGCAGTCCTGCCAGATGTCGACGACCTGGCGCAGCCGCCACAGCGCGTTCGACAGCAGTGCGCCCTCCCAGCTCGCCAGGGCGCTGTCGGCGGGCTGCAGCGCGGCGATGCGCTCGCGCAGGTTGTCCGCGACCGCGTCGTGGGCCATGTCGCCGTCGGCCTTCACGGACGGCAGCGGTGCGTCGAACCATTTCGCGGCATCGGCCAGCAGCGCATCGAGAGCGGGCGGGCGCACGTGCAGGTCGCGCATCAGCGCGATCAAGGGATCGGCGAGCGACGACATCAGCGGCAGGAACAACTGCATGCGGCCCGCGAGCGCCTGCGCGCGGGCAAGGATGTGCGGGTGCGCATGGTCGTAACTCAGCTGGCTCAGCAGGAATTCGAGGCCGGTGATCGTCGCGGCGAGCCGTTGGCGGCATGCCGACAACGCCTTGCCGGCAATTTGCCCGGACAGCGTCTCGCGACCGTAGAACGCGGCGTCCTTGAACCACGCGTCGGTGCGTTCGATCAGCGTCGGCGCGAGCCGGTTCGGAAACACGGTGCTGCCGACCACGCTCGCGCAGACGATGCCGAGCACGATTTCCTCGGTTCGCGCGATCGCGACGTCGAACACGGTGGACGGGTCGGTCACGGTCGGCAGCGCGATCAGCGGCATCGTATAGCCGGCAAGCATGAACACGTAGCTGCGCGCGGTGCGGTCGGAGATCGCGAGGTAGAGCAGCGTGCCGCACCAGGTCGCGACGATGATGCTGAACAGGAGCGGCGTCTCGACGAACGGCGGCACGAAGAAGATCGCGGCGGCTGCGCCGAGCGCGGTGCCGAGCGCGCGGTACAGCGCCTTCGAGCGCGTCGCGCCGACGAACGGGTTCGACACGATGTAGACGCTCGCCATCGCCCAGTACGGGCGCGGCAGCTGGAAATACAGGCCGAGGTACAGCGCCAGCATCGACGCGGCGAACGTCTTGCCCGAGAACAGCCAGTCGCGAAGGCTCGGATAGGTCATGACGCGGTGTCGTCGGCGGGGGAGGTGCGCGTGGCGGGCGAGTGCGACTCGGACGCATTGAACGCGTCGAGCACGCGCAGCGTCGTTTCCAGATCGGCGCGCGACACGCCCTTGAGCACCTGGGCGCGCAGCGTGCGCAGGTCTTCTTCCATCCTCGCGGTGACGGCGCGGCCGGCGGCCGTCAGGGAGATCGTTTTCGCGCGACGATCGTGCGGATCCTCGTCGCGGCGCGCAAGGCCGGCCGCGCACAGCTGGTCGAGCAGGCGCACGAGCGACGGCCCTTCGATCCCGACGTGTTCGGCGAGCGTGCCCTGCCGTACACCTTCGCCGAGCCGGCCGGCGATCAGGAGCGGCGTCGCGCAGGCCTCGGACACGTTGTACGCGTTCAGCACGCCGTCACTGGTGCGGCGCCACTTGCGCGCGGACAGCACGAGCAGGCTGCTGACGGCGAGGCGGAGGTCGTGCAGATTGGTCATGGCCGAGATGATAGGGTAAAAACATTCGATAGCAAACTATCGTTTTCTTGTCACCCGGATGACATGTCGCTCGTCGCGCGGCCGGTCCGTCAGAACCAATTTAGGCAGCGTGCCGGCGGTGGTCAAGCTGTAAGGTCCGCGCCAGGAATCGCACGCGGCGCGCGAGGCGGCTATATTGTCGAATGTATCGAATGGTCAGACGAAAATCGTCGCGCAGGACCGACAGGGCCGCAGGGGTCGAGCAAATTCGAAGCCCGGGTTCGGGAATGCCGACTTCGCGAAACGCCGTGCGGCGCGCATATTTGGGCCCTTGCCAACGCACCGGAGACTCCATCAGTGTCGAACTCATCCTCGCAGCCCGCCGCACCCGCGTCACTCGACGCGTGGCTCGGCAAGACCGAAACGCTTGGCGACGACATCACCGCGTTCCCGCTCAACGCGCTGGCCGCCACGCTCGACCGCCCGTCGCCCGGCGACGTCGTCCCGCCGATGTGGCACTGGCTCTATTTCCTGCCCATCGCGCCGCTGGCCGAAGTCGGCCCCGACGGCCACCCGAAGCGCGGCGGCTTCCTGCCGCCCGTGCCGCTGCCGCGCCGCATGTGGGCCGGCGGCCGGCTGACGTTTCACGCGCCGCTGCGCGCGGGGCGGCGCGCGACGCGCGAATCGACGATCGCGAACATCGAGGACAAGACGGGCCGCAGCGGCCGGCTCGTGTTCGTGACGGTGCAGCACCGCATCGAATCCGATGGGGTGCCGTGTATCGAGGAAGAGCACGACATCGTCTATCGAGACGCGCAGCGGCCGGGCGCGCCGGCGCAGAAGCCGGTCGCGGCGCCCACGGGTGAAACGTGGGCGCGCACCGTCACGGCCGACGCCGTGATGCTGTTCCGCTATTCGGCGCTGACCTTCAATGGTCACCGTATCCACTACGACCGCAGCTACGTGACGCAGGAAGAAGGCTATCCGGGGCTCGTCGTGCACGGCCCGCTGATCGCGACGCTGCTCGTCGATCTCGTGCATCGCGAACGGCCGGACGCGGTGCTCGCGAGCTTTGCGTTTCGCGCGGTGCGCCCGACCTTCGACGGGGAGCCGTTCACGCTGTGCGGCAAGCCGTCGGACGACGGCAGTACGATCGAGCTGTGGGCGAAGGATCGCGATGGCTGGCTGACGATGCAGGCGACGGCGACGCTGGCTTGACGCGCCGCGCGAACGGCGCGACCCGATTTCGTTTCCACAGCCCACGACGAACGCGGTTCCCGGTCGCGGTCTCACGCTCGAGACGGTCCCGCCGCAACTGCGTTGCGACGCGATTCCGGCCGATGTGCCGGTGACCTCGAAGACACGGCACATGCCGTGCGCGCCGGTGGCCTGACCGCCCGCATCGACTCGACCCGCAGCGCCCTGCTGACGTGCGCGATTCCACCGGGACAATATTTTCAGGGTGTTTTGCCGGGCGACGAGGCGGATGCCACGACGGAGACATCGAGACGGGAAAGACCGAGGTATCGGCGGGCTGGCGCGACGCGATCGGCGCGGTGCCCGGCATCGAGTCGAGAGACAAGCGGCTCGTGACGCGTGCGAAAGCCGACGAGAGCGTCGGTATCGTGAAGGAGGCGGCGGACGAGGTCGCGGAGCGGAACATGTCGTCGCTCGCGTGAGGTTCGGGCGGTCGTGATGCGCTTTGGCGCGTGACGTGATGCCGCCGCATGAAATGCGGCGGCGCTTTTTTATGGTGGTGCCGTTCGGGAGGACCGCCGATGCGTTGCCGCAGCACGCACCGGTCGCCGATCCTCGATCAGTAGTCCCACACGACGGGAACGAAGCGGAAGCCGCTGCCGTCCCGCGCAACATGGCCGATGGAAGGGAACGCGACATGTGCGGCGGCCAGCAGCGCACCGGTGTCGGCGGCTTCGTTGAACAATGCGATGCGCACGTCGACAGCCGCTTCGGGATCGTGCTCGAAGCCGTTCTGCCAGTCGGGATGATCGAAGTTGACTTCGAAGATCGCGTCGCCCGCGAACGTCAGCTTTTCCCCGTTCGACGCGACGTCGACCACGCAGTGCCCGGGCGTATGTCCGCCCGTCACGCGCGCCGTCACGCCGGTTGCGACTTCCACGGTCCGATCGAACGTCACGATGTTTTCGCCGTAGAGCGTCACGAACCTGGCCGCCGCCTTGCGCAGTGCGGGCGGTACGGTTTCCGGCATCACCGTCTTGCTGAAGTCCGGATTCTTCCAGAACGCCATTTCGGCGGCCGATACGTGAATGCGTACGTCGGGGCGCAGCCGGGCCTTGACGCCGTCGGTGTTCAGCCCGCCGACATGATCCATGTGCATGTGCGTTATCACGATGTCGGTGATCGCGGCCGGGTCGATACCGGCCGATTCCAGACGCATCACCGATCGCCCGGCGCGCGTAAAGTATTCGAAGCCGTCACCCACGCCCGAATCGATCAGGATCAGACGATCGGCGCTGCGCACGAGCGCGATGTTGAGCGCCCAGTCGAATCGGTCGCGTTGCAGGAAACGCCCGTCGAACCAGGCGTTGCGCTCCGCCTCGCTCACGTTGGTGGACATGGTGGAAGTCGGCAGCGGCAGCACGCCGTCGCTGATCAGCACGACATCGACATCGCCGATGCGCACGGCGTAGCGGGAGGGAACGAGTTCGCCCGAACCTTCTTTTCCCAGGCGGTCGATAACCGGCTGGACGTTGCGGAGTGGTGCGTTCATGTTCAGTAGTCCTGTTCGTCGAGTGGATTGAGCCGCGCGGCACGGCGCGGTTCGCGAGCGCGATCGTGAAGGTCGCGCGCTTCGGTTCGCCCGGATTCCGGTCGAGCGTGTCAGCGATTGTAGTGACGGTCGATACACGCCAACAGCGCCGCACGTGTCCACATCGTGTTGTCCGGGCGACAACAATCCCGCCGCGGCTTCAGCCGCCCGACCTGCATCGACCGCTGTCCATCGCCGGACGGCGGGCGATGCAACGGATGCCGTTGATGGAAAGCCGGGCGCCGCCGGCGCGCGGATCAGCCCGGTTGCGCAGCGGCCAGCATGTGATACGCGGGAATCAGCGCGTTGCCGGTCTCGCCGATCAACCGGTCGTTGGCGATCGGGGCGGTACCGCCGAACAGCGGCGTCGACACGTCGCACGCCGGGCAAGTCATCCCGCCAATTTGCAATGCCCGATGTGATCGGACGATGTGGGGATCGGTTCTTTCAGCGTCGCGGCGGCTTGCGCCGCGACCGCCTATAATCCGCACACCCGTTCGCACTGCACGCGGCCGGGGGCGGCGCGATCGTCGGAAAGCAGCGATACGCGCGATTTCCATCCACCGGACAAAGGGGCACGCATCTTGGCAACTTACATCGTTTTTACACGGGAAAGCACGCAGGATCAGCACGAACTCGATACCTACGCGAGCAAGGTCGGCGCGACGCTCGCTGGTCATCCGGTGAAGGTGCTCGCGGCTTACGGCGCTCAGGAAACGCTGGAAGGCGAAGGACCGGAAGGCGTGGTGATCGTCGAGTTTCCGTCGAAGGAGGCCGCACATGCGTGGTATCACGGCCCCGAATACCAGGCCGTCGTGCAGCACCGGTTCAAGGGCGCGCGCTATCGTGCCGTGCTGGTCGAAGGTGTTTGAGCGCGGCGTTTCTGCCGTTCACCGCGAAGCGATGTCGTGATTGACGTTGTCATGTTTGCGATGACATCTTCCCCCGCGCCCGTCCGTCCGCCGATGGGCCGCGCGGCCATCACGCTGCTCGCCGCCGGCATGCCGCGTCATCTCGCCGCGATGTTCACCACAGTGTTGCGCGTCGGCGCGATGCTGTCGCCCGGGCGGATGAACGCAGGCTGAGGCGGGCGGCGCGGCCGCCCACCCGCATCCCGCGCGTTGCCGTTCAGCGCACGCGAGGCTGCAACGCGCGCAACCAGTACGACACGGCTACCGCGCCGCCGTCCGGCGTGCCGATCGCGCGCTCGCCGAGATAGCTCGCCCGCCCTGCGCGCGGCGTCATGCGCGCGGTGGCTTCCGCGCCTTCCACGGCCGCTTCCACGGCCGCCGTCCATGCACTTGCGTTGTCGCGATCGCTGTCGAGTGCGCGGCTGAATGCATCGACGGCCGGCACCAGTGCATCGAGCATCGTCCGGTCGCCGGCATGCGCGCCCCCCAGTTCGCTGATCGAATCCACTGCCGCGCGGAATGCCGCCGCCCAGTCGCGCGCCGACGGTTCGGCAAGGTCGGCCAGCCGGCGCGATGCGCGCAGCAGCGCGGTTGCATAGAACGGCCCGGAACTGCCGGCGATCGCGCGGCGCGACGCCGCGCCGAGCGCCGCGAGTGCGCCGGCCGGCGTGGCGTACGCGGTATCGGGCAACGCGAGGATCGCGTGCGCGGCGCGCAGCATGCTCGCACCGAGGTCGCCGTCGCCGGCCGCCGCGTCGAGGTCCGTCAGCGTCTGCTCGTGATCGATCAGCGTCTGCGCGACCGCGTGCAGCGCCGGCTGCAGGCGCGCGGCCCAGGCGCGGCCGGCCGCGTCGAGCGGCGGCAGTGGTGCGTCCGGCGACGCGGCCGCGGCTACGCGGATCTGTGCATTCACGGCGCCGCCGCCCGGCCAGGCGCGCGCCTGCGTCGGTGCGTCGAGCAGCGATGCGCGTTCGTCGTTCAGCCGCAGCACCGAGATCGAGCAGCCGGGCATGTTCAGCGCGGACAGGAATGTGCCGGCCCACGCGCGCGCGACGACGATGCCGCGCCGGGTCAGGTTGTCGTACGCGGCACGCAGCACGATCGCGAGCTCCATGTCCGGCGTCGCGCCGAGACCGTTGACGAACAGCGCGACGCGTTCGCCGCGGTCGAGCACGAGATCGGCGGCGATGCTCGACAGCAGCGTGTCGACCAGCGCGTCGGCCGGCAGCGGCGCGCGACGTTCGACGCCTTTCTCGCCGTGAATGCCGAGGCCGAGCTCGATCTCCTGATCGCCGAGGCTGAAGCCCGATTTGTCGGCGCCCGGGATCGTGCAGCCGTCGAACGCGACGCCCATCGTGCCGAGCTCGGCCGCCGCGTCGCGCGCGATGGCTGCAACACGGGCAAGCGGCAGCCCGCGCGCGGCGGCCGCGCCGGCGAGCTTGTGGATCAGCACGGTGCCGGCGATCCCGCGCCGCTGGCCACGGTCGACACGACCGCGCAGCGATACGTCGTCGGCGACGACGACCGTCTCGACCGGAATGCCTTCCGCGCGCGCAAGCTCGGCGGCGAGCCCGAAATTGAGCCGGTCGCCGGTGTAGTTCTTCACGATCAGCAGCGCGCCGTTGGGGCCGGCGCTCGCGCGGATCGCGGCAAGCACGGCGTCGGTGGACGGCGACGTGAATACTTCGCCGCACACGGCCGCGCTCAGCATCCCTTCGCCGACGTAGCCGCCGTGCGCGGGCTCGTGGCCGCTGCCGCCGCCGGACAGGATCGCGACGGGGCGTCGAGACGGTTCGGGCAGCGGCTGGCGGACGAGCACGTGCTCGTCGCCGAGGATCGCGAGATGCGGCGACTGCCGCGCGATGCCTTCCAGCATTTCTCGCACGACATCGGACGGACGATTCACAAGCTTTTTCATGGCGACGGATTCCGGACGGGTGAACGGGGGCGCGGCCGGGCCTGCATGGGCGTCGGTCGGCATCGTATTGCGGAGAATCGTGCGGGTGCCCGGTCGCCGGGGGCAGCCGGTCGCATGACGGATGACCGGATGCGCGAGCGGCAACGAAGCACGAGCTTCGCGCCACGATACATCAGGTTCGGACGTCAATGCACGGATTGCGGCGCGATCGCGCCGTTGGGCGAGATTATTTCAGCGCCGCAATTTCCTTCGCACGGATCAGCCGCGCGCGCAGCACGTTGCGGCTGATGCCGAGCAGTTGCGCGGCCCGGATCTGGTTGCGGTGGCTGAAGTCGAACGCGACGCGCATCACGGTGTCCTCGATATGCTCGAACAGGTTGCCGTGTCCGTCGTCGAGCAGGTCGCGCAACGCGTGCTCGAACGCAGCCTGAGCATGGGCGGACGGTTCCGGCGCAGGCACGGCGGCCGGTGGCACGCACGGCGACGCAAGGTGCAGGTCGGTGTCGTGCAGCACATCGTGGCGGCACACGAGCAGCGCGTGATGGATCGCGTTCTCCAGTTCGCGGATATTGCCGGGCCAGTGATGCGATACGAGCCGGCGCTCGGCGCGCGGGTCGAAACCGCGCGGTCCGGCACCGAGGCGCGCGCGGTAGTCGTCGAAGAAGTGACGCGCGAGCGGCAGGATGTCGCCCGGACGCTCGCGCAGCGGCGGCACCGCAAGCTGCACGACGTTGAGCCGGTAGTACAGGTCGCCGCGGAAATGCCCGGCCGCCACCGCCTGCTGCAGATCGACGTTGGTCGCCGCGACCACGCGCACGTCGACCGGAATGCCCGTGCGCGAGCCGAGCCGCACGACCTCGCGCTCCTGCAGCACGCGCAGCAGCTTGACCTGCATCGACAGCGGCAGGTCGCCGATCTCGTCGAGAAACAGCGTGCCGCCGTGCGCGGCTTCGAACCAGCCGGGCTTGGCGCCGACGGCGCCCGTAAATGCGCCTTTCTCATGGCCGAACAGTTCGCTGTCGACGAGCGTTTCGGAGAAGGCGCCGCAATTCACCGCGACAAACGGCCCGTCGCGGCGATTGCCGAGAGCGTGCACGTGACGCGCGATCAGTTCCTTGCCGGTGCCCGTCTCGCCGACGATCAGCACGTTCGCGTCGCTCGGTGCGACACGGTGCACTTCCTCGAGCAGCGCGAGCGAGCGTGGATCGGCAAACACCTGCGTCCGCGCGCGGACCTGTGCCGGGCGTCCGGGCAACGTCAGGACGGAGGCGGTGCGTGCCGCAGCGGGCAGGCCGGCCGGATCGCGCGTGTCGGATGCGTCGCGGGACGGGACGACGACACGAAGGTTGAGCGGGCGCGACGAAGCGGAAATGGAAGTCATGGCGATGAACCGTTGGATGGCCGGGCGAGACGGACCCGTGCCGACAAGCGCCGGGGTCCGGCTGCTGCGTGGTCAGCAGAGTGTTCAATGTTTCGCCGCGCGCGAAAAGCATCGATTTCTGATAACCAAAGCGCGATTGCTGAGAAACCTGCAATGGTGCGGGCGAGCGGGGTTGCCCCGACGCCGGGGCGTCGAATTCGATGCCATCGCGCGCCGCGCTGCTTCCTGGGCAGCAGTTCGCCAGCACGGTCGCTTCGCCCGGTTCATCACGTCGTGGAATATCGATGTGATACGCGCGGCGGAACGCTTGCCGCGCTCGCGCATTTGTGCGAATCCCGTGCCGGGCGGACGAACGCACGAAACTTCGCGATGCAGACGATCGCGCCGCGACCCGGCCGCCCGAATGGCACGCTCCTTGCTGACCCGAAGCGGTATCGCCGCATCGACACGCGGCTCGACAACGGGAACGCATCGCATGAGCAACACCCTCAACGTGGTCGCGATATCGGGCAGCCTGCAACGACCGTCGCGTACGCTGGCGCTGACCAACGAGATCGTCGCGGCACTCGGCGCCGCGCTGCCGATCGAGCCGCGACTGATCGAACTCGGCGAGATCGGCAGCCGGCTGGCCGGTGCGCTGACGCGCGCGCAGGTGCCGGCCGATCTCGAGGCACTGATCGGCGCGATCGAGACGGCCGATGCGCTCGTCGTCGCGAGCCCGGTCTATCGCGCGTCGTATACGGGCCTGTTCAAGCACCTGTTCGACCTCGTGCGCCATGACGCGCTCGTCGACGTGCCCGTGCTGCTCGCGGCCACCGGCGGCAGCGAGCGTCATGCGCTGGTGATCGACCATCAACTGCGACCGCTGTTCAGCTTCTTCCAGGCGCGCACGCTGCCGGTCGGCGTGTACGCGTCCGAAAGCGATTTCGACGCGTACCGGATCGCGAACCCGGCGCTGCGCGAGCGCATCGCGCTTGCCGTGGATCGCGCGGTACCGCAGTTGCGTGCGCACGCATTCTCCGCCGCGGCCGCGTAGGCCGCTTCCGTTTCCCCTTCGACCAGGACACCTCCATGAGCCTTCACGACCCTTCCGCCGACGGCGTCAAATTCGCGTACTGGGTGCCGAACGTCAGCGGCGGCCTCGTCGTCAGCACGATCGAGCAGCGTACCGACTGGAGCCTTGAATACAACCAGAAACTCGCACGCACGGCCGAGGCGGCCGGCTTCGACTACGCGCTGAGCCAGATCCGCTTCACGGCCGGCTACGGCGCCGAATACCAGCACGAGTCGGTGTCGTTCAGCCAGGCGCTGCTGCATGCGACGACGAAGCTCAAGGTGCTCGCCGCGATCCTGCCGGGGCCGTGGCATCCGGCGGTGGTCGCGAAGCAGCTCGCGACGATCGACCACATTTCGAACGGGCGCATCGCGATCAACGTCGTGAGCGGTTGGTTCAAGGGCGAATTCACCGCGATCGGCGAGCCGTGGCTCGAGCACGACGAACGCTATCGGCGCTCGAAGGAATTCATCCAGGCGCTCAAGGGCATCTGGACCCAGGACAACTTCACGTTCAAGGGCGACTTCTATCGCTTCAACGATTACACGCTGAGCCCGAAGCCGGTGCAGAAGCCGCACCCGGAAATCTTCCAGGGCGGTAGCTCGCGGGCGGCGCGCGACAACGCGGCGAGCGTGTCGGACTGGTATTTCACCAACGGCAATACGCCGGAGAACCTGAAGGCGCAGATCGACGATATCCGTGCGAAGGCCGCCGCGAACAACCATCGCGTACGGATCGGCGTCAACGCGTTCGTGATCGCGCGTGATACCGAGGAAGAGGCGAAGGCCGTGCTCGACGACATCATTGCGCACGCGCACGTCGAGGCGGTCAATGCGTTCGGCGATGCGGTGAAGGAGGCCGGCAAGGCGTCGCCGGAAGGCGAGGGCAACTGGGCGAAATCGACGTTCGAGGATCTGGTGCAGTACAACGACGGCTTCCGCACGAACCTGATCGGCACGCCGCGGCAGATCGCGGAGCGCATTGTCGCGCTGAAGGCGATCGGCGTCGATCTGGTGCTGGCCGGGTTCCTGCATTTCATCGAGGAAGTCGAGTACTTCGGCAAGAAGGTGCTGCCGCTCGTGCGCGAACTCGAGGCGCAGCGGCAGGCGATCGCGGCGTGACGCGCCGGCCGATCGAGGCAGGTTGCCTGCGACGGCTGTCGCGGGCCGTTCCGATCTGACGCTTCGTATAGCGAAACAAGGGGTGACGGATGCCTGGGGGATCCGTCGATCGATTCATCGGTTCCGATGCGGAAGCGATCGAGGTCGCACACCGCGTCGCGGCGCGGCTCGCGGCACATGTGCCGTCGCGCGACAGCGAACGGAAGCTGCCGTTCGCTGCGCGTCCGGTTTCCCCCACGCTTGCGCGAACTGGAGGCCGACCTGCCGGCGAAGTGACGCAACGCGCGCCGGTGCGTGCTGTACGGCATCACGCGCGCGTCGGCAGGCGGATGTCGTTACCCGCGCGCGGCCGTCACGCCACGCCCGCCAGCTTCGATGCTTCCCGGACCATCTGCACGCCGAGGCCGCCAAGCACGAGCCCCATCGCCCAGCGCTGCGCGAGCAGCAGCGTCGGGCGCCCGCGCAGGAATTTTGCGATGCCGCTCGAGCAGATCGCCACCAGCCCGTTGGCCGATGCGAACGCGGCGATCAGCAGCGAGCCGAGAAACAGCGACTGGCCGAACACGCTGCCCTGCCGGTAGTCGATGAACTGCGGCAGCAGCGACACGAACAGCATCGCGAGTTTCGGGTTCAGCACGCTCGTCGTCGCACCCATCGCGAGCAGGCGCATCGGCTGCTCGTTCGGCAACGCCTGCACCTCGAACGGCGAGCGGCCGCCGGGCCGCACCGCCTGCCATGCCAGATACAGCAGGTAGACTGCCCCGACCGCGCCCAGCACGCTGCCCGCATAGGGCACGCTCATGAACAGCGTCGTGATGCCGAATGCCGCGCCGAACATGTAGAACAGGTAGCCGATCATCACGCCAGCCAGCGAAATGAGTCCGGCCGTGCGGCCTTGCGCGATCGAGCGCGACATCACGTAGACCATGTTCGGCCCGGGCGTGACCGCGAGCATGCCGCCGATGGCGAGAAATCCGTAGAGCGATCCGGACGTGTGCATTTTTCCGCTTCCTGCATCGAGTGAGTGCTGACGGGATTCATTGTCCGGCCGTGGAGGAGAGCAGTAAAACGGGATAAACTGAATTGATTGATCAGATTTCCTGAATCGACATGAAAAAGCTCGACCTCGACGTACTCGCGATGGTGGTGGCCGTCGCCGAAACCGGCTCGTTCGCGCAGGGCGCGCAGGCCGTGCACCGGTCGCCGTCGGCGGTGAGCATGCAGATCAAGGCGCTGGAAGACGCGCTCGGCAAGCCGCTGTTCATCCGCGACACGCGCAACGTGACGGCCACCGACGACGGCACGATGCTCGCCGACTACGGCCGCCGGATGCTCGCGCTGCGCGACGAGGCATGGGCGTCGGTGGTGCGCCCGGAGATCCGCGGCCGCGTGACGATCGGCGTGCCGGACGACTACATTTCGTCGCTGCTGCCGCAGGTGCTCGGCAAATTCGCCGCGATGCATCCGCGCGTCGAAGTGCGCGTGATCGGCCAGCCGAGCAGCGCGCTCGTGCCGATGCTCAAGGACAACACGGTTGACCTCGCGTGTCTCACGCGGATCAAGGGCGTGACCGGCGAGCTGATCCGGATGGAGCCGCTCGTCTGGGTCGGGTCGCCGAAACGCGACGTGTGGAAGGAGCGGCCGCTGCCGGTGGCGTTTTTCACGCACGGCGGCAGCATGGCGCGCGATCACGCGGTCAAGGCGCTGAACCGGCGGAAGATCCCGTACCGGATGTCGTACGAAAGCCCGAGCCACCTCGGGATACTGAGCATGGTGGAGGCCGGGCTCGCGGTCGCGCCGCTGGCGCGCTGCTGCATTCCGGATCACCTCGTGCAGCTTTCGGAAAGCCACGGGCTGCCGCCGCTGGGCGAGATCGAGGTCGTGCTCGCGCGCAGCGCGCAGTCGGCGCGCCCGCCGTGCGATTACCTGGCCGAGCAGATTCTCGGCGAATGGCGCACCTGACCGGCCGGCGGCCGGCCGCGCGTCAGCACGACGCCAGCAGCCATTCACGGAACGCGGCGAGCGACGGCAGCGTCTCGTTGCCGGGCGGATAGACGAGGTAGTAGCTGCGCTGGCTCGTGATCGCGTCGCCGATCGACACGAGTTCGCCGCGGCTCAATTCATCCTCCACCAGTACCTTCGGCACCAGCCCGATCCCCATCCCGGCGCGAACGGCCTGGATGAGGTGGGACGTCAGCTCGAAGCTCGGGCCGATACGCATCTGGCGATGGTCGAGCCGATAGTGCGAGAACCATTCGGCCCATGCCTGCTGGTTGCTCGTCACGCCCAGCAGCGTCTGCTTCGCGGCCCATGCCGGCGTGCGCGCGTCGGCCTTGCGGCCACGGCCCGCCTCGGGCGGCGCGATCGCGATCAGGAACTCGTTGTACAACCGGTGCGCGTGCAGGCCGGGCCAGTCGCCCGCGCCGACGGTGATGGCCGCGTCGAGGTCGTCGTTGAGGAAATCGATCGCGCCGATCCGTGAATGAAGGTGCACGGTCACGCCCGGATGCGCGGCGTAGAAGTCGTGCAGGTGCGGCAGCAGCCATTTCGAGCCGAACGTCGGCAAGGTGGCGAGCCGCAGCGTGCCGGCGCCCGCCTGGTGCGACATCGCCTGCAACGTCGCGCCGCGGATGCGCCCGAGCGCGCCGTTCAGTTCGGCGAAATAGCGGCGGCCGACTTCGGTCAGCTTCACCGAGCGGCCTTCGCGTCGGAACAGCGGCACGCCGAGCTGGTCCTCGAGCGTCTGGACCTGCCGGCTGATCGCGCTCTGGCTCAGCGACAGCTCCTCGGCCGCGCGCGTGTAGCTTTCATGCCGCGCGGCGGCCTCGAACACGAGCAGCAATGACATCGACGGGGTCAGGCGACGGTAATTCATGAGTTTTATGCAATATTCGCCGGGCAAGAATTCGTTTGTTTCTCGCGGAATATCCAAAGATACTGGAATTCCCGGTCGCGCGGAAACTTGCTAAAAAATCATGTTTCGGTGCGCGCGAGCCGGCCGGCTCCACCCACACTGCGTTTTTACCCATGTCGATCGCCCCGTTGCCCCGTCCCGCCAGCCCGCCCGCGAACGTTTACCGCGATTTCCTCGCCGCGCTGCAAGCGGCGGGATTCGCCGGGGAGATTCACGCGGACCACGCGAACCGGACGGTGCAGGCCACCGACAACTCGATCTACCAGCGTCTGCCGCAGGCGGTGATCTGCCCCGCGCATGCGGACGACGTCCGGCTGCTGGCGCGGCTGCTGGCCGAACCCGCGCACCGCGACGTCGCGGTGGCCGCGCGCGGCGGCGGCACGGGCACCAACGGGCAGTCGCTGACCGACGGCGTCGTCGTCGACCTGTCGCGCAACATGAACCGGATCCTCGAAATCGACGTCGGGCAGCGCTGGGTGCGCGTGCAGGCGGGCGTCGTCAAGGATCAGCTCAATGCGGCGCTGAAGCCGCACGGGCTGTTTTTCGCGCCGGAGCTGTCGACGTCGAACCGCGCGACCGTCGGCGGGATGATCAATACCGACGCGAGCGGGCAGGGCAGCTGCACGTACGGCAAGACGCGCGATCACGTGCTCGCACTCGATTTCGTGCTGATGGGCGGCGAGCGGCTGCACAGCGATGCGCTCGACGACGACGAGCTGGCGCGCCGTTGCGCGAGGCAGGACCGCATCGGCAAGGTCTATCGCACCGCGCGCCGCATCAGCGACGACCAGGCCGCGCTGATCGACGCGAAGTTTCCGAAGCTCAACCGCTGCCTGACCGGCTACGACCTCGCGCACCTGCGCGAACCCGACGGCCGCTTCAACCTGAACAGCGTGCTGTGCGGCGCGGAGGGTTCGCTCGGCTTCGTCGTCGAGGCGCAGCTCAACGTGTTGCCGATCCCGAAGTATTCGGTGCTGGTCAACGTGCGCTATGCGGGCTTCATGGATGCGTTGCGCGACGCGCGCGCGCTGCTCGGGCACCGGCCGTTGTCGATCGAGACCGTCGACTCGACGGTACTGATGCTCGCGATGAAGGATTTCGTGTGGAGCAGCGTGGCCGAGTATTTCCCGCAGGACGACCGGCGGCCGACACTTGGCATCAACCTGGTCGAATTCAGCGGCGACGATGCGGACGACGTCGATGCGCGCGTGCGTGCGTTCGTCGAGCATCTGCGCACCGATACGAGCGTGGAGCGCCTCGGCCATACGCTCGCGGCCGGCGACGATGCGGTGAAGCGCGTGTATGCGATGCGCAAGCGCGCGGTCGGCCTGCTCGGCAACGTGCAGGGCGAGGCGCGTCCGCAGCCGTTCGTCGAGGACACCGCGGTGCCGCCCGAGAACCTCGCCGCGTACATTGCCGAATTCCGCGCGCTGCTCGACGGCCACGGGCTGCAGTACGGGATGTTCGGTCACGTCGACGCGGGCGTGCTGCATGTACGGCCGGCGCTCGACATGAAGGACCCGAAGCAGGCCGCGCTGGTGCGGCCCGTGTCGGACGCAGTGGCCGAACTCACGCAGCGTCATGGCGGCCTGCTGTGGGGCGAGCACGGCAAGGGCGTGCGCTCCGAGTACGCGCCGGCGTTTTTCGGCGAGCTGTATCCGTCGCTGCAGCAACTGAAGGCCGCGTTCGATCCGCACAACCAGTTCAACCCGGGCAAGATCGCGACGCCGCCGGACAATACGATGCGGCTGCTGAAGATCGACGAAGTGCCGACGCGCGGCGACCACGACCGGCAGATCGACGAGCGCGTGTGGCAGGCCTACGGCACCGCGATGCACTGCAACGGCAACGGCGCGTGCTACAACTTCGATCCGGACGACGCGATGTGCCCGTCGTGGAAGGCGACGCGCGAACGCGTGCAGTCGCCGAAGGGGCGCGCGTCGCTGATGCGCGAATGGTTGCGCCTGCAAGGACAGGCCGGCATCGACGTCGTCGCGGCGGCGCGTGCGCGGCAGCCGTTCCTGCGCGGCCTGGCCGCCCGCTGGCGCAACAGTCGCGCGGCGCGCGGCGGCGACGCCGATTTCTCGCACGAGGTGTACGACGCGATGGCCGGATGCCTTGCGTGCAAGTCGTGCGCGGGGCAGTGCCCCGTGAAGGTCAACGTGCCCGAGTTCCGTTCGCGCTTTCTCGAGCTGTATCACCAGCGCTACCTGCGGCCGCTGCGCGACTACCTGATCGGCTCGCTCGAAGTCACGATGCCGTGGATGGCGCGCGTGCCGGCGCTGTACAACGGGCTGATGCGTGCGGGATGGGTACGCACGCTGCTCGAACGGCAGGTCGGCATGGTCGACAGCCCGCTGCTGAGCCGCTTCGATCTCGCGGCCGTGATCCGGCAATGGAGCGTGAAGCCGGCCGACCCGCGCGCGCTTGCCGCGCTGAGCGACGCGCAGCGCGTTCGCAGCGTCGTCATCGTGCAGGACACGTTCACGCGCTATTTCGATACCGAGCAGCTGGCGACGCTGATCGAGCTGGCGGCGCGTACGGGCTTTCAGGTCTGGCTCGCGCCGCTTGCACCGAACGGCAAGGCGCTGCACGTGCAGGGCTTTCTGCACGCGTTCGAGAAGGCCGCGATCCGCAATGCGACGCAACTGGCCGCGCTGGCGCGTTCGGGCGTATCGCTGGTCGGCCTCGATCCGGCGATGACGCTCACGTATCGGCAGGAATACCTGAAGGTGACGGGGCTCGCCGAGGTACCGAAAGTTGCGCTGCCGCAGGAGTGGCTGCTGCAGGCACTGCCGGAAGCCGGCGCGAGCGGCGTGACCGGTTCGTACCGGTTGCTGCCGCACTGTACCGAGAAGACCAATGCGCCCGACAGCGGCAAGCAATGGATGCAGGTATTCGCGCGGCGCGGTTTGCGATTGAAGGTCGAGTCGACCGGATGCTGCGGGATGTCGGGCACGTACGGGCACGAGGCGCGCAATCTCGCGACGTCGAAGACGATCTATGCGCAGTCGTGGGCGGCGCGCGTCGACGGGCCCGCGGACGAAGGCGAGGCGCTGGCGACCGGGTATTCATGTCGCAGCCAGGTGAAGCGCTTGTCGTCGAAGCAGGTGCGCCATCCGTTGCAGGCGCTGCTCGATCACGTGCGGGCGGCGGGGTAACGATCGGGCGGCGCGGTTTGCGCGGCGCGCAAGGGGGCATCGATCGATGCATCGAGCGGCCCTCTGCGTTGCCGCATGCGACGCATGCCGCGGTTCAGGCGTCGGCTTTCGCGGCCTTTCGCGCGCGCGGCTTTTCCGCCGCGGGAAACACGCCGCCGCCGCGCGGGCGTTTCGGCTCGATCCGCATCTGCCGGATCACGCGCCGGAAATCGATCTCGTGCGCGGCCAGCGTGCCGATCAGTTTCGCGATGACCGCGAGGTGGGACGGGACGGTGCCCTTGCTCGAATAGTTCGTGATCGAACTTTCGTTCATCCGGATCAGGCGGGCGAACTCGCGCGCCGTCAACTGCGCTTTCTTCAGCTCCTGTTGGAATTCCGCATACGCCATTGCACACATGATGCTTCGTCTCCGTGAATCGGCATTCGGCCCGCCCGGCGCCGGCGCCGACGGGTGGCGTTCCCGTCGTGCCGGCGCCGCGGCGGGTTACATCTTCACCTGATCGAGGAAGGTCTTCTTGCCGCTCTTGTAGCCGTAGATCGAGATGATCCCGTGCGTCAGGTCGCCCTTCGCGTCGAACGTCGTCGTGCCGATCACGCCGTTGTACTTCGTCGACGGCATCGCGGCGAGGATCTTCGCGGGGTCGGTCGAGTTCGCGCGCTTCATCGCATCGACCGCGATGTAGACCGCGTCGTACGCGAACGGCGCATCGAACTTGATGCCCTGGTTGAAGCGCTTCTGGTACTTCGCGAGGAAGTCCGCGCCGCCCGGCATCTTCTCGAGCGCCGCGCCGGCCTGCGAGCACAGCACGTTGTCGGCCGCCGGGCCGGCCAGTTCGGCCAGCGAGTCGGTGCATACGCCGTCGCCGGACAGGATCTTCGCGCGCAGGCCGAGCTGCTTCGCCTGCTTCGCGAGCGGGCCGCCGGTTGCGTCCATGCCGCCGTACATGATCGCGTCGGGGTTCTCGCCCTTGACCTTCGTCAGGATCGCGCGGAAGTCGACCGCCTTGTCGTTGGTCGCGTCGTGCGACAGCACCTTCAGGCCGAGCGCCTTCGCCTTCTTCTCGAACTCGTTCGCGAGGCCCTGGCCGTACGCGGTCGAATCGTCGATCACCGCGACGCTCTTCACCCCCTTCGCCTGCGCGTAGCTCGCGAGCGCGGGGCCCTGCTGCGCATCGGTCGCGACGACGCGGTAGGTCGTCTTGAAGCCTTGCTGCGTGTAGGTCGGGTTGGTGGCCGACGGCGAGATCTGCACGATGCCCGCGTCGCTGTAGATCTTCGACGCCGGGATCGACGTACCCGAGTTCAGGTGGCCGATGACGGCGACGACCTTGTCGTCGACGAGCTTCTGCGCAACCTGCGTGGCCTGCCGCGGGTCGGCCGCGTCATCCTGCGCGTCGAGCTGCAGCGTGATCTTCTTGCCGCCGATCGTCAGGCCCTTGGCGTTGATTTCCTCGACCGCGAGGCGTGCACCGTTCTCGTTGTCCTTGCCGAGGTGCGAGATGCCGCCCGTCGTCGGTTCGACGCTGCCGATCTTCACGACCTGGTCGGCCATTGCCGTCGACGCGGCCGCGAACGCGGCGGCAGCCAGTGCAACGGTGATCAGGGGTTTGCAGCGCATGCCGACAGTGCTTCGTTCCATCTGCCATCTCCGAATTGAATGTCTTTCTATTGACGTCTCGACCGGCCGGCGAGGCGCCGGGGCGGTCGGACGAGTCTCCATACCCATCATGGGCGTCACTTGCATGGCGTCCGGCGGTATGACGGGCTCGCCCGGACGAGCGGGCGAATCGTCGCCGGCCGTCATGCAATTCGTATGAATATATACGAAGGCGATTTTGCGCGCCGCGGCGAATCGCGTAGCGGCCCGCGCGGCAAGGGCGGACGCCCGGATGTCGAAGCATCCGGATGCCGGAAATCGTGCGCTGCGGCGGGCCACCGGCTGCGGTTCGCTGTCGATGTCCTTACGGATGCATCCATTATTCGGCCGGGCGACGGGGCGAAGCCATGGACACTGACGCGCGGTCAATCCGGAACTGTTCGGTCGATTTGTCTGCACAGTTTGGGCACTTGCGATCGCCTATCCGGTTTCGTCGGCTGGCTTTCATCAACGGTGGTGTTCGTCTTAATGCAACTAACGGTCAAGCCCGCCTGTGTCGGCGAATGGGTGTCGACCACCTGCCCGGGACGATCCATTCCGCTTCGCAGAAGCTGGGGTGCGTTTCGGTCCGCCTGCTGCCGCATCGACGGGCCGGCACGGCCAACCGAAGCGGTGGCGATCTACGAACGCCCGCGCAGTGCGACGAAGACCACGCCTGCGATGGCCAGCAGGCCGCCGCAGGCCGTCGCGATGCCGGGCCGCTCGCCCGTCAGTACCATCGACAGCAGCGTCGCGACCGCCGGCGTCAGGTAGAGGAAGTTGGCCGCGCGGGCCGCGCCGAAGTAGCCGAGTGCGAAGGTCCAGGTCGCATACCCCAGCGCGGCGGGGAACACGCCGAGCACCACGACGGCCAGCGCCGTGTCGCGGGACCCGCCGGCGAGCGACCCGAGCGCGCCGGGCAGCCAGGGCGTGAGCAGCACCGCGCCGGCCAGCAGCGTGTATGCCGTGCAGGCCAGTGCGCCGTACACGGGAATCAGCCGCCGCTGCAACACGAAATAGCTGGCGGAACACAGCGCCGCGCCGAGGATCAGCGTGCTGCCCGAGCCGAGCACGAGGCCGCCCGGCTGCCCTTGCGCGATCACCGCGATGCCGGCGAGGCTGACCAGCGAACCGAGCCATCCCCAGCGGTTGAAGCGCTCGCGCAGAAACACGGCGGCCAGCAGCGCGGTGAAGATCGGCAGCGTATTCACGATGAAACTCGCCGCGCCGGCCGACACTGTCTGCTCGCCGGTATTGAGCAGCGCGTTGTACAGCGCGATGCCGAGAAAACCGCACGCGACGAAGCGCAATGCGTCGCCTTTCGCCGGCAGCGGCGGCCGCCGCCACGCGAGCCACGCGATCACCAGCAGCGCCGCGGTCGCGAAACGTGCCGACGCGAGCTGCAGCGGTGCGAGGCCGTGCAGGCCGATCCGGATGAACGGGAATGCGGATGCCCACGAGACGATCGTGAACGCGACCGCGCCTGCCGCGACGAGCGGTTGTCGCGCGCCGCGCGACGTCGATGAGGAAAGGGTATTCATGCAGCCATGGTGCGGCGTCGCGAGATGTTAAGCTAGCGCACAGATCAACACGCGGATATGAATATGGTTCACAGCTCGGGTTCGCGTCGGGCTGACGATCCGGCGCGTGCGCGCCCGGTCGTGGACGTGCTGCCGGTTGCCGCGTCGGCGCCCGGCCCGCGGCCGCCGCTCGCGAGCCTGGAGACCGTCTGCACGGTGGCCCGCGAGGGTTCGTTTCTCGCGGCCGCCGATGTTTCCGGCGTCACGCACGGTGCGATCAGCCGGCGGGTGGCCGCCGTCGAAAACTGGCTCGGGATGGCGCTGTTCGAGCGGCATGCGCGCGGCGTGCGTCTGACGCCGGACGGGCAGCGCTTCGTCGGCCGGATCGAGCAGGCGTTCGCGATCATCGACGCCGCGGCCGATCAATGGCGCTCGCCGCGTACGCCGCGGCTGGTCCGGATGAGCGTCGTGCCGGCGTTCGCGCAGCTCTGGCTGTTCGAGCGGCAGCATGCGCTCGAAAGCGAAGCCCCCGCGCTGCGTATCGAGCTCGGCATCGAACTGCGCAACGTCGATATCGCCGGCGGTGAAGCCGATCTGTCGATCCGGTACGGGCGCGGCAACTGGCGTCAGCTCGAAACCCGTGCGTTCATGCCGGAACGGCTGTACCCGGTGGCGCATCCGCGGCTTGCCGAGCAGCTGGCGAAGGCGCGCCGCCGGGCGGGGGACGCCGCGCTGCTCGACATGCCGTTGCTGCACGATTCCGACGTGACGGGCTGGCGCACCTGGTTCGACGGGCTGGGCATTCCGTTCAAGCCGCGGGTGCAGGATCGCCGGTTCGAGGATTACAACCTCGTCCTCGCGGCGGCCGAAGCGGGCCTCGGCGTGGCGCTGGCGCGGACCCCGCTCGCGGATACGTACCTGACGCGCAGCGCGCTTGTTCGCGTCAGCCGGCATGAAGTCGATTCGCAGCTCAGGTATCACTTCGTGCATGCGAAGGGCGAGAGTCGGCCGGAGGTGCTGGCGTTGATGGAGCGGATGGTGAAGGCGTTGGGGTAGGCACGCGCCTTGCCGTGGATGCGATCGACCGTGCGGTGCCATTTCTGCCAGCTCGACCGTCGTCGCCAGATCGTTACAATGCAGCCGCGGAATACGGCGAGATCGCCACGGTGAGGCAGAATCGTGCCTTTGGCCGGTGGCGGGCCACTCTTCAATCATTGCAGTACGGGTTCAAATCTGTTGAAAAGGGAACCGATGAATAGACCAGACAAGTCGTCGAAAGCGCGTGCGGCGCTGGACCAGCTGTTTTCGGGCATGGCGCCCGCGGACGCGACGCGTACTTCGCCGCGCCCCGGCAATCCGTTCGAGGCGGCGGACGACGAGGTGTCCAGTGCATCCGGCGGCCGTGGCCGCGTCGAAGTCACGCTGTCGACCCGAATCCAGCTGCGCGGCTATCCGAGCGCCGACGCGTTCATGAAGCGCATGGCCGAAGCGTGGGGGCTGGAATGGGGGACGTACGACAGCATCCGGGCCGTGGCGACGCTGCCGGCCGGATGGCGCTCGCGCCGCCTTCCGGAAGTCACGCAGATCGTCGACGAGCATGACGTGCTGCGCGCCGAGAGCAGCCTGCAGGGCGGCGAGATGTCGTATCTGAAGGTGCACCCGCGCTACTACATCGATGCACGCAAGCGTTTCGGCTGGAGCAAGTCGTCGAAGGCGTCCGACGATCCGGATCTGGACGGTCCCGACTGGAACTGCTTCGTGATCGACCGCGAAAAGTCCGTCGAGGTGCACGAACTGACGACGTCGTCGCTGAAGGCCGACATGGACAACGCCCGCGCGACGTTGCTGAAGTGGCTCGACGAGCACTATCCGAAACATCGCGACCCGTTTGCATACTGGTCGGATTGCGACCGCGCGCTGTAAGGTTGCACGGCGGCGCGACGCATCCGCCGCTTGCCATGGTGGACGACCATTGAAGCAAATCAGTCCGGTCCCGATTCTTTGGGCAGCCTTCGGCGCGGCCGTCGGATCGACCGTCATCGAGTTGCTGCTGTGGGCAATTGCCGGCGACGATGCCGTCCGGAATCTGTTGCGCGACGCACGCCTCACGGCCGCGATCGTGATGGGGCGCAGCGTGCTCGGTTCGTCCGGCGGCTTCGATCCGCTGGTCATGGGCGTGGCGACGCTCGTGCATGCGGCGCTTTCGCTGGTCTATGCGGCCGTGCTGGCACGGCTGGCCCACGGATTGTCGCTTCGCGCCACGCCGCTTGCCGGCGGCGCATTCGGCCTCGTCCTGTACGGCGTCAACCTGTACGCCTTCACGGCAATCTTCCCGTGGTTCATTCCGGTTCGCGGCGCGATCACGCTGATCGCTCATCTGGTATTCGGGGTCACGGCTGCGGCAGTCTACTGCGTCGCCCGGCGCGAGACGGGGCGCTGATCCCGGCATCGATTGCCGAGGGTGCCTGCCCCCGTCATCCGTATCCCGACCCCTGGAATAACCTGGCGCGCCGTGTCGTTTAGCCGTCAGGAGACCCCGGTGCGAAGCGAAGTAGCGGCGAGCGGTGATCGCCGCGCGACGAATCGTGCGCAAGCAAAACGGTGTGTCGGGCGTCGTTGGCGACGCTCGGGATCAAATGGTCGGGAGCAACGCAGGAGCCGATCATGTGCAACTTGTTTCGATCCGCGACAGGCATCGTCTGTCTCGGCCTTGCCGCGTCCGTCTTCGCGCAAATGGCTGACGATCCGGCGGAGAACGGCGCGAACTGTCGCGCGATCGTCGCGCAGGCGGACATCGACGGCACGCGGCAGCAGATCGTGGGGCGCGCGTGCCTGCAAGGCGACGGTACGTGGCAGATCGTGCAAGGCCCCGACGGCAGCGTGCTGTGGTATCCGGCGGCGGCCTACCCCTATGCCGATCCGTGGTACTGGGGGCCGCCGCTGTTCGTCGGAGCGGGCGTGAGCTTCATCTTCGTCGATCGTTTCCGGCGTTTCCACCGCTTCGATCACGTCGATCACTTCAATCCGATCGAGCATCGCCGCTTCGGCGCCCCGATGGGCGCGGGGTTCCGCCATGGCTCGTTTCCGGTCGGTGCGACTCGCGGATTGGGCGGCATGCGGCGACATTAGACGGCGATTGACCGGTGTCGCGATGCCTATTCGACCCTGGACGGTATGCGGCGACTGTCCAGGTCCTTCAGTGCCGGAAAGACGCTGCGGTCCCATGAACCAAGGCCGTACGACTGCCACAGTATTTTCCGTCTGACGAAAATTTCGAACGTGGGCGTCGGTGGCGACAAATTTTCGAGGCGCTGTCGCCGCTCGAACAACCATCGGACGATCGGCGGATAGTCGTCGACCGTTTCGGCGGACGCAATGGTATCGCGTTCCACGATGAAAAGATGCACGTCCGGGTGCGCGTTGGCCCAGGATTCGAATTCGCCTTTTCCGCCCAATGAACCTGCCCACCGCTGGCAATAAACGCAATCCTTTGCCGCGTGCACGATCAGGACGATCGGTTCGTGCTCGTGCACGTCTGCTGCGCGAATGCGGTCAGCCCAGGTGACCTTCGGTTGCGGTTCGGACGCGCTCTTGCCGACGCTGGCGTCCGATTCGTCACTGGCCAGCGCCATGTGCGGAGTCGCAAGCATCAGCGACGCCAGTACCCAGACAGTAGCCATCCTGTGCTGCGACCACCGCAGATGTGCCATGTTCGTGCTCCCGTGCGGGACAGCCGGTATCGATCGACGAAGCGACGCGGACGACCCTGAAATCAGTGTAGTAGCCGGGAGCGCGGTGCGGTATTCCGCTCCGCGCGAGACGACCGAGGCGCTTACAGGATCGACGCGAGCCGGGGCACGCGAAGCAGGAGACCGGCAACCAGGTAGCACGCGACGCAGGCGACGCTGCCGGTCACGGTGAATTTCAGGAACGGGTTCGCGGGCACGTGTCGCCACGCGAGGGCGACACCGACCAGCACGGGCGGATGGATGATGTAGATGGCATACGCGCGTCGCGACAGTGGCCGCCATGCGCCCGTCAGCCGGTCGAAGCACCGCTGAAAGCGGTCGACGAGAAACAGGATCGCCCCCCATGCGACCAGCGGTTCCCAGAACGCGTAGATCACCGCCTGAGGACGGCCGCGCCACGCGGGAACGTGCTTCGCGAGCAGGTAGGCGAGCGGCAGCACGGGCAGCGCCAGCAGCGCGATGCGCGACCACAGCCGGACCTGCCGTGCCGGCAGATGCGCGATCCAGTGCACGCGCGCTGCCCGGCAACCGGCCGCGTACAACACGACGTAGCTCGCGAAGTAGCCGAGTTGCAGTCCCCATACGTTGGTACCTATCGGCCACCGGGACCGCAGCGCCAGTGCCGCGATACCCGTGAACCACGCTGCGATGGCCAGCGTCCTGTCGGAAGGGCCGCGGGCGGAGCGGTTCATATCGTGTGCGACAGCGCGCGGGAAGGGGGGGTACAGCAGGGCCGCCGCCACGCTGAAAATCAGCAACGCCTCGGCGAACCACATCGGTCCGTTCTCGAACGTGCCGGTTCGCCACAGATGTTCCAGCGTCTTCGCGAACGGGTGGCCCGCGCCAGACTGTGCGAGGGCGATCGTTACGGGGCCGATCAGGACGCCGTATATCAGCAACGGCAGCCCGAGCCGGAGAAACCGGTCGGCCAGGAAACGGACGGTGCCCTTGCGCGCGATCGACGGCGGCGTGTAATAGCCCGCCAGGAAGAAGAACAGGCCCATGAAAAATGCCTGGTTGATCGCGCAGAAGAGCGTCAACAGCGCGGATTCGATCGACGGCCCGGCGGCCACTTCGTGGTAGTACCACCCGCCGAGTGCGCCGTACGTGATCGCGCAGTGGTGAAAGACCACCAGCAACGTCAGGCAGGCCCGCAGTGCGTCGAGGCCGGCATTTCGATGCACGGCAACTGCCCCGTCTTGCTGAAACGCCAGGTTGACCGGAACGTCGTGAGCGCTCATCGCCTCGCCTGCGTGGTTGGTCCGTCATGACCCGCCTGACGACGATCGTTGTCGCGATGACGCGTGCGCATCCGGCGGGCGTACAGATCCGTACCCTACGCCGTTGTGCTTACAACCTTCCAACAAGCCGTTTTACCGCTGGTGCGGTACCCGGTCAGTCGAGTTTTCCGCGCAGGTCGTCGAACGGAATCATCACGTGCGTGCGGTACGCGGGCCGCGCCTTCAGGCGTTCGTACCACGCTTGCACGTGCGGGATGTCCGGCCGTGCGATGTCGAGTTCGAAGTAGCGATACAGATGCGTGCCCGCCGCGATGTCGGCGAGCGTGATCGTGTCGCCGGCGAGAAACGGCTGCCCGGCCAGCACCGCGTCGAGCAGCCGGAAATACTGCGCGCATTGCGCGATGCTCTGCTCGACGCGCGCGGTGTCGCGCTGCTCGGGCGGCGTCCGGAAGTAGCCGCGGAACACGCCGTTGAGGAACGTGGGCTGCAGCGTTGTCTGCGCCCAGTCCATCCAGCGGTCGGCGCGCGACTGTTCGGCCGGGTCGTCGTGCCAGAAGCCGGGGCGCCCGTAACGCGCGGCGAGGTAGCGCAGGATGCTGTGCGATTCCCATACGACGGACCCTTCGTCGTCGATCAACGGCACGCGTCCATGCGGATTCATCGCGAGAAACTGGGGCGTGTCGAGCACGCCGAACCGGCCGCCGGCCGGCACGTGCCGATGCGCGAGCGCGAGCTCGCCGACGAGCCACATCACCTTCTGGACGTTGAACGCGTTGCGTCGTCCCCATACCGTCAGCATGCCGGTCTCCTTGCGTCGTGTGGAATCGGAAGTCGGACAGTGTAAGCGCCGCAGGCGTGCACCGCGGTGCACGCCTGCCGAGTGTCCGTCGCGCTCCCGTCGAAAAAGGCGATCCACCCGGGTCATCGCGGGCTTGATGTGCCCCCATCCGTTTTTTACTATGAGGGAAACGCGCCCGCACGTGCGCCCAAACCACTTCCGAGGGCCTCAATGCAATCCAGGTCGGCTGCTCCCTATACTGTCGTCGTCATGGGTATCGTGATCGCCTGCGCGTTGATGGGCCTGTGCGTGCTGCAGTTGTTGCAGAGCCGTAATGATGCGCTCGACCGGGCCCGCGAAACCTCCCGCAATCTGGGCCTGATGGCCGAACGCGACATCGAGCGCAACGTCGAACTCTACGACCTTTCGCTGCAGGCGGTGCTTCACGGTCTGCAGCGCACGGACGTGATGAATTCTTCCGCGAGCCTGCGCCGCGCCGTGCTGTTCGATCATGCGATGACTGCGCAATTTCTTGGCTCGATGCTGGTGCTCGACGCTGGCGGAAACATCGTCCTGGATTCCGCCAACGACGTGCCGCGCCAGGGAAATTTTGCGGATCGCAAGTACTTCACCGTCCATCGCGACAATCCCAATGCAGGGCTTTACGTCAGTGACCCATTTGCATCGCGGTTGCGGGGCGGATTGCTCAGCATGGTGCTGTCGCGGCGAATCTCGAACCCCGACGGCTCGTTTGGCGGCGTCGCGCTGATTGCGATCAACCTCGAGTACTTCCGGCAGCTGTTTGCCGGGCTGTCGCTCGGGCAGCACGGCTCGATGTCCCTGATCGGCGAAGACGGCATATTGGTGATGCGTTACCCGTACGACGTGCACCTCATCGGCCGCGACATCAGCAAGGCAGCGACATTCCGGCGCTTCCAGACGGCATCGGAGGGCTCTTTTTCCGAAACGGCGTCGATCGACGGGGTGCGTCGTCTCTATTATTTCAAGCGCCTGCCGAAGCTGCCGCTGATCATCATGGTCGCGGAGGCGGAACAGGACATCTATGCAGGCTGGCGGCACCGCGCGGTAACGATCGGCGCGCTGGTGGCCACGTTCGGCGTCGCTTTTATCGTCGTGTCGATCATGCTCGGTGCACAACTGCGGCGTCGTATGCGGGCGGAGTCCGAACTGGTGCTCCTGGCACGCACGGACGGGCTCACTGGCTTGAACAATCGGCGCAGCTTCGGGGAAGTGCTGGACCGCGAATGGCGCCGCGCCCGCCGCGCTCATTCCGTTTTTTCCCTGCTGTTTGTCGACGTCGACCGCTTCAAGGCGTACAACGACACGTACGGCCATCAGGCGGGCGACGACGCGCTGGCGGCTGTTGCCCGCTGCATCGGCGACAACATCCGCCGCCCGGCAGATACCGCGGCTCGCTACGGTGGGGAAGAATTCGTCGTGCTGTTGCCCGATACGCCGCCAACGGGCGCCGCGCAGATCGCCGAGCGCATTCGTGCGGCCATCGATGAATTGGCGCTCGAGCATGCTGGCAGCGAATACGGGCGCGTCACGGCCAGTATTGGCCTGGCAAGCTGGACACCGGAGCAGGAAGGGGAGGCTGGCGCCGTGATCAAGGCAGCGGACGAGGCGCTGTACTACGCGAAGGCAACCGGCCGGAACAAGGTCGCTGCCTTTCAGTCCCGGCCCGATTGAGGCCGGGATGACGTACCCCTATTTTTGTTCGAACCGGCGTGGAGTCCGAGGTAAAAACCCGCTGCTTGGCACCGTGCGCGCGGGCGAACTGCCTGGGCGACAGGTTGCCGATCGAATCGGACGGGGACGCGTATGTCCTGTAACCGCGGCGGCGTTGCGCCGATGGCCGGACTTCCTGCGTCGAGAAACAACCTCGTGACGCTGCACAACTAGCGGAACGCCCTCATCTGCCCCATCATCATCTGCAGCATCTTGTTGGCGGCCACGGAGAGCTTGCGGCCCACGCGCGTGACCATATGCGCCTCGGCGTTCTCGAGGATCGGATGCGCGATCTCGATCGCGAACAGCTCCTTGGCTTGCAGCTCGGCCGCCACCGCGAAGGCGGGCATCACCGAGATGCCGAGTCCCGATTTCACGAACTCCTTGAGGATTGCGAAGGAATTGGTGGTGACGACCGGTCCGAGCCGCACGCGCTCGGCGTACTCCACGGCCTCCATCATCTGCCGCGTGCCGTAGGACGGGTGCGTGGCCGCCAGCGGGTAGGTGGCGAGCTGCTGCACCGTCAGTACCTTGTGGGTGCGGCGCGGAAAGTCGGGGCCGACGATCGCCATCATCGGCTGTCGCTTCGAGGCGCGCGACACCAGCTTGGGCTCGGCGGGCGGGTTGTAGACCAGGCCGATCTCGCCCTCGTCGTTCGAGATCTTGCGGATCACGTCGTTGGTGCTGCCCACGTCGAGGTTGACGCGGATCCCGGGGAACTGCCGGCAGAACTGCTGCATCGGCCCGGCCAACAGGTCCGAGACGAAGCCCTCGCCGAGCACCAGGCTGACCTCGCCGGTCTTGAGGCCGCGCAGTTCCTGCAGGCGCGAGAGCAGGTCGTCGCGGTGCGCGAGCTGCTCGCGGAAATACTCGATCACGCAGCGTCCCGCCTCGGTGGGCGTCACGCCGCGCGCGTGGCGCTCCACCAGGGTGGCGTCGAGCTCCTTCTCCAGCAGCCCGATCTGGCGGCTCACGGCCGAGGGCGCCACGTCGAGCCAGTCGGCCGCGGCGCGGATCGTGCCGCAGCGCACGGCCTCGTAGAAATAGACGATCCGGCTGTCGGTAAGGGTGTCGCTCATGATCCAGGTGTTCTAAAAAAGAGAACAATATCAATATTGGCGTTGATTGATTATACGGGTCGCCGGACCGAACATCGTGGCCATGCAAGGCGGGCGCACGCTGGCGCGCCGGCCTCGAACCAACAGCTATCAGGAGTCGTCGGATGAAAACGGTGGGCGTGATCGGTCTGGGCAACATGGGGCGCGGCATGGCGGGTTCGCTGCGGCGCGGCGGCTACACGGTGCTCGGCTACGACGCGGCGCCCGGCGTGGCGCTCGCGCTGGCCGGGCAGGCGGTGCTGTCGGCGCGCGATTCGGTGGCGGAAATCGCGCGCGACGCCGACGTGCTGCTGCTGTCGCTGCCGACCTCGGCGGTGGTCGAGGCGGTGGTGCTGGGCGCGGGCGGCGTGCTCGAGAACGCCAGGCCGGGCAGCATCGTGATCGATACCACCACGGCCGATCCGGACAGCACGCGGCGCGTGGCGGCGGCCCTGGCCGAGCGCGGCATCGGCTTCGTCGACGGCCCGGTGAGCGGCGGCCCGAAGGGCGCGGCCACCGCCACCATGACCATGGTGCTGGGCGGCTCGGACAGCGACATCGCGGCCATCGAGCCGATCCTCGCGGCGATCAGCGCGAAGCGCGTGCATGTGGGCCCGGTGGGCGCCGGCCACGTCACCAAGCTGCTCAACAATCTGCTGACCGGCGTGCACCTGCTGGCCGCCAGCGAGGCGGTGCGCACCGCGCGCGCGGCCGGCGTCGATCCGGAAAAGCTGGTCGAGGCGCTCAACGGCGGCTCCGGCCGCAACAGCGCGACGCTGACCAACTACCCGACCTGGATCTTCAACGGCAAGTTCGATTCCGGTTTCACCATGAAGCTGATGCGCAAGGACGTGCGGCTCGCGCTGGGCCTGCTCGACCAGTTCGACAGCGTCGCGCCGGTGGCGCGCGAGGCGGCGCGTGTGTGGGCCGCCAGCGAGGTGGCCGTCGCCGACGGCGAGGACTTCAACCGCATCGTCGACTTCGTCGACCCTGCCTGAGGCCGGGCAGCCCGCGCCGCGATCCCGCTCGACCCCTATACGGAAACCTGACATGACCCAGCACGCAGACCAGTTGCTCGCCGCCTTCGCGCATTTCTTCCCCGGTGCCGCCACGATCGGCTCGTATATCGACGGCGAACTCGTCGCCGGCCAGGGCGACACGATCCAGCTTTACGATGCGGCGACGGGCGAGGCCACGCTCGCCTATCGCGACGCCGGCGCGGCCGTGATCGACCATGCCGCCGAAAGCGCGCGCCGCGCGCAGCGCGAATGGTGGGCGCTCACGCATGCCGCGCGCGGCCGCGTGATGCAGGAGGTGGCGCGTGCGATCCGCGCCGAGGCCGAGGCGATCGCGCGGCTGGAGGCGCTGGGCTCGGGCAAGCCGATCCGCGACTGCCGCGGCGAGGTGGCGAAGGTCGCCGAGATGTTCGAGTACTACGCGGGCTGGACCGACAAGTTCTACGGCAGCGTGATCCCGGTGCCGACCTCGCACCTCAACTACACGCGCCGCGAGCCGGCCGGTGTCGTGCTGCAGATCACGCCCTGGAACGCGCCGGTGTTCACCTGCGGCTGGCAAGTGGCGCCCGCGGTGGCGATGGGCAATGGCGTGCTGCTCAAGCCGTCGGAACTGACGCCCTTCACCTCGCTGGCGGTTGCCCGGCTCGGCGAGCGGGCCGGGCTGCCGCGCGGTCTGGTCAACGTGCTGGCCGGTTTCGGTCACACCGTCGGGCAGGCCGCGATCGCGCATCGCGTGGTGAGCAAGGTGGTGTTCGTCGGCTCGCCGGCCACCGGCGCGCGCATCGCCGAGGCCGCCGCGCGCCGTGTGCTGCCCTGCGTGCTGGAGCTGGGTGGCAAGTCGGCCAATATCGTGTTCGCCGATGCCGACCTCAAGCGCGCCGCGCTGACCGCGCAGGCGGCGATATTCGCCGGCGCGGGCCAGAGTTGCGTGGCCGGCTCGCGCCTGCTGGTGCAGCGCGCCGTCTACGACGAATTCGTTGCGATGGTGGCTGCCGGCGCGAAGAAGATCCGTGTCGGCGCGCCGCTCGACGACGCGACCGAGGTGGGCCCGATCAACAATCGCAAGCAGTACGACCATGTGATGTCGATGATCGCGCGCGGCGTGGCGGCGGGCGCCACGCTCGCCAGCGGCTCGGCCGAGCGCGTCGAGGCGGGTCGCGGCGGCTACTTCGTGGCGCCCACCGTGCTGGCCGGCGTGTCGAACGCGATGGAGGTGGCGCGCACCGAGATCTTCGGGCCGGTGGTGGCCGCCATCCCGTTCGACACCGAGGACGAGGCGATCGCGATCGCCAACGACACCGACTTCGGCCTGGCCGGCGCGGCCTGGACCACCGACGTGGCGCGCGCGCATCGCGTGGCCGCGCAGGTGAATGCCGGCACCTTCTGGGTCAACGGCTACAAGACCATCAACGTGGCCTCCCCGTTCGGCGGCTACGGCATGAGCGGCTACGGCCGCTCGAGCGGGGTCGAGGCGCTGTACGAATACACGCAGACCAAGAGCGTGTGGGTCGAGACGGCCGAAGCGCCGCCCACCGCGTTCGGTTATCTGTAACTACCGGCCCGCATTCGACGGCAGCCGGGCTTCAAGGGGAGATTCGTCATGGAACACGCACTGGGTATCGAACGCCGCGAGCTGGGCGGCGCGGCCACCGCCAAGGTCCTGCTTTACGCGGCCGGCATCCTGCTGATCGCCGAATGGATCGGCTCGTTCACGTTCAAGCTCGGACCGGGCAAGGTCGTGCTGCTGCCGATGATCTGGGCGCTGCTGCTCGGTGCCGCGGTGGGGCTGGCCAGTGCGCGCTGGAACAGCAGCGTGCGCCTGAGCGTGCCGGACCAGTTCTTCGCGGCCGCGATCCTGCAGCCGGCGCTGCTGCTGTTCGTCTCCAAGCTCGGGCTGATGGTGGGCAGCGCGCTGCCCAAGCTGGCTTCGGCGGGGTGGGCGCTGGCCTTCCAGGAATTCGGCCACTTCGTCGGCACCATCCTGCTCGGCCTGCCGCTCGCATTGCTGCTCGGCATCAAGCGCGAAGCGATCGGCGCGACCTTCTCGGTGGGCCGCGAGCCGAGCCTGGCGATCATCGGCGAGAAGTACGGCATGGATTCGGCCGAGGGCCGCGGCGTGCTGGCCGAGTACCTGACCGGCACCGTGTTCGGTGCGGTGTTCATCGCCGTGTTCGCGGGTTTCGTGAGCAGCCTCGGCATCTTCGATCCGCTTGCGCTGGCGATGGGCTCGGGCGTCGGCTCGGGCAGCATGATGGCGGCCGCCTCGGGCGCGATCGCCGCGCAGCAGGACCCGGAGACGGCGAAATCGGTGCTCGCCTTCGCCGCGGCCAGCAACCTGATCACCACCACCATCGGTACCTACTTCACGCTGTTCATCTCGCTGCCGCTCGCGGTCTGGGGCTATCGCGTGCTGGAGCCGCTGATCGGCCGCACCACCAAGGCTTCGGCACAGCCCGAGGCGGCCAGCCCGTCGCTGGGCGAAGTGCGGACCGAGGCGCCCGCGCTCGGCTACGGCGGCAAGCTGCTCGCCTGGATCGTGACGGCCGCGATGGCGCTGGTGTGCGACTGGATCGCGCACGGCACCACACCGCTGGTGGGACTGCCGGGAATGGCGATCATGGTGTGCGCGACGATCGTCGGCGATGCGCTGGCGCGCGTGACGGGGCGACGGATTCCGGCCGTCTGCTGGGTATCGGTGGTGGCGATGTTCCTGACCTCGCCGTGGTGCCCGTGGGCTTCGCAGATCGCCGCGCTCGGCTCGCACAACGATTTCCTCGGGGTGACCACGCCGATGCTGGTGTTCGCGGGGCTGTCGATCGCCAAGGACATCCCGGCCTTCCGCCGGCTCGGCTGGCGTATCGTGCTGGTGTCCTTCGTGGCGAATGCCGGCACCTTCATCGGCGCGACCCTGGTGGCGCAGCTGTTCCATATCTGATGCCTCGCGGCGTGGCGGCGGGCGCCATGGACCAGCCCGCCGCCACGCCGCGACGACCGACAAGCACGTACCCATCTGCATGAAATTGATCGATTCCATCGTCGCGCATACTGACGAACTCACGGCGATACGCCGCGACATCCATGCCCATCCCGAGGTGGGCTACGACGTGTTCCGCACCGCCGAACTCGTCGCCGAGCGGCTCGAGCAATGGGGTTATGCCGTCACGCGCGGTGTCGGCCGCACCGGCGTGGTCGGCACCTTGAAGCGCGGCGGCAGCGCGCGCGCGATCGGCCTGCGCGCCGACATGGATGCGCTGCCCGTGCAGGAGGCCAACACCTTCGCGCATCGTTCGACGGTGCCCGGCGCGATGCATGCCTGCGGCCACGACGGGCACACCGCCATGCTACTGGGGGCCGCGCGCCATCTGGCGCGGCATGGCGAGTTCGACGGCACCGTGCAGCTGTTTTTCCAGCCGGCCGAGGAGGCGGGCGGCGGCGCGCGCGCGATGATCGAGGACGGCCTGTTCGAGCGTTTCCCGGTGGATGCCGTGTTCGGGCTGCACAACTGGCCCGGCATCGCGGCGGGCGATTTCGCGGTGCGGCCGGGGCCGCTGATGGCCTCGACCAGCCTGTTCCGGATCAACTTGCGCGGTGCCGGCTGCCACGCGGCCATGCCGCACCTGGGCCGCGATCCGGTGTTCGCGGCGGGGCAGGTGCTGAGCGCGCTGCAGGGAATCGTCACGCGCAACCGAAATCCGGTCGACGGCGCGGTGCTGTCGGTCACCCAGGTGCATGCGGGCGAAGCGATGAACGTGGTGCCGACCGACGCCTGGCTCGGCGGCACGGTGCGGACCTTCTCCGATGCGACGCTCGACCTGATCGAAACGCGCATGCGCGCCGTGGTGGCTGCGACGGCCGCGGCCTTCGATTGCGAAAGCGAGGTGGATTTCCAGCGCCAGTATCCGGCTACCGTGAACGATGCCGAGCAGACGGCGGTGGCGGTGGCGGTGATGCGTGAACTGGTGGGCGACGCGCATGTGAACGCCGCCGTCGATCCGACCATGGCGGCGGAGGATTTCTCGTTCATGCTGCGCGAGAAGCCGGGTTGTTATGCATTCCTCGGGAATGGCGCGGGCGATCATCGCGTGCATGGGCACGGCGGCGGGCCTTGCCTGCTGCATAACGCCAGTTACGACTTCAACGATGCGTTGCTGCCGGTGGGGGCGAGTTATTTCGTGAGGTTGGTGGAGCGGGTCCTGGGGCGGTAGGGACGCGGTGCTGACTTGTCGGGGCCGATCGCGACCGGGCGCCGCGCACCGAGGTGGCGGGGCCGCGGTCTTGCCGTTGCCCCGCTGCCCGTCGATCGGGTTCGCGTACGCTTTCGCGCGGTCGCGCGCCGTCGAGTTTCGCTGCGTCAGGCGCCGAGCAGGCCGCGTGCGGCCAGATTGGCGTACAGGGCGCGCACGCCGAAGGTCCAGGGGGCAATCGTCGTGCAGAGCTGTACGGTATTGACGAGTGCGCCGAGCGTGGGCGTCGAGATGGTGACGCGATCGCCCAGGTGATGCGTGAACCCGCCGCCGGGCGCGTCGCGGTCCTGAATCGGCGAGAACATCGTGCCCAGGAACAGCATGAAGCCGTCCGGATACTGGTGATGCGCGCCGCAGGTTTGCGCGACGAGGTCGGCAGGGTCGCGGCTGATCTCGCGCATGTGGCTGATGCCGTCGAGGACGAAACCGTCGTCCGCGCCTTCGACGCGCAGCGACACGCTGGCCTGCCGTACGCTGTCCAGCGTGAAGCCGTCGTCGAACAGCCGCACGAACGGGCCGATCGCGCACGAGCCGTTGTTGTCCTTGCACTTGCCAAGCAACAGCGCCGAGCGGCCTTCGATGTCGCGCAGGTTCACGTCGTTGCCGAGCGTGGCGCCGACCGGCGCGCCGGCGCTGCTGACCGCGAGCACGATCTCGGGCTCCGGGTTGTTCCACACCGACACGGGCAGCAGGCCCACCTCCGCGCCGAAGCCCACCGCGGACATCGGCTGCGATTTGGAGAACACCTCCGCGTCCGGGCCGATTCCGACTTCCATGTATTGCGACCACGCGCCGCGGCGCTCGAGTTCGGCCTTCAGGCGCAGGGCGGCTTCCGAACCGGGAACGATCCTCGACAGATCGGTGCCGATGGTCGCGGCCAGGGTGTCGCGCACGTCCCGCGCCTTGGCCGGATCGCCGCCGGCTTGTTCCTCGATGACGCGTTCGATCAGGCTGACGGCGAAGGTGACGCCGCAAGCCTTGATGGCCTGCACGTCGCACGGTGCGAGCAGGTGCGTGGCGCCGGACGTGCCGTCCAGTGCCGCCTGCAGCAGCGGCTCGACGCGGCCCAGCGATTCGCCGGGGGCCGCGCGCGCGATGGCGACTGCGTCGGGGCAGTCGAACAGGTCCGCGGTGGTCGGCACGGTGCGCGTGATGTCGAACATCTCGCCGCCGCGCACGGCAACGACGCTCGGGCCCGCGTGGGCGCCATCGTGCCGCCAGACGCGGCCGATCAGCAGCGCGTGTGCGAGGTCGTGCGGCAGGCAGTCGGAAACGGAAAGTGTACGCATGGTCAGCTCGGTGGGAGTCGTAGACGGTTGGATCGGCGGGATCAACGAGATCAGTGGGAGTGGCGCGGGTTGCCGCGCTGCTCGATGACCTTCAGGTACAGCGTGGCCGGTTCGAGGCAGCCGCCGGTGGACAACTGGCCCACGAACCGGCGATAGAGTTCCTGCCAGGGCGTCTGCGCCTGCGGGACGGTGAAGCGGGCAGTTTCGCGGCGGCGTGCGAGTTCCTCTTCGTCGACGAGCACGTCGACGCTGCGGCGATTCAGATCCACGCGGACGCGGTCGTTCGTGCGCAGCAGGGCCAGGCCACCGCCGACCGCAGCCTCCGGCGACACGTTCAGGATCGACGGGCTGGCCGACGTGCCGCTCTGGCGTCCGTCGCCCAGGCATGGCAGCGACGTCACGCCGCGCTTCACGAGGTCGGCAGGCGGGGCCATGTTCACGACTTCCGAACTGCCCGGATAGCCGACCGTACCGCAGCCCCGGATCACCAGGATGCAGCGCTCGTCGATGTTCAGCTGCGGGTCGTTGATGCGGGCGTGATAGTCCTCGGGGCCGTCGAAGACGATCGCGCGTGCCTCGAAGGTGTTCTCCGCGCCCGGCTCGGCAAGGTAGGTCTGACGGAAGGCTTCGCCGATCACCGACATCTTCATGATGGCGCTGTCGAAGAAATTGCCTGACAGCACCATGAAGCCGGCGCCGTGTTTGAGCGGCGCTTCGGGCGTACGGATCACGTCGCGATCGGCGTCCTGCGCCGCGTCGGCGAGCTCGCCGATCGCGCGGCCGGACACGGTCAGGCAATCGCGCCGCAGCAGACCGGCCGAATCGAGCTGGCGCAGCACGGCGGGCACGCCGCCGGCGCGATGGAAGCTCTCCCCCAGGTATTCGCCGGCCGGCATGCAGTTGACGAGCAGCGGCACGGATTCGCCGAAGCGCTGCCAGTCATCGAGGCTCAGCTCCACGCCCATGTGCCGCGCAATCGCGATCAGATGTGGCGGGCAGTTGGTCGATGCGCCGAGCGCGGAGGCGACCACGATGGCATTCTCGAACGCCGCGCGCGTCATGATCCGCGACGGGCGCAGATCCTCGCGCACGAGCTCGACGGCGCGCTTGCCGGTGGCGTAAGCCATCTGACCGCGTTCGCGATAGGCGGCGGGGATGCTCGCACACCCCGGCAGCGACATGCCGAGCGCCTCGGCCAGGCTATTCATCGACAGCGCCGTGCCCATGGTATTGCAGTGGCCGATCGACGGCGACGATGCGGTGGTCAGCTGCATGAAGCCTTCGTAGTCGATATCGCCGGCAGCCAGCAGATTGCGGGCGTGCCAGATCACGGTGCCCGATCCGACCCGCTTGCCTGCGTGCCAGCCATCGAGCATCGGTCCGCCCGACAGGACGATCGCGGGCATGTCCACGGTGGCCGCCGCCATCAGGCAGGCGGGCGTGGTCTTGTCGCATCCGGTCGTGAGGACCACGCCGTCCAGCGGAAAGCCATGCAGCACTTCCACGAGCCCCAGGTAGGCGAGGTTGCGGTCGAGCGCGGCGGTGGGCCGGCGGCTCTGCTCGGCCAGCGGATGGACGGGGAACTCCATCGGAATGCCGCCCGCGTCGCGGATGCCCGCCTTGGTGCGTTCGGCCAGCTCGAGGTGGTGGCGGTTGCACGGCGCCAGGTCACTGCCCGTCTGCGCGATGCCGATGACGGGACGTCCCGACTGCAGCTCCTCGCGCGTGAGCCCGTAGTTCATGAAGCGCTCGACATAGAGCGCGGTCATGTCCGCATGCGCGGGGTCGTCGAACCACTCCTGGCTGCGCAGACGGCGAGGGGCTTGGGTCATGGCAGGCTGTCTCCGAAGGATTTGCTTGGTTTTGCGTGCCGGATAGTTACCGGTAACATGGCGTCGATGTTAGCACGGGGTTTTCGCGTTGCGTAAGGGGATTCTCGAGCGAATGATGCAGGCAATGGAGATCGTGCGACGCACGGGCGCGGGTTTCCGGGGCGGCGAATGGCGTGCGCCGATACGCGTCGATCCTCGCAAGGGCTGCTCTCCGATGCGGCGCAGGTGCGCGTGATCGGCAGGGTGTGTATGCGGTCTCGCACGTCGCACTACCGCCGCGCCTCGATACGCAGCTGTTCCCGCACGAGCCGGCCAGCCTGTGCTTTCGGCCAGTTACGCGCTTTCCCGTGCGACGATCGTGTAGTCGATCCGGATGCGTTGCGACGCGCTCCGCTCGCCGCCATCGCGAGCTTGCAATGCCGCCAGCAACGCTTCGCCCGTGCGCAGGCCGATGCCGTACGCGTCGACCGACACCGTGGTAATGCTCGGGTGGCAGCATGCGGCCACCTCGAAGTTCCCGAAGCCGGCCACGGCCATGTCCGCGGGCACGGACAGCCCGCGCCGATGGCATTCCATGATGGCACCGAACGCCGACATGTCGCTCACGCACATTACCGCGTCGGTGTCGGGCCACGTCTCCAGCAGGGCGGCCATCGCAGGCCCACCGTGGCTCATGGTGATCGGTGATTCGCCGAGCCGCACGATGCGCGGCTCACCGAGTCCCAGCGCCTTGATCTCCGCCTGATACCCCTTGAGCCGGTCCAGGCCGCGGCGATCCAGTTCGCTGGCGCCGCCGAGAAAACCGATGCGCTGGTAGCCGCGCTCCGCCAGATGCCGCACCATCGCACGCGCGGCCCGCACGTTGGAGAAGCCCACGGCGGTGTCGATGGGATGCGTGGGCAGGTCCCACATTTCGACGACGGGAATGGCCGAGCGTTGCAGCACCTGGCGCGTCGCATCGGTGTGTTGCGCACCGGTCAGCGCGATGCAGCGCGGCTGGTAACGCAGCATGGAGCGCACCAGCCGTTCTTCACGTTCCAGGTCGTAGTCGGTGTCGCCGAGCAGCAGTTGCAGGCCATGCGGTTCGAGCGCATCGGTGAGGCCGCGCACGGTGTCGGAGAAGTTGGAACTCGACAGCGACGGCACGAGCACCGCGACGAACGCCGAGCGCCCCGACGACAGCGCACCTGCGGCCGCGTCGGCCACGTAGCCGAGTTGGTCGATGGCCTTGCAGACCCGCGCGCGCGTTTCGGCAGCCACGCTGTGGCCGGCGAGCACGCGCGACACCGTCATCTTCGATACGCCGGCCAGGCGCGCTACGTCGGACATGCGGGGCGGTCCGGCAGGCCGGACGGCGGTGGGGCTGGGCATCGGAATGGCGATCCGGGAGAGAAATCAGTCAAGGCTACATCATACCGGTGCGAAATACCGTGCAGGCCGCCGGCGTCCGTTGCGACCGTGGCTCCACTAGGGAAACTCCCCGTTCACCAGCACTTGAACTCGCCTGTCCCGACATGCTAACTTGGTTATGTTACCGGTATCAGATCGCCGATGGTTCCCGTTGCCGCGTCGGCGTTTTTTTTGCGACGAATTGTTATCGGTAACATCCACGCATCATCGAACTCGCAGGTACGAAGAAGACCTACACAATCAGGAGACAAACCGATGCCGTCCATTACGCAGACCGCTGTCGCACCGGCCGCGGCCGCCTCTTCGGAAGACGCCCTATATCGCAAGGTCATGCGGCGCGTTCTGCCATTGCTGCTGCTGTGCTACGTCGTGGCGTACCTGGACCGCGTCAACGTGGGCTTCGCCAAGCTGCAGATGCTCGACGACCTGAGCCTGAGCGATGGCGTCTATGCGTTCGGCGCCAGCACATTCTTCTGGGGCTACTTTCTGTTCGAGATACCCAGCAACCTGCTGCTGCACCGCTACGGCGCGCGCTTCTGGATTGCGCGGATCATGATCACCTGGGGCATCGTGTCGTCGTCGATGGCCTTCATCGTGCCGCTCGCGCAGTTCTTCCACGTGCAGACGTCCACGATGTTCTACACGTTGCGCTTCCTGCTGGGCCTGTGCGAAGCCGGCTTTTTCCCCGGCGTGATCCTGTACATGAACTACTGGTTTCCGGCGCGCCGCCAGAGCGTGGCCATGTCCGGCTTTCTGGTGGCGATCCCGCTGAGCCTGACGCTCGGCAGTGTGGTGTCCGGCTGGCTGATGGAACAGACGCATGGCCTGGCGGGCATGAGCGGCTGGCAATGGATGCTGCTGCTGGAAGGGCTGCCGTCGATCGTGGTGGCGTTCATCGTGCTGGCCTGCCTCGGCGACGGCCCGCAGTCGGCGAAGTGGTTGTCCGCCGACGAAAAGGCCGTGCTGTCGCGCAATCTCGAATCCGAGGCCGCGCACAAGTCGCACAGCATCGGCGCCGCGCTGCGTAGCCCGCGCGTCTGGCTGCTGACCTTCATCCTGCTCACCTTCAATACCGGCTTCTACGGACTGGCGTTCTGGCTGCCGTCGATCATTCGCGCGTCGGGCGTGCAGAGCCCGCTGCATATCGGTCTGCTTACCGCCATTCCGTATCTGACGGCGATCTTCGCGATGGTGTGGAATGCATCGCACTCGCGCAAGACCGGCGAACGCCGCCTGCACGCGGCGATTCCCGCGCTGATCGGCGGTGTCGGCCTGATCATGAGCGCGGCGTGCGCGCAGCACGTGGCGTTGTCGATACTGTTCCTGACTATCGCCACCTGCGGCATTCTGGCGCTGATGCCGATCTACTGGACCTTCCCCGGCCAGATCCTGTCCGGCACGGCCGCGGCCGCGGGCATTGCGCTGATTAACTCGGTGGGCAACCTGTCCGGCTTCACGGGCTCGATGATTACCGGCATCGCCAAGGAAATGACCGGCAACATCAACAACGGCACCTATGCGCTGGGCGCCTGCCTGCTGGTCAGCTGCGTGCTGATCGCGCTGATTCCGCGTGCCATCCTGCAGCCGCCGGCCAGGCTGTAGGTACTTCGCGGACAGTCTCGTACGCGGTCGTCGCGGCGAGCCTGATCGCGCGATCGATCGCCGTGTCAAGCGTGTGCCGGGTGAGCAGATCGATGATCGGTGTGCCAACCACGCTGACGAGCACGGGATGCCGCGGCAATCCGACGAGCAGATAATGCCCGAGCGTTTCCACGACGGTTCCCGTGCCTTGAATGATTCGGCCCCCCCTTCAGGCCGCATTCCGTGGCGTGAGACCTGCAAGTCGGGATGAACGGGAGTCGCCGCTGGTTCGCCGGACGAAATCAGTCGCCACATTGGCGACCATGCAGCCCGAGGTGCAACTGGACCAGCCACGCCCGGCGGCAGTCGTCGGCGACCAGCACTTTGACGCCGGGGTTTTCGCTCGATTCGATCTTGCGCGCCGCCACGGCGGCATCGAACGCTCGCAGCGCCCACCGCCGCAGCAGCACCATCACCAGAAGCGCCACGATGAAGGTGCTGCCCTGATAGAGCAACGCGGGTGCACCGCTTTCGGGCACGCCGAACAGCAGGCCGACGCTCAGACAGGGGAGGCTGGCCATGCCCGTCGAAACCGAGAAGAGCACGATGTTTGCGCGCGGCGCCGTTGCGGTACCGGGTTTCATGACGCGCAGGTTCTCCGCGGGATAGACGTGATCGTCATGCTGAGCGTGCATGGCTTACTCGACACTGACATGATCCGCAATCTTCAACCAAGGCCGATACCGCGGGGGAAGTGCTCGCGGATGCCTGCATGAAGCACGCGCGCCATCGTGATGACGGCGGCCGCGATCATCCCGCGGGCCTTGCCGCCGTTCGCATTCGGCTTCGGCTTCGGCGCGACGCGCGCGGGGCGGCTGCCTGCCGAGCCCGCCTTCCGCGAGGCGCGAGCGCCGTGTCTCCGTCGATTCGCTGTTTCCGGGTGAGTAAGTAACGAGTAAGTCGATCGATCCTAGAGTCGGCTCCGTTGCCCCTCCACTTCGAGAAACAACCGTGAAATGAACTCTTTGCCGCAAGCGTCCACTGTTGCTGGCTTTCATATCGGCCGTTCTGTATTCGGGCGCAGCGTGGGCGAACAGCGCCGCGACTGAGGCAAAGAGCCAACACTGCGGTTTTGGCGGCACGTGAACGAACGTGGTGTCACGAGACTTACGCCTTTCCGTCACAAAAAATTTTTTAATGCGTCGCCAACGTTTGCGAATGCCAAACGAGCTCCGTCGCACTTCAGCGCCCGACCGTGCCGCCGTAAAGCAGATACAGGCGCGTTCTCGTGAGCCTGTCGCAATTGCCGCGCGCACCTTTCAATTATCCAACATCGCAAGGACTGCTCTTTATCGTCCGGCCTTGTTGCCCCTGGAGTAGAAGACATGAATCTGAACAACCTGCCGGTCAAGACGAAGCTCTCCGGAGCGTTCGGGATACTGGCAGTCATCGTGCTGGTCGTCTCCGGACTGTCCCTCAAGGAATTGAACGAGGCCAACAGCCGCTTCGCCGGATATATCGGCGGCGTCAATGCACGTGCCGACTTGGCCGAAGCCGTACGTACCGCAGTCGACGATCGGGCGATGGCAGTGCGCAACCTCGTATTGGTGACGACACCGGCCGACGTCGAACTGGAAAAAGCCGCCGTGATCGACGCCGAACGACGCGTCGAGTCCAACCTCGAGAAGTTCAATGCAATGGTGGCCAGCGCTTCCGACCTAAGCGACAAGGGGCGCAGTCTGGCGGCTGAACTCCCGCGGATCGAAGCGCTCTACCGCCCGGTGGCCTTGGACATCGACCGGTTGGCAGTGAGCAACCAGCGTGATGCAGCGATCGCTGAAATCAATACGAAATGCAGACCGCTGCTGTCGGCGCTGATCAAGGCGTCCAACGACTATGCGGACTTCACGCGTCAGCACGCAGCGCAGATGGTGCAGGAGGCGGGCGAACAGTTTTCGACCCAACGAGCCGTGCTGATCATCATCTGTTTTGTCGCGGTTGCAATCGCAGTGCTGGCCGGCGTCGTCATTACACGGGGTGTGTTGCGTGCGCTTGGTGCCGAGCCGGACGCTCTGGGCAAGGTGGCCCAACGCGTGGCCGGCGGAGATCTGGGCCCGGTACCCGGTGCGCAAGCCGCGCCCGCGGGCAGCGTGCTCGCGTCGATGGGTGAGATGCAGGCGAGCCTCGTGCGCCTGATTGGTCAAGTCCGCACGTCAGCGGACGGCATCGCCACCGGTTCGAGCCAGATTGCGTCGGGTAACGTCGATCTTTCCGCGCGCACCGAGCAGCAGGCGGCTTCCCTGCAAGAAACGGCCGCGAGCATGGAGGAACTCACGTCGACCGTCAGGCAGAATGCCGAGAACGCGCAGCAGGCAAGCTCACTTTCTGCCAAAGCGTCGGAAGTGGCAGGGCGCGGCAATCATGTCGTCAGCCGCGTGGTCGACACGATGGGCGATATCAGCGCAAGTTCCAGCAAGATTGCCGAGATCACGGGGATCATCGAGGGCATTGCTTTCCAGACGAATATCCTCGCGCTCAATGCCGCGGTGGAGGCGGCCCGCGCGGGCGAGCAGGGGCGTGGGTTCGCCGTGGTCGCAAGCGAGGTGCGCAGTCTCGCGCAGCGATCGTCCATCGCCGCGAAGGAGATCAAGGATCTGATCAATGCATCCGTGCAGAAGATCCAGGACGGCTCGTCCCTTGCGAGTGAAGCGGGAAAAACGATGACCGAGGTCACGCAGTCGGTTGCTCGCGTCACCGACATCATGAGCGAAATCGCCGCGGCATCGACCGAACAAAGCCGGGGTATCGAGCAAGTCAATCAGGCCATCACACAGATGGACGATGTCACGCAGCAGAACTCCGCGCTGGTGGAGGAAGCGGCGGCCGCGTCGAAATCACTGGAAGACCAAGGGCGACAGCTGAACCATGCAGTGTCGTTCTTCCGGCTGGATGCGAACCAGCAGGCATGGGTCTGAGACGTTTCTCGTAGTCATTCGGCAAGCGAGTTCTCTTTTCCCGGAGGCAAGGAGAACTCGATGAAGATGCGGTTGACCGACGAGCAGATCGTCCGGACTCCGCGCGTGGCCGAGAGTCGGGACGAACCCATGAATGATCCGGGCAAGCGCCACGACATCTCGGAACAGACGTTCGAGCGCTGGCGCAACCGGTTCGGCGGCGTGGATGTGGCCGATGCCGGCCGGCTCAAGGGGCCGGGAGTCGGAGCGCGAGCGGCTCGGACGTTTGATCGCTGCAATGGCTGGTCATCGACGGCCTGAAGGAATGCAGCCGAAAAAACGAGTCATCCAACGGGACGGCGCGACGCGCTGGAAGCCCTGACCCGGCGGTGGCCACGCCGTCGTCGTTGCGACTGCAACATTCGCCTGCCTGGTGCGACACAAGCCGATCCGGTATGGCGCTACGGCTTTGCGCGCGACCCGTTGGCGGACGGGCGTGCGTTGAATATTCTCGCGCGCGACCCCGCGCATCGACGACACCTCGATTCGATCTTGTACGCGCGGTCGATCATTCATTAGATCACTTGAGCGAATCAGCAAACTTTGCCGGACGGCAACACATGCGCGATCGAATCCCGAGCCGCCGGATCGGCGCGGCTCGCGGGGATGTGACCGGATAGGCGCGTTGCGATTGCCAACGGGTAAACCCGTATCGTCGGTTATTTTTGGCGTCGTATAGTGCAGCCACGGATACAAATATCCAATCTTACAAAATACTTTCCGATTGGGGGCGATGGTGATTCCCCGGCGGATGGATCGACGCACGCTCAGCCAGCGTAGCGACATAGGGCAATGACATGAACATGGACGGACAGACACCCTCGCCATATCCGCAATTTCCCGCGACGGCGGAAGAGGAAGCCTACGCGTACGTGCTCTACCGGATCCGGATGGGGACGTACAAGGCGGGCGATCGCTTGATTCCGGAGGACATCGCCGCCGAGATCAATACGAGCCGCATGCCGGTGCGAGAAGCGTTTCGCCGGCTCGCCAGCGAAGGGTTGGTCGTGATCCGGCCGAATCGCGGCGCGGTCGTGCGGGGGCTCGACGTCGACGAGATGGAAGTGGTATTCGGCATGCGCGGCGTGCTGGAGGGGCTGGCGGCGCGCATGGCGCTGCCGAACATCACGCCGCAGCATGTCGACGAGTTGACGCGCCTGATCGACGCGATGGAGCGCGCCGAGCCGGACGGCCAGCAGTGGGTGACCGTGCATCGCAGCTTTCACGAGTATCTGTGCCAGCTGTGCGGCCGCCAGCGCCTGATTACGCAGATTGCCGGGCTGCATACGATGGTGGAACCGCACATGCGCTTGTGGCTCGAGCTGGCGTACAAGCCGAAGACGTCGCGCGACGACCACATGTCGCTGATCGAGGCGATCCGGTGCGGCGATCCTGTCGCGCTCGAGGCGGCGGTACGCGAGCACATCGAAGCGACCGTGCCGGCATTGCGCGACTGGATGACGGGCGGCGACTGACGGAACGCGGCGAGGCGGTCGCCGACGCCTCGTGCTTATCGATAAGGCATCCGAAATAATCGTCAGACGAGAGACCTGCAACACGACCACGCAGTCATTTCCACCGAAACACGTTACGGAGTATCGACATGAAACGACACATGATGAGATTCCTGGTGCTCGCCGCCGTCATGCTGGCGGCCGCGCAGGCCCAGGCGAAAGAGTGGAAGGACATCCGGATCGGCTACGAAGGCGCTTATCCGCCGTTTTCGTCGATGCAGCCGGACGGCACGCCGGTGGGTTTCGACATCGACGTGATCCATGCACTGTGTGCGCAGATGCACGCCCGTTGCACGTTGGTGCAGATCGGCTGGGACGGCCTGCTTCCCGCATTGATGGCCGACAAGGTCGACGCGATCGTCGCGTCGGTCGCGATCACCGCCGAGCGCAAGCAGAAGGTCGCCTTCACCGACAAGTACTACAACACGCCGCGCCGGCTGGTCGTCGCGAAAAACAGCCCCGTCAAGGACGCGACGCCGGCGGAGTTGAAGGGCAAGCGCGTCGGCGTTCAACGCGGCACGCTGGCCGACAAGTACGCGAGCGCGTATTGGGTGCAGAACGGCGTGCAGCTGGTGCGCTACCCGACCCAGGACGAAGTCTACCTCGACCTGCGCTCGGGCCGCATCGATGCCGCGCTGCAGGACGCGACCGCCGCGTATTCGGCATTTCTGACGAAACCGGAAGGCGCGAACTTCAAGTTCGTCGGCACGCCGATCGTCGGTACGACGCCCGAGCAGAAGGCGTTGCTCGGCGAGGGTTACGGCATCCCGGTGCGCAAGACCGACGACGATCTCCGGCAGCAACTGAACCAGGCGATCACGGCCATTCGCGCCAATGGCGTGTATCAGTCCATCGAGAAGAAGTACTTCGATTTCGACATCTACTGATCGCGTGTCGATCGGCGCCGCGCCGACGCGCATGGATGCGCCGGCATGGCCGATATGAACCCCGAGCGCGCTGGAAAGGAGCGTTATGTCCGAATTGCAGCAATACCTGCCGGCGCTGTTGCGCGGCGCCGAGGTGACGATCGTGCTCGCCGTGTTGTCCGTCGCGCTCGCCGTGTGCATCGGCATCGCGGGCGCGATGGCCAAGCTGTCGGGCTCGCGTGTGCTGGTGTCCGCCGCCACCGCGTATACCACGCTGATTCGCGGCGTGCCGGAATTCGTGATGATGCTGTTGGTGTTTTATGGCGGCCAGATTCTACTGAACCAGCTGTCGGCCGCGTTCGGCTTGCATGCGCCCGACGTCGACGCGTTCGCCACCGCCGTGCTGACGATCGGCTTCATTTTCGGCGCGTACTACACGGAGACGTTCCGTGGCGCGATGCTCGGCGTGCCGCGCGGCCAGATGGAGGCGGCGCGCGCATACGGATTCTCGGGATGGCTCGCCTTTCGACGCATCCTGTTGCCGCAGATGGCGCGGCTCGCGTTGCCCGCCGCCGTGAACAACTGGCTGGTGCTGCTCAAGACGACGGCGATCGCGTCGCTGATCGGCCTGCACGACGTGATGTTCATCTCCGACCAGGCCGGCCGCACGACCCAGGCGCCGATGACGTTCTACCTGGCCGCCTGCGCGGTGTATCTGCTGGTGACGTCGGGATCGACGGCATGCCTGGCGCGTGCCCGCATGCGCCTGAACCGCGGCATGCGCGAGGGGAGGCTGCACGGATGAGCCATGAACAATGGATCGCGCTGCTCGGCGCGTACGCCGGCGGGCTGTGGGTCACCGTGCAGTTGACCGTGGGCTCGCTGGCCCTCGGGTTGCTGCTCGCGATTCCGCTGGCCGTGTTGCGCGTGTCGCCGAACCGCGTCGTGCACGGCCCGGTGGCGGCCTACACGTGGTTCATGCGCGGCACGCCTCTGCTCGCGCAACTGATGCTCGTGTATTACGGATTCGGTCAGTTCCAGTGGGTCCAGGACGCGTGGCAGCGCGGCAATCCACTGTTGTTGCCGCTGCGCGACCCGTTCGGGTGCGCGCTGATCGCGCTGACCGCGAACACCTGCGCGTATACCGTGGAAATCCTGGCCGGAGCGATTCGCACCACCGCGTACGGCGAAATCGAAGCGGCGCAAGCCTACGGGATGTCGCGCGCGACCGCGTGGCGCCGCATCGTGCTGCCGTCGGCGCTGCGCCGGTTCCTGCCCGCCTACGGCAACGAAATCATCCTGTTGCTGCACGGCACATCGCTCGTCAGCGCGATCACGCTGATCGACCTGACGGGCGCCGCGCGGGATGCCTACGCGAATTACTACGCGCCGTTCGAGGCGTTCATTTCCGTCGGCACCGTCTATTTCGCGTTGACGGGGCTCGTCGCGCTGCTGATCCGGACCGCCGAGCGGCGTCTGCTCGTCCACCTGCGGCCGCTGCCGCTTTCCACGCTTGCTCAATCGCGGAGCCACGCCACATGAATGCACTGTCTGTCGACAATCTCCACAAACGCTACGGCGACAACGAGGTCCTGAAGGGTGTCTCGCTCGCAGCGAACCCGGGCGACGTGATCAGCGTGATCGGTTCGTCGGGATCGGGCAAGAGCACGCTGCTTCGATGCATCAATTTTCTGGAATCGCCTTCGTCGGGCCGCGTGTCGCTGGGCGGCGGGGAAGTGCGGACGTCGGTCGACCGCAACGGCCGGATCAGGATTTCGGATCCCGTGCAGTTGCGCCGGATGCGGACGCGGCTCGCGATGGTGTTCCAGCATTTCAATCTGTGGGCACACATGACGGTGCTGCAGAACGTGGTCGAAGCGCCGCTGCACGTCCTGAAGCTCGGCCGCGCGGAGGCGCGCGAACGGGCGGAACGCTATCTCGAACAGGTGGGCATGACGCATTTCGCCGATGCGTACCCGGCCCATCTGTCCGGCGGCCAGCAGCAGCGCGTCGCGATCGCACGCGCGCTCGCGATGGAGCCGGACGCGCTGCTGTTCGACGAACCGACGTCGGCGCTCGATCCGGAGCTGGTCGGCGACGTGCTCAAGGTGATGCGCGATCTCGCCGGCGAAGGCCGCACGATGATCGTCGTCACGCATGAGATGGGCTTCGCGCGCGAGGTGTCGAACCACGTCATGTTCCTGCACCAGGGTGTTGTGGAGGAAGAGGGCCATCCGAGCGACATATTGAGGATGCCGAAAAGCGGACGGTTGCAGAAATTCCTGTCCGGCGGGCTCAAATAGCGGGATTCGACGGCCAGTTCCGGCCGGGTCCGCACACGCAAGACACGACCATGGAAGAGACGAAACCAGGAAGGTACCCATGCACATGCTGAAGCAGAATGACATCGACCACGTCCTTCATCCGTATACGAACCTGAGCCGCCATCGCGATGTCGGGCCGATGGTGATCGAGCGTGGCGAGGGCGTTTATGTATACGACACGGAAGGAAACCGCTATATCGAAGCGCTGAGCGGCCTGTTCTGCGCATCGCTGGGATTCAGCGAACAACGGCTGGCCGATGCAGCCGACCGGCAGATGCGCAAGCTGCCGTTCTATCACGCGTTCGGCCACAAATCGTCGGAGCCGTCGATCCTGCTGGCCGAGAAACTGATCTCGATGGCGCCCGTGCCGATGTCGAAGGTGTTTTTCGCGAACTCCGGTTCCGAAGCCAACGACACCGCGGTGAAGCTGATCTGGTACTACAACAACGCGCTCGGGCGGCCGCTGAAGAAGAAGATCATCGCGCGCACGCGGGCGTACCACGGCGTGACGATCGCGTCGGCGAGCCTGACCGGCCTGCCGAACAACCATCGCGACTTCGACCTGCCGATCGATCGCATCCTGCATACGGACTGCCCGCACTACTATCGTCATGCGCTGCCGGGCGAATCGGAGGAGCAGTTCGCGACGCGCTGCGCCGATTCGCTCGAGCAACTGATTCTTCGCGAAGGGCCCGAGACGATCGCCGCGTTCTTTGCCGAGCCGGTCATGGCGTCGGGCGGCGTGATCGTCCCGCCGGCCACCTATATGGAAAAGATCCAGCGCGTGCTGAAACGGTACGACATCCTGCTCGTGGCCGACGAGGTCATCTGCGGTTTCGGTCGGACCGGCAACATGTTCGGCTCGGAAACGTTCGGCATGCAGCCCGACATGATCGTCGTCGCCAAGCAGCTGTCGGCCGGCTACCTCCCCATCTCGGCGCTGATGGTCAACGAGGGGGTCTATCGCGCGCTCGTGGCCGAAAGCGAGAAGATCGGCACCTTCGGCCACGGCTTCACGTACAGCGGCCACCCCGTTTGCGCGGCCGTCGCGCTCGAGACGCTGCGCATCTACGACGAGGACGGCGTGCTCGACCACGTGCGCGACGTCATCCCGCATTTCCAGCAGCGCGTGGCCGATCTCGCGGCGCATCCGCTCGTGGGCGAGGCACGCGGGTCCGGGCTGCTCGCGGCCGTCGAGCTGGTCGCCGACAAGGCGACGAAAGCGCCGTTCCCGCCCGCCGAAGGCGTGGCGATCCATGCGGGCGAGCGGGCGCTGACGTACGGCGTGATCACGCGGGCGCTGGGCGATACGTTCAATTTCTGCCCGCCGTTGATCATCACGCACGACGAAATCGACCAGTTGTTCGACGCGTCGAAACAGGCGCTCGACGACACGCTCGCATGGCGCCGGTCGCTGGCCGCACGCTGAATCGGGAGAACACCATGAGGAATTTCGAACAACCGGGCCGCTCGCTGGTGATGTCGACCGGCGCGATGGCCGCGACGTCGCATCCCGCGTCGACGCTGGCCGCCATCCGGATCCTGGAATCGGGCGGCAATGCGATGGACGCAGCCATTGCCGCATGCGCGGTGCAGTGCGTCGTCGAGCCGGGCTCGACCGGCATCGGCGGCGATTGCTTCGCGCTTTATTCGCGCGGCGGCGGCGACGATATCGTCGGCTTCAACGGGTCGGGCTGGGCGCCGGCCGCTGCGAGCGTCGAGCGGCTGAGCGCGCTCGGCATCACGTCGATCGAGCGGCACTCGCCGCACGCGGTGACGGTGCCCGGCGCGGTCGACGCGTGGGCGACGCTCGCGCGCGACCACGGCACGCTGCCGCTTTCCGCGCTGCTTGCGCCGGCGATCCGGCTCGCCCGCGACGGCTATGCGGTCGCGCCGCGCGCGGCCGCGGACTGGGCCCATCAGGCGCAGTTGCTGTCGCTGGACGACACGAGCCGCGCGCAGATGCTGGTTGCCGACCATGCGCCGCGCGCGGGCAGCGTGCATCGGCAGCCGCTGCTCGCGCGCACGCTCGACGCGATCGCGCAAGGGGGCCCGCGGGTGTTCTACGAAGGCGCGGTCGCCGAGGACATCGTGGCTCGCCTGCGTAGCATGGGCGGCCTGCATACGATGGACGACTTCGCGGCGTTCCGTGGCGAATACGTGACGCCGATCACCGCGCGTTTTCGCGGCTACGACGTGCACGAGTGTCCGCCGAACGGACAGGGCGTCATCGCGCTGCTGATGCTGAAGCTGCTCGAAGGATTCGACGCGAACGACGATCCGCTCGGCGCCGAGCGCCTGCACCGGGAGATCGACGCCGCGCGCGTCGCGTATGCGTTGCGCGACGTGCTGCTCGCGGATCCGCGCTACCGGCCGCTGGATGTCGATACGCTGTTGTCCGAGGCGTCGGTCGAGTCGCTGCGCACGCGCATCGCGGCGCTGCATGCCCTCGGCGCGCCGGTCGCGGCGCCGGTGGAGCACAAGGATACGGTCTACATCTGCGTGGTCGACAAGGACCGCAACTGCGCGAGCTTCATCAATTCGCTGTTTCATCCGTTCGGCAGCGGCATCATGTCCGCGCAAACGGGCGTGATGCTGCACAACCGCGGCCAGAGCTTCACGCTCGAAGCGGGCCACCCGAACGCGATCGCGCCGCACGCGAGGCCGATGCATACGATCATCCCCGGCATGGTGACCCGCGACGGCAAGGTGCAGATCACGTTCGGCGTGATGGGTGGCCACTACCAGGCGATGGGACATGCGCACTTCCTGTCGAAGGTGCTCGACTACGATCTGGACCTGCAGACGGCGATCGACCTGCCGCGCATCTTTCCGCGGCCGGGTACCGATCAAGTGGAGGTCGAATGCACGATGCCCGCGGCGGTGCGCGAAGCGCTCACGCGACGCGGCTTCAACCTCGTCGCGCCGAACTGGGCGATCGGCGGCGCGCAGGCGATCCGGATCGACTGGGAGGCCGGCACGCTGATCGGCGCGTCCGACCATCGCAAGGACGGCTGCGCGCTGGGCATCTGACCCGGGCGTCCGCATTGTCGGCACACGAAACAAGGATGACATCATGCAGAAGCAGTCGGTCGTACGTGGAGATGGCGCGATCCGCCGCGAGTCGCCATACGGTTCGTCGAAGGAGAATACCTATGCGGGCGTGGTGTCGTTCATGCGGCGTCTGTATACGAAGGAACTGGCCGGCGTCGATCTCGCCGTGACGGGCGTGCCGCTCGATATCGCGACGACCAACCGTCCGGGCGCGCGGCTCGGCCCGCGCGCGATCCGCGCGGCGAGCAGCCAGCTCGGCGTGCTGCTGCCGTATCCGTGGGGGATCAATCCGTTCGACGACTATGCGGTAATCGACTACGGCGACTGCTGGCTCGACGTACACAATCCGTCGACCGTCAAGGAGACGATCGTCGCGCATGCGCGCACGATACTCGACGCCGGTGCACGGATGCTGACGCTCGGCGGCGATCACTACATCAGCTATCCGCTGCTCGTCGCTCATGCGGAAAAATACGGCCGGCCGCTTTCGCTGATCCATTTCGATGCGCACTGCGATACCTGGCCGGACGATCGGCCGGACAGCCTCAATCACGGGTCGATGTTCTACAAGGCGATCAAGGACGGCCTGATCGATCCTGCCCACTCGGTGCAGATCGGTATCCGGACGTGGAACGACGATTTCATGGGCGTGTCGGTGCTCGACGCGGCGTGGGTGCATGAGCACGGCGTGAACGCGACCATTGCCCGAATCGTCGAGATCGTCGGCGCGCGGCCGACCTATTTCACCTTCGACGTCGACGGGCTCGATCCGGCGTTCGCGCCCGGCACGGGTACGCCCGTGCCGGGCGGCCTGTCGAGCGCGCAGGCGCTGTCGATCATCCGCGGGCTCACGTCGGTCGACCTGGTCGGCGCAGACGTGGTCGAGGTCGCGCCCGCCTACGATCACGCTGACATTACCGCGCTGGCCGCCGCGCACGTGGCGAGCGAGCTGGTCTGCTTGTTCAGGCACCGCGCTCGCGCGGCGCGGTAGGGCCTGGGCGCGCCGGCGATTCGCGTCGCCGGCGCGGCCCGGGAAAAACGGCATCGATTTCGCTCGTATCAATTCGGTGTACGAATTGAATGACGAATGAAGCAAAAAACATGTCAATAGATGGATCAACCACGCAACGACAGGAGAGCACGGCAATGAAATGGATCGCATCGACCACACTTGCATGCGCGGCCGGTATGTGCGGCAGTGCATTTGCGCAAAGCTCGGTCACGCTGTACGGCGTCATCGACGAATCGATTCAGTACACGCACAACACCGGCGGCGCCAGCAACCAGGTCAAGCTGCAATCGGGACAGATGTCGGTCAGCCAGTGGGGGCTGAAAGGCACGGAGGATCTGGGCGGCGGCCTGAGCGCGCTGTTCAACCTGCAGAACGGTTTCAACGTGAACAGCGGCAAGATGAGCGGCGGCCTGCTGTTCGGACGCAAGGCGTTCGTCGGGCTGTCGGGCGGATTCGGTACGGTGACGGCCGGCCGCCAGCAGGATACGTTGCAGGACCTGGTGTTGCCGGTGCAGGGGAACAATTTCCTCGAGTACTTCACGGCGCCCGGCGACGTCGACAATGCAGACGGCTCGGTCCGCAACAGCAATGCGGTCAAATGGGTGAGCCCGTCGTGGGGCGGCCTGCAGGTGGCCGCGATGTACGGGTTCGGCGGCGTGGCGGGCTCGGTCGGCTCCGGGCAGGCGTACAACGCCGCGATGTCGTACACGGCCGGGCCGGTGACCGTCGCGGCCGGCTATGCGCATCTGGACAACGGTAACGCGGTGCTGTCGACGCGTGGCGCAAGCAGCGCCGATACGATCTTCCTGTCGCCGGTCAACAATGCATACGCGACGGCGAGTGCGGTGAATATCGCGCGGGCCGGCGTGAGCTACGTGCTCGGTGCCTTCACGCTGGGCGGCCACTATAGCTATGCCGAATACCTGCGCGACGGGCATTCGACGTTCGGGGCGGCCGAGCGCTACAACAACGGCTCGGTGTTCGTCGCATGGCAGGCTTCGCCGGCACTGTTGTTCGAGACGGGTTACAACTATCTGAAATCGCACGGCGATTCGTCGGCCACCTACCAGCAGGTCACGCTCGCGGCCGACTACGCGATCAGCAAGCGTACCGATCTCTATGCAACGATGAGCTACGGGCACGCGTCGGGCAGCAACGGCGCGGGCCCGGCGCAGGCGGTGATTGCGGATGCGTATGTCGATGGCGGCAAGGCCACCCAGGAGCTTGCGATCGTCGGGATTCGCCACCGTTTCTGACACGCAAGCGGCGCGCGTCATGACAGTGGCACGCTCGTGGCCGCTGTCGTGACGCACGAGGTGCAGGGGAGGCGGCGTTTGACAAGCGGCCATCCGGTATGCGTCTCCCGGTACATCGTGGGCGATGCGCACCGGCAACGAGAACGCGATGATTTCCGGGAAACCGTGGTCGACCCACAACCCGGTCGTGAACGAGAAACCCGGTTCGTCGCCTTCGGCGAGCACTTCCGTGCAAAACCATCCGCGCCGCCACGTTGCCGCAGCATCCCCGCCTACCGCTCCGCGCCTTCCGCTTCCGCCGTCTCGCCGAGGAACCCGCCGCTCTGGTGCGCCCACAGCGCCGCATAGATACCGCCCGCGTTCAGCAGCTGCTGGTGCGTGCCTTCCTCGACGATGCGCCCTTCGTCGAGCACGATCAGCCGGTCCATGGCCGCGATCGTCGACAGCCGGTGCGCGATCGCGATCACCGTCTTGCCGCTCATCAGCGTGTCGAGGCTGCGCTGGATCGCGACTTCGACCTCGGAATCGAGTGCGCTGGTCGCCTCGTCGAGCACGAGGATCGGCGCATCCTTGAGCATCACGCGCGCGATCGCGACGCGCTGCCGCTGGCCGCCCGACAGCTTCACGCCGCGCTCGCCGACCTCGACGTCGTAGCCGCTGCGCCCGTGCCGGTCGCGCAGCCGGTCGATGAACTCGGACGCTTCCGCCCGCACGGCGGCCTCCTGCATCTCGCGCTCGGTCGCGTCGGGCCGCCCGTACAGCAGGTTCTCGCGCATCGTCCGGTGCAGCAGCGACGTATCCTGCGTGACCATCCCGATCGCGCTGCGCAGGCTGTCCTGCGTCACATGCGCGATGTCCTGGCCGTCGATCCGGATCGTGCCGCCGCCGACGTCGTAGAAGCGCAGCAGCAGGTTCACGAGCGTCGACTTGCCGGCGCCCGAGCGGCCGATCAGGCCGATCCGTTCGCCCGGCCTGATCGTCAGGTTCAGCCCGTCGAACACCGTGCGGTCGTTGTCCTCGTGCGCGAACTGGACGTTGTCGAATACGATTTCGCCGCGTTGCACCGCGAGCGGCCGCGCATCGGGCGCGTCGACCACGCTGCGCACCTTCGTCAGCGTGTTGATGCCATCCTGGATCGTGCCGACGTTCTCGAACAGCTCGGTCATTTCCCACATGATCCAGTGCGAATAGCTCGACAGTCGCAGTGCCATCGCGATCACGGCCGCGACGACGCCCGCGCTCGCCTCGCCGTGCATCCACAGAGCGAGCGCGAGCCCGGCCGAGCCCACCAGCAGCAGCGTCGACAGCAGGTGATTGACGATCTCGAACGCGCTGACGAGCCGCATCTGCGCGTCGCCGGTCGCCTTGAACGCCTCCATCGCGCGCCGGGCATGGTCGGCTTCCCGCCGCGTGTGCGAGAACAGCTTCACGGTGGTGATGTTCGAATACGCATCGGTGATGCGGCCTGTCATCAGCGCGCGCGCGTCGGCCTGCCGGCTGCCGACGGCGCCCAGGCGCGGCACGAAATACGCGCACGCGGCGCCGTAGCCGAGCGCCCACAGCACGAGCGGAATCATCAGCCGCCAGTCGAAGCTGGCCGCCAGCACGAGGATACCGATCAGGTATGCGGTCACGCCGATCACGACGTCGACCGACATGAACAGCGCGTCGCGCACCGCGAGCGCGGTCTGCATGATCTTGGTCGTCACGCGGCCCGCGAATTCATTGGCGTAGAACGACAGGCTCTGGTCGAGCATCAGCCGGTGAAACAGCCAGCGCAGCCGCATCGGGAAGTTGATCGCCAGCACCTGGTGCTTGACCATCGTGTGCAGCGCGATCAGCAGCGTGCTGCCGGCGAGGATCGCCGCGAAGCCGGCGAGCGCGCCGAAGTGGCGGCCGCCGAATTCCGCCGGTGTCGACGTCGACAGCCAGTCGACCACGTGCCCCATCATCGCGAACAGCGCGGCTTCGTATGCGGCGAGCGCGGCCGACGTCAGCGCGATCAGCAGGATCCAGCCGCGCGCGCCTTTCGTGCACGCCCAGACGAACGAGAAGAATCCCTTCGGCGGCGTGACGGGATCTTCGAGCGGGAAAGTCGGCAGGCGACGTTCGAACCACGAATACATTGAAACTCCTCCTTGTAGCGGCCGCGCGGGGCGGTGCGACCGATATTGCCTGATGCCCGTTTCATCTAGCGTGCCTTTGGCGGCGCTGCCGTGTTGCACATGTGTTCACTGCGACCGGATCCACGCTTCGATCGGGCCGAGCGTGCCGGGCGCATACACATGGCGCCCGAGCGCCGTGTACGGACCGATCTTCCACCGCGGCCAGTCCGACTCGAGCGGGTAATCGAACCAGCCGGCGCGCGGCAGCCCGTGCGTCGCGCCCGGCACCACGACGAAGCGCCGGATCGACGTGGCTATCCAGCGCGCCCCACCCGGCCAGCACGGGCCCCTGCCTCGTCGCGAGCGCCTGCGATGCATCTTCCAGATAGCCGCGCTCGGCGGCCAGTGTCGCATCGATCCGGTCCGATTGCAGGCCGCCTTGACGCCCGCAGCCCATCGCCATGATAATAGATCGACTGATCAGTCTAATAAATATTAGAGCGATCGTCATGCACGGAGTTCCCGTTGAGAAAGATCGATCCTGAAAGAGTGGAAGCGAAGCGGCGCCAGATTCTGGATGCCGCCATCGCCTGTTTTGCGCGCGACGGCTTTCATGCGACGTCCACGGCCGCGATCTGCAAGGCGGCCGGGATGAGCCCCGGCAACCTGTTTCACTATTTCCCGACCAAGGCGGCGATCGTCGAGGCCGTCGCGCAGGAAGACCAGCGCGAGATGGCCGAGCTGTTCGCGCGGCATGCGAACGCCGACGATGCGCTGACCGCGATCGAGGAGATCGCGCTGGCGCTGATGGAACTGTCGAGCGATCCCGTCTATGCGCGCATCAGCATCGAGACCGCGGCCGAGGCGACGCGCAATCCGGAGGTCGCGGCATTGTTCGCGGCGAACGAGGCGCAGGTGAAAGGGCGGATGGTCGCGCTGATCAAGCGCGGTGTCGCGCAAGGGACGATCGACGGGAGCCTGAAGCCGGATCTCGTCGCGACGTGGTTGCTCGCGCTCACGGAAGGCGCGGTCGGGCGGGTCGTATTCGAGCCGGGATTCAAGCCGCGCGCGCATCGCGCGATGCTGCGGACGATCATCCGGCGGATGCTGCGGCCGCAGTGACGATCGCTGTCCCGATACCGCGCGGCACCCTCGTCGTCGCGCGTTTCGGTCCTGGTCTCATCTGCCCTTCGGCGCACCCAGGCAGCGCATGATTGCCGAGCGCAGCTTGTCGCTCGGCACCGGCTTGTGCAGCAGCATGAAGCCGCCGCGCTGCGATCGGCCGGGCCGGCGCGCGGTGGTGTCGCCGGTGATCAGCATCGCGGGAATGGCCGCGTTGAATTCTTCGCGAATCCGTGCGATCGCGCCGATTCCGTTCTCGTCGCCGCGCAGGTGCAAATCGCAGATCAACAACGTCGGGGGTACGTCGCCGGTCGCCAGAAGCGCGATCGCGTCGTCGACCGACGGCGCCACGACGACGCGGTATCCCCAGCGGGTGAGCAGGATCGACATGCCCGCGCGGATGGCCGCTTCGTCGTCGATCACCACGACGAGGTGCGCCGCGGCCGCGGCGGCCTCGTCGAAGGCGAACTCGTCGACGGCGGTCGCGGGCGGTTTCACGACCGCGTCCACTCGCACCAGGCGCAGTTCGAAGCACGAGCCCTGCCCGGGCGCCGAGCGCAGTGCCAGCGGGCACTCGAGCAGCTCCGCCAGGCGCCGGACGATCGCCAGGCCGAGGCCCACGCCCTGTTCGTGGCCGCGGTCGCGATGGGGCAACTGGTAGTAGTCGTCGAACACGCGGCTTTGCTGATCGGCGGGAATGCCGCGCCCGGTATCGATCACTTGCAGGCGGACATGCGTGTGTGTGCGCCGGCAGCCCACCACGATCCGTCCCGCGTCGGTATAGCGCACCGCGTTGGACAGCAGGTTGCGCGCGATCCGCTCGATCAGCACCGGATCGGAGTCGACCACCACGGTGCTCGGCACGTACGACAGGTGCAGCCCCTTCGCGCGCGCGTCGACGGCTACGTCCCGGCACACCCGCTCCAGCACCGAATCGATCGCGAACGGCCTGCGATGCACGGGCACGACACCGGCATCGAGCCGCGAGATGTCCAGGATCGCGGTGAACAGCTCGTCCATCGCATTGACGGATTGGTCGATGCGTTCGACGAGCAGCGCGCCATCGACGGGCATCGGCACGTGCCGCAATGCGCCGACGAACAGGCTCAATGCATGGACGGGCTGGCGGAGGTCATGGCTTGCCGCCGCGAGAAAGCTCGATTTGACGCGCACGGCTTCCGCGGCGAGATCCTTCTGCTGCCGGAAGTTTTCGGCCAGTTGAGCGGCCTGCTGGCGCGCGTGTTCGGCGGTCCGTTGCGCATGGATGAGCTGCAACTGCATCTCGATCTGGTTGCGCAGCTCTTCGACCAGCCGGATGTACCGCTCCGAATAGGCGTTTTCCTTGCAGTCGAGCAGGCAGATCGTGCCGAACGTCGTCATGTCCGGCCAGCGGATCGGCAGGCCGAGATACGAAACCATATTCACGCGCAGATCCGGATTGTTTCGCCAGCGTTCCGATCGTCGCGCGTTCGGCACGACCAACGAGCGGCCGCTCTCGATCACCGCTTCGCAATAAAGCCCCGATCCGTGCAGCTCGGCCGATTCGCCCGGATAGAACGGATTGCCTTCGGATCGGCTCGCCACCAGCACGCGGATGTCTTTTCCGACGTTGCGCATGATCAGCGCGGCCGGCACGCCGACGATTTCCGCCATCAGGTCGACGAGACGCTGCCAGCGCGCGATCACGTCGGCGGCCAGGTCGAACGGGACGTCCGAGGCTGCCGAAACGATCGGCGGCGGGGCTTCGGGTGATTCGTCGGCGCGCGTCATGCGCAGGCTCCTCGGGTATCACGCCCCGGACCCGGAGCCCGCATGCGGTATCGCGACCGGGCCCGGCGGTCGGCGTCGGTGCCGCGCCCGTTCATTGCCACGTGAATGCACATGAATGTCCGTCAAGTGTCGTTCATTGCGTGTGAGGCGAATTGCAATCGCGCGCGTCGCAGGCGGGTGCATCGGGGAGTCGGAGGATCGCGCCACGCTTCGTGTCTCGGGGCGGGGTTGTCATCAACGCCCCCGTTTGCGTCGAGGATGCAGAAAAATTTAGGCGATCCCCGCCGGCAACGCAATTCGCGCTTCCGGTCAGATGAGTCCGGCCTTCCTGCCGACGGCAGCCGCCTGCGTGCGATTGATCACGTTCAACGCCTTGAAGATCGCAGTGATGTGCGCCTTGACGGTTTTTTCCGACAGGCCGAGCTTGCGTGCGATGACTTTGTTCGGCATGCCTTCCGCAAGATAGCGCAGCACTTCGATCTGGCGGTGCGTCAGCAACTCGTCGCGCGAAAGCGTCGTCGCCCCGGCGCTGTCCGGCTGCTGTGTCGCGTGTTCGTCGAGTACGAGCGGTGGCACGTAACGCTCGCCGCTGAGCGCGATCCGGATGGCAGACAGCAGCGTATGCGGGCTGGCCGATTTCGGCACGTAGCCCATCGCGCCTTGCGTGAATGCGGCGCGCACGGCGCCCGGATCTTCCGACGACGACAGCACGATGACGGGCAGCCCCGGGCGCATCTTCGCGAACACGGCGAGCGCGTCGATCCCGTCCATGCCTCGAAGCTTCAAGTCGAGCACGATGGCGTCGAGGTCTGCGTGCAGGTTGAGCAGGTGCAGCGCGTCATCGGCGCTGCTCGCCTGAACGACGATCATGTCGGCGTCTTCCCGACGCAGCAGCATCTCCACGCCGTCACGCAGGAGCGCGTGATCGTCGACGATCAGTATTTTCATGGGCGCGATGGGCTGTGGGAAAGCCGACGCCTATCCGATAGGAAAGAACAGGATTGTACAAGACGAAAGTCGTAATACTAACGTCCTGCTTATCCGGTATTTCCCCTGCGTCGAACGTCGCGTTTACATTCCGTTTGAAAAGGTCGAGACTCCATCGCGGCAGTGGCTAATGGCAGGCGATTCAGGCGGCGCCGTGCTGCGATCGTCGGCGTACGTCTGCCGCTGAATGCCGACTGAAACCCAGGTGTATCGCAGTGCGAAGCAAGCGTGCGGCGGAAGGCCGTCGAAATTCGCCGCACGGGAGCCGTTGAATCGGATATTTCACGATGAAATAAGCATGATGAAACGGCGTATTTTTTTCCATGTGTCATTCGATGGCGAGGCCATTGATTTCGATTGTGCGTCAATTGATGCCGGCGACGAGTGTTGTCAACGGAAATGACGTAATTCAGGAATCGAACGTGACGTATCCATGTCCCACCGGCGATGCCGAATCGGGTGTGCTCCGTTGCCGAAGCGGACGGGCGCCATGAGCTTCGATGGCCTCTCGATCCAACAGCGGATGGGCATCGGCTTCGTGCTCGTCGTGATGCTGACGATCGTGGCGTGTGGAACGATCGTCCTGGAAAGCTACCGGCAATACCGGCAGGGGAGCCTCGATTTGCGCGATTTCGGGCGGGTCGAGCGCGCGATGGTCGCGGCGAACCTGATTTCGGCCGAACGCTGGCCGGCCAACACGCTGCTTGCGTTGCAGCGGCGCGACCCGGCGGCGGACGTGGAGGCCGTAAGCGATGCGCGGATGCGCTCGAACCTGGCACTCGACGCGCTTCGAACGGACATCGCGCAGGCGGCGACCCTCGAGGCACCCGAGCGGCGGATCGCGTTGCGTGCGCTCGAGTCGATCCGCGCGGAACTGGACGGCGCCCGTGGCGAAGTCGACGCGCTCGCGGCGCAGCCGCTGACGGCGCGCACGGTGTGGCAGGTTCAGGCGGCGCAAGACCGGATGTTCGCGGTCGCCGACGATCTCGCGTCACTGGCCGACGACGTCATGGCCGGCACGGCAATGCGCAATCCGGCGACGTCGGGTTTGTTGATGCTCGCGCACCTGCTTGGCGACCTGCGCGAATATACCGGCCGGCTCGGCTCGCTGTTCGTCGCGTCGCTGATCAAGCGCGAGCCGATCGGCGAGGAGCGGCTCGCGAGCATCATCCAGATGCGCGGACGCATCATGCAGCTGCGCGCGTTGATCGCCGGCGCGATCGCGCCGCTGCTCGCCGACACGACGCTCGCAAACGACTTCGCACGACTGAACGACACGCTGGACGGCAGCTTCCTGCCGCTGGTCGCGGCGACGATCCGCGCGAGCCGGACGGGTGCGTATGCGATGAGCGTCGAGGACTTCGCGCGGCGGATCATGCGCGATCTCGGGGCGTCGGAGCAACTGCGCGACCGCGTGATCGAAATGACGAGCGCGCGTACCGTCGAGTTGCGCGATGCCGCCCGCGTCAGGATGGCGCTATCCGTCGCCCAAGCGGCGCTGTGCACGTTGATCCTGTTCCTGCTCGTGCGCGGCACGCAGCGGACGCTGTCGAAGCCGCTCGCCGAGCTGAGCCGGCGCATCGTCGCGCTGAGCCAGGGCGATGTGTCGCCGATCGCCCGGGTGCCGGGCGCGAGCCCGGAGATCGGGCGGGTGAACGACGCACTGGACATGCTGCGCGGCGCCTACGTTCGCCGTTCGGTGCTCGAGCGGCAGCGCAGCGACATGCTGACGCTGTTCTCGCATGACATGCGCGCGCCGCTCACGTCGGTCGTCGTGCTGGTGAATGCGCCCGCCGAATGCCCGTCCGGCTGCACCCTGCGCGAGCGCCTGCATGAAATCGGCAGGCTGGCGTGCCATACGCTGGCGATGGCCGACGGTTTCGCGCAGGTCTCGAGGGCGGAGGCGGGCGAGTGCGTGTCGGAGCTCGTCAACGTCGCTGACCTGATGAATCAGGCACGGGATGAAATCTGGCCGCGCGCGCAGGAAAAGCGGATTGCCGTCGAGGACGTGCCGCGTTGCGACGAAGCGCTCGTGTACGGCGACCCGGCACTGCTGTCGCGCGCGCTGGCCAACCTGCTCGGTAACGCCGTCGAGTACAGCGCACCCGATACCCGTATCGAGTGCACGGTTGAACTGACCGACGATCGCGCGTCGGTGCGCTGCATCATCCGCGACCACGGTTACGGGATCGCCGCCAGCGAACAGGCGCATCTGTTCGAGCGTTATCGGCGCTTTCGCCTGCAAGGGCAGCCGTACACGAAGGGCGTCGGGCTCGGAATGGCGTTCGCCAAGGCGGTCGTCGATCGGCATCGCGGCGAGATTCGCGTGGACAGCGCGGCCTGGCAGGGCACGACGGTAGTGCTGCGCTTGCCCGTGGCCGGGGCGGACGACGCGGCGGAAAGCGCGAACCGCGAGACGCTGGCCGAACCCGTCCCGGGCTGAGGGCCGGCGGCGACGAGCCGGCCGGTGCGCTCGCCGGGGTGCCAGATTTTCAGGCTTTTCATGGTGCCCCGAAAAAAGTCCTTGACTGTCTATCTATGAGTAGATAAAGTTCGATCCATGGAAACGAAACCGACCGTCCGCGAACAGATTCTCGATCACGCGATCACGCTGATGATGCTGCGCGGTTACAACGGCTTCAGCTATCGAGACCTGTCCGACCTGGTGGGCGTGAAGACGTCGAGCATCCACTACTACTTCCCGTCGAAGGACGATCTGGTGCTGGAAGCGGTGGCGGTGTACAGCGACGAAGTCCTCGCGGCCATGCGGACGATCGATCCGGCATTGCCGGCCGACGTGAAGCTGAGCCTGTACACGAAGATGTTCGGCCGCACGCTCGGCGACGGCAACCTGATCTGCCTGTGCGGGATGCTCGCGGCCGATATCGAAACGCTGCCGGAGAACGTGCGGCAGGCCGTGCAGGCGTTCTTCAAGGCCAACGAAAGCTGGCTGGCGGCATTGCTGGCGCAGGGCGCGAAGGAAGGTACGCTGCAGTTCAGCGGCGAACCCGATACGGCCGCGCGCACGTTGTACGCGGCGTTTCAGGGTAGCGTGCTGGCCAGCCGGCTGTTTCATACGCGGGCGCGCCTCGAGGATGTCGAGGCCGTCTGGAAGGCGCGGTCCTGACGGACCGCGCGGGTAGCAGGGCGGTTCGCCGCCGTTTTATGGGTTCTTGTTGTCTATTTAGTGATAGATAGACAATCGGCGCAGAAGGTAATGCTTCTGTATTTTTTGGGGATGCTTGTCTATCTATGAGTAGATAAACAAGCGCGGGACCGGCGGAAAAAGCCGACGGCACGCGATCCCCGGTTCGAAGGTTGTTTCGTTCATTTACCGAAAAGGAGTCTGTCATGTCGATCGAAAAAGTGTTGTACCGCGCCCATGCAAAAGCCACCGGCGGCCGTGACGGTCGTGCGACGGTGCCCGAAAGCGGTCTCGACCTGAAGCTGACCACGCCGCGCGAACTCGGCGGCGCGGGCGGCGCAGGCGCGAACCCCGAGCAGCTGTTCGCCGCCGGCTACAGCGCGTGCTTCATCGGCGCGATGAAGTTCGTCGCGGCCCGCGACAAGATCGCGATGCCCGCGGACGCCGCCATCGAAGGCAGCGTCGGCATCGGCGCGATCCCGAACGGTTTCGGCATCGAAGTCGAACTGAAGATCTCGCTGCCGGGCCTCGATCGCGACGTCGCGCAAACGCTGATCGACCGTGCGCACGTCGTCTGCCCGTACTCGAACGCGACGCGCGGCAACATCGACGTCACGCTCACGCTTCTCTAATCAGTCGCACTACGAATCATTTGTCGTCATTCAACCGCGAACGCCAAGGAACACCATCATGAAGATCGTCAAGCCGCTGCTGATCGCCGCCGCCGTTGCGGCCGCGCTGTCCACCGCCCCCGCCGCATTCGCGGCCGGCGCCAATACCATCCGTCCCGATACGAAGACGAGTGCGTTCCTCGCCGTGCTGAACGGCCAGAAGGGCCCGGGCCTCGAAACGCTGAGCCCCGCGAAGGCGCGTCAGGTGCTGGTCGATGCGCAGAACGGCGTAAAGGTGGACCTGTCCGGCATCGACGTGTCGAACCGCACGATCGAGCAGGACGGCCTGTCGGTACCCGTCACGATCGTGCGCCCGCAAGGCGCGACGGGCACGCTGCCGGTCTTCGTGTTCATCCACGGCGGCGGCTGGGTGCTCGGCGACTTCCCGACACACGAGCGCCTCGTGCGCGATCTCGTCGTGCAGTCGGGCGCCGTCGCGGTGTTCGTGAACTACACGCCGTCGCCGGAAGCGCATTACCCGGTTGCGATCAACCAGGCCTATGCGGCGACGAAGTGGGTGGCCGCGCATGGCGCCGAGATCGGTGTCGACGGCAGCCGCCTCGCGGTGGTCGGCAACAGCGTCGGCGGGAACATGGCGGCCGTCCTGGCGCTGATGGCGAAGGACAAGGGCGGCCCCGCGATCCGCTTCCAGGGGCTGATGTGGCCGGTCACGGACCACAACTTCAATACGGGCTCGTACAACGCGTACCAGCAGGGCCACTTCCTGACGCGGCCGATGATGAAGTGGTTCTGGGACGCCTACACGAAGAACGAAGCGCAACGCAACGAGATCTACGCGTCGCCGCTGCGCGCGAGCACCGCGCAGTTGAAGGGCCTGCCGCCCGCGCTGATCCAGGTGGCGCAGTTCGACGTGCTGCGCGACGAAGGCGAAGCGTATGGCCGCAAGCTCGACGCGGCCGGCGTGGATGCGACGACCACGCGCTACGACGGCACGATCCACGATTTCGGTTTGCTGAACGCGCTGGCCGACGATGCACCGACGAAGGCCGCGACGAAGGCGATGGCCAACGAAATCGCGACGCGGTTGAAGTAACGGCGGCGGGCGCGCACGCGCGCCGCCAGTGTCGCGGTGCGTGTAAGAACGGAACGAAGGCGGGCATATGCCCGCCTTTTTTGCATGCGACCGGCGCGGTTGGCGCGGTGAAGCACAACGGTGTCCGCAGGGGCGACACGGTCGAGCCGGGATCGTGCGATTGCGCCGTCGCGACCGGCGGCCGGCAATGTTGGTACGATCGCGCGTATCGTCCATGCCGGCGCGGCAAGCCGCCGGCCCGGCGCAACCATTCGGGAGAAGCGGTTCATGTTGCAGGCGTTCGCGGTCTTGCTGATCTTCCAGTGTCTCGGCGAAGGCGTGTCCTATCTGTTCGGCCTGCCGGTGCCGGGCCCCGTGATCGGCATGCTGCTGCTGTTCGGCTTCGTGATGCTGCGCCCGCAGGTGGCCGATGCGATCGAGCCGACCGCGCTCGAGCTGCTGCGCCATCTGTCGCTGCTGTTCGTGCCGGCCGGCGTTGGCATCATGGTGTCGGCCGATCGCGTGCGCGGCGATGCGGTCGCGGTCGTCGTCGCGCTGGCCGTCAGCACCACGCTGGCGATCGCGGTGACGGCGCTCGTCACGCGTGCGCTGCTGCGGCGCCAGCGCCGCGCGGGCGGCAACGCGGAGGGCGTGCAATGACGGCCTTCCCGAAACTCGGCGCGATCTGGGTCTATCTCGCCGCGACCCCGCTGCTCGGCCTGACCATCACGCTGGTCGCGTATCTGTTCGCGCAGGCCGTCTATGCGCGGGCGCGCTTCAACCCGCTCGCGAACCCGGTGCTGATCGCGGTCGCGCTGATCGTCGTGCTGCTGACGATCACGCATACGCCGTATCCGACGTATTTCGAAGGCGCGCAGTTCGTCCACTTCCTGCTCGGCCCCGCGACCGTCGCGCTCGCGCTGCCGCTGTACCGCCAGTGGTCGAAGCTGCGGCGCACCGCGCTGCCGCTGCTCGTCGGCCTGCTCGCGGGCTCGCTGACCGCGATCGTGTCGGCGGTCGGCATCGCCGCGCTGTTTGGTGCGTCGGGCCAGACGATCGCGTCGCTCGCGCCGAAATCGGCGACGACGCCGATCGCGATGGCGGTCGCCGCCGAGATCGGCGGCATTCCGTCGCTCACCGCCGTGCTCGTGATTTCGACCGGGATTTTTGGCGCGGTATGCGCACGTGGCATCCTCAATCTGCTGCGGGTCGACGAGCCGGCCGTGCGCGGCTTCGCGCTCGGCGTCGCGTCGCACGGGATCGGTACCGCGCGCGCGTTCCAGGTCAGCGAGGAGGCCGGCGCGTTCGCCGGGCTCGGGATGGGGCTGAACGGCGTGCTGACGGCCTTCGTCGTCCCGATCCTGCTGCCGGTGTTGTCGCGCTGGATCTGAACGCGCGCCGGTCGGCCGCGGGCTATCGGTTTCCCTGATGGCGCGGATGGCAGGCCGAAAGGACGGCCCGTGCCGCTTGCACGTATCGTTGTCGTTATCAGGAGAATTCAGGAACGCACACGGACATTTGCGCGGCGATCGGCTAACGTTGCATCGGCGCCGTTGTCGCAAGCCGTCGCGTGCGCGCCGGTGTCCGATAATCCACAATCAACACTCGACAAGGAGATCCGGCCATGAAGCAGTCTCGCGTTGTTTCGGTGGCAGCAGCAGTAGCGGCGTCGTGCGGTCTGTTGTTGACCGCCGTGCCGGCGGCATACGCGCAGGATCCGGCGTCCGCGCCGACGCAGAAGCAGCTCGACAAGGCGCAGAAGAAGGCGGCGCGCAAGGCGGCCCGTGCGCGGCACGCGTCGGACCTGAAGGCGATCGGCACCGGCAGCGGTTACCGGCTGACCAACGACCAGAGCAACTATCCGCAGAACGCCGTGCAGAAGGCGCCCGCGACGAAGGCGGCGCCGGCCGCGCCGGCTTCGGGCCAGTAACGCCCGCCAGCCCTGCACAGGACGAACGGCGCCGGTCGAACCGGCGCCGTTCGTTCGTGCGCGCAACGGCAGCGGCGCGAGGCCGCCGCGTTACGACGCGAGCTTGCTGGCGATTTCCGCGACGTGCTTGCCCTGGTAGCGCGCGATGTCGAGTTCGTTCGCGCTCGGCTGGCGGCTGCCGTCCGCGCCCGCGAGCGTCGTCGCGCCGTACGGCGTGCCGCCGGTGATTTCGTTCATGTTGACGAGCCCGCTGCACGCATACGGCACGCCCACGATCACCATCCCGTGGTGCAGCAGCGTCGTGTGGAACGACGTGATCGTCGTTTCCTGGCCGCCGTGCTGCGTGCCGGTCGATGCGAACACGCTGCCGATCTTGCCGACGAGCGCGCCCTTCATCCACAGGCCGCCCGTCTGGTCGAGGAACGTGCGCATCTGGCCGGCCATGTTGCCGAAGCGGGTCGGCGTGCCGAAGATGATGGCGTCGTAGTCGGCGAGTTCGTCCACCGTGGCGACCGGCGCGGTCTGGTCGACCTTCACGCCGATCGCGCGGGCCTGGTCGACGGGGATCGTTTCCGGCACGCGCTTGAGCGTGACCTCGACGCCGGGCACCGATTTCGCGCCCTCGGCGATGTGCTGCGCCATCGTTTCGACGTGCCCGTAGGACGAGTAGTAAAGAACCAGAACCTTGGCCATGTTGCGAATCTCCGATTAAAAAGGCCCCGCATTCAGCGGGGCCCGGTTTCCCGAACGGGCGTCATGCCCACTCGGCCGTCACTTCGACCGGACGCAGGTCGAACACCAGCACTTCGGCCTCCTGGCCGTCGGCGATCGTCAGCGCCTGTTCGCCGCGGATGCGCGCGCCGTCGCCTTCGCCGAGCGTCACGCCGTTGACCGTCACGCTGCCGCGCGCCACGTGCACGTAAGCAAAGCGGCTCGGGTCAAGTTCCAGCGTCGTGCGCTCATCGCCGTCGAACAGGCCCGCGTAAATCCGTGTGTCCTGCCGGATCTTCAGCGAACCGGCGTCGCCGTTCGGCGACACGACGAGGGCGAGCTTGCCGCGCTTGTCGTCGGCCGCGACATTCGTCTGCTGATAACGCGGCTCGGCACCCTTTTCGGCCGGCCCGACCCAGATCTGCAGGAAGTGGACCGGCGTGTCCGGCGAGTGGTTGAACTCGCTGTGGCGCACGCCCGTGCCCGCGCTCATCAACTGCACGTCGCCTGGCACGATCACCGAACCGGTGCCCATCGAGTCCTTGTGTTCCAGCGCGCCGTCGAGCACGTACGACAGGATTTCCATGTCGCGGTGCGGGTGCGTGCCGAAGCCGCGGCCCGGCGCGACGCGGTCGTCGTTGATCACGAGCAGGTCGGAGAAGCCGACTTGCTTCGGATCGTAGTAATTCGCGAACGAAAACGTATGACGGGAGCTGAGCCAGCCATGCTCCGCACGGCCACGTTGGTTTGCTGCACGGATTTCGATCATGATTTTTTCCTTGAAGTCGCCGGACCTCGGAAGTGGGCCCGGCCGTTCGTTGAGATGAATCTTAGGTCAATCGATTTGACAAATAAATGGCTGTAGAGATAATGACTGTCGCTATGGAGTGGACAATATGGAACTCAACGACCTGAGGATCTTCGTCGCGACCGTCGATGCGGGCAGCTTCACGGCGGCGGCCGACCAGCTGATGCTGTCCAAGCAGTTCGTCAGCCGGCGCACGATGGCGCTGGAGGCGTCGCTCGGCGTGCGGCTCCTGCACCGCAATACGCGCAATCTCGCGGTGACCGAATCGGGGCAGGAGTTTTATGCGCGCGCGCAGCGCATCCTGGCGGAGATCGCCGACGCCGAGCAGGCGATGTCGGTGCGCAGCACCGAGCTGCACGGCTCGCTGAAGATCAGCGCGCCGCTGTCGTTCGGGATCACCCATGTGTCGCCGCTGATCGCCGAATTCCTGTCCGCGCACCCGGCCGTGCGGCTGAACCTCGACCTGACCGACCGGCGCGTCGACCTGATCGGCGAAGGGTTCGACCTCGTGCTGCGGATCGGCTCGCTCGAGGATTCGACGCTGATCGCGCGCCCGCTGGGCGCATGGCGGATGATCGCGTGCGCGAGCCCCGCGTACCTGAAGCGGCAGGGCATGCCGCAGACACCGGCCGATCTCGCCGGTCACACTTGCCTGCTGTACGGGCGCGAGCGGCGCGTCGGCTGGGAATTCCGCGTCGACGGCGCGTCACGCACGTTCGACGTGCAGGGGCCGCTCGTCGCGAACAACGGCGAAGTGGTGCGCGACGCGGCGATCGCGGGGCTCGGCATCGCGCTGCTGCCGCACTTCATCGTCGGCGCGGCGCTCGACAGCGGCGCGCTCGTGCCGGTGCTCGACGCGTACGTGCCGCCGCCGATCACGCTCAATGCGGTGTTCCCGCAGCATCGGGAAGGGTTCGTCACGCTGCGCACGTTCATCGGATTTCTTGCCGAGCGGCTCGGCGACGCGCCGCCGCCCGGGAAGCGCGACGCGGGCCGGACGCGATAGCAGGCCACCGTGCGGTGAATAGCGCGCATATTCTCCGCAAAATATGCGGGGAATATTGAGTCACGCGGCGAATCGGTGGGATAATCTCCGCATCATGAGCGGAGATTACACTTTCATCTGGGAATCGGCCGATTGGCCGGCGTGGCGCTTCGACCTTCCGGCACTCGCGACGCCGCTGGCCGACGTCAGCCGCGCGCAAGGCATGCTGGCCGGGCGGCTGGCGGACATCGGCCTCGCGCTGCGCGACGAGGCGAGCCTGGCCGCGTTGACGGAGGACGTCGTCAAGACCAGCGCGATCGAGGGCGAAACCCTGAACGTCGCATCGGTCCGCTCGTCGATCGCGCGCCGGCTCGGGGTCGACATCGGCGCGCTGGCGCCGGTCGACCGCCACGTCGAGGGCGTCGTCGACATGGTGCTGGACGCGACGATCCATGCGGCGGCGCCGGTGACCGAGGCGCGCCTGTTCGGGTGGCATGCGGCGCTGTTCCCGACCGGCTATTCGGGATTGTCGCGAATCACGGTCGGCGGATGGCGCACGGATGCGAGCGGGCCGATGCAGGTGGTGTCCGGCCCGATCGGCCGGCAGCGCGTGCATTTCGAGGCGCCGCCGGCCGCGCGCCTGACGCACGAGATCGCGCGCTTTCTCGCGTGGCTCAATGCCGAACCGGCCGAGCCGTTGCTGATCCAGGCCGGCCTGGCCCATCTGTGGTTCGTCACGCTCCACCCGTTCGACGACGGCAACGGCCGTATCGCGCGTGCGCTCGGCGATCTGGTCCTGGCGCGCGCCGACCGGAGTCCGCAGCGTTTCTACAGCCTGTCGGCGCAGATCCAGCGCGAGCGCAATGCGTACTACGACGTGCTGGAGCGCACGCAGCGCGGTTCGCTCGACGTCACGGAATGGCTCGCGTGGTTCCTGGATACCCTCGGCAGGGCGATCGATCACGCACACACGACGCTCGACGCGGTGCTGGTGAAGGCGCGCTTCTGGCAGCGCTGTGCGGGCTTCGCGATGAACGCGCGCCAGGCCAAGGTGATGAATCGCCTGCTCGACGGTTTCGAGGGGAAGCTGACGACGACCAAGTGGGCGGCCCTCGCGAAGTGCTCGCAGGACACCGCGCTGCGCGACATCGCGGAACTCGTCGAGCGCGGCGTGCTGCGCCGTTCGTCGTCCGGCGGCCGGAGCACGAGTTACGAGCTGGCGCCGTTCGACGGCTGATACCCGTTCGCGCGCTCGACGGCACGGCATCTACGCGAAAAGGCCGACTTGTGGCGTGTGGTTTCTCGGCTCATCCCGCGGGCCAATCCGATTGGCTATTTCGTCGGACCGAGGATCCGGGAGGCCGGCAAGCGCCACAACGCGATCACGCTACCCGACCCGTTCAAGGGCCACTGCAGCCGCCGCGCGCTCGAACAGGTCGTTGCGTGCGCATCGATCCTGTTCCTGATTGCCGGCGTTCGCAAGCATCACCGTCGCCGCGTCGGACGTGCTCGACAAGGTCCGGCTGCGCGCGTGGCTGAAGGCGTCGCCGCGCACGATCCAGCGCGCAAAAGGCATCGTGCGCGTGGCCGAGGCGCAGGGGGCAGTCGCCGCGCGAAGCGACGGGCGCGATGGTGTTCATCGGAATCTTCCATCGCGCGACGCAAGCCGTATTGCGCGACGGCATCGTGCAACGCAGCGTGGCTGCCGGAACGGTTGCAACGACATCGAACGTCGATTGATCGGCGTCGCGCATCCGGGTTACGCTTCGGCGGGCGGCGGCGTGTGCCGCATGCCGGGCCGGGCGTTTTTACCTCGAATGTCGCGTGCAGGTAGCTTCTACGGGCGCGCGACCCAGCGACGATCAAGCCGATGACTATCCAGAACCGATCGAATCCGCGCGAACACGCCGCGATTTCCGCATCCAGCGTGCGACGCACGCCTCTGCCATTCGTCGCGGCGGCCGCGCTGCTGACGCTGTTGCCGATTGCCGCGCAGGCGGCCGGCTTCGACTGCGCGAAGGCCGCCTCGCCGGCCGAGAAGACGATCTGTGCGGATACCGCCCTGTCGAAGCTGGACGGCGACCTGTCGGCCGCGTGGAAGCGGGCGCTTGCAAAAGGCGGCGATACGGCCGCGCTGAAGGCCGCGCAATTGAAGTGGCTGAAGCAGCGCGACCAGTGCGGCAGCGATGCACCCTGCCTCGGCGACCGCTACCGCGAACGGCTCGCGAGCCTGAACGGCACGCCGCTCGCCGCCGACCGCTGGCAGCAGACGTGGTACCTGACGAGCGACAACCCGTCGTTCGGTGGTGTGCTGACGTTCACCGGCACGGCGCCGCGCCTGCATTTCGAACTGAGCGGCAACAACGGCGCGAATGACGGCGGCCTCGACGGCGACATCGTGCTGCACGGCGATAGCGGCACCTATCGCCGGGACGCATGCCGGCTCGATTTCGACCGCAAGGGCGGGCGCATCCGCGTCACGCAGCAGGGCGCGGATTTCGATTGCGGTGCCGGCGCGGGTGTCGTCTACGCGGGCGACTACGTGACGGCGTCGCAGTTCCAGGCCAAACCGCCGGCCGACCTGCTGACCCTCAAGGTCGTGACCGACGCGACGCAGAATGCGGCCGCGCACAAACTACTCGGCGGCGATTATCAGACGCTCGTCGACATGGTCAACTACAGCGCCGACGAGAAGGATCTCGACGGGCTCGATGCGCACGTGAAATCCTACTGGGTGCGCGGCATCGCGACGACCAACGCGGCGATCGTGATGCGCCGCGGCGCCGATCTGTGGATCGGGCTGCTCGTGTTCGATGCGAAGAACACCGTCCGGATGCGCTACTACACGAACGTGCCGGCGTGGAAGAAAACCGTGCCGAAGACGATCAAGGCCTGGCACGACAATCTCGACAAGGCGCTGCCGATCGACGTGATGCCGTGAGCGGGCGCCGCCGCGCGGCACGTCTTCACTTCCGGCGCGCCGCGCGCACGGGCGCCGGCGGCGCGACCGATTCCCGCGTGCGCAACTCGGGCAGCACGGCCCGGCCGGGCCCCGTGGCGCCGTTCTCGAGCGCGTCGAGCAGTGCATGCGCGGCCTGGCGCCCGATTGCGTCGGTATCGACCCACATCGTCGTCAGCGGCGGCTGGATCTCGCGCGCGAGCGCGATGTCGTCGAACCCGGTGATCGACAGTTGCGCGGGCACGTCGATGCCGAGCGCCTGCGCCTCGAGCAGCGCACCGAGCGCGAGTGCGTCGTTGCCGCAGATCACGGCGGTCGGCCGCGTCGCCGCGTCGCTGCCGGCGATCGCGCGCAGGCTCGCGCGCCCGAACGCGATCGTGGCCGCGCCTTCATGCTGATGCACGGGGCGCACGGCGAGGCCGTGCGCGGCCAGCGTGTCGTGAATGCCGCGCAGGCGCGCCTGTACGCGGTCGTTGTCCGCCGACGGCTGCATGATGATCGCGAAATCGCGGTGACCGAGGTCGAGCAGGTGGGTGGTGAGCCGCGCGAACGCCGCGCGGTTGTCGAAGCCGATGCAGCAGTGCGGACTGTCGTCGCGATACGCGTAGGTGACCACGTAGGGCACGCGATGCATCGCGAGGAGTTCGAACAGTTCCGGCGGATACGCTTCGCCGACCAGCGACACGGCTTCCACGCCGCGCGACAGCATCGCGCGCACCTGCGCCAGCGCCTGCGCGGGATCGTAGTTCGAGCAGCCGAGGAACAGCGTGATGCCGTGTTCGGCCATGACCGCCTGCATGCCCGCGACCTGCGACGCGAACACCTGGTCGTCGAGCGTCGGAATGATCGCGCCGGTGATGTGGGTACGCGTGGACGCGAGCGCGCGGCCGGCCGCATTCGGAATCCAGTTCAGCGTGCGCGCCGCGTCGCGCACGCGCTGCTGCACGTCGGCCGACACCTTGCCGGGATCGTTGTACACGCGCGAGACGGTCGCGGTCGACACGCCGGCCAGCTTCGCGACGTCGCCGAGCACCGAGCGGCCGCTGCCGCGGCGCGTGCGCGACGCGCCGCCGCGGGACGGGGGCGTGCTCATCGGCCGTCTCCCGGCGGGCGGGGCCTGCCTGCGGCATGCGTTGCCAGTCGCGTCATTGTTTACCCTCGATTCATGGTGGTCCCGCTTGCATCCTCATCCGATCCTGTGAGAATGTAAGCGCTATCTTATTGCTGCTTCGTATTATGTCAGACATGGATTTCACCCGCATCGCGAAATTTTCAGAGACGACGGCCTGTTCGGCCATTATGTCGATCTCAAATGTAAGCGGTTACATTCGAGCATGAACGACATCGCCTCGTCGCGTATCGCTGTCGTCGGCAGCGTCAACATCGACCTCGTCACACGCACGTCGCGCCTGCCGGTGCCGGGCGAAACGTTGCTCGGCACGGCATTCCAGACCGTTCACGGCGGCAAGGGGGCGAACCAGGCGGTCGCGGCCGCGCGCCTGGGCGCATCGGTCGTGATGATCGGCTGCGTCGGCGACGACGCGTTCGGCGCGCGCCTGCATGGCGCGCTCGCGGCGGAGCGCATCGACGTGACGCACCTGCATCGGATCGGCGGGGCGGCGACCGGTGTGGCGACGATCACCGTCGACGACGGCGGTGCGAACAGCATCGTCGTCGTGCCCGGTGCGAATGCGTGTCTCGATGCCGGCCGGATCGACGCGGCGCGCGACGCGATCGCGGAGGCGGCACTCCTCGTGTGTCAGCTCGAAGTGCCGGTTGCCGCCGTCGCGTGCGCGATTGCCTGTGCCACTGAGCACCACACACCGGTGCTGCTCAATCCGGCGCCCGCGCAGCCGCTGTCCGACGCGTTGCTGGCACGGGTCGACTATCTCGTCGTCAACGAAACCGAGGCCGAGTCGCTGACCGGCATCGCCGTCGGCGACGACGCGTCGGCCGTGCGCGCGGCCGATGCGTTGTGCGCGAAGGGCGTCGGCAACGTGCTGGTCACGCTCGGCGCGCGCGGCGTCTGCTGGCGCGGCAGCGCGGGGAACGGCCGGCATCGGGCGATGACGGTGGTGGCCGTCGATACGACCGCGGCCGGCGACACGTTCGTCGGCGGGTTCGCGGCCGCCCGCGCCGGCGGCGCATCGATGGACGATGCGATCGGCTTCGGCCAGCGCGCGGCGGCCATCAGCGTCACGCGCCACGGCGCGCAAACCTCGATCCCGACGCGTGACGAAGTCATGCGCGGGGATACCTGAATTCCGCATACGACGGAACGGCCATCACCGGCCGACACCAGTGACATGGAGACAACCGACATGAACGAAAACCAACCTGTTCCGCCCGCACCGCCACGCATCCGGCGCGGACAACGCATCGCGCTCGCGCTGTTGATGGCGAGCGGGATCGTCAACTACCTCGATCGCGGCACGCTGGCCGTCGCGAGTTCGGCGATCCGCGGCGATCTCGGCCTGTCGCTCGCGCAGATGGGGCTGCTGCTGTCCGCGTTCTCGTGGAGCTATGCGCTGTGCCAGTTTCCGGTGGGCGGCCTCGTCGACCGGATCGGCCCGCGCCGGCTGCTCGGCATCGGGCTGATCGTCTGGTCGTTCGCGCAGGCGGCGGGCGGCATCGTGTCGACCTTCGGCTGGTTCATCGTCGCGCGCATCGTGCTTGGTATCGGCGAGGCGCCGCAGTTTCCGTCGGCCGCGCGCGTGGTGAGCAACTGGTTTCCGCTGCGTGCGCGCGGCACGCCGACCGGCATTTTCAACGCCGCGTCGCCGCTCGGCACCGCGCTGGCGCCGTTGCTGCTGTCGATTCTCGTGGCATCGTTCAACTGGCGCTGGGCGTTCATCGTGACCGGTGCGCTCGGTCTCGTCGTCGCGGTCGTCTGGTTCGCGCTGTATCGCGATCCGGTGCGTGCGCAACTGTCCGCCGCCGAGCGCAGCTATCTCGATGCCGACGCGCAAAACGTGGCCGCGGCGCCGAAACTGACCTTCGCCGATTGGCGCAGCCTGTTCTCGCACGGCACGACCTGGGGGATGCTGATCGGCTTCTTCGGATCCGTGTACCTGAACTGGGTCTACCTGACCTGGCTGCCGGGCTACCTGACGATGGAGCGGCACATGAGCCTGATCCGCACCGGCTTCGCCGCGTCGGTGCCGTTTCTGTGCGGGTTCGTCGGTTCGCTGGTCGCCGGCTGGCTGTCGGACCTGGTCACGCGCCGCAGCCGTTCGCCGGTCGTGAGCCGACGCAACGCGGTGGTGGTCGCGATGCTCGGGATGGTCGCGTTCACGATCCCGGCCGCGCTCGTGCAGAGCAACACGGTTGCGCTCGCATGCATATCGGTCGTGATCTTTCTCGCGAACGCCGCGTCGGCCAGCTCGTGGGCGCTCGCGACGGCGGCCGCGCCGCCGAGCCGCATCGCGTCGCTCGGCGCGATCCAGAATTTCGGCGGTTTCATCGGCGGCGCGCTTGCGCCGATCCTGACGGGCATCATTGCGCAGAAGTGGTCGTTCGTGCCGGCGCTGCTGACGGCCGCGGCGATTGCGTTCACCGGTGCGATGGCGTACCTGCTGCTGGTGCGCAAGCCGATTCCCGAGCAGGCCGCGAACGCCGCGCCCGGACCGTTGCCGGCATGACCCGCGGCCTGCCCCCCGCATTCACTGAAGCAAGGAGAAACAGATGCAACACCCGCAGCAATCGAACGTGACCATCGAGGGGATCGTGCCGGTGATGCTGACGCCGTTCGACGACGCCGGCGCGATCGACTACGCCGGGCTCGAACGGCTCATCGAATGGTATCTGGCACACGGCTCGGATGCGTTGTTCGCGGTCGCGCAATCGAGCGAGATGCAGTTCCTGAGCCTGGCCGAACGCGCGGAACTCGCGCGTTTCGTGGTCGATCGGGTGGCCGGCCGGGTGCCCGTCGTCGCGTCCGGGCACATCAGCGACGATCTCGATGCGCAGGTCGCCGAATTGTGCGCGGCGGCCGAATCGGGCGCGCAGGGCGTCGTGCTCGTGACCAACCGCCTCGATCCGCAGCGCAAGGGCAGCGCCGCGTTGCTCGATCATCTGCACCGGCTGCTCGCGCGACTGCCGTCGGATCTTCCGCTCGGCCTGTACGAATGTCCGGCCCCTTACCGGCGGCTCCTCTCGGATGACGAACTGCGTGCGTGCATCGACACGGGCCGGTTCGTGATGCTCAAGGACGTGAGCTGCGATCTCGAGACGGTGAAGCGGCGTGTCGGGATCGCCGCGGGATCGCCGCTGAAGATCCTGAACGCCAACGCCGCGATTGCGTGGGACGCGATGAAGGCCGGGTCCGCCGGCTTCAATGGCGTGTTCACCAATTTCCACCCGGACCTCTACCGGTGGTTGCGCACGCAAGGCGATACGAATCCGGCGCTGGCCGACGAACTGTCGACGTTCCTGGTCGTGTCGGCGGTGTCGGAGGCGCTCGGCTACCCGGCACTCGCGAAGCTCTACCATCAGCGGATCGGCACGTTCGGGTCGATCAAGTGCCGTGCGATCGACTACGACGTGCGCGAGCGATTCTGGGCGCTCGACGCGGTGCTCGACAAGATCGTCGCGGGAACCGAGCATTTCCGCCGGCGGATCGCGGCGTAGGCGCCCGGGGTGGCGGGTCGGGCGATGCATTCGGGCCGCATGTGCGGCCCGGCGTCACCGCTTGCCGTGCCGTTTTGCACGCACCTTGATGCTTAGCAAGCCCTTGTTTGACTCAATTGTCCACTAAATCGAGACGGCAAATCATATTTTGACGGATTGATGATTTGCAGCGAGACAGTAGACTGCACCCGTGCTTCGCCAGAACCGGTTCGCGGCGCGCCGCGAACGGCGCGACCGGACGGATTCTTCGGCAACCGGCCACGGTATCGGCCGGCGATCCGGTTGGGCGAGGCGTGGTCCGTTGCCGGCCACGCGCGCCGCTTCGGCGTGCGTCGGCGGCGGCCGCATCAAACCGTCAATTCAAGGGTGATTGTTATGCGTTACGTTTCGCTGGAATCGAGGAAGGACGAGCTGCTGCTGGCGGCTCGCGTGTTGATGATGATCCTGTTCGTGCTGTTCGGCTGGCAGAAGCTGACCGGCTTCTCGGGCACGGTCGCGTACATGGCGTCGACGGGGAACCCGGCGCCCGAACTGGCGGCCGCGATCGCGGTGGCGGTCGAACTGGCCGGCGGCGTGCTGATCGCGATCGGCTTCTACACGCGTCCGCTCGCGCTGGTGTTCGCCGCCTATACGCTCGCGACCGCGCTGATCGGCCATCGCTACTGGGCGCTGCAGGGGATGGAGCAGTACATGGCGATGATCAACTTCTACAAGAACGTGAGCATCATCGGCGGGTTGCTGTTGCTCGCGCTGACCGGGCCGGGGCGGTACTCGGTGGACCGGAAGTAACGCAGGGCGAAGTTTTGCCCGGTCTCATGGGCCCGGTGCACCGAGGTGCGCCGGGCCTTGTTTGTTGCGGACTTTTGCGGCCCCCGTTCGCGGCCGCAGGCATTGCACGGAACCGCGGGCCGGCAGCGCAGGCATCCGAATTTTCGAGAATGGCATCCGGGTACTCGTTGTAACCTCATGCTTCCAAACCTCGAAGCCATCCGTTCCCGATGCCAAGCACGACGTCACCGACCGAACTCCCCACCATCCTCCTCATCGGCGCCTCCGGCCTGCTCGGCCGAGCCGTCGCCGCCTCCCTCGCCCGCGAACCGTCGCTGAACCTGATCGCGACCCGCCGTAACCCGCACACCGCTGGCGCAAGACTGCTCGCGCTGCCGCCGGAAAACCTCGCGCTGCTCGACGTCCTCGACCAGCCGGCCCTCGAGCAGGCGTTCGCGACCCACCGGCCGGCCGCCGTCATCCTCTGCGCGGCCGAACGCCGGCCCGATATCTGCGAACGCGACCCGGCCGCCGCCCGCGCGATCAACGTCGACGCGCCGGCCCGCGTCGGCGCGCTGGCTGCCCGATACGGCGCATGGACGCTCGGCATTTCCACGGACTACGTGTTCGACGGCAAGGCCGCCCCGTACCGTGAAGACGCGGCACCGAACCCGCTGAACATCTACGGCCGCACCAAGCTCGAAGGCGAGGCGGCGCTGCTCGCCGCGTCGTCGCTGTCCTGCGTGCTGCGCCTGCCATTGCTCTACGGCCCGATCGCCGACTGGAGCGAATCGGCGGTCACGAGCCTCGTCCCGGCGACCGCGGCATCGGCGCGCACGGGCGCGCAAGCGGTCGGCATGGACGCCTGGGCGATCCGCTATCCGACCTACACGCCGGACGTGGCGGACGTGATCCGCGACCTGACGCTGTGTCACCTGTCGGGCCGGACGGTCACGGGCATCCGTCACTGGTCCGGCGACGAGCCGATGACGAAATACGAGATCGCGCAACGGATCGCCGCCGCGCTCGGCGTCGCCGCGTCGCTCACGCCGATCGAGCAGCCGACCGACGCGACGCCGCGCCCATACGATTGCCATCTGGACGCGTCGAGCCTGCGCGCGCTCGGCATCGACCACGCGACGCCGTTCGACGTGGCCTTGCGCACGGTCCTGCGCGGCGCGCCGCCGATTCCGTAAGGCCGTCGACGATGTGCTGCGGCGGGCCGTGCCACCGGCGCGGAAAGCCCGGGACGAAGCGGGTTTTCGTTCGACGGGGCGCGTGATCCGCACCCACCGGCAGAGGGCGGCATGCGCTGTCGTGCCGTCATCGAAAGGCGATACACTGCGCGGGTTCCCGACCCAGTCGGGAGCGTCGGGGCACCGGGCAAACCGGCAGCGATGGCGCGGATCGCGCCACATTCCCTGACTCATTCGAACAAATCGAGAGAGAAAGAGAGGGCCCATGCTGACACGTCTTCGTAACGGACTCGACCGCGCGCGCGACTTGCGCGGATCCGGACCCGCTTCAACCCTTGCGCACCGGCCGACGGCGCGCGATCTGGCGCGTTCCCGTGCCCGGTCAGGCCGACTGCTATCTGGCGGCCGAGCCGGCCGGGGTGGAGCGTTTCGTCGTCCATCTCGAAGCCGACGCGTTCTATCGCCGCTGGCTCGAAACGAGCCCCGCATTCCCGAAACAGGATTCGCAGGACTGCGTACCGCGCCGGGCCATGCCGCTCGACGGCAAGTTCGCAATGGCCGCCGCCGGGTTCAGGGGCGGCCGAGAGGCGCCGGTGGCGCTGCCGCCGGTCGGCTACTGGCCTGCGGGAAGCGGGTACGAAGTCGCGATGAGCGACGGCATGACGCGGACCTTCTGGCTGCTCGCCAATCACGTGCGGTCGTTTCCGGTGAGCGTGGCCGACGCGACCTGGGCGACGATGCTGAACGGCATGGCCGGTATCGGCGTGGCGCCGATCGCATACAGCGCGCTGTTCGCGCGGGGCGTGTAAGCGCGGCAACGGGGTGAGGCACGCGGGCCGGCGACGTGCTCGGCCCGCCGCCTATCGCGCGTCGTCCCCCTGATTTGACACCCGGCGCGTGCGCCCATTACAGTCGCGACGCGGGCCGGTGGGTCAAGCACACACCCGGAACAGGCAGTCGATGTTCCAGGACCACGGGGCTACCCCGTGGATCGGATCGACACACCGATGCGTCGCAAGGGGCCCGGTTGCGCGCGGCGCAACGCCTCCCCTCGCAGCACCAGCCACGTTGACTCATCGTCCCGCCCATTCTCGCCCATTCCCGGCCATGCATGCATCCCTGCGCGACACGACCCGCACGATTGCCGAGGCGATGCTCGCCGGTTCGCCCGAACGCGACGGCGTCGTCGCGCGGATGGCGGCCGTGCTCGGCGGCGCGCCGGTCTGGGCAGATGAAGTCGCGGATGCATCGCTCGCGCGCTTCGGCGCGCATTGGGCCGACACCGCCATCGATGCACTTGCGGCCGTCGTGGCCGAGGCGCCCGGATTCGTGCGCGCGTGGTATGGCGACCCTCGGCCGGCCGTGATCCGCGTCGTGCGGCGGCCGCCGGTCCAGCGGCCGTTGCCGGCGCCGCTCGCCGGCTGCGAGGTACCGCCATGGGCGACGCCCGGCGATCTCGCCGACTGGCTCGGCGTGAGCGTGCCGGCGCTCGACTGGCTGTCCGACCACTGGCGCGTCGACGCGCGCAGCGGCGCCACGCCGCTGCATCACTACACGTACGTCGCGGTCGACAAGCGCAGCGGCGGGTGCCGGCTGGTCGAGATCCCGAAGGGAAGGCTGCGCGAGGCACAGCGCCGCATCCTGCACGGGTTGCTCGATCGCATTGCGCCGCACGGCGCGGTGCACGGTTTTCGCAAGGGGCACGGGATCGTGTCGTTCGCGGCGCCGCATGCCGGCCGCGATGTCGTCGTCCGCTTCGATCTCGCGGATTTCTTCGTGTCGGTACGCGCCGCACGCGTCCATGCGCTGTTCGCCACGCTCGGGTATCCGGTCGAAGTCGCGCGCACGCTCACCGGGTTGTGCACGAATCGCGTGCCCTCCGCGCGGCTGCTCGCGCCGGACCTGCGCGACCGGTTCGACTGGATCGGCCGCCAGCGCTATCGCGAACGGCATCTCCCGCAGGGCGCGCCGACGTCGCCGGCGCTCGCGAACCTGAGCGCATTCCGGTTCGACATGCGGCTCGCCGCGCTCGCGCGTTCGCTCGACGCGACCTACACGCGCTATGCGGACGATCTCGCGTTCTCGGGCGGCGGCGCGCTTGCGCGCGACATCGAGCGGCTGCAAATCAGGGTTGCCGCGATCGCGCTCGAGGAGGGCTTCGCGCTGCAACTGCGCAAGACGCGCGTGATGCGGCGCGGGGCGCGACAGCAACTGGCCGGCGTGGTCGTCAATCGTCATCCGAATCTGGCGCGCGACGAGTTCGATCGGCTGAAGGCCATCCTGACCAACTGCATCCGGCACGGCCCGGCCTCGCAGAATCGGGACGCGCATCCGGATTTCCGCGCGCATCTCGCCGGGCGCGTCGCGCATGCCGCCGCGCTGAATGCGGCACGCGGCGCGAAGCTGCGCGCGCTGTTCGACCGGATCGCCTGGGGTGCGCACGACGCCGGGCGGTAAGCCGCTCGCTGCGCATCGATTCCGTTACGCGACTTCTGCAATACGATGTCGCGCACTGCTATCATTCGCGCCATGCCGCACCCGTGCCAGGGGCGGCGCCTGACTTGCCGCAGCCGTTCGCCGTGCCTGTTCGTGCGCGACGCCGGCCCGGTCCTGCCTGTCAATGACGCGCGACGTCGTTTAGTGCGCATCGCGCAAAGCATGCCGGCTCGGGCGGACGATTCACATATTTGACAGCACCGATCGGCGGAACTTCGTGATAGGTTCGACCATCGGAGTTTTTTGCAAAAACATGCCCAAAGAGGATGAATACATGACCCAGGCCCTGCAGGAACTCGAAGCACAACTTCGGGACCTGAACATCAAGCTGTCGGATGCGAAGCAGAAGGAGAAGCAGGCCGCGCTCGCGGCATTCAAGGAGCAAGTCGAGCTGTTGGGCATTTCGCAGCAGGAAGTGTTGAGCGCGCTCGGCTACATCGTCCAGCGAAAACGCAAGGCGCCTGCCAAGTACTACGATCCGACGACCGGCCGCTCGTGGTCGGGGCGCGGCCCGCGGCCGAAATGGCTCGAAGGCAAGGATCTCGAATCGCTCGCCGTCGACCGCGAGGCCAAGGCCTGGTGGCCCGGCGACGACCAGGGCTGAAGCCGGTCGAGCCGCCCGGCGGCGCGGCGCCGTCCGGCTCGGGCCGGCAGGCCCGCCGGTAACCCCCGTCCGTCAATCTTTTTCATCCGGTGTCCGGCCTGGCCGCGACATCGCCGGCCTCGCCGCCGACACCGGATCGACGTTTCCTCCGTTTTCCCGCCTTGCCTGCCATGTCCCGCTTGCCGTTGCGGCAGCGGCGCCGATGCGCGCCCGCGCCCGTCGTCGGCGCACACAGGCCTTAGAATGTCGCCGGACATTCGTGGCAGGACACCATGGCAGCAAACATGAAATCTTCGACGCTCGACGGCTCGTCGGCCCCGCGCGTGGAGCAGGTCGGGTCGTACGCGTGGAAAGCGCTGGCCGGGTCGGCGATCGGTTATGCGATGGACGGCTTCGACCTGCTGATCCTCGGCTTCATGCTGCCGGCGATCACGGCGGCGCTGCAACTGACGCCCGGGCAGGGCGGCGCGCTCGTCACGTGGACGCTGATCGGCGCGGTCGCGGGCGGCATCCTGTTCGGCGCGCTGAGCGACCGCTACGGGCGCGTGCGCGTGCTGACCTGGACGATCCTGCTGTTCGCGATCTTCACCGGCCTGTGCGCGTTCGCGCGCGGCTTCTGGGATCTGCTGGCCTACCGCACCATCGCGGGCATCGGGCTGGGCGGCGAGTTCGGGATCGGCATGGCGCTCGCGGCGGAAGCGTGGCCGGCGAGCAAGCGCGCCCGCGTGTCGTGCTACGTCGCGCTCGGCTGGCAGGCCGGCGTGCTGCTGGCCGCGCTGCTGACGCCGCTCCTGCTGCTCCACATCGGCTGGCGCGGCATGTTCCTGGTCGGCGTGCTGCCCGCGCTGCTCGCGTGGGCGATGCGCAACAAGCTGCACGAGCCGGCAGCGTTCGTGCAGCGCGCGACGCAGCCGACGTCCAATGCGTTCCGCATGCTCGTCGCCGACGGCCGCACCGCGCGCACGAGTCTCGGCATCGTGATCCTCTGTTCGGTCCAGAACTTCGGCTACTACGGGATCATGATCTGGCTGCCGACCTTCCTGTCGAAGCAGATGGGCTTCTCACTGACGAAGTCGGGGCTGTGGACGGCGGCGACGGTCGTCGGGATGATGATCGGCGTGTGGGTGTTCGGGCAGCTGGCCGACCGCATCGGGCGCAAGCCGACGTTCCTGCTGTACCAGCTCGGTTCGGTCGTCACGGTCATCGCGTATGCGCGGCTGACGGACCCGACGGCGATGCTGTGGGCCGGCGCGCTGATGGGCCTGTTCGTCAACGGGATGGTCGGCGGCTACGGGACGCTGATGTCGGAAGGTTATCCGACGGCCGCGCGCGCCACCGCGCAGAACGTGCTGTGGAATATCGGCCGCGCGGTCGGCGGCTTCGGCCCGGTCGCGGTCGGCGCGCTCGCCGCGCACTACGCGTTCCAGACGGCCATCGCGCTGCTCGCCGGGCTCTACGTGCTCGACATGGTCGCGACGTTGTTCCTGATTCCTGAGCTCAAGGGCGTCGAACTCGAATGAGCGTGGCGCTCGCGCGCACCGCGACGATTTCACCGGAAACCACGATGCAACAGAAGAACAGGACGATCGGCGTGATGGGCTCGGGCAAGGAGCCGTGGCTGGCGTTTTCGGAGCCGCTCGGCGCATGGCTCGCACAGGCCGGCTTCAATCTGCTGACGGGCGGCGGGCAGGGCGTGATGCTGGCCGTCGCGCGCGCGTTCGCCGGCGTGCCGGGGCGGGCCGGCCGGTCGATCGGCATCCTGCCGACGCAGGCCGATCCGGTCGCGGGTTTCGTGCCGCTCGACGGCTATCCGCATCCATTCGTCGACATCCCGATCCTCACGCCGCTGCCGCGCCGCGAACCCGATGCCGATCCGCACACGATCAACCGCAACCACGTGAACGTGTTGAGCAGCGACCTGATCGTCGCGTTGCCGGGTGGGCCCGGCACGGCGCAGGAAATCTCGCTGGCGCAACACTGGCGCAAGCCGCTCGTCTGCTTCGGGCCGGACGGCGCGTTTCAGGCGCTCGCGGTCGATGCCGTATGCACGTCATCGCTCGACGACGTGATCCGGTTCGTGGAGGCGGCGTTTGCGGCGGAGCGCGCGCGGGCGACGAGATAGCTCGCGCGAGCGGCTTCGACGGCGGCGGGTTGCGCTTTCGATGCGGGCGTGCCTGCGGCGCACGCGGCCGCAGGCACGGTTCGGTGCCGTCCACGTCCCGTTTTCAACCGCGCCCACAGCCGGTTCCGCAGCCGGCGAATCTCGTGCGGCATCGGCTTGAGCCGCGTCATCCTGCCCGGCACCTCGTCGGCCGGATACACCAACGGATCGCGCGCGACGGCCGGCTTCACGTACTGGCGGGCAGCCTTGTTCGCGGTCGCGTAGAACGCCGCGTTGGGGATGCCCGCGTCGACCTTCGGATCCTGCCGTAAGTTGATCCATTTCAGCGCCGCGTCGAGGTGGATCAGTTCTGCTTGGGCATCAACAACGAGAGACCTGATTGAACGGGTCCGGTCGCGAGAAGGAATCAACAAATCGGCGAGATATGCCATGAACCATTCCGAATCTTTCCAATCCGAGGTGAGCGTTTCAAGATCAGGTCAGTAACGTACTCAGATGATGAGCTGCGGCGGCTAGATGACGAGATGCCCATCCTGGCGGCAATCAAAAGTTTTTTGTCAGGCCTGCCCCCAAGGTGCGGCCGCGACCGACCGAAACCAGTTGCATGCCGTTGAACAGGTTGCCGAAGGTTTCATAGCGTTTGTCGAAAAGATTGCGGCCGAACAGATAGACTTCGAGATCCTTGTTCTTCCATCCAATCCGGGCATTCACCAGGCTATAGGCGTCAAGGTAATAAGATTTGTCGATATCTGCGGTGCGCTTGCCGGTATATTGGTATTGAAGGTCGGCGGAGAGCGTGCCCGGCAAATGAATTGCCTTGGCTGAGGTTTCGTATTGCAGCCCGGCCGTCGCCGTCCAATTCGGTGTGTTCGGAACGGCATTGCCGGTGACCGTATTGACCGCGGCGCCGTTGGCGCCGAGTTCGCTATGGATGTAGCCGACGCCCCCGGAGAAGCTCAAGCCTTCAGCGACGAGCGCGCGCGCCTGCAACTCGAAACCACTGGTCTTGTAGTCCTGGTATGTCGTCCGAAAGGCGCCAAGCGAAGGATCGAGATAGGACATGACACCGTTCTTGATGTCGTTGTGATAGACGCTGGCATCGATCTGAAGACGATGGTCAAGAAGATCGGCCTTGACGCCCGCTTCGTAAGTCCACCCCAAAGCGGCCGGATAGGGGTTGCCCACGATGCCATCGACCGGATAGCTAAAGAGCGGGTACACCCGTGACGCGTGACCACGAGCCACCGACACGTAGCTTTGAATGTCGTTCGTCCACTTGAAGGACAGGGCTACCCGACCTGTCGGATAGGTTTGCGACGTGGAGTTGGAGCCGGTCAGCGAAGCGAGGCCCAGGGAGTTGTCCTGCTTCATCTCGATATTGTCATGGCTTACCCGACCGCCGATCGAGAACTCCCAGCGGTTCGCAAAGGGGATCGAAACGTCCCCGAACAGTCCTAGATTGGTCGTGTCGAGATTGCTTTTCATCGCGACTGAGCCGGAATACGGAGGCGGCGCGCACTGCGTACTGCTGCACCAGCGTATGCCGTTGGTTCGCATGGCACTGGCACCGACGACCCAGCGAACCGGGGCACCCTCGATTGAATTCAGCCGAATCTCCTGGCTGAAGATGTTCTCCTGATCCGTCGAGTGGCCCACGTTACTGGATGCGGGAAACCCGATCGCGTCATAGACAAGTTTGTCCACGAGATCGAGTTCGCTTTCCAGCTTGTTGTGCTGGTAGGAACTGATGGAAGTGAGCTGGAAATTCTTGAAAAAATGCTCGACGGTCACGGTGGCGCCCGCTTGCGTTGTCTTCAAGTCCGGCTCGGTCAGGATGCCACTGGTCGGAAACTGACTGGCGCTACGCAGGATATAGAGCGGGGAGTTGGCCTGATCATGCAGATAGTTGCCCGTCACTGTGATGAGCGTGTCGTCCAGCCCCGTGAAGCGTAGTCCTCCACGGAATGCACCGATGTCGCGCTTGCCCAGCTTGTCGGTGTATAGGCTGCGTATATCGCCATTCTCGTGGCCGTAACGGATCGCCATCCGTCCGTCAAGTTGTCCGGGCACGATATTGCCGCCAAGAACTGCCTCGCCCATGCGATAGCCGTGTTCGCCGACCTCGGTTGTCACGTGAACATCCCGAGTTCCGTCAGGCTGCTTCGTGACAACGTTGATGGCGCCACCCAGCGCATTGGTTCCCCATAGCGTGCCTTGGGGACCGCGCAGCACTTCGATATGGTCGACGTCGAGCAACATGTTCGACGCGCTCATCATGCTGTTCGGCACACCATCGACATTGAATGCGATCGTGCCATCGGCGTAGTTGGCAGGCGTCCCAAGTGAACTGACACCGCGAATCGAGAACCACTGGGAGCCTGTGGCGCGGCTGACCCATTGCACATTGGGCGAATGGCCGGCGATAGCCACACCTGGATCGAAGGGCGATTCCTTCAAGGTCTTCGCTTGCAGAACCGTGATGCTTTCAGGCACATCCTGAAGGCGTTCGGTCGTTTTCCGGGCGGTGACCGTGACGGGCTCAAGGACGGTGCTCTCTGCGCTCGATGCCGACGTGCCGCTATCCGGCGACTCAGTGGTTGATTGCGCTTGCTTTCCCTCGGTAGCGAACACGTCCGGAGCAGCGACGGCGACGGCTGCGGCAATCGTTGCGTTGAGCAATGTATGTCGGACGGTACGGAAGCCACACGCCGGGAGCCTTTCGCGCATCGCGTCGATCGAGCCTGAACTTCTGCCAAGGGATTGATGAAAGGGAGAGCGACGTACCGCGCATTGCCCTTCAATATGAGGCGTGCTAGACATTAAACGAGACTCATTTGCATTATCTGGACCGTCAATTTACCGATTCGCCGACACACCTCCGTAGCGAGATTTGGCCAATTCCTTGTTCAATCAGGCCAAGTGGATGTCTTTCCATCGAGATGGCCGTATTGCGAAATAAATTGACTAGATTTCGCAATGTAGAAGTGTGGCTGCACGGGTAGGCTGCGCCTCATCGTGGCCTGCCATGCCTGTTCTCTGGCCGGCCGAGTACTTCGTCCTTCCCGAGGAATACCCGTGCACTCACATATCATCGGTAGATCGGCCATGCGCGGCCGTTCAAGCGCCATCTCGAGCCCCTTTGCTCAAGCGGGGCGCGCATGAGCACCGCCGCTCTCTCCCGTACCAAACCCATTGTCATAAGCGTTGTTGGGCTGGCCGTGGTCTTCGGCCTGCTGTATGCCTGGCGCGCTGTTCGAAGCGGCGGCGCGGAACAACAGGCCATGCCGCCGATGCCTGTCTCGACGATCCGCGCGGCGCCACGCAGTGTGGCCGACGAGTGGCAGGCCGTTGGCAGCCTGCAAGCCGTGCATGAAGTGCTGCTGGCTCCCGATACCTCGGGGCGGGTGACCGCCGTCAATTTCAACGCAGGCCAGTCCGTGAAGGAAGGGGCGGTGCTGATTCAGCTCTACGATGCCCCCGAACAAGCGGATCGTGCCGCCGCCGTGGCCAAAGCCGATTTCGCCCAGTTGCAACTCAGGCGTTCGCAAGCGTTGGCACCTACCGGCGCGGAACCGCGCGAATTGCTCGAACAACATAAGGCGGACGCTGCCCAGACTGCCGCGGCAGTCCGGCAACTGGACGCACGCATTCAGCAAAAGGCGATTCGCGCGCCGTTCTCCGGTCAGTTAGGTATCCGACGGATCAACCTGGGTCAGTATCTCAATGCCGGTGACGCGATCGCCACGCTGACCCAGCTCGACCCGCTCTATGTCAACTTCACGTTGCCGCAGCAGGACATGCCCAGGCTGACGTCGGGCGCACCGGTTCAGGTCACGGTGGATGCTGTGCCGGGGAGGGTGTTCACCGCCAGGATTAGCGCCATCGAACCGCGTATCGATGGAGAAACCCGCAATGTGGCCGTTCAGGCGCTGTTGCCCAATGCCGACCGGGTGCTGAAACCCGGGATGTACGTGACGGCGCGGCTGGTATTGCCTGCCACGACCGACAATATCGTATTGCCGCTGACGGCGATCCAGACTTCGGCCTCTGGTGACAGCGTGGTGGTCGTGAAAGGGGCCGACGCGCAGGGAGTCGGCAAGGCGGTTGCCGTGCCGGTCGTCACCGGCCGCCGGCTCGGGGAGGAGGTTCTCGTATCCCAAGGCGTCAAGCCTGGCGACATCGTGGTGATGGCTGGCCAGAACCGTCTTCCGCCCGGTGCGACCGTAAAAATCAACGGCACGCCCCCTTCGGCAACGGCGACACCTGACGCCCCGGCCGTTGTGTCCTCCAGCGCCAGCGCGCGGTAAAGGAAACCACGCCATGCGCTTTACAGACATCTTCATCCGTCGACCCATCCTGGCACTGGTCGTCAGCCTGCTCATTCTGCTGATGGGTGCCACGTCGATTTTCCTGTTGCCGGTGCGGCAATACCCCTATCTCGAAAACGCCACCATCACGGTCAGTACCACGCTGCCCGGGGCAACCCAGGACGTGATGCAGGGTTTCGTGACCACGCCGATCGCGCAGTCCATCGCCACGGCCAGCGGTATTGAATACCTGAGTTCGACCACCACGCAAGGCAAGAGCGAGATCAAGGCGCGATTGGTGCTCAACGCCAACGCCGATCGCGCGATGACCGAAATCCTTGCCAAGGTGCAGCAGGTCAAGTACCAGTTGCCGGCGGGCATTACCGATCCGGTCATCAGCAAGTCCACCGAGGGCGGTACAGCGGTGCAGTACATCGCCTTCTACAGCAAGACGCTGTCGATCCCGCAAGTGACGGATTTCGCATCGCGGGTTGCGCAGCCTCTGCTCACCAGCATTCCGGGGGTGGCCTCGGCGGACGTCTATGGCGGCCAGACGTTGGCCATGCGCATCTGGATCGACCCGGTGAGGTTGGCCGCGCGCGGGCTGTCGGCCGGCGAGATATCGGCCGCGCTGCGCGCCAACAACGTGCAGGCCGCGCCGGGCCAGCTTAAGAGCGCGCTGACCGTCACCAACATCAGCGCCGCCACCGATTTGCGCAGCGTCGAGGACTTCCGCCAGATGGTCGTGAAGTCGAGCCCCGGCGGTGGCGTCGTGCGGTTGTCGGATGTCGCCACCGTGGAAATAGGCGGCCAAAACTACAATAGCCTCTCGTTCGCTACCGGCATACCCGCGATCTTCGTCGCCATCCAGCCCACGCCGGCCGGGAACCCGCTGGAGATCGTCAAGCAGGCCAACGAACTGCTGACCAGGATTCGTGCAATGGCGCCCCCGGGACTGACGGTAGCGCCGAACTACAACGTAGCGCGCTTCGTCAATGCTTCGATCGAGGAAGTAAAACACACGCTGGTGGAAGCCATCGTGATCGTGATCGCGGTGATCTTCCTGTTCCTCGGCACGTTCCGCGCGGTGATCATTCCGGTCGTCACCATTCCGTTGTCGCTGGTCGGCACCGCTGCGTTGATGCTGGTCTGCGGTTTTTCGATCAACCTGTTGACCCTGCTGGCGATGGTGCTGGCGATCGGTCTGGTGGTGGACGATGCCATCGTCGTGGTGGAGAACATCCATCGACACATTGAGGAGGGGCTGACGCCGGTGCGCGCGGCCCTGCTCGGCGCACGCGAAATCGTCGGGCCGGTGATCGCCATGACCGTCACGTTGGCGGCGGTCTATGCGCCAATCGGCATGATGGGTGGACTGACCGGCGCGCTGTTCAAGGAGTTCGCCTTCACATTGGCCGGCTCGGTCATCGTCTCCGGCGTGGTCGCGCTGACGCTCTCGCCGGTGATGAGCTCGATGCTGCTCAGTTCCAGGCAGGGAGAGGGGCGGCTGGCGAAGCGGGTCGAGCACTACATGGAAGGGCTGACGGCGTTCTACGGGCGCCTGCTGGCCCGCACGCTCGCCGCTCGCGGTGCGGTGCTGCTGGTCGGCGTGGCCGTGCTGGCCGCCATCGCGGTGCTGTTCACCGGCACCCGCCGCGAACTGGCGCCGACCGAGGACCAGGGCGCCGTCATCGTCGTCACCAAGGCCCCGCAATATGCGGGCGTCGGCTACACCGCCCGCTATGCTCAGCAGATCGAAAAGCTGTTCGAGCAGATTCCCGAGTTCGACAGCAGCTTCATGAACATCGGCGACTCCGCCGGTGGCCAGAACATGATGCTCGGTGGCGCGATCCTCAAGGACTGGTCGAAGCGCAAGCGGTCGGCCACCGAGATCCAGGGGCAGATTCAAGCCGCCGGCGGCGCCATCGACGGCGAGACGTTGACCGCCGTGCAGTTGCCCCCGCTACCGGGTTCCAGCGGCGGCCTGCCGGTGCAGATGGTGCTGCGCTCGCCCGACGACTTCAAGACGCTGTACGAGACCGGCGAGAAGATCAAGGCAGCGGCCTATGCCAGCGGTCTGTTCCTCTACGTGCAGAACGACCTGTCCTACGACAGCCCGCAGGCACACATCACGATCGACAATGCGAAGGCCAGCGAAATGGGGGTGACCATGCAGTCTGTCGCCGATACCCTTGCCGTGCTGGTCGGCGAAAACTACGTCAATCGCTTCAACTTCCACGACCGCTCCTACGACGTGATCCCGCAAGTGCGCGGCGCCGAGCGTATGACACCGGAAGACCTCGGGCGCTTCTATGTCAAAACGACCTCCGGCGCACTGGTGCCATTGTCGACCGTGACGCATGTCGAGATGCGCCCGCAAGCGAACCAGCTCACCCAGTTCGGCCAGATGAATTCGACCACGCTCGAAATGCTGCCGGCGCCGGGCGTGAGCATGGGCGAGGCTGTGAAGTTCCTGCAATCGCAGCCGCTGCCGCCCGGCACCAGTGTGGACTGGCTCAGCGACAGCCGCCAGTTCGTGCAGGAAGGCAACCGCCTGCTGGTCTCCTTCTGCTTCGCATTGGTGGTGATCTTCCTGGTGCTGGCCGCGCAATTCGAGAGCCTGCGCGATCCGCTGGTGATCCTGGTGACGGTGCCGCTGGCGGTCTGCGGCGCGCTGGTGCCGCTGTGGCTGGGTTTTGCCACGCTCAATATCTACACGCAGATCGGATTGGTCACCTTGATCGGCCTGATCTCCAAGCACGGCATCCTGATGGTCACTTTCGCCAACCATATCCAGCACCACGAAAACCTGAGCCGCATCGAGGCGATCGAGAAGGCGGCGGCGGTGCGGATGCGTCCCGTGTTGATGACCACCGCGGCAATGGTCGCCGGCCTTGTGCCGCTGTTGTTTGCAGACGGCGCAGGCTCGGCCAGCCGGTTCTCCATCGGCATCGTGGTGGTGATGGGCATGATGGTCGGCACCTTCTTCACGCTGTTCGTACTCCCCACCATCTACAGTTTCATCGCCAAGGATCACCGGGGAACAGCGGAAAGTTCTCGCGCCCGTGAACTCGCTACTGCGGAGGCTCCCGATGTCGCTCTTTAAACCGGTTCCCGCGATGCCTGTTGTGTCGCGTCCGGCGACGCTTCCCTCTCCACGCGCAGCCTTCATGGCGATGGCCGTTGCCTTTATCACCGCAGGTTGCGCCAGCGGCCCCGATTACCACGCGCCGGCCTTACCGGAAACCGCAGCAGGCCCGTTCGTCAGTCACCCGTCCAATACGGATGTTGCCGAAGCACTGCCCGCGAACTGGTGGAAGCTGTATGACGACCCCGCGCTCGACAAGCTGGTGCAGGAGGCCTTGTCGGCCAATCCCAACCTGCGCGTGGCGATGGCCAACCTCGATCGCGCGCGGGCCATCTACACGGAAGCGCGCAGCGGGCAATTCCCTTCGACCCGTATGTCAGGAGGCGTGGGATACGGGCGCGATCAGACCACGTGGTCCGGCACCGGCCAGGCCCCCGCGCAATGGAGCTACAGCGCCGGCCTCGACGTCTCCTATGAACTCGATCTGTTCGGTCGGGTCAGGCGCGACATCGAGGCTGCTCGCGACGACACCGATGCAATCGCCGCCGCCTACGATGCCGCCAGGGTAGTTGTTGTTGCGGAGACGACGCGGGCCTATGTGGACGCCTGCAGCTACGGTGAGTCCATCGGCGTGGCGCGCTCGTCCGTCGAACTGGCACAGCGCAGCCTGGATCTCATCGACAGCCAGGCGCGCGCGGGCTCGGCGTCGCATCTGGATGTCGAACGGGCTGGCGTCACGCTGGCTCAGGCCCAGGCCGCATTGCCGCCCTTGCAAGGCCAGCGCGAAGCCGCACTGTTCGAGCTGGCCGCGTTGACGGGGCGCACGCCCTCGCAAGTGCCGGAACCGGCGCGTGCCTGCACCAAGGCTCCCGAGATTTCCGGTGCGTTGCCGGTCGGCGATGGCACGGCGCTGCTGCGCCGTCGTCCCGACGTGCGGCAGGCCGAGCGCCAACTGGCGGCGGATACCGCCCGCATCGGCGTGGCCGTGGCGGATCTCTATCCACGTGTCACGCTGGGCACCTCGGGTAACTACCTGCGCAACGACTACCTGAAAGGCAATCGCACCTTGTCCTTCTCTTTCGGGCCGCTCATCTCGTGGACGTTCCCCAACATGATGGTGGCTCGCAGTCGCATTGCGCAGGCGAAGGCACAAAGCGCGGCGTCGCTGGCCAGCTTCGACGGTGCCGTGCTGAATGCACTGAAAGAGTCGGAGCAATCGTTGAGCGCCTATGGCGCGGCGATGCAGCAGCGCGATGCGCTGGCAGAGGCGCGTGACCGTGCCGAGAATGCCTTCCGGCTGGCCGACCAGCGTTACCGCGCCGGCTCCATCAGCTACCTCGACGTGATCGTGGCACAGACCGGTCTGATCGACGCGAAAGCCCAGGTGGCCGCTGCTGACCAGCGAGTCGGTTCTGCGCGAGTCAGCGTATTCAAGGCGCTTGGCGGTGGCTGGGAACAGGCCAGTACGCAGTAATGCTCGAGGGCATCGGCGCGTGGGCGATCTCACCGTCGCGCCGATGTCTGATGCCAACCATTAGCCACGCGGCTCCGCGTTGTCGCGAACGACCGGAGGTCCGGCATAGCGAAGGAAGACGGATATGGACCCGCACGACGACCCGCCTCGGATCATTGACCTGATTACATCATTCGGCAGCAAGAGCCCGCCGTCTGGCAAACACACGATGAAGCACACCACAGCAGCCTGTCCGGCGACCACACCGCCGATGTCGTCTCAGGAACAACGATTGGCGGCCAGCCGACTGCGACCGACGATCGCTCGTACCCGTGTCCTGTCCGTACTGGAACAGGCGGCGCCGCGCTGTCTCGATGCCAGTCAAATGTATCGCATCCTCTGCACGCAACTCGACAGCCTCAAACCGGCCTCGATCTACCGTGCGCTGAATGATTTGTGGACCTCCGGCTTGCTGGTCCGTACGGAGGGCGCACAAGGCCGCGCACTCTACGCGCTCAAGCCGGATAGGAAGAACCTTCAGAACGACACCGTGCGCTGCCACTGTGGCGCGCGGTTGGTTTTTATCGAGGACCGGGCTTTGCACGAGCATCTTCGATCGCTGGCGACCAAGGAAGGCTTCGATCTCGACAAGGAGCCAGCTTTTACCATCACCGTGACGTGTGCGGAATGTCGGTCGTTCCGCAGGAGAAGAGAGTAGGCGACTTTAAACCGTGGTCGCCCGATCTGACGGCGCCTCGCCGCTTTTTGCTGCCAAGCGTCCATGCTCGGTGGACGACGGCACGCTCCCGTCAAGGTGAGACTTAATCGGGAAGCATGATGCCGCGTACGGCGGCAGACTGCGCGGTTGTCGTTCGATCGGAAAGGTATCGTGCTGGCGGCTTGCCTACCGCCTTGCGGAACATGGTGATGAATCCGCTGGCATTTTCGTAGCCCAGTTCCAGCGCCACCGTTTGCACGCTTTCGCCGATGGTCAGGCGTTGAAGCGCAAGGATCACATGCAATTGCCGGCGCCAGCGTCCGAAGCTCATGCCGATTTCGTGCAGCAGAAGCCGGCTCATGCTTCGTTCGCTCATGCCAATGCGGGTAGCCCAATCGCCCTTTGAGGTTTTGTCGGTAGGATCGGCCAACAGCATTTCCGCGAGTCGGCGCAATCGCGGATCACGCGGCATCGGCAAATGCAGGTCTTCTACCGGCGCCGCCGCCAACTCATCTAGCAACGCGGCAATCAGTCGGTCTTCCCGGCCGCCCGACGGGTATGACGCGGGGAAGCCGGCCACCTTCAGAAGCAACTCGCGCAACAATGGCGAGACGGAGATCGTGCAGCAGGTTTTCGGAAGATCCGGTGCGGCATCAGGCTCCACGAACAGGCAATGACATTCGGTTTCACCGGATCCCCGTGCCGAGTGGGGCAAGTCTCCCGGTATCCATACCGCGCATTGCGGCGGCACGATCCAGACACCGTTTTCGATTTCGCAGTTGAGGATGCCACGGACGGAGTAAAGCAGTTGCGCCCTGCGGTGCCGATGCCTCGCATGTTCCCAGCCCTTGGCTACCGACATGGCACTCAGGGCGACAACGGGACGGGGCAGGTTGTCCACGTCCTTGGCCACGGTCGGATCGGTGATGGCAATGCTTGACATGATGCGTATCGGGCTTCGGATCCAAGATGAGGCGCTGGCCTAATTGAAAAACATTATGGCCAACTTGTGCAATGACGTCCAGCCATTCCGTCGGTATCGTGTGATTGACCATGCTGGTCGTTCTGCTCGCCAGGGCTATTGCGCTTCCGGTCCGGAGGGGTATCCCATTTTCTTGACGAGGTAGGGCCGCCAGCTATTTCCCGTGAAGCGCCGAAGGAGTATTGGCATGTTGATTGACGCCTCGAAGTTCCCCTTGGTCTGGATGCGGCTGAACGCGCCAGGCACCGACCCCGCAGCCTCGCCTTTTGCCGAGTTCGAGGGATTGCTCGCACGGAAGGAAGTTTTCGTTTTACTCAACGACGAGGGGTTTGATCAAGGCGAACACGAACATTCGCCGGAAGAAAGGAAGCAAACCTCGCTTTGGATGAAACGCCACAAGAGCGAATTGCGAACCTTCGTCAAGGCAGGGATCTACATCGAACCGAATACCGCCAAGCGACTGGCGGCCAAGGCGTTCGCTCTGGTCTACGAAAAATTTTGGGGCTATCCCATGCTCACGGTTGCGACGAAAGACGAGGCGCTGGCCCTGGCGCGGAGGTTGTTGCTGGGCGAGCAAACGGATGCATGGTCGCACTAGGCCCGACTAACTGAGGGCGGTCGGTATCGGTGGACGGCAACGCGTTAAGCGGCGGTACGGTCACCGAAGAAATGAGGCAGGTCATGGCATCGAAACCCGTCGAAACCCGGAACGTCGTCTCCGTCGGAAGCAAGATCCGATCGCTGCGCCAGCGCCAGGGCCGCACGCTGGATGACATCGCGATCGTCTCACATCTTTCGAAATCCTTTCTTTCTCAGGTCGAGCGAGATCACGCCAGCCCGTCGATCACTTCGCTCGCGAGCATCGCGAAAGCGCTGGGCGTGTCCGTCAGCTATTTCGTCGATACGCCGACCGAGGAAGGCCGTGTGCGCCGCCATAAGGATTTGCAGTACTTCGCCTTCGCCGGTTCAGCCGATCTGCTCGCGCGCCTGTCGAATCAGTCGGGCGGCCGCCAACTCGAAGCGATTCTCGTGCGCATGCCTCCCGGCGAGCGACCAAGCAAAGTGACCACGCACGCATGCGAGGAATTCGTGCATGTGCTCAGTGGTGAAGTGACGATCACGCTCGAAGGCAAATCGTTCGTGCTCGGCGCAGGCGACAGCGCGCACTATGAATCGACAATTCCGCATCTCTGGACCAACACGCGCGACGACGAAGCCGTGCTGGTCTGGGCCGGCACGCCGCAGCTGCTCTGACTGGCGCGCGGCGCGGCAGGACTTGCTTGCGCGTGAGGCGACGTCCTAAAGAGCTCGACCTTGCCTGGCAAGATGATGATGGGGCGGCTCAATATGCAGTCGCCGAGTCCAGTGCGAGGGGAGAAAGTGTCCAATCCCGAGCGGCTATCGGCGGGTGCCTGGGGGGCGTTGATCCAGATCGACGGCTGCGATCATCGATGGTGCGAGGAACGGGCGCCGGCCTGCACGCCGCTGGTGTACGTCGACGACGCGACGAGCCGGCTGACGATGTTGCACTTTACGCAAACCGAATCGACCTTCGGCTACTTCGAAGCGACACGAGCGTACATCGAATGGCACGGCAAACCTGGGGCGCTCCACAGCGACAAGGCCGCTGTGTTCCGCAATGTGAAGTCGGGTAAGACCGGTACCGACCGGAGCACGCGTTCGGCCGTCGACGTCGCCCGCGATCAGAAGCGGTATCCGACCGAAAGGAACGTCACGATCGGATTGACCCGGAATTTGCTGGTGCTCGTGACCGTGCCGACGGACGACCGGGTCGTCAGCGTGGCGCGTGTCGATACCCACGAATACGCCACCGACGCGTTGATCGACCAGCGAGAGTCGATGTTGTAGGTCAGGCCGCCGCTGACGACGGGCGCAAAGGACTTGCTGAGCGACACGGACGTCGGCCCCTCGAGCGCTGTCCCAGCGGTCGGCGAAAAATAGATCTGCCCGGTGGAGACTGGATTGCTCAGCTTGATGTTGCTGAACCACGTATAGGTGACGCCGGCGCCCAGATACGGCCTGAACCGCGCATTCGGCTGGCCGAAATAGTAGTTGAAGAGGATCGCGGGACTCCACGCGCGTGCAGTGCCCAGTTCCCCGATACCGCTGAGCGTGCCCGCACCGTTCAGGCGCCATGTCGGCGGAACGCCCATGACCATCGTCGCCGCGATATGGTCGGTCAAGAAGTACGTTGCGGTCAGCCCGAACGTATCGCCGCTTGCGATCTCCCCACCGCTGCCGGTCATCACTTGTGACCGGCCGAGCGCATTGACGGTCAGCGGATCAGCCGACCCCTGCGGGGCAAAGTGCGACCAGCCGGCATTGACTACCCACTGGCCGGCTGATTGCGCGTGCGCGCCAGAGATGGCCGCGAGCAGTACGAGGGTTCCTGCGCTCATTCGTTTCATGATTGTCTCCAGATTTTGGTGTTTGCGTTCAGGAATCGTGAAACCTGTCTTCATCCCCGTGCGCCAGACGTGACGCGCGGGCGGGTCCTGCGCGGATGAAGCGCGACGCCAAGGGCATCGGGTTCTTCTTCGTTAATCAAAAGATCTTTCAGTAACTTCGGATTCCGAACATATTTGCTTAATCCAACGTCAAGCATTCCGAGAATCGACAGTCACTGATGTTCGGGTTCGACCGACGTCGAAAAGGCAAACGGGAAGCGACCCATCACCGTATGGGTCTTCGCTATCTGCGCGCGATCGCTCAGCGCCACATGCAAGGCGAGCCCGCACGACGGGTCGTCCGCCATGCTCACTCGGGCACCCTCGATGCCGGCATCGTTCAGCGCGGCGATCAGCGCGTCGAGCGTCTCCCGTCGTTTGAGTTCGGGCTTGAAGATCTTGCCGACCGCCGTGAGCGGCATTGCCTCGACGATATGAATCCGCTTCGGTAGCGCGGCACGCTCGCCGATCAAGCCGCGTATGAATGTGTCCAGCTCCGTCTCGGTTGCGGTTGCGCCGGCTTTCAACTGCACGTACGCGACGGGCAGCTCGCCTGCATGCACGTCGGGACGTCCGATTGCCGCAGCGATTTGCACTGCCGGGTGGCGGTGCAGCGGCTCTTCGATCGTCGCCGGATCGATGTTGTGACCGCCCCGGATGATGAGTTCCTTGCGGCGGCCCGTGAGCCAGAAGTAGCCCTGCGCATCGCGCCGCGCGAGATCCCCGGTGTTGAGCCACTGCCGGCCGTCGTCGAGATCGAGCCACAAGCTCTTGTTCTGATCTTCCTGAAGATAGCCCGCGAAAACGTTCGGCCCGGAAATCGTCAGCACACCGACTTCGTTCTCGACGCAATCGCGCACGTAGCGGCCGGCGTCGTCGAGTATCACCGCCTTCATCATCTGGCCAGGGATGCGCAAACCGATCGAACCGAGACGCCGTTCGCCGCCTGGCGGATTGACGCTGCTTACGCATGCGCCCTCGGTGAGCCCGTAACCTTCGAGGATCCGGACCCCGGTGCGATCCTGGAACGTGCGGAATACTTCCACGGGCATCGGCGCGGCACCGCAGAGCCCATACTCGAGCGAGTCGATATTCCAGCCGTCGACGGGCACGTCGAGCAATGCCGAATACAAGGTCGGTACCGCGCTGAAGAAATTGATCCGGTGTTGCTCGACGATTTCCCAGAATCGTTTGACGACTCCGTCGCCGCGATAGCCCTGTGGCGTACCGAGCACCACATGTGCGCCGCGCGAGAACGGCACCAGGCCGGTTGCCAGCACGGCATTGACATGGAACAGCGGTAGTCCGCAGAAAACGGTTTTCCCCGGGCCCATCCCGGTACCGACGACCTGCCCGACGCTCCAGGCATTGGCCACCTCGTTGCCGTGCCGGCGAATCGCGATTTTCGGCAATCCCGTCGTGCCTCCCGTGCAGAAGTAGGACGATATGTCGTCGGCTTCGAAACGCCGTGAGGCCAGCAGCGCATCACCGGATTCGCGCGCCATCGCAGCGTCGAAATCGTGGATCGCGATGTGGCGCGGAACGGCGCCGCGCAGACCCGCGCGCCCGTGCAGCCGTTTGCATTCGCGGCGCCCCATCACGCGCGCCGCCATTCGGCGCCAACCCTGCACGCGCTCGGCCAGATCGATCAGGACGAGGCTTTGCAGCGACGGCACCTGGCTGAGGATGGGCTGGATCTTCGACCAGATATCCGTTCCCGGAAAGGGCGTCAGCGTCACCAGCACTTTTGCGTGTGCGGCCTTGAGCAGCGATGCGATTGCCGGCCCCTCCAGCAAAGGATTGATGGCGCATACGATCCCGGCCGCTTCGCCTCCCCAGATGACGAAATGCGTCTGCGGCAAGTTCGGCAGCACGTAGGCAACCACCGAGTGGCGATCGATGCCCAGGCGCGAAAACATGTTCGCGGTCCGGGTGATATCCCGCATAAGCTCCGAATAAGTCCAGCGCGATGGCTTGCGATGATCGTCGGCGCGCAGGAAAAACGACAAGGCCGGCGCGGTCGGGTCGATCGCCGCACCACGGCCGATCATCTCGTAGGTGCTGGCCGGGAGGTCGGCGGGCGGCCCCTGGTTTTCGATCCGCAGCACGTCCGCTTCGGTTGCGATGGCGTTCATGCGAGCTGGTCCACGATTCGGTTGCGTTGCACACCGAGGTCAATCGCCCCGTCCCTGCTCCGGATCCGTGATTCGACCAGATCCCCGGCCTTCAGATACTGCGGACGCGCGGCCTGAACCTTCGTGAAAATCCGCCACTTCACGTGCTCGGGCAGCAACGCGGCAATTCGTTGCTTCGCCGGCGACGGAATGCTGAGCGCGCATCCGGAAGGCGTGCCCGTTGCAAGCAAGTCACCGGCGTTCAGATCCTGAACACCCGAAAGCTCGGTGAGTGTTTCGGCTGGACCGTATACGAGGTTCCCGGTCGAATCGCTCTGCCGGACTTCCCCGTTCACGGTCAGTGTCAGCGTCAGCGTGCGCAGCCGTGCGATATCGCTTGCCTCCAGCAGGCACAGATACGGCCCCACCGGCCCGAACGTTCGATAGCTTTTCCCTTTGTAAAACTGCATCTGGGGAATCTGGATATCGCGTGCGGAATAGTCGTTGACGATCACGAGGCCGGCCACGTACTCGTGCAGGTTCTGTTCCGTGATGGCTTGCCGGGACGTGATATCGCGGCGAAGCACGAGCCCCAGTTCGATCTCGTAATCCAGAAACTGCACATGTTGCGGCCGGATGACGTCGGAATCGGCGGCGACGATGCAGCCGGTCGCCTTCGTGAAGATCATGTTGAATGACTTCGCGTCCGGATTCATGCCAGACTCGATCATGTGCTGGCGATAGTTGGCGCCCTGACAAACGAACTGTTGATTGTGCGTGACCGGCGACAGCCACTCCACGTCCGACTCGGGAATCGTTTCTCCGCCGAGCGCGGCGAGTTCATCGATCCGATGTGCCCGCACGAATTCGCCGGTCGTCGGGTAGTCGCCCGGTATCGGTGTGATCCGGTGATTCGTCACCACGCCCCATTGGGCGCGCCCCTGATGCCGATAGTGCAAGACGTGCAATGCCATGAAGATGCCTCGAACAGGTCTGAGTGAAGATGAAAGTCACGCAAACAGTTTCGCGAGCGTGCGCAGCTTCGCGAAGGTGACGTCCGGACTGGTCCGGAGGTTTCGGATGAGCGATGCGATGCTTGCGGCAGTGATCTTCGGTTTGGTGAAGCTGCGCGGCATCCGGGGGCCCCACTGCGACATCGCTTCGCGGCTGACTTCGTGGATGCCCGTGGCCACGTCCGCCGTGAACATGTCCCCATCGCAATAGTGTTCGTGCTTGTCGCCCCACGGATCCTGCCAATAGTCGAAGACCTGACTACCGAGAATGTGGCGCCCCATCCCCCATGCGTGCGTCCATCCTTTTTCGCTCAGCAGACGCTGCCCGATCCCCACCGCGTCCGCGTCAACCAGCTCGAATGCCGAGTGGCTGTAGAGCGCTGCGAATCCCTGTGCCAACGCGAGGGTATGGTGATCCGCGGGTATCGCCCCGCGATCGAGTCGCAGGAACGCGACGGCGGGCGATCCATCAGGCAACACCTGAACGTCGCTCGGGATGAAGCCGAAGTGAGACGTGTACCACGCACAGGTCGCCTGGAAGTCGGCGAGTTCGAGCACGACATGACCGAGGCGAATCACTTCCGGCACCTCCGGCGGCGGACGCTGGGTATCGTTCACACGAACGATGGAATCGGGCGAGTTGAACGGTAACGCCGACCGGTGCGGCAGGGCGCCGGCCCGCGCTTGTCCCGCGACTGCGTCAACACGAAAACCCGATGGATCGACGAGCGTGACTCGATGCCCGCCGCCGGGCCACGGTGACGGCTCCACGTCCGATGCGCCCGGCACGTGGGCAAGCTTTCGCAGTGCGTCGATGTCGTCAACTTCAAGCCCGAAGCCGACGAAGCGGTTTTTTTCAGTGCGCCGGACGACGTAGCAGAACGGCGTGGCGGCGGTGCCCCGGAGGAACAGATATTCGCCGTCACGGGATACGGTCCGCAGGCCGAAATCGTTGAGAAATCGTTCGGCCCGTTCGAGATCGGGACGCTCGAACATCAAATAGGACAGTGCCCGAGCCTTCGTCGTTGGTCGGGGGTTCCGTGCGGGTTGTGCAGTCGTGAGCTTCATGGGGGCCTCAGGAAGTCGGCTGGGCAATGTGACCGGATAGCGACGACAAGGAGGTGCGCGCACCCAGCAATTGCAGGGATTCGAGAACGAGGCGGGTCGAGTCGGCCACCGGGCCTTCGTGCAGGACCGTTTTGTCCGGCCGAATCACGGCCGCCCAGCCAAACCGCACGACACCCGGCAAGAACGTACCGTCCAGGTCCTCCCAGCCGTCGTTCTCGATGCGATGAAGGCGCTGCCCGCGGTGCACGACTTGCACCACGACACCACCCGCCGCAATCAACGCGGCTCGCGCGCCGGCGTCGAGTTCGACGTCTGGATCCCGTCCGAATCCGATCAACGCAAGACCGCTGCCGAACACGTCGTCGCTCAGGCGGATCGCCCCATCGTGCTTGCGCAGCCATCCCTGCGGAAGCACGGCGCCGCGCACGAGCCGCGTGGTCGAGCAGCCGGGGACGAACAAGCCTCTGCGGAACGCATTCTTCGGCTTGATCCCGAGCTCGTCGAAGTGATTCCGTAGCGGCGGAACGAGCCGCGTCAATCGCATCAGACCGTGCGTGAACAACGCGATCCCGGCATTTCGCGGCATCACGAGCTTCCCCATGAATTTCGCGACGCCGATCATTGCCTTGGCGTGAGGTCGGCGTTCCTGATCATAGGAGTCCAGAATTTTAGGGGTTGCGTGGCCTTTGACGACCCACGCCAGTTTCCAGCCGAGATTCGCGGCATCGCGCAGGCCGGCGACGAGCCCCTGGCCGACGAACGGCGGAGTGATGTGGGCGGCGTCGCCCGCTAGGAAAACGCGTCCTTTGCTGAAGGTCCTGACGGTTCGGGCATGAAAACGGTACACGGCCTTGCGTTCGATCACCATGTCCTGGATGCCGCCCCACGGTGCGAGCAGTTCGCGGATGCGTTCGTCGGATTCCATCTCCTCTCGCGTCTCGTCGGGATGGAGCATGAACTCCCAACGCTCGCGCCCGCCGGGAGCGGTCATATGTGGCGTCGGCCGCCGGTGGTCGCAGAGGAACTCGACATGGTCGATCGGTCGGCGCACGTTTCGCGCGTCGACGATCAACCAGTCTTCCGCGAACGTCTTGCCCTTGAACTCCTGTCCGATCAACTGGCGCACGATCGAGCTGGCACCGTCGGCACCGACGACGTAGCGGGCGCGCACGACGTGCCGCACGCCCTGCGCGCTGTCGAGCGTGGCGGCGACGTGATCGGCGTTCTCGTCGAGCGAGACGAGCGTCACACCGAGCGCCATTCGGGCGGTGCGGTGTGCGGTCAGTCGGGCACGCAAGCATCGCTCGAGGTCCGGTTGATAGAACGTCACAAGCTTCGGATGGCCATCGATGCTCCCGAGCGTATTGATGCGCCCGAACTCGCCGAACCACGGCGAGCGCATCCGGACGTACGGAATCGCCACCGTATCGAGGTCGGCTTCGTTCACCCCGACGTACTGCAGGATGCGAAGCGCATCGTTGTCGAGCGCGATCGCACGCGGCGCCATGAAGATCTCCGCCGCCCTGTCGACGACAAGCACGCGCACGTCGTCCCGGCCAAGCAACGCGCCGATCGTCGCGCCGACGGGACCGCAGCCCACGACCAGCACGTCGACGTCCGACGGCAAGTCGCGCCCGCCGGCACGGCTCGCGGTGTCGTTGCCTTCATGGACGCCCGACTCGCACGTCAGTTTTGTCTCCGCCACCGTTCTGTCTCCCATTCTTCAGGCAGGCCGCTGCAGGCTGCCTTGATGACATTAAAATCATAACTGATGATTTTGTCAATTTTGATGTTCGAACGTATACTCGAAACATCGAACCTACGCGCACGCCGATGCCCAGCACTTCTTCCCGTCGCACCAAAACACCGTCGCCGGCCGTCTCGAACGGGCAAGCGCCGTCAGGCCCCGAGGTTCGCGAGCCTCGAGGCGCGCGTCGAAAGCGCGAGACGCGGGCGCGCCTGCTGGATGCCGCCTTCGTACTCATGGCGCAAAAGGGGATGGAAGGCGTCGCGATCAATGAAATTACGGAAGCCGCGGACGTGGGGTTCGGCTCGTTCTATAACCACTTCGAATCGAAAGAAGCGATTCATGCCGCGGTTCTGGAAATCGTGTTCGAGGAGTTCGCGGATACCCTGGACCGCATCGCCGCCAACCTCACCGACCCTGCCGAGATCATTTCGGTGTCGTTGCGTCATACTTTGCTGCGAGCCAGAGGTGAACCGGTTTGGGGACAATTTCTCCTCCGCGAAGGGCTGTCGATGCGAGCACTCAGCCGCGGCCTCGGACCTCGGTTGTTGAGGGATATCCAGAAAGGGATCCTCGCCGGGAGATTCTCGGCAAATGACCCGTTGATGAGCGTTGTCACGGTCGGCGGCGCGGTACTGACCGCCATTGCAATCGAATTACGATTCGATGCAGACGAGAAGCCCGTCACCGACATGTTGAACATGATCGGGTACAGTCAGAACGGCTTTGCCGAGCGCGCAGCGTCATCCCTTTTGCAGACGCTCGGTGTGCCGCGAACTGAAGCGATGGAGATTGCGAATCGTCCCTTGCCGCCCGCTGTGACGTCAGCGCCCCAGGCATCGCCAGCGCGTGAGCTGTGAGCGTGAAGGGGGTGTTTCTCGACGCAGGAGGTCTGGCCGTCGGCACAACGCTGCCGATGGGGGCGAGTGATTTCGTGAAGTTGGTGGAGCGGGTTGGGGAGCGGTAGGGACGCGGTGCTGACTTTTCGGGGCCGATCGCGATGAACGAGCGCCACCGGGGTGATCCCGGTATCGGTGGCGCTCATTGAATAAGCCTCGTCAACCGAAGACCCCGCCGGTTGAGCTACCGGCCATTCCCGCTGAACTGCCCGAGCAATTCGGCAGCGACCCGATGACGGCCGAAGCCCTCCATGCCGCGACGCTGGCGCTGAAGAACGCGGCGGCTGTGCACCGCCGCCTCAATCGGCGCCGATCTTGTCTTCGGCGTACACGAGTTGCTGCAGGCGCGCGGCGGCTTCATCGCGCATCTCGATCGAAACCTGCGGCGGCACGCCGGAAACATCCGCTGGCGCGTAAAGCGCGCCGATCAGCGGCGGCTGGGCGGCGATGAACGCGCGCCATTTCTGCGACGACGCGCGCATCGCTTCGCGCGATGCACGCGGCAGGCGGCGTTCGATCGCGGCCGTCACGTCGTCGATATCCTGCAGGTACAGCGGCGCGGCCTGCGCCGCGCAGCGGCCCTTTGCGTCGAGATCGGCGAGCGCCGCGCAGTGCGCCCGTTCGAAGCGTGCGCCGCGTCGCGGTACGGCGTCGACGCGTTCGGGACGGTCGTCCGTCGCGGGCGGCAGGCGTGTGGCCAGGCTGAAGCCGTGCGCCGCGCGATCCGCTTCGAACCGTTGCAGCGACAGCGCGCGCTGCCGTGTCAGTTCCATCACGTCGTTTGCATTCATCGGCGCGTAGATCGTGCCGCGTGTCGTCGCGTAGACGGCGCCGATCAGCTTCAGGTCGGCATCCCGGCGCGCGAGCCACGCGCGTTGGGCGCGCAGCAGCGCGGGTCGGTCCGCCGCCGGCAGCGATGCCTGCAGCGCGCGATAGCTCGCGTTGAGCCGTGCGTCCCATGCGCGACCCGCATCGACGACGCATTCGTCCTGGCCTGCCGTCGACGCATGTTCGGGATCGTTCAGGCACTGCGTCATCGTCCGGTCGATCGGATTGATGCCGGTCGCGGCGTCGGGTTGCGCGGCAATGGCGGCAGGCGCGGTGACGACCGCGCAAAGCGCGAGGGCCGCGAGACGTTCGAGCATGGGCAGCGTCCTTTGTCGTGGTGAGCGTGATGACGCCCTTCAGCGTGAATCGGGTGCGTCGAACGTCAGCTGCCGGCGGGCCCCGGCCGGCTGAACCGTTGCTCGACGACCTCGGTGCCCCAGTGCGTGCCCGCGGACTCGTGGGTCAGCGTGAAGCCGAACGCGTCGTACAGGTGGCGTGCCGAATCCAGTCCCTTGAAGGTCCACAGGTAGGTCTCGCGAAACCGGTGCTCGTCGACGAAGCGCATCGCCAGCGTCATCATCTGGCGCCCGATGCCGGACCCGCGCAGCGCGTCGTTCACGATGAACCAGCGCAGGTGCGCGACGCCGGTCGCCGGATCGCCGTCGATCGCGAGCGACGCGAGCGTCCGCCCGTCTTCCTGGCAGAGCCACAGCGCCTTGCCGTCGGCCGGCAACGTGCCCGCGAACTCGGCCAGCTCGGTCGCCACCCGCTTTTCGAAAAAGACGCCGAACCCCCAGTGCTCCGCATAGAAGCGTGCATGCAGGCTCGCGATGTCGCCGATACAACCCGGTTGGTAGCCTTCGCGGATCGGCGGCGCATCGAGGGTCGTCGCGGGCGCCCTGGCGGCGTTGTCTTGCGCGAGGGCATCGGCATACAGCGCGAGGGCGCGCAGCAACGCCTGCTGGTCGGCGGGAATCATGCGACGCAACGCATTCGACACCTGGTCGGTCGCGAACGTGTCGATTCGTTTCTGCAGCTTTTTCCCCTCGGCGGTCAGGTACAGCTCGATCGCCCGCGCATCCTCGCTCGATACGCGGCGCTCCACGACACCGGCCGCCTCGAGCCGCGCGAGTTGCCGGCTCGTGTTCGATTTGTCGAGCCGCAGGATGTTGCCGAGATCCTTCGCGTTGATGCCGGGCGCCATCCCGATCTCGAGGATCGCGTGAACGGCCGACGGCGCCCAGTCGCTGTCGGCGAGCGTCGCGCGCATGAAGCCGAGCTCGCGCACCAGCTTGCGGGAGAAGTCGCGCAATTCGAGGATGGTCGCGTCGCGAGGCTTCGCGGGCGCGTCGATGAGGTCCATGGTTTGCCCCAAATGGTTGCGTATCGCAATCGATAATAGTTGCGGATCGCAACTTGTCAAGGCGAATGTGTGGCGCGCAGAAGTGGTATTGGCGCGGATGGCGGTGTGCCGGCACGTGGACGCATACTGCGCGTATCGAGCGACGGGCGAGCGCGTGCCCGGGCATCGATCCAGGTTCGCGGACCACGGAGGCCACCATGAACAAGCTGTTGCCGATGACGATCGGGTTGCTTGCCGGATGCGGCATCAGTACCGGGCCGCTCCATGCCGCCGGCGGCATGGATGCGCCGCCGTGCAGTGCCGCGCATGCGGCGGACCCGGGCGGGAACGCGGCGATGCCGGGCGCGTCGGTCCGCAGCTTCTCCACCGCCGGGTGTTCGGGCGCGGTGCTGCAGGGCGACCGCGCCACCGCGACGGTCAACGGCGACCGGATCGAACTGCGCGACGGCATCGTCTATGTGAACGGACGGTCGTACGGCGCCGTCACGCCCGCGCAGACGGTCGAATACGAGGCCGCGCGCGACAGGCGCACGTTGAAGGTCGACGGCAAGGTCCGTACGCCGCTGCGCTGAGTGCTGCTTCCAGCGCGCCGCAGCGGCGACGCGTCAAGTCACGTCGCTTTCGGGTAACTGACTTCCATGCCCGCGCGCACGTCCTGCTGGATGCCGTACTGCGCGAACGGATAGCGCAGCCCGTTGCGCGACAGCGCCTCCATTCCGGCAACGGCCTGTTCCAGCGCGTCGGGCGCCAGCGCCATCAGCATCTCGTCGTCGAGCACGCCGCCGTAGCGGCGTTCCGCGTAGCACGGAATCGACAGGCTCGGCTGCCCGGTCGACAGCGCGCGGCCCCACGAATCCGCGCATGCCGATTCGCCGACCACGCTCCAGTCGAAGCGCTTGTATCCGGACCATTGCAGCCCGTTGATGAAGTACATCATCGCGCCCGGCGTCGCGTAGAACAGCGCGATGTCGGGCGCGATGCGGCCGGCCGCGAGCGGCGACACGACGAGCGCTTCGTACTGGCCGTCGGCCACGCAGTGCATCGCGGCCTGGTGCGCGCGCGAATCTTCCTGCGTCGCGTACCAGACGCCGGCCATCTGCTGGCCGGATGCCCACTCCGCGTCCTTCGCGTGACCGAGCCCGACGACCGACCGGCACTGCGCGCCGACGAGGTCGTCGGCCGTGATGCCGACCGTGAAGCCGAGCCGCGCCGTCTGCCCGACGATCTGGTCCAGCGAGTGAATCGCCTTCGGGCGGCGAATGCGCGGGACGGCTTCCATGTCCTCGCGCCGTTCGAACAGCTTCATCCCGAACGGGATGCTGCGCAGCTTGAGCAGCCGCTCGAGGTCCGCCGACAGTCCGGCAAGCGTTTCTTTCATGTGAGGTCTCCGGGATTCGCCGGACCAGTGTAGCGATCCGGGGTACCCCCTTCAACACGCCGCCGGCCGCTCAGTCGGCCAGCGTCAGCCGGCCGTCGCTGAGCCGCACTTCGCGTCCGATCCACGCCGCATCGACGCGCGGCAGCACGGCCGACGGCTTGCGCAGTTCGCGCAGCAGCGTTGCGCCGTGCGACAGCCGGCCGCCCATGCGTGCGATCACCGCGCGGGCGGCCTGGTACTGCGCATGCCGGCCCGGGTCGAGCGCGTCTTCGAGCAGGATGTCGCGGCCGAGCACGCCCTGCGCGTGGCCCGGATAGATCATGAAGCCGGCTGCCTCGTCGGTGCCTTCGCCGCCGTCCTGCCAGAAGCTGCCGTTGCGGTCGCGGCGTTCGGGATGCGGCGCGAACCAGGTGTCGCGGTCGGCGGCCGGCATCGCGTGATGCAGGCGGAAGAACACGCGCATCAGGTTGTCGCGATACCACTCGCGTACCTGCAGATACCAGCCGCGCATGCCGGGCGCGCCGAGCGCATGCAGCACGCGGACCGGCAGCGGCCAGGCGGGGAAGGGCTGCAGCGGCAGGTCGGCGGCCGCGGGCCGCGCGGTGCCCGGATCGGTTTCCCACGGCAAGCGGTGCGGGCTGTCGTCGAGCTGGCCATAGGCGGTCGGCGGACGTCCCCACAGTGTGCCGCCGCTGCTGGCGAGCGATGACGCGATGCACAGGTTGCCCTGCACGACGAATACGTAGAAGCGCGTGAACCAGTCGGCCAGTTGCTGGCCGTCCGCGCGCCGTTCGACGAGCGTCGCGAGTTCCCGGTCGAAGCGCTGCAAGCCGCGCGCGAGCGTCGGCAGGTGCCCGCGCGCGACGCGCAGCATGCGCCAGAACACCGGCAGTGCGCGCAGCAGGCGCAGCGGACGCCAGCGCAGCGGCGGCGTCGCGCCGCCGATCTCGCCGCTGTAGTTCGCGGCGGACACGCCCCAGTCCGCGAGACGCGCGAGGAACAGGTCGTTGTTGATGTACGACGCGCCGCCGTACAGCGCGGTGAACGGCTCGTTGTCGCGCAGCACGCGCGCATCCCAGCGCGCCATGATGGCCGGGATGCTGCCGGCCGCGCGCCGTTGCGCATATTCGACGAGCCGGCTCGGCTGCGGCGGCAGGATCTCGGCGATGTTGGCCGAGGTCAGGTGCCGGTGCCAGCCGTAGCTGCTGATCGGGCGGTATTGCAGGAGCCACAGCTGCGTGCCGTCCCATGCCCATTCGACATCGCCGGGTACGTAGTGGAACGCGCGCAGCACGCGTTGCAGGAACGCCCACAGCCGTTGCGAAGTCAGGCCGTGCGCGGCCGCGAACGTGCCGCGCCGCCACGGCTCGCCAAGCCGCGACAGGATCGCGCGCCGCGGGCTTGCCTGTCCGTCGGCGAGCGATTCGAGGTGGCCTTCCACCCATTCGACTTCCACCGACAGATGGCGCACGAACGCGATGCCGGACAGCACGGGCGCGACGAAGCGCTGCACGACCGCTTCCTCGAGGCCGCCGTCGAGCAGTTCAGCCACGCGTGTGGCGGCATCCGATGCCGGCACGCGCAGGAACGTCGTGTGCAGGCCGGCGTTGGCTGCGTCGGCCTGGTCCTCGCCGTGGCTCGACGAGCGGACCGCCCACTCGGCGCCGGGCTGGCTCGCGAGAAAGGCGGGCAGGCGCGGATCGTCGGCGCGGGTCAGTGACAAGGCGGGCGGTACCGGCAGGCCGGCCATCGCGGCGAGTGCCAGACGTCCGCCCTTCGTGTGCGCGACGAAACCCGTGTCGCCGGCTTCGAGCCACTGCGCGAACGCGGCCGGCGCATCGATCCACGGATAGTGTCCCCAGCCGCGCTGCAGCGTGACGGTGAGGTCGGCGCGCGCGAGGATCGCCGACCACGCGGCGGCCTGGCGCACGCCGAGCACGGCATCCTGGTCGCCCCATACGAGCTCGATGCGGTCGGTGACCCACTCGAGCAGCGGCAGCGCGGTATCGGCGCGCACGAGATCCCAGTGCGGCAGGAACGCACGGCAGCGCGCGTAGCCGGCGCCCATGCGGCGATATTGCGCGGGCGTCCAGGTCTGGTTCGAGAACTGGCGGGCGAACAGCGTCGGATGGTGCGCGAGCAGCCAGTGGATCGTCTTGCGCAGCGGTTTCGGCGCCATCAGTTTCGGCAGCCGACGTTCCCACAGGAATGCGCCGACGGGCGCGAGCAGCACGCTGCGGCCGAAGTGGCCGGGGCGCCGTTGCAACGCGTGCAGCACCAGCAGCGCGTTCACGCCGACCGCCATGATCGCGTGGCCCGGTTCGGTGACGTCCAGCAGCGCCTGCGCGTACGCGGCGAGATCCTCGCACGGCGGCGCGGGATGATCGCCGAAGCCCGGCAGTTCCAGCGGCACCGGCCGGTAGCGCCGGAAGTGGGGCAGCGCATCGTCCCACCAGTCGGCAGCGCTGCCGTTGCCGGCGAGAAGGTACAGGATCGGTTTGCTCATCGATGCTTCGCCGGTCGACGATCGTCGCGGTCGCGGTCGCCCCGATCGGGGCGGCGACGTCGGCGGATGCCACGGCTCTCGTTGGTATGGGTGTTATGCCGATGCGAGTGGAGTGGAAGGGCGGCCCGCTCGGATGGATGGTTGCGGGCATTTTACGCGAGTCGATTCCGTGCGATTCGCGCTTGATTGCCGGGGCCGGATTTTTCGCTGCGCGTTTGTCGGGCGAGCACGGAACGCAGGATCAAGCCACTGGAATCCGCCAGGCAGGATTCAACGGAAGACAGTGACAGGGAGCCGGGGTGCGGCGGGATCGATTGCGCTCGTCGCCCACGGTGTGTTGGTCAAGAACGGCGTCACGCCGATCGCGCACCGGCGTGACGAGGACGACGCATCAATGCGGCGCGGCCGCCTCAACCCGATCGACCGGGCTGCCCGGCGGCTGCCCCGTTTGCCGGCGCGATCGGCCCGAACTCAGGTACGCGGCGATCGAGTCCTGCGTGACCTCGCCGAGCCACACGCCGTCCGGGTCGAGCACGGGCATCCACGACACGCTGTACTGGTACATCTTCGACAGCACGATGCGCAGGTTGTCGTCGGCCGAGACACCGGCCGGGAACGGCGTCACGCGTTCGCCGCATGTGCCGCCGTCGCCGCGCGCCGCGCGGCGCGTCACGTAGCCGAGCGCGCGGCCCGCGTCGTCGAGCACGGTCAGGTAGCGGCAGTCGGCTTCGTCCATCACCGCGAGTGCGTGCGCGAGCGGCGTATCGACGCGCGCGGTGTCGGGTTGCGTGGCCGCGTCGCCGGCCTTCACGAGCAGCAGGCGCTTGAGCGTGCTGTCCTGGCCGACGAACTGCGCGACGAATTCGTCGCGCGGGCGTGCGAGCAGCGTGTCGGGGTGATCGTACTGAACGAGCTGGCCGCGCCGGAACACCGCGATGCGGTCACCCAGCTTGATCGCTTCGTCGATATCGTGGCTCACCATGATCACGGTCTTGTTCAGTTGCCGCTGCATCTGGAAGAACTCGTTCTGGATCGACTCGCGATTGATCGGATCGACCGCGCCGAACGGTTCGTCCATCAGCAGCACGGGCGGATCGGCGGCCAGCGCGCGAATCACGCCGATACGCTGCTGCTGCCCGCCCGACAGCTCGCGCGGATAGCGTTTCAGGTACAGCTTCGGGTCGAGCGCGACCATCGACATCAGCTCGCGTGCGCGTTCGGCGCAGCGCTTCTTGTCCCAGCCGAGCAGGCGCGGCACGACGGTGATGTTCTCTTCGATCGTCATGTTCGGGAACAGCCCGATCTGCTGGATCACGTAGCCGATGTGGCGCCGCAGGTCGACTTCGTCGAGCTGCGCCGTATCTTCACCGTTGATGAGCACGCGGCCCGATGTCGCGGCGATCAGCCGGTTGATCATCTTGAGCGTGGTCGTCTTGCCGCAGCCCGACGGGCCGAGGAACACGCAGATTTCCCCCTCGGGCACCGACAGGCTCACGGAGTCGACCGCGCGTACGGTCTGGCCGTCCTTGCGCGTGAAGGTCTTGGTCAGTTGGTCGAGTTCGATCATGTCTTCTGCACTCCCTTCGGTGTCAATGCCCGCTGCAGCCTCTGCAGCAGCCGGTCGGCGACGATCGCGAGCAGGCTCACGAGCACCGCGCCCCCCAGCAGTTTCATCATGCTGCTCTGTCCGATGGCGCGCAGGATCAGCGTGCCGAGCCCGCCCGCGCCCACCACGGCGGCGATCGTCATCACGCCGATGTTCATCACGACCGCGGTGCGCACGCCCGCGAGAATCACGGGCACCGCCAGCGGCAGCTCGACGAGACGCAGGCGCTGCCACGCGGTCATGCCGATGCCGGTGCCGGCTTCCTTGATGCCCGCATCCACGTTGCGCAGCGCGAGGTAGGTGTTGCGCATGATCGGCAGCAGCGAATAGAGGAACACGGCCGTGATCGCGGGCGCGGCGCCGATGCCCTGGCCGAAGCGCGAGAAGAACGGGATCATCAGGCCGAACAGCGCGATGGACGGCAGCGTGAGCACGATCGTGGCGATGCCGAGCAGCGGCCCGGCGAGCCATTCGTGGCGATTGATGAGGATGCCGAGCGGTACGCCCGCGACGATCGCGCAGCCCACGGCGATCGCGACGAGCCACATGTGTTGCAGCGTGAGCTGCAACAGCTCGGGCCAGCTCGAAGCGAGATAGTCGAATACGCTCATCGGGTCTCCTTCAAGGTAGCGGATGCGTGCGCAGGAACGCGTCGGCGACGTCGCGCGGCGATTTGCCGTCGAGGTCGACGGCCTTGGCCATGGCCTGCATCGCGTCGTTGTCGAGCGCGGCGGACAGCGCGTTGAGCTGCGTCGCGAGTCCCGGATTGCGCTCGAGCGTGTCCTTGCGCACCACGGGCGTCGCGTTGTACGGCGGGAAGAAATGCCTGTCGTCCTCGAGCGGCACGATGCCGAAGCCCTTCACGCGGCCGTCGGTCGTGTAGACGAGGCCGATCTTCAGCTGGTTGTTGTGCAGCGCCGTGTAGACGAGCCCCGGATCCATCTGCTTCAACTGCGCGCGGCTGAACTGCATGCCGTACGCGGCGAGCAGCGGCTTCAGGCCGTCCGGACGGTTCGCGAATTCCGCATCCATGCCGAACACGTAGTGCTTCGCGGCCGGATCGGTCTTCAGGTGCTCGGCGAGCTGCGACACGGTGCGGATGCCGGTGGCCTGCGCGAGCTGGCTCGGCAGGCCGATCGCGTAGGTGTCGTTGAGCGGCGACGCGTCGAGCCACACGAGCCCGCGCGGTACGTCGAGCGCCTTGACCCGCCGGTACATCTCCTCGGGCGACAGCTTGTCCTGGATCTTGTTGTAGACGAGCGCGGCGGTGCCCGTGTAATCCCACATCAGGTCGAACTGGCCGTTTTCCAGCGCGCTGCGCGTGAGCGTGCTGCCGAGCCCCGCGCGGACTTCCACGTCGTAGCCGCGCGAGCGCAGGTATTGCGACGTGATTTCCGCGAGGACATATTGCTCGGTGAAGTTCTTCGCGCCGAGCACGAGCTTGGCGGCGAATGCCGGTGTGCCGGCGGCCATGCACACGGCCAGGGCGGCGCACAGGCGGGCGATCGATCGAAGCGGGCGCATCATGCGGCACCTCCGTGGCGCGCGAGCCAGCGGCGGCTGCCGGTTGCGACGATGCCGTCCAGCACGAGCGCGAGGATCGCGGTGAGCGACGCGCCGAGCAGCAGCAGCGGCTGGTTGTCGAGATAGATGCCGGGGAAGATCAGCGAGCCGAGGCTGTCCGCGCCGATCAGGTACGCGAGCGGCGCCGTGCCGACGTTGATCGCGAGCGCGGTGCGCACGCCGCCGACGATGATCGGCACCGCATGGGGCAGTTCGACGCGGGCGAGCGATTGCCAGCCCGTCATGCCGATGCCCTTGGCCGCTTCGCGCAGCGCGGCCGGCACGTTCTTCATGCCTTCATAGGCATTGCGCGTGATGGGCAGCAGCGATGCGAGGAATAGCGCGATGATCGCAGGTACGTCGCCGATGCCGAAGATGCCGAGCGCGATGGCCAGCACCGCGAGCGACGGGACCGTGTTGCCGATGTTGAAGACCTGCATGAAGCGCTCGGCCCGGTGCTGAAACCGCGGCCGGCTCAGCAGCACGCCGGCCGGTACGCCGACGACGATCGCGAGCGTCATCGAGTAGACGACCAGCAGCATGTGCTGGCCCGCGTAGTACGCGAGATCGTCCGCGCGCTGGCGGAACGTGTCGGCGCCGATGCCGCGCGCCAGCGCCCATCCGACCGCGATGATGGCTACCAGGCTGCCCACCAGCTGGACAGTGCGTCGAGTCATGAAGATACCCCTCCTCGATCCCGATGCGGCACGCGCGCAGGCACGCGCCGCGATGACGCCGGATGGCGTCGCGATGGAAGTTCGTGATCCCGGCATGGCCGCGATTGAACTGACGGAAACAGTGCTGCCGGCTGCACCGAAGTGCGGCTGGCGGTCGGGTGAACGCGATGTTGCGTTCGTCTGATTGTCAGGTTCAGCCCGGCGGCGCCGTAACGGCAAGGCGCGTTCGAGCAGGGCACCGTCCTGCGAAGACGGCATGGATGCGGGCGGCTTGGCGCCGACCGCTGGGGCCGGTGGCCCCTTTGACGTGGCGAAACGGATGCATGCGCAACAAAGTGCGAAATGGCATCACGTTGCGCACGAGATCATGCGTTTTGTGATGAAGTTGGAGCGAGTATAGAGCAATCGAATGAGCGCGTCCAGCTTGGGCACGGCACGCGGTCGTGCGGCGGCGTCGAGCCGGACGCCGCCGGCGGCTTTCGTGGAAATGATTCGAATTCCAAACTAACAGGCGGGGGCGCCGTTCGGAATCGGCATGCGCGATCGACGTTACATGTCGATACCGACGTCCGCGCGCGGCGTCTTGCCGGTCCAGCGCCGGTACGCGTGACGGAAGCTGCGCGGCTCGCTGTAGCCGAGCCGTTCGGCGATCACCGCGACCGTCAGCGTGTGGTCGTCGAGCATCCGCACGGCTTCGTCGTGACGGACTTCATCGAGCAGCGACTGGAACGTGATGCCGTCCTTGTCGAGCCGCCGGCGCAGCGTGCGCTCCGTCAGGTGCAGCGCATTCGCGAGCGCCGTCATCGACTTGAAACGCACGAGGTCGCGCGCCATCAGCTCCTTCGCCCGATCGGCGAAGCGCGTGCCGACCGACGCGGCCCACTGCCGTTCGAGCACCTCGCACTGGCCGTGCAGCGCATTGAAGCTGACTTCGTTCGCGAGACGCGGCGTTTCCGTGCCGTTCACCGACGTGAACACGAGACGGTTGTCGGCCGCATTGAACGCGACCGGGCAGCCGAAGTGGCGTGCGTAGTCGGCTGCATTGCGCGGCGTGCGGCGCGCGAGCTGCAACTGTTCCGGCCATACCGGCTTGCCGACGAGATCGGACACGATCAGCCGCAGGCTCGACAGGCACATGTCGACCTGGAATACCTCGAGATCGGATTCGCCGTTGTAGCGGCTGATGGTCACGCTCATGCCGCCGGCGTGCGCGTCGACGCGCACGTCGAAATACAGCCCCATGAACAGCGGGAACTGGCCCATGCAGCGGAACGCCTGCGTCACGGAGCCGCTGATCAGCATCGCGTAGCCGGCGAGACCGAGCGTCGACACGTGCAGCCGCGCGCCGATCGACAGCCCGATCGACGGTACGCCGCTGCAGCGCAGCAGGTTGCGGAAGCAGCGCTGCTCCTGGCCGCGATTCACGTGCAGGTTCGGCGACGCGACCTCGTCCGCGCCGAGCCCCGTGCCTTCGAGCAGCGCGGCGCCGTCGATGTGCCGCACGCGGCACTCGTCCAGCGCGACCGCGATCGCGTGAACGGTGGCCGGAATATCTTCCTGGCGTCCGGCCGGGCGGGCGAGGCCGAGCGATGTGCGCAGGCTGCGCTCGGCCCGGCTCTGGTTGCGTTGGGAGCGGCTGTCCATGGTGCCGATACGGTGACGGGCGTGCACGGAACATAGCCGGAATGTCCGAAAAATGCCAGTGCGGCACAGCAGCATGCATGGCCGGACGATGCGATGCGTGACGCCGTGTCCTGAAATATCCCCCTATTACGTCCGTATTTCTCATTCGTCCGGGATTTTTTGGCGCACCACACTTTCTTCCGATCGCGCGCCGCCGGCGGCGCCGGGCGATCGAGAGTTGAAGTCATGAACGCCACCCACCCACGTGAGGACAGCATGGACAACGACAGGCCAGGCCGAACCGTATCGGCCGCCGCGACGCACGACGTCGGCGCGAGCGCGCATCGAGGCGACCCGGACGAGCGCCGCACGCCGCGTCTGCTCGGCCTCTCGACGCTGGTGATCTTCGGCCTCGCGTACATGCTGCCGATGACGGTGTTCACGACCTACGGCCTCGTCACGAGCGAGACGAACGGGCATCTGACGGCCGCCTATGCGGTCACGCTGGTCGCGATGCTGTTCACCGCGCGCAGCTACGGCCACATGGCGCGGCTGATGCCGAGCGCCGGTTCCGCGTACACGTTCGCGAGCCGCAACTTCGGCACCTCGGCCGGCTTCATGGTCGGCTGGGCGTTGCTGATGGACTACCTGTTCATCCCGATGATCAGCTACCTCGCGATCGGCATCTACATGAAGCAGATTTTCCCCGGCGTGCCGGCCAGCGTATGGATCGTCGGCAGCATCGCGCTGGTCACCGGGCTGAATATCGTCGGGATCCGGCTCGTCAACCGCGTGAACCTGATCCTGATCGCGAGCCAGTTCGTGTTCATCGCGATCTTCGTCGTCGCATCGGCGCGCGTCGCGGCCGGCGAAGGGCTGTCGATGACCGTCGCGTTGCCGTCGTCGGGCGATGCGCGCGCGATCTTCGCGGGCGCCGCGATCCTGTGCCTGTCGTTTCTCGGTTTCGATGCGGTCACCACGCTGTCGGAAGAGACGCGCGAGCCGCGGCGCACGGTGCCGCGCGCGATCCTGCTCTGCACGCTCGCGAGCGGCCTGCTGTTCATGCTGATCGCGTATGCCGGGCAAGTGGTGTTTCCCGACTGGCACGCGTTCAAGGATCTCGATTCGGCCAGCTTCGAATTGATGCGGCGCATTGGCGGCGGCACGCTGTCGGCGTTCTTCGTCGCGGTGTACGTGGCGGGCTGCTTCGCGAGCGCGATGGCCGGGCAGGCGAGCGTGACGCGCGTGCTGTTCGCGATGGGCCGCGATCGCGTGCTGCCCGAATGCGTGTTCGGCCACCTGCATGCGCGGCTGCGTACGCCGGTGCGCGCGACGCTCGCGGTCGGCGTCGTGTCGCTGTCCGCGCTGTTCGTCACGCTCGACCTCGCGTCGACGATGATCAGTTTCGGTGCGCTCGTCGCGTTCGCGGTCGTGAACCTGTGCGTGATGCGCAGCTACCTGGGCCAGCCCCGGCACCGTCATGTCGCGGGCTGGATCACGTTCGGCGCGATGCCGGCGATCGGCTTCGCGATGAACGTGTGGCTCTGGTCGGGACTGTCGCGCCAGACGTTCTACGTCGGCTTCGGCTGGCTCGTGCTCGGCCTCTGCCAGCTCGTGTGGCTCACGCGCGGCTTCACGCGCCCGGCGCCGACGCTGTCGATGCATTGAATGACCGGCGGCATGTCGCCGGTTCTGAAATCCTGAAGGAGGAGTGACCCATGAACGCTGTTGACGTCAATCCCGGTGCGGACCTGCAGGCGCTCGGCAAGCGCCACCTGCTGATGCATTTCACGCATGCCGATGCGTACCGCGAGAACGCGCTCACCGTGTTCGACCGCGGCGAAGGCTGCTGGCTCGTCGATCGCCACGGCAAGCGTTATTTCGACGGGCTGGCCGGGCTGTACTGCGTGCAGGTCGGCTACAGCCACGGTGCGGAGATCGGCGATGCGATCCGCGAGCAGATGGTCCGGCTGCCGTTCGCGACCAACTGGGGTTATGGCCACGAACCGGCGATCCGGCTCGCGCACCAGCTCGCGGCGCTCGCGCCCGAGGGCCTGAACCGCGTGTTCTTCACGTCGAGCGGCTCGGAGTCGAACGAATCGGCGATCAAGCTGGTGCGCCAGTATCACCAGTCGCGCGGCGAGCCGCAGCGGCGCAAGTTCATCGCGCGGCGCGTCGCGTATCACGGCACGTCGTTCGGCGCGCTCGCGCTGAACGGGATGACGAATTTCCGCAAGCACTTCGAACCGTTGATGTCGGGCGTGCGGCACGTGAGCAACACGAAGCGCTACGGCCGCCCGGCGGGCGAGACGGAAGCGCAGTTCACACGCCATCTGCTCGACGAGATCGAATCGCTGATCGTGCAGGAGGGGCCGGATACCGTCGCCGCGCTCGTCGTCGAGCCGCTGCAGAACGCGGGCGGCAGCCTGACGCCGCCGGCCGGCTATGCGGCCGGGCTGCGCGACATCTGCGACCGGCACGGCGTGCTGCTCGTCGCGGACGAGGTGATCTGCGGGTTCGGCCGGCTCGGCGAATACTTCGGGTCGGCGCGCTACGGGCTGAAGCCGGACATCATCACGTTCGCGAAAGGCATCGCGTCGGGCTACGTGCCGCTCGGCGGCGTGATCGCGAGCGACGCCGTGGTCGACACGGTGCTCGACGGGCCGCAGCAGATGTTCCTGCACGGCGCGACGTACGGCGGCCATCCGGTCGCCTGCACGGCCGCGCTCGCGAACCTCGCGATCATGGCGCGTGAAGGGGTGCTCGAGAACGTCCGCGACAACGAAGCCGTATTCCGCCAGACGCTCGACGGGCTGCTCGAACTGCCGTGCGTCGGCGACGTGCGCGGCGACGGCTACCACTACTCGCTCGAACTCGTGACGGACAAGGCCGCGCGCCGCTGGGCGGCCGGTATCAGCGCGCAGGCGTTCGTGTCGACGATGCTCGCGCCCGCGATCTTCGACGCGGGGCTGCTGTGCCGCGCGGGCGTCGATCACGAAGGCACGCCGATCGTGCAGTTCTCGCCGCCGCTCGTGATGTCGCGCGACGAGATCGTGTGGTTCGTCGCGCAGATCCGCGACATCCTCGCCGACACCCATGCCCGGGCGATGCGCTGAGCGCGGCGTCGTTCATTTCAGAAGGAGCAACCGATGCGAACGTCACAACAGTCCTATATCGACGGCCAGTGGCTCGATCCGGCCGACGCCCGGTCGATCGACGTGATCGATCCGGCCACCGCGCGGCCCTATGCGCAGCTCAGGATCGGCGCCGCGGCCGACGTCGATCGCGCGGTCGGCGCGGCGAAACGGGCCTTCGACACGTATTCGCGCTGGCCGGTGGACGAGCGTGTCGCGCTGTTGCGGCGCGTGCTCGAGATCTACCAGCGCCGCTACGAAGAGGTCGCACGGACGATCAGCCGGGAAATGGGCGCGCCGATCGCGTTTGCGCGCGCAGCGCAGGCCGCGGTCGGCACCGCGCACCTGGAACAGACGATCCGCGCGCTGCAGTCGTTCCGCTTCAGCACGCAGACCGGTTCGCTGCTGGTGTCGCACGAGCCGATCGGCGTGTGCGCGCTGATCACGCCGTGGAACTGGCCGATCAACCAGATCGTGTGCAAGGTCGCACCGGCGCTCGCCGCCGGCTGCACGATGGTGCTCAAGCCGAGCGAGGTCGCGCCGTTCAGCGCGATCCTGTTCGCGGAAATCCTGCACGAGGCAGGCGTGCCGCCCGGCGTGTTCAACCTCGTGCACGGCTACGGGCATGAAGTGGGCGATGCGTTGTCGCGACACCCGGATGTCGACATGGTGTCGTTCACGGGCTCGACGCGCGCGGGTGTCGAGGTCGCGAAGGCGGCCGCCGATACCGTGAAGCGCGTGCACCAGGAGCTCGGCAGCAAGAGCCCGAACCTGATCCTGCCGGATGCCGACATCGAGGATGCCGTCACGCGCGGCGCGCGCAGCTGCTTCAGCAACAGCGGCCAGTCGTGCAATGCGCCGACGCGCATGCTCGTGCATGCGGATCACCTGGCGCTGGCCGAGCAGGCGGCGCGGCGCGAAGCGGAGCGTACCATCGTCGGCGATCCGCGTTCGACGGAAACGGGCATCGGGCCGGTCGTCAGCCGCACGCAGTTCGACCGCATCCAGCACTTCATCCGGCTCGGGATCGACGAAGGCGCGACGCTCGTCGCCGGTGGTCCCGGCCGGCCGGAAGGGTTAGGCGACGGCTTCTACGTGCGGCCGACGGTATTCTCGAACGTCACGCCGGACATGACGATCGCGACCGAGGAAATCTTCGGGCCGGTGCTGTCGATCATGACCTACCGGACCGAGGAAGAAGCGATCGCGCTTGCGAACGATTCGGTGTACGGGCTCGCGGCCTACGTGCAGTCGAAGGATCTCGATCGCGCACGTCGCGTCGCGGCGAGGTTGCGGGTCGGCAACGTTCACATCAACTATCCGGCGTGGAACCCGGCCGCGCCGTTCGGCGGTTACAAGCGTTCGGGCAACGGGCGCGAGTATGCGGAGTTCGGCCTCGTCGAGTATCTGGAAACGAAGGGGACGACGGGGTACACGGACGGCAGCGCGTGATGATGCCCTGATCGCCCTGGGGACCGGGGCGGCGAACCGGTTCCCGCCGATGGCGGCGCCTCGCGTGGCGTTCGATCGGAACGGCACGTGGCCGCCCGCCGCGGGTGCGGCAGCAGTCCCCGGGCCGCCACGAAGCGGTCGGCCTTGATTCCACGCCGCGTGTGCCGCCGCTCAGCGGTCTTCGGGATCGGCCACGGCCGCATCGGCGCCCGCAACGGGAGCGGCGGCGCGCCGGCGAATCTCGGAATCGAGGATCAACCGCCCGCGCAGCTTGCCCTTCATCCGCTTCACATGCTTGGGCGCCTCGGTCATGTGCTCGACCATCAGCGCGCGGACGCGCTCGACGTCGCGCTCGCGCGCGGCCTGCAGGATCGCCTTGTGAATCGACACGTTCGCCTCGCCGAAGCGCTTGTGCTCGACGAGCGGCGTATCGTTCCGGAACTCGATCAACTGCCGGATCATCTCGTTGATCAGTTCGCAGCTGAAGCGCAGGAACGGATTCGGATTCGCGGCCGCAAGGATGTCGTGGAACGTCGTGTCCTCTTGCCGCTGGCGCAGCATGTGGCCGCGATCGTGCACGCCCGAGCCGCCGTCGCAGCACGCGATGTTCGCTTCCAGCGCCGCGAAGTCGCGCTCCGTCAGGTGCGGTACGGCGCCGGCGGCCAGCTCGGGTTCGAGCAGCTTGCGCACCGTATAGATGTCGTCGATCGACACGTCCTTGAAGAACAGGTAGTTCTGCAGGAGCTGCAGCGTGCGGTCGAGCGGCACCTCGACGACCATCCCGCCGCCCGACGGCCCCGTCGTGACCTTGATGAGCCCCTGCACCTCGAGCGACTTCAGCGCCTCGCGGATCGTGCTCTTGCTCACCGCATAGAGCTGCTGCAGCTCGGCCTCGCGCGGCAGGCGGTCACCGGGCTTCAGGTCCTTCTCGGTGATCAGCCGCTTGATCTCCTCGGCGACGAGATCGGCCCGCTTCGGCTGCTTGATTTCGACCGCGAGGCCCGCCCTGGCTCGGTCCATGACCATCTTCACGACTCCTTTGTCTGACTGCGCGCCGCGTCATCGTCGACGATCGGTCCCGGCGCGGGTACGGAATTTTGCCTGATTGACACCAATTTTGATCAACTCTAGCATCAGGTTCATTCTATTTATCATGATAAATAGGATCAACCGGCGACGCGCATCCTGCAGGGCGTGGGTACGGTTTGGCAGTCGGTCGCATCGTGTGTCCCCCTTTATCAGGAGCGTCAACTTGAATCGCCGAGAACTGTTGAAACTGGCCGCGCTGTCGGCCGTGCCGGGCGCGCTCGGCAGCATGTCGTCCCGTGTCGCGTTCGCGCAGGGCTCGCCCATCCAGCTTGCGTGCCCGGTGCCGATGTCCGGCCCGTTCGCGGCCAACGGCAAGTACGCCGATCTCGGCATGCAACTGGCCGTCAAGCAATACGGCAAGGTGCTCGGCGCGCCGCTCGCCTATACGTCGCTCGACACCGAGGGCAAGCCCGCGACCGCCGTGCGGCGCGTGCAGGAGATCGCGCAGCAGAAGGGCGTGCGTTTCTTCGCGGGCGGCATCCTGTCGTCCGAATCGCTGGCGATGGGCAAGGAAGTCCAGAAGGCGGGCGGCGTGTTCATCACGACGGCCGGCGCGGACGAGATCACCGGCAAGGATTGCAACGCGGCGACCTTCCGCTGGTCGGTGCCGACCTTCGGCGCGATCGAGCAGACGGTGCGCCCGCTGGTCCAGATGCTGCCGAAGGCGAAGCGCTGGTACACGATCACGCCGCAATACGTGTTCGGCGACGGCCTGCTGTCGGCCGCGAAGGCGATCTTCAAGGAGAAAGGCATCGAGCACGTCGGCAACAGCTACCACTCGCTCGCCGAAAAGGAGTTCAGCGGTTATCTGACGAATGCGGCGGCCGCGCAGCCCGACGTGCTGCTGATCCTGAACTTCGGCTCGCAATCGTCGGACACGCTGCGCCAGGCCGTCAGCTTCGGGATGAAGCGCAACTGCACGATCCTGCTTGCGTGGGCATCGGGCCTCGAGCAGTTCGAGGCGCTCGGTCCGGACATCTGCGACGGCGTGTATTTCGGCGCGCAGTACTGGCACGGCATCGATGCGCCGCTGAACCGCGATCTCGTGAAGCGCGCGAATGACGCGTTCAAGGCGAACCCGAACTACAGCCTCGCGGGTTCGTACATTTGCACGAAGATCCTGATCGACGCGATGGTGAAGGCCGGCAGCGCCGATCCGAAGAAGGTCGTCGCGGCGATGGAAGGGATGAAGTACGACGGCCTCACGGGGCCGGAGGAAATCCGCAAAGGCGATCACCAGGTCCTGAAGAACTACTACCTGCTGAAAGGCAAGCCGAAGAGCCGGATGAAGAACGCGGACGACTATGCCGACATCGTCAGCTCGGGCCAGTCGTTCCTACCGGTCGACAAGACGGGCTGCAAGCTCGCGTGACGCAGTGCATGCGTTCGCGGCGCCTCGTGTGCCGCGGGCGTCCGTTACCTTCCTTTCCGACACGGAAGCCATGAACGTCTATCTGCTGCAGATCGTCAACGGCATCGGCGTGGGCATGCTGTATTTCCTGCTCGCCGTCGGCCTGTCGATCGTGTTCGGCCTGCTGCGCTTCGTGAATTTCGCTCACGGCGCGTTCTACCTGCTCGGTGCGTATCTCTGCTACCAGGCGCTGCAATGGTCGGCGAATTTCTGGGTCGCGCTCGCGATCGTGCCGCTCGTCGTCGGCGCGTTCGCGTGGGGCGTCGAAAAACTCGTGCTGCGCCATGTGTACGCGCAGCAGCACGAATTCCACATCCTCGCGACCGTCGGGCTCGCGCTCGTGCTGCAGGAGTGCGCGATCCTCGCGTGGGGGCCGCTCGGCGACAACGTGCCGCCGCCCGACGCGCTGAACGGCGTCGTGATCTGGGGCGGCTTCGTCTACCCGAAGTACCGGCTGTTCGTGATCGGGTTCACGGCCGTGCTCGCCGCGTTGCTGTGGTGGGTGCTCGAAGGCACGCGGCTCGGCAGCACGGTGCGCGCGGGCAGCGAGTCGACGGAGATGGTGTCGCTGCTCGGCATCAACGTGACGCGCGTGTTCAGCCTCGTGTTCGCGCTCGGTGCGGCGACGGCCGCGCTGGCCGGCGTGCTCGCCGCACCGATCCGCGGCGTCGATCCGTTCATGGGTATCGAGGCGCTCGGCGTCGCGTTCGTCGTGGTCGTCGTCGGCGGGATGGGGAATTTTATCGGCGCGCTGGTCGGCGGGCTGCTGGTCGGCATCGTGCAGAGCCTGATGAGCACGCTGTGGCCGGAAGGCGCGCGGTTGATGATTTATGTCGCGATGGCGGCCGTGCTGCTGTTGCGTCCGAACGGTTTGCTGGGGAGGGCCGCATGATCCAGTCGTCGAAACCGCTGCCGCCGGGCGCGGCGGCGTCGCAACGCCCGCAGCCGTGGCGCGGCATGCTGCAGCGGCCGGAAGGCTGGCTGGCGGTGATCGCCGCGTGCGTGCTGCCGCTCGTGTTGAGTTCGGGGTCGCTCGCGACCGAAGTGCTGGTGTTCGCGCTTGCCGCGCTCGGCTGCAACCTGCTGCTCGGCTATACGGGGCTGTTGTCGTTCGGGCAGGGCATCTTCTTCGGGCTCGGCAGTTACACGGCGGGGCTGGTGCTGACGCGCGGCGTCGAGTCGGTGACGGCCGCGCTGGCCGCGGCCGCGGTGCTCGGCGCCGTCGCGGCCGCGCTGGTCGGCTGGTTCTCGATCCGGCAGCGCGGCACCTATTTCGTGATGCTGACGCTTGCGTTCGGACAGTTGTTCTACTTCCTCGCGTATACGACGCCGGATGTGACGGGCGGCGACAACGGGCTGCTCGACATCCCGCGCCCCGCGCTGTCGGCGTTCGGGCATCCGCTCGTCGTGCTCGATTCGCCGTGGCGCTACTACGGTTTCGTCGCGGTGCTGTTCGTCGCGGTGTTCTGGCTGCTGCTGCGCGTGTCGCGCTCGGTGTTCGGCCGGACGCTGCTCGCGATTCGCGACAACGAGGCGCGCGCGGCGGCGGCCGGCTACGACGTGAAGCGCTTCAAGCTCGCGGCGTTCGTGATCTCGGGCGCGGTCACGGGCCTCGCGGGGGCGCTGCATGCATTGATGACGGGCATCGCGCCGCTGTCGAACATCGACTACCACACGAGCGAGGTGATCCTCGTGATGACGGTGATCGGCGGCACGGGCAACCTGTTCGCGTCGGTGCTCGGCGCGGCGTTCTACGTGTTGTTCGCGGACTGGCTGTCGACGTTGTGGCCGCGCTGGCTGCTGCTGCTCGGCCTCGTGCTGATCGCGGTCAGCCTGTTCATGCAGCGCGGGTTGTGGGGGCTCGGCGAACGCGTCATCGCATCGCTGCGGCGTAACGATCGCACTGCGGCCACGGTCAAGGAGCAGCCATGAGCGAAGCGATTCTCGAAGCGCGCGGCGTCGTCAAGCGCTACGGCAAGTTCACCGCGCTGGGCGGGGTCGACCTGCGGATCATGCCGCGCACCGTGCATTCGGTGATCGGCCCGAACGGGGCAGGCAAGACGACGCTGTTCCATACGCTGACGGGCACGCTGCCGATCACGTCGGGCTCGATCCTGTTCGACGGTCACGACGTGTCGCGCGAACCCGATCACAAGCGCGTGCGGCGCGGGATTGCACGCTCGTTCCAGGTGACGAGCCTGTTTCCGAACCTGAGCGTGCGCGAGAACCTGCGGGTTGCCGCGCAGGGCGTCGATTCGCGTCGCGCGCTGAATCCGTGGGCGCCGCCGCGCGGTGCGCTCGCGCACGAAGGCATCGTCGACGAGGTGCTCGAGCGGCTCGGCCTGCAGCGGTTCGCCGACACCGCGTCCGGCGTGCTGTCGCATGGCCAGCAGCGCAGGCTCGAGGTCGGCATGGCGCTGGCGGCGCGGCCGCGTGCGATTTTCCTCGACGAGCCGACGTCGGGCATGGGGATCGACGATCTCGACGACATGAAGGCACTGATCCGCGGCCTGCGCGACGACTACACGGTCGTGCTGATCGAACACAACATGGGCATCGTGATGGACATCTCGGACACGATCACGGTGATGCAGCAGGGGCGCGTCCTGGTCGAAGGCAAGCCCGATGCGATTCGCGGCGACGCGCGCGTGCGCAGCGCCTATCTCGGCAACATGATCACGGGAGGCCGCGCATGATGCTCGACGTGAAGGACGTGCACGCCTGCTACGGCAAGAGCCACGTGCTGCAGGGTATTTCGCTGAACGTCAATGAAGGCGAGACGGTGACGCTGCTCGGCCGCAACGGCGCGGGCAAGTCGACGACGCTCAAGACGATCGCGGGCGTCGTCGTGCCGACCGCCGGCACGGTGACGTTCGACGGCCGGCCGGTGTCCGGGCAGCCGGCGCACCGGATCGCCGCGCGCGGCCTGTGCTTCGTGCCCGAGCATCGCGGCATTTTCCGGCTGCTGTCGGTCGAGGAAAACCTGCGGCTCGGCGCGCGCCGCGATTCGCCGTGGCAGCTCGACGACATCTACCGGATCTTTCCGCGCCTGAAGGAGCGCCGCCGCAACGGCGGCGGGCAGTTGTCGGGCGGCGAGCAGCAGATGCTCGCGATCGGCCGCGCGCTGATGAATCATCCGCGGCTGCTGATGCTCGACGAGCCGGTCGAGGGGCTCGCCCCGGTGATCGTCGAGGAGATCGTCGAGCAGTTGAAGCAGATCAAGGCCGCCGGCGTCGCGATCCTGCTCGTCGAGCAGAACCTCGAAGTGTGCACGCAGCTCGCGGACCGCCACTTCGTGATCGAGCAGGGCGTGATCGTTTACGAAGGCAGCAATGCCGCGTTCGCGGCCGATCATGACGTGAAGGACCGGTACCTGGGCGTCGGCGTCGCATGAACGCCGTACCCTTTCAATGCGAGGAATGGCAACGATGCAAGTAGAGCATTTGACTCCGGGCGTCGCGGCGTCCGGCTTGCGCGTCGATGGCGCACGGCTGTGGGACAGCCTGATGCGGCTCGCGCGGATCGGCGCGACCGACAAGGGCGGCGTGTGCCGTCTCGCGCTCACCGAACTCGATCGCGACGCACGCGACCTGTTCGTCGCGTGGGCGAAGGAAATCGGCTGCACGGTGCGTGTCGACGCGATCGGCAATATCTTTGCGCGGCGGGCGGGCGAACGCGACGACCTGCCGCCCGTGGCCACGGGCAGTCATATCGACACGCAGCCGACGGGCGGCAAGTTCGACGGCAACTACGGCGTGCTTGCCGGCCTCGAGGTGCTGCGTACGCTCGATGACGCCGGCGTGCGTACGCGCGCGCCGCTCGAGGTGGCCGTCTGGACCAACGAGGAAGGTTCCCGTTTCGTTCCGGTGATGATGGGATCCGGCGTGTTCTCGGGCGCATTCACGCTCGATCATGCACTCGTGCAATGCGACCGCGATGGCGTGTCGGTGCGCGACGCGCTGGCCGCGATCGGCTATGCGGGCGATGCGACCGGCGCGCATCCGGTCGGCGCGTATTTCGAAGCGCATATCGAGCAGGGGCCGGTGCTGGAGGCGCACGACACGACGATCGGCGTGGTCGAGGGCGCGCTCGGACAGCGCTGGTACGACGTGACCGTACACGGCATGGAAGCGCATGCGGGCCCGACGCCGATGGAGCTGCGGCGCGACGCGCTGCTGGTGGCGGCCGATCTCGTGCGTGCGGTGAACGGCATCGCGCGCGCACATCCGCCGCACGGCCGCGGCACGGTCGGCTGGGTCGACGTGCATCCGAATTCGCGCAACGTGATTCCCGGCCGGGTGACGCTGACCGTCGACCTGCGCGCGGCCGACGACGCGACGCTGGCGGCGATGGATGCGGAACTGCGTGCGACATGCGCGGACCTGTACGCATCAACCGGCATGCGGATCGACGTCGAGCAGGTCGTGTACTTTCCGCCGCAGCCGTTCGATGCGGCGCTGGTCGAGCAGGTTCGCGCCGGTGCGAGCGCGCTCGGGCTGTCGTCGATGAACGTGATCAGCGGCGCGGGCCACGACGCCGTGTATCTCGCGCGTGTTGCGCCGACCGCGATGATCTTCGTGCCGTGCAAGGACGGGATCAGCCACAACGAGATCGAGGACGCCGATCCGGCGCATCTGGAAGCCGGCTGCAACGTGCTGCTGCAGGCGATGCTGGGCGCTGCCGGGATCGCGGAGGGCGCTGCGCGATGAAGATCCTGATCGCCCGGATGAACCACGAGACCAACACGTTCTCGCCGGTGCCGACGCCGCTCGCCGCATTCGGCCGCAACGGCCCCGACTGGGGCGACGACGCGTATCGTGCGAACCGCGGGATGCGCACCGCGATGGCCGCGTTCATCGACGCGGCCGCGCGCGAAGGCGCCGACATCGTGACGCCCGTGTCGGCGGCCGCGAACCCGAGCGGGCCGGTCGCGGCCGACGCGTATGCGGCGATCTGCGATGCGATCGTCGCGGCCGCGCCCGGTTGCGACGCGGTGATGCTCGACCTGCACGGTGCGATGGTCGCCGAGCAGAGCGCGGACGGCGAGGGCCACCTGCTCGCGCGCGTGCGCGCGGCGCTGCCCGATGCGCCGATCGCGGTCGCGCTCGACCTGCATGCGAACGTCACGCAGAAGATGGTCGATCACGCGGACGTGATCGTCAGTTTCAAGACCTATCCGCACGTCGACATGTACGAGACCGGCGAGCATGCGGCACGGTTGCTGTTCGACCGGCTTCACGGCCGCGCGCGGCCCGTGCTCGCATGGCGGCAGCCGCCGCTGATGACGTCGACGCTGCGCAGCGCGAGCGCGGACGGCGCGATGCGGCGCGCGGTGGAGGCCGCGCGTGCGGCCGAAGCCGACGGGATGCTGGCGGTATCGGTGCTGCCCGGCTTTTCGCTCGCGGATATTCCCGCACCGTGCATCAGCGTCGTGGTGGTGGCCGACGGCGACCGTGCCGCGGCCGACGCGGTTGCCGAGCGCATCGCGCGGCAGATCTGGGACGCGCGCGACGAATTCGTCTATCGCAGCGCACCGCTTGCCGACTCGGTCGCGCAGGCCGCGGCGCTCGCGCGCGGCGCGGACCGCCCCGTGCTGTTGCTCGATCACGGCGACAACTGCATGTCGGGCGGCCCGTGCGACACGATGGACCTGCTCGAGGCCGCGCTCGCGCAGGGGCTCGACGGCATCGTCAGCGGGCCGTTGTGCGACCCCGAAGCCGTGGCGGCGCTGATCGACGCGGGCGTCGGCGCGACCGTCACGGTGCCGGTCGGCAACCGGCTGCCGTCGCACGGCGGCGTGCGGCGCGAGCCGTTCCGTGCGACGGGTGTCGTGCGCGCGATCACCGACGGCGAATACGTGATCACGGGGCCGACGTACACGGGGCAGCGCGCATACATGGGGCGGGCTGCCGTGCTCGACATCGGCGCGGCCACGCTCGTCGTCACCGAGCGTACGCAGGAGCCGTGGGATCTCGGCGTGTTCGAGAGCGTCGGCGTCGATCCGCGCCGGGCCCGCTTCCTGCTGCTGAAGTCGCGGATGTATTGCCGGCCGGTATTCGTGCCGATCGCGGCCGCGCTGGTCGAATGCGACAGCCGCGGCGTGACGGGCTCGGACTACGGGCTGTTCCGCTACGAGCGGCTCGCGCGGCCGGTGTATCCGCTCGACGACGTGGCACGGTGGGAGTCGGGCGCGCGATCGGCTGCGTGACGGGCCGGCGCGCGAGACGCCGGATTCGCGCGCTTTCGGGCATCATGCGATGGCTCCGGCCCGTCGAGCAGCAGGGCCGGGCAATCCATTGCGTCCGCAACCGATCCGGAGAACCGACCGCCATGCATTCGAATCCCTTCCGCCTGCGCAGCGCGCGCCTGCTCGCCGCGCTGACCTTCGCCACGACGGCCGTTGCCGCGCACGCCGCCGACTGGATCGTGTCCGGCAACGACGGCAAGTACCAGCGTGTCGAGGGCCGCGACACCTATCTGCCGTCTCCGCCGGCCGACACGCTGACGCTGCTCGATGCGAGCACGTTCCCGCCGAAGGTCGCGCTGCAGGTCGACGTCGAGAACGGCATCCAGGGGCCGCCGCAGGCCGTCGCGATCACGCCCGACGCGAAGCTCGCGCTCGTCGGCGCACCGACGCGCTACGACACGGCCGCGAAGCAGCTCGTGTTCGACACGTTCCTGCAGGTCGTGAATCTCGGCGCCGCACCGCCCGCGATCACGCGCATCGAGCTCGGCACGCATCCGCAAGGGATCGCGATCGACCGCTCGGGCCGGCTCGCGCTCGTCGCCAATGTCGACGGCAGCGTGTCGATCCTGCGCATCGACGGCACGCAGGTGACGCTCGACGGCAGCCTGAAGATCGGCAAGAAGCGGCTGGCCGGGATCAGCTTCACGCACGACGGCAAGCATGCACTCGTGTCGCTGCGCGACGAGCAGGGCGTCGCGGTGCTGAACGTCGACGACGGCAAGGTGACCGACAGCGGCACGCGTTTGAGCACGGGCGTCGCGCCTTACACGATCGACGTGTCGAGCGACAATCGCTGGGCCGTCGTCAGCAACGTGGGGCTGGCGGGGCTGCCGGGTTATACGGGCACGCTCGCGGGCGACGCCGATTCGGTCGCACTGGTCGACGTGTCGCGCGTGCCGTTCCGCACGGTCCAGTACCTGACGGTGCCGTCGCTGCCGGAAGGCGTCGCGATCTCGCCGGACGGCAAATGGATCGCCGTGCAGGCGATGGACGGCTCGAACCTGACACCGGACAACCCGGGCCGCCACGCGCACGGCAAGGTGCTGCTGTTCGCGATCCGCGACGGCCAGGCCGTGAAGGTGAACGAGGTGCCCGGCGGCGAAGCCGCGCAGGGCATCGTGTTTACCGCCGACAGCCGGCACGTGATCGTGCAGTTCAACGTCGAACGGCAGCTTGCGCTGTATGCGGTCGAAGGCGGCAAGCTGCGCGACACGGGCAAGCGGATCGCGCTGACGGGCGGGCCGTCGTCGTTGAGGACGCTGCCGCGCTGACGCGCGCGGCATGCCCGCTCGTTCTTCTCCGCGAGTTCATGCGGCGCCCGGCTTCGCCGGGCGCCCGTCGCCCACACTCGTTCACGCCGCCGTCGCAATGCAACAAATGGCGGAAATTCATGCCCGAAGCACTTGGCTTCAGATTGTTTAGTTAAACAAACTGAAAATTCGGGAAACTTCCTGTAGTGCATAAACAGTCGTTGCGGCACTGTAAGCCCTCGGGAAGCGGGTGGCATTCCCGGAAATTGGAGGGCGAGACGGTTGCGACAGCAACGATCTCCATCGCCGGATTAATCGTTTTAATCAACGGTACTAATCAAAAAAATGAAAAATTCGCGACTCATGCTTGTCGCTGCACTGGCCTGTGCAGCGCTTGCCGCATGTGGCGGCGACGACGTGAACGGTGTTTCGACGGCCACGAACACTGCCGGCGATACGCTGTCGATGGTGCCGCCGGCGACTTCGGTGCCGTCCCCGCAGCCGCAGCCCGGTCGATCGACCGCGCCCAAGCGTACCGACATGCAGCTGACCGGGTTCGTCAACCCGCTCATCGGCACGCAGGTCAACCCGGATTCGGGTTATGCGGGCAACGTGAGCCCGGGCGCGATGGTGCCGTTCGGCATGGTGAACTTCGGGCCGAACACGCCGCGCCGCGACTTCAACGGCTCGGGCGGCTATCTGTCGTCGGGCGGCTCGGGCGGCACGATCGACTTCTTCAGCGTGACGCATCTGAGCGGCGTCGGCTGCCCGGGGCAGGGCGCGGTCGCGATGCTGCCGACCGATGCGGCGACGGCGGTGGCATCGGGCGGCCGGCCGATCGGTATCGGGTACAGGTATGCCGATGAAACGGCCCAGCCCGGCTACTACAAGGTGCGCCTCGCGAACGGCATCGTGACGGAGCTGAGCGCGACGGCGCGCGCCGGCATCGCGCGTTTCACGTACACGAACAAGGACAAGGGCTTTTTCTCGATCGATGCGAAGCTGAACGGCAACAGCGATTCGGGCAGCACGAAGGTCACCGCGAACAACGTCGCGCTGGCGCTCGCGAGCGACGGCAAGTCGCTGAGCGGACAGGCCGTGGCGCCGGCATTCTGCACGCCGTACGGTACGGTCTGGAATGCGCCCGTGTATTTCTACGCGACCTTCGACAAGCCGCTGCGCAGGCAGACCGGCACGTCGTCGGTGAACACGGCCAGCAACGGCGCGGCGACGCTGCAGTTCGACCTGACCGACGCGGACCGGACGGTGACCGTGAAGATCGGGATCTCGTCCGTCAGCCTCCGGAATGCGCGGGCGAACCTGAAAGGCGAGGGTGACAAGCTCACGTTCGACGACGCGCGGGCGAACGCGTCCGGCCTGTGGAACGACCGGCTCAACACGATCCAGATCGACCAGGCCGCGAATCCGTCCTCGCTCGATGCGACACAGAAGGCCAACCTCACGAAGTTCTACACCGCGCTCTACCGCGTGTTCGGCACACCGACGCTCTACAGCGACGCGAACGGCGAATTCCGCAGCATGCGTCAGCCGAGGAACGCGGACGGCAGCTATCCGAAATCGGTCGACCAGACCGGCACGATTCCGCCGCGCGCGACGGCGAAGGTCGGCGACTACGCGTTCCGGCGCGCCGACGGCTCACAGGGCGGCGCAGGCGCACACTACACCGGCTTCTCGCTGTGGGATACCTACCGGTCGCAGGTGCAGCTGCTGGCGATGCTCGCGCCGAAGGAATCGAGCGACATGATGCAGTCGCTCGTCGTCGACGCATTGCAGTGCGGCGCCTTTCCGCACTGGGTCGACGGCAGCGACGACTCGACGCCGATGGCCGGCGACAACGCACTGAACGTGATTGCCGGCGCGTACAAGTTCGGCGCGACCGATTTCGACCTGGTGTCGGCCGCGCGGCTGACGAAGCAGTCGGTATTCGATCCTTCGAGCGCATGCAACGACCGCACGAGCGCGGTGGGGCTCGCCAATTTCCTGGCCGCCCATTACCTGTCGCAAAGCGACGACGGCCATTCGTCGTCCGCGACCATCGAGCGCGTGCTGAGCGATCGTTCGGCCGCCGCGTTCCTGCAGGCGCTACCGGCGAGCGTGCTGAACGCGCCGTCGGTCGGCGTGACGCCCGACAACATCGGCGCGCTGTACACGCGAGCCGGATGGTGGCGCAACCTCTTCGACTACACGGACAAGGTGATCGCCGCGCGCAACGCACCGCCGTCCGGTTCGGCGCCCGGCACGCTGGGCACGCTCGTGCCGGGCGCGTTCCATGAGTCGACGGAGCCGAACTACTTCTGGACCTTCGCGCAGGACTGGACCGCGCTGATCAACGCGATCGGCGGCAAGCAGGCGGCCGTCGCGCGCCTGAACAACCTGTTTGCGATCACGACGCCGTTCTCGACCGTGCCGGGCTCCGCCGACCTGAACGGCGGCGAAGCGTCCACCCGCCTGTACATCGGCAACGAACCGTCGTTCCAGTCGCCGTGGGGATACAACTGGGCCGGCCAGCCGAGCGGCGCGCAGTACATCCTGCCGATCATCATGTCGAAGGCGTTCACGACCGCGCGCGACGGCCTGCCGGGCAACGACGACATGGGCGCGACGTCGAGCTGGTACGTGTGGGCGGCGCTCGGCATGTTCCCGGTCATTCCGTCGGAAGCCGGGCTCGCGTTGTCCACGCCGCAATTCAGCGGGATCACCGTCTGGCTCGGCAACGGCAAGACGCTGCGGCTCGACAGCGACAAGCAGGTCGCGATGGACGCGTCGGGTCGTCCGTCGTTCGCGTACATCCAGTCGCTGAAGGTCAACGGTGCGGACTATGCCGGGTCGTGGCTGCCGCTCGGCACGATCGCCAACGGCGGGACGATGCGCTACACGCTGTCCGCGACGCCGACGCAATGGGCGACTGCCGACAACCTGACGCCGCCGTCCGGGCCGAACGCGGACTACACGCGCATGACGGCTGGCGCGCACTGACGGCGGCGCCATCACGGAGGGCGCGTGGCGGCTCGACCGTCCCGACCGCGGATCGGGGCTCGGCGGTGTGCCGCCGGCATGCCGACGGGCGTTACGGACGCAGCAGATCGAACCCGCCGAACACGACGACACCGCTGAGCGCGATCATCGCGACGGAGTGCTGGCCGAAGTAGAGAATCGCGGCGGCAAGCCACGTCGTGATGCAGAAGGCGCCGATGCGGGCCATCGTGTGTTCCTCGAATACATGATGAATGAAGCGCGCGCCGCACGGCGCTCGCCGCTCGAACCGGCGAGCGGGTCACGGAGGCAGGCGGAACAGGCGACCCGCTGCGCCGCGATGGCGGCGTCGGCACGCGTGGCATGCCGCGCCCGACAGGGCGGGAGTCGATACCGGCGCGGTAGCACGCGAACGCCCGAAGGCGGTCGCCGCGCGGTTCCGGCCGGCGAAGCCGCGATTTTACCAGCGCCGCGGTGGTGCCATTCTGGCCCTTTCGCGACTGAAACGGCGATCGGTCGGCGCATCCGTCCGACCCCGATACTCAAGTTTCGTGTGACGAATGCCGTAAACGAGTTGGAAGGCATTTCCCGCCCCGTCACGATTCGTTTACCGACACAGGGACCGACACGATGCAGATCGATTTCTCCACGACCGCGCGCGCCTCGCTGACGGACAGCGGCGTGAGCGCGAACCCATCGGCCGCCGCGGCCGCGACCTCGTCCGCCGACGGCACGACGGCTGCCCCGGGCAGCACCGGCACGACGGGGACGAGCAGTACCACCGGCGCGAAGGCGGCCGGCGATACCGGCGAAACGCTCGGCGCATCGGGTGCGTCGTCGGCGGAGGACCCGGCCGTCACGCAGTTGAAGGCATTGATCGAGCGGCTGCAGAAGCAGCTCGCGACGCTGGAACGGCAGATGGCGGACGCGGCCCGGCGCGCGAAGGACGATCCGTCCGCCGTCATCGAGCAGCAGACGCTGGGCGCGCAAGCCAGCTCGATCTCGGCGGCGCTGTCGACGGCGATCTCGCAGCTCGCGGCGGCGCTCCAGAAGTCGGGCAACGCGTCGTCGGGCGGCCTGGTGTCGACCCAAGCCTGACGGCTTCGGCCCGCGCGGCCCGCACGCATTACAATCGCAAGCGCGTCTCCCTCGAAAGGACGGCAAAACGATGCATGCGGAACCCGACGACGACGAACTCGTCCGCTTCGACGCCCACGGCGGCACGCCGCTGCCGGCGGCCGAGGTCGAAGGCTGGCTGGAACACGACGGCGCGCGCATCTGGCACGCGTCGTTCGGCCATGGGCCGCCGGTCGTGCTGCTGCACGGCGGCCTCGGTCACGGCGGCAACTGGGGCAACCAGGTGCCGGCGCTGCTCGCGGCCGGCTACCGCGCGATCCTGATCGACAGCCGCGGCCACGGCCGCAGCACGCGCGACGCGCAACCCTATTCCTACGAACGCATGGCGTCGGACGTGCTGGCGGTGCTCGACGCGCTGCATGTCGACCGCGCGCGCTTCGTCGGCTGGAGCGACGGTGCGTGCGTCGCGCTCGTGCTGGCGGCCCGTGCACCGGCCCGCGCGGCCGGCGTGTTCTTCTTCGCGTGCAACATGGACCCGAGCGGCACGAAGGAGGTGGTGCCGGGCCCGCTGATCGACCGCTGTTTCGCGCGGCACCGCAAGGACTACGCGCAACTGTCCGCGACACCCGATCAGTTCGACGCATTCGTCGCGGCCGTCAGTGAAATGATGCGCACGCAACCGAATTACACGGCGGGGGATCTCGCGGCGATTGCCGTGCCGGTCGCGATCGTGCAGGGCGAGCACGACGAATTCATCCGCCCCGAGCATGCCGCGTATCTGGCGGACACGATTCCGGGCGCGACGCTGACGATCCTGCCCGGCGTCAGCCATTTCGCGCCGCTGCAGCGCCCCGCGCGATTCAACGCGGCGATGCTGGCGTTTCTCGACCGGCTGCCGCGGTGATCGTACGCGCCCGCCGGGCCGCGTGCGTCGTCCGGCCGATGCGGATTCTTCTCGCCGGCCGTCGTACTCCGTCGTTCCAGAAAAACAATCGTTCGGGACTCAGATCATGCGCGTCATCCTGATTTGCCTAGCATTCCTGATTGGCGATGCCCACGCCGGGCCGTTTGCATCCGACCTGCACGAATCGGTGGATACGGTCGACGTCAAGGTGAAGGATTTTTACGGCAAGGAAGATACCGGCACGGTCGCGATCACGCGGTTCATGCCGAGCGGGAGCGGCCCATTCCCGATCCTGCTTCTCAATCACGGGCGCAATGCGCAGGATCGTGTCTCACCGGCGCGATTTCGTTATACGCAACAGGCCAGGTTCTTCGTCAGCAAAGGATTTGCCGTATTCGAACCGACGCGGATCGGATACGGGCGATTCGGCACGCAGTTCGATCCGGAATACAGCGGCGCATGTCGCCACAAGGATTATCACCCGCTGGTCGACGCGGCACGCGCCGAGGAGCGCGCGGTACTGGACTACGCGAAACACCAACCGAACGTCGACCCGAATCGCATCGTCATCGTCGGTCAATCGGTAGGTGGCCTCATCACGACGGCGATGGCGGCGGACAATCCGGACGGCGTGGTCGCGGCGATCAATTTCGCCGGCGGCGCCGGCGGCGATCCCGTTCAGCACCCCGGGGCACCGTGTCAGGGCGAACTGATGGAAGCGATGTTTTCAAGCTTCGGGACCACGGCGCGTGTCCCGATGCTGTGGATCTATACGGAGAACGACCGGTACTTCGATCCGACCTACAGCGGCGCGTGGTACAAGGCCTTCGTCCGTGCGGGCGGCGACGCGGATTATCGGCTGCTGCCGCCGTTTTCCGACAACGGACACCTGCTGTTCTCGCGTGGCATCGACCTCTGGCAACCCGTCGTGTCCGAATTTCTCGAGCATCACGGCTTTCCTTCCGCACACCAGCCTTGACCCGCATCGCGGTCGAGCCTCGATCGCGGCAGGCGCGGCGGCACCCGTGACGATGCGTGATGCCGCGGGTCTCATAAGAATTTCTTTAGGCTCGCGCAACATATCGTCGATTGTTGGCGGCCGGCCGGCGGCGGATAGTCCTGCATCGACAGGCCGGCCAGAACGATCGCCGTGCGGCGCGTAGCGGCCTGTTGCTCATGCAACCATCCGATACCAAAGGAACCGCAACGATGCGATTCACCATGACCCGCTTCGCCGCGACGCTGCTCGTCGCCGCCTGCACCACCACCGCGGCCGCCGCCGTGCAGGACGACATCCGCGACACCGTGACCCGCCACGTCGCCCCGCTGATGAAGCAGTACGCGATTCCCGGCATGGCGATCGGCATCGTCGCCGACGGCAAGCCTTACGTGTTCGACTACGGCGTGATGTCGAAGCAGACCGGCAAGCCCGTCACCGGCGGCACGCTGTTCGAGATCGGCTCGGTCAGCAAGACGCTGACCGCGACGCTCGCATCGGACGCGCAGGAGGACGGCGAGCTGTCGCTCGCGGACCCGGTCGCCAAGTATCTGCCCGAACTGCAGGGCAAGCCGTTCGGCGTCGTCACGCTGCTCCAGCTCGGCACGCACACGCCCGGCGGGACGCCGCTGCAGGTGCCCGACAGCATTCGCGACGACGCCGGCCTGATCCGCTATCTCGACGCGTGGCGGCCCGAGTATGCGCCGGGCACGCACCGCAAGTATTCGAACGTCGCGATCGGCATGCTCGGGTGGCTCACCGCGAAGGCCATGCACAAGGACTTCGCGGCGCTGATGGAGCAGCGGCTCTTTCCCGCGCTCGGCATGACGCACACGTACATCAACGTGCCCGACGCACGCATGGCCGATTACGCGCAGGGCTATACGAAGGACGGCAGGCCGGTCCGGATGACGCAAGGCATGCTGTGGCAGCCGGCCTACGGCGTGCGGACCACGGCGGCGGACCTGTTGCGCTTCGTGCAGGCGAACATGGGGATGATCCAGACGGCGCCGCGCCTGCAGCGCGCGATCGACCGCACGCACGCCGGTTATTTCCGCGCGGGGCCGCTGACGCAGGACCTGATCTGGGAACAGTATCCGTACCCGGTCGCGCTGCCGACGCTGCTCGAAGGCAACGCACCGAAGATGCTGTACGACGCGGTACCGGCCAGCGCGATCAAGCCGCCGCTGGCGCCGAACCCCGATACGTGGATCAACAAGACCGGCTCGACCGGCGGCTTCAGCACGTATGTCGCATTCGTGCCGTCGAAGCGGATCGCGATCGTGATGCTCGCGAACGGCAGCGTGCCCATCGAGGACCGCGTGAAGGCCGCGTACGGGATTCTCGGGTCCCTTGGCGCCGGGCGGTAACGCTGCCGCGAGCGGCGGCGACAGGGGGGCGCGATGGCGCGGGCGAGCCGTGTCGCCGTTGCTTACCCGGCCGGTTGCTCGTCGTAGGCGACGAAGATCTTCCGCGTGCGTTCGACGACTTCCCAGGTGCCGCGAAAGCCGGGGGGAATCACGAAGCGGTGGCCCGCGCGCACGGTCTTCCGGTTGCCCTCGGTGTCGGTGATCACGGACGTGCCCTCCAGGATCTCGCAGTACTCCGCTTCCGTATAGGCGACATGCCAGCATCCGGGCGTGCTTTCCCAGATGCCGGTCGAGAACCGCCCGCACGGACTCGCGAAGCCCGGCGTGAGCGTCTGCAGCGGATCGCCGGAGATCAGCTTCTCGGGCGACACGCGGTACTGCGTGGGCGCGCCGCTCGGGCGGAGCGCGTCGGTAATCAATGAAACGTCGATCATGATGGTCAGGTTGCGTCGAATTGAAATGAACGCGCCGTCGGCGCGTTCGCATGATTTCATACTTGCGGGCGGTTGCGTCAGTTGCCGGTTTTCAGTTGCTGCCACAGGCGGTTCTCGAGGCGCGCGATGTCGGCCGAACGCGGCTTCGAGAGCGTCATCCTGTCGAGCACGTCGGCGGACAGGTACACGTTCGGGTCGTGCGCGACGGCCGGCGTCACGTACTGACGGGCCGCCCGGTTGGCGCTCGGGTAGTAGATCTCGTTGGTGATGTCCGCGTTGACCTTCGGGTCCTGGATGTAGTTGATCCATTGCAGCGCGGCCTCCGGATGCGGCGCATCCTTCGGAATCGCCATCACGTCGAACCACAGGATGCCGCCTTCCTTCGGGTTCGCGTAGCGGATCTCGTAGCCGCGTTTCGCCGCGGCCGCTTCGCGGCGCGCGACGCTGACGTCGCCCGACCAGCCGAGCACGACGCAGACGTCGTTGTTCGCGAGGTCGTTGTTGTAGCCCGACGAGTTGAACTGCGTGATGTAGGGGCGCACCTTCTTCAGCATGTCGAACGCCGCGTGATAGTCGGCCGGGTTCTTGCTGTTCGGGTCCTTGCCGAGATACTGGAGCGCGGCCGCAAACACGTCGTCCGGCGCATCGAGGAACGACACGCCGCAGCTTTTCAGCTTCGACACGTTGGCCGGATCGAACACCAGCGCCCAGCTGTCGAGCGGCGCACCGTCGCCGAGTGCCTTCCTGACCGCCTGCACGTTGTAGCCGACGCCGTCGGTGCCGTAGGCCCACGGCACGCCGTACTGGTTGCCCGGGTCCGATTCGGCGATCTTCTTCATCAGCGCGGGATCGAGGTTCGCGAGATTCGGCAGCTTCGTCTTGTCGAGCTTCTGGTACACGCCGGCCTGGATCTGCTTGGCCATGTAGTTCGACGTCGGCACGACGATGTCGTAGCCCGAACTGCCGGCCAGCAGCTTCGACTGCAGCGTGTCGTCGCTGTCGTAGACGTCGTAGCGCACGTGCACGCCCGTTTGTTTCTGGAAGTCCGGGATCGTCGTCTTCGCAATGTACTCGGACCAGTTGTAGACGTTCAGTTCGGCGTCGGCCGCGCGGGCCGGCGACACCGACAGCGGCGCAAAGCACGCAACGGTCGCGATTGCAACGGGGAAGGCGAGACGAAAAACGCGGACGATCATGGTCACTCCCTTTCGGAACGAGGGCGGCGCACTGCGTGGCGCATGCGCGCCGCGGGACGGTCGGCGAGGCGCGCGCCGGTTCGCTTCGAACCGCGAACGCGCCGACGGGCCTCGCCGGATATCGGAGATGACTGTAGGGGGCGGCCGGCCGGATGTCTGTCCATGAAATCCGTACAGCCGGGCGGCCGCGTGCACCGGAACCCGGCGCGAGGGAATTGGCAACGCACTTTTGGCGTGGTAACGGTGGTCGTCTCCTTCTCCCGTGCATCGTATGACCGACCATGACACCGCCGCGGCGACCGATATCCAGTTGAACCAGCTCGTGTTCCTGTCCGACGCGCTGTCGGCCGTGGCCGGCGCGATCGGATCGCCGGATTTCGTCGCGGTCGTGTTCGATAACCTCACGCGCATCGTCGATTGCGATTCCATTCATCTGGATTACGAGGACGAGTCGCTGCTCGAGCGGCGCGTCGGCTGGATCGGCAGCTACGGCACGTATCCGGACCAGATCGAGCGCACGATGACGCGCTATTACCGCGATTTCGCGCGGATCGACACGACCTTCGACTGCATCCGCGGCGAGCGCGATACGCAGTTGCTGCAGTTGTCGACGCTGCGGCTGAACCCGGAGATCCGGCGCGCGTTTTACGATACCGAGGACATTCACGACGAATGCGTGGTCACGTATCGCGTGGACGAGCTGACCTACGCGCTGTCGATATGCCGCGCGCGCCGGCTGCCGCCGTTTTCGCTGAAGGAGCTGAGCATCGTCCGGCATGTCGCGCTGATCGTGTTGCCGCTGGCGGTCGCGCATCGACGCATCGTCGGCGACCGGCCGGCCGATGCAGGCGCGGCGCGTGCGCGCGAGGGCGTCGTCACGCAGCGACTGCACGACGTGTTCGAGAAGCTGACGTCGCGCGAGTCGGAAGTGTGTGCCCGCCTCATTCGCGGCCGGAAGACGCAGGACATCGCGCACGAACTCGGCATTCGTCCGTCGTCGATCGACACCTACGCGCGGCGCGCGTTCGCGAAGCTCGGCATCGAATCGCGGCGCCAGCTGCTGAACCTGCTGGTCGATCACGATGCGCTCGACGCGTCGTCGGCGGCGCGCAGGAGCGACGTGTGACGGCGCCGCCGTGACGCACCCGCGATACGCAAGGAGCGCCCGTTGAGCATGGTCTGGGATGGAATCACGGGCGCCGATGTGCTCGGTGACGCGCAGGTCGAAAGCCGGCACGCATTGGCCGACGCGGCGCGCAGCGGCGAATGGGCGACGGTGCTCGACTTCGTGGCACGCCAGCCCGACCTCGTCAATGCGACGCGGCTCGGCGGCACGTCGTTTTACACGCCGCTGCATCAGGCCGCTTTCGGCGGCGCGCCGCGAACGGTCGTTGCCGAGCTGCTGCGCCTCGGTGCATCGCGCATGCTGCGCGATGCACGACGCGAGCGTGCGGTCGACATCGCCACGCGGTTCGGGCATCGGCACCTGGTCGAGTTGCTGACGCCGCAGCCGCAGCGCTTCGTGCCCGACGATACGCTGCGCGCCATCCAGCGCCGTTTCCACGAGATGATTCTCGGCCGCATCGCTCACCTGCGCGTCGACGCACTGCGCCTGCCCGAACTCGAACCGCTGCTCGAACTCGACGCGCAGGCCGGAAGCACGTGGTTCGCCGTGCCGGGCATGTACGGCGGCTTCGGTTATGCGTTGCGCACGGACGGCGAGACGACCGTGCTCGTGTCGGAGAGCTGGAGCCGCGTGGTCGGCGGGTCGGGCCAGCGACACGAGATCACCGCGCATGGCTGCACGCTGGTCGAAGAAGGGTTCGTCTGACGCGGCCGATCGTCCCGTCGCGTTCGAAACCCGAATGACGGGCGGCCCGAATGCCTGTTCGGGCGATTCGGGCCGGCAATGCGCAGGGGAGGGGCGAACCGTTGCGCGTGTCGGGAGGCGTGCTCTCCTGCGCGCCGCCGCGGCTCAATGTCCGCGATAGATCGAGTGGCGGCTGTCGATCGTCGTCGCGCGGCCGGATTCGCCGGTGGTGCGGGCTTCGCTGCCGTAGCCCGCTTGGTCGGCTTCCGGTGCGACGGTATTTTCACGCACGCGCTTTTCGGCGGCGAGGATCGCGACCGGATACCGGTTGTGGTCCAGCGCCGGGGTGTAGCCGACGGCCGCGAGGCGGGCCATTTCGGTCTTCACGTCGGCGCGGGTCAGCGGGCGGTCGGCCTGTTGCGCGAACGACAGCACGGGTGCGGAAAGGATCAGTGCGGCAAGCGTGGAGGAAATCAGCGTTTTCATCATGGGTCCCTGTCAGGTTGGGTGAACCGCAACCACGTCGATGTCGTTGCGAGTGCAGCCAATATAGGTATCGCCACGCCCGGGAAAAACGGCCTCCGGCCCAATTGATTTTTGATCTGGAATCACGAATCGGGAGCGAATTCGGTCGACGGCCTTGCCGGTCAGGCGTTTCGCCGGAACGGGGGCGGGGAGGGACATCGGTACGCGCATCAAACAGGTCGATCAGACCTCGTGGGACTCAAGTGTGTCAAATTCCGTCTTGGACAGACTTAACCGGCGTCCCTAGACTGAACTCGCTTTCCCATACTCCCTGGAGAAAATCATGAGTCTCGAAGACAAGCTGCCCGGCAACAAGATCCTTGGTTTCGGTACTGCCCCGCTCGGCAACATGTTCCGCAACATTCCCGACGCGGAAGCCGCGGCCACCGTCGAAGCGGCATGGCAACACGGCATCCGATATTTCGATTCGGCACCGTTCTACGGCGCCGGTCTCGCGGAAATCCGCCTCGGCGACGCGCTGGCGAACCATGCGCGTGACGAATACGTACTGAGCACGAAGGTCGGCCGCGTGATCCTCGATGAAATCGAAGACGTGTCGGCGCGCGATCTCGGCGAAAAGGGCGGCCTGTTCGAACACGGCCGGCCGAACCGCATCGTCAACGACTACACGGCCGACGCGACGCTGCGTTCGATCGAGGACAGCCTGAAGCGCCTGCGTACCGACCGCCTCGACATCGTCTGGGTGCACGACATCGCCCAGGACTTCCACGGCGATGAATGGCTCGCGCAATTCGAGGTCGCGCGCAAGGGCGCATTCCGCGTGCTGAGCAAGCTGCGCGAAGAAGGCGTGATCGACGCATGGGGCCTCGGCGTGAACCGCGTCGAACCGATCGAGCTGGTGCTCGACCTCGCCGAACCGCAACCGGACGGCATGCTGCTGGCCGGCCGCTACACGCTGCTCGATCACGAACGTGCGCTGCAACGCGTGATGCCGGCGGCTGTCGCGCAGAACGTCGGGATCGTCGTCGGCGGCCCGTACAGCTCGGGCGTGCTCGCAGGCGGCACGCACTTCGAATACCAGAAGGCTTCGCCGGCAATCCTCGCGAAGGTCGAGCGGATCAAGGCGATCGCCGCGCGCCACGACGTGCCGATCAAGGCCGCCGCGCTGCAGTTCTCGATGTCGCATCCGGCCACCGTCGCGGTGATCCCGGGCGCGAGCCGTCCGGAGCGGATCGCGGAAGACCAGGCTGCGCTGAACGTGGCGATTCCGGCCGATTTCTGGCGTGACATGCGTGAACAAGGCCTGATCGCGGCCAATGCGCCGCTACCGACCGGTCGTTGATCCTGACGGGTGATGACGTGGCACAGGCAAATGCAAGCATCGAACTCCCGGCTTCGGCCGGAACCGTCTGGCAACTGATCGGCGGCTTCGGGTCGCTGCCCGACTGGCTGTCGTACATTCCTGCCAGCGAGCTGGGCGAAGGCGGGCGCGTGAGGCGTCTCGCGAACCCGGGCGGCGAGACGATCGTCGAGCGGCTGGTCGCGTTCGACGAAGCGGCACGCAGCTACACGTACGCGATCCTCGAAGCGCCGTTCCCGGTCGTGAACTATCGCGCCACACTGCGCGTGCGCGAAAACGGATCGAACGCGTCGACCGTCGAGTGGTCGGGCACGTTTACGCCACGCGGCGCGACCGACGACGAGACCATCCGGCTGTTTCGCGGGATCTACGAAGACGGCCTCGCGGAACTGGCGAAGCGGTTCGCGGCGGACTGACGGCAGTGCGTCGCATCGTGTGTGAAGGCGGGGGCGCGTCCATGCCGTTCGGTATGCGAAGCAGGTGCGCGCCCGCCACCTGCGCGCGGGGTGCCGGTCTTATTTCTCAACCGCCGCGACGACGTCCTCGCCGGTCAGGATCTCGCGGAAGATGCCGACCAGCGGCCGCAGGTTGACCTTGTGCCACGCGGCCCACAGCGGCGTGCGGTAGCTGAACCACGGCAGCTCGCGCAACACGACGCCTTCCGGTACCTGGTGTCGCAGGCTCTGCTGGATCATCGTCACGCCGAGCCCGGCGGCAACCAGGCCGAGCGCCGCGAGCGGCTCGGTCGCTTCCACCGAAATGTCCGGCGAGAAGCCGGCCTTTGCACAGGCCGCGACGAACGCGCCGTGACGCGGCGCGCTTTCCTGCTGCGTCACGCCGATCCACGCCTGGGCGGCGAGATCGCCGGCGACGAGCGCCTTCTTCTTCACGAGTGGGTGCCCGTCGGGCATCGCGAGCAGCATCGGATCGTTCAGCACCATCGCCGAATCGAGTTCGGGATCGTCGGGCGCGGGCGGCTCGGTGACGAGCGCGATGTCGAGGCTGCGCTCGCGCAAGCCTTCGAGCTGCGCGGCGGACTGATAGTTGTACAAGGCGATATGAACGGCGGGACGATCGGCGCGCAGCGTCTTCAGCGCGCGCGGCAGCACGCCCGAGTGCGTGGCCGTTTCGAGGTAACCGATGCACAGGCCGCCTTCGTCGCCGCGGCCGAGCCGGCGCGCGAGCGATTCGAGCCGGTTCGCATGGCGCAGGAACGCATGCGTTTCGCTGAGGAACGTGCGCCCGTCGCGCGTCAGACGAATGCGCTGCTGGCTGCGTTCGAACAGCGTCAGGCCGAGCTTTTCCTCGAGCTGCGCGATCTGGCGGCTGAGCGGCGATTGCGAAATGTGCAGGCGCTCGGCCGCGCGGCCGACGTGTTCTTCTTCCGCGACCGCGATGAAATACTGAAGCTGGCGGATGTCGAGCATATAAGACCTTCGGGGACTCAAGTTTTTGTAATTATGTCCCTGGTGGACTTATTCGTGCAACCTGGCCAGATGCAATTTCCTTCAAACCCGGGGAGGCGTGCGAGCCTCGACGACATGCCGCCGATCGCGCGTCAGGCGTCGCATGCGCGGCGCCGCCGGCGCGCCTCGTCAATTTCCGTACAGGTCGAAATCGAAATACTTCGACTGGATCGTGTTGTAGGTGCCGTCGCTGCGGATCTGCGCGATCGCGCGATTGAGTGCGTCGCGCAGGTCGCCGTCGGCCTTGCGCACGCCGGCCGCGTCGCCGTTGCCCATGATCTTCGGGTCGTACACGACGCCGCCGGCGAACGAGAAGCCCTTGCCGCGCGGCGTCGACAGGAACCCGAGCTGGCCTTGCACGGCATCCATCAGCACGCCGTCGACGCGCCCGGTGACGAGGTCCGCATACGCCTGGTCGTAGCTCGGATACGGGACGACCTCGACCTTCGCGGCCGCCCACTTCTCTCGCGCATAGGTTTCCTGGATCGTGCCCTGTTCGACCGCGACGCGCTTGCCGGCGAGCTTCGCCGCGTCCGGCAACAGCCCCGAGCCGGTGCGCGCGATCAGCCGCGTCTGGTTGCGGTACAGGCGGTCGGTGAAGTCGATCTGCTGGCGCCGCTGTTCGGTCGCGGCCATCGACGACAGGATCACGTCGAACTTGCGCGCCTGCAGCCCCGGAATCAGCCCGTCGAAACTGCTCGACACCCACACGCATTTCGCCTTCAGCTTCGCGCACAGCGCGTTGCCGAGATCGATGTCGAAGCCTTGCACGCTGCCGTCGGTCGCGGTCGATTCGAACGGCGGGTAGGTCGGGTCGACACCGATGCGGATGGTCGTCCATTCCTTCGCCGACGCCAGCGACGCGAAGGCCATCGCGGCGGCGGAAAGGAGAATCGTGAGGCGCGTCTTCATGGTCAGGCTCCGTTCGTGTGAGGAAGAGTAGGCATGCGCATCAGCTCGGGAAATCGCCGCGCTGGAAATCGTTCGACAGTTCGAGGGCGTCGGCCATCTCGCCGACGGTGACGGGCTTGATCGGTGCGCGGATCCGGTAGTAACCGACGTCGCCGACGCTGCGCCGCTGCACCTCGGCGATCAGCTCGCCGACCGTCGTGCCGCACCAGCGGCCCTGGCATGGGCCCATGCCGCAGCGCGTGAATGCCTTCATCTGGTTCGGTCCCTGGCAACCAAGCGCGGCGAGCTGGCGGATCTCGCCGGCCGTGATCTCCTCGCAGCGGCACACGATCGTGTCGTCGTCGGGGCGGCGCAGCGCGGCGGGCGGCGTGTACAGCGCATCGAGCAGCGGGCGCACCGCGAGATGACGATGCAGCGCACGCAGTACCGGGCGCTCGCGTGCGGCCTGCCGCTGCGCGTCGAGCGTGCCGAGTTCCGCGGCGATGTCGAGCGCCGCCACTTCGCCGGCGAGTGCCGCCGCTCGCGCGCCGCCGATGCCCGCGCCGTCGCCCGCGATCCAGACGTGCGGCACGCTGCTGCGGCCGCGCGCGTCGCATTGCGGCCGCCAGCATGCCGACCGTTCGTCCCATTCGTGTGCGCACCCGAGCGCGCGCGCGAGCTGCGTCGACGGAACGACGCCCTGATGCAGCAGCACGAGCGACGTGTCGAGCATGTGCACGACGCCTCGAGCATCGCGAAAGCGAATGCGTTCGGCGCGCTCGTCGCCGTCGATGCCGATATCGGTCGCACCGCGATAGACGGGAATCCCTGCGTGGCGTACCGCGCGCAGCATGCGCCAGCCCTTGAGCAGATAGTCGGCGCCGCGCAGCGCCGGCAGCGCATGCGGGAGCGCACGACGCCAGGCGTCGCGCGGTGTCGTGTCGATCAGCGCACGCACGCGCCGCCCCGCATTCAGCAATTGCGCGGCGAACAGCCACAGCAGCGGGCCGCTGCCCGCGAGCACGGCGTCGGCCGACGGCGCGAGGCCCGACGATTTCAGCAGCGTCTGCGCGGCGCCGACGCCCATCACGCCGGGCAGCGTCCAGCCGCGCACCGGCCACGGGCGCTCCTGCGCGCCGGTCGCGATCAGCACGGCGCGCGCGCCGACTTCGAGCGTGCCGCCGGACGGGCCGCCTTGCGTGAGCATCGCGACGGGTTCAGGTTCGAACGCGACCTGCCAGACGACGCTGCGCGGCAGGTAATGCGCGCCGCTCGCGAGCAGGTCGTCGACGAGCGGCCGGCCGGCCGTGTAGTCGGTGCCGAGCCATTGCGCGAGCGGCGCCGGCGCATCGGCCACGTTGCGGTAGATCTGGCCGCCGGGCGCGCGGCCTTCGTCCGCGACGACGACCGACAGTCCGGCCGAGCGCGCGGCGGCAGCCGCCGCCATCCCGGCCGGCCCGGCGCCGACGATCAGCAGGTCGCACTGGCGGCGCGTCATGCGAGCCTCGCCTTGCCGTGCATCGCGCGCACCTGCATGCCGTCGGACACGGGTGTCATGCAGCCTTGCACGTTGGGTACGCCATCGACTTCGACGAGACAGTCGAAGCACACGCCCATCATGCAGAACGGGCCGCGCGGCGCGCCGCTCACGGCGCTCGCGCGGCACGCGGCCGGACCGGTGGCGAGCAGCGCGGCCGCGACGCTGTAGTGCGCAGGCACCTCGTGCGGCGTGCCGTCGATATGGATGCGCACGCGTTCGACCGTCGCGGCGGCGGGAATGAGGGATTCAAACATGCCGGACTTCCGTGGGCGCGGCGAAGCGCGCGGTGGTAAAGGCGGACAGGTCGGCCGGCGCGGCGCCGCCCGCGATCCACGGCGCGACGAGATCGGCGTGGGCCGCCGCGAGCGTTACGCCGCTGTGGCAGATCGCGATGAACGCGCCGGGATGCGTGGCCGACGCCTCGTAGACGGGCAGCCCGTCGGGCGTCATGATGCGCAGCGCGCCCCACGCGCGCACGATGCGCGCATGCACGAGCGCCGGGAACGCGGTGCGCGCGCGGCGTGCGATGTCGACCATCGCGGGGCGCGTCTGGCCGTCGTCGAAGCCGACGTCTTCGGCCGAGTCACCGAGCAGCACCGTGCCTTCCGGCGTTTGACGGACGACGAGCGTCGGGTAGTCGAGAAACGGGGCGAGGCGCTCGGTGACCATGATCTGGCCGCGCAACGGCGCGATCGGCGCGAGCAGGTCGACCATCGGCGCGAGCCGTGCATTGTCGAGGCCGGCCGCGAGCACCACGCGCCCGGCGTCGAGCCGCGCGTCGCGCGTGTCGATCTCGAAACGCCCGGCGCGCGGGCGGATCTCGGTGACTTCGCTGCGCGGCAGATAGACGCCGCCGCACTGCTGGAATGCCTGCAGCATCGCGCGCAGCGTGTAGAGCGGATTCGCGTGGCCGTCGTTCGGCGACCACAGCGCGCCGGCCAGCGCTCGCGATGCCGATGGGATGCGCCGGCGCAGCGCCGCCGGATCGAGCACTTCGTACGACAGCGCCGCTTCCTGCCGGTGCAGCGATTCGAGCAGAGTCGTTGCGCTGTCGAGCTCGGCGCGATGCTCGAACAGCTCGATGCCGCCAGGGCGTTCGAAACCGCAGTTCACGCCCGTTGCGCGCTGCAACTGCGCGGCGAACGCGTGCCAGCGCTCGGACGATTCGCGCGACCAGCGCGCATACGGCAGGCAACGGCCGCCTTTGCCCTGTACCCACACGAGCCCGAAATTGCCGCGCGACGCGCGAAACGCGATGTCGTCGCCGTCGCAGACCGCGACGCGCTTGCCGAGACGCGCGACGCCCCACGCGATGGCCATGCCGACGAGGCCGCCGCCGGCCACCACGACGTCGAAGCGGCGCACGGTCATGCGCGGCTCCGGTGTCGTGGGCAAGACGGTTCCGTGTTATATCCCATGACGGTGCGGCTCCCTACGTTCAATACGTTGTGGAACCGATGTTCGGGCAGGCAAAATGCACTGTCCAATACAGCTTGATCAATGCTCCATAATCCAGTGTTATGACCATGCCATCGCTGAGAATCCGTCAGATCGAAGCGTTCCGTGCGGTGATGCAGCGCCATACCGTCACGCGCGCCGCACGCGATCTCCATATCTCGCAGCCGGCCGTGAGCCGGCTGATCGCCGATCTCGAGGACCGGATCGGCTTCGTGTTGTTCGAGCGGCAGCAGGGGCGGTTCACGCCGACCGCGCAGGCGCGCGTGCTGTACGAGGAGGTCGAGCGCGCGTTCGTCGGGCTCGATCGCGTCGCGCAGGCCGCCGAACAGATCCGCGCGATGCGGCGCGGCACGCTGCGCGTGGCGGGCTCGCCGGCCGTCGCGCTCGACCTGCTGCCGGCGCTCGTCACGCGTTTCTCGCATGCGCATCCGGGCGTCGACATCACGCTGCTCGCGCACAGCGCATCCACCGTCGTCGACAAGGTCGCGTCAGGGCAGTGCGATGTCGGGCTGATCGCCGAACCCGTCCCGCATCCGGCCGTGCGCGGCGAGCGGCTCGCGGAAAGCGCGATGTGCTGCATCGTGCCGCGCGGGCACCGGCTCGCGCGCAAGCGCATCGTGCAGCCGGCCGACCTGCGCGACGAATCGTTCATCTCGTTTCCGCCGAGCTTCGAGGCGCGCAGCGCGATCGACCGCGTGTTCGTCGAGGCCGGCGTGCCGCGCGTGCTGTCGATCGAGGCGCAACTGTCGCAGACGATCGTCGCGTTCGTCGCGAACGGCGCGGGCGTCGCGCTGATCGATCCGGTGACGGCCGCGTACGCGGGCCGGCGCGTGGCGGTCAAGCCGTTCGAGCCGGCCGTGCCCGATCACTTCTATCTGGTGACGTCTGCGTCGCAGCCGCTGTCGATGGTCGGCGACGCGTTCTGCGCGGATCTGCGCGACGCGTTCGTCAGGATGCGGGAGCAGGGCGGAGGATGATCCGTCACGACCGCGCCGGGTACCCCGGGGCACCGCGGCGCGTGATCGTTCAAGCGATTGCCGTGTCGGTGGCTTCCGCCGCGGCGCGAGCCGGGGCGGCGGCGCCCGCCAGCCGCCGGTAACGCGCGAGGGCCCACAGCGGGAAGTACGCGGTATAGCCGTGATACTTCAGGTAGAAGATGCGCGGGAAACCCGGCGCATTGTGCGAGCGGTGCCACCAGAAGCCGTCGTCCTGTTGCACCGACAGCAGGTACGCGATGCCGCGTTTCACCGAATCGGATTCGTGGTCGCCGAACGCCATCTGCGCGAGCAGCGCCCACGCGGTGAAGTTCGACGTGCTTTCGCCGCCGTTCGTGCCGCCCAGCTTCGGGTCGAGATAGCTGTCGTTGGTCTCGCCCCAGCCGCCGTCCGCATGCTGCCGGGCGCGCAGCCAGTCGATCGCGCGTGCGATATACGGCTGCGACTTGTCCTCGCCGGCGAGCGCGAGGCCGGCCAGCACGCTCCACGTGCCGTAGATGTAGTTCGTGCCCCAGCGGCCCCACCAGCTGCCGTCGGGTTGCTGCGTGCGCTTCACGTAGTCGATGCAGCGCGCGCGCGACGCGCGTTCTTCCGGGCGGTTCGTCACGCCGAAGCACAGCAGCACGCGGCCCGACACGTCCTCGGTCGGCGGATCGAGCAGCGCGCCGTGATCGGCGAACGGGATCGCGTTCAGGTACATGCGGTCGCAGTCGGCGTCGAATGCCGCGAAGCCGCCGTTGCGCGATTGCAGCCCGCGCATCCAGTCGAGCGCACGTGCGACGCGCGGCGCGTGCGGGTTCGTGCCGTCCGCGTTGCGGTGCGTGCGGCCGCGGCGATCGAGCATCGCGGTGACGACCGCCGTGTCGTCGATGTCGGGGTAGTACGGGTTCGCGTACTGGAATGCCCAGCCGCCCGGTTCGACATCGGCCGGCGCGTTCTCGATCCAGTCGCCGCGCAGGTCGTCGACCTGACGCTCGGCCAGCCAGTCGTACGCGCGTGCGATGCGTGCGTCGAGTTCGCGCAGCGCGCCCGACGCCGTCTCGCCGGCGTCCGGCACGGCGACGCCGCGTGCCTGTTCGAGCGCCATCGTGCTCCACGCGGTGTCCCACACCGGCGACAGGCACGGCTGGCAATACATGCTGCCGTCCGGCCGCGTGACCAGCAGCTTTTCCAGCGCGTGTTCGCAATCGCGCCGCAGCGGATGGTCGTCCGGGTAGCCGAGCACCTGCATCATCTGGTAGCTGTACACGATCGGCGGGAAGATGCCGCCGAGCCCGTCCTCGCCGTTCATCCGTTCCGCGCACCAGGCTTCCGCGTGCCGGATCGCGCGCTGCCGCAGGCGCTTCGGCATCAGCGGCTCGACATGGCGGACCGTGCGGTCGAGCGCGAGGAATACCTTGCGCATGCCGCTCGCGGGCGGGAAGTACCGGCGCTCCTCGTCCGGCGGCGTGACGAACAGCTCGCGGATCGAGATGTTGCGCGGATTGCGCGCGCGGGCCTTCAGCGAGCACAGCACGAGCAGCGGCACCATCGTCGTGCGCGCCCAGTACGCGACCTTGTACATCGAGATCGGCACCCACTTCGGGAACAGCACGAATTCGATCGGCATGAACGGCGCCGCGCGCCACGGCACCTGGCCGAACGTCGCGAGCAGGATGCGCGTGAACACGTTCGCGCGCGCCGCGCCGCCGAGCGTCAGGATCGCCTCGCGCGCACGGATCATGTGCGGTGCGTGTTCGCTGTCGCCGGCCGCCTTCAGCGCGAAATACGCCTTCACGCTGCACGACACGTCCGGCGCGCCGTCGACGTACAACGCCCAGGCGCCATGCGTGTCGAGCCGCTGGTTCGCGCGCAGGTAACGCGCCATCCTCTCCTGGCGGTCGTCGTCGATCTTGTCCATGAAATGCATCATCAGGATGTATTCCGCGGTGATCGTCGCGTCGGATTCGAGTTCGAAACACCAGCTGCCGTCGGGCTGCTGAAGGCGCGCGAGCGCATCGCGTCCACGGGCGATCGCGGTGTCGAGCGCGGACCAGGAAGAGGGGGCGGTTTTGTTCATGCGGCGGATCATACCATCCAGCCGGAATGTTTATATCGAGACACCCGGGTGCTACCATCCGCACCATGAAAAAACGTCTCGAACCCGCGCCGCACGATGTGTCCGCGCCCGTCGAACCGGCTGGAACGGCCGGTGCGCGGGCGTCTGAAGGATCGTCAGCGCCCGCCGCCGTCGCCGCCGGCGTGCGGCGAAAAAAAGCGCCGGATCAGGTGCGCGCGCAATTGCTGGCGGCCGCATCGGAAATCGCGACACATCACGGCGTGGCCGCGTTGACGCTCGATGCGGTGGCCGAGCGTGCCGGCGTGACGAAAGGCGCGTTGCAATATCACTTCGCGAACAAGCAGGGGCTGCTCGATGCGTTGTTCGGCCAGGCGACCGCGCGGTTCGGCGCGCAGATGGACGCGCGCATGGCGGCGGATCCGAGCGGCGACGGCGCGGCGGCGCGCGCTTATCTGCATGCGGTGCTCGATGCGGCCAATCCGGCCGCGAGTACCGACGTGCTGCGCGTGCTGGTCGCGTCGATGATTACCGAGCAGGACACGCGCGAACGATGGTCGGTGCCGATGCGCGAATGGACGCGGCCCGATCCGGTGCCGCTCGAGCAGGCTGCGACGCTGATGATCTGCCGGCTCGCGGCCGACGGGCTGTGGATTTCGGAATTGCTGGACAGTGTCGAGGTATCGGCCGAACTGCGCGCGGAGATCGTGCGCCAGCTCGATGCGATGAGCAGGGGCGTGTTTCCCAACGGCGGTTGAAGCAACCTGTATCACACCGGCTTGCCCGCGCCCGGACATGCCGCTCCAACGGCAAGCGGGCGCGGCCTGCGTTGCCGCGCAAGCGGGCGCGCGTCGCCCGTTCTTGCCGCCGCTGGAAAAACGAAAGCCCGGCGCGAAGCCGGGGTGACCGGCACGCGCCGATGCAATCGCTGTCAGGCCGACGATGCCGCCGACGCGTTGCCGTCCGCGCGGCGACGGTACAGCCCGAGCGTCGCGCACAAGCCGCAGAGCGCGGCGAAGCTCAGCCAGTAGCCGGGTGCGGCCTTGTCGTGCAGGACCTGAATCAGATACGTCGATACCGCCGGCGTAAAGCCGCCGAACAGCGCCGTCGCGAGACTGAACGCCAGCGAGAAACCCGCGACGCGCACTTCGACCGGCATCACTTCGGTGAGCGCGGCGACCATCGCGCCGTTATACATGCCGAAGAAGAACGAGAACCACAGCAGCACGATCAGCATGCGCGCAAAGCTCGGCGCATCGGCAAGCCAGGACAACGCCGGATAAGCCGTGAGGATCGCCAGCACGGAAATGGCGAGCAGCACCGGCTTGCGGCCGATGCGGTCGGAGATCGTGCCGCCGATCGGAAGCCAGATGAAATTCGATGCAGCCACGAGCAGCGTCACCATCAAGCTGTCGGAGGTGGACAGCTTCAGTACCGACTTGCCGAAGGTCGGCGTATAGACCGTGATGAGATAGAAGGTGGTGGTGGTCATGGCGGTCAGCAGCATGCCGCCGATCACGGTGCGCCAGTTGGCGAGCAGCATCGCGAAAATGTCGCGTGCCTGCGGATGATGCCGCCGCGCTTCGAATGCCGCGGTCTCCTGCAGCGAGCGGCGCAACACGAACAGGAACGGCACGATCGCGCAACCGATAAAGAACGGCACGCGCCAGCCCCATGCGGCGATCTGCTGTGCGGACAACCACGCGTTCAGGCTGTAACCGATGGCCGCCGCCACGACGATGGCCACCTGCTGGCTCGCCGACTGCCAGCTCGTGTAGAACCCTTTGTTGCCGGGCGTCGCCATTTCCGCGAGATAGACGGATACGCCGCCGAGTTCGGCGCCTGCCGAAAAGCCCTGCAACAGACGCCCGAGCAGCACGAGCGCCGGCGCGAGCAGGCCGATGGTCGCGTACCCGGGCACGCAGGCGATCAGAATGGTGCCGCTCGCCATGATCGACAGCGTAACGATCAGCCCGGTGCGCCGTCCGACCTTGTCGATGTAAGTGCCGAGAAAGATCGCACCGAGCGGACGCATCAGAAAGCCCGCGCCGAACACCGCGAAGGTGAGCATCAGCGACGCGAACTCGCTGGTGGACGGGAAGAAGATCTTCGAGATCGACGTCGCGTAGAAGCCGAACAGAAAGAAATCGAACTGTTCGATGAAATTGCCGCTCGTCACACGCAACACGGCGGCGGCCCTTGTCGTGGGCGAAACGCCGGGTGTCGCGGCGATCGGTTCGGTACGGTTCATTGCGTCTCCTGCTTCTTGTCTGTAGTGATGGGCGTCCAACGTGCGCCCGGGTGACTGGCTAATCCGAACCGAGGCTCAGTGTGCTGCGTTGACGCTTCTCGATCGACGATTTGAGCAGCGCCGCCGAGCGGAAGATGCCGTGCGCGAACTTGCCGTAAGGCAGCGTGGCGAACAGCGCCATCACGATGCCGAGATGAATCGCGAGCAGCGACGGCATCGCCGAGGTCGTGCGGAGTGCGAGCAGCGCGAGACCGGACGTGCTCGTCAGAAGCAGGAGCGCGATGAAGCCGCGGTCCATCGGACGCTGACGAGCGTCGCCGCGCGCCGGAGCGCGTTTCAGGTTCAGCCACAGCAGTCCCGCCGGTCCGGCGATCAGTCCGATGCCGCCCGCGGTTCCCAGCAGCACCGGCACGCTCAGAAACGGATACGGCGCTTCCAGCCCGAAGGCGTAGTGATAGAGCGTCGCGACGGCGGTCGCCGCGAAGCACAGCATGAAGCCGTAGAACGTCAGGTGATGGAACCGGCGCCGCGCCAGCGTGAACGTATCGTTCTCCTCGTTGCAGCCGTCGCCATGGCCGCCGTCCAGGTACTTGAGCGTCAGCGCGTTCCGGGCCGCTTCCGCGACGGCCGGCGCGCTCGCGCTCGCCGTTCCTGCCGACACGTCGCGCCAGAAGCGCGTGACGCCGATACCGAGCGCGAGCATGGCGAACAGGAAAACGATGCCGAACATCGCCGCGAGCAGGTTGTGCGGGAAGATCGCGTAGAAGTTCGCGGGCGCGACATCGCCGGGCAAGCCGCCGTGCAATGCCGTACCGAGCAGCAGAAACAGCGCGAGTCCGGCCGCCAGCGCGACCGACAGGGTCAGGCCGTTGCGCTTGTACAGCGCGCCGAACGACGCGGGAAACGCGTATTCGGTGTAGGTTTCGAGCCGGACTTCGGCCATCGCTTTCGGCACGTTCACGCCGAACTCGTGCGGCGGCGCATATTGGCACGCGTGATAGCACGCACCGCAGTTGTGGCAGAGATTCGCCAGATAGTTGACGTCCGCCTTGCCGAATTCCAGGCGGCGCGTCATGGCCGGGAACACGGCACAGAAGCCCTCGCAGTAGCGGCAGGCGTTGCAGATCTGCATCTGCCGGGCGACTTCGGTTTCGCCGGCGCTCATCGGCACAATGGGAATCACGCGCGCCGTGCTGTCGCGTGGCGTTTTTTTCGTCTCGACCGAAAAGGCCGTGCGCGTGTGTTCGGGCGCGAGCGGGTCAGACTGCTGCACGGGTTGCCTCCGTTGTTTTGAGTGCGGCGCGCGCGGCCTGCGTCCCGGCAATGCGCCCGAAGGCCGTGCCGATCGACATGCCGACGCCCGCTGTATAGCCCTTGCCGAGCACGTTGCCGGCCATCATTTCGCCGGCCACGAACAGGTTCTCGCTGGCGGTGCCGCCGAAGTGAACCTGCGCGTGGTCGTTGGTCTTCAGTCCGAGGTACGTGAACGTGATGCCCGGCCGCAGCGCATAACCGTAGAACGGCGGCGTCTCGATGCGGCGCGCCCAATGCGTCTTGGGCGGCGCGAGCCCTTCGGTGTGGCAGTCGTCGAGTGCGGTGTGATCGAAGGTGCCGTCGCGGCACGCATCGTTATAGCGCGTGAGCGTTTCCATGAAGCGTGCTTCCGGCAGCCCGAGCTTGCGCGCGAGTTCCGGCAGCGTGTCGGCCTTTTCGCCCGGAAACACCGGCGGCATGAAGCGGCCGATGGCTTTCGAATCGATGATCGAATAGCCGATCTGCCCCGGCTGATGCGCAACGAGCCGTCCCCAGATTGCATAGCGCTTCGGCCAGAAATCCTCGCCTTCGTCGTAGAAGCGCTGGGCGTCGCGATTCACCACGACGCCCAGCGACACGCAGTCGATGCGCGTACAGATGCCGCCGTCATACAGCGGAGCGCGTGCATCGATCGCGACGCAATGCGACTGCGACGGGTCGCCGATCATGTCGGCACCGGCGTCGGCCATATGCTTGATGAGCACGCCCTGGTTGAAGCGCGTGCCGCGAATCAGGAAGTTGTCGGCGGGCCATTCGCCGCGCGCGTTTTGCCCCCACGCTTCGCGCAGCCATTCGCGATTGGATTCGAAACCGCCGGCCGCCAGCACGCAGGCGCGTGCCTCGAAGCGCTGGCTGCCGCTGCGCGCCGCGATGAAGCGGCTGCCGTCGAGTTCGAGCGAATCGACGGGCGTTTCATAGCGGATATCGACGCCGAGCGCTTCGGCGCTGCGGTAATACGCGTTGACGAGCGCCTTGCCGCCACCCATGAAGAACGCATTGGTGCGGGCCACGTGCAGCGCACCGGACAGCGGCGGCTGGAACCGTACGCCGTGCTTCCGCATCCACGGCCGGCACGACGACGACGCGCGGATCGTCAGCCGCGCGAGATGCTCGTTCGTGATGCCGCCCGTGACTTTCAACAGGTCCTGCCAGAATTCCTCTTCCGGATAGGCATCGACGAGAACGTCCTGGGGGGCATCGTGCATGCAGCGCAGATTGCGCGTGTGTTGCGAGTTGCCGCCGCGCCATGCGCGCGGCGCGGATTCGAGAAGCAGGACCGAGGCGCCCGCTTCGCGCGCCATCAATGCGGCACACAGCGCGGCATTGCCTCCTCCGATTACGAGCACATCGACCATCAGACTTGCCTCCTTTTGGGCAAATCGTAAAGGCCTCGTGCACGCGCCGCTACCAGCCAGCCGTCAACGGGTGTTCACTTTTCGTGAAGGCTGCGGTTCCCGCAGCCGTGCGCCGGGCCAACGGCCTTCCCGCACCAGTTGACGGGCGACATCGGCGAGCACCACGCGCGCGGCGAGACCGGCGGGAGACAGTTCGTCATCGGAGATGCTGGCGAGCATGTTGGGCCGCGTGGCGTATTTCTCGGCGACGGGCACGCTCGTGAGTATCACGTTCTCGGGCCTTGCGAGCGCCGCGCCCGGCTGTATCGTCGCGCCGATGCCGGCGCGGACGAAGTCCATCAGGAGCGCGAGGCCGTCGACTTCGGCGACGATGTTCGGCTCGTACTCGGCGCGCCTGAATGCGGACAGCAGCAGCGAACGCAGCCCGTGCGTGCCGCTGGGGAGAATCAGCGGAAGCCTGCCGAGATGCTTGAGCCGAACGGATGCGCTCGTCGGCATGCCATCGAGATCGCCCGCGCCGATCAGGAACAGCCGCTCGTCCAGCAGCGGCAGCACGCTCCAGCGTTGCGCGGACTCCTCGCGGAACAGCACCGCGAGGTCGATCTGACGCGCGCTCAACATGGACGCCAGATAGCCGGAGAGACTTTCGACCATGTGCAACCGGACATCGGGATAGCGCGCGCGCATGGCCTGCATGAACGCGACACCCATCACGCTCGCCGTGCTCGGCGCCATGCCGACGCTGACGTGGCCCGACAGACGGGCTGAGCGTGCAGCTAGCGCGGCATCGTCGATATGACGCAGCGCGAGTTGCGCCTGACGCCAGAACGCCAAACCTGCGTCGGTCGGGACGACGCCCGCCGAGGTGCGTTGCAGCAGACGCGTGGACAGCTCGCCTTCGAGGCGGCTGATCTGCTGACTCAATGCCGAGGTCACCACGCCGAGCTCCAGCGCTGCCTTGCCCATGCTTCCGTGTTCCACGACGCTGAGAAAATAGCGCAGTTGTCTGAGTTCCATTCCGCGATTGGTCAGAAGGATCGGGCTGATATTTTGACAGAAGGTCGTCGAACCATCCTCCGCTTCGAGGTCGGTTTGTCATGGTCCGGCGCCGGCGCCGGCGACCGCTCCCGCGAAGAGTGCGGGCTTGCGCATGTCATGGCACGCCACGCCGGCGTCACACGCTCCGCTATCGCGCTCTGAAAAACGTGGCAAGGATGTCGTTTTCCGGCGCCCCTTGCCGCGACACGGTGCGCTTTTCCGGCCGCCCGCGCGATCGAAGCGGACCCGAGCCGGCATGCGTTTCGCTTGACCGCACTCCCGTATAAACCGCGCGAGGCCTGATCAGGTCGGGATGTTCGCGCTGTTCGAGCCCGTGCGCGATCCAGCCGATCGAACGGCCCAGCGCGAACAGGCCGAACGCGGCGCCGACAGGCAGCCGCAAATGCCGGCGTAGCGCGACGAGCGCGAAATCCACCGAAGGCTTCTGGCCAACCAGCGAACTGCCCGCCTCGATCATCGTTTTCCATTGCGGATGGCGCGGCAGCATGCGCGACAACAGAGCCGCCGCCCGCACGTCGCCACCCGGATACAGCGAATGTCCGAACCCCGGCAGGTCGTCACCGCGGTGCAGGCGCTCGCGCATCGTGCGCGCGACGTCCCGGTTGCCGATTTCATCCCACATCGCCTCGACCCGCGCGGTGGTGGCGCCGTGCCGCCCGCCGGACAGAGCGGCGAGGCCGCCGATCACGACCGCTCGCAGGCTCGCATTCGTCGATGCCACGCATCGGCCCGTGAAACTCGATGCGTTGAGTTCGTGATCCGCGCACAGGACGAGCGCGATCCGGATGAGTTCCGCGCCCGCCGGGCCCACGCCCCATGCGCGCGCGCATTGCACGTGAACGGGCGCCGCATCGAACCCGGTGCGCAACAGGCACGCGGCGAGGATCCGTACCAGATCGCCGCAACCCTGCGCCCGGCTGTCGGCCGCTTGCTGCCACACCGCCGTCGGTGCGTCGTCGGTGGCGACGGCGAACAGCGGCAGGAGCGCTTGCTCCGCGCGTTGATCGCCGTAGTGCTTGAAGAGGGTGCGCAACACCGCGGGTGCGCGGGGAACGCGAGGACCGAACGCGGTGCGCTGGTCGCATTGCCAGAGCAGCGCGGCGACTTCCTCGAGACTCGCGTGGCCGGCGAGATCGAGCGCGTTCGCGCCGCGATAGAAAAGCTGGCCGCCCTCGATCAACGTGATGCTCGATTCGAGCACGGGCGCCCCCCAGTTCAGCGCGGCTTTCGCGACTTCCTTCGGTTTGCGGCCGCGCGCACGTTCGGCCGCGAGCCGGTCGACGTCCGCCGCGAAGTAGCGGCTTTCGCGCGGATTGCCCGAGGGCTCCGCGCGCAGCAGGCCGCGGCTGACGTAGGCGTAAAGCGTCTGCCGCGAGACGCCCAGCTTTGCGGCCGCTTCGATCGAATTCAGGTAGGGCGACATGGCATCAGGCTCGAATCGTTCGACAGGTTGATCAGGATAATCAACGTTGACAACAAATGCGAGCGAGCCGATCGTTGCGTCACCGAAACGATTCGAGACGAACATGCGTGCCGATCAAATTTCCCGTGTTGCGACGACGGCCGGCGAGGGGCCGATATCGCATCATCTGCAGGCGCTCTGGGCCGCGCTGGGCGGCGCGCCGCACCTTATCGAGCGTTGCCGCTTCAGCGGGTCGGGCGAACTGCCGTCCGCGTTTCGCGTGACCGACCTGGCCAGTGCGGCGATTGGCGCGGCAGGTGCGGCCGTTGCCGAACTGGTGTGCGAATCGACCGGCACATCGCCGGCCGTTCACGTCGACCGGCGCATGGCGTCGCTGTGGTTCGGCACGTCGCTGCGCCCGTCGGGATGGACGCTGCCGCCTCAGTGGGATCCGGTGGCCGGCAACTATCGGGCGCGCGATCGCTGGATCCGTCTGCACACCAACGCACCGCATCACCGGCAAGCCGCGTTGACGGTGCTCGGCTGCGCGGCGGATGCACAGGCAGTTGCCCGGGCGGTCGGCCGCTGGGACGCCGAGGCGCTCGAAGACGCGATCGTCGGGCGCGGCGGTTGCGCGGCGGTGATGTACTCGCGGGAGGAATGGGCCGCGCATCCGCAAGGCAAGGCCGTTGCTGCCGAACCGTTGCTGCACGTTCACGCCACGCAGGCGGTAGCGTCGCGCGACTGGCAGCCGGCGCGAGACCGGCCGTTGCGCGGCATTCGCGTGCTCGACCTGACGCGCATTCTCGCCGGCCCCGTCGCGACGCGATTTCTGGCAGGGCTCGGCGCCGACGTGCTGCGCATCGATCCGTATGGCTGGGAAGAGCCAGGCACGGTGCCCGACGTCGTTCTGGGCAAGCGCTGCGCCCGGCTTGACCTGAAGCAGCCCGCGGATCTCGCTACGCTCAAGCGGCTGCTGCGCGGCGCGGATATCGTCGTCCACGGCTACCGCTCCGACGCGCTCGCGCGTCTTGGTCTCGATGCCGCGCGACGGCGCGAGCTCAATCCCGCGCTCGTCGACGTATCGCTCGATGCATACGGCTGGAGTGGCGCCTGGCGTTGCCGGCGCGGCTTCGACAGCCTTATCCAGATGAGCACGGGAATCGCCGACGCTGGCATGCGCGCGGCGGGAAGCGACGCGCCGGTGAATCTGCCCGTCCAGGCGATCGACCATGCGACGGGTTACCTGATGGCGGCGTCGGCCGTACGCGGCCTGACGGCGCGACTGAAGGACGGTGCGGGCACCGAGGTTCGCGCTTCGCTGGCGCGTACGTCGGCCGTGTTGCAGCTGCGTTCCGAGCCGATGAGCGACGTGGTTGCGTTGGTTCCCGAGACGGAGCACGATCGCGCGAATCACGTCGAAGCGACGTCGTGGGGCCCCGCAACACGGCTGCTCCCGCCGTTGCGGATCGAGGGGGCGCCGCTCGCGTGGTTCCATCCGGCACGCGCGTTGGGCGCGTATGAACCGCGGTGGCTGGATTCGAACGTCGGCCTTTGACAAGCGGAGAAGGGGGCGGACGGTATCTGATCAACCTTTCGGATTCCTTTGCAGGCTGCCGGTGCACGGAGGACAATACCGCTGACGCACGCATCGGAGGTTGCGCACCATGGCCACATTCCAGCCCGGCGGTTGGCATACCGTCACGCCACGGATCGTCGTACCGGATCCGGAAAACCTGATCGCATTCGTCCGGACGGTGTTCGACGCCCGCGGCGAATACCGTGCCGGCTTGCCGGCCGACATCCGCATCGGCGATTCGGTCGTGATGATCAGCGGCGGCGACGGTCTGCGCGATCCGATGCCGGCGTTCCTGTACGTATACGTTGAGGATACCGACGCGATCCATCGGCGAGCGGTCGCGGCGCACGCGATCTCGCTGGAAGCGCCCGCCGACATGCCGTACGGCGACCGGCGCGCGATGGTGAAGGATCCGTGGGGAAACCTCTGGCAGATCGCCACGCATCGGCGCGACCTGTCGGCCGACGAGATCCGCGCAAGGCTCGCCGGCGGGGAATAGCCGCAATTTTTGCTGCCTAGTCTGTCGCAATCGTCAAGATTCATGTCGCGTCCAGGTAAAACCTTCCCGTTCCCCACGCCGTTATCCGGTTCGTAGCCCCGCGCCGCGTGCTCACGAGCCGTGACGCGGCGCTCGTCGTTCGTGATCCGGAATCCACATCCGCCGCGGCCCGCACCCGGCCCGCGCAAGGGAACGTCATGCGAAAACAACTCACCATCCGCGGTGGACTCGTCGCGACCATCGCCGGTTATACCGTGCTGCTCGTGCTGGTGGTCGGCGCCTGTATCGCGGCCCTTTATATGGGTAACGATTCGCTCGAGGCGATGTGCCGCGACGACACCGCTTCGCTGCTGCACCTGAAGACCAGCTCCGAGCGGATGCTCGTGTTGCGCGAACGCATGAGCGACGTGGCGCAGATCATCAGCGCGGGTCAATCGGGCAAGGAGGGCACCGCGCAGCTTCACACGCTCCTCAAGCAGAGCAATGACGAACTGGAGGCGTACACGCGCCTGCATGCGCGCGACGCGAACGAGCAGGCATTGTTCGACGCGCTGCAGAGCCGCCGGCGCGCGCTGCTCGATCGGGTGTTCCTGAAAGCGCTGTCGCAGCTCGACGGCGACGACGCGTTCAACTTCCTCGACACGCAGCGCACCGCGCCGCCGGCGCTGTTCGCCGCCTACCAGGATGCGATCGACGCGCTCGAATCGTTCCAGGTCGCGCGCCAGAAGGCCCGCTACGAGGCGGCCGGCGTGCGTTTCCACCGGATCGTGTGGGGGATGGCGGCGGTCGCCGGGCTGGCCCTCGTCGTCGGCTTTTTCGCGCAGCGCCTGCTCGCGAAGGCGATCATCGAACCGATCCATCTCGCGGTCGGCCAGTTCGAGAAAATTTCGAAAGGCGACCTGACGGGCACCGTCGTCGTCGCGGGCGAAAACGAAATGGCCTACCTGCTGAATGCGCTGAAGCGGATGCAGGACGGTCTGGTCGACACCGTGAACCAGGTGCGCGCGAGCACCGAGACGATCGTCGGCGACGTCCGCACGATCGCGAGCGGCAACGTCGACCTGTCCGCGCGCACCGAGCAACAGGCCGTGTCGCTGCAGCAGGCGGCCGCGAGCGTCGAACAACTGACGGCGGCCGTGCGCCAGAACGCGGACAACGCACGCGATGCGCGGACTTACGTCGAAGGGGCGGCCGGCATCGCGTCGCGCGGCGGCGAGGCGATGCAGCGCGTCGTCGAGACGATGTCCGCGATTTCGACCAGCTCCGCGCGGATTTCCGGCATCGTCGGCACGATCGAAAGCATCGCGTTCCAGACCAACATCCTCGCGTTGAACGCGGCGGTCGAAGCCGCGCGCGCGGGCGAGCAGGGGCGCGGGTTCGCGGTCGTCGCGACGGAGGTGCGCGGGCTCGCGCAGCGCTGCGCGTCGGCGGCGAAGGAAATTCGCGACCTGATCGGCAGTGCCGCGCGGCGGGTCGAAGACGGCAGCGGCCTCGTCACGCTGGCCGGCTCGGCGATGAGCGAGCTCGTCGCCGCGGTCGAGCGTGTCAACGCGATCATGGGGGAGACCAGCAATGCGTTCGAAGAGCAGTCGGCGGGGATCGAGCAGGTGAACGCCGCGGTCATCCAGATGGAGCAGACGATGCAGCGCAATGCGGCGCTGGTCGAGGAGGCCGCCGCCGCGGCGCTGTCGCTCGATGAACAGGGTTCGCGGCTGAGCGCGGCGGTCGCGCAATTCCGTCTGCGCGACGAGGCCGTCGCGTGAGGCGGGATCGTGTGGCGGTATCGCCGTGAGCGCCACACTGCGCGTTGCCGGGTAATGCATGGCCGAAGCGGTACGCGTGCCGGCCGTTGCCGATGGAGGCAGTTGTTTGCCTGATGCGCGGGCAGCGAGGCAACAGGATTCGACGTCGGGTCGCGAACGTGCCGAGCATGGGGGATAATCGGCGTCCCCTCTTCGACCCTCCGCGCCCGTGACGACTTCTGCGTTCGCCCCCTTTCAGGATCTGGCTCATACCTTGCTCGCTCAGTGGCCCGACGCTCATGGCGACGGCGCCCACGACACGTCGCATCTGCAGCGCGTGTGGAAGAATGCCGCCGCGATTCATGCCGAGGAGGGCGGCGACGCCGAAGTGCTGTGTGCGGCAACGCTGTTGCACGACTGCGTCGCGGTCGAGAAAGATTCCCCGTTGCGCGCACAGGCGTCGCGGCTGTCGGCGGAAAAGGCGCGGCGGGTGCTGAAGTCGCTTGGCTGGCCGGATGCGAAGATCGACGCCGTCGCGCACGCGGTCGAAGCGCACAGTTACTCTGCCCGTATCGCGCCGAGGACACTGGAAGCCAAGGTGCTGCAGGATGCCGACCGGCTCGATGCGATCGGCATGGTGGGCGTCGCGCGCTGCTTTTATGTCGCGGGCCGGATGGGCAGCGCGTTGTATGACCCGGCCGATCCGCATGCCGCGAATCGGGCGCTCGACGACACGCGATTCGCGATCGACCACTTCCGCACGAAGCTGCTGAAGCTGGCAACCGGTTTCCAGACCGTCACCGGTACGCGCATGGCGAACGTTCGTCGCGAGCGGTTGCAACGCTTTCTCGACGCGTTCTCCGACGAGATCTGAGGGCGCCGCTTCAATCGTCGGCGGATCGATACAGCGCGTTCAGCTGCGACAACTCGTCGAGGAACCGGTCCTTGAGCGCTCGCGGCCCGAGGATCTTCACGTGCGCGCCGAAGCCCAGCAACTTGCGCGCGCCGTGCTCGATCGATTCGATGGGCATCAGGAATGCGTTCCATCCCGGCGGTATGTCCGCGTTGCCGGCCTCATGCCCGGCCGGCGCGGCCTCGATCCGCGCATTGGCCAGCCAGGTTGCGCCGCGCGGCGATAGGGCGACATGGGCGGTGAGCCGGTGGAGATCGGCTTCGACCCGGTTCATCGCGTCACGCCAGTGCGCGGCCAGGTCGAATCGCGCGGGGCGCCTGAAACGGCGGCGCGTCGTGTTGAATTCGCGGATGTTCGCGAGCCGGAAAGTGAGCGCGGCGGGTTTGCCGACTACCCTCGCGATCAGATACCAGGCCCCGCCCTTGAGCACGAGGCCGAGCGGTTCGAGCGCGCGGCGGGACACACCGCGCCAGCTCTGGTACGTCACGTCGATGCAATACGCACCCCACACCGCATCGGCGGCTTCACGCAGGAACGCGGGCGTTTCCTGCGCGCGGTACCAGTCCACGGTGTCGACGTGCAGCCGGCTCGCGACGCGATCGGCCTGCTCGCGCGAGGCCGGCGGCAGGCTGGCGATCATCTTCAGCCGCGCGGAAGCCGCCATGCCGTCGAGCCCCAGTTCACTCGCCGGCCCGGGCAAGCCCGCGAGGATCAGCGCGCGCGCTTCGTGTTCGGTGAGCCCCGTCAGATCGGTGCGCCAGCCGTCGCGCAATTGAAATCCGCCGTTGCGGCCGCGCTCGCCCCAGATCGGCACACCGGCCGTCGAGAGCTGGTCGATATCGCGCAGGATCGTGCGCTCGGACACTTCCAGCGCTTCGGCAAGCGCCGGCGCGGTCATTCGGCCGCGCGCTTGCAGCATCATCATGATCGACAACAGGCGGCTCGCTTTCATACGCGACACGTTACCTCAAATACCTGACATTGGATGTCATGTTTTCAAGCATATGCTTCGTCGCATCACTGAACCCGTTCCACTGTAGCGGAGACGAACCATGAAGATCATTTCAGGACCGCTGAGCATGTTCGGCGCCAAGGTCGAGATTGCGGCGCACGAGAAAGGCATCGATTTCGAGCGGGTGATGGTGCCGTTCAGTCAACAGCGCGGCTACGAACCGAAGCATCCGGACGTCTTGCGTATCAACCCGAAGCGCCAGGTGCCCGTGCTGATCGACGGCAATCTGGAGATCTTCGATTCCACGCAAATCTTCGAGTATCTCGAGGACCTGAAGCCGCAGCCCGCGTTGTGGCCCGCGCAACCGGCGGCGCGCGCCGTGGCGCGTCAGCTCGAACACGGCAGCGACGAAGTCTATTTCCCGCACGTCGTCCGGCTGATGGGGCTCGAGCGCACGCCGGACGACCCGGCGGCGCAGGCCGCGCGTGCCGAGGCGGCGCAATACTATCGACGCATGGAGCGCGTGCTCGCGGATCGGGATTTTCTGGCCGGCGCCTACTCCTATGCCGACATCGCGTTCTACATGGCGCAATTGTTCGGCGCACGCAAGGGCGCGCCGATGACCGACGACACGCCGAACCTGCTCGCGTGGCGCGAACGGATGACGGCTCGCCCCGCCGTGCGCAAGGTGGCCGGTGCGATGGCGGCGTATCTTGCGTCGATCGGGGAAGCCGTTCCCGGGTTTCTTCGCGAACTTTGGTAGCGGCTTTCGCACGACGGCCGCATGATCGCCCGGCGCGGCGCCGAGCGCCGGAGCGCCGCACGAACGAAGTCCGACGTGTTCCTCTATTCCGGGCCTTGACCTTGAAGTCGACTTAAAGCTTAGAGTGCTTGCTGACGACAGTGAATCAGCAGCGTCGGGTGTCGACTGCCGCGGTCGATCACCGACGAGAGGCGACGAGCATGGACCGGCGATTGACGCAGGTCGGGCTCGGTGCGTCGACGGTCATGCGGCTCGACGTGGTCAAGGATGCGCAACGGCTCCTGAACCTACAGATGCCCCTGAAAACCTTCGATGCGCCCGGAATGCCACGCTGACGATAGGGATGCGCGACGCGCGCGCACGCACCGGAGGAGCCACTCATGCAGCAACCCGCCTACGATCTCGTCGTATTTGGCGCCACCAGTTTTGTCGGGCAGATCCTGTCCCGCTATCTGTCCGACTACCTGCCGGACGCCGGCGAGACGCTGCGCTGGGCGATCGCCGGCCGCTCGGAGGCGAAGCTCACGCAAGTCAGGGAGGCGCTCGGCGCGGCCGGGCAGTCGGTGCCGATCATCGTGGCGGACGCGGCCGACGAAGCGCAGCTTCGGGCGCTGTGCGCGCAAACGCGGGTGGTCGTGTCGACCGTCGGGCCGTACGCCCTTTACGGGGAACCGCTCGTCAGGGTCTGTGCGCAAACCGGCACCGACTACTGCGACCTCACCGGCGAGACGCAGTGGATCAGGCGGATGATCGACCGGTACGAGCCCGCGGCCCGGCAATCGGGCGCGCGCATCGTGCATTGCTGCGGCTTCGATTCGGTGCCGTCGGACATGGGCGTTTTCTTCCTGCAGCAACACGCGCGGCGGCAGTGGGGCATGCCGGCCGGGCAGGTGAAGATGCGCGTCCGCACGCTGAAGGGCGGCGCGTCGGGCGGCACCGTGGCGAGCGTGATCAACGTCGTGCGGGAAGCGGCGGCCGATCCCGCGTTGCGCCGCGAATTGCTCGATCCTTATTCGCTGTGCCCGAAAGGGCATGGCTTTACGGCGCGGCAGCATGCGGTTCGGTCCGCCGAATTCGATCGCGATTGCGATGCGTGGATCGCCCCGTTCGTGATGGCGGCGATCAACGAGCGCGTCGTGCATCGCTCCAATGCGCTGGCCGGCAATGCGTACGGCAGCCGCTTCACCTATGACGAAGCCGTGATGACGGGCGCGGGCCTCAGGGGCCGCCTGACCGCGCTGACGATCGTCGCGGGACTCGGCGCGTTCATGGTGGGCATCCTCGTCAAGCCGGTGCGCAGCCTGATGGAGCGCTTCCTGCTGCCGAAGCCCGGCGAGGGACCGAGCGTCGAGGTCCAGCAGGCCGGCCGCTACGACTTGCGTTTCTTCGGTCGGGCCGACGACGGGCGGATCTTGCGCGTGAAAGTCACCGGCGATCGCGATCCGGGTTACGGGTCGACCGGCAAGATGCTCGGGCAGGCGGCCCTCAGCCTCGCGCTGAATGGCAGCGCCGACGGTGTCAAGCGCGGGCGCGGCGGCGGCTTCTGGACGCCCGCGACGATGTTCGACGAGCGCTATATCGAGCGCCTGGTTCGCCATGCCGGGTTGCGCTTCGAGGTGATCTGAGCGTAATCCACCTGCGATTGAAGAAGCAGGGTAAAGATCGCGCCGCTCACGACGCCCGGTCGCGTTTGCCGGCGCCCGTGCGGGCGGTCGTCTCGTCCAGGATCGTCGCGGCGAATTCGGCGGCGGCCGGCATCCGGGCGTCATGCATCATCACGAATGCCATGTCCGGCAGTGCCGGCAAACCCTCGGCCACGCCCAGCTCGCGGAGCGTGTCGTCGATCGCGCTGCGCGGCACCGGGGCGATCGCGACACCCGCTCGCGCGAAGGCCCGGATGCCGGTCACGCTCGGGCTTTCGCACGCGATCCGGTAGTCCATGCCGGCCAGCGCGAGTGCCTTGATCGCGGCGCCGCGGTAAGGGCACGGATCGGGGAAACATGCGAGCGGCACGTCGCCTTCCGGAAGCGGCTCGTGGCGCGCAAACGCCCAGGCCAGCGGCTCCTGCCACAACGTCGCGCCCTGACCGGCATGCGAGCACCGGCTGCCGATCACGAGATCGAACTCGCCGTTTGCGTACCGTTGGAACAAGCTGTCGCCGATGTCGACCACCAGATCCATCCGCAGGCCGCGCCGCGCGGCGCCATGGCGTCGCATCAGGTCCGGCAGCCAGCCTTCCGCGACATCCTCCGACACGCCGATCCGCAACTTGATGTCGACGGCGTCGCCTTTTCCCAGTTTCGCCCGCGCTTCCTCGCTCAGGTTGAGCATCGCGCGTGCATAGCCGAGCAGTGTCTCGCCATGCGCGGTGGGCGTGACGCTGCGCGTATTGCGGACGAACAGGGCGCGGCCGACCTGCTCCTCGAGCCGAACGATCTGCGCGCTGACCGCGGACTGGCTGAGGTTCAGCCGATGACCGGCGCCGGTAAAGCTTCGTATGTCGGCGACCGCAACAAACGTATGAAGCAATGCCGTTTCGAGGGGAGGATTCATTGATCATCAATCCAGGTTAATTCGATCAATTAATATCGTTTCCGGATTATAAGCCGACCCGATACGCTGCGAGTTGCAGTGGGCGATCGCGCATCCCGCGCGTCGCCGTCACTCGTCGCAAGGATTGGCTCCATGACACGCGTGCTCTATATCGAAGGCTCCCCCAACAAGGCATATTCGGCGTCCATCGACGTGTGCAACGCATTTCTCGATGCGTACCGGCATGCGCATCCCGATCATGACATCCAGAAACTCGATATCTGGGACGTGGCGTTGCCCGAATTCGATGCGGCCGCGCTGGCCGCGAAGTATGCCGGACTGAGCGGCACGGCGCTGACGCCGGAACAGGCGGCGGCGTGGCAGCAGATCGAACGGCTCGCGGCGCCGTTCCACGAAGCGGACAAGTTCCTGTTCGGCGTGCCGCTGTGGAATTTCAGCATTCCGTACAAGCTCAAGCACCTGATCGACGTGATCTCGCAGAAAGACGTGCTGTTCACGTTCGACGGCACGGGTTTCAGCGGCAAGCTGGCCGGCAAGAAGGCGGCGGTCGTGTATGCGCGCGGGCTCAGCTATGAGGCGCCGGGTTCGTTTACGCCGGCCGCCGCGTTCGACCTGCAGCGTCCGTACATGGAAACGTGGCTGAAGTTCGTGGGCGTGACCGACCTCACCGGGATTGTCGTGGAGCGCACGTTGTTCGGCCCGGACGGGAAGATCGATCGCAGTCGCGCGCTCGACGAAGCCCGGACGATCGCGCGCACGTTCTGACGTTGCCGCGTGGTCGGCGGTCAGGTCAGCGCCCGCCGCGCGCGATGGCGAGCGCGACGCCGAATCCCACGAGCAGGCAACCGAAGGTGCGGTCGATCCAGTGGCGCAAGGACAGCAGGCGATCGCGGACGGCCGTCGCCGAAAAGCAGACGGCCACCAGGCTGAACCAGCCGGCATGCGCGACCGCGATGAACGCGCCATAGCCGATCTGTACGATCAGCGGCGTGTCGGGCCGCACGGCCTGCATGAACAGGCTGACGATGAACACCGTGGTTTTGGGGTTCAGCGCGTTGGTCAGGAAACCGGTGCGTAATGCGGCGAGATCGGACAGCGGGGCCGCCGGCGTGTCGGGTTGCCTAGCGTGGGCCTTGGCCATGAGCATCTTGACGCCCAGGTAGACCAGGTAGATCGCGCCGATCAGCTTGATGGCGTTGAAGAGCCACAGCGATTGACGGATCAGCAGCCCGATGCCCAGCAGCGTGTAGCTCACGTGAACCGTGACGCCCAGCCCGATTCCGAGCGCGGTGAGCACGCCGGCGCGGCGCGACAGCATGAGGCTGTTGCGCGTGACCATCGCGAAGTCCGGGCCCGGGCTGATGACGGCCAGCAACGTGATGGTGACTAAAACTAGCAATTCGGTCATCGCTTTTCCTTTCGGTCGGAGTCTTGATGGCACAATTGTAGCCACCGTATTCCATCAGGAAAAACGATGATTTCTGACGACGATCGTGAGTTTGACTCACAATCGACCCGTGCGAACCTGCCGTCGCTGATGGCGCTGCGCTGTTTCGAGGCGGCGGCGCGTCACGAGAATTTCAGCCGTGCGGCGGACGAGCTGTGCGTGACCCACGGCGCGGTCAGCCGCGCGGTGCGTCTGCTCGAGGAGGATCTCGGCGTGGCGCTTTTTCTGCGGCGCAGTCGTCGCGTATTCCTGACCGATGCAGGACGCAAGCTGGCGCAGGCCGTTCACGACGGCCTCGGCCTGATGCGTCGCGCCACGCAGGAATTGCGTGGCGAGGCTGAGCGTGCCCGGCGGTGGGTACTGTCGTGCGAGCCGACGCTGCTGATGCGCTGGCTGATCCCGCGCTGGCCGGATTTCCAGGCGCGACAGGCGGATGTCGATATCCACCTGGTTGCCGCGGGCGGGCCGTTTTCGTTCGACAGCGGGATCGACATGGCGATTCGCCGCAACGATTTCACGTGGCCGGCGGGGTATCACGCGGAGCCGTTGTTCGCCGAGCAGGTGGGGCCGGTTTGTCGACCGGACAAAGCCGGTGCGTGGTTTGCCGCGCGCCGCGGCCAGCGTTCGTTGAAGCAGGAGGCGCCGCTCCTGCATACGCGGACCCGGCCGAATGCGTGGAAGGAGTGGGCGGTGGCGGCCGGTCTGCCGGCCGCGAGCAGGCGCGGGCAGACGTTCGATCATTTCTATTTCAGCCTGCAGGCGGCCGTTGCGGGGCTGGGGGTGGCGATCGGGCCGTGGCATCTCGTGCGCGACGACATCGAAAGCGGTGTGCTGGTCGCGCCGATGGGATTCGTCGAGGATGGCTCGCATTACTGCCTGCTGACGCCGGCGCCGGTGGTGGACGGGAGCGTACCGGGGGCGTTGTTGAGGTGGTTGCGGGCGGTAGTGTGATGGGGGGAGTTGGGGAGCGGAAATGGGCCGTGCGTGGCGAACTCGATCGGGGGTGTCGATCCATTCCGGCCCTGACGGCAGGGTCCGAGGTCAAACGGTCGTTCCGTCTCGTCCCGGAACGCCGGCTGCTCGGCGGGGCTCCAGCGTGCGCGGAAGTGCGACTTCATGCGGAGCAGCCCACCGCACACGCCAGCCGTCGGGATTGGCCGACATCGATTCGGCTACGCGTATTTGTCGCCGACCGTACTGCGAATCGGATGGGTGTCGTAGACGATGATCATCCGTTCGATGCGCCCCGCGGTGTCGAACTCGAACACGTCGACGCACTCGAAGTGCGCCACCGAGCCGTCTTTCAGCGCCCAGTCGTAGATGAAGTAGCCTGTCGCACGTCGAGCCCCGCTCGTGCTGACGCAGATATCGATCGGTGTAATCTTGCTTGCTCCCGACGCGGCGGCAACCTTCGAAAAGAAGCGCTCAGGGTGCATCCAGCCGAGAAATGGCGAGAAAATCTGCGCGTCCGGCGTAAAGAGCGCGCAGATGGCATCGACATCGCCTCGCTCCAGTTCCCGAAGGTAAGCGCGAACCTGTTCCGTATATAGTGAGGCCGACGTTGAGCCCAAGATTATCCTCCGATCATTCGTTGACAACCCCGTTCATTCGCGTGAACGGGGCATCCGGTAGACGCACGATAGCGACGCACCGATGACTGAACAATCGAAAAATTTGCAAGCCGGGTATGCGGCGCATGCATACCCGCTGGCCGACCTGACGCGGCCCCTGCCGCCGTTGGCGGCGATTCAGTCGTTCGTCGCCGCGGCGCAGCTCGGCAGCGTCAGCAAGGCGGCGGATCACCTGTGCCGTACGCAAGGCGCGGTGAGCCGCCAGATACAGCAACTGGAAACGCATTATCGATGCGCACTCTTCGTGCGCCGTGTATCGGGTCTCACGTTGACGGCGGAAGGAAGCGAGCTGCTGACGGTCGCGGTCAACGTGCTCACGCAACTGGTTCAGCACGCGGACGTGCATGCACGGGCGACCTCGGTGCTCACGTTGAAGTTGCCGTCCACGTTCGCCATTCGCTGGCTGCTCTCGCGGCTGCCGGACATTCATCGCGCGATGAGCGGTACGGAACTTCGTATTTCGACATCCGCGGACGATACGCCGGATTTCACGACGCCCGACGTCGATGCCGTCATTGTGCGCGGCACGGGGCAGTGGACCGGCATGGAAGCGGTACCGCTCTTTTCCGAGATGCTCACGCCGATGTGCGCGCCCGTATTGGCCGCATCGCTTCAATCCGTTGCCGACCTTGCGCAGGTCGATTTGCTTCATCCCGGGCCCAGCCACGCGGAGTGGCGATGCTGGCTCGATCATGTCGGGGCGCGCCAGATCGATGCGGGACGCGGACTGGTATTCGATACCCTCGAATTGACGCTCGCGGCATCGGTGGAAGGGCACGGCGTGGCCATCGGCGACCCGCGAATGGCACGAGACCGACTCCGTGCCGGATCGCTGGTGACGCCGTTTGCGGACGTGGTTCCGGACGGCCTGTCCTACTTCCTCGTCTATCCGCCTCAACGTGCGGCACAACCGAAAATTCGCGCCCTCGCCGACATCTTGCTGCGACTTGCGCGAGAAGACTGATTGACAGGCGAGCGTCCGATGCGGCGCGGTAACGGCTGGACTGCAGTGAACATTTCGCGGCGCCTTTCAACCCGCTTCCTGCATCGGAAGGACAATCACGAGGTCGAGCGATGCAACTTCAAACCGGTAACCTGTTCAGTGTCGAAGGGCAACGCGGCGGCGACGAGCGGATCGATCTCCTCGTCACGGCACAGCACCTGAATGTCGAGCGGATCGTGTCGATGGGACACACGAGCCCCGATGGATTCTGGTATGACGACGCGCGTGCCGAATGGGTCGTCTTGCTGTCGGGCGCGGCCGTGATCGAATTCGAAGAAGGTTCGACGCGGCACGAGATGCATCCGGGCGACTATGTGCTGATCGAACCGCATTGCCGCCATCGTGTTGCGTGGACGCATGAAGAAACGCAAACCGTCTGGCTTGCGATTTATTACGAACGATGAGGAAGGAATTGGCGTGCGGCGGGCCGAATGAGACAAATGGGTATTAACCCGGAGCGGTCTTTGAATCCCGCCGGTATCGATGCCCCACTCGCCGGACAGCGCGCTGAACCGCGCGCCGGTACGCGCCGAAAATCTTATTCCTGGATCAGGAATCGATTGCGGTTCTTAGCATCCTTGATCCATGCCGGCGCGCGACCGCGGCCCGACCAGGTTGCACCGGTCTTCGGGTCGCGATACTTCGCCTGCACGGGCGCCGCTGCCTGCTTGGCCGGCCGACCACGACGCGTGCCGAAAATGTCCTTTTCGGTAATGCCGTATTCCGCGACCTTGGCACGGATGTCGTCGACGATCGCCTGGAATTCGGCGATGCGCGCGGCTTCGGCCTTTTCGGCCAAAGCGTCCATTTGGGCTTTCAGTTCCTTGTAAGTCGCCATATATCGCTCATCAGGTTGTGTGTTCACATGATAGCGGTTTCAACCGGAAATGATGAAAAAAATCTCGCCGACTACGAATTACGGTGTCGATATCGCGCGCGGGACTGCTTCGAACACCTGATAAGTGTGTCAATTGCGTCATTTTCGGCGGATGGGTGCCTTCGGGACAAGATTCGGGGACTCAATTATTCTTTATCTTTTTTATGAAGGATCGGGGAATTCACGGATGAACAGAGACGATAAGCTGAAACAGATCGCGGCCGATTTCGGATTCGATCCGGACGCGGAAATCAGGATCGGCGGAAAGTACACGCCCGTTCTGGTCGATGGAAGGACGGCCTATATCTCAGGCCAGATTCCGCGAATCGGGGAAGTCGTGCATTTCGTCGGTATCGTCGGCGAATCCGTTTCGCTGGACGACGGCCGCCGTGCGGCCGGCATATCGGCGCTGCGTGCGCTGTCGCTGATTCGCAAGCATTGCGGCACGCTCGATGCGATCGCGACGGTGCCGCGCATCACCGTTTATGTGCGCAGTGCACCCGGCTTCACGATGCAAAGCGAAGTGGCCGACGGCGCGTCCGACGTCCTGTACGCCGTGCTCGGCGATGCCGGCGTCCACACGCGTTCGTCGGTCGGCGTGGTGCAGTTGCCCAAAGGCGCGGCGGTGGAAGCCGATTTCATTTTCGGGCTGAACCGCGACGACGCCACACGCTGATCGCCCGCCGGTCCAACGATGGGGCAACCTTGTGCGTCAGCGTGGCATCGTCCGCGAGCGTGCGGCGTCGGGGGTCATGCCGGTCCATTCGTTGAACGCGCGGAAGAACGAGTTCGGATCCTGGTAGCCGAGCAGGAACGCGATCTGGCTGTAGGGGAGATCCGAGCGATCGAGGTAGTGCCACGCGAGCTTCTCGCGGACATCGGCCAGGATGGTCTTGAAGGTCGCGCCGTCGTCGCCGAGCCGGCGTTGCAGCGTGCGCTTGCTGATCGCAAGCGTCCGTGCGACGTCGTCCGCGGTGGCGAGGCCGCCCGGGATCAATTCGAGCAGTGCCGCGCGCACGCGTTCGACGATACCCGCGCCCGCCGACAGCGCGTCGAGGCGGCGGCGCAGATCGGGTTCGAAGATTGCCCACATCGCATGGTTGGCCGTCACGAACGGACGCCGCGCGTCCTGCAGCGCGAAGCTCACGGCGGGCGCGTCGCCGTATTGCGGTGCCACGCCGAAAAAACGCGCATAGCCGGGATGCGGCGCGAGGCCGCGCGGCAGCGTGACGGCGCGGGCGGGCAATGCGGTGCGGGTTGCCAGCCGCGCCAGCTTCACGAAGAAGCCCAGTTCGGCCGCGAGCAGCATGCCGGGCGGCGGCACCTCGCGTTCGAGGAAGTCGACGGCGAGCACGAGCGCGTCGGCATCGTGCGTGACGTGCACGCGCATCGGGCCGATCAGCGGCTTGAACTGGCCGATGCGCCGGATGGCGACCTCCAGGTCCGGACTGCACAGCGCGGCGAACAACAGCGGGTCGAAGGCCTCGACGGAGAGCAGGTCGAGGAGGCGCAGCGCGACGGCCGGCACGCCGGCCAGCTCCTCCACCGCCTGCCACATGCGGAAGTACTCGCGGGTGGTCAGCCCGTTCCCGGGCCGCGCGAACAAATCGGCGGGCAATTGCGCGCGCCGCAGCAGTTCGTCGGTACGCAGGCCGAGGTCGGCCATCACGATCTGGTAGCCCGGTAAAATCGCGAAGCGGTTCATCGCCGCAATTGCCCGGTTTCGACGAACTGCTGAAAGAAGTCGTTCATCGACTCGGCGAGCGGGCGATAGCGCAGGCCGAGTTCGTTGCGACTGCGGCTGTTGTCGCCGCGCCAGGGAAGCCCGACGTTGCGCGCGATCACGCGGCGCGTCACGCCTTTGTTCGCGAGCGGACCGACCAGCCACACGAGCCATTTGGGCAGGATGCGCCGCGGAATCGGGTAGTCGGCGCCATACCGCTCGAGCAGCGTGGCGGCCATCGCCGGCAGGCTGGTATCGTGACCGGACACGATGTAGCGGCCGTTGGCGCTCGCCAGAAACGCGGCCCGGACGTGCGCATCGGCGACGTCGCGCACGTCGACCGCGCCCAGGCCGAGATTCGGCACGCCCGCTTTCATCGTGCCGTTGCCCATCTGCCGCACGATCTCGAAGCTTTCCGACGTGGCGTACGGATTGATGCCGGGGCCGATCACGAGCGACGGATTGATGGTCACGAGATCCCAGCGGTGCTGCGCGCCGGCGATTTTCCACGCTTCGCGCTCCGCCACGGTCTTCGAATACGAATACGGCTGATGGGCGAGCGACGAGCTGGTGTTCCAGATCGCCTCGGTGAACACGCCGTTCGGCGTCGCGGCGAGATCGGCGTTGTCGCCGTAGATCGCCGCGCAGCTGCTGGTCAGCACGACGCGCCGCACCGACGGTGTGCGGTTGGCCGTTTCGAGCACGTTGCGCGTGCCGAGCAGCGCCGGATCGACGAGTTCCTTCTGCGGGTCGCGAACGGTGACCGTGAACGGCGACGCGGTGTGGAACACGATGCCGCAACCGGCCATCGCAGCCGCGTACGAGCCGGGTTCGAGCAGATCGGCGCGGAAAAAACGGATCGTGCCGGGTGTGCCCGCCGCGATGCGCTGGAGGTGCTTCAGCTTGTCCGGGCTGTCGGGGTCGCGGACGGCCGCGTGGACCGTCAGGCCGGCCTCGAGAAGCCGTTGCACGAGCCGGCCCGCGACGTATCCGGTGGCGCCGGTCACCATCACGGGGAGGTCGGTATCGATATTCATGGGCGTGGGTTCCGTGGCAGAGGCGATGCGTCATGATGCCGCCTTTTACGCGCCAATTCACTTGCAAAGCGCGCCAATCGACATGCAAGGTGCGACAGGCGGCGCGATGCCCGCTGCCCGCGTCGACATGGACAGTGGCGCGCTGGACCGGCTTCATGCGCTGTCTGACGTGCCGCCGGCTCCACGACGGACGGTCGCCGATCGCCGTCGCGGACGGCCCGCGGCAGACCTGGCATCAGGCGTTGCGGACGCAACCGGTGCCCGGAACCTGACACGCCGCGACGGTGCAAGGCAAACGCGTCCGAATTGCGGGCCGCATCGCGCCTGAACCCCGATCCGGTCGAATTCGCACCGCCGTCTTATCGGCGGGAGGTGCCCCGCCTCCGGCATTTCCGTAACCCGTCGCGCAAACGATATCGGCCGGCATCCCCATTTTTGGGGATGCCGGCGCGGGCCGGTGCGCCTACGATTGACGACAGTGCACCGGGGAGCGGATGTAACGAAAACAAACGAACAGGCCTGCCATTCCGTGTCGATTGCATGCGATCGTCCGCGCGGTTGAACGACACGGCCGTTGCATGCGGACGACGCACGGCGTGGGCGGTGCATCGTTGGCATCGCGGCACGATGGCGTTGACGACGGAAGGCCTGATGTCGTATTTCGGGGAATGGCAATCAATATGCTGGCAAGAGACTACGTGGAACGAGAGCTTTCTCACATCCAGAGAATGGTGGCTCTCCTGGACAGCGATGCGATCGCTGACGACGTATCGATGTCGGGCGCGGCGCGCGTCAGGCATCCGAGCTACTGGCGCGGGCGCATCGAGGAACTGCTGTCGGCGCCCGACGTGCCGCGTCACGTCAGGAAGCTCAGCGAAGCCGTGCTCGCGAAGATCGACGAACTGGAATCGCGGCTCGCGACGATGAAGTAAGCACCCCATTGCTTATTCGCGCGCCATCACGTCGAGCAGCGCCGCGCGAAACGCAGCCATCTCCAGAGCGGTGCCGATCGAGACGCGCAGGTACTCGGGCGGCCCGGACTCGCGAATCAGGACACCGTGACGCAGGAGTCCGCTCCAGATCCGGTGGCGATCCGCAAACTTGCCGAACATCACGAAGTTCGCGTCCGAATCGGCGACCGCGAGGCCCCGGCCGCGCAGCCAGCACACGGTCGCGTCGCGTTCGACCTTGATCGCGTCGACCTGCGACAGCATTTCGTCACGCGCGGCGAGCGCCGCGCAGGCCGCCGCCTGCGTCAACGCGGACAGGTGATACGGCAGGCGAACCCGCTTCAGCGCGTCCACGATCGCCGGCGCGCATGCGCAATACCCGATGCGGCCCCCCGCGAACTTGAATGCCTTGCTCAACGTACGCGTCACGATCAGCCGCGGATGGTCGGGCAGCAGCGTCACCGCGCTGCGGACGCCGTGACGACGGAATTCCGCATACGCTTCGTCGACGACGACCACACCCGGCGCGAGGTCGAGAATCGCGCGGATGTCGTCGATCGGCAGCGCGGTTCCCGTCGGGTTGTTCGGTGACGTGAGCAGGATCACGCTCGGCCGGTGTTCGCGGATGCCGTCGAGCGCCCGATCGAGGTCCAGCGAGAAATCCTCGTCGCGCGGCAACGTGTGCAGGCGCGTGAAGGTCGTCCGGCAGTATTCGTCATACATCGGATACGCGGGCGTAAAGGCCAGCGCCGAGCGCCCCGGGCCGCCGAATGCCTGCAGGATCTGCTGGATCACCTCGTTCGACCCGTTGGCCGCCCAGACGCGGCTCGCGTCGACCGGCACGCCGGTGTCGTGCGTCAGGTAGGCGGCGAGATGCGATCGCAGTTCGGCGAAGTCGCGATCGGGATAGCGGTTCGCGTCGCGCGCCGCATCGGCCACCGCGGTCGCGATGCGTTCGACGAGCGCCGGCGACGGCGGATACGGATTCTCGTTGACGTTCAGGCGGACCGGCATGTCGAGCTGCGGCGCGCCGTACGCATGCCGCAACTTCAGATCGTCCCGCAGCGGCAAATCCGACAGGGCAATGTCTTTCCACGGTTGTTGCATTGAAAACACTCCGGACGTTATCGATGGGGCGGCGCAGCGGGCTTTTTCGGCGGCAAAAAACAAAAAAGGCGCCGGAGGCGCCTTGGTTGTCGTGTTGACCGGGGAGCTACCCGATCGATGACTGGATGCGAAACGACCCACGGCGCAATGGAGGGCGGCCGTGGTGATGGTGCAGCGAGGACGTGGCGTTTCGGATCGTCATGCGCTGCATCATGGCATACCCTGATCCGGATGAAAAGCCGGCCGCGGCGCGGTTCGTGCCGGCGTCGGCCGCGCTGTCTTGCCAGGATTGCCAATACATCAGACGAGAAACGGTAACAAACGTGGTATTTCAGACCAAACGTACCCGGTTAATTTGAACGATCTCGTTCATTGAGTAAGATGCGCTGAAGACGTTCGACAGAAACGCACGGCGCGGGGTAGCCAGATGCAACTGAACGGATTGATTCAATCGGCGTGGATCGACGACATCTACGCGGCGGCACTGGGCGATCAACGATGGGAAGCGGTGCTGGACGGGCTGCGATCGTCGGTCGGTGTGCGCATGGCCACGCTGCTGTCGTTCGACGACAAGGCGAGGGTGCCGGCGATCGAGCAGGCGGCCGGCGACGACGCGTCGTGGGTCGCCGCGTGCTACCACAGCTACAACACCGAGTTCTACCTGTACGACCCGGTCGTGCCGATCGCCGCGGACTGGCCGACGGGGCGCTGGTTCGAGGACGTCAAGCACCTGTCCGCGCACCAGCGCGCGCACAGCGTGTTCTATCAGGAATTCATGCACCCGTTCGGGCTCGGCAGCATCTCGGGCCTGTACATCCATCGCGGCGAAGGCTCGGGCGCGTTCCTCAGCGTGCAGGGCGGCCCCGACTCGCAGGGGCTGTCCGACGATCAGCGCCGCATGATCGAAATCATGGGCGCGCACATCAGCCGCGCGCTGCGGATCCAGGCGCGCATCGGCGAACTCGAAGCGCGCGTGGCCGCCGCGGAATCGGCGCTCGACGCGATTCCGGTGCCGGTGTTCCTGCTCGGCGCGCGGCGCGAACTGCGCTACACGAACCGTGCGGCCGATCAACTGATCGCCGCCGAACCGGCGCTGCGGGTCGTGAACGGGCGTTTCGCGCCGGAAGGATGCGTCGACGACGCGCAATGGCGGCATGCGTTCGCGCGCGGCGGGCTGCTGCTGCGGCGGACGACGGGCGAGCCGCTGCCGCTGGCGTTGATCCCCGTTCCCGAACAGTCGCACCTCGCGCGCGAACGGCCGGGCGTGACGGCATTGATGACCGCCGCGGACCTGCGCTCGCCGTCGGCGCGCGCGCAGCGATTGCGCGTGTTCTACGGGCTGTCGTCGGCCGAAGCCGACCTCGCGGTGCTGCTGTGCTGCGACGGGCGCTCGCCGCAGGAATGCGCGGCGCTGCGCGGCGTGTCGATCGGTACGGTCCGCGCGCAGATCAAGTCGATCTACACGAAGACGGACGTGGCGCGCGCGGCGCAGCTGACGTCGCTGGTCATGCAGACGTGACGATGCGTGACGGCCGGCCCGACCCTGCGGTGCGCGGCAGGCCGGCGCGTCCGGCCGGATTCACTCGAGCCCGCCCTGGCACAGGTACTTGATCGACAGGTAATCGTCGAGGCCGTAGCGCGAGCCTTCGCGGCCGTAGCCCGATTCCTTCACCCCGCCGAACGGCGCGGCCTCGCTCGCGAGCGCGCCTTCGTTGATGCCGACGATGCCCGTTTCGAGCCGTGCCGACACGCGCGCGATGCGCCGCACGTCCTGCGTGTAGAAATACGCGGCGAGCCCGAACGGCGTGTCGTTCGCCGCGCCGACGGCCTCGTCCTCGGTATCGAAGCGGAACAGCGCCGCGATCGGGCCGAACGTTTCCTCGCAGTTCAGTTGCATGTCGGCGGTCGCGTCGGCGAGCACCGTCGGGGCGTAGAAGTTCGGGCCGAGTTCGGCCAGACGCTTGCCGCCGGCGAGCACGCGCGCGCCGCGTTCGACAGCGTCGCCGACGTGGCGGGCGATCTTGTCGACCGCGCGCGCGTTGATCATCGGGCCGATCTGCGCGGCCGGGTCGGTCGCCGGCGCGACCTTCAGCGCGGCGACGCGTGCCGCGAGCTTCGCGGCGAACGCGTCGTAGACGCCGCGCTGCACATACACGCGATTCGGCGACACGCAGGTCTGGCCGCCGTTGCGGAACTTGGACGCCATCAGCCCGTCGACCGCGCTATCGAGCTCGGCATCGTCGAACACGATGAACGGCGCATTGCCGCCGAGCTCCAGCGACAGCTTCTTCAGCGTCGCCGCCGATTCGCGCGCGAGCAGCTTGCCGACGGGCGTCGATCCGGTGAACGTGATCTTGCGCACGCGGCCGTCGGCGAGCCAATCGGCCACGGCAGCGACCCCGCGCTCGCGCGAGGCGGCGATCAGGTTCAGCACGCCGGGCGGCACGCCGGCTTCCTGCGCGAGGAAGGCGAGCGCGAGCGCGGTCAGCGGCGTGTCTTCCGCCGGCTTCGCGACGACCGTGCAGCCGGCCGCGAGGGCGGGCGCGATCTTGCGCGCGATCATCGCGAGCGGGAAATTCCACGGCGTGATCGCGGCGACGATGCCGATCGGTTCCTTGACCGCGCTCAGCCGTTTGCCGCGCTGCTGCTGCGGAATCAGGTCGCCGTACGTGCGCGTCGCTTCCTCGGCAAACCACAGCACGTACGACGCGCCGTAGGCGACTTCGCCGCGCGCTTCGGCGAGCGGCTTGCCCTGTTCGCGCGACATCAGCTTCGCGAGATCGTCGGTGTGCGCGATGATCGCCGCGTGCCACGCGCGCAGGATCGCGGCGCGTTCGCGAGCGGGCGTCGCGCGCCATGCGGGCAGCGCGCGTGCCGCCGCGTCGGTCGCGGCGCGCGCGTCGGCGGCTCCGCTGTCGGGTGCGTGGGCAACGGTCTCGAGCGTCGCCGGATCGGTGACGTCGAAGCGTGCGCCGTCGAGCGCATCGCGCCAGGTACCGTCGATCAGGTTGGCGGTACGCAGCAGTTCGGTTCGGGACAGCGTAAGCGGCATGACAGGTCCTTGGATGAAGCGGTTCGGCGGCGGCGCGGGCGCGCGACTACCCCGCGCGGACAGCACGCTGCCGCGTTCGAGGCAGGCGGGCACCGTGCGTCAGTGCCGGTCGCCGAACAGCGATTCGAGCGGATAGTGCCGTTTGACGAACGGCGACTTGATGATCACGTAACTGAAATACTTTTCGATGCCGATGTTCTGCTCGAGCAGCCCCTCGACGATCGTCTGGTAATGGCTCACGCTGCGCGTGATGAACTTCAGCAGGTAGTCGTAGCCGCCGCTCGCGAGATGGCACTCGACGATCTCGTCGACGTTGCGGATCGCCGCGACGAAGCGGTCGAAGTCCTCGCGCCGGTGGTCGGCCAGCGTGACCTCGGTGAACACGACCTGCACGTCGCCGAGTTTCTCGAGCTGGATGTGCGCGCCGTAGCCGCCGATGTAGCCGGCCTTCTCGAGCCGCTTCACGCGGATCAGGCAAGGACTGGGCGACAGCCCGACCGCATCGGCCAGCTCGACGTTGGTCATGCGGCCGCGCTTCTGCAACTGGGAGAGGATGCGCAGGTCGATGCGATCCAGCTTGCTGTCCGTCATGTTCACGTGAGAGGCGAAAAAATGGAATGTCCGGTTACTTTAGAGTCGAACGAGGGCCGCCACAAGCCCGGCTTTCCCTTGACCGGTCAGGCCGGCTGCGCGTGCGCGGCGTCGAGCGCGCGCTGCACGCCGGCATCGCCCAGCACGTCGTCGAGCGTCTTGCGCACGCGTTCGAACAACAGGTCGAACTCGCCCGCGGTGAAGCTCAGCGCCGGCGCGAAGCCGAGCACGCCGTCGCCGAACGCGCGGAACACCACGCCGTTCGCGTAAGCGGCCGCCGCGATCTTGTCGGGCACGTTCAGCGCCGGGTCGAAGCGCGTCTTGCGGGCCTTGTCGGTCACCAGTTCGAGCGCACCGAGCAGGCCGATGGAACGCGCATCGCCGACGAGCGGATGCGCGCGCAGCGCGTCGAGGCCCGCCGCGAAGCGCGGTGCCAGCGCCTGGCCGTTCGCGAGCAGCCCGCCTTCGTGATAGAGCTTCAGCACCTCGAGGCCGATCGCCGCGCTGACCGGATGCGCGGAATACGTATGGCCGTGGCCGACCACGGCCGATTCGGCGCGGCTGCCCGCGATCCCTTCATAGATTTCATCGGACATCAGCACCGCGCCCATCGGCGCATAACCGGCGGTCAGTCCCTTCGCGACGGTCATCAGGTCCGGATCGACCTGTTCGGTCTCGCACGCGAACAGCGGCCCCGTGCGGCCGAAGCCGGTGATCACCTCGTCGGCGACGAACAGGATGCCGAGGCGACGGCAGGCGTCGCGCATCGCCTTCAGCCAGCCGGCCGGCGGCACGATCACGCCGCCGGAACCCTGCACGGGCTCGCAGAAGAAGGCGGCCACGTTGTCCGCGCCGAGTTCGGCGACCTTCGCTTCGAGCGCGGCGACCGACGCGGCGATCAGCGCCTGCGGATCGTCGCCGAGCGGATGGCGATACGGGTAGGGCGACGGGATGTGATGCTGGTCCGCGCGCGGCAGGTCGAAGTGACGGTGGAACGCCGGCAGCGCGGTGAGGCCGGCGCCGATCGACGACGAGCCGTGATAACCGCGCTCGAGCGCGATCATCTGCTTTTTCGACGGACGGCCGGTCGCGTTGAAATAGTGCGTGATGAAGCGCACCGCGGAGTCGACCGCATCCGAGCCGCCGAGCGTGAAGTACACGTGGTTCAGCGACGGCGGCGCGAGCGCGGCGAGCCGTTCGGCCAGCTCGATCGCCGGCTGCGAGCCGAAATGGAAATAGCCGGTCGCGTAGGGCAGCTTCGCCATCTGGTCGGCGGCCGCTTTCACGATGCTGTCGCGGCCGTAGCCGACGTTCACGCACCACAGGCCCGAGAACGCGTCGAGCAGCGTGTGGCCGTCGGCGTCGCGCAGGAACACGCCGTCCGCGGATTCGAGCACGGTGGCGCCGCGCGCCTCGTGTGCGCGATAGTTGACGACGGGGTGGATCAGATGCTGACGATCGGCTTCGATCAGCGCAGCGTGGTCGGCGTGGTTCATGGCAGGGCAGGACTCTCGTCAGGTGTCAGCGGTGAGTTCATGCTACCGGGCGAACGATCCGCATGCGCTTTCAATTTGCGCCCCGAAACGTATGGGCGCGGCGTTTGCACGGGGCGCTTCGGCATTTTCTGCTGCGCGCCCCGCCGTGCCGGACGCGCGCGTCAGTAGCCGCGTGTGCGGTCGACGATGCCGATCATCGGTTGTCCTGCACGATGGCGCGCGAGATTCGCGAGCACGGCGTCCACGGCGGTGTCGGGCCGCGTGGCGCTCGCGATGTGCGGCGTGATCCGGATGCGCGGATGCGCCCAGAACGGATGACCGGCCGGCAACGGTTCGGGGTCGGTTACATCGAGGATCGCGCTGTCGAGCCGGCCGCTGTCGAGCGCGGCGAGCAGCGCGGCCGCATCGAGCTGCGGCCCGCGCCCGACCTGCACGAGCGACGCGCCGGTCGGCAGCGCATCGAACACGCGTGTGCCGAGCAGCCCGCGCGTGCCGTCGGTCAGCGGCAGCAGGCAGATCAGGATGTCGGTGCGGGCGAGGAACGGTTCGAGCGCGTCGTCGCCGGCGTAGCACGCGATGCCGTCGAGCGTGCGCGGCGTGCGGCTCCAGCCCGCGCACGGGAAGCCGAAGCGCCGGAGCATGTCGAGCACCGCCTGGCCGAGCGTGCCGAGCCCGAGGACGCCGATCCGCGTCGACGCGGCGGCGCGCACCGGTTTCTCGTGCCACACCTGCGCGCGTTGTTGCGCCGCGTAGTCGAACAGGTCGCGGTGAATCGTCAGCACCGCCTGCGTCACGTATTCGACCATGCCCTCGACGATGCCCGGCTCGATCATCCGCACGACGGGGATGTGCGGCGGCACGCGCGACAGGTCGAACTGATCGATGCCGGCCCCGACCGAGAACACGACCTCGAGATTCGGGAGCAGCGCGGCCGGATCGTCCGGCGGCTGCCACGCGGCGAGATAGCGGACCGCCTCCGGGTCGCCGATGTCCGGCCAGATCCGGAACGCGAGATCGGGTGCGCGCTGCGCGAAGCGCTGTGCCCATTGCGCGCCGCGCACCGGGTCGGCCTTGTACAGGAAGCTCATCTTCGTTCCGCTCAGCCGAGTGCCTGGTTCACGATCGCGTACGCGCGCAGCGCCGGATCGCGCTCGGGCGCGGCGCCGCGCGCCATCGCGACGACGGTATCGACGCGCGGCAGCCCGAGCCCCTGCAGCCAGTCGGACAGCCCGCTGTCGCCCGGCACGTCGAGCCGCACGAACATGCCCTCGTGCAGGGCGAGCCAGTGACTGATCAGCGCCTGCGCGCGCTGCGCGTCCGGTGCGACCACCGGGCCGATCGCGTGGCCGCGGCCGAAGCGGCGGAACAGCGCGAAGCCGAGCAGCTCGCCGTCGCGATCGAGCGCGATGCCGTTCGCGACGTCGAGCAGCGCGCCGATCACTTCGTCGCGCTGATAGCCCGCGGCGCGCGACGCGAGCGCGGCAAGGCGCGGGCCGTCGTTCGCGCCGATCGGCCGCAGGCGCTCGCCGGGCGGCAGCGATATCAGCGGCGGCTGGAAGGCGGCGCCCTGGTGTTGATCGATCGTGCCGATCGCTTCGAACCCGAATTTCGCGTACAGCGGCTCGCCGGCCGGCGTCGCGTGCAGGAACACGGTCCGCGGGCCGAAGCTGTCGACCAGGCGGGCGAGCAACTCGCGCCCGATGCCGCGGCCCTGGCGCTCGGGCGACACGATGACCATGCCGAGCGACGCGTGCGATTCGCCGAAGCGCCAGCCGAGCGCGGTGCCGACGACGCCGGTTTCGTCTTCGGCGACGAAGCCGCCGCCGAGCTGGAACACGAAGCGCCAGTCGTCGAGCCGGTGCGGCCACTTGACGGCTTCCGACAGCCGGTGCGCGGCGGGCAGGTCGGTTTCGGCGAACGGGCGATAGGTAAGCGTGCTGGAAGGATTGAGGTCGGACACGCCGGACTCCGGAGGGGTGGGAATGACGCATCACTGTGCCAGCGAGGCCGCGGGGCGGATAGGACGATTCGCCTGTTTTCCGGCGGCGGCGGGCGCGCCCGCGAATTCGATGCAAACCGGCTCGATCGGCGCGAACGAACGCCCGGATCGTGCTGGCGAGACGGGTCAATCCGGCCACGCGTGCTGTGGAATACCACTACGATCAATGGCACGGCGGCACTGCCGCCTGCCGAAGGGCCGCATCGGCAGACGGGCTCGCCGCGGTAGCGCGGCGCCCATCGGCGCCCGCCGCCCGCGCCGCGCCCGATCGTGCCGCAGATCGTGCTGCATGTGGCGGGCAACACGCGGCGATTCTGCGTTTTGAGCGGCGCCGAACGATGCGCGGACGACTTTTTGCCCTGATTCAATTTCGTTAAATCCAGCCCGTCCCCGGCCCTGCCGGGGCTTCACACCGACAGGACGTCACCATGATCCAGTTTGAACCGAAGTACATCACCTTCGACTGCTACGGCACGCTGACCCATTTCCGGATGGCCGAGACGGCGCGCGAAATCTATGCGGACCGGCTGTCGCCGGCCGCGATGGAGGCATTCGTGCGCGCGTTCGCCGCCTATCGGCTCGACGAGGTGCTCGGCGCGTGGAAGCCGTACCGCGACGTCGTCGTCAACGCGGTCCGCCGCACCTGCGCGCGGCTCGGCGTGAAGTTCGACGAGGCCGAGGCCGAGCTTTTCTATCATGCGGTGCCGACGTGGGGCCCGCATCCGGACGTGCCGGCCGGGCTGTCGCGGCTGGCGTCGAAGTACAAGCTGGTGATCCTGTCGAATGCGATGGACGAGCAGATCATGAGCAACGTCGACAAGCTGGGCGCGCCGTTCCACGCCGTGTTCACCGCGCAGCAGGCGCAATCGTACAAGCCGCGGATGCAGGGCTTCGAATACATGTTCGACAAGCTCGGCTGCAAGCCCGAGGACGTGCTGCACGTGTCGTCGAGCCTGCGCTACGACCTCATGACGGCCGAGGATCTCGGCATCAAGCACAAGGCATTCGTGAACCGCGGCCACGAGCCGGGCACGCCGTTCTACAACTATTACGAAGTGTCGGACATCGGTCAGCTCGCGACGCAACTCGGGCTGTAAGCCGGCCGCGCCGGCCGATTCGTCGAGCGCCGGGGCGCGGCCGTGATGCCGTCGCGTCCCGGCGCGTTCGGTCAGCGCACGAAATGAGGGTAATTACCGATATTGAGTCGTTCAAGGCGGGGCCGCCCGGGCCGATATATGTACCGAACGGTTAATATTTCGAGGCCCCCGCATGAAGTTGTCCACCAAACTGCTGATGCTCGTCGCCGCGGCGCTGCTCGGCGTCGTCCTGCTGGCCGCGTTGTCGCTGCACACGCTGCGCGACGCGCTGATCGACAGCCGCCGCGAAGAGATCGTCATTCTGCTGACCAAGGCCGAGCATCTGGTCGATTCGTATCGCGCGATGCAGACGAGCGGCACGCTCACGCAGGAGCAGGCGCAGCAGCAGGCCAAGGCCGCGCTGGCGGCGCTCAACGCGAATTCGAAGAGCTACTTCTGGGTCACGACGTCCGACGGCGTCAACCTCGTGCACCCGAACGCGAAATTCATCGGCACGCGCGCGAAAGGCAACCGCACGACCAGCGGCATGACCGACAGCGAGGCGTACCGCGCGGGGATGGCGCAGGCGCATTTCGCGCTCGTCGACGTGCTGATCAAGCGCAGCCCCGACGCGGACCTGGAGCCGAAGCTGCAGGGCGTGGTCGCGATTCCGGACTGGAACTGGTGGATCGGCACGGGATTTTTCTACGACGACATCAACGCGGCGTTTGCCCGGCTCGCGATGGTGCTGGGCGCCGTCGCGCTCGTCATCGCCGCGGCGCTCGCGGCCATCGCATGGGGCGTGCTGCGCAGCGTCAGGCGCACGCTGGGCGGGGAACCCGCGCATGCGACGCAGATCGCCGCCCGCATCGCCGCCGGCGAACTGGACGTGCAGTTCGATACGGCGCATGCCGCGCCCGGCAGCCTGCTCGTCGCGCTGGGCGACATGAAGGCGCGGCTGACCGACACCATCGCCGAGATCCAGACCACGACCCACTCGATCGCCACCGGCACCGGCGAGATCGCGCAAGGCAACCTGGATCTGTCGCAGCGCACGGAGCAGCAGGCCGCGTCGCTGCAGGAAACGGCGGCGAGCATGGAGCAGATCACGTCCACGGTCAAACAGAACGCCGACAACGCGCGCCAGGCGAATGCGCTCGTGGCCCAGGCCAAGGATGCGACCGAGCTTGGCGGCGCCGCCGTGCACGCGGTCGTCGAAACGATGCGGCAGATTTCGGACGGATCGGTGCGGATCGCCGACATTACCGTCGTCATCGAAAGCATCGCATTCCAGACCAACATTCTCGCGCTCAACGCCGCGGTGGAAGCCGCGCGGGCCGGCGAGGAGGGGCGGGGGTTCGCCGTCGTCGCATCGGAAGTCCGCTCGCTCGCGCAGCGCAGCGCGGCGGCCGCGAAGGACATCAAGGGATTGATCGACGCGTCGGTCGAGCGGGCCGGCAGCGGCAGCCGGCTCGTCGAGACGGCCGGCGAGCGCATGACCGAGATCGTCCGGTCGATCGACCGGGTGGCGGACATCATGGGCGAGATTTCCGCGGCATCGGCGGAGCAAAGCACCGGCATCGAACAAATCGGGCTGGCCGTCGCGCAAATGGATGAAGTCACCCAGCAGAACGCCGCGCTCGTCGAGCAGGCAGCGGCCGCCGCCTCGTCGCTGGACGAGCAGGCGGCGCGCCTGCGGGCCGCCGTATCGGTATTCCGGCTCGCTGCGTGACGGCTTCGCGCCGTCCGCTCGCGGGGGCGCATCATCCTGGCGCCTGGGCGCCGCGCCGGCGAGCGCCCGGTGAGCGCGGCGACATGCCCGGTGACGCATGCATCGCCGCTCGCGGCCGCGGCGCCTGACGGCTGCACGGGCCCGGTTTCCGGGCAGTCCCGTCATCTTCCCGTCTTCCCGCCAAGCCGTTCCGATCGAGCGGCATTCTTCCGAACTTTACTGCGCGACGTCCCGTCGCGATCCCCATCGTCGCCGCTCGTTTCGACCGTCTTGGGCACGCGCACACACATTCGACACAAACGTGCGGTTTGCGTGAGTCAAACGCGCGCCGGATGCCGAACGGGCAATTTTGTCGGCGCAATCTGCGGCGGCTGCGGCCTTACGATTTCCTGTATCGACACGGGTCGGGCAGCCGCCGCGACACGCCGCCGGGCGCACGACGACACATGCGCGCACGCAGCAATTCATGCTGCGCGGGCGGCTCAAAACGGTCGATTCGTATCGTGCGGGCCGCCCGAATCGCGACAAACCGCATTTTGGCGATGCTTAAATGAACTGCATGTGTACGACGTCGCGCCCGCCACCAGCAAGCGGGCGCGGCGGGATTGAACAACCACGCTGGACCCTTGGACCCACTTCCCACAGTCAGGAGCAGTTCGGATGAGCGACGATATCGACAATGACGGCAAGGGCGGCTTCACGCGCCGCGACATGATGCGGGTCATGGCGGCGAGCGGCATGATGGCCGTCGGCGGCGGCGGGCTGCTGATGGATGCGCAGTCGGCATTCGCCGCGCCCGCGCCGAAGCGCGGCGGCAAGATCCGGGTCGCGAACGAAGCCGGCTCGACGGCCGATACGCTCGATCCGGCCAAGGGCTCGACGGGCGCGGACTACACCCGTTTCTTCATGTTCTACAGCGGTCTCACGCAGCTCGATGCGAGCCTCACGCCGCAGATGAACCTCGCCGAGTCGCTGCAGACGACCGATGCGAAGACGTGGATCATCAAGCTGCGCAAGGGCGTCACGTTCCACGACGGCAAGCCCGTCGGCCCGGCCGACGTGGTGTTTTCGCTGATGCGCCACAAGAACCCGGCCACCGCGTCGAAGGTCAAGCCGCTCGCCGAACAGTTCGCGGATGCGAAGGCGACCGGCCCCGACGAAGTCACGCTGACGCTCGTGAGCGCGAACGCCGATCTGCCGGTGATCCTCGCGACGCCGCAGCTCGTGATCGTCAAGGACGGCACGACCGACTTCAGCACCGGTATCGGCTGCGGCCCGTACAAGCTGAAGTCGTTCAAGCCGGGCGTGGCGACCATCGGCGTGCGAAACGACAGCTACTTCAAGCCGGGCAGGCCGTATCTCGACGAGATCGAGCTGATCGGCATCGGCGACAGCGCCGCGCGCCTGAACGCGCTGCTGTCGGGCGACGTGCACCTGATCAACGCGATCGATCCGCGCTCGACGCAGCGGGTCTCGTCGACGCCGGGCTACGCGCTGAAGGAAACCAAGTCGGGCCTCTATACCGACCTGATCATGCGCAGCGACAACCCGATCGTCTCGAATCCCGATTTCGTCGAAGGGATGAAGTACCTGTTCGATCGCGAGCAGATCCGCACGGCGGTGTTCCGCGGCTACTCGGTGATCGGCAACGACCAGCCGATCCCGCCGGGGCATCGCTACTTCAACGCGTCGCTGCCGCAGCGGGCGCACGATCCGGACAAGGCGAAATTCCTGCTCCAGAAGGCGGGCGCGCTCGGCACCACGCTGCCGCCGATCTATGCGACGTCCGACGCGAACGGGTCGATCGAAATGGCCGTGCTGCTGCAGCAGGCCGGCCAGAAGATCGGGCTGAACCTGCAGGTCAACCGCGCGTCGCCCGACGGCTACTGGTCGAACCACTGGATGAAGCACCCGCTCACGTTCGGCAACATCAACCCGCGTTCGAGCGCCGACGTGCTGTTCACGCAGTTCTTCAAGTCGGATGCGCCGTGGAACGAATCGGGCTGGAAGAACGCGAAGTTCGACCAGTTGCTGCTCGCCGCGCGTTCGGAAACCGACGACGCGAAGCGCAAGCAGATGTACGGCGACATGCAGGTGATCGTGGCGCAGCAGGGCCGGGTCGGCATTCCGGCGTTCATCAGCTTCCTCGACGGATACGACAAGCGGCTCGCGGGCCTCGGCTCGATCCCGACCGGCGGGATGATGGGCTTCATGTTCGCCGAGAACGTGTGGTGGAACGCGTGACGTCGTGGCTGGCCGCCGTCGCGCGGCCGGTGCGGGCCCCCGCGCCGGCCACGCACGGTTTTTTCGGGAGTGCTGCTCCATGAACCGAATTCTCATCGGGCTGATCGGCCGGCGCATCGCGGTCACCGCGCTGACGCTGCTGATCGTGTCCGCGATCATCTTCACGATCACGAACCTGCTGCCGGGCGACGCCGCGCAGGCCGCGCTCGGCCAGTCGGCGACGCCGGAGACGGTCGCCGCGCTGCGCCAGCAGTTCGGTCTCGACATGCCGGCGCACGTCCGTTACGTGCACTGGCTCGCCGGGCTGTTGCACGGCGATTTCGGCCGGTCGCTGTCCGGCGACATGCCGGTGTCGGAGCTGATCGGCGGCCGCCTGCCGAAGTCGCTCGCGCTTGCGGCGATCACGACCGCCGTGTCGGTGCCGATCGCGCTGCTGCTCGGCATCCTGGCGGCGGTCAAGCGCGAGACGGTGGTCGACCGCGTGATCAGCCTCGGCACGCTGTCGCTCGTCGCGACGCCGGAATTCCTGATCGCGACGGTCGCCGTGCTCGTGTTCGCGGTGAAGCTGCACTGGCTGTCCGCGCTGTCGTACAGCGGCCCGATCGAGAGCCTGCACGATTTCCTGCGTGCGTATGCGATGCCGGTGTTGACGCTGTGCGCGGTCGTGATCGCGCAGATGGCGCGCATGACGCGCGCCGCGGTGATCGAGCAACTGAGCGCGTCGTACGTCGAGATGGCCACGTTGAAGGGCGCAAGCCCCGCGCGCGTCGTGCTGCGCCATGCGCTGCCGAACGCGATCGGCCCGATCGCCAATGCAATCGCGCTGAGCCTGTCGTATCTGCTCGGCGGCGTGATCGTCGTCGAGACGATCTTCAACTATCCGGGCCTCGCGAGCCTGATGGTCGACGCCGTCAGCAACCGCGATTTCCCGTTGGTCCAGGCGTGCACGCTGATCTTCTGCGTCGCTTACCTGACGCTCGTGCTGTTCGCCGACCTGTGCTCGATCGTGTCGAACCCGCGACTGCGCACCTGAGTGTTTCGTCTTCCTTCCGAGATGCCGCCCATGCAACCGATCGAACCCGTACAACGCAGCAGCCCGCTGCCGCCATCCGACGACCCGCCCCTGGGGCGGGGCAGCATGCCGCCGGCCGCGCCTGCCCCCGACCAGCCGCGCAAGCGCCGCACCGCGCGCATCGCCTTGACGACCGGCGGCCGCGTCGGTCTGGCGATGGTCGGCCTGATGCTGTTCATCGCCGTGTTCGCGCCGCTGCTCGCGCCGCACGACGTCGGCGCGATCGTCACGCCGGACGTGTTCGCGCCGTTCAGCGCGAAGCTGCCGTTCGGCTCCGACTTCCTCGGCCGCGACATGCTGAGCCGGATCCTGTACGGCGCGCGGCTGACCGTGCTGCTCGCGCTGGCCGCGGTGCTGCTCGCCGCCGTGACCGGCACGACGCTCGGGTTGCTCGCGACCGTGTCGGGCCGCGCGGTCGACGAGACGATGAGCCGGCTGCTCGACGCGCTCACGTCGATTCCGTCGAAGATGTTCGCGCTGATGTTCGTCGCCGCGTTCGGCTCGTCGTTGCCGCTGCTGGTCCTTACCGCCGCGGTCAGCTACATGCCCGGCTCGTACCGGATCGCGCGCGCGCTCGCCGTCAACATCAGCACGCTGGAATTCGTGCAGGTCGCGCGTGCACGCGGCGAAAGCGCGCTGTACATCGCGTGCGTCGAGATGCTGCCGAACATGATCCACCCGATGCTGGCGGACACCGGGCTGCGCTTCACGTTCGTCGTGCTGCTGCTGAGCGGCCTGAGCTTTCTCGGGCTCGGCGTGCAACCGCCGTACGCGGACCTCGGCTCGCTCGTGCGCGAGAACATCGCGAGCCTCGGCGACGGCTCGGCCGTCGCGATCGTGCCCGCGGTCGCGATCGCGATCCTGACGGTGGGCGTCAACCTGATGATCGACGGCCTGCCGCATCGCGGCCGCCGCAAGGGCGCGGCCGGCGCCGCCGGAGGACACTGATGCGACACGAATCGAACCCGCTCGTCGAGGTGCGCGGGCTGCGCGTGGTCGGCGGCCGGCCGGGCGGCGAGGAAACGACAATCGTCCACGGTGTCGACTTCGACATCGCGCGCGGCGAGGTGCTCGCGCTGATCGGCGAATCGGGCTCCGGCAAGACGACGATCGCGCTGTCGCTGATGGGCCATGCGCGCGCCGGATGCCGGATCGCCGGCGGCTCGGTGAAGCTCGACGGCACCGACGTGTGCACGCTTTCCGCAGCGGCGCTGACCGCGCTGCGCGGCCGCAAGGTCGCGTATATCGCGCAGAGCGCGGCCGCCGCGTTCAACCCGTCGCGCACGATTCTCGACCAGGTGATCGAGAGCGCGCTGATCCACAAGACGATGACGAAGCGCGACGCGCAGGCGAAGGCGATCGAGCTGTTTCGCGCGCTCGCGCTGCCGGAGCCGGAGACGATCGGCAAGCGCTATCCGCACCAGGTATCGGGCGGTCAACTGCAGCGGCTGATGGCCGCGATGGCGCTGATCACGGATCCGGAGCTGGTGATCCTAGACGAGCCGACCACCGCGCTCGACGTGACCACGCAGATCGACGTGCTGCAGGCGTTCAAGAGCGTGATCCGGCGCTACGGGATGAGCGCGGTGTACGTGTCCCACGACCTGGCCGTGGTCGCGCAGATGGCCGACCGGATCGTCGTGCTGAGCGACGGTGTGATCCGCGAGGCGGGCGACACCGAACAGATCCTGCATGCGCCGACGCACCCGTACACGCAGAGCCTGATCGCGGCGGTCACGCCGAACGATGCCGAACGCGACGCGCAGGGGCAAGCACCGGAGCCGGCCGCGCCGACGCCGCTGCTCGACGTGCGCGGCGCGATCGCCGGCTACGGCGGCCGTACCGCCAAAGGGTGGCCCGCGAAGGTGATCCTGCACGAAGTCGACCTGCGCATCGGGCGCGGCCAGACGGTCGGCGTGATCGGCGAATCGGGCTCCGGCAAGACCACGCTCGCGAAGGTGATCGCGGGCCTCGTGCCGGCGACGGGCGGCAAGATCCTGCTCGACGGCGAGCCGCTCGCGCTCGATATCGTCAAGCGCACCAAGGAGCAGCACCGCCGCGTGCAGATCGTGTTCCAGAACGCCGATACCGCGCTCAACCCGGTGCATACCGTCGAGCGCACGCTCGCACGGCCGCTCGCGTTCTATCACGGCATCAAGGGCGCGCGTGCGCGGCAGCGCGTCGCGGAGCTGCTCGAACTCGTGCGGCTACCGCCGGCGGTGGCCTCGCGGCGTACCGGCGAGCTGTCGGGCGGCCAGAAGCAGCGCGTGAACCTCGCGCGCGCGCTCGCGGCCGAGCCCGACCTGATCCTGTGCGACGAGGTCACGTCGGCGCTCGACACCGTGGTCGGCGCCGCGATCATCGAGCTGCTGCGCGACCTGCAGGCGAAGCTCGGCGTGTCGTACGTGTTCATCACGCACGACATCGCGAAGGTGCGCGCGATCAGCGACGACATCGTCGTGCTGTATGCGGGCCGCCGCGTGGAGACGGGCAGCCGCGACGCGCTGTGCGCGCCGCCTTATCACCCGTATTCGCACTTGCTGGTGTCGTCCGCGCCGGAGTTGCGCGCGGGCTGGCTCGACGATGCGGCCGAGCGTTGCCACCGGCCGCTGGTGCCGATCGGCGAGCGCGAGAACGAGGCCGAGCTGTGTCCGTTCCTGTCGCGCTGCGCGATGCGTGTGGACGGCGTGTGCAACCGCACGGCCCCGTCGCTGCGCACGCTCGGGAACGGCGCGCAGGTGCTGTGCCATCGCAGCGAGGAAGATCTCGCGCGCTTCCAGGCGGAGCCGATTTCCGCTGGCGTCGCGCCGGTACAGCTGTAGTGCGAGGCGCGCGAACCGTTCATCGCGCGGTGCGGTGGACGGCCCGCCGCATAGTCTGCTGCGGCGGTCGCGCAAAACGGCAATTTGCACGCGTGCCGCGCGCGAATACGCGGCAACTGCGGTTTTTGACGGTGATTAAATGATTCTCATTGAACGTTCGCCGATCGACATTGCCGGCATGCACAAGAAGGATCCAATGAAACTGGAATCGTACTGGCTGGATACCCGCCCCGCGTTTCGTGCCGGAAGCGTTGGTCCCGTCGAAGGGCGGGCCGACGTCGTCGTGATCGGCGGCGGTTTCACCGGCTTGTCGGCGGCGCTCGCGCTCGCGCAGCGCGGCGTGTCGGTGGTCGTGCTCGAAGCCGCGCAGGTGGCCGGCGAGGCGTCCGGCCGCAACGGCGGCCAGTGCAATACGGGCGTCGCGCAGGACTACGCGTCGCTGGCCGCGCGCATTGGCGCCACGCAGGCGAAGCAGTTTTATCTCGCGTACGAAAGCGCGGTGAAGAGCGTCGAGACGATCGTGACCGAACAGGCGATCGATTGCGATTTCCGGCGCGCGGGCAAGCTGAAGCTCGCCGCGAAGCCGCAGCACTTCGCCGGGCTCGAAAAGACCTTCGATGCGTTGCGCCGCGACGTCGATCCCGACATCGAGCTGATCGAGCCGTCGCGGATCCGCGATGAAATCGCATCCGACGGTTTCTACGGCGGGCTCCTGCAGCGCAACGGCGCGCAGATGCACATGGGCAAGTTCGGCGTCGGCCTCGCGCAAGCGGCCGTGCGTGCCGGCGCACGCGTGTACGAGCAGGCGGCCGTCACGCAGCTCGACCGGCTCGACGGCGAGCGTCACTCGATCACCAGCACCCGCGGCACGATCGTCGCCGATCGCGTGCTGGTCGCGACCGGCGCATCGCAGCACGGCCCGTTCGCGTGGTTCCGGCGGCGCATCGCGCCGGTCGGCAGCTTCATCGTCGTCACCGAGCCGCTGGCCGACGCGCAACTGAACCGGCTGTTCCCGCATCGCCGCGCGTACGTGACGTCGCGCCAGATCGGCAACTACTTCCGCGTGACGCCCGACAACCGGCTGCTGTTCGGCGGCCGCGCGCGTTTCGCGATGTCGAGCCCGCGCTCGGATACGAAAAGCGGCGACGTCCTGCGCGCCGGCATGGCCGGCTACTTTCCGGAACTGGCCGACGTGCGGCTCGACTACTGCTGGGGCGGCCTCGTCGACATCACCGCCGACCGGCTGCCGCGCGCGGGCCAGCACGACGGGCTCTATTACTCGATGGGCTACAGCGGCCACGGCGTGCAGATGTCGGTGCACATGGGCCGCGTGATGGCCGACGTGCTGTATGGCGCAGCCGCGTCGAACCCGTGGCGCGAGCTCGAATGGCCGGCGATACCGGGCCATTTCGGGCACGCGTGGTTCCTGCCGCTCGTCGGCGCGTATTACCGGATGCAGGATTTCCTGCACTGAAGCGAGCGCCCGGGAGGATACGACATGACAGTGCAACTCGTTGGCTCGTCTCGTGTCGCGCGGCCCGTCTCGCCGGCGATCGGCGACGTGCTGCGCGCGATCGATGCATCGTTCGCGCAGCCGCTGAACCTCGACACGCTCGCGGCGGTGGCCGGATTGAGCGTGTCGCGTTTCACCGCGCGCTTTCGCAGCGAAACCGGCTTGTCGCCGCACCGGTATCTGTGCCTGGTGCGGGTACGCCGTGCGCAGGACCTGTTGCGCGCCGGTCTCGCGCCGTCGGTCGTCGCGACCGACGTCGGTTTCTTCGATCAGAGCCATCTGTGCCGGCATTTCCGGCGGGTGCTCGGGATCACGCCGCGCGATTACGTGGTCGCGCGGGCAGGCGGTGCGACGGCGCGCACGTCTTCGACGCGCAGGCATGCCGAGCGCCGCGAAGCGTCGTGTCACGCGGCGTAGGCGCACACACGCACGGTTCGCATGCCGGGGAGGTCCGGCGGCAGAGCCGGCGAACGACGATTTCCGATATCGCGCGGCAGTGTTCAACCGCACCGCCGCGCGCCGCACAGGAGCAGATATGACCGCAGTTTTCGTGTTGCACCGCGCCGATGGCGCGCCTTCGTCAACCGTATTTCGCCAGCAGGCGTTCGGCGCGAACGATCCTTTCGCGCAAGCCCGGGAGATCGCGTGGGAAGGTCCCGACGCGATGGCCGCCGGACGTGTCGCGTTCGCCGGCGAACTCGACGTGGCGAGCTTTCCGCACATCGAAACCATCGCGATCATCGAGGGCGAGCTGACGCTCGAAGCGGCCGGCGCCGCGCCGCTGGTGCTGGGCCCGGGAGACGGGGCCGTGATCGGCGGCGGCACGGCGCTGCGCGTGACCGCGGCATCGCGCGTGCTGTTCACGTTCTGCGCCGCCGCGTGCGCGGCACCGACCCGGCGCGGCGTGTTCGCGCTGCGAGCCGATGCCGACTTCAAGCCGTCGGCCACGCTGCCGGCGGAGGTGCTGCTCGGCCCGGCGCCGCAGTGCCGCAGCGACAACGTGTTCGTCGACGACGGCGCCGCGTACTGCGCGGGCACATGGGATTCGACGCCCTATCACCGGATCGTCCGGCCGCATCGCGTGAACGAATTCATGTTCCTGCTGGACGGCGACGTACGGTTCGCCGCGCCGGACGGCAGCGTGCTGACGCTCGGCGCCGGCGATGCGCTGTTCGTGCCGCAAGGCACGCCGATCGGGTGGGAAAGCAGCGAACGCGTGGCGAAGTTCTACGTCGTGCAGACCGTCAACGCATCCACCGAGCGAGCCTGAGCATGACTCCTCCGCTACGCCATATCGAAACCCCGGCCACGCTGCCGGCTTCGGCCGATGTCGTCGTGATCGGCGGCGGCATCATCGGCGTCTTCACCGCCTACTATCTGGCCCGGCGCGGCGTATCGGTCGCGCTCGTCGAGAAGGGGCGCATCGGCGCCGAGCAGTCGAGCCGCAACTGGGGCTGGTGCCGGCAGCAGAACCGCGATGCGCGCGAGTTGCCGATGGCAAGCAAGAGCATCGACCTGTGGGAACGATTCGCGATCGAATCGGGCGAGGACACGGGCTTTCATCGCTGCGGCCTGTTGTACCTGAGCAATGACGAGGCCGAGCTGGCCCGCTGGGCCAGCTGGGGCGAGTTCGCGAAGACGGCGGGCGTGGCGACGTACATGCTCGACGGCAAGCAGGCCACCGAGCGCGGGCACGCGACCGGGCGGCCGTGGAAAGGCGGCGTGTTTTCGCCGACCGACGGCACGGCCGACCCGGAAAAGGCCGCGCCGGCCGTCGCCGCAGCGCTGATGAAGCTCGGCGGCAGTGTCCACCAGTACTGCGCGGCGCGCGGCATCGAACGCGAGGGCGGACGCGTGAGCGCCGTCGTCACGGAGTCCGGCGTGATCAAGACCAAGACCGTCGTGCTCGCGGGCGGCGCCTGGGCGTCGTCGTTCTGCCGCCAGCTCGGCATCCGTTTTCCGCAGGCGTCGATCCGTCAGTCGATCCTGAGCGTGTCGCCGGTCGAGCATCCGCTGCCGGATGCGATGTACACGTCCGGCGTGTCCGTGACGCGCCGCAGCGACGGCCGTTACGCGCTGGCGATCAGCGGCCGCGCTCGGGTGGACCTGACGCCGCAGTTCCTGCGATTCGCGCCGCAATTCGTGCCGATGTTCGCGAAGCGCTGGCGCAATCTGCTGCCGGGCGGGCTCGAAGGGCTGCGCGGCGGTCATGAAACGCTGAAGCGCTGGCGCCTCGATGCGCCGACGCCGATGGAGGCGGTCCGCATCCTGGATCCGAAGCCGGACATGTCGACGGTCCACGAAACCTACCGCCGCGCCGTCGAACTGATGCCCGAACTTCGCGACGCGAAGATCACGCACGCGTGGGCCGGGTTCGTCGACAGCACGCCGGACGGCGTGCCGGGCATCGGCGAAGTGCCGGGCGTGCCGGGGCTGATCCTCGCGGCGGGCTTTTCCGGCCACGGCTTCGGGATCGGGCCGGGCGCCGGGCACCTGATCGCGGATCTTGCGACGGGCGCGCCGCCGCTGGTCGATCCGGTGCCGTACCAGCCGGCCCGGTTCAGCGATTCCGCATGGGGCAAGGTCGCCGATTTCTGATGCAAGGCCGCGACGCTCGCACGCGAGCGGCCGGACCGGCGCGGCGAACCTTCGCCGGCCTGACCGTCCGGCGCGGCCACCTGGGAGTGACGGATGCGTTTCGGTTCCTACTGGCTCGAGACGTCAGAGCCATTTGCGAGCAACTCGCCGGCGTTGCGCGACGGCAGTTGCGACGTGCTGGTGGTGGGCGGCGGGATCACCGGCTCGGCGGCCGCACTGGCGCTGGCCAGGAAAGGGGCGCGCGTGATCGTCTGCGAGGCGGGCACCGTCGGGCAGGCGGCATCGGGACGCAACGGCGGTATGTGCAACAACGGCTTCGCGCAGGATTACGCGGCGCTGTCGCAGCGCATCGGCACGGAACTGGCCAATCGGCTCTATCGCGCGTTCGACGCAGGCGTCGACACGGTCGAGCGGCTGGTCAGGGAGGAGTCGATCGATTGCGATTTCGTGCGCCGCGGCAAGCTCAAGCTCGCGGCGAAACCTGAGCATTACGACAAGCTCGCGCGAAGTCAGGCACTGCTCGCGGCGAGCGTGGATCCCGACACGCGCATGGTGACGAAAGCCGAGCTGCGTGACGAGATCGGCTCGGACCGTTATCACGGCGGCCTGCTGTTCGGCAAGAGTGCCGGGATGCACGTCGGCCGTTACGTGCGCGGCCTGGCACGCGCCGCGCAAGCGCGCGGCGCGCACGTCCTCGAGCATGCGCCGGTGCTCGGGCTGAAGCGGCAAGCGGGCGGCGCTTACGCGGCGCGTACGCCGCTCGGCGAGATCCGTGCGCGCCAGGTGCTGCTCGCGAGCGGCATTTCGCAGGTCGGCCCGTTCGGCTGGATTCGCCGCAGGATCGTGCCGGTCGGTGCGTTCATCATCGTCACCGAGCCGTTGCCGGACGACCTGCTCGACCGGCTGTTGCCGACGCGCCGGATGGTCACCGACACGAAGAACTTCGTCAATTTCTTTCGCGTCACGCCCGACAACCGGATGCTGTTCGGCGGTCGCGCGCGGTTCGCCGCGTCGAACCCGCGTTCGGACGAAAAGAGCGGGGCGATCCTGCGGCGGCAGCTGGCCGCCGTGTTTCCCGAACTGGCCGGCGTACGCATCGACTACTGTTGGGGCGGGATGGTCGACATGACCGCCAACCGACTACCGCGCGCGGGCGAGCGCGACGGCGTGTACTACGCGATGGGCTATAGCGGCCACGGCACGCACATGGCCACGCTGATGGGCACGCTGATGGCGGAGATCATGGACGGGCGCGCGGATCTCAACCCCTGGAAAGACTTCGACTGGCCGGCCATTCCCGGGCACTTCGGCAAACCCTGGTTCCTGCCGTTCGTCGGTGCCTGGTATCGACTCAAGGACACGCTGCAATGAATTCTCCTGTTGTTCACCTGATGCAAAACGGAAGGCTCGATCGCCTCTTCATCGACGGCGACTGGGTCGTGCCCGACGGCGGCGACCGGTTCGTGGTCGTCAGCCCGTCCACCGAAGACGGACTGTGCGAGATCCCGCTCGGCAACGCGCGTGACGCCGACCGGGCCGTCAGCGCCGCGCGCAGGGCCTTCGAACCGTGGGCGGCCACGTCGCCGCAGGCGCGCGCCGCGCTGCTCGATCGCGTGCATGCGTTGATGCTGGAGCGCGCGGAGCTGTTCGCCGCGGCGCTGGCCACGGAAATGGGCGCGCCGATCAGCTATGCGCGCGCCGCGCACGTGCCGCTCGCGGCCGAGCATATCCGCGTCGCGCGCGACAATCTCGCGCGTTATCCGTTCGTCTCGCGGCGGGGAACGACCGCGATCGTGCGCGAGCCGATCGGCGTGTGCGCGCTGATCACGCCGTGGAACTGGCCGATCTACCAGATCACGGCGAAGGTCGGCCCGGCGCTCGCGGCCGGCTGTACGGTCGTGCTGAAACCCAGCGAGCTGTCGCCGCTCAGCGCGCTGCTGTTCGCGGAAGTGATCGCCGATGCGGGCGTGCCCGCGGGCGTATTCAACCTGGTGAGCGGCGACGGCGCGGTGGTGGGCGCCGCGCTGTCTTCGCACCCGGAAGTCGACATGGTGTCGATCACCGGCTCGACGCGTGCCGGCGTGCTGGTGGCGCAGGCGGCGGCGCCGACCGTCAAGCGCGTCGCGCAGGAGCTGGGCGGCAAGTCGCCGAACATCGTCTTGCCGGATGCGGACCTGCAGCGGGCCATTGCGCCCGGCGTGGCCGCCGCGTTCCGGAACATGGGTCAGTCGTGCAGCGCGCCGACCCGCATGATCGTGCCGCGCAACCTGCTCGGCACGGTCGAGGCGCTGGCTCTCGCGGCCGCGCAGAAACTGGTGGTCGGCGATCCGTTCGCGGAGACGACGACGCACGGGCCGCTTGCCAATCGCGCGCAATTCGGCCGGGTCGCGCAGATGATCGACGCGGGCCTCGACGAACGGGCGAAGCTGATCGCCGGCGGTCCCGGCCGGCCGGAAGGGTTCGACAAGGGCTTTTATGCGCGGCCGACGATTTTCTCCGACGTCCGCACCGACATGACGATCGCGCAGCAGGAGATCTTCGGTCCGGTGCTCGCGATTCTTCCCTACGATACCGTGGACGAGGCGATCGCCATTGCGAACGACACGGTCTACGGGCTGGGCGCGCATGTGCAGGGCACCGACAAGGCGCAGGCGCGCGCGGTGGCCGCGCGCATCCGGGCCGGCCAGGTGCACCTGAACTACCCGGCGTGGGATCCGCAGGCGCCGTTCGGCGGATACAAGCAGTCGGGCAACGGCCGCGAGTACGGGATCGAAGGGATGGAGGAATACATGGAAATCAAGTCGATCCTCGGATTCGACGACTGAAGCTGTCGCCGCACGCGATGCGGCGGCGGTCCCGATTTGAACCGGTTTGCCTGGCAGAGGTGCCGACTTGGAAAACATCGTCATCCCCGACACGTCGCTGGACCTGCATCACGCGCACTGGGCGACATTGCGCCGCGATCTGCATGCGCACCCCGAACTGCGATTCGAGGAACACCGGACGGCCGACGTCGTCGCCCGCGAGCTCGAGGCGCTCGGCTACGCGGTGTCGCGCGGGCTCGGCGGCACGGGCGTCGTCGCGAGCCTGCCCGGCGCGGACCCGCGCCGCGGCATCGTGCTGCGCGCGGATCTGGATGCATTGCCGATTCACGAAGCGAACGACTTCGCGCATGCGTCGTGCACGCACGGAATCATGCATGCGTGCGGGCACGACGGCCATACCGTCATGCTGCTCGGCGCCGCGCGCATCCTGAAGGACTTGCCGCAGCTGCCGGGCGCCGTGCATTTCGTGTTTCAGCCCGGGGAAGAGGGCGGCGCGGGCGCGCGCAAGATGATCGACGACGGGCTGTTCGATCGCTACCCGACGGAAGCCGTATTCGGCATGCACAACTGGCCCGGCCTGCCGGCCGGGCATTTCGGGATGCGCACCGGCCCGATCATGGCCGCGGGTTCCCGTTTCCGGATCACGGTCACCGGCAAGGGCGCGCACGCGGCTCAACCGCACCTGGGCATCGATCCGGTGCCGCTCGCGTGCGCGATGGTGCTGCAGTGCCAGACCATCGCCGCGCGGCACAAGGATCCGGTCGATCCGGCCGTCATTTCCGTCTGCATGTTCCAGGCGGGCACGACGGACAACGTCATTCCGGACAGCGCGGAGCTGCGCGGGACGATTCGCACGCTGTCGTCCGAATTGCAGCAACGGCTGCAGCGCGACGTCCGGCTCGTATGCGAAGGGCTGGCCGCCGCGCATGGGGCGCAGGTCGACGTCGAGTTCTTCCAGTACTATCCGGCGACCGTCAACACGCCGGCCGAGACGGCGCTGTGCGAAACGGTCGTTCGCGACACGTTCGGCGACGACCGCCTGTTGCGCGACGTGCCGCCGAACATGACGTCCGAAGACTTCGGCTTCATGCTGGAAGAGCGGCCCGGCGCTTACGTGCTGATCGGCAATGCGCCGGCCGGAACGGATGCCCCGTCGCTGCATCACCCGAAATACGACTTCAACGACGACATCATTCCGGCGGGCGTCCGCTATTGGGTCGCGCTGGCGCAGCATTATTTCAGGCGCTCGCCGTGACGGCAGGCGCGAGGTCGAGGCAGTCGACAGCCCGATCACGTTGACGGGGTGTTCGCCAGCCGGGCATTGACGCCCGGTTGGCGCGCGGCGGGCGCTCGAATCGCCGCCGCCGCACGCGGTGAGTGCCGCTGCCGTCGCGGGCAAGGCGGCAAGCCGGCCGAGCACGCTCGGACTTGGTCGGCAAAGTGCGTCGACGTGGTCGCACCGTGGTCAGTCATCCTATAACAAGACGGGGCACTACGAAAGAAGGCGATTAGCCGTCAGGAAATCGTCCCGACCCTGTCCGATCCGAATCCCGCTCCGTTTACGGAAAACGTTTCGCCAAAGACGCGCAAAAACAGAGGAAACGATTCCCCGATTCACGCCAAAAACCCTTGATGGTAACGGTCATAGGGGTATGCACCAAGTGAGTTAAACGGTTAACCGACGTACATTCGCTCGACACGTCATACGACGTATGACTCTGCGGTTCAGCGGAGCGTCTCGCCGACGCATGTGCCTGCCGACGGATCGCCGCACAACAACGATCGACCATCAAGGAGACTCACCATGAAGCACCGATTCACCGGCTCCCGTACCGTCCTGGCCGTCGCATTGATGGCCGGCTTCGCGATGTCCGCGCAGGCGCGCGTGTTCCGCTCGGCGGACGTGCACGGCGACAACTTCCCGACCAACATGGCCGTGAAGTTCATGGGCGACGAGCTGTCGAAGGCGACGGGCGGGAAGGATTCGATCAAGGTGTTCGGCAACAGCGCGCTGGGCTCGGAGAAGGACACGGTCGACCAGGTGCGGATCGGCGCGATCGACATGGCGCGGGTGAACGGCGCGTCGTTCAACGAGATCGTGCCGGAATCGCTGATCCCGTCGTTTCCGTTCCTGTTCCGCGATGTCGACCATTTCCGCAAGGCGATGTACGGCCCGGCCGGCCAGAAGATCCTCGATGCGTTCAGCGCGAAGGGGATGATCGCGCTGACGTTCTACGAGAGCGGCGCGCGCTCGATCTACGCGAAGCGCCCGGTGCGCACGCCGGCCGACATGAAGGGGCTGAAGGTGCGCGTGCAACCGTCCGACCTGATGGTCGACGAGATCAAGGCGATGGGCGGCACGCCGACGCCGATGCCGTTCGCCGAGGTGTACACGGGCCTGAAGACGGGCCTCGTCGACGCGGCGGAAAACAACCTGCCGTCGTACGAGGAAACCAAGCACTACGAAGTGGCGCCCGATTACTCGGAGACGCAGCACGCGATGACGCCGGAAGTGCTGGTGTTCTCGAAGAAGATCTGGGACACGCTGTCGCCGCAGGAGCAGGCGGCGATCCGGAAGGCGGCGGCCGATTCGGTGCCGTACTACCAGAAGCTGTGGACCGCGCGCGAGGCGTCCGCGCAGCAGATGGTGACGAAGGGCGGCGCGAAGATCCTGCCGGCCGCGCAGATCGACCGCGCGGCGTTCGTGAAGGCGATGCAGCCGCTGTGGACGAAGTATGAAAAGACGCCGCAGATGAAGCAGATCGTCGACGAGATCGAGGCCACCAAGTGACGCGTCGCACTTCCCTGAACGGCGCCGCGGCCGGCGGCTCGTCGGCCTCGGCCCCGGACGGCGCCGGGCCGGCGCGGCCGCATGCCGTGCCACTCCTGCGCTGCGTGAACGACGTGCTGTTCCGCGTGCTGGCCGTGATCGCGTCGGCGTGCCTCGCGGTGCTCACGGTGCTGGTGTTCTACGCGGTCGTGATGCGCTACGTGTTCGAGAACGCGCCGGATTTCGTCGAGCCGATCGCGCTGCTGCTCGTGATCGTGATCGCGATGTTCGGCGCGGCGATGAAGGTGCGCGACGGCGGCCATATCGGCCTCGATTCGCTCGTGCGCCGGCTGTCGCCGAAGGCGCGCAACGTGGTCATCGGGATCCAGCACCTGAGCCTGATGGCGTTCGCGGTGATGATCATGGTCGGCTGCGGCAGCATGGCCGCCGAGACGATGGGCGACCGCATCCCGATCATCGGGCTGCCCGAAGGCGTGCGCTACCTGATCGCGATGCCCGCGGCGGTTGCGATCATCCTCTTCTCGCTCGAGCACCTGCTCGCGCTTCGTCGTTCTTCGTCGGGACAATAACGCCATGGAACTCGCGATCCTGTCCGTCAGTTTTCTGATTTTTCTCGTCCTCGGCGTGCCCGTGTCGTTCGCGCTCGGGATAGCCTGCGTGCTGACCTACATGGTCGAAGGCCTGCCGATCGCGACCGCGATGCAGGCGATGATCTCGGGGATGAACGCGTTCTCGTTCCTCGCGGTGCCGTTCTTCATCTTCTCCGGCGAACTGATGCTGCACGGCGGCATCGCGGACCGGATCCTGCGCTTCGCGCAGGCGACCGTCGGCCATTTCCGCGGCGGCCTCGGGATGGCGAACGTCGTCGCGTGCACGCTGTTCGGCGGCGTGTCGGGCTCGCCGACCGCCGATACGTCCGCGATGGGCGGCGTGGTGATTCCGCTGATGAAGCGCGAAGGCTACAGCGCCGCGTACGCGGTCAACGTGACGACGCACGCGTCGCTCGCCGGCGCGCTGATGCCGACGTCGACCAACATGATCATCTACGCGTTCGCCGCGCAGGGCATCACCGGCATGCTGCACGGCCAGCCGGTGAGCGGCGTGTCGATCGGCGACCTGCTGTTCTCGGGGCTGCTGCCGGTGCTGTGGGTGATGGGCTTCGTGCTCGCCGCCGCGTACTGGCAGGCCGTGCGTCACGGCTACCCGCGCCGCGAGGACGGCTCGTCCGCGCTGCCCGCATTTCCCGGCTGGTATGCGGTGCTGCGCAGCTTCGTCGGCGCGGTGCCCGGGCTGATGGTGATCGCGATCATCCTCGTGTGCGTCGCGAAGGGCATCGCCACCGCGACCGAAGCGGCCGCGATCGCCGTCGTGTATTCGCTCGTGCTGACCGCGCTCGTCTACCGCACGCTGACGGCCGCGAAGCTGCGCCGCGCGCTGTCGCATGCGGCGCGCACGACGGGTGTCGTGCTGCTGCTGATCGCGGTGTCCAACATGCTGCGCTTCCAGATGTCGTACCTGGAGATTCCGGATGCGATCGAAGGGCTGCTGAAGCAGTCGACCGCCGCGCCGTGGCTGATGCTGCTGTACATCAACATCATCCAGGTGTTTCTCGGCACGTTCGTCGACATGGCCGCGCACATCCTGATCACGACGCCGCTGTTCCTGCCGATCGCGATGGCGTGCGGCGTCGGGCCGGTGCAGTTCGGGATCATGCTGCTGCTGAACTGCTCGCTCGGCCTCGTGCATCCGCCGATCGGGTCGGTGCAGTTCGTCGGCTGCGCGATCGGCAACGTGTCGATCGGCGAGACCACGAAGATGGCGTGGCCGTACTACCTCGCGATCTTCAGTGCGATCAACATCGTCACGTACATGCCGTTTTTCTCGACCTGGCTGCCGAGCCTGATCAGCGGGCACGCGGTGTTCTGACGCGCGCGATCGCGCGGCGGCTGCGTGATCACGTCAGCCACGCCGCGCACGTTCACGACCGCCCTCGAATCGGACAGCGTGGCCCGGATGCCGGCAAGCCGGGGATCGGCGTCCGGTTCGGACGCGGTGCCCGGGCCGGGCGGCTGTCGAAACGTCATGCGACATTTCTCCGTGGCGCCGCGAACCGGCGTGTCAGTAGCGGACCCGTCCGATCAGGCCCGGCGGGTCGACGGCGTGCCGGACGGCGGCGGCAAGCTGCCGCTGCGCGTACGCGATATTGACCGGCCCGACGCCGCCCCACAGCGGGCTGTGCCGCATCGTGATCGACACCGCGAGCGCGACGGCCGTGACGGCGAGCAGCACGAGCGACAGCGAGCGTGCACGCGCATGGTCGACGAACGTGCCGTCGACGAAACCGCCGTCCGGCCACGCGGTACGCATGATGCCGACCACCAGCACGCGGACGGGCGTCGCGGCCAGCCCGAGTTCCTCGCTCCACAGTCGCCCCACAGACGGCTACCTGCCGGCGACACCAGCGCCAGCACCGCACCGATCGCGAAGAACAGGTCGATGCCGATCGCGATGCTGTTGCGTTTCGCGCGACGGATCAGCCAGGCGCCGTGCACGAGCGCGAGCATGTCGCCGATCAGGAACGCGTGCGTCCCGAGCAGGTCCGGCTGTTCGGGGCGCAGCCGGCCGTGGAACAGGAGCACGATCGCGGGCAGGGGGTTGCTTGCGTGCAGCAGGTAGCCGGTTATGGGATTGCTCGATGTCATTGGTGTCTTTCCTTCGTCGGAACAGCGTGGCGACGCGTCGTGCATCGGGATCGTCAGATCGCTGAAGAACGGCAGCGGGTAGTCGGTGACGTTGCACACGAGTTCGGCGGCCGCGAGCGACTGCGCGCGGCCGTCACGAGCACGAGCGCCTGCAGCGCGATCATCGCCATCCGCGCGAGACGGGTACGCACACGTACAGCTTGAACGTATTGCGTTCGCGCAGCGACGCGATCGCGGTGGTCGTCGAGTCGAGGCCGATCGCCGTCAACGCCATCACGAAGATGCCGGTCGCGAAGAACGCGCCATGGTCGAACGGGCGGCGCGCGGGCGCCGCATTCTCGAAGCGCGCCTGCGCGGCCGGCAGCATCGTGCCACCGCTCCTCGATGCAATCGTGCCGCCGTGCTTCCGTCCGGACGTCAATTTCGTGGACCCGGTGCCTGCCGCGTCTCGCGCTGCGCTCGCGAGCCTGCCCGCCGACCGGCTGCGGCAGTCGATCGTCCCGCTCGGCCGGCTGATCGTCGGGCGGCCCCGCTGCCGGCGCGCCACCCGGTCGCGGTCAGCTTCGCGACGAAGAACTCGGCCAGCACGCCGACGTTGGCCGGCCGCGCCCGGGCGGACGGCGTGACGAAGGACTGGCCGCCTGTGGGCGGGTGCCGGTTTCGCATTGGCGCGCGTTCGGGTACCGCCGCCGATCGGCCAGCCAGCGCAGGTCGATTACCGTCGTCGTGAACCTGCGCGCGATGCGGCGGATTTCAGGATTGTCATCCGGGCGTCAGCGTCGTGCCGGTCGCGATCACCAGAATGAAAGCGTCAGGCGGCGAATCGCATCCGCGGTTCCGCCGGCGGCGCATCGACGATGCGTCCTCATCGAACCATTCTGGGGAGTTTCATCATGAATCGCAGATTGATCGCAGCTGCCGCGCTGCTCGCCCTCGCCATCGGCACGCCGATGGCCGCTTTCGCACAGACGTCGTCATCGGGTCCGACCCGCGCCGACGTGATCGCCGATCTCGTTCAGGCGCAGCGTGATGGCACCGTGCCGACGTCGAACTGGGACTATCCGCCGAGCACCCAGACGATCGCGCGCAATCGCGAGCTCTATGCGATCGCGCATGGCGAGCAGAGCACGGCGACCGCGTCGGTGTCCGTACCGGCCGCCAGCGCGCAGTAAGCGGGGAGTCGGGCGATGAAAAGCTTTTCCCGACTGGCGATCGCCGCGCTGCTCGCGGCGGCGGTCGCGCCCGCGTTCGCGCGCGGGCAGCCCCAATTGCCGAATGACGACGGCAGCCGCGCCAGCGTGCTGCGTGAACTGAACCCGACGCGCGCGCCTGATGGGGCGCAATGCCGGTCCGCATCGGCCCCGGACCATCGTGACGGCAACGCGGGTGCGCCCATGCCGAACGGGAGGACGTGAAGCTGCCCATTCACGGGCGAATGTGACGAAATACCGGGATTGAAATGCCCGCTGCCGAGGTTTTCCGGAAGCCTGTTCACGGATGTGCCGTCCGGTACGCGATGTCGTCCGTGCCGGATCGATCGGCAAGCGCAAGCCGATCGAGCGATCGAAGGATTTGCAGTCGGGCCGGTTCAGGCTTTCACCTTCGGTAACCCGGACCGCTCCGCATCGGCTTGCACACAACCCGACAACGAGCGGCACCGGATCGAAGCCGTGTTGATACACGGGGTGAGCGTTGGCGCACATTCGACGCGTGACGTCAGCCCCGGCGACCCGCTGCTTTCAATCGCGCGCGCATGGCGAATCGGATCGACGGAAATGGCTCGTCGCGCGGCAGCCGCGATGCCGATCGAATCCGGAATTTGTCTAGTCATCCTTGCGATTGATCTGCACGAACTGCACCAAACCCGTGCCCGAATTCTCTTCGATGGGGCACGTGAAAGCCTTGAAATTAGGGGATTTCCCGCGTTTCCCCGGTTTTTTTTGATCATCGCTTGTATCGCCGTTTTTCTTCTTGCATGCTTGTATAGACAAATTCCTGAGGCGGCTTGCTGCACCGAAGGGATGGCGAACTTCAACGCAAGGAGAAATCTCGTGAACGGCAAGCGCATCAACTGGGCACTCAGGACGATCGGCATCATCGCGGCCGCGGCGGCAACGCTCGCGGCTCCCGTGCAGGCCAAGGAATGGAAAACGGTGACGGTCGCGCTCGAAGGCGGCTACGCACCCTGGAACCTCACGCTGCCCGGCGGCAAGCTGGGCGGTTTCGAACCGGAGCTGCTCGCCAACGTGTGCGAACGGATCAAGGTGCAGTGCAATATGGTCGCGCAGGACTGGGACGGGATGATCCCCGGCCTGCAGGCCGGCAAGTTCGATATCCTGATGGATGCGATTTCCATCACGCCGGACCGCGAAAAGATCCTGCTGTTCTCGCGTCCGTACGCGGCGACGCCCGCGACGTTCGCCGTCACCGACACCAAGATCCTGCCGAAGGCCGCGCCCGGCGCGCCGATCGTCAAGCTGACGGGCGACGCCAACGCGGACAAGCCCACCGTCGACGCGCTGCGCAAGCAGCTGAAGGGCAAGACGATCGGCATCCAGTCGGGCACCGTCTACACGAAATTCATCAACGACAGCTTCAAGGACATCGCGTCGATTCGCGTGTACAAGACCTCCCCCGAGCGCGATCTCGACCTCGTCGCCGGGCGCATCGACGCATCGTTCGACGACGTCACGTACTACGCGGCGAACAACGCGAAGAAGGACAACGCGTCGATCGTGCTCGCGGGCCCGAAGCTCGGCGGGCCGATCTGGGGGCCGGGCGAAGGGCTTGCGTTCCGCAAGCAGGATGCCGACCTGAAGACGAAGTTCGATACGGCGATCGGCGCGGCGCTCGCGGACGGCACGGTGAAGAAGCTCGCCGACAAGTGGTTCAAGACCGACGTCACGCCGTAAGCGCGCATTGGGCCGCCGCCGCGTAAGCGACACGCGCGGCGGCCGGCATCCTGCCGATTCACTCAACGCTTGCCGGGAGGCACGCATGGCGATTATTGAAATGCTCGGCTTCGGAACCGAAGGCTGGGGCGGCGTGCTGCTGCTCGCCGCGCTGATGACGGTGGCGCTGACGCTCGCCGCGCTCGCGGTCGGCGCGGTGATCGGCGCGGCGATCGCGGCGGCCAAGCTGTCGCGCTACCGCAGCGCCCGGCTGCTCGGCGACCTGTACACGACGGTATTTCGCGGCGTGCCCGAACTGCTCGTCATCTATCTGTTCTACTTCGGCGGCTCGACGCTCGTCACGGCCGTCGGCCAGTGGTTCGGCGCGGAAGGATTCATCGGCGTGCCGCCGTTCGTGATCGGCGCGCTCGCGGTCGGGATGATTTCGGGCGCCTACCAGGCGGAGGTCTATCGCGCGGCGGTGCTCGCAGTGTCGAAGGGTGAGCTCGAGGCGGCACGCTCGATCGGCATGCCCCGCAGCATGGTGCTGCGCCGCATCCTGGTTCCGCAGGTGCTGCGCTTCGCGCTGCCCGGTATCGGCAACGTATGGCAATTGAGCCTGAAGGACTCGGCGCTGATCTCGGTCACCGGCCTGGCCGAGCTGCTGCGCACGAGCCAGATCGCCGCCAATTCGACCCACCAGTACTTCGTGTTCTTCGTCGCGGGCGGTGCGCTGTACCTGCTGATGACGGGCTTGTCGAACCGCGTGTTCAACCGGGCGGAAGCGATCGTCGGCCGGTCGTTCCGCCGCAATTTCGCGCGCAACTGACGGAGAACGCGCATGTCCATCGATTTCGGCTTTCTCCTCGATACGCTGCGCCAGCTGCTCGCGGCCGTGCCGACCACGCTCGGGCTGTTCTTCGCGTCGCTCGTGCTCGGCGGCCTGCTGTCGCTCGTGATCGTCACGATGCGCGTGTCGCCGCACTGGCTGCCGAACCGTTTTGCGCGCGCGTACATCCTGGTGTTTCGCGGCTCGCCGCTGCTGATCCAGATGTTTCTCGTGTATTACGGGCTCGGCCAGTTCGGCGTGATCCGCGAGAGCTTCATGTGGCCGCTGCTGCGCGAACCTTATGTCTGCGCGGTCCTGTCGCTCGCGCTGTGCACGGCCGGCTACACGGCCGAGATCCTGCGCGGCGGGCTGATGGCCGTGCCGGTCGGGCAGATCGAAGCCGGTTACTCGATCGGTCTGTCCGGTTTCGCGCTGTTGCGGCGCGTGATCGGCCCGATCGCGCTGCGCCAGTGCCTGCCCGCGTATTCGACCGAGGCCGTGCTGCTCGTCAAGTCGACCGCGCTCGCGAGCCTCGTCACCGTGTGGGAGGTGACGGGCGTCGCGCAGCAGATCATTCAGCAAACCTATCGGACGACCGAAGTGTTCGTTTGCGCCGCCGTCATCTATCTGGGCCTGAACTTCATCGTCGTGCGCCTGCTCGGCGCGCTCGAATGGCGGCTCTCGGCGCACCTGCGTGCGCCGAAGCCGTCCAGTGCGCCCGCGTCGGCCCGCAATGCCCGGCGCGTCGCCTCCTGAGCGCGCCATTCCTTCCTGGAGAATTCGATGAACACCGCTGCTCCCGTTGCGCTGTCGGTCAAGAACATCCACAAGTCGTTCGGCGATCATCATGTGCTGAAGGGCATTTCGCTCGACGCGCATGAGGGCGACGTCATCTCGATCCTCGGCGCGAGCGGATCGGGCAAGAGCACGTTCCTGCGCTGCCTGAACCTGCTCGAGACCCCCGACGACGGCTCCGTCGCGCTCGCGGGCGAGGAACTGGCGATGAAGCGCGCGCGCGACGGCAAGCTGCACCCGAGCGACCGCCGCCAGGTCGACCGGATCCGTTCGCAGCTCGGCATGGTGTTCCAGAACTTCAACCTGTGGTCGCACATGACGGTGCTCGACAACCTCGTCGAAGGGCCGCTGCGCGTGCAAAAGCGCAGCCGCGCCGAAGCGGTCGAGGAGGCCGAGGCGCTGCTGGCGCGCGTCGGCCTCGCGGACAAGCGCGGCTACTATCCTGCCCACCTGTCGGGCGGGCAGCAGCAGCGCGTCGCGATCGCCCGCGCGCTCGCGATGCATCCGAAAGTAATGCTGTTCGACGAACCGACGTCGGCACTCGACCCCGAGCTGGTCGGCGAGGTGCTGCGCGTGATGCGCTCGCTCGCGGAAGAGGGCCGCACGATGCTGGTCGTCACGCATGAAATGGGTTTTGCGCGGCACGTGTCGAATCGCGTGATGTTCCTGCATCAGGGCGAGGTCGACACGGACGGGACGCCCGACGCGGTCTTCGGCGGCCAGACCTCCGAGCGCTTCCGGCAATTCGTGTCGAGCCACCACGACCGCACCACCAACTGAGGCCGTCATGACCGTATTCCGCGCGGCACGGCCGCTCGACTGGCGCCAGGTTGCGGCGGTGGCGGCAGGCGCGCCGCTGGCATTGACCGACGACGCCCGCGCGCGCGTCGTCGCCGCTCGCAAACTCGTCGACGAAATCGTCGCGCGCGGCATTCGCGCGTACGGCGTCAACACGGGGGTCGGCGCGCTGTGCAACGTGATCGTATCGCCGGCCCAGCAGAGCGAGCTGTCGCGCAATATCCTGATGAGCCACGCGGTGGGCGTCGGCGTGCCGCTCGGCGCGGCGGAAACGCGCGCGATCATCGCGGCGGCGATCAACAATTACGTGCACGGGTATTCGGGCGTGCGGGTCGACGTCGTCGAGCAGCTCGTCGCATTGCTCGAGCACGATTGCCTGCCCGAAGTGCCGGCGCACGGGTCGGTCGGCTACCTGACCCATATGGCGCACGTCGCGCTCGTCTGCATCGGTCACGGTCATGCGCGCCATCGCGGCGAGCGCATGTGCGGCGACGAGGCGCTGCGCCGTATCGGTCGCGAGCCGCTCGTCCTCGGCGCGAAGGAAGGGTTGAGCCTCGTCAACGGCACACCGTGCGTCACCGGCCTGGCCGCGCTCGCCCTCGCGCGCGCGGAACGGTTGCTCGACTGGGCCGACTGGATCGCGTCGATGAGCTTCGAGAACCTCGGCGGGCAACTCGCGTCATTCGATCCGGCGTCGCTCGCGCTGCGGATTTCGCCGGGCATCGGGCAGGTCGGGGCGCGCTTGCGTGCGCTGCTGGCGGGCAGCGGGATGCTGTGCGCGGCGAGCGGCCGGCATACGCAGGATCCGCTCAGCCTGCGCACGATTCCGCACGTGCATGGCGCGGCGCGCGACGTGTTCGCCGTGACGGCGGAGGTGGTCGATCGCGAGCTCGCGTCCGTCACCGACAATCCGATCGTCGCCGGCACGCGGGAGGCACCCGTCGCGCATTCGCAGGCCCATGCGGTCGGTGCGGGTATCGCGCTCGCGATGGACAGCCTCGCGGCCGCGATGGCCCAGGTCGCGGCGATCGCCGAGCGACGTCTCGACCGGCTCGTGAATCCGCTCGTCAGCGGGCTGCCGGCGTTTCTCGCGACGCCGGGCGGCAGTTGCTCCGGTTTCATGATCGCGCAGTACACGGCGGTCGCGCTGGTCGCGCAGAACCAGCGGCTCGCGGCGCCGGCGAGCCTCGACGGCGGTATCACGTCGGGGCTGCAGGAAGATCACCTGTGTCATGCGACGCCGGCCGCGCTGAAGGCGCTCGACATCATCGAGAATACGACGCGCGTGCTCGCGATCGAGCTGCTGGCCGCCGCGCAGGCATACGACCTGCAATCGGGCGAAACGGGGCGGGCCGCGTCGACCGATGCGTTGTGGCGGCAGGTGCGCGAGCGCGTGCCGGCGTATCACGACGACCGGCCGCTCGCGGACGATATCGCGATCGCGGCAGGCATCGTCGCGGGCGTGCCGCCGTCGTTGCAGTGACGATGACCGGGCGCGGCGAATCATCCAATTTTCATTCGGTCGAGGGCGCATGAACGAAACGGAACGCGAACTTTCCGCCCGGCCGGCGCGTGCACTGCCGGCCTATCAGCAGATCAAGCGCTACGTGGTCGAACGGATCGCGAAGGGCGACTGGAAGCCCGGCGGCGCGATTCCCACCGAGGCCGAACTGGTCAAGGAATTCGGCGTGGCCCGGATGACGGTGTCGCGCGCGCTGCGCGAACTGACGGCCGAACGCGTGCTGACCCGCATCCAGGGAGCCGGCACGTTCGTCGAACGCCGGCATTACGAATCGACGGTGCTCGAAATCCGCAACATCGCGGACGAGATCGCGGAGCGGGGCCATCGGCACAGCGCGCGGGTGCTGCTGATCGAGCGCAGCGTCGACCCGAAAGCGATCGATGCGCTCGGGCTGCGGTCGGGGCCGGTGTTTCACTCGCGCATCGTGCATTTCGAGGAAGACGAGCCGATCCAGTTCGAGGATCGCTACGTCAATCCGGTCTTGTTTCCCGACTATCTCGAGCAGGATTTCACGCTCGAGACGCCGAATCACTACATGGTGCGACTGGCACCGATCCAGCGTGCCGAGTTCAGGATCTACGCGGAGAAGCCCAATGCGCAGGTGCGTCGGCACCTCGTGATGGAAATCGGCGAGCCGTGCCTGTTGCTGCGGCGTCGCACCTGGGTGGGCGATCACGTCGCGACGTCGGTGCAGCTTTGGCATCCGGCATCGCGGTTTCATCTGGCGGGCCGCGTCTAGGGGCGGCCGGGCTGGCATGCAGCGGCGTCGTGCGGGCCTGTGGTGTGAACGAGTTCGGGGAAACGGGCAGATCCGGCTGTCGGTCATGCGCCCGGAACCCGGTTGAAGACGACACGGGTTCCGGGCAGTGCCGGTCGCTAAACGGGCGGCGGCACGATGCGCACGGTCATTTCGCCGCGCGCCGGCCGACGGCGCCGAGCACCGCCACGAAGGCCGCTTCGTCCGCACGCAGGCCGCGCGGCGTCCGCTCGACCGCGAGCGCGGCGAGCGCACCCGCCTCGAAGGCGTCCAGCACGGCCGGATGGATGTAGCAGCGCCGGCACACGGCCGGCGTGTTGCGCAGCAGGTCCGCCACCGCGCGCACGGTCTCGACGATCTGCTTGCGCGCGTGCGTGATGCCGCGGTGCTCCACGCGCCGCAACAAGCCGAGTGCGTGCACGCTGCCGGCCCAGGTCCGGTAATCCTTCGCGGTGAAATCGGCGCCGCCGGCGTCACGCAGGTAGTCGTTCACGTCGGACGAGCCGACCGGATGGCGCGCGCCGTCGTCGTCCACGTACTGGAACAGCTCGTGACCGGGCAGCTCCGCGCAGCGCCGCACGATCCGCGCGACCCGCGCGTCGTCGACCGTCACGTCGTGTTCGATCCCGCTCTTGCCGGCGAAGCGCAGCCGCACCTGGCCGGGCTGGATCTTCAAATGGCGCTTGCGCAGCGTCGTCAGCCCGTACGAGCCGTTTTCCCGCGCGTATTCGGCGTTGCCGATCCGTGCGAGCGTGGTGTCGAGCAATCGGACGATCGTCGCGACGACCTTGTCGCGCGGCATGCCCGGCAACGCCAGATCACGCGCGACGCGCGCGCGGATGCGCGGCAGCGCCCGCGCGAAGGCGGCCATACGCGCGTACTTGTTCGCGTCCCGCGTCTCGCGCCACAGCGGGTGATAGCGATACTGCTTGCGCCCGCGCGCGTCGCGGCCGGTTGCCTGCAGATGTCCGCGCGGGTCCATGCAGATCCATACGTCGGTGTACGCGGGTGGAATCGCAAGCGCGTCGATGCGGGCGATTTCGTCGGCGTCGCGAACCCGCGCACCGTCAGGTCCGTAATAGGCAAAGCCGTGGCGGAGCCGCCGGCGCGTATAGCCGGGGCGACGGTCGTCGACATGACGCAGGGGCCCGCCGGGCATGCGCGCATTCGGCCGCGATGTCGCGCGTTTCGTCATGCCGCGGCGCGTCGATCGACGCGTGTGCCGATCCGCGTATCGCCGGGCCGTGTTCCGGGCGGACATCCTGCACGCATGTTCTGCTCCTGGTCGTTCGTCGGTTCGAGCCCCGGGGAGCAAGAATCGTGCGCCGATCCCGGCCCGGCTGCGGCCGCGATACCACGCGTGCGAACGAACACACGATGACGAAGGCGGCATTCGGCGGATTCGCCGAACGGAACATGGCGTGGCGGGCGAGTGCGTCGCAAACGCGGCCAGGGCCGGCTGTAACGGGCGGGGCGTGCGTTTAGGTGTTTATACGTATGCCGATTCCGATATCGCCTCAATCCAATATTTCATTGGAAGGTTATCGGACTTGTTCCTAGACTGATGCGGGGCATGCAGACCGGGCCGGCCGAACGCGCCGGCCGGCACCGGCCCCGCACCGCGTTCGCGCCATGCAGAATCAGAACAGCGCCGCGGCAGACAATTACATCATCGGAGACGGACCATGACATTCATCAGGAAGCTGGCGGCCGGTGCGCTCATCGCCGCGGCGACGGTATGGGCGCCGGGCACGTTCGCCCAGCAGAAGCCGATCACGCTTGGGTTCTCGCAGGTCGGCGCGGAAAGCGCGTGGCGCACCGCGAACACCGTGTCGGTGAAGAGCGCGGCGAAGGACGCCGGCATCAACCTGAAATTCTCCGACGCGCAGCAGAAGCAGGAGAACCAGATTCGCGCGATTCGCTCGTTCATCGCGCAGAAGGTCGACGTGATCGCGTTCTCGCCGGTCGTCGAATCGGGCTGGGAGCCCGTGCTGACCGAAGCGAAGGCCGCGCACATCCCGGTGATCCTGACCGACCGCGCGGTCGACGTGAAGGATCCGTCGCTGTTCGTGACGATGATCGGCTCGGACTTCCTCGAGGAAGGGCGCCGCGCGGGCCACTGGATGGAAGAGCGCTACAAGAACGACCCGGGCCCGATCAACATCGTCGAGCTGCAGGGCACGGTCGGTTCCGCGCCGGCCAACGACCGGCGCGCGGGCCTGCTCGAAGTGATCAAGAACAATCCCAAATTCAAGGTGATCGCGTCGCAGAGCGGCGACTTCACGCTCGCCGGCGGCAAGCAGGTGATGGAAGCGTTCGCGAAGACCTACGGCAAGCAGATCAACGTCGTCTACGCACACAACGACGACATGGCGCTCGGCGCGATCCAGGCGATGGAGGAAGCCGGGATCAAGCCCGGCAAGGACGTGAGCGTCGTGTCGTTCGACGCGACGAAGGGCGGCTTCCAGGCGATGATCGCCGGCAAGATCAACGTCGACGTCGAATGCAGCCCGCTGCTCGGCCCGCAACTGATGAGCGCGGTGAAGGACGTCGTCGCCGGCAAGACGCTGCCCAAGCGCATCGTCACGAACGAGACCGTGTTCCCGATGAGCGTCGCCGCGCAGGTGATGCCGACCCGCAAGTACTGACCGGCCCGGCAGGTCCGGCTCGGGCCGCCGCATCGCGGCCGCCCGAGGATCGCAACCGCTTCGAGGGAGGCTGCATGGAGAGTCCGCCGGTGGTCGAGATGATCGGCATCGACAAGTCGTTTCCGGGCGTCAGCGCGCTGCAGCGCGTGAACTTCCGGCTGTTTCCGGGCGAGATCCACGCGCTGATGGGCCAGAACGGCGCGGGCAAGTCGACGCTGATCAACGTGCTCACCGGCGTGCATGCGCACGATGCAGGCGAGATTCGCGTCGGCGGCCGGCCGGTGCGCTTCGCCGCGCCGCGCGAGGCCGAGGCGGCCGGCATCCAGACGCTCTACCAGGAAGTGAACCTGTGCGCGAACCTGTCGGTCGCGGAGAACATCTTCGCGGGCCGGCAGCCGATGCGGCGCGGCGCGATCGACTGGAACGCGATCCATGCGCGCTCGCGCGCGGCGCTGGCCGAGCTCGACCTGTCGCTCGACGTCACGCGCTCGCTCGATGCGTATCCGATCGCCGTCCAGCAGATGGTCGCGATCGCGCGCGCCGTGTCCGTCGACGCGCGCGTGCTGATTCTCGATGAGCCGACGTCGAGCCTCGACGACGGCGAGGTCGCGCGGCTGTTCGACGTGCTGCGTCGGCTGAAGGCGTCGGGCATCGCGATCCTGTTCGTCACGCACTTTCTCGAGCAGACCTATGCGGTGTCCGACCGGATCACCGTGATGCGCAACGGCGAGCGCGAAGGCGAGTATCTGGCGCGGGACCTGCCGGTCGACGCGCTGGTCGCGAAGATGACCGGCCGCGAACGGATGTCCGACACGCTGCAGGCCGGCGCGGCGGCCGTCGAGCGCACGGCTGGCGGCGCCGCGCCGTTCCTGTCGATGCAGCAGGTTGGCCGGCGCGGGATGATGAGCGCGCTCGATCTCGACGTGCGCCCGGGCGAAATCGTCGGGCTGGCCGGCCTGCTCGGCTCGGGACGGACCGAAACCGCGCAACTGGCGTTTGCCGCCGAGCGTGCGGACACCGGCGCGATCGAGATCGACGGCGCGCGCACGCGGCTCGCGTCGCCGCACGATGCGGTCCGGCACGGCATCGCGTACTGTCCGGAGGATCGCAAGAAGGAGGGCATCGTCGCCGCGCTGTCGATCCGCGAGAACATCATTCTGGCGCTACAGGCGCGACGCGGCTGGTGGCGGCTGATCGGGCGCGCGCGGCAGCGCGAGATCGCCGAGACGTACATCGCCCGGCTCGGCATCAAGGCGCGCGACGCGGAGCAGCCGATCGGGCTGCTGTCGGGCGGCAACCAGCAGAAGGTGCTGCTCGCGCGCTGGCTCGCGACGGCCCCGAAGCTGCTGATCCTCGACGAGCCGACGCGCGGCATCGACGTCGCCGCGAAGTTCGACATCATGGAGCGCGTGCTCGCGTTGTGCGCGACCGGGCTCGCGATCCTGTTCATCTCGTCGGAGATCGGCGAGGTGGTGCGCGTGAGCCACCGGATCGCGGTGCTGCGCGACCGGCGCAAGGTCGCCGAACTGACCGGCGCCGACGCTTCCGAGGAGCAGGTGTACCGGCTGATCGCGGGAGGCCAGTCATGACGCGGCTGCGCACGCTGTTTCGTCATCCGCTCGCGTGGCCGGTGCTGACGCTCGTACTGCTGCTGGCGCTCGACGTCGCGTATCGTCCGGGTTTCCTGTCGATCGCGCTGCTCGACGGTCACCTGTTCGGCGCGCCGATCGACATCCTGAACCGCGCGGCGCCGCTCGTGCTCGTGTCGCTCGGCATGACGCTCGTGATCGCGACGCGCGGGATCGACATCTCGGTCGGTGCGATCGTCGCGATTGCCGGCGCGGCCGCGGCGATCGTGCTCGATGCGGACCCGTCGCGGGTCGGCCTGGCGCTCGCGGCCGCGCTCGGTGTCGGGCTGCTGGCCGGCGCGTGGAACGGGCTGCTCGTCGCGTTCGTCGGGATGCAGCCGATCATCGCGACGCTGATCCTGATGGTGGCCGGCCGCGGCGTCGCGCAACTGCTGACGGGCGGTCAGATCATCCCGATCGGCGCGCCGGGCTACCTCGCGCTGGGCGGCGGTTATCTCGCGACCGTGCCGTGCGCGGTGTGGATCGCGGCCGCGACGATCGCGGCGACCGCGCTGCTGGTGAACCGCACGGCGCTCGGGCTGTTCATTCGCGCGATCGGCGTGAACCCGGTCGCGACGCGGCTCGTCGGGCTGCGCTCGGGCGCGGTCGTGTTCGGCGTCTATCTGTGTTCGGGCGTGATGTCGGCGCTGGCCGGCATCCTCGCGAGCTCGAACGTGCGCAGTGCGGACGGCAACAACGCGGGCCTGCTGCTCGAACTCGACGCGATCCTCGCGGTGACGCTCGGCGGCACGTCGCTGCTCGGCGGCCGCTTCAGCCTCGCCGGCTCGGTGCTCGGCGCGCTGATCATCCAGACGCTCACCTACACGACCTATTCGATCGGCGTGCCGCCGGAGGCGACGCTCGTCGTCAAGGCGGTCGTCGTGATCGTCGTGACGCTGATCCAGTCGGACGCGGCGCGTGCGCTCGTCGTCCGGTTCGCGTCGCGACTGCTGCCTGCCGCGCGTTCGCGCGCCACCACCGGAGCGACGCCGCGATGAACCGATTCCTCGCACGGCTTGCCGATCCGCGCACGCTGCCGATCGTCGTGACGATCGTGCTGTTCGCCGCGCTGTTCGGCTTCGGGTCCGTGATGTACACGGGCTTCTTCTCGATGCAGGTGCTGACCGGGCTGCTCGTCGACAACGCATTCCTGCTGATCGTCGCGATCGGGATGACCTTCGTGATCGTGTCGGGCGGCATCGACCTGTCGGTCGGCTCGGTCGTTGCGCTGACAACGATCTTCTGCGCGGTCGGCGCCGAGCGGCTGCACTGGCCCGTGTGGGTGATCGTGCCGCTCGTGCTCGCGTTCGGCGCGCTGTACGGCGCGGCGATGGGCGCGCTGATCCATTACTTCCGTCTGCAGCCGTTCATCGTCACGCTGGCCGGGATGTTTCTCGCGCGCGGCGCGTGCTTCCTGATCACGACGCAGTCGATCACGATCAACGAACCGGTGTTCCATGCGATCGCGGGCATCAGCGTGCCGGTCGGCGGCGGGATGCTGAGCGCGGGCGCGCTGATCGCGCTCGCGACGCTGGCCGTCGCGATCTACGTCGCGCATTTCACGCGCTTCGGCCGCAACGTGTATGCGATCGGCGGCAACGAGCGCTCGGCGCTGCTGATGGGGCTGCCGGTCGCGCGCACGAAGATCGGCGTCTACGCGCTGAGCGGCTTCTGTTCGGCGCTCGGCGGCGTGGTGTTCACGCTGTACGTGCTGTCGGGTTACGGGCTGCAGGCGCAGGGGATGGAGCTCGACGCGATCGCCGCGACCGTGATCGGCGGCACGCTGCTGACGGGTGGCGTGGGCTACGTGATCGGCTCGGTGTTCGGCGTCGGCATCCTCGGCACGATCCAGGTGCTGATCACGTTCGACGGCACGTTGAGTTCGTGGTGGACGCGAATCGTGATCGGCGCGCTGCTGTGCGTGTTCTGCGTGCTGCAGCGCGTGATCGAGCGGCATGCGACGCGGCGGCGCACGGGCGGCACGGGGCTCGGTGCGCGGCCGGCCGATGCGGCGCCGGCGGCACGGCCGGCCGGGACGGGCGAGGATGCGGCGCTGGTATCGGCGACGATGCGGCGCGTGTAGCGGATCGCGCGACAACGCGTGCGGCGCGGCGGCTCGACAGGTCGACGCCGCGCGCCGCGTCATGCGCGAACGCCGACGCGGTATTGCGTGGTCTGCCGATAGACGGCGCCCGGTTGAACGATGACGTCGTCGCGCAGGTCGGCCATGTTGACCTGATCCGGAAAGCCGCCGGCCTCGACGCACAGCGCGGCGTGTCGCGCGCAGCGCGTGCCGCCGCTCACGCGCACGCCGTCCAGATAGTTGCCCGTATAGAGTTGCAGGCCGCGCTGATCGGTCGACACGATCAGCTCGCGGCCGCTTTCCGGATCGTAGATGGTCGCGACCGGCCTGACCGCGCGCGCGCCGTCGCGCAGCACGAAGCAGTGATCGAAACCGCGCGCCCGCGCGAGTTGCGCGTGCGGCCAGTCGAGGCGCGCGCCGAGCGGCGCGCTCTGCCGGAAGTCGAACGCCGTGCCGGTCACATCGGCGGTGCCGGTCGGGATCAGCGCGTCGTCGACTTCGAGGAACGCGTCCGCGTCGATGCTCAGCACGTGGCCGCGTACGTCGCTGCCCGCGCGGCCGCTGAGGTTGAAGTAGCTGTGATTCGTCAGGTTGAGCGGCGTGGGCGCGTCGGTGACGGCGGTGTAGTCGATCGTCAGCGTGCCGTCGTCGTCGAGCGCGTAGCGAACCTGCACGCTCACGTTGCCCGGAAAACCGGCGTCGCCTTCGGGCGAATCGAGCTGCAGCGTCAGCCCGCCGCCATCGTCGACGACCGCCCAGCGCTGGCGGTGAAAGCCGTTCGCGCCGCCGTGCAGCAGGTTGTCGCGCTCGTTGCGATCGAGCCGGTAGTCGACGCCGTCGAGCGTGAAGCGCGCGCCGGCGATCCGGTTCGCCCACCGGCCGATCGTCGCGCCGAGGTAGACGCCCGAATCGACGTATTCGGCGGGCGTGTCGTGCGCGAGCACGATATCGGCGAAGCGTCCGGCACGGTCGGGTGCGAGCCACGACACGACGGTCGCGCCGAGATCGCTGACGACCACGCGCATCCCGTGCGCGTTGCGCAGCGTATAGCGCCGCACCGCGTCGCCGTCGGGCAGCGTGCCCCACGGCTCGGCATGCACGCGTGCGGCGCCGGGCGCCCGGTGGAGAGAGTCGGTATCGATATGCATGGGCGGATTCGATGGGTAAAGGCGGCTTCAATGCGCGGCGATCGCGCGTTCCTGGTATTCGCGCGGCGTGCAGCCGAGTTCGCGCCGGAACACCGCGTACATGTACTGGAGCGACGTGAACCCGCAGCGGATCGCGACTTCGGCGCTCGACGCCTGCCGGCCGGCGAGCAGCGCCTGCGCCGCTTCGAGCTTGTGGCGCAGGATTTCCTGGTGCACGGTGCGCTGCAGTTCGCGCCGGAAGTGTTCCTCGAGCAGCGAGCGCGACACGCCGACGTAGTCGGCGACCTGCTCGGTCTTGATGCCCTGGCACGCGTACTGGCGGATGAAATGGCGTGCACGCATCACGTACGGGCTCGTGAGCGGCTGGTGGCGTGTCGATTCGAGCACGTTGATCCCGACGGGCGGCACGAGAATCCGCCGGTCGGGAAAACGCGCGCCGCGCAGCATCTGGTGCAGCAGGTGCGCGGCGGTCCGGCCCATTTCCTCGGTGCCCTGGATCACGGACGACAGCGGGATGCGCGTCAGCGTGCGGGTGAGCGGATCGTTGTCGATGCCGATGATCGCGACCTGTTCCGGCACCGCGAGGCCGGCGATCAGGCAGGCCTGCAGCAGGTGCCGCGCGCGCGCATCGGTCACCGCGATGATGCCGACGGGCTTCGGCAGCGCGTGCAGCCAGCCGATCAGCTGCTCGATCGCGTGGTTCCAGGCCGATGCGCTCGTCGACAGCCCGCGGTAGATCGGCGCGTCGAGCCCGTCCGCGCGCGCGAGCCGGTCGAACGCCAGCTCGCGCTGCTGCGCCCAGCGGTTCTGCTGCGCGACGGGCAGGCTGTACATCGCGAAGTGCGCGAGCCCGGCGCCGATCAGGTGCGTGTACGCGAGCGACACGAGCTTCGCGTTGTCGGTCGCGATATACGGCACGCCGTCCGGATACTGCGCCGGATCCTCGTAAGACGAGCCGAGCGCGACGATCGGCAGCGGCGAGCCGGCGAGCGCGTCGGCCACGGCCGGATCGTCGAAGTCGGCCATGATGCCGTCGCCGTCGAAGTGCTCGATGCCGGCGAGCCGGCAGCGGAAATCGTCTTCGAGGAACAGGTCCCACACCACGCGCGTCGAGCGCAGGTACTGGCCGATGCCGCTGATGATCTCGCGGTCGTAGACCTTGTTGGCGTTGAACAGCAGCGCGATGCGGTGCGGTGTCTGGCTGGAAGGGGCGCGGGTCATCTCGGTCTCGAAGCGCGCGCAGTGCGGGGCGTCGCGCCGTTGTCTCCGGGGGCGCGGGGCGTGCCGCGCGATGGTTGGGTGTTCGGCGATTGTAGGACGGAACGCATGCCGTGCGCAGCGTGCTGGCAAGAAACGTTAAGCGTACTGCGCAATTTCGCAATTGCGGGCGGGCAGGCGCACGGGCACGATCCAGCCAGATCGAATTCGGCCCGCGTGCCCACGCGCCGCGCGCCGCACTGCAACAAGAAACCGCACGGAGACGCCATGTCGTATTTCGAACAGATTCCCGCGATTCGCTACGAAGGTCCGCAATCGGACAATCCGCTTGCCTACCTGTATTACGACCGCACGAAGCAGGTGCTCGGCAAGACGCTCGAGGCGCATCTGCGCATCGCGGTGTGCTACTGGCACACGTTCGTGTGGCCGGGCCACGACATGTTCGGCCAGGGCGCGTTCCGGCGGCCGTGGGACCAGCCGGGCGATGCGCTCGAGCGGGCGCGGCAGAAGGCGGATGCGGCGTTCGAGTTCTTCACGAAGCTCGGCACGCCGTTCTACACGTTTCACGACACCGACGTCGCGCCGGAGGGCGACAGCCTGCGCGAGTACGTCGAGAACTTCGCGCGGATGACCGACTACCTCGGCGAGCGTCAGCAGGCCACGGGCGTCCGGCTGCTGTGGGGCACCGCGAACCTGTTCTCGCATCCGCGCTTCGCGGCGGGCGCGGCGACCAACCCGAATCCCGACGTGTTCGCGTGGGCGGCGACGCAAGTGCGTCACGCGCTCGATGCGACGCACCGGCTCGGCGGCGAGAACTACGTGCTGTGGGGGGGCCGCGAAGGCTACGAGACGCTGCTCAATACCGATCTCGTGCGCGAGCGCGAGCAGTTCGCGCGCTTCCTGTCGATGGTCGTCGAGCACAAGCACCGGATCGGCTTCACCGGCGCACTGCTGATCGAGCCGAAGCCGCAGGAGCCGACCAAGCACCAGTACGACCACGACGTCGCGACCGTGCACGGTTTCCTCACGCAGTACGGATTGCAGAACGAGATCCGCGTGAATATCGAGGCGAACCATGCGACGCTCGCCGGCCATTCGTTCCATCACGAGATCGCGAACGCGTTCGCGCTCGACGTGTTCGGCAGCGTCGACGCGAATCGCGGCGATCCGCAGAACGGCTGGGACACCGACCAGTTTCCGAACAGCGTCGAGGAACTGACGCTCGCGTTCTACGAGATCCTGCGCCACGGCGGTTTCACCACCGGCGGCATGAACTTCGACGCGAAGGTGCGCCGCCAGAGCGTCGATCCGGAAGACCTGTTCCACGGCCACGTGGGCGCGATCGACGTGCTCGCGCTGGCGCTGGAGCGCGCTGCCGTGCTGGTCGAGAACGACCGGCTCGACGCGCTGCGCCGGCAGCGCTACGCGCAATGGGACAGCGCATTCGGCCGCGAGATCCTGGCGGGCGGCTACACGCTGGAGTCGCTCGCCGCCGACGCGCTCGCGCGCGGCGTGAATCCGCAGCATGCGAGCGGCGGGCAGGAGCGGCTCGAGAACATCGTGAACCAGGCCATCTACGGGCTGCGTTGACGCCATGTATATCGGAGTCGACCTCGGTACGTCCGGCGTGAAGGCCGTGCTGCTCGACCGCGACGGTGCGGTGCGGGCCAGCGCGAGCCAGGCGCTGACGGTGAGCCGGCCGCGGCCGCGCTGGTCCGAACAGGCGCCGCGCGACTGGTGGGACGCGGCGTGCGGCGCGCTGGCGGCGCTGGTCGCCGACGCGCGCGCGGCCGGCATCGATCCGCACGACATCGGCGCGATCGGGCTCACCGGGCAAATGCATGGCGCGACGCTGCTCGATGCGCAGGGCGACGTGCTGCGCCCCGCGATCCTGTGGAATGACGGCCGCGCGGACGTCGAGTGCGCGGAACTCGAGCGGCTGGCGCCCACGTTGCGTGCCGTCGCCGGCAATCTGGCGATGCCCGGTTTCACCGCGCCGAAACTCCTGTGGGTGCGCCGGCACGAGCCGGACGTATTCGCGCGGATCGCTCACGTGCTGCTGCCGAAGGATTATCTGCGCTACCGGTTGACCGGCACGTTCGCGACCGACCCGTCGGATGCGGCCGGCACGCTGTGGCTCGACGTCGCGAAGCGCGACTACGACGACGGGCTCCTGGCCGCATGCGGGCTGTCGCGCGCGCAGGTGCCCGCCGTGTTCGAGGGCAACCGCATCGCCGGCACGCTGCTGCCGGGCGTCGCACGCTCGCTCGGGTTGCGCGAGATTCCGGTCGTCGCGGGCGGGGGCGACAACGCGGCCGGCGCGGTGGGCGTGGGCATCGTGCGGCCCGGCGACGCGCTGCTGTCGCTCGGCACGTCGGGTGTCTATTTCGCCGTGTCGGACGGGTTTCGCGCGAATCCCGAATCGGCGGTGCACAGTTTCTGTCATGCGTTGCCGCACACCTGGCACCTGATGTCGGTGATGCTGAACGCGGCCGGCTGCATCGATTTCACCGCGCAACTGGCCGGGTACGACGGCGTGGCCGCGCTGCTCGCCGACGCGCAAGACAACGCGCGCGCGGAGCGCCCGTGGTTCCTGCCTTATCTGAGCGGCGAGCGCACGCCGCACAACGACGTGAATGCGAAGGGCGTGTTCTACGGGATGACGCCCGATACGCGGCGCGCGGATCTCGCGAACGCGACGCTCGAAGGCGTCGGCTTCGCGCTGCTCGATGGGATCGACGCGCTGCATGCGGCCGGGCTCGCGCCGGACGGCATCACGGTGATCGGCGGCGGCTCGCGCAGCGCGTACTGGACGCAGATGCTCGCCGATCTGAGCGGCCGCGCGCTGACCTTGCGCGCGGGCGGCGAAGTCGGCCCGGCGCTCGGTGCCGCGCGGCTCGCGCATCTCGCGCTCGAACCGGAGGCGCCGCTCGACGCCGTGTGCCCGCAGCCGCCCGTCGTCGCGGTGCGGGAGCCCGACATGGCGCGCCACGCGTGGTATCGGGACGCGCGGCGCCCGACGTTTCGCGCGTTGTACCGCGCGCTCGAACCGGTGTTCGCGGCAGGCGCGTAGCACGCCGTACGATGCCGTGCCGCGCGGTGGCAAGACGATGGGCGACCGGTTTGGGTGGCCGCCCGGCGTTCGTGACGTTGTCCAATAAAGAGAGGAATGGAGACATGAAATCCGTGAAACGTCGTACCGTATTGAATGCGCTGGCCGGCGCCGCCGCGCTGGCGGTCCTCGCGCTGGGCGCGCCGCTCGCGCATGCGAGCAAGGACAAGCCGGAAATCGGCTTCTGCATCGACGACCTGCGCGTCGAGCGCTGGTCGCGCGACCGCGACTATTTCGTGGCCGCCGCCACGAAGCTCGGCGCGAAAGTGTCCGTGCAGTCCGCGGATGCGAGCGAGGAGCGGCAGATCTCGCAGATCGAGAACCTGATTTCGCGCGGCGTGGACGTGATCGTGATCGTCCCGTTCAATTCGAAGACGCTTGGCAACGTGGTGGCCGAGGCGCGCAAGGCCGGCATCAAGGTGGTGTCCTACGACCGGCTGATCCTCGACGCCGACGTCGATGCGTACATCTCGTTCGACAACGAGAAGGTCGGCGAACTGCAGGCGCAGGGCGTCGTCGACGCGAAGCCGAAGGGCAACTATTTCCTGCTCGGCGGCGCGCCGACCGACAACAACGCGAAGATGCTGCGCGAAGGGCAACTGAAGGTGCTGAAGCCGGCGATCGATCGCGGCGACATCAAGGTCGTCGGCCAGCAGTGGGTGCCGGAGTGGAGCGCGTCGACCGCGCTGCGGATCGTCGAGGATGCGCTGACCGCGAACAACAACCGGATCGATGCGATCGTCGCGTCGAACGACGGCACCGCGGGCGGCGCGATCCAGGCGCTCGCCGCGCAGCACCTGGCCGGCAAGGTGCCGGTGTCCGGGCAGGATGCGGATCTCGCCGCCGTCAAGCGCGTGATCGCCGGGACGCAGACGATGACCGTCTACAAGCCGCTCAAGCTGATCGCGAGCGAAGCGGCGAAGCTCGCGGTGGATCTCGCCAAGGGCACGAAGCCCGCGTTCAATGCGCAGTACGACAACGGCAGGAAGAAGGTCGACACGGTGCTGCTGCAGCCGACGCTCCTGACCAAGCGCAACGTCGACGTCGTCGTGACGGACGGCTTCTATACCCAGGCACAGCTGGCGAGCCAGTAACGGCGCGGTGCGCGGGCGGCCCACCGGCGCGTCCGCGCGCACACTGCGAGGCATGAGCGAATGACCGAACCCTTGCTGACGATGCGCGGCATCGTCAAGGAATTCGACGGCGTGAAGGCGCTGGACGGCATCGACCTGATGGTGCGGCCGGGCGAGTGCGTGGGGCTGTGTGGCGAGAACGGCGCGGGCAAATCGACGCTGATGAAAGTGCTGTCGGGCGTGTATCCGCACGGCACGTGGGACGGCGAGATCCGCTGGGAGGGCGCGCCGCTCGTCGCGTCCGGCGTGCGCGACACCGAGCGTGCGGGCATCGTGATCATCCACCAGGAATTGATGCTCGTGCCCGAGCTGTCGGTGGCCGAGAACATCTTCCTCGGCAACGAGATCACGCTGCCGGGCGGGCGCATGAACTTCGCGGCGATGGTGCAGCGTGCCGAGGCACTGCTGCACGAACTGCGGATCGACTCGATCAATGTCGCGCAGCCGGTGATGAACTACGGCGGCGGGCACCAGCAACTGATCGAGATCGCGAAGGCGCTGAACAAGCGCGCGAAGCTGCTGATCCTCGACGAGCCGTCTTCGTCGCTGAGCGCGTCCGAAACGCGCATCCTGCTCGACATCGTGCGCGACCTGAAGCGCCGCGGCGTCGCGTGCGTGTACATCTCGCACAAGCTCGACGAGGTCGAGGCGGTGTGCGACACCGTGACCGTGATCCGCGACGGCCGTCATGTCGCGACCGAGCCGATGCGCGCGCTGACGACCGACCGGATCATCGCGATGATGGTCGGCCGCGAGATCCGCGATCTGTATCCGCGCGAGCCGCACGATATCGGCGAGGTCGTGCTGGAGGCGCGCCACGTGACCTGCCGCGACGTGACGAACCCGCGCCGCAAGCGGGTCGACGACGTGTCGTTCAGCGTGCGGCGCGGCGAGATCCTCGGCGTCGCGGGGCTCGTCGGCGCGGGCCGTACCGAGCTGATGCAGGCGATCTTCGGCGCGTACCCGGGCGCGTGCACGGCGACCGTGCTGATGAACGGCCGGCCGTTGTCGATCCGGACGCCTGCCGATGCGATCCGCGCCGGCATCGCGATGGTGCCCGAGGACCGCAAGCGTCACGGCATCGTGCCGCAGCTCGGTGTCGGCCACAACATCACGCTGGCGGTGCTGCGGCGCTTCGCGGTGCGCGGCCGGATCGACGCGGCGGCCGAGCTGGATGCGATCCGCACCGAGATGCAGCGGCTGTCGGTGCGCGCCGCGCATCCGTTCCTGCCGATCGCGAGCCTGTCCGGCGGCAACCAGCAGAAGGCCGTGCTCGCGAAGATGCTGCTGGCCGAGCCGCAGGTGCTGATTCTCGACGAGCCGACGCGCGGCGTCGACGTGGGCGCGAAGGCCGAGATCTACCGGCTCGTGTTCGCGCTCGCGAAGCGCGGCGTCGCGCTGATCGTCGTGTCGTCGGAAATGCCGGAGGTGCTCGGGCTCGCCGATCGCGTGCTGGTGATCGGCGAAGGCGAGCTGCGCGGGGATTTCGTCAACGAAGGCCTCACGCAGGAACAGATCCTCGGCGCCGCGCTGAAATCCGGCCGGCGGCCGACCGAACCCACCGCAGCGAGTGCGACATGAATCCAGAACTTTCCTCTTCCACCCCGGCGACGCAGGACGCGGAGGCGCGCCGTTCAAGCGGCCACGACGCGGTGCACGCCGCGGGCCGCCCGACCGGCAGCCAGCTTCGCCAGGTCTTCGTGCGCTACAAGATCCTCGCGCTGCTGCTCGCGGTCGCGGCGATCTGGGCCTTCTTCTCGGTGCTGACCGACGGCGCGTTCGTCACGCCGCGCAACGTGTCGAACCTGCTGCGGCAGATGTCGATCACCGGCATGCTCGCCTGCGGGATGGTGTTCGTGATCATCGCGGGCGAGATCGACCTGTCGGTCGGCTCGCTGCTCGGGCTGCTCGGCGGCGTCGCGGCGATCCTCGACGTGAACCGCCACTGGCCGGTCGCCGCGACGGTGCCGGCGGTGCTCGCGCTCGGCGTGCTGATCGGGCTCTTCAACGGCTGGTGGTCGACCTACCGGCGCGTGCCGTCGTTCATCGTCGGGTTGGGCGGGATGCTCGCGTTTCGCGGGATCCTGCTCGGCGTGACGGGCGGCTCGACGATCGCGCCGGTGTCCGACGGCTTCGTGTTCCTCGGGCAGGGCTACCTGCCGCGCATGGCCGGGGACGGCCTCGCGCTGCTGCTGTTCGCGCTCGTCGCGCTGCTGGTCGTGCGCCAGCGCGGCACGCGGCGACGCTATCGCCTCGCGGTCGCGCCGCCGTGGCAGGACGCCGTCAAGATCGTGGGCGCGGGCGCGGTGCTGTTCGCGTTCGTCGCGACGCTCGACCGCTACGGCGGCATCCCGGTGCCGGTGCTGCTGCTGCTCGCGCTGCTCGGCGTCTTCTCGTGGATCGCGACGCAGACCGTGTTCGGGCGGCGCATCTACGCGGTCGGCTCGAATCTCGAGGCGACGCGACTGTCGGGCGTCGACACCGACCGCGTGAAGCTTGCGATCTTCGCGCTGATGGGGCTGATGTGCGCGTTCGCCGGCATCGTGAACACCGCGCGGCTCGCGGCCGGCTCGCCGTCCGCGGGCACGATGGGCGAACTCGACGCGATCGCCGCGTGCTTCATCGGCGGCACGTCGATGCGCGGCGGCTCGGGCACCGTGTACGGCGCGCTGATCGGCGCGTTGGTGATGGCGAGCCTCGACAACGGCATGTCGATGCTGGACGTCGACGCGTACTGGCAGATGATCGTCAAGGGCGCGGTACTGGTGCTGGCGGTGTGGATCGACGTGGTGTCGCGGTCGAACCGGCGGTGACGCAGCGTGCGGCCGCCCGTCAACGGGAGAGGGACATGAAACGGAACACGGTGCCGATGCCCGGCATCGCCAGGCTGGCGGCGCCGGCGCACGGAGCGCCGGCCGTCGAACCGGGCCGCGGGCCGGTGCTCGGCCTGGGCGATCCGCGCGACCGCCGGATCATCGCGGATGCATTGCGCACGCTGTTGCGCGAGCGCTCGGAAGCGCTCGCGTTCGCGATGCGCGTCGCGCGCGAGCACGATCGGCCGACGCCGGACGCGAACGATTTCGCGCTGACCGACATCATCCGGCTCGCGCGCATCGTCGAGCGCGCGGAGCGCGTCGGCGGCACCGTGAACGAGGTTGCGCACGAGGGCATGCGTTGACGCGCGGAAGAGGCGGCGCAACACCGTTCGCGCGGTCGGCATGACTCGATGCGCTCGCGCCGCGCGTGTCCCGCATCGTGCGCGGGCCGTTACGGCAGCGGCGCACCCCACGCCGCGGTCACGTCGCCGCCGAGCCGCCATTCGCTGAACGGGCGGCGCGGCGCGATGATCGCGGGCAGCCGGCGATCGCCGAAGCGTGCGTAGTACGGCTCGACCCAGCTCAGTTCGTCGCGGAACGTCCACGGGAACAGGTCCTGCCTGACCGGCGTGATCTTCCTGAAGCTGTCGGGGTTCTCCACCGCGTCGATCACGAGGTTGGCCAGGCGGCCGATCGCGCCGCCGTTCTCGCGGTACAGGTCGATCTTGCGCCGGTGCACGAGCTCCGCCGCGAACACGAGCGGCAGCAGCGCGAAGGTGTGATAGTGCAGCGCGCGGTTGCCGCGCTTGACTTCCCGCGCCAGCGAACCGTCCGCGGCGATGTCGCGGATTCCTTCGCGCACGCGCAGCAGGCCCGAGTCGATCAGGCTCGCGTTGTCGGTCACGGTGCCGATGGCGATCAGGTCGAGGCCCGCCCAGTACACGAGGTTGTTGTGCAGGCGGTTGATTGCCTCCGAATCGCGGGTGGCGATCGCGATGCGTTCGAGCCACGGGTCGATCGCGTTGAATGGCGCGCGGTTCGCTTCGCGCACGCCGGGCGGCATGCGCAGGATCACCATCGCGAAGTCGGTGCCGGCCCACGAACGCTCGAAATATCCCTGATAGCCGGAGATCTTGCCCATCAGCGCATCCGATTGCGCCCAACTGTCGAGCAGCGTCAGCGCGCACGACCAGTCGGCGCGTTCCGCCGCGGCGTTCAGCTTCGCGACGAAATCGCGCATCGGCTTCACGTCGCGCGCGTAGCCGGTCGGGTCGTCGTAGTAGCCGGGCGGATCGATCGTCCGCACCGGGGCGGGCACGTCGCAGGCGCGGCTCGCGGACGCGGTGCCGAACAGCGCACCGGCGGCGAACAAGGCGACGGAGAGTCTTCGGAAGGCAATGGCGCGCATGCTGTCCTCGAGGGGAAGGGGCGGGAGTGTCGAGCCGCAGGCAGTCTAGCGCTTGGTTCTTTCAGCGGCCTTTCCCGATGGCGACCGTTGCCGTCCGGCGCGACGCGTCGTATTCGCGCGGGTCCCGGCGTCGCATGCTTTACGTTATCCTGTCGCCCTCGACCGCATGCCCGATCCGATGAAGCGTCCGCCGTTCTCCACTCAACTCGTCATGCTCTGGGCGCTCGTCGCGGCGCTCTGCGCGACGCTGGTCGCGGTCGTCTGGGTCATGGCCAGTTCCGCCGAAGGGCAGCAGATCGCCGGTGCGCGGGCCGCGGGCGCAGCGGCCTGCGAAGCGGTCGCGTCGCGTTACGATACGTCCGCGCCGGCCGGCGCGCAGCCGGATGCCGCGCTGATGCATGCGATCCTCGATATCGTCCTCGCGCGCGCGCCGGACATGGAAGGCGGTTTCTGGACGGCGGGCGGCGGCGCCGCGGCGAGCGGTTTTCTCGCGTATTCCTTTCCCACCTATCAGGGCAGCGGCATCAAGCGCGACGTGCCGGACGCGGAAACGCCGCTGATTCTCCGCACGCTGCGCGCGGCCGCCGCGACGCGCGCCGCGACGTCGAACGCCGTCGAGGGCGCGCAGGACGCCGTGATCGCGGCGGCGTGCCCCGTCCGCGCCGGATCGGGCCTGTTCGTCTGGATGCTGACGCGCGCCCGCCCGCCGCTCGGCCGGCACGGCGAGCTGCTGGCGCTGGGCCTCGCCGGCGTGCTCGCGGTGATTCTCGCGATCGCGGCGGCGCTGGCCATCGGATTGCGCCGCTGGAAGCGCAATCTCGCGCGGATCGAGACCGGGCTCGGGCCCGACGGTCGCGAACCGCACCTGCCTTACGTCGGCGAGTCGGATCTCGACCGGATCATCGAGGCGTTCAACGCGCGCGCACGGCGTGCCGAACACTTGCAGCAGCAGGCCGCCGAACTCCGCACGCGGCTCGCGCAGGCGGAACGCTTCGGGATGCTGGGCAAGCTGGCCGCCCAGGTCGCGCACGAGATTCGCAACCCGATGGGCGCGATGCGGCTGAAAGCCGAAAACGCGCTGGCCGGCGACAGCGGGCGGCAGCAGGATGCGCTGCGCGTGATCCTGGCGCAGATCGAACGCATCGATGCGCAACTGTCCGGCCTGCTTGCGCTGACGCAGCCGGTCAGCCCGCATGCGACGCGGGTCGATGTCGACGTGTGGCTCGCGCAGGTCGTCGACGCGCACCGCGAGCTGGCGCAGCGCCGGTCGATCGAGCTCGCATGGTCGCGCGGCGAGCCTCGCGAACGCGTGGCGGAGCCCGCCGGTTTCCCCGTGTTCGATCCCGACCAGATGCGCCGCGCACTGGACAACCTGGTGCTCAATGCGCTGCGCCATGCCGGCGACGGCGGCGCGGTCACGCTGACCGCCGCGCGTCGCACCGATGCCGGACGCGACTGGCTGAGGATCACCGTGTCGGATACCGGCCCCGGCGTTCCCGCCGAGCAGCGCGACCGCATTTTCGAGCCGTTCGTGACGGGACGGGCGGACGGCACGGGCCTCGGTCTTGCGGTCGTCCGCGAAGTGGCCGCGGCGCACGGCGGCCAGGCCTGGCTCGACGACGTGCCGCGCGGCGCCTCCTTCGTCATTGAAATCCCATGGCAACCATCCTCATAGTCGACGACGACGCGGCGTTTCGCGACGGCCTGGCCGAGACGCTCGCCGATCTCGGCCATCGCGTCGTCGAAGCGGAGGCCGGGCAAGCGGCGTTGAGCGTGCTGCGCGATGGCGTCCGCGTCGATTGCATCTTTCTGGATTACCGCCTGCCCGACCTGGACGGGCTCGCGGTGCTCGCGCAATTGCGCGACGATCCCGCGCTGGCCGCGATTCCGGTCGTGATGCTGACCGCCCATGCGACCAGCGACAACACGATCGACGCGATGCGGCTTGGCGCGTTCGATCACCTGACCAAGCCGATCGGGCGTCGCGACATCGCGCAACTGCTCACGCGCGTCGTGTCCGCGAACACGCCGCCGGCGGCCGTCGAGCCGCACGGCGACGGGTTCGCGCGCGAACCCGTGTCGACCCGCCCCCGGCTGCTGGGCGTGAGCGCCGCGATGCGCGACGTGCAAAAGCAGATCGGCCGCGCCGCGACGAGCGACGCGACCGTACTCGTCACCGGCGAGACGGGTACCGGCAAGGAAGTGGCGGCCCGCGTGCTGCATGCGGCGTCGGCGCGGCATGCGCAGCCGTTCGTCGCGGTCAACTGCGCGGCGATTCCGGCCGATCTGCTCGAAAGCGAATTGTTCGGGCATCGTCGCGGCGCGTTTACCGGCGCGCATGCCGATCGCGCCGGACGGCTCGTCGAGGCCGACGGCGGCACGCTGTTTCTCGACGAGATCGGCGACATGCCCGCCGCGATGCAGGCCAAGCTGCTGCGCGCGCTGCAGGAGCGCCAGGTGACGCCGCTCGGCGCGGATCGTCCGACGGCGATCGACATTCGCGTGGTGGCCGCGACGCACCGCGATCTTGCCGCGGCGGTCGCGAACGGCACGTTTCGCGAAGATCTGTTCTATCGCCTGAACGTCATTCCGCTGCACTTGCCGCCGCTCGCGGAGCGCGTGGCCGACATCCTGCCGCTGGCCGCGCATTTCCTGGCGGGGGCGGCAGGCGCGCGTCCGTTGCACCTGACGAACGACGCGCAGCGGGCGTTGCTCGATCATTGCTGGCCCGGCAACGTCCGGGAACTGCGCAACGTGATGGAGCGGGCGGCCGCGCTGGCGCCCGGGCCGGCCATCGGTGCGGCCGATCTCGGGCTGGCCGCCGTGCCCGCGCTTCAGAACGGCAGCGACACGCTCGCGCTGCCGGCCTCGCTGTTCGACCTGCCGTTGCCCGATGCGCTGGCGGCGGTCGAGCGCGCCGCGATCCTGCGCGCGCTCGAGCGTGCGAACGGCAATCGCGCGGAGGCCGCGCGGCAGCTCGGTATCGGCCGGCAATCGCTCTACGCGCGCATGGCTCATCTGGGGATCGAGCGCGACGACTAGCCGCGCCGATGTGACTGTCGGAATCTCCGACAACGGCGGGTGAAACATGTCGGGAATCCCGACACGTCTCGCACGGTTCATCGTCCGGAACACCGCCCGGCGGGCGCGCGCGTGCTGGCACGCGTGTTGCAAATATCGACGCATCGCAACCCGTTGCCGGAGCCCGCCATGATGTCGACCCCACTTGCCGCGCGTTCGCGGCCGCCGCGGCGCGCCGCCGTTCGCCGCACCGCTGTCGGACTGTGCGCCGTCGCGCTGCTTGCCGCGGCGACCGCCTGCGCCGCGCAGATTCCGCCCGCGCCGCGTGCGGACGAGCCGCCCGGCGCACCGCCGCGCGCCGGCCTCGACCCGGCGCCGCCGGTCGGCGTGCCCGGCGGCGGCATCGCTCCCGACGCGCTCGTGTCCGGCACGCTGGCACGCATGACGATCAACCCGGAAGGCGACGTCGACGGTTTCGTGCTGACCGACGGCACGCTCGTCCGCCTGCCGCCGCATCTCGGCACGCAACTGGTCGCGCTCGCGCGGCCGGGCGAGCGCGTCACGGTGGCCGGGGAACGCCGCCTCGGCGACGACTTCCACGCGCGCGTCGTGCGCAACGACCGCACCGGCGCGTCGCTGTCGGACCAGCCGCCGGCACCTGCCGCGCCGATGCCGCCCGCGCTGCGCGGCGTCAATCTGACCCGGATCAGCGTGTCCGGCGTCGTGCGGCGCGTCATGCGCGCGCCGCGCGGCGAGCCGGACGGCGTGATGCTCGACGACGGCGCGATCGTCAAGCTGACCGTGCCGGCCGCCCAGCAATTCGGCGGGCTGCTCGTGCCCGGCGCGCGCGTGGCCGCGGTCGGGTACGGCACGCGCAACGCCTATGGCGAAGCGCTGCAGGCCACCGCGTTCGGTGCGCCGGGCCGCGTCGTGAATCTCTATGACGACGTCGCGCGCTGATCGCGCGTCGTTTTCTCTTCATCCAATAAGGAGTCCTGCCATGCACTGGATCGATCCCGCCTGCCTGCCCGAAACGCGCGGCCGCGTCACGCAGTTCCTGCTCAACCCGCACGGCGACATCGACGGCCTGGTCCTGAACGGCGACCTGCAGGTTCACGTGCCGCCGCATCTGGGCCGCGAACTGGTTCGCCACATCGAGGTAGGCGACCGCATTCGCGTGCGCGGCGTCAAGATGCGCGGCGCCGAGACGATCGCCGCGGTGCAACTGACCGGGCGCCACGGCGTCGAGATCGTCGACGACGGGCCCGTGCACGGTGCGCCGAAGCCGCCGCATGGCGGCCGCAAGCCGATGGAGATGAGCGGCGAGGTCGCGTTCGCGCTGCACGGCCCGAAAGGCGAGCTGAACGGCGCGTTGCTGGCGAACGGTGCCGTGCTGCGGGTGCCGCCCCATGCGGCGGCCGAACTGAGCGACTATCTGCGCGCCGGTGTCCATGTCATGGCGTGGGGACAAGGCGTCGTCACGCGATACGGCGCCGTGCTCGATGTCAGCGAGATCGCCGAACTCGTCGATGCGGAAGACGAATGACCGCCCGTCGACCATGAGACCGACGCGCGCGCTCGAGGCGCTCAACTTTTTCCTGGCCGACGTGCAGGCCGGCATCGGCCCGTTCGTCGGCGTGATCCTGCTGTCGCGCGGCTGGAGCGCCGACGCGATCGGCTCGGTCATGACGCTGGCCGGGCTCGCCGCGATGGCCGCGACGCCGCCGGCCGGCGCGCTCGTCGATGCGCTGCGCGCGAAGCGCGCGCTGATCATCGTGGCCACCGCCGTGACGGCGCTCGCCTCGCTGGCGCTGATGATCGCCGACGGCTATCCGGCGGTGGCGGCGTCGCAGATCCTGGCCGCCGTCGGCGGCGCGGCGCTGGCGCCGGCCGTCGCGGGCGTGACACTCGGCATCGCGCGCCGGCAGGGTTTCGACCGGCAGTTCGGCCGCAACCAGATGGCGAACCACGCGGGCAACGTGGTGGGCGCGGCGCTCGCCGGCTGGCTCGGCTGGCATGCGGGATTCGACGCGGTGTTCGCGCTCGTCGCCGTGTTCACGATCCTCGCGATCGCGAGCACGCTGGCGATTCCGGGGCAGGCCATCGACCATGCGTGCGCGCGTGGCCTCGACACCGAGCCTGCCGCGCCGCGAACGCTTGCCGCGCACGACGACCGGCCCGCGGGCGCGCCGACGATGCGCGTCGGCGGCATGCGCACGCTGGCCTCGAACCGGCCGCTGGTCCTGCTCGGTGCGTCGCTCGCGCTGTTTCATCTCGGCAACGCGGCGATGCTGCCGCTCTACGGGATGGGCGTGGTCGCCACGCATCGCAGCAACGCGAGCATGTTCACCGCGCAGACCATCGTCATCGCGCAGCTCGTGATGATCGCGGCCGCGTGGCTCGCACCCCGGTTGATCCGCGCGCACGGCTATTGGCGCGTGCTGCTGCTGTCCTATCTGGTGCTGCCGGTGCGCGGCGCGCTCGCCGCCGTCCTGATGAGCGAGGCGGGCGTCTGGCCGGTGCAGGTGCTCGACGGTATCGGCGCCGGCCTGCAGAGCGTCGTCGTGCCGGCGCTCGTCGTACGCCTGCTGCACGGCTCCGGCCGCGTGAACGCCGGGCAGGGCGCCGTCGCGACCGCGCAGGGCATCGGCGCGGCGCTCAGTCCCGCGCTGGGCGGCGTGCTCGCGCAGCACTTCGGTTATCCGGCCGCATTCGTCGTGCTGGGCGCCGTGTCGACCGGGTCGCTCGCGCTCTGGCTCGGCCAAGCGCGCGCGCTGAGCAGCGTGTGCGGCAAGCCGGCCGATCTGCCGGCCACGTCGTCATGAACGTGCCTGTCCTCTCCATGTCATTTCCGACTTGTCCATGAATTCCGTTTCGCTTGCATGGCTGATTTCCGCGCTCGCCACGGCGGGCGTCATCGCGCGTCCGTTCGGCTGGCCCGAGGCGACCTGGGCGGTGAGCGGCGCGCTGCTGCTGGTCGCATGCGGCCTGCTGCCCGTGCATCCGGCGCTCGAGGCCGTCGCGAAGGGCGGCGACGTGTACCTGTTCCTGACCGGCATGATGCTGCTGTCCGAGGTCGCGCGGCGCGAAGGGCTGTTCGACTGGGTCGCGACGCGCGTCGTCAATCGCGCGCAGGGTTCGCCCCGGCGCCTGTTCGCGCTCGTCGCGGCCGCGCGCCGCGCGAAGGCCGAGCCGCTGCCGCTGCTGTACATCTGCGCGTTCGTCGCGAACGCGGCGAGTTTCGTGCTGCCGATCTCGAACCCGGCGAATCTCGTGCTGTACGGCGCGCGCATGCCGCCGCTCGGCGCATGGCTGGCCCACTTCGCGGTTCCGTCCGTCGTGTCGATCGCCTGCACGTACGGGATGCTGCGGATCACCCAGCGACACGCGCTGCGCGGTGGTTGCGAATCGGGCCTGCCGACGCGGCCGCTCACCGGCGGCGGCCGTATCGCGCTGGCCGGCATCGCGGTCACGGCCGCCGCGCTGATGGCGGTGTCGGCGCTCGATCTTCCGCTCGGGTTGCCGACCGCAGCGGCGGGTGTCGTCACGGTCGCGTGCGTGCTGGTTCGGGATCGCATGGCAGCCGTGCCGATCGTTCGCGCGATTTCATGGAGCGTGTTGCCGCTCGTCGCCGGGCTGTTCGTCCTGGTCGAGGCGCTCGACCGGAGCGGCGCGGTGCGTGCGCTGGCCGGGCTGCTGCGCGCGCTGACGGCAAGCGGCGAGCAGACCGCCGCGGCCGTGGCGGGCGTCGCGATCGCGCTGGCGTCGAATCTGGTCAACAACCTGCCGGCCGGACTCCTCGCGAGCTCGACGATCGACGCCGCGGGCAGCCCGCACCGGGTGATCGACGCGATCCTGATCGGCGTCGACCTGGGGCCGAACCTGTCCGTGACCGGATCGCTCGCGACGATCCTGTGGCTCGCGGCTATCCGGCGCGAGGGGCTGCAGGTCGGCTTCCGCGCGTTCCTTGCGGTCGGCGCGTGCGTGATGTTGCCGGCCCTGCTGCTCGCGCTCGCCGCACGGCTCGCGCTCGGCGCGTGACCGCGGTACGCGGCGGCCGGCCGATTCCGGCTAGAACGCGTAGGCGAGCGACGCGAACAGGCTGCGCGGCGCGCCTGGCGTGACCCACAGGCTGTTGTAGGAGCTGACGTAGGTGGTGCGGTTGAACAGGTTGTTCAGCACGACCGACGCGCGCAGGTGCTTGTCGATCTGCACATAGCCGTTCAGCTGCACGGTCGCATAGGCCGGCAGGTCGAACCCGTCCTGCGTGTTCGCGGTATTGCCGGCCCTGCGTCCGACGTAGATCACGCCGGCGCCGGCGCCGGCCTTGTCCGCGAACGGCACCGCGGTTTCGTACAGGAGCAGCGCGCTGCCGCTCAGGCGCGGAATGTCGACGAGGCGTGCGCCGGGCGTCAGCACCGCGTCGCGCGTGACCGCGGCATCGACATAGGCGACGTTGACGAGGCCGCGCACGCCGTGACCCAGGTCGCCGTTCCATTCGAATTCGACGCCGCGGCTGCGCACCTCGCCCGCCGCGCGGGAGAAGCCGGCGTTGGCCGGATCGGCGGTCAGCACGTTGCGCTTGTTGACGTGGAATGCCGCGACGGTGGCGAGCCAGCGTGCGCCGGCCCATTTCGCGCCGACTTCGTAGCCATGCCCCTTCTCCGGATCGAACGCGCGGCCGTTTACGTCGGCGCCGTTGTTGGGCCGGAACGAATACGCGGTGTTCGCATACAGCGACAGCGCGGGGCTCATCTCGTACACGATGCCGAGGCGCGGACTCAACGCGGTCTGCAACTGGTGGCTCGTCGTGCCCTTCAGGCGGTTCTCGACCGACTGGTGAAAGCGATCCCAGCGCAGCCCCGCGAGGATTTTCCAGTGCGGCCCGAACGCGAGCGTGTCCTGCGCATAGACGCCCTGGCCGTCGTCGCGCTCGAGCAGGTTGGTCGCGGTGCGCGGCACGGGCGCCGGCTGGCCGTAGACGGGATCGAAGATGTCGATCGCATACGGCGCGGCGGCCGTGGGTGTCGAGCGCGCGACGAACTGGTCGTAGTTGAAGCGGTACGCGTCGATACCCAGCACGAGCGTGTGGCCGATGCCGCCGGTGCGGAACTTGCCGGCCGTTTCGACGCGGCCTTGCAGGTCGTTCGAGTGGAACGCGACTTGCCGGTAGCGGCGCCACAGCGTGCGGCCGTCCGGCTGCAGCGCGAACGCCTCGGACGAGCGGCCGGACAGGTCGGTGGTGCGCTGCGCGAAGCCGGCGTTGACCGACCAGTTCGCATCGACGCGATGCTCGAGCGTGAACTGATGGCCCGTGTTGCGCACGTCGAAGTCGCCGTCGCGCGGCTCGCCGAGGAAGCGCGACGCGGGAATCGCGCCGAGCTGCCCGCCCACCGCGACCACGCCGCGATCGAGCGGCGCGCGCTGGCGCACGCTCTCGAATTCGTAATGGAGCGTCGTGTCCGCGCCGATGTCCCACGTGAACGACGGCGCGAACAGGTAGCGCTTGCTCGACACCGTATCGCGGAAGCTGCCGTTGTTCTCGTTCATCGCGACGAAGCGGTACGCGAGCGATTTCGTCACGGGGCCGGTCGAATCGAGCGTCTCGCGCAACGCGCCATAGCTGCCGGCCGACACGCCGACGGTATTCGCGCGCGTGAACTGCGGCTGCTTCGTCGTGTAGCTGATGAGGCCGCCCGGATCGCCGCGCCCGTACAGCGCCGACGCCGACCCCTTGAGCACTTCCATGCGCTCGAGGTTGACGGTGTCGCGCGGGACGCCGATGCCGCGATTCCACGAAAAGCCGTTGACGAGGTAATCGGTGCCGGACGTGTTGCCGTCGCCGGCGAAGCCGCGCACCGCGTAGTTGTCCCACAGCCCGCCGAAGCTGTTTTGCCGCGCGACGCCCGCGACCCAGTCGTACAGGTCCTCGCCGCGTGTCGCCGCGACGGTCCGCACGAGTTGCGCATCGACGCTGCTGACCGCGAACGGGATCTCCATCACGTCCGCGTCACCACGCGTGGCGCTCGTCGAGTCACGCGTGCGAAACGGCGCGCTCGCGCGCTGCCCGGCGATCTCGATGGTCGGCAGCGTCGCCTCCTGCGCGTCGGCGGTGCCCACGCCGGCCGCGCCGACGACGATGGCCATCGGTGCGGCCGCCCATTTCTTCCTGCTCATACCCTGTCCTTTGATGTGGTTGGCGTTCGGGCAGGGCTGACGGTTGCGCATCGGCATCTGTGTTCCAAACGGTACATTTGCGCGGAAATTTAATGTAAATGAGAGGCATTTGCAATCGTAAGCTCGCATTTTTGTGTGCGACGCGATGCGGCTCGTCACAGGCACGCGGCCATGGAAGTTGGCGCAATCGGTGGATTTCGTGAATTCCGAATGGCGGGAATTTGCGACGAGCTCAGGACATGGGAAATCGCCGGGGTTGAGCCTTGATAGCACTATCCAGTCGAATTTTTTCCGGGTAAACGAGGATCGGTTTGGCGTTATTCGCGCACTGGCGAGTTTGACAAATCCCGTAATTCGGGATTAAAGTGGTCTCCACTTCATTCAAACCGTCGAGCGGACGCATGAACATCCCACAGTTGGACATCGATGCCGGAACACGAAGCGGGGCGGGCGTCGTGCTCGCCACGGCGCGCGACGCGGGCGTCGACGTCTGTTTTGCGAACCCCGGTACCACCGAGATGCCGTTCGTCGGTGCGCTGGATACCGTGGCGGGCGTGCGCCCGATCCTCGGGCTGTTCGAGGGCGTATGCACCGGGGCGGCCGACGGTTACGGCCGCATGGCCGGCAAACCCGCGATGACGCTGCTGCACCTCGGGCCCGGGCACGCGAACGGCATTGCGAACCTGCACAACGCGCGCCGCGCCCGCACGCCGATCCTGAACATCGTCGGCGATCACACGCGCGATCATCTGAAGTACGACGCGCCGCTCACGTCCGACATCGAATCTCTCGCCCGCCCGGTGTCGGTGTGGTATCGCAGCGTGGCGCGCGCCGCGGATCTCGCGACGGATACGGCCGACGCGATTGCGGCCGCGATGGGCGCGCGGCGCGGCGTCGCGACGCTCGTGCTGCCGGTGGATCTGCAGTCGGTCGCGGTGCGCGGCGGTTCGGTGTCGCCGGCCGTCGTTCGCGCGGCCGCGGTGTCGTTCGACCGAACCCGGGTCGAGCGGGTCGCCGATCAGTTGCTCGGCGGCCGGCCGGCCGTGCTGCTGCTGGGCGGCCGCGCGCTGTCGGCACGCGGGCAGCGCGCGGCGGCGCGCATCGCGGCGGCGACCGGCGCGACCTGCTTCGGCGAGACGTTTCCGGCGCGCGCCGAGCGCGGCGGCGGCCTGCCGGACATCGACCGCCTGCCGTATTTCCCCGAGCCGGCGCTCGCCGCGCTGGCCGGCCGGCGCGTGGTGCTGGCGGGGGCGCTCGCTCCCGTCACCTACTTCGGCTACGAAGGCATTCCCGGCGAACTCGCGCGCCCCGAGGACATCGTGACGCTGGCCGAGCCGGGCGACGCGGCGGACGACGCGCTGGACGCGCTGGCCGCGCGCATCGGCGCGCCGGAGGGCGCCGGCGGCGTGCCCGTCGAGCGCTGGCAGGTGGAAAGCGGGCCGCTGACGCCGCAAGCCGTCGGTCGCGTGCTGGCGAATGCGTTGCCCGACGACGCGATCGTGTCGATCGAGGGCGGCACGTGCGGTTATCCGTTCGTGACCGCGTCGGCGCGCGCGCGCCGTCACACGATCCTCACGAATACCGGCGGCGCGATCGGCCAGGGTTTGCCGGTGGCGCTCGGCGCCGCCGTCGCGTGCCCGGCACGCCGCGTGTTCGCGCTGCAGTCCGACGGCAGCGCGCAGTACACGATCCAGTCATTGTGGACGATGGCGCGCGAGCGTCTGCCGATCATCATGCTGATCGCCTCGAACCGGCGCTACGGCATCCTGCAGACCGAGCTCGCACGCGGCGGCCTGCCGGCCGACACGCCGCACGCGAGCCGCCTGACGCTGCTGGACGATCCGCCGATCGACTGGCTCGCGCTGTCGCGCGGCTACGGCGTACCGGCCGAGCGTACGAGCACGGTGCAGGCGCTGTCCCAGGCGCTCGACGACGCACTCGCGCACACCGACGGGCCGCGGCTCATCGAAATGTGCCTGCCCTGATCGCGCCGCCCGCTGGCTTCTTCACTCCCGACTCTGATCTTTCATCGTTATGGACCTGCAACTCCACGGAAAAGCCGCATTCATCACCGGCGGCAGCATGGGCATCGGCAAGGCGGTCGCGCTCGAACTGGCGCGCGAAGGCGTCAACGTCGCCATTGCCGCGCGACGCCTCGAACACCTCGAGGCCGCCGCCGCCGAGATTCGCGCGACGCTCGCGCCGCTGGGCGACGCGGCCGGCGCGATCCTGCCCGTCACGCTCGACACGACCGACATGGCGTCCGTCGAAGCGGCGATGGCGGCGAGCGTCGAACGTTTCGGCCGGCTCGACATCCTGCTGAACGGCGCCGCGCATCCGGGCGGCCTCGTGCGCGCGGAGCTGGAGCACGCGGATCCGCAGGGGCTGCTCCAGGACATCGACATCAAGGTCGTCGGCTACCTGCGTTGCGCGAAGGCGGCAGCGCCCTACATGCGGCGCCACGGTTTCGGCCGGATCGTCAATGTCGGCGGGCTCACGGGCCGCGGCAGCAAGCAGCTGTCCGGCATGCGCAACGTCGCGATCGTGCACCTGACCAAGACGCTGTCCGACCAGCTCGGCCCGTTCGGCATCACGGTCAACACGATTCACCCGGGCGTCGTCGAGACCCCGCACATTCACGAGCTCTACGAGAAGGAAGCGCGGAAGCAGGGGCTGACGGCCGCGGAGGTCGAGGCCAACTACGTGAAGGTCACGCCGATCCGGCGCGTGCTGCAGCCGGAGGAAATGGGATGGATCGTGGCGTTTCTCGCGTCCCCGAAGTCCGGCTCGATCACCGGCGAGTCGATCGGCTGCGACGGCGGGCTCACGCGCGGCATTTTTCTCTGACACAAGGAGCATCGCATGACTGCAACCGTACTGGTCGCCACCGCCGGACAAGGCATCCTGCGCTCGAACGACGACGGCAAGACCTGGCATCGCCTCGGGCTGGACGAGCCCATCGAGTTCGACGGCATCGTGCGCGCGCTCGCGGTGGACCCCGCGACGCCGTCGCGGGTGTATGCCGGTGCCGATTCGGGGCTGTGCATCAGCGAGGATGGCGGCGCGCACTGGTTTCGCCCCGAGAACCTGCTGAACGGGCAGACAGTCTGGTCCGTCGCGATCGATCCCGCGAATCCGGCCGTGCTGTATGCGGGCACCGGCGCGCCGTCGCGCGCCGCGCTCTACAAGTCGAGCGACGCGGGTCTGACCTGGGCGCGAACGGCTCCCGAGTTCCCGGAGTTCTGTTCGGGCGTCAATCGTCCGCGGCTGCTGACGATCTGCGTGGACCCGGAGGACGGCCGCAACGTGTGGTACGGCGTGGAGGAAGGCGGCGCATGGCGCAGCCGCGACGCCGGTGCGACCTGGACGCGCGTGGACGGCCCCGGCACGGCGATCCGCAACAGCGACATTCATGCGATCGCCGTGCTGCCCGCCGGGCCGCACCAGCCGAAGACCACGGTGCTGCTGACGGTGAACGCGGTGCACGTGAGCGACGACGACGGCCTGACCTGGGACGGCAAGCTGTCGCGCGACCGCTTCGACGGGCTGTACTACACGCGCACGGTCGTCCAGCTGGCGGCGCCCGGCGGCGACCTGCTGATGGCGATCGGCGACGGCACGCCTGGCACGCGCAGCCGTATCTACCGCTCGCCCGATCGCGGCCGTGCATGGCACGAGACGGATCTGCACACGCCGCCGAATTCGACGTTCTGGGCATTCGGCGTCCATGCGGCGCGGCCCGGGCTCGTCTATGCGGGGACCAAGTACGGGCACCTGTTCCGTTCGCACGACGGCGGCCGGAGCTGGACCAAGGAATGGCGCGATTTCAGCGAGATCACGGCCGTGGCGTGGACGCCGTTCGAAGCGCCGCTCGTCGCCCACGCGCAGTCGACGCATTGAGCGGAGCGAGCGATGACCCAGCCTGACCTCCAGCAACGGGCGGCGCATGCGAACGCGCTTGGGCTGCCGCTGCCGGTACCGCGCGTGCAGCGCACGCACCTGTCGCTGTTCGTGCGCGATCCGGTGCGCTCGAGCATCTGGTATGCCGACGTGCTCGGCATGACGGAAACCGCTCGCGGCGAGCAGTGGGTGTTCATGTCGTTCGGCCAGAAACACCATGACATCGCGCTGATTCGCGCGGCGTCCGATGCGGAACTCGGCACGATCGGCCTGCAGCACTACGGCCTCGAAATCGCGGGCGGCCTGACCGAACTGCGTCGGCTGTACGGGATGCTGATCCGTCGCGACGTGCCGATCGTGAAGATCACCGATCACAAGGTCGGGATCGGCGTGTATTTTCCGGACCCGGACGGCAACCGGCTCGAATTCTTTTGCGAAACCGTCACGGACGACGAGGAAGGCAAGCGCGTGCTGCACCGGTACAACGCGCCCAGCGATCCCTTCCAGCTCGAACCGCTGTTCGACTGACGCGCCGTCCATTCATTCCAACATCATCGATACTTTATAGAGGATTACTGATGAGCAAGATCGCCAATTTCGAAGGCTTTCATATCCGCAAGTGGTATACGCAGATCGAGGATTCGCTCGCGAACGAGTCCGGCCAGCTCGCGGACGGCGAGCCGCTGCGCAAGATCGTGATCGCCGCGGCCGTGCACAACCCGTATGCGGGGCGGTACAGCGAAAATCTTGACGATCTCGTACGCCCGTCGCCGGCGCTCGGGCAGGAATTCGCGCGACGCATCGCGTCGCTCGCGGCGGGCCAGGCGATCGAGAGCTACGGCAAGGCGTGCCTGGTCGGCTCGGCCGGCGAATACGAACACGGCAACGCGTTCCTCACGTCGATCTTCGCGGAGCCGATCCGTGCCGCGCTCGGCGGCGGGAAGTCGTGGGTGCCGTCGAGCGGCAAGCGCGGCCCGATCAACACGGTGATCGACGTGCCGCTCGCGCACAAGGATGCGCTCTACGTGCGCTCGCATTACGACACGGTGACCTGCCTGTTTCCCGACGCGCCCAACGACGACGAAGTGCTGGTGATCTTCGCGTTCGCGACGCGCGGCCGCCTGCACGCGCGGCTCGGCGGCCTGAAGGCGAGCGAGATCGTCGGTCGCGACGGCCTGGTGTGAAAGCAGGGGCTGCCGGAGAGCGAATGATGAATACGGTGTCCGTCAAGGATGGATGGGTCGAGAGCGACGGGTTGCGGCTGCACTACGTGAGCTGGGGGCGCGACGATGCGCCGGCCGTGGTGATGCTGCACGGCTTGCGCAGCTACGCGCGGACGTGGGAGCCCGTCGCCGACGCGCTGGCCGACCGCTACCGGGTCGTTGCGCTCGATCAGCGCGGGCGCGGGCTGAGCGACTGGGATCCGCGGCGGGACTATTACGCGGCGGCCTACGTGCGCGATCTCGATGCCCTGGTGCGCGCGCTCGACCTGCGACGATTAGTGCTGGCCGGGCATTCGATGGGTGGCGCCAATGCGTTCGTCTACGCGGCATCGAATCCGGACCGGCTTGCCGGTCTCGTGATCGAGGACATGGGCCCGGGCGCGTCGGCCGGCTCGCAAGGTGCCGAGCGCATCAAGCGCGAGCTGAAGGAAACGCCGGACGCGTTCGCGTCGTGGGACGACGCGCGCGCATTCTGGCGGCATCAGCGGCCGAACATCGCGGAATCCGCGCTCGATTCGCGGGTCGCACACTCGCTGAAGGAAGACGCGCACGGACGGATCGTGTGGCGGCACGACGCCGCCGGGATCGCGGCGGCACGGCTGGCCGCGACGCCGGAGCAGCTCGTCCATCTGTGGCCGCTCGTCCTCAACCTGCACGTGCCCACCCTGCTGTTGCGCGGCGGCGCGTCGGACTTCCTGTCCGCGGAAGTGGCGGCCGAAATGGCGGCCGCCAATGCGGGAATCGAACGGATCGACCTGCCCGGCGCGACGCATTACGTGCATGACGACCAGCCCGATGCATTCAATCGCGCACTGCGATCATGGCTCGATCGTCTCGACGATCCGGCGTGGCGGACGGGGGCCGACGCATGAAGGCGAACAATCCGGAGCGGACCTCGGTCGCTATCGTCGGCGCGGGGCCGAACGGCGTGGCGATGGCGAATCTGCTCGGCCTCTACGGCATCGCGACGGTGATCGTCGAGAAGGCCGCGGAGATCGTCGAATTTCCGCGCGCGGTCGGCATCGACGACGAAGCGTTGCGGATGTTTCAGACAGCGGGGCTCGCCGACGAACTGAGCCGCGACATCATCCAGAACGTGCCGCTGCGCATGTTCAAGGCGAACGGCGAATGCTTTGCCGATATCCGCCCGTCGATCCGCGAATTCGGCTGGTGGCGGCGCAACATCTTCATGCAGCAACTGGCCGAACGAACGCTGCGCGCCGGGCTGGCCCGCTATCCGCACGTGTCGCTGCGGACCAGTCAGGAAGTGGTGGATGTCGAACAGGACGACGGAGGCGTCACGTTGCAGGTGCGCCGCGCGGACGGCCGGCAGTACGCGCTCCAGGCCGACTACGTGGTCGCGGCCGACGGCGGACGCAGCCCGATGCGCGAGCTGCTCGGCGTCATGCTCGCCGGCACGACGCATCCGATCAAGTGGGTCGTGGTCGACGTGAAGAACGCCGGCCTCGACCAGCCTTGCACGGCGCTGAACTGCGACCCGCGTCGCCCGAACGTCTGCATCTATCTGCCGTTCGATTTCCGGCGCTGGGAATTTCTCGTGTTTCCGCACGAGGACGAAGCGGCGATCGCCCAGCCCGACTCGATTCGCGCGCTGATCGCGCCGTACGTCGACGACATCGATCGCGTCGAGATCGTGCGGGCGCGCACCTACACGCACCATTCGCGCGTGGCCGAGCGTTTCATCGTCGGTCGCGTGGCGTTCGTCGGCGATGCCGCGCACCTGAGTCCGCCGTGGATCGGCCAGGGCCTGAACGCGGGCCTGCGCGACGTGGGCAACCTCGCGTGGAAGCTGGCCGGCATCGTCCGTGGCGCGTTGCATCCCGGCGTGATCTCGACGTACGAATCCGAGCGGCGCGATCACGCGAAGGCGATGATCGACCTCGCGGACACCTTTGGCGCGATGCTGATGCCGACCAACCGGCTCGTCGCGTTTCTGCGCGATCGCGTTCTCGGGCTCGTCCGCTTTGCACCGGGGCTGAAGGACTACATCCTGCAGATGCGGTTCAAGCCGATGCCGAGCTACACGCGCGGCATCGTGCTGCCGGGCGGCTCGGATGCGGTCGGCAGGATGATCGTGCAGCCCGACGTCGAAACGGCCGATGGCCTGCGCCGCAAACTCGACGACGTGCTGGGCCCGTGGTTCTCGATCGTCGGCTGGCAGTGCGATCCGCAAGCGTGCCTGAGTGACGACGATCGTGCGTACTGGACGTCGCTCGGCGCGACCTTCGTGCAGGTCAGCCGTTCGCGCAGCGGGACGAGTCGCGCCCGGCGCGTGACCAGCGTGCACGGCAGCGCTTGCGTCGAGGACGTCGACAACGCGCTGGCGGCATGGTTCGACCGGCATGCCGGCCCGCTCGTGGTGGTGCGCCCCGATCGCTACGTGGCGGCGCAGACGGACGCCGCGGGGATGGCCCGCGCGACCGCGGCCTTTCAGGCGTTCGCGCCGCGACAACGGGAGGAAGCGCATGTTTGTTGAGCAACGCACCTATACGCTGGTGCCGGGCGGCGTCGCCGAATATCTGCGGCTGTATGCGGAATGCGGGCGCGCCGCGCAGGAGCGGGCACTCGGCACGATGATCGGCTGTTTCGCGACGGAAGTCGGGCCGCTGAACCAGCTCGTCTATCTGTGGGCATTCGATTCGCTCGACACGCGTGCGCGGCGGCGGGCCGCGCTGATGGCCGATCCCGAGTTCGGGACGTTCCGCGGCAAGGTCCGGCATCTGCTCGTCAGGCAGGAAAACCAGATTCTCCGGCAGGAAATCGGCGGCTTGCTGCAAGCGCCGCAACAGGCGGCGTGACACGACCGTCGCACCGTCCGCGCCCACCGCGCACTTTCAACCGAGGGTACCGTCTTGATTCCGTTTACGCCGCTGACTTCGCGCATGGTGCCTGATGCGTGCGCCGATTATCCGCCGCTTCGTCTGTATGTCGATGGGCGGTTCCTGCCGGCCGACGGCCGGCGCACGCAGCCCGTCGTCGATCCGGGCAACGGCCGCGTGCTCGGCGACCTGCCGCATGCGACGCGGGCCGATATCGACGCCGCCGTGCATGCCGCGCATCGCGCGTTCGCGGCATGGCGCCGCGAGTCGCCGCTCGTGCGCTCGGACATCCTGCGCCGCGCCGCTTCGCTCGTGCGCGAGCGCGCCGAGTCCATCGGCCGCCACATCACGATGGACCAGGGCAAGCCGCTTCGGGAGGCGGTCGCGGAGGTCGTGTCGTCCGCGGAACAGCTCGAATGGCACGCGGAGGAGGGGCGTCGCACCTACGGCCGCGTCGTGCCCGCGCGTTCGCCGGACGTGATGCAGACGGTGCTGCGGGAGCCGATCGGCGTGTGCGCGGCGTTTTCGCCGTGGAATTTCCCGTTCAGCCAGGCGATGCACAAGATCGCGGCCGCGCTTGCGTCGGGGTGCACGCTGGTGCTGAAGGGGCCCGAGGAATCGCCGAGCGCGATCGTCGCGCTCGCGCACCTCTTCCACGATGCGGGGTTGCCGCCGGGCTGCCTGAACATCGTGTGGGGTGTGCCGGGCGACGTATCGACGCAGCTGATCGAGGCGCCGCAGGTGCGCAAGATCTCGTTCACCGGTTCGGTGCCGGTCGGCAAGCGGCTGGCGGCGCTCGCCGCGTCGCACATGAAGCGCATGACGATGGAGCTGGGCGGACACGCACCGGTGATCGTCTGCGCGGATGCCGAGATCGAGCGCGCCGCGACGATGCTGGCCGCGTACAAGTTTCGCAATGCCGGGCAGGTGTGCGTGTCGCCGACGCGGTTCTTCGTGCAACGCGCGGTATTCGACCGCTTCGTTGCCGCGTATCTGGAAGCGGTCGGCAAGATCCGCGTCGGCTACGGACTGGAGGAGGGCGTCACGATGGGGCCGCTCGCGCATGCGCGGCGCGTGTCGGAGATCGACGCGTTCGTCGCCGACGCGAAGGCGAACGGCGCGGCGATCGTCGCGGGCGGCACGCGTTTGCCGGGGCCCGGCCATTACTTCGCGCCGACGGTCGTCGTGGCGCCGCCGCGCGAGGCGCGCCTGATGAACGACGAGCCGTTCGGCCCGATCGTCGGGATCGTGCCGTTCGATGCACTCGACGATGCGCTCGCCGAAGCCAATCGTTTGCCGTTCGGCCTGGCATCGTACGCATTCACGACATCGGCACGCAACGCGCACCGCATCGGCCGCGCGCTCGAGGCCGGCATGGTCAACATCAATCACTTCGGCATGGGGCCGGCGGAGATCCCGTTCGGCGGCGTGAAGGACAGCGGCTTCGGCAGCGAGGGAGGCACGGAGACCTTCGACGGTTATCTGGTCACCAAATTCATCACGCAACTGAACTGACGGTGCGCACGCCGGCGCCCGCGCGCGGCGTCGCGCCAGCCTTCAGGTAGCTTCGCCGATCTGCGCGGTGGCGTCGATCAGCAGCTTGCCGAGCACGTGCTCGTCGAACAGCGCGAAGTGCTCGGCGCGGAAGACCAGCGACAGGCTGCTGTTGATCTCGCCGCTGCTGGCGGTGCGGATCGGGGCGGCGATGCCGACGAAACCGGCGTCGAGTTCGCCGCGCGAGATCCAGTAGCCGGTCTCGACGATCTGCTGACAGTGCCGCCAGAACTGCGTCCAGTCGGCCGCGAACTCGCCGAACGCGGCATTGTGCCGTTCGTGCAGCCGTTTCAGGCGCGCGCGCGACATCGCGGCCACGATCACTTTCGACGACGCGCCCTGGAACAGCGGCATGATGCGGCCGCGGCCGAAACCGAGCTGCAGGTTCTCGGCGCCGGTTTCGTGCATGACGTTGATGATCTGTTCGTCGAACAGCGTCGACACGAGCGCATCGCCGCCGGTGACCTGGACCAGTTTCTGGATGACGGGCTTCGCGGCGGTGAGCGTCGGGTCCGACTGCCGCATGTTGTAGTCGAGATGGATGATGCGCGGGCCCAGCGTATAGCGGCCGTTGGTGCCGACAAGCAGGCCGACGGAAGCCAGTTCCTTCACGTAGCGATAACACGTGGTGCGTGAAAAACCCAGGTGTTCGGCGATTTCCTCGGCGGTCATCGACGTCGCGGACGAAGAGAAGACGTCGAGGATGGACAGCATTTTGGTGAGGCTCGACATGACGTGATCCGGAAATCAGGCGGCTTGCGGCAATGGAACGGGACGATCGGAAACGGCTCGCGCCGCGGTCGCGGGTGACGCGACACATCGGCGACGGCAGGGCCGTAGTCTAACTTAAGTCGTGGCGGCGGCAACGGGACTTGCATCAAGGAACGCGTCTGGCATATGCAAGCGACGGCACGGCGGGTGCTGCGCATCAAATCAATATGGAATCCTATGTTAATGGTGAAAATCGTGCAACCCGACGCGGACTGCGTGCGTCCGGCTCGCGGACGCGACGCGCGAAAATTCGATGAGGAGAAGAAGATGGGAACGTGGTTGAAGATGATGGCGCTGTGCGGCTGCGGTGCCGTTTCGCCGGTGTTCGCGCAGTCGAGCGTGACGCTCTACGGTTCGCTGGACACCGGCATCACCTATACGAGCGACGTCGCATCCGCGCCGCACGGCGGCCGCCAGCTCGCGCTCCAGGCGGGCGTGTCGCGCAACGACGTGTGGGGTCTGACGGGCAGGGAAGATCTCGGCGGCGCCAACTTCGCGGTATTCCGGCTCGAAAGCCAGTTCCAGACATCGGACGGCACGCTGACCGTGCCGGGCTCCGCGTTCAGTTCGCAAGCGTACGTCGGGCTCGGCGGCGACTGGGGCACCGTGACGCTCGGGCGCCAGTTCGATTTCGTCGGCGATCTCATGCCGTCGTTCGCGATCGGCGCGAACACGCCGGCCGGGCTGCTCGCGTGGGGCTTGCCGGCGAACGCGTCGGCGGGCGGCGCGCTCGACAACCGCGTGTGGGGTGTGCAGGTGAACAACGCGGTGAAGTACGTGAGTCCGACGTTCGGCGGTGTCGCGTTCGGCGGCATGTGGGGGTTCGGCAACGTGCCCGGCACGGTCGCGCGTGGCAGCGTGCAAAGCGCGATGCTGTCCTACACGCAAGGTGCATTCAGCGCCGCGCTCGCCTATTTCGGCCAGCACGACGTGACGGCCGGCGGCAATCTACGCAACTTCTCGGGCGGGGCCGGCTACAACGTCGGGGCGTTCCGCGTCTTCGGCATGGTGTCGGACGTCCGGATCAGCGCCGCCGCGCCGCTGCGCGCCACCACCTACGACGCCGGGTTGACCTATGCGGTCACGCCCTCGTTGCAGCTCGGCGGCGGTTTCCAGTACCAGCAGCGCGGCGGGGACATCGGCTCGGCCAACCAGATCACGCTGAGCGCCGACTATTCGCTGTCGAAGCGCACCGGGCTGTACGCTGTGTTCGCGCGCGGGCACGACAGTGCTTACGGCGCCCAGGTCGAGGCCGCGCTCGGCGCAGCGGCGGCAGGCGCGTCGCAGACGGCGGTGCGCGTCGGGGTGCGGCATCAGTTCTGACCGCACGGGAAAGCCCGGGTTGCCGCGCTCAGAACCGGTGCATCATCCCGATCCGCAGCGCCAGCTGGTTGCGGCCCGACGACTGCCCGGCCGTGCCGAGCACGTGCGCATAGTCGAAGTCGGTGCCGGTGTTGCCGGTTGCATGCTGGTACGCACCCTGGATGTAGGTCGAGGTCCGCTTGCTGAGGTCGTAGTCGAGCATCATCGACAACTGGTGCCAGCTCGGCGATACGTCGCCGGCCGTCGTGGCGACATGCGCGTGCGTGAACGTATAGGCGGCGCCGAGCCAGAGGTCCGGCCGGAAGAAATACTGGCCGTTGACCTCGAAGTTGTCGAATTTCCACGCGTTCTGCGTGCCTGCCGCGGGCGGGTTCGCGAAGTAGAGATTCGACTCGGGGTGGGTCACGTCGACGTGCGAATACGCGGCGGAGAGCGTGAACGTGTCGCTGAACTTGTATGACGCGCCGGCATCGATGTTCTGCTGCGAGCGGCCGCTGAATACCGTGTCGTCGCTCGACAGCGCGCCGCCCGCGGTCGCGCCGCCGTTGTTCGCCTTCAGGTAGGCGACGGCGGCGGAGAACGCGCCCATCTGGTACTGCACGGCCGCGCTGTAGACGCGGTTTCGCGCGAAGCCGCCCGCCTGGTTCGAGAGGCCGTAGAGCACTTCGCCCTTGAAGCCGGCATACGTGGGCGACACGTACTTGACGCTGTTCTGGATGCGGTAGTCCCAGTCGGCGTTGTCGTTGTCGTACGGGTGCGCGCCGAAGTCGCCGAGCCAGTTTCCGGTGGCCGTGAACGGGCTCCACATGTCGAGCGTGGGGTCGTACTGGCGGCCGAGCGTGAGCGTGCCGAACCGGTCGGAATCGAGTCCGACATAAGCCTGCCTGCCGAACATCCGGGACGTCACGCCGAGCGCACCCGTACTTGCGTTGAAGCCGTTTTCGAGCTGGAACAGCGCTCTCAGGCCGCCGCCGAGGTCTTCGGTGCCTTTGAGTCCCCAGTTGCTGCCGACGGTGTCGCCGCTGACCATCTGGTAGGCCTTGCTGCCGCCCGCGTTGCTCGTGAAATTGACGCCTTCGTCGATCAGCCCGTACAGCGTCACGCTGCTCTGCGCATGGGCCGTCAGGCCGAATCCCATCGCGCCGGCGGCCGATACGGCCGCAATCATCTTCTTCATCGTCGATCTCCAGGTGAGCGCCGGATTGCCGGCGCGGTACCGGTTTCGAGGGCGTGCAGGGGCATCGGACGCCCGAACCGGTCCGGTAGTAGTTAGTAAAACGAAGCAAGGAAAATGCAGGAAACCGGGCCGCCGTCACCAGGCGGCCCGAAGGCGAATCCCGACCGGGCCGCGCGCCCGGACGGCGGCGGCGTTACAGCATCCGCCGCAGCACGTCGTTTTCCGGATTGCGGTCGAAGAACCGGTGTTTCAGCGCGCCGAGAACGTGCAGGACGATGAGCGCGAGCAACGTGTAGGCCAGCGTCCGGTGCAGCCACTGGAACGCCTCGAACCAGTGGTCATTTTTCGGCAGCAGTTCAGGCACGCGGAACAGGAAGAACGGCACGCCGTCGCTCTGCGTATAGGTACTGGACATCGAATAACCCATCAGCGGCACGACGATCGCCAGCGTGTACAGCAGGATGTGGCCGATCCTGGCGAGCTTGCGGTCGAGCCTCGGCAGGGTCGCAGGCAGCGGCGGCAACGGCTTCATCGAGCGGATCGCCAGTTGCGTGACGACCACCAGCAGCGTGAGCACGCCGAATTCCTTGTGGGTCGGGTAGTACCAGTCGAATTTGGCCGGCAGGTTGTCGTCGAGCCGGACCATGGTCCAGCCGGTCCACAGCTGCGCACCGATCAGGATCGCCCGGGCCCAGTGCAGCAGCCGAAGGGCGAGCGGGTATTTCTCCACCGTGAATGCAACGGCCTGGTTTTCCATTTGGCGTGTGATCCTCGAAAACGAAATAACGGCGGGCGGGGCGCCGGGCATCGACGTCCCGCGAGGGTGCCCATCGGCGCGCGGGGGCATGGCCATGCGCACGAACCCGGGATGCCGGGCCCGCGCACGAAGGCCGGCGGCGTCAGGCGATCGACCGCGAATCCGCGCAGCACGCCTGCAGCGCCTCGCGCAGCGTGACCGCGATGAAGTCGGCTTCGTCCGGCAGCAGCGTCAGCGGCGGCGACATCACGACCTTGTTCGCGATCGCGCGGACCAGGACCCCGCGCTTGCGCGCGGCATCGGCCACGCGCGCCGCAAACCCCTGGCCCGGGTCGAGCGGCGTGCGGCTGGCCTTGTCGGTCACCAGATCGAGCGCCAGCATCAGCCCCTTGCCGCGCACGTCGCCGACGGTCTCGAAGTCGGCTTTCAGCGGCTGAAGCTGCTCGAGCAGGCGCTGGCCGACCCGTGCGGCATTGCCCGGCAGATCCTCGGCTTCGACGATGTCGAGCACCGCGAGCGACGCGGCGCACGCGAGCGGATGCCCGCTGTACGTGTAGCCGTGCATGACCACATGCGAGAAGCCCGCGCCGTGTTCGATCGCCTGCGCGATGCGCCCGTTGTACAGCGTCGCGCCGAGCGGCACGTAGCCGGCCGAAATCCCCTTGGCGACGCACAGGATGTCGGCGGCGACGCCCCAGCCGCGACTGCCGAGCATGCTGCCGGTCCGGCCGAAGCCCGTCACCACCTCGTCGGCGATCAGCAGGATGCCGTTGCGGTCGCATACGTCGCGCACGCGCGCCCAGTAATCGGCCGGCGGGACGATCAGGCCGCCCGCGCCCTGGACCGGTTCCGCGACGAACGCGGCGATGGTCTGCGGACCGTGGAACGCGATCGTTTCCTCGAGCTGTCCGATGCAATGCTCGACGAGCTGCTGCGGATCGTCGCAGTTCCACGGGTTGCGATAGAGCCAGGGCGTATCGAGCAGCACGCAGCCGGGCAGCAGCGGGCCGTGATTGTAATGGTAGACGCCGTTGCCGCCGATCGACGTGCCGCCCATGTGCACGCCGTGATAGCCGTTGCGCAGCGACAGGAATTTCGTGCGCGACGGCTCGCCCGCGGCGATCCAGTACTGGCGCGCCATCTTGAGCGCGGTTTCGATCGCGTCGGATCCGCCGCTGCCGAACATCACGCGCTGCATGTCTTCCTGCGCGAACATCGCGCACAGGCGGTCGGCCAGGTCGTAGACGCGTGGGTGGGCGACGCCGTCGAAGGTCTGGTAGTACGACAGTTCGTCCATCTGCCGGGCGATCGCGCTTTTCACTTCCGGCCGGTTGTGGCCGACGTTGACGTTCCACAGGCCGCCGACGCCGTCGAGCATGCGGTGGCCTTCGACGTCGTACACATAGTTGCCGTCGCCGCGCGCGATGACGACGGTGGGGGTCGTATGCCCGGCGGCCGCCGAGCTCATCGGATGCCAGAATCGTTTTTGACGCGTTTGATAGTCCATGGTGTCTCTCGTCTCTCTTACGAAGTGCTTGAACAGGAGGCGGCGCGGTGTGCGCCGCGGGATCACAGGGCTGCGGTGACGATCTTTTCCTCGAGGTACGAATCGAGCGCGGCCTTGGACAGGTCGCGCCCGATCCCGCTTTGCTTGGTGCCGCCCCACGGCAGGCGCGCGTCGATCGGGCTCCACGCATTGATCGCGACGGCGCCGACGTCGAGCCGCTCGGCGACGCGGTGCGCGGTGCCGACGTCCTGCGTCCACACGGAAGCGGACAGGCCGAACGGCGTGTCGTTGGCGATGCGAACCGCCTCGTCCTCGGTGTCGAACGGCATGACCATGCCGACCGGGCCGAACACTTCGTCACGGGCGATCCGCATGCCCGGTTGGACGCCGCCGAGCACCGTCGGGCGCATGAAGCAGCCGCGCGGCGGCAGCTGTTCGTCGCCGGCCAGCAGCACGGCGCCTTCGGCGAGCGCGCCGTCGACCAGCGCGCGGACGCGTGCGAGGTGACGCGGGTTGATGAGGGCGCCCATCTGCACGCCGGGCTCCGACGGCGGACCGACGCGGATCGCGCGGGCCGCATCGGCGAGCCGCGCTTCGAGTGCGGGCGCGATCGAGCGATGCGCGAGCACGCGCGAGCCGGCGGCGCACGTCTGGCCCTGGTTCGCGAACATGCCGGCCATTAGCGACGGGATCGCACGGTCGAGATCGGCATCCGCGAAGACGATCTGCGCGGCTTTTCCGCCCAGTTCGAGCGTGACGCGCTTGAAGGTCTTCGCCGCGGCGCCTGCGATCGCGCGGCCCACTTCGGTGCTGCCCGTGAAGCTGATCTTGTTGACGAGCGGGTGCGCGACCAGTGCGGCGCCGACTTCCGCGCCCACGCCGTGGACGATATTGACGACCCCGGCAGGGAGGCCGGCTTCGCATGCGAGTTCGCCGAGCCGGGCCACGGCCAGCGGCGCATCCTCCGACGGCTTGACGACCACCGTGCAGCCGGCCGCCAGCGCCGGCGCGAGTTTCCACACGGCGATCATCAGCGGCGCGTTCCACGGGATGATCTGGCCGGCCACGCCCACCGGCGCACGCCGCGTGTAGCTGAGCGTCGGGCGGCCCATGAAGCCATCGGTCGGAATCGTGCGGCCCTCGAGCTTGTCGGCCCAGCCGGCGAAGTAGCGCAGCGTGTCGATGCACATCGGAAGGTCCATCATGCGCATCTCGGCGAGCGGCCGTCCTTGCTCGACGGCGAGCAGCTGCGTCAGCGCATCGCCGTCGCGTTCGACCAGGTCCGCCAGCCGCAGCAGCCAGCGGGCTCTGGCCGGCCCGCCCGCGCGGGCCCACGCGTCGTCGTGCAGGGCATCGTGCGCGGCACGCGCGGCGCGATCGACGTCTTCGGCGCCCGACGCGGGCACCGCGGCGACGTAGTCGCCCGTCGCCGGCGCAAGTTTTTCGAAGGTGCGGCCGGCGGAGGCATCGCAATGCCGGCCGCCGATCAGATTCTGAATTTTCATCATGGTGTCCGTGTTTCCCAGGGGCGAATCGTCGGGCCGAACCGGTGGCGGCGAGGGCAGCGGCCACGGTGCGGCTTCAACGTCGCTTTCACTGTATGTCGATGAAATCGCGGGCCTTGTCCGCTATCGGCAATCGTTGCGAGGCGATCGGGACAGGGAATACCCGCGCCGGCGCGACGCAGTGGGCGCGGGTCGCCGGCACCGGGACAGCGTCGACGGGGCGTCGTGCGACGGCGGTGCCGTGCGGCACCGTCCGGGGGCGGCTACTGGACGGCGCGCCCGAGTGCGCGGTACAGGTCGGGGTCGCTGCGCTTCAATCGCAAGGCGGCGCGGATGCCGAGCGCGCCGACGGCGACCAGGAAATACGGAAACATCGCGACAAAGGTGGAATCCGATCCGCTCAGCACGGACAGGTTGCGTACGACCAGCACGAGGCAGGCACCGAGCGCGATCATGCTGACGAGCGGCGCGATCAGGCGGTGCACGACGCTGGCATCCCGGCGATCGCGCGCGAAGAACGCGATCACCGAGGCCGCCACGAGGATCTGCACCGCGATGATGCCGATCGTGGCCAGCGCGCTCATCCACGAGAACACGACCGCGAACGGGTCGAGGCGAAAGGCGGCCGATCCGGCGATGGCCGCGAGCGCGATCAGCGTCTGCACTTTGCCGGCGACGTCGGGGCAGCGATGCACGGGGCACGTATGGCCGAGCTTGCGCCACAGCACACGTTCACGGCCCATCGCGTAGAAATAGCGCGTGATCGTGTTGTGGAACGACAGGATGGCCGCGAACAGGCTCGTGACGAGCAGGACGTTCATCGCGTCCGTCGCGATGCCGCCGAGCAGCCGGCCGCTGACGGCGAACCAGAGATTGGCCGGGTCGTGGGCCGCCTGCGCGGCGATCCGGCTCTCCCCCCATGCCTCGACGATCGCCCACGACGACAGCGCGTAGAACGCCATGATGAGAAGCACGGCAACGTAGGTCGCGCGCGGAATCGTGCGCTTCGGGTCGCGTGCCTCCTCGGAGAAGATCGCCGTTGCCTCGAAACCCATGTACGAGCCGAGGACGAACACGAGCGCGGTGCCCAGCCCGGGCGCGAACACCGTCGACGGGCTGAACGGTTTCGCGCTGAAGCCGCCGGTGCTCGCGCCGTGCGCGACGATCGCGAGATCGAGCAGCATCACGATCGCGATCTCGCCGATCATCAGCATGCCGAGCAGCCGGCCGCTGAACTCGATGCGCCGCGCGCCGCAGACATGGACGGCGACGACGCAGGCGAGCGCGAACGCCCACCACGGCACGTCGACGCCGTAGTGGCGCTGGATGCTGTCGTTCAGGAAGAAGCCGAACATGCAGTAGATCGCGATCTGCACCGCGTTGTACGCGACGATCGCGACGAACGCGCCACCCACGCCGGCCGGACGTCCGAGCCCGTTCGCGATATACGCGTAGAACGCGCCCGCATTGGAGATATGCCGGCTCATCGCGGCATAACCGATGCTGAAGATCAGGTACATGATGCCGGCCAGCACGAATACGCCGGGCACGCCGGGGCCGTTGCCGAGCGAGAATGCCGCGGGCGTCGCGCCGACCATCGCGGTGAGCGGCGCGGCCGCGGCGACGACGAAGAAGACGATGTGTGAGAGTCCGACCGCGTTCCTGCTGAGCCCCGCGTCGGACCGGGATGACGATTCGTTCATGAGTAGTCCCGCTGACCGGATCGTCCATCAGGAATCGACACCGGCATGTCTGATCAATATCCCGGTGCCGCGGGCCGATCCTGACGAACCGGCCATGGAGGCTGATGTCCGCCGGCGACACCGGTGTGCGCTTGGCCGGCCGCCCGGTGCAACGCACCGCGGAGCAGGCCGACGACGCAATTTACGGTGCCGAAAAACCGGGCGTTGTCCGCTATCGGCAATCCGCATGCGTCGGGCGGCAGGGGATTACCCGGATGCGGCGTCACGGCGCTTGCGCACGGACTCAGCTCAGGCGCGGCGTATGCGACGGCAACTCGTGGAAATGTTGCTGGTAGTACGCGGAGAAGCGCCCGAAGTGGCAGAAGCCGAATTGCGCCGCCGCGTCGCCGATGCGTATCGTCTCGGGCGTCGTCATCAGGAAGCGCCGCACCGCGTTCAGCCGGATCGAGCGGAGGTAGGCCGTCGGCGTCGTGCCGACGACGTTCTGGAAGCTGTATTGCAGCGTGCGGCGGCTGATGCGCAGGTGGTGGCAGAGATCGATGACGGTCGGCACGTCGTCGCTGTCGAGCGCGATCTCCTGGCTGCGGCGCACGATGTAGCTCTGCGTCGACGCCGACGGCAGCGCGCCGGCGCCGGACGCGTCGGTCTGCACGAGGTCGAGCAGGATACCGACGACGCTGTGCGCGAGCACGCGTTCGTCGAACGCATCGCGCGCCGTGAGCGAATCGCGGTCGAGCGCCTGGCAGAGTACCTGCTCGAGGCCGTCCAGTGCATCGCGGTAACGCGCGGGCGCGATGGGGAGTACCGGCTGCTGCAGGATGCGCGCCGGCAGGTGCGCGAGTTCGTCGACCTCGCGATCGGCGGTAAGGGTGCGATCGATCGTGAAGGCGAGCACTTCGGTGTCGCTCGGAAGGTGCGCGACGAATTCCTCGCCGCCGCGCAGCGTCAGCAGGCTCGGGCGCTCGACGGTACGGCCCTGGACCACCGGCGCAACCGCACTGGCGATCGGCAGTGCGAAGCAGAGCCGGCCGCGCGGCGCGAGTCCGTGCTGCATCACGCGCTGGTTGATGCGTTCGCGAAAGACGTGAAAGCGCTGGCCGGCGACCTGGCGCAACGTGGTCGTGGCCGTGCCCGGACTGATCTGATCGTAGTGCTGCGACCAGTTTACGATCGCCTGCGAATGGAGGAACACATCCGAGAAGCACAGTGTTTCAGCGTGCAGGTTCATGGCGTGGCTAATGCATTCCGTCTCAAATTCGACGCCGGCCGAAGCCGGCTCATGCTGCCAGGCGCGGGCAGCGGGCTCGCGCCATGCGCGCGGTTCGCCTGGATGGCTTCCGAAGGTGCCGTACGACGCGGCCAGTTTCCCCGACGATCATATCCAGAAAAAAACACGGGGGGAGGCGATCTCAACCCTCGGGGATCTATTTTTTGTAAATCTCATTATAGGGGATTGTATTTATTTCTATGATGGGGTTTACATAGGGTGTCGCGCGATACCTTGCACGCGGGAAAGAGGGCCTGGTGATCGAGTTTTTTCGATATTTATTACGAAACTGACGGGTTCGGGTTGCGGCGGCATCGCGTGCGTAGCGTCCAACGGCCTCTCTCGTGTTAACTACCGATAAATACCGAATGGCGGGATTTGTATAATCATCCGGTAAAGCTTCGCCCGCTCGTGCGCGCACAACGTGTGTCGACGCCATCGCTGGCGGCCCCCACGCAATGCAAACGAAGGTCGACGCATTTCCACATACCGGGAGCGGTCCATGTCCGAGTCATCCCCTGCCTTCTTGTATCGTCGGATCGCGCTGCGCGTGATTCCGTTTCTGTTCCTCTGCTACGTCGTCAACTTCGTCGATCGAGTCAACATCGGGTTCGCCAAGCTGCAGTTCCTGCAGGACCTCGGCTTGAGCGAAGCCGTATTCGGCTCCGCCGCGGCCATCTTCTTCATCAGTTACGCCGCATTCGAGGTGCCGAGCAATCTGCTGCTGGCGCGCATCGGCGCGAGCCGCACGCTCATGCGAATCATGGTGCTGTGGGGCCTCTGCACGGTCGCGCAGATGTTCGTGACCGGCAGCGCGTCGCTGTACGTGGTGCGTTTTCTGCTCGGCGCCGCTGAGGCCGGCTTCTTTCCGGGCCTGATCCTGTACCTGTCGTACTGGTTTCCGGATACGGTGCGCGCCCGTGTCAACAGCGTGCTGCTGCTCGCCGTTCCGGTCGCGGGGATGATCGGCGGGCCGCTGTCCGGCTGGATCATGGCGCACATGCAGGACGCGATGGGGTTGCGCGGATGGCAGTGGCTGTTTCTGATCGAAGGGTTGCCGGCCATCGCGCTCGGGCTGGTTGCGCCGCTGATGCTGAGCGACCGGCCGGAACAGGCGGCATGGCTGTCGCCGTCGGATCGCCAGGCGCTCCTGCGCGACCTTGACGCGGAGCGGGCCTCGGCCGTGATCGGCCATGGCCCGGTGGGCGTTCTCGACATCGTCCGCAACGCGCGCGTGCTGGGGCTGGCGGCGATCTATTTCTGCGTCTACGTCGGGATGGGCACGGTGACGTTCTGGTCGCCGACGGTGCTGAAGGCGGCCGGGGTGACGGGCGTTGCCGGAATCGGTTGGTTGTCCGGACTGATTTCCGCATTTACGATGATCGGCAACGTGGCGATCGCATGGAGTTCCGACCGGTACGGCGAGCGCCGGTGGCATACGGTGGCCTGCATGCTCGTCACCGCGTGCGCTCTGCTGTTCCTGCGCTTCGCTGTCGGCCATGTCTGGCTCACCGTGACCTTGCTGGCGATCGCGCAGCTGTGCGCGTTCACCGTGCCGATCGTGTTCTGGACGATTCCGGCGGCGCAACTGACCGGGCGGGCGGCGGCGGCGGGCATCGCAGTCATCAGCATGCTGGGTTCGCTCGGCGGCGCGTTCGGTTCGTGGCTGGTCGGCGCCCTGTTTGCGCGGACCGGCGCGCCGTATGCCGGGCTCGCGGTGGTCGCGGGGCTGCTGGTGGTGGGCTCGGTGCTGGTGACGAGCCTGGTCCCGCGCTCATTGCCGCCGCGCCGCACGGCGAGCGAACGGGCGGCGTTGCAGGGCGTTGAATAGCGCGTGGCCGGGCCCGCGTGTCGCGGCGCCAACGGCCTGCCCTCGGCGTCGCGGGCAGCGGCTCGCGCGAATCGGCCGGACCCGGTCGGCGTGACGCGCGATGACGCTGCCGCGTTTACGCGACAAGCGCCGGAATTTTTTCAGCGGAGATCCGGACGGAGATTGGGACGGATATCGGGCCGGCCTCGTTTGGCAACGCGTTCGCCCGCATGTGCCGACGCCCGCAGCAGTCAATCCGGCTCGGCTTTCAGGCCACCCTCGATCCACCGCGCTTCGGACGCGCGAAGATGCGCGCGGATGGCCGTCTGCGCCGCGATCGGATCGCCGGCCTGCAGCGCGAGGAGCACGTCCTCGTGCTCGCGCACGGCGGCCGTCCACGTCTGCGGATTTTCCGCGTGGCCGCGCATCGCGGTCGCGATCGGATCGTGGCGGCTGTCGAACAGCTCGCCGACGAAGCGGGTGAGCACCGAATTGCCGGCGGCTTCCGCGATCAGCATGTGGAACTGCCGATCGGCTTCGACCGGCGATTTGCCGGCTTCCGCGAGCCGCTTCATGCGCTGAAGCGTGCGGCGCAGGCGGTCGAGCATCGCGGCCGTCATCCGCGCGGCGGCCAGCGCGGCCACGCTGCCTTCGATGGCCGCGCGGGCCTGCATCAATTCCGACGGACTGTCGCCGAGCGTGACCATCGTGCCGACATCGTCGGCCGCCGTGTCGCGGACATAGACGCCCGAGCCCATCCGGATCTCGATCTGCCCGCCGATTTCCAGCGCGATCAGCGCCTCGCGAAGCGACGGGCGCGATACGCCGAGCGTCAGCGCCAGCTCGCGCTCCGGCGGCAGCCGCTCGCCGATCGCGAATTCGCCCTGGCGAATCAACGCGACGATCTGGGCCGCGACCGATTGGTAAAGCCGCTTGGGTTCTGTCGATTTCATCCGATGGATTGGGGTCAATGCGCTTTCGGCGCAAGCGCGTGTCGCGGAGTCTATCACGCCCGCCGCATCGCCCTTTGCAGCGGCGGGTTCATCCGGATGTCCGGGTTTTCACTATTGGTAAGATCGGGATTGAGATAGTTAAATTGGTTTGACCAAAATGGGTTTGATTGATGTAATCCCTCCAAATTGGACTGACCAGACGAAGCCGAGGTCGATCCGCCCCCAGGAGACGCAATGGCATTGCCTCGCAATCTGCCCGGCCAGGCCGCGCAGGACGAAACCGACCGGGAGATCCTGCGCCTGGACGGCATTCGCAAGCGCTTCCCCGGCGTCGTGGCGCTCGACGGCATTCGCCTCGACCTGCGCCGCGGCGAGGTGCATGCGGTGTGCGGCGAAAACGGCGCGGGCAAATCCACGCTGATGAAGATCATCAGCGGTCAGTACCTGCCCGACGAGGGCGTCGTTCACTATCGCGGCGCACCGGTGCAATTCCGTTCGGCCTCCGAAGCGCAGGCGGCCGGCATCGCGATCATTCACCAGGAACTCAATCTCGTCCCGCACCTGAGCGTGGCGGAGAACCTGTTCCTCGCGCGGGAGCCGCGGCGCGGGCCGTTCGTCGATACGAAACGCATGAACGCGGACGCGGCGCGCTGCATCGCGCGGATCGGCCTGAATGTCGCGCCGACGACGAAGGTCGGCGTGCTGTCCATCGCGCAGCAGCAGATGGTCGAGATCGCGAAGGCGCTGTCGCACGACGCGCGCGTGCTGATCATGGACGAGCCGACGTCGTCGCTGACGGAGTCGGAAACGGTGCAGCTGTTTCGCATCATCGAGGAACTGCGGGCCGACGGCGTGGCGATTCTGTATATCTCGCATCGCCTCGACGAAATGGCGCAGATCGTCGATCGCGTGACCGTGCTGCGCGACGGGCGCCATATCTCGACGGACGATTTCGCCGACGTGAGCCTCGACGACATCGTCGCGCGCATGGTCGGACGCACGCTCGACGACGCCTATCCGTCCCGGCAATCGGTGCCGACGGACGACGTGCTGCTCGACGTGCGCGCGCTGCGCCGGGACGGCGTGTTCGGACCGGTGTCGTTCGCGTTGCGCCGCGGCGAGATCCTGGGTTTCGCGGGATTGATGGGCGCCGGCCGCACCGAGATCGCCCGCGCGATCTTCGGCGCGGATCGCCCGGACGGCGGCACGATCGCGCTGCACGGCCGGCCCGTGACGATCCGCTCGCCGCGCGAGGCGATCCGGCACGGCATCGCGTATCTGTCGGAGGACCGCAAGAAGGAGGGGCTCGCGCTGCCGATGCCGGTCGCGGCGAACCTCACGCTCGCCAACGTGCGCGGTATCTCGTCGCGCCTGGGCTTCCTGCGCTTCGACGACGAGCTCGAGGTGGCGCGCCGCTACGTGCAGGACCTCGCGATTCGCACGCCGTCCGTGCACCAGCGCGTGCGCAACCTGTCCGGCGGCAACCAGCAGAAGGTCGTCATCGGCAAATGGCTCTACCGCGGCTCGAAGATCCTGTTCTTCGACGAGCCGACGCGCGGGATCGACGTCGGCGCGAAGTTCGCGATCTACGGGCTGATGGACCGGCTCGCCGCCGACGGCGTCGGCGTGGTGCTGATCAGTTCGGAACTGCCCGAACTGCTCGGCATGACCGACCGGATCGCCGTTTTTCACGAAGGTCGGCTGACCGCGTTGCTCGACACGAAACACACCAGTCAGGAGGAGATCATGCACTATGCGTCGGGGCGTTCCCATGCTTGAAATGACATCCGATCGGAGCCAGGCCGACGAGCGGGCGGCGCGACAGCGGCGGCGCGACCTGATCCAGAAGTTCGCGGCGCTGGGCAGTCTCGTCGTGCTCGTGTTCGCGTTCTCGATATCGAGCGCGGCATTCTTCTCGGTCGACAACCTGATGACCGTCGGCCTGCAGGTGACCTCCATCGCCTATCTGGGCGTGGCCGCGACCTGCGTCATCATCACGGGCGGCATCGACCTGTCGGTCGGCTCGGTGCTCGCGCTGGCCGGCGTGTGCGCCGCGCTGCTGGTCAAGGCGGGCGTGCCGGTGCCCGCCGCGATGGCGGCCGGCATCCTGGTCGGCGCGCTGTGCGGGCTCGTCAACGGCATCTGCGTGACGCGCATGGGCCTGCCGCCGTTCATCGCGACGCTCGGCATGATGCTCGTCGCGCGCGGCATCGCGCTCCAGATCACGGGCGCCCGGCCCGTATCGGATCTCGGCGACGCGTTCGGCGCGCTCGGCAACGGCGCGCTGCTGCGGATCTCGCACATCGGCGCGGACGGGTTCCCCGACACGACGTTTCCCGGCATTCCGTATCCGGTCGTGATCATGATCGTGCTGTTCGTCGTGGTGTCCGTGCTGCTGTCGAGGACGTCGCTTGGCCGTCACATCTACGCGGTCGGCTCGAACGCCGAGGCGGCGCGGCTGTCGGGCGTGAACGTCCAGGGCGTGAAGCTGTTCACCTACGTGCTGTCCGGCGCGCTCGCGGGCGTGACCGGCTGCGTGCTGATGTCGCGGCTCGTCACCGGGCAGCCGAACGAAGGCGTGATGTACGAGCTCGACGCCATCGCCAGCTCGGTCATCGGCGGCACGTCGCTGATGGGCGGCGTCGGCACGATCTCCGGCACGGCGATCGGCGCGTTCGTGATCGGCGTGCTGCGCAACGGCCTGAACATGAACGGCGTGTCGAGCTTCATCCAGCAGATCATCATCGGCGTCGTGATCCTGGGCACGGTCTGGATCGACCAGTTGCGCAATCGCCGGCCCTGACCGGCAGCAAGCAGTCCCTACCAACGAGAAGCGGAGCGAGACATGAACAAATCCATCCTGCTGGCGGCCTCGGCGTGCCTGTTCGCGGCATGCAACAGCGGCGCGTATGCGGCCGGCGGCGAGATCGCGGTGATCGTCAAGACGGTCAATTCGAACTACTGGCAGAACGTGCAGAAAGGCGCGAAGGCGGCGCTCGACGGGGCCAGCGGCTACACGATGACGTTCCAGGGGCCGGCGGCCGAATCCGACATCAGCGGGCAGGTCAACATGGTCGACAACGCGGTCACGCGTCATGTGGCGGCCATCGTGCTCGCGCCGTCCGATCCCGATGCGCTCGTACCCGCGATCAAGAAGGCGTGGGAAGCGCACATTCCCGTCGTGCTGATCGACTCGGCCATCTCGGATGCCGGCAAGCCGTACTACCAGGCGTTCCTGTCGACCGACAACGAGAAGGCGGGGGCGTTGTGCGCGAAGGCGCTGATCGATCGCGTCGGGCAGTCCGGCAAGATCGCGATCATGTCGTACGTGCCGGGCGCGGGGTCCGAGGTCAGCCGCGTCGGCGGCTTCCGCAAGTACATCGAGCGCCACTCGAAGCTGCAGATCGTCGGCCCGTATTACTCGCAATCGCAAATGGCGACCGCGCTGAACCAGACGACCGACGTGTTGTCGGCGAACCCGGACCTGAAGGGCATCTTCGGCGCGAACGAGCCGACCGCGGTCGGGATGGGCCGTGCGCTGAAGCAGTCGGGCAAGGCGGGCAAGGTGGTGGCGATCGGGTTCGACGGCAACGAGGACCTGCAGGGCTTCGTGCGCGACGGCACCGTGCAGGCGATCGCCGTGCAGGGCTCGTGGCAAATGGGGAACCAGGGCGTGCGCACGGCGCTCGACGTGATCGCGCGCAAGCCCGCGCCGAAGCTGATCGATACCGGCGTCGTGATGGTCGACAAGCAGAACCTCGATTCGCAGGCGTCGAAGAACGTCCTGTACTGACCGGCCATGCGTCCTTTCCGTACTACCTGTCACGCCTCATGAACGCAAACGATACGCGCACCTTGCCGCGCAGCGGGTTGACGGTATCCGCGCTCGGTCTCGGCTGCTCGCAGCTCGGCGGCCTTTATCGTCCGATGTCGGCGGCCGATGCCGCGTCGCTCGTCGACGCCGCGTGGGCGGCGGGCCTGCGCTATTTCGACACCGCGCCGTATTACGGTTACACGCTGTCCGAGCGGCGCGTGGGCGCGGGGCTTGCCCTGCGCGAGCGCGGCGCCTTCACGCTCAGCACGAAGGTCGGACGGCTGATGCGTGCCGACGCGAGCGTGCGGCCGGGCGACGACGGCTGGGCCGAGCCGCTGCCGTTCCGGCCCGTCTACGACTACAGCTACGACGGCATCATGCGTTCGCACGACGACAGCCGGCAACGGCTCGGGCTCGCGCGGATCGACATGCTGTACGTGCACGACATCGGCGCGATGACGCACGGCGAGCGTCATGCGCACTACTGGGATCAGTTGACCCGCGGCGGCGGGTTCCGCGCGCTGGAGGCGCTGCGGGCGGGCGGCGAGATCGGCGGGTTCGGTCTCGGCGTGAACGAATGGGAAGTCGCGGCCGATGCGCTGAACGAAGCGGCGCTCGACGCGGTGCTGCTGGCCGGCCGCTACACGCTGCTCGAACAGACGGCGCTCGAACCGCTGCTCGACACGTGCGCTCGCGAAGGGACGGGGATCGTGATCGGCGGCGTGTTCAATTCCGGCGTGCTCGCCGGCAACGGCAAGTTCAACTATTCGGACGCGCGTGCCGACGTGATCGACAAGGCGACGCGCCTCGGCGCGCTGTGCCGGCGCTTCGACGTGCCGCTTCCCGCCGCCGCGTTGCAGTTTCCGTTCGGCCATCCGGCGGTCGTGTCGTGCGTGATCGGCGCGCGCAGCGTGGCCCAGCTGACGCAGAACATCGAATGGTTCGAGCGCGCCGCGCCGGCCGAACTGTGGGACGCGCTGCGCGATGAAGGTCTGATCGACGCGCACGCGCCGGTTCCGGGAGCGCACGCATGACCGTGCGTATCGACGCCCATCAGCACTACTGGCGCATCGGCGCGCGGGCCGGCAACTGGCCGCCGGCCGAGCTCGATGCGATCCATCGGGATTTCGGCCCCGCCGATCTGGCGCCGCTGCTCGACGCCGCGCGCATCGAGCGCACCGTGCTCGTGCAATCGTTGCCGAGCGAAGCCGACACGCGCTATCTGCTCGATCTCGCGGCCGACACCCCGACGGTCGGCGCCGTGGTCGGCTGGGTCGACATGAAGGCCGACGACGCGCCGGCGCGGATCGCGGCATTTGCGCGCGCGCCGAAGGCGCGCGGCCTGCGGCCGATGCTTCAGGATCTGCCCGACGACGCGTGGATCGACGATCCGCGGCTGGATCGCGCGGTGGCCGCGATGCTTGAGCATGTGCTGAGTTTCGACGCGCTGGTGATGCCGCGCCACCTCGATGCGCTGCATGCGTTCGCGCGACGCCATCCGGATCTGCCGATCGTGATCGACCACGGCGCGAAGCCGTTCGTCGAGCGCGGCGAACTGCAGCCGTGGCTGTCGTCGATGCGCCGGCTGGCGAGCCTGCCGAACCTGCATTGCAAGCTGTCCGGCCTGTGGACGGAGGCCGGGCCGTCGGCCGGACCGGACGCCGTGCGGGCGCGCACGCGGCCGTATGTTCGCGCGCTGGCCGAGCTGTTCGGGCCGACGCGATTGATGTGGGGCAGCGACTGGCCGGTGCTGCGGCTCGCGTCGGCGTGCGGCGGCTACGGCGAATGGCTGGCCGCGTGCGAGGACGATTGCGCGCGGTGGCTCGGCTCTGCGGCGCTGGCCGGCCTCTTCGGCGGCAACGCGCGCCGCTTCTACCGGATCGACACCGCACGCCACGACGAATGAACCCCGAACGAAAGGAACCGACATGCTCAGCGTGATTTGCGAATCCCCCGGCGTGCTGCGCGTGCAGCATCGCGAACTGCCCGTGCGCGGCAGCGGCGAAGTGCTGTTGCGCGTGCAACGTGTCGGCATCTGCGGCACCGACCTGCACATCTTCACCGGCAACCAGCCGTACCTCGAATATCCGCGTGTGATGGGCCACGAGCTTTCCGCGGTCGTCGTCGAGGCGGAACCCGAGTCGGGGCTCGGCGTTGGCGACGCGGTGTACGTGATGCCGTACCTGTCGTGCGGGCACTGCGTCGCATGCCGTCACGGCAACACGAACTGCTGCGTGAACATCAAGGTGCTCGGCGTGCATCGCGACGGCGCGCTGGCCGAATACCTCAGCGTGCCCGCGCAGTTCGTTCACAAGGCCGACGGCATTTCGCTCGACCAGGCGGCGATGCTGGAATTTCTCGCGATCGGCGCGCATGCGGTGCGGCGCGCGGACATCCGGGCCGGCCAGCGAGCGCTGGTGGTCGGCGCCGGGCCGATCGGCATGGCGGCGATGACCTTCGCGAAGCTGCGCGGCGCCGACGTGACCTGCCTCGATACGCGGGCCGACCGCCTGGCGTTTTGCCGGCAGCATCTGGGGGTCGACGCGGCGGTGGAGGTCGGGCCCGACGATGCCGCACGCCTCGCGGCGCTGACCGACGGCGAGTATTTCGATGCGGTGTTCGATGCGACCGGCAACCTCGATGCGATGAACCGCGGTTTCGAATTCGTTGCGCACGGCGGCAAATACACGCTGATCTCGATCGTGCGCGGGCACGTCGCCTTCTCGGATCCGGAATTCCACAAGCGCGAAACCACGCTGCTCGCGAGCCGCAACGCCACGGCCGAGGATTTCGCGACGGTGCTCGATGCGATGCGCGCGGGGCGGATTCCGGACCGCGCGCTGAATACGCACCGGATGCGGCTCGAGGACGTGCCCGACGCGCTGCCGCGCCTGTTCGACGCCGGGCAGACCGTCGTGAAGGCGCTCGTCGAATGCTGAGCCGCGCCATGCAAGCCGCGGGGCGCACGTCATGACGCCGCCGATCCTGCAGTTCGGCACAAGCCGCTTCCTGCTCGCGCACGTCGACCTGTTCGTGTCGCAGGCACTCGACGAAGGCGGCGCGATGGGCGGCATCGGCATCGTGCAGTCGACCGGGAACCCGGCCAGCCGCGCGCGCATCGACGCGCTGCGCTCGGGCGCGCACTATCCGGTGCGCATACGCGGACGCGACGGCGGCCGGATCGTCGACGAGGTGGTCGAGTGCCGCGCCGTGCACCGCGCGTGGGATGCGGAGTCGGACTGGGCCGAAATCCGCCGCGCGGCGATCGAGTCCGTGCGGGCGATCGTGTCGAACACCGGCGACGCGGGTTATCGCGCCGACCCGCACGATTCGGCGCAGGTGCTGGCTCATCCCGACCGCGCGCCGCGCGGTTTTCCCGCGAAGCTGCTCGTGCTGCTGCAGGCGCGCTGGCAGGTGCGGCCCGCCGACGGCGTCACCGTGCTGCCCTGCGAACTGGTCGCGGACAACGGCGACACGCTGCGCGGCGGCGTGCTCGCGCTCGCGCGTGAATGGCGGTTGCCCGACGCGTTCGTCGACTACCTGCAGCACCGCTGCATCTGGGTCAACTCGCTCGTCGACCGCATCGTGTCCGAGCCGATCCACCCGGTCGGCGCGGTCGCGGAGCCTTACGCGCTGTGGGCGATCGAGCGGCGTGCCGGCATGGCGTTGCCGTGCCGGCACGCGCGGATCGTCGTCACCGACGACCTGCGCAGTCACGAGCGCCTGAAACTGTTTTTCCTCAACCTCGGGCACAGCTGGCTGGCGGAGCAATGGCTCGTCACGGGGCGGCCCGAATCGGAAACGGTGCTCGACGCGATGAACGACGTGCGGCTGCGCGACGGCCTCGAGGCCGTATGGCGCGATGAGGTCGCGCCGGTATTCGCCGCGCTGGGCCAGCAAGAAACGGCCGAACGCTACCTCGACAGCGTGCGCGAACGTTTTCTCAATCCGTATCTCGCGCATCGCCTCGCCGATATCGCCGGCAATCATCGCGAGAAGGTGGCGCGGCGGATCGCGCCGCTGCTCGCGCTCGCGGATTCGCTGGCGCTGCCGGACGGGCAGCCGCGCCTGCGACGCATCGCGGCCCGCTGCGATCCGGCGCGCCGCGCCACCACAGGGAGCATCGCATCGTGAACCAGCCGGCAGTAGTGATCCTGCATCATGACGACAATGTCGCCGTCGCGCTCGACGCGCTGGCGCCGGACGTGCCGGTCGACGCGAACGGCACGACGCTGCGCGTCGCGGCCGCGGTGCCGGCCGGCCACAAGCTCGCCACGGCGCCGATCGCGCGCGGCGCGCGGATCGTCAAGTGCGGCCAGCCGATCGGCGTCGCGCTGTGCGACATCGCCGCGGGCGAGCACGTGCACGTGCACAACGTCGGGATGCCCGAGCGGCACGTGCTCGATCACGGCGCGGCCGGTGCGGCGCCCGACGCGCCGACCGACCTCGGCGATACCTTCGACGGGTTCGTGCGGCCCGACGGCCGCGTGGGTACCCGCAACTACATCGGCGTGATCGCGAGCGTCAACTGTTCGGCGAGCGTGTGCCACGCGATTGCCGATGCGTACCGGCACGAGGCGCTCGCGCCGTTCGGTCATGTCGACGGCGTCGTCGCGATCACCCATCAGAGCGGATGCGGGATGGCGGCGAACGGGGACGGGGTCGAGCTGCTGCGCCGTACGCTCGTGGGCTACGCGCGCAACCCGAATTTCGCCGGCGTGCTGTTGGTCGGCCTCGGTTGCGAGGTCAACCAGGTGCGCGTGCTGGCCGAGCGGCTCGACGCGGCCGCGCCGGGCACGGTCCGCACGCTGGTGATCCAGGACGAGGGCGGCGTGCGCGAAACGGTCGCGCGCGGCGTGTCGATCGTGCGCGAGCTGCTGGAGGCGGCCGACGGCGCGCGCCGCCGTGCGGTGCCGGCGGCGCGGCTGACGGTCGGCCTGCAATGCGGCGGATCCGACGGCTACTCGGGGATCACGGCGAACCCGGCGCTCGGCGCGGCCGTCGACCTGCTGGTGCGCAACGGCGGCACCGCGATCCTGTCCGAGACGCCCGAGATCTACGGCGCGGAGCACCTGCTGATCGCCCGCGCGGCATCGCGCGACATCGGCGAACGCCTGCTCGGCCGGTTGCGGTGGTGGGAGCGCTACGTGGCCGACGGCGGCGGCGAAATGAACAACAACCCGTCGCCCGGCAATATCGCCGGCGGCATCACGACCATTCTCGAGAAATCGCTCGGCGCGGTGTCGAAGGGCGGGCGCTCGACGCTTCGCGCCGTCTACGACTACGCGGAGCCGGTGCGGCAGCGCGGCCTCGTCTTCATGGATACGCCCGGCTACGACCCGGTGTCGGCGACCGGGCAGATCGCCGGCGGCGCGAATCTCGTCTGTTTCACCACGGGCCGCGGTTCGGTGTTCGGGTCGAAACCGGTGCCGACGGTCAAGATCGCGACGACGACCGGCCTGTACGAGCGGATGCGCGCCGACATGGACTTCGATAGCGGCGGGATCGTCACTGGTTCGTCGAGCGTCGACGACGCGGGCGCGCGGCTGTTCCGGCTGATGCTCGACGTCGCGTCCGGGCGCAGGACCTGCAGCGAGGAGAACGGTATCGGCGAACGCGAGTTCGTGCCGTGGCTGCGCGGCGCGATCATGTGACGCGCGGGGCGGCATGTGGCCGCCCGCGCGATCCGGCTTCGAAGGAGACCCCGCGATGACGACCCTGATGCGCAAGCCGGCGGCCGGCGACACCGGCCGCGACTTTCCGCTGTCGGACCTGGAGCAGCGACTGCTGGGCGAGGCGCTGCGGATGCTCGCCGAGACACGCGCCCGGGCGCTGGAACTCTGTGCCGAGGTGAACCGGCGGCAAGGCGGCGCCGTGCCCGACGTCCACGACTTCAACCTGCCCGCGATCATCGATCTGCAACGGCGCTTCGGGACGCGGCCTCGTCCGTCGGGCGAGGCTGGCACCCCGGGCGACGGGCCGGTGCCCGGTCGCTTCGCGTAGCCGCCGCCGCTCGGCGGCGACGTCGCCCGGGTCGCTGCGGCGCCGCTTACGCCGCCGACAGCGTGATCGACACGCCCGTCGCCGTGTAGACCGGCGTCGCCTTGAAGCCGTCGACGGTCACCGTCGCGAATTTCGCCGCGCCCGCTGCCGCGTCGATCAGCGCGATGGTGTCGCCGGCCTTCGGCTGATAGCCGTTCACGAACTTCACGTGCAGCGTGCCGCCCGCGACGGTGAACGCGCCGCCCACGCGCAGGCGTCCGCCGCCGTTGCCGTCGATGTCGAGTTCGAGCGTGGCGCCGTCGAGCTGCGTGTAGCGCGTGGCGATCGTGACGGGCGCGCCGGCCGCGATCCTGACGCCGCCGCCCGCGCCGACGTAGACGTCGCCGTTGCCGAACGCCGTCGCGGACGCGGCGGCGAGCGTGCCGCCGCCGACCTGCGTGCCGCCCGTGTAGCTGTTGTTGCCCGCCAGCGTCAGCACGCCGCTGCCTTGTAGCGTCAGCTTGCCCGAGCCGGCGATGTCATTGCGCCACAGGTCGGCGGCGTTGAGGCCGCCCTTCGACGCATCCATCGCGACGGTCACGTTGCCGTTGAATGCGCCGTAGCCGTCGGCGGCCGCGAACAGGTTCAGCCGGCCCCAACCTTCCGCATCGTCCATCACCGGGTAGCCGGACGGCAGTTCGGTGGTTTTCAGCACGACGCGCCGCTGATCCGCGCCCAGGTACGGGAAACGCGTCTGCAGCAGGATCTCCGCCCCCTTCGGCACGACCGGCGGCGCGCCGGTCGCGTCGAGCGCGCCGAAGCCGTAGGTCATGCGGCGCGCGAAGGCCGTCTTGTTCGTCGTGTAATCGGCGAACCGGTCGGTCGCCGTCGTGCCCGAGCGTGCGAATGCCTGGAACGTCGCGTCGGTCGTGCCGGTGAGCTGCTGCAGCGTCTGGTGCGCCTGGCCATAGGCGGCCTGCGCATCGTTCGCGTACACCGCGAGATTGGCCGCGCTGATCGCCAGCGCGAGCATGCGCCCGCCGATCACGTCGAGCGGCGAGTGCATGCCGGCGAGAATGCGGTTCTCGCCGAGTTCGAGGCCGCGGCCGACCATTTCCTGGAAGCGCTCCGGCACGAGCCACGCCATCGTCACGGCGTCGCGCATCGCTTCCGCCTGATGGCCGCTGATGAAACCGCCGTCGGTCGCGGGCGTCGTGCTTTCCGCGGGCACCAGCGTGGGGTCGACGACGACGCTCGTGCTCCAGCGGTACGGCCGCGCATATTTGTAGAAACGTTTCGAGGGTTCGGTCGACGCGTTGTTGCCCATTTCATTGAGCAGATCGACGACTTTCCCGAAGCTCGCGTTCGCGCTGCCGCCCACGCCCACGTTGTTGCCCGTGTCGTTGTACAGCACGCTCGTCGCGTCGGCCGGCACGCTGGTGATGCTGGTCGTCTGCTGGGCGGCGGTGCGCCAGGCCGACGTGAGCGGCCCCATGCCGTCGGTCACGCTGTAGCCCTTGCCGCGCCGGTCGTCGTAGTACGCGGCGTCGGCCTGCTGCGGCGTGCGTGCGGTCGTCGCGTTGACCACGTATTGCACGTTCGCCTGCAGCACCGCATCGTTCAGGATCGTGCCGCACGGTGTGCCGTTGCCGGGCAGCCCCGTGCAGGTCGACGGCGAGATGGCCGGAAACGCGCCGTTGGCCGGCGCGGTCACGCCCGCATCGACGAGCATCGTCGACGGCTGCCAGAGGTCCAGGAAGCGGCTGACCACGCGCACCGCGGCGTTCGTCGACAGCGTCGCGTAACGCGCGTCGCCGCGCTGGTTGGTCGCGATATTGTCGACGAATGCGGGCACGCTCGGAACCGGCGCGCTGTCGACGAAACCGGGATCGGCCGGCGGCGCCGGGATCGCGGCGTTCGTCGAGGGTGTGGCGACCACGTCGTCGCCGCCGCCGCACGCGGCCAGCACGACCGCGGTCGACAGGGCTGCGACGTGCAGCGGGAGACGGCTCGATGACACAAACATGCAAGACTCCATCCTGGGTTTGAAAGATGGCGCATTGTCGTGGCCGATCGTGACGCGATGGTTACGAATCGGCTGTGCGTCACGAGCGATGCATGGATCGAACCCGCCGACGGGTTTGTTTACTCCGATATCCTAAACGCGGTGCGGATGGCGGATCGATCCGGCCGTCACGCCGCTTGTTCGTTCCGCGGCGACGGCGCGTGACGGACGCGGTTGCGTCCGTCACGCTTGGCGGCGTACAGCGCGAGATCCGCCTCGCGCGACCACGCGTCGACGGACGCCGGCCATCCGGCGCGGGCGGTCGCGCAGCCGATGCTCACCGTGAAGGCCGGCACCGGGTCGTCGAACCCGTCGAGGCGGTTGCGTTCCACTTCCCGGCGGATCGCCTCCGCCACCTTCGCGGCGCCGCGTTCATCGGTATCGGGCAGCACCGCGACGAATTCCTCGCCGCCGTAGCGCGCGGCGAAGTCGCCGCGCCGCTGCGTGTGCGCGCGGATGCAGGCGGCGAGGAACCGGAGCCCCGTGTCGCCTCGCGCGTGCCCGTGCCGGTCGTTGTACTGCTTGAAGTGGTCGGCATCGATGAACAGCAGCGACAGGCTGCCGTGGCCGTTTCGATGCAGCCGCTCCCACTGGTCGGCCAGCGCGAAGTCGAGCGCACGCCGGTTGTGCAGGCCGGTCAGCGGATCGGTGCGGCTGAGGCCGGTCAGCAGCGTCTGCTTGCGCAGGTTGTCCCGCAACGCGAAGGCGAGCAGCCAGACGACCGCGCAGAAAAGTGCGCACAGGAGCGACGCCGATATGCCGACCGACCATGACATGCGGATGAAGCCGTCCAGCACGTCGCCTTCGGCCGGCGCGACGACGGCGATCAGCGGTGTGCCGGGCACCCGCTGGAACGTATACAGGCGCAACGTTCCGTCGATGCGCGAATGCGCCGCATAGAAGCCCGAGTCCTGGTTCAGCATGCGATCGAAGGTGTTCGAACGGCGCAGGCGGACCATCTGGTGGTCGTTCAGCGACGGGTTGCGGGCCAGGATGGTGCCGTCCGCGCGCAGGACCGCGCTGATGCCGTGCGGCCCGACGTCCAGCCGGGACAGCAACTGATCGAAATAGGCGAGGTCGATCGCGACCACCGCGATCCCGTTGAACGTATGGTCCGGCTGTTCGATGCGCCGCGAGAGCGCGATCGATTCCTTGCCGCCGCGCGAGCGCGCGCGATAGGCCTCCGACACGTAAAGGCCGACATTCGGCGCGTCGCGATGGACCTTGAAATAATCGCGATCGCTGAAGTTCCAGTGGTGGGACGGCCCGCAGCACGCGTCGATCAACTGGCCGTCCCGGTCCGTCACGCCCATCCCCGTCACGTATTGCGCGGCCGAGCGCTGGAACAGCAGATCGTGCCGCAGCCCGGCGTCCATGTGCCGGACCGCTGGCTTGCCGAGGTCGGCGGCGAGCGCGACCAGTGCGTTGTTGGACGTTTCGACGGTCCGCGCGATCTCGCTCACCAACACGGCGGCGACGTTGCGCGAGGTTTCGTGCGCATGTTCGACCACTTCGCTTCTCGTGGCCCAGAGCGTGATCGCGCTGATGCTCAGCGCCGCGAGCGACATCAGCGTGCCCAGCGCGCCGACGACGAGGTAGTGTCGTCCCGCCCAGTCGGCGATTTTCTCGATGGAGGTGGATGCGGACATGCTGGCGCTCGCGGGGAAGGCCCGGCGCGATGAACCGGGCTGCGCTTAAATCCGGGTTAACGGCAGGTCCGCGGGGAAATCGAGGGTCGTGTGCAACGCAAATGGGCGGGGCCCGGCCGCAAACGTGTGCGGCCCGTGAGGCCAGGCCGGGAATGGCTCGACCCGGCGGTCCGGCGCGGGGCGGCGCTCGATCCCGACGCGGCGATCGGGCATGTGGCCCGCACCCGGCTCGGATGCGTCGGATTCCGTCTTTGTTTCGAGCAATAGGGCATCCCCGGGACGCCCGACGAAATCGGGAGGAGTATCAGGGTCGTCTGGCTGAAGCGCCGATTCGTTCCGGCCCGGCCGCGTCCGCTTCGGCGTCGAACGAAGCGGACGCGCCGCGCGCACGCTTGAGCGCCCCGGCCAGCTTCTCGATCGCGTGCAGGTCGAGCGTATCGAGATGCTCGCGCACGCGCTGCACGAAGGCCGCGTAACCGTGCTCGTCCGCAACCTGGCCGAGCCATGTCTCGATATCGGTGAGCCGCCCGTCACGGGCCAGCAGGATCAGTGCGTCGAGTGCATCGTCGGGCGGGCCATCCATTGCGGGCGCGACGCGTTCCGGGCCGGCCTCGTCGCCCGGATGAAACCGCCGGACGAGTTCCGACACCGGCACGAGCGCGTGCCCGAGCGCCGGTGCGACGACCGGGAACGAGAACGCGGTGCCGACGCCCGGCTGGCTCGCGACGGCCAGCTCGCCGCCCATCGCGCCGACGATGCGCTGCGCGATGAACAGGCCGAGCCCGGTTCCGCCGTTCACGGCCTGCACCTGCTGGTACGCGCGGAAGATGTCGCGGGTGCCGCTGATGTCGATGCCGATGCCCGTATCGGCGACCTCGAACAGCAGGCGCCACGCATTACCTTCGCGCGCCGCGTGCACCGACAGCGTGACCGTCCCGTCCCGCGTGAACTTCGACGCGTTCGACAGCAGGTTGAGCAGCACCTGCTGCAGCCGCATCCCGTCGATCGACACCATGCGCGGCAGCGGCGTGGCCGGCCGGTAGACGAACCGGTTGTCCTGCTGCGCGCACAGCGCGAGCGCATAGTGGCCGATGTCGTCGAGCAGGCCGGGCAGGTCGGTCGCGTCCGGCGCCACGCCGAGCGGCTGCAGTTCGGCCTTCGTGAACGCGAGCAGTTCGTCGATCAGCGTGAGCTGGTAGCGGATGCTGCGGTCGATCGACCGGATCAGCCGTGCCTGGCTGCGCGTCGCGCTCTGCAGCAGCAGCTTCGCATAACCGTTGATCGTCGACAGCGGCGCGCGCAGGTCGTGGCTCACATAACCGAGCGTCTCGATCTTCTGCTGCATGTGGGTCGTCACCTGCTGCAACGCGTCGTTGAGCGCGACCGTGCGTCTCGCGACTTCGTCGCGCAGGCGATCCTGTTCGGTGAGCTGCCAGTGTTCGAGCCGCTTCCTGGCCTCGGTGCGCTGGCGGCCCACGTGGTGGATCCACGCGGCCAGCACCAGCAGGTGCGTGGCGAGCCCGACGATCGCGATGACGGGGTTCGGATAGATATCGGACTTGAGCCAGGACAGCAGCGGCGGCAGCGCGTCCATGCCGTCGAGCACGCGGATCAGCATGTTGAAGGTGGCGAACACGATGGCGATCAGCATCACGCGGCCGGTCGGCGTCCGGCGGATCGCGAGCATCAGCGCGAGGCTGATGTTGACGATCCCGAGCACCGCGTTCAGCCGCAGGCAGAACCACGTGAAGGTCAGCAGGTCGCCGCCTGCGGCGCCTGCCATGCCGATGCATTCGAGCGCGAGGAACGCCATGTAGACGGCGCGCAAGGGCAGCCTGGCCTGTTCGCGCCGGGCGACCGTCAGGATGAAGACGATGAAGCAGGCGATCGCCGCGTACACGGCGATCACCTCGCCGCGCGCCGACCACTCGCGCAGTGCGGGCGGCAACGCCATGGCCACGTAACCGCGGTAAGCGGCCTCGAACAGCGTCGTGCCCAGCGCCATCGCGGCCAGTACGTGGAACACGCCGCTGCGCGAAAAGAAACCGATCAGCAGCGCGCACCACAGGAGCGCGAGCAGGCCGCCGAAGAAACCGAAGTCCCACATCGTCGCGCGCCGTTCCTGCGCATCCCATGCCGCGCGGGTGAACGCGGCCGGCGCGAGCCGCATTTCCTTGCGCGACGTGACGCGGATCAGCACGGGGAGGCTTGCGCCGGCGGGCAGCGTGACGTCGAGTACCGGGTAGCGCGACGGCTGACGGGCCGCGTCGCTGCCGGCGTCGGCAGCCGGGAAGCGGCTGACGAGCGTCCAGATGCCGTCCTGGCCGACATGGAAGTCGGCGTGGTCGATGCGCGCGTCGCGAATCACCAGCACCAGCGGACGCGCGACGCTGCCGCGGTTGGTCAGCGTCGCCCGGACCCACCATGCCGACCGCGAGAACTCGACGTTGAACGTCGACGTGCTTGCCGCAGGCACGCGTCGAGCGGGCCCGGCGAGCCGCGCGGCGACCTGTTCGGCCGTCATCGTCGTGCTCGCGTCCTCGAACACCGATACGCCGTCCAGTTGCGCGGGGTTCGGCGTCGATGCCGCGCGGGCCGTCGCGCAGGTGACGGCCAGTGCGATCACAAGCAGCAGCACCGCGCGCCATCCGGCTGCCCACGCCGCGTGTCGCCTACGCATCGCCGTGGCGCCCCCCCTGTGCGGCCGGCGTGTCGCCGGTGTGGCGCTGGCGCCGCCAGTCGGACGGCGTGATACCGAAACGTTCGCGGAACGCCGTCGCGAAATTGCCGGGCGTGGAAAAGCCGATTTCCTCGGCGATGTCGCCGATGCCCATCGATGTATCCGACAGGAAGTGCATCGCGGCGCGCAGGCGCGTGTCGCGCAGGTACTCGAATACGGTCTGGCCGAGCTGGTCGCGGAACACGCGGGACAAGCGCTTTTCGTGCGTACCGACCTGCTTCGCGAGATCGTCGAGCGCCGGCGGATGCCGCAGGTCACGCAGCAGCACGTCGGTCGCCGCGCGTACGAGCGCGGCGTCGGGGTGGTCGGGTAGCTCGGGCAAGTGCGCGAACGGCTGGCTGCGCCGCGCGCGTTTCAGGTGATTGCGGATCCGCGCGATGACTTCCGCCGGCTCGAACGGCTTGACGATGTAGTCGATCGCGCCGGTTTCGAGCCCGGCGATCCGATCCTCGAGCTCGCCGGCCGCCGTCAGGATGATCACCGGGATCGCTTGCGTCGACGGCGTTGATGCCAGCAGCCGCGACGCGGCGAAGCCGTCCATGCGCGGCATGCGGACGTCCATCAGGATCAGGTCGGGCGCGATGGCCTGCGCACGGTGATAGGCCTGCAGCCCGTCGAACGCCACGCTGATCCGGCACCGCGCCGCGCGCAGGATTTCGGTCAGGAGCCGCAGGTCGTTCGGGCGGTCGTCGACGACAAGAATATGCGCGCCCGCGAGATCCGGCGTGGTACGAGGCGGCGCCGAACTGGGCAAGCGGGATGGCATGGTGGCGGACGCGAGGGAAGGGTGGTCGGTCGGATTGAAAGCATCGCAGTGGGTGCGATTGTTGCGAAAAATTATATGTCGACAACAATACCGATTGTGAGGATTCCGTGCGGACTGTGTGGGCTTATCCGCCGGGACACTGAACGGTTTCGGCAGCGTTACTAGACCGGAAGAAATGGAGTGGAAAAACATGCCGAGCCGTCTTTTTTATTTCGGTCTTTATTTCCGATTTTTATGGATTATGTGATCGAATTGGCCCGCGGAATAAATTAGGGTGAATTGTGTCGAGAGGTGATGTCTTTCGATTTGAAACAGGCGCTTCGAATCGGCGCTCGTCCGGTTGATTTTTTGGGTTGGCCGGTCAGGATTTGTTTTGATGAAAAACCGATTTCGAGTGGAAATGTATGAATGTAAATATCATCCGCTCTGGAAAAGGATTTTTCCGCTCGGGAAAAGGTTTGTTTGAACGGATGACTGCACACTAGCTCCGGCGCGGCTGGAATCGGTTCTTCGAGGGGAACGGATGTTCGTGGATTCCTTGCCGCTGCCACGTTCGGATGTTGCGATATTCAATGTGACATCGAATGATGGCAATTCTCAGAATTTGAGAGTGCGATGATGAACAAGAAAATTGGCACGAGGGTAATACAAATTTCATAATTTTCCGAATGTGTTCGTATACAAGAAAAGCGGAATGATTGTGAGATTGGTTCGGGTGTGACGCATCGACAAGAAAAATCGTCAAGAAAATTCGATCGACTCAATCGATGCGGGGGCCGTTCTGCAAGTCGGGCGATTTTTCCGGAAATCCGGAAAGCGCTCGACTGCCGGCGGAGAGGGTGAGCGGCTGCGCATGGTCCGCCCGACGGTCTGATCCGTCGTGGCGCGATCGCGCGGCGCGTTCTCGAATCAGGCGGGCACGAAAAACATGAATACGACAGGCATGACAGGTCAACGCACCGGTTCGAACGGACCGGATGCGCATGCTTCATACCCGGGGACCACACGGCGTCATCCTCCTCCTGAATGAATCGTGACGAAAGCCGCCCCGGGTTCGGGGCCGGCTTTCGTTCATCCGGCGTCTGAACGGCGCCTTCCCATGAAATTCAAGGTCGCCGCCGGCTCGGCGCGACGGCGCGCGCACGCGAATCCGCGATGCGCGGGGCAGCGTGCCGCCGTCTTCGCGTGCCATCGGCTTCCATGATCCGATAACCGGCGAGTGCCGCCGCGCAGCGTGCCGACGCGCGCGTGCGGCGTGCCGTCGCGCGATCGCCGTGGCGATCGTGATTGCCGAGCAGCGTTGTTCGATCGTTTAGTTAGCTATCCAAAGTGAATCGCGAAGCGTCGCGACACGGGCGAGGAGGCGGGCCGATGCATCGTCGCTTGCCGTCGCGCTCGCTGCTGCGTCATCCAGCACATGAGAACCGAGGGAACACAAGATGAACAAGTCGTTCAAGTCGATCTGGAACGAAGCACTGGGGGCCTGGGTCGCGGCGTCCGAGCTTGACCGTGCGCGCGGCAAGCGGGTTGCGTCGTCGGCAGTCAGGTCCGGGCATGCCGCGAGCGAGGGCGCCGCGAGCCGCGCGGGCCGGTCTTCGATGCCGTCGCCGCGGCGATTGGCCGTGCTGATGGCGTCAACTTATCTTGCGTTGTTCCATGCGGGCGCGCACGCGCAGTATGCGCAGGATGGCGGCTCCGCGACCGGCGGCGTGAGCTCGATCTCGATCGGCGTCGGGTCGAGTGCCGCGCAGCAGAATTCCACCGCGCTGGGCAACCTGTCGACGGCGCAGGGCGTGTCGGCCACCGCGCTGGGGCCGGGCGCGCATGCGATGGCGGACGGTTCGACGGCCGTCGGCATCAATTCGCAGGCGACCGGTGTCAATAGCGCGGCGTTCGGTGTGCAGGCGATCGGGTCGGGCGCGTTTTCGGTTGCCGTCGGGAATGCAACGCAGGCGACGCAGTCCGGTACGGTGGCGATCGGCAGTGGCGCGACCGCGAGCGGCACGTCCGCCATCGGGCTCGGGAACAATGCGACGGCCTCCGGTCAGAGTGCGGCTGCGCTCGGACTCGGCGCCGTTTCGTCGGGTATCGGCAGCGTCGCGCTTGGTTTTTCGGCGCAGGCGACCAATCAGGGCGCGGTTGCGCTCGGCAACCAGTCGACGAGTTCCGGCGCTGCCGGTGTCGCGGTGGGCAGCGGTGCGCTGACGACCGGCAATTCGTCGATCGCGATGGGTGTCAACAGCGGCGCGAAGGGTGCAACGTCGATCGCGATCGGCTGGGGCGGCACGGCCGGCGTACCGGGCTCGGGCACGCAGTCGCTCGGCACCAGTTCGATCGCGCTCGGCTCCGCCACGACTGCGGGCGCCGATCAGGCAATGGCACTCGGCCTGAGCGCCAATGCGTCGGGCGTCAGCTCGATCGCGGCCGGCGTGCAGTCGACCGCGACGCAGCAGTTCGCCGTCGCGCTCGGCAATCTCGCGCGCAGCAGCGGCATTTCGGCGACCGCACTCGGGTCCGGCGCGACGGCGTCGGCCACGAATGCGACGGCGGTCGGTATCAATAGCGTCGCGGCGGCGAGTTCGACCGTGGCGATCGGCGATTCCAACTCGGTCGCCGCGGCGGCCGGTGCCGGTTCGGTCGCCGGCGGCTACGGCTCGAAGGTGCTGGGCGGTACCGGCGCAGTCGCGCTCGGCTTCGGCCAGACCGTGAGCGGCAACGGCGCGGTAGCGATCGGCGATCCGAGCACCGCGATCGGCACGGGCGCGGTCACGCTGGGGGCGAACAACACCGCGAACGGCGACGGGGCGGTGGCGATCGGCAATACCAACAACGCGCAGGGCACTGGTTCCCTCGCGCTCGGCAATACGTCGACGGCAGCAGCAGCGGGGGCGGTCGCGTTCGGCGCCTCGGCCGTGGCGAACAATGCGAACGATGTCGCGCTCGGCTCGGGCTCGACGACGGCCGCGCCGAATCCGACGGCCAGCGCGGTGATCGGCGGTGTCACGTACAACTTCAACGGTACGTCGCCGACCAGCGTCGTCAGCGTCGGCGCGGCGGGTACCGAGCGCCAGATCATCAACGTCGCGGCCGGACGGATCAGTTCGTCGAGCACGGACGCGATCAACGGCTCGCAACTGGCCGCGACGAACCTGGCGGTCGATTCGCTGTCGACGTCGACGGCATCGAGCATCACGTCGTTGTCGACCTCGACGTCCACCGGGTTGTCGTCGGCAACCAGCGCGATTTCGTCGCTGTCGACGGGCCTGAGCTCGACCAACAGCACGGTGACGTCGCTGTCGACGTCGACCTCCACCGGGTTGTCGTCGGCGAACAGCGCGATCACGTCGCTGTCCACGTCGACGTCGACGGGCATCACGTCGCTGTCGACGGGCCTGAGTTCGACCAACAGCACGGTGACGTCGCTGTCGACGTCGACGTCCACCGGGTTGTCTTCGGCAAACAGCGCGATCACGTCGTTGTCGACCTCGACGTCGACGGGCATCACGTCACTGTCGACGGGCCTGAGTTCGACCAACAGCACGGTGACGTCACTGTCGACCTCGACGTCGACGGGCATCAGCTCGCTGTCTACCGGCCTGAGTTCGACCAACAGTTCGGTGACGTCGCTGTCCACCGGATTGAGCTCGACCAACAGCGCGGTCACGTCGTTGTCGACCTCCACGTCGACCGTCGTCGGGTCGTTGTCGACGGGCCTGAGTTCGACCAACAGTTCGGTCACGTCGCTGTCGACGTCGACCTCGACGGTCGTCGGTTCGCTGTCCACCGGCCTGAGTTCGACCAACAGCTCGGTCACATCGCTGTCGACGTCGACGTCAACGGGCATCACGTCGCTGTCCACCGGCCTGTCGAGCACGAACAGCACGGTCACGTCGCTGTCGACCTCCACGTCGACGATCGTCGGTTCGTTGTCCACCGGCGTCGCGTCGCTGTCCACCGGCCTGAGCACGACGAACAGCAGCGTGACGTCGCTGTCGACGGCCACGTCGTCGAGTATCGGCTCACTGTCCACCGGCCTCAGTTCGACGACCAGCTCGATCTCGTCGCTGTCGACGTCGACGTCGACGACCGTCGGCTCGCTGTCCACCGGCCTGTCGAGCACGAACAGCAACCTGACGTCGCTGTCCACCGCGACGTCGACGGGCATCGGCTCGCTGTCGACGGGCCTCAGCTCGATCGCGTCGAACAACACCAACCTCGGCAACAGCACGGCAGGTGCGATCGGCGGCGGCGCGACCTACGACCCGACGACCGGCACGATCTCCGCGCCGTCGTACGTGACGTACAACAGCGACGGCACGACGACGGTCAACAACAATGTCGGTTCGGCGGTCGACAACATCAACGCGCACGGCATCAAGTACTTCCACGCGAACTCGACCGCGCCGGACAGCCAGGCGCTCGGACCCGACAGTGTCGCGATCGGCCCGAACGCCGTGTCGAAGGTCGACGGCAGCATCGCGCTCGGCGCCGGCTCGGTGGCCGACCGCGCGACGGTGCCGGCATCCGGCACGATTCGCAACGGCAGCGCGTCGATTCCGTTCAATACGACCGACCAGACGCTGCTCGGCGCGGTGTCGGTCGGCGACGCGACGAGCAAGACGTACCGCCAGATCACCAACGTCGCGGACGGCACCGGCCAGCAGGATGCGGTTACCGTGCGACAGCTGGCGGGCGCGCTGCAATCGTTCGCCGTCACCAGCACGAAGTACTTCCACGCGAACTCGACGGCCGTGGATTCGCTCGCGGTCGGCGCGGAATCGGTCGCGGTCGGCCCGACGACGGTCGTCAACGGCGACAACGGCGTGGGCATCGGCAACGGCGCGATCGTCGATGCCACCGCGCCGGGCGGCGTCGCGATCGGGCAGGCGGCGAGCGTCGCGCAGGCCGATGCGATCGCGCTCGGCAGCGGGGCGACGGCCACCGGCGCGCAGTCCGTCGCGCAGGGCGCGAACGCGGTCGCGGCGAGCGTGGGCAGCGTCGCGCTCGGGTCGGGCGCGCACGCCACGGCGACCGATGCGCTCGCGTTCGGCGCCGGCGCGTCGGCGACCTATGCGAACAGCGTCGCGCTCGGCGCGGGTTCGCTGACCACGGTCGGCGCGCAGACGAACTACATCGCGTACGGCCTGAGCAGCCCGCAGTCGTCGGCCGGCGAGGTCAACATCGGCAACCGGCAGATCACCGGCCTCGCGGCCGGCAAGAACGGCACCGATGCGGTGAACGTGTCGCAGCTCGACTCGGTCGCCAACCAGTTGACGACGCTGATCAACCAGCGCACGTCGAACCTCGGCGGCTCGTACACGACGAATCCGAGCGGCACGAACGTGCCGCCGGGCTCGACCGGGTCGAACTCGTCGGCGGGCGGCTCGGGCGCGGTCGCATCGGGCTCGAACAGCACGGCGGTCGGCAACGGGGCGCTCGCATCGGGCAACGGCTCGACCGCGATCGGCGTCGGGTCGACCGCGTCCGGCAGCAATTCGGCCGCGATCGGCACGGGCAGCAACGACGGCGGCCGCTCGAACGTCGTGGCGGTCGGCTCCGCGGATTCGGCGCGCCAGGTCGTCAACGTCGCGGCCGGCACGCAGGGCACCGACGCGGTCAACGTGAACCAGCTGAACGCGAGCGTCGGCAACACGCTGTCGCAGGCGAACAGCTACACGGACGGTCAGGTCGCGAGCTTGCGCAACAGCCTCGACAGCTACCGCCGCGATGCGGACGGCGGCACGGCGACGGCGATGGCCGTCGCCGGCCTGCCGCAGCCGTCCGGCCCCGGCAAGAGCATGGTCGCACTGGCCGGCAGCGTGTATCGCGGCCAGTCGGGGCAGGCGCTGGGCATCTCGACGATTTCGGAGAACAACCACTGGATCTACAAGGCGGCCGTCTCGACCAACACGCGCGGCACGTATGGCGCGGTGGTCGGTGCCGGGTATCAGTGGTGAGCCGCGGCGCGCGCCGTTTCCCTTCCATTCAGACAATGGCAAACATGAACGCAAATCTTGCAAAGTTCGCGGCCGCCGCACTGGTCGCCGCCGCCGGCCTGACCGGATGCGCCACGCAGCAGGGCGATCCGCCGTTCCCGTCGCCCGATACGGCCACACTGCCCGAAGGCACGTATCCGAATCTCGCGAACCTGGCGCAGGTGCAGCCGGGCGTGACGAAGAACCAGCTGTACGAACTGCTCGGCCCGCCGCATTTCCACGAGTGGATCTTCCACGTGCGGACGTGGAACTACCTGTTCCAGTTCCGCGACGCGGGGAAGGTCGCGACCTGCCAGTATCAGGTGCAGTTCGATTCGGATAGCCGCGTCGCGAAGACGCGGTGGGACAAGCCGGAGTGCGAGGCCTTCGGCGGGAAGGGGGCGGCGGGCAACGCAGGCTGACGCGGCACGGCCGGCTCTCGGGCCGGGCGGCGGGCGTCGATGGCGCAGGGTCCATCGGCGCCCGCCACCGGGCGTCGGGTCAGTGCCTGAGCACGCACACGGCCACGATTTCGTACCCGGGGTCGGCATGCACGTGCGCCGCCTTTTCCGCTTCCTCATACGAACGAAACGACGTGGCATCTTCAACCGCCGGTGCCATGCCGATATCGCCATCCTCGGCGGTGCAGAGGAACTGCTCGCCGGTCTTCACGACGTAGACGGACAACATGACGCCCTCCATCGTTTGCAGGGGGAATTCCAGTCTAGCAGGCCGGAAAAGGGGCGCGGGCGGTTCGTGGCGGCCTGTTCGCGAGGCCGCGGCCGGCGGGTTTGCCGCGTGCCGCATCGGCCCGGCGCGCGACACGGGCCCAAAGGCGTGCACAATACGCGGATGCAGACCGCCGACCTCGCACACCTCGTCACCGTCACCATGCCCTTTGGCAAGTACAAGGGCCGGCTCATCGCCGACCTGCCCGGGCCTTATCTCAACTGGCTGGCCCGTGAAGGCTTCCCGCGCGGCGAAATCGGCCGGCAGCTGGCGCTGATGCACGAAATCGATCACAACGGCCTGAGGGACTTGCTGGAACCGTTGCGCACGCGTTCGTCGTGAGCGACGCCGCTTTCGCCAGGGCGCTTGCCGGCCGTTCCCCGGCCGCCTGCCCATGACGCCCGCAGGGTCGTCATGGAAAACTGTATGAATATACAGTATAGTACCCGTCGAACTCGAGCCGCACAGGTGCAACCCTTGCGGCGCGTGCGCCGCGCCTGCGGATATCCGCCGCAGCGTTCCGGCACCGTGAATTCCGGCTAACTCATTCAGACGGGCAGGCAAATTGTCATCCAGCAATCTGATCCGCATTCGCGGAGCACGTCAGCACAACCTCAAGAACCTCGATCTCGACCTGCGCACCGGCGAAATGACGGTCGTCACGGGCCCGTCGGGCTCCGGCAAGTCGAGTCTCGTGTTCGACACGCTGTATGCGGAAGGGCAGCGGCGCTACGTCGAAACCTTCAGCGCGTACGCACGCCAGTTCCTCGACCGGATGGACCGCCCGCAGGTCGAGCGCGTCGACGGCGTGCCGCCCGCGATCGCGATCGACCAGACCAACCCGGTCCGCAGTTCGCGTTCGACCGTCGGCACGATGACCGAGCTGAACGATCACCTGAAGCTGCTGTACGCGCGCGCGGCCGAGCTGTTCGACCGCCAGACCGCGCGGCAGGTGCGGCACGACACGCCGGAAACGATCTACGCGGATCTCGTCGCCCGCACGCGGGCGGACGATCCGCGCGTCGTCGTCACGTTCCCGGTCGAATTGCCGGAAGCGGTGTCCGACGAGGAAATCGCGCAGTGGCTGTCCGCGAGCGGCTATACGCGCGTGCAGGCGCAGCGTGAAGTCGCGTCGCCCACCGGGCCGCGCAAGATGCTCGACGTGGTGGCCGACCGCTTCCGCGTGCAGGAGGCCGACAAGGTGCGCGTGGTCGAGGCGATCGAGGCGTCGCTGAAGCGCGGCGGCGGCCGCGTGAACGTATACGTGCTGGCCCCCGAGGCCGAACATGCGGTCGCCGAGCCGCAGGTGTGGCGCTTCTCCACCGGGCTGCACGATCCCGACAGCGACCTGCGCTACGCGGAACCGCAGGCGGCGCTGTTCTCGTTCAACTCGGCGTACGGCGCGTGCGAAACCTGCCGCGGCTTCGGCCGCGTGATCGGCGTCGATCTCGGCCTCGTGATTCCAGACGCGCGCAAGACGCTGCGCGGCGGCGCGATCAAGCCGATGCAGACCCCCGCATGGAAAGAGTGCCAGGACGACCTGATGCGCTACGCGGCGAAGGCCGGCATCCGCCGCGACGTGGCGTGGTCCGAGCTGACCGACGCCGAACGCGACTGGGTCGTCAACGGTTCGCCGGACTGGAACGGCAAGTGGCAGAGCCAGTGGTACGGCGTGAAGCGCTTCTTCGGCTATCTCGAATCGAAAGCGTACAAGATGCATATCCGCGTGCTGCTGTCGAAATACCGCAGTTACACGCCGTGCGACGTGTGCGGCGGCGCGCGCCTGAAGACGGAATCGCTGCAATGGCGGCTCGGCTCGAAAGAGAATGCCGACGGCGTGCTCGCGCCGGCCGAGCGCTTCATGCCGCGCGGCGTCGACTGGAGCCGCGCGCAGCTCGAGGCGCTGCCGGGCCTGACCGTGCACGACCTGATGCTGCTGCCGATCGAGCGCATCCGGCGCTTTTTCGACGGCATCAGCCTGCCGAGCGCGCTGCTCGACGATGCGCTGAAGCTGCTGCTCGCCGAGGTGCGCACGCGCCTGAAATACCTGTGCGACGTGGGGCTCGGCTACCTGACGCTCGACCGGCAGAGCCGCACGCTGTCGGGCGGCGAGGTGCAGCGGATCAACCTGACGACGGCGCTCGGCACGTCGCTGACCAAAACCCTGTTCGTCCTCGACGAACCGAGCATCGGGCTGCATCCGCGCGATCTGACACGGATCGTCGAGGCGATGCAGCGGCTGCGCGACGCGGGCAATACGCTGGTCGTCGTCGAGCACGATCCGTCGGTGATGCTCGCGGCCGACCGGCTGATCGACATGGGGCCGGGTCCGGGCGAGCGCGGCGGCACGATCGTCTACGACGGCACGCCGGCCGACATCCGTTCCGCGCCCACGCTGACCGGCGAGTATCTCGGCGGCCGCAAGCAGGTCGCGCACGCGTCGAACTGGGCGCGCCGGGCGGTCGACGCGCATACGCCGCGCATCGTGCTCGAAGGCGCGAGCGAACACAACCTGCGCGACGTGACGGTCGAGATTCCGCTGCAGCGGCTCGTCTGCGTGACGGGCGTGTCCGGTTCCGGCAAATCGACGCTGCTGCAGGACGTGCTGTATCCGGCGATGGCGCGGCACCACGGCAAGGCGACCGAGTCGCCGGGCGCGTACCGCAGCCTGACGGGCGCGGACCAGGTCGGCGACGTCGTGTTCGTCGACCAGTCGCCGATCGGCAAGACCACGCGCTCGAACCCGGCGAGCTACGTCGGCGCGTTCGACGAGATCCGCAAGCTGTTCGCGAAGGCGCCGCTCGCGCTGCAGCGCGGCTACGGCGCCGGCACGTTCAGCTTCAACTCGGGCGACGGCCGGTGCCCGACCTGCGGCGGCTCGGGCTTCGAGCACATCGAGATGCAGTTCCTGAGCGACGTGTACCTGCGCTGCCCGGACTGCGACGGCAGCCGCTACCGCGCCGAGATCCTCGAGGTGCGCATCGAGCGCGACGGCCGTGCGCTGAACATCGCCGACGTGCTCGACCTGACCGTCAGCGAGGCGGCCGCGTTCTTCGCGACCGACGCCGAGGTGCTGCGCGTGCTGCAGCCGATCGTCGACGTCGGCCTCGAATACGTGAAGCTCGGCCAGCCGGTGCCGACGCTGTCGGGCGGCGAGGCGCAGCGCCTGAAGCTCGCCGGCTTCCTCGCCGAATCCGCGGCGGCGGCCAACGGGCGCCGGGTCGCGACGGAAGAGGCGCGCATCGCGCGCGCGAAGCTGTTCATGTTCGACGAGCCGACCACCGGGCTGCACTTCGACGACATCGCGAAGCTGATGCAGGCGTTCGGCAAGCTGCTCGCGGCCGGCCATTCGCTGATCGTGATCGAGCACAACCTCGACGTGATCCGCGCGGCCGACTGGCTGATCGATCTCGGCCCGGAAGGCGGCGACGGCGGCGGCCTCGTGCTGTGCGCGGGCACGCCCGACGACGTGAAGGCCTGCGCCGAATCGCACACGGGCGTCGCGCTGCTGCAGTACGATCGCGCGATGGACGCCGAGGCGGCGCTCGCCGACGAAGGCGTGCCGCTGCAGGCCGTGCTGAACGCCGCGCGCGAGCGCCGTGCGATCGAGGGCGAGGACGTCGTGCGGATCGTCAACGCGCGCGAGCACAACCTGAAGGCGCTCGACGTCGACATTCCGCACGGCAAGTTCAACGTGATCACCGGCGTGTCGGGTTCCGGCAAGTCGACGCTCGCGTTCGACATCCTGTTCCACGAAGGCCAGCGCCGCTACCTCGAATCGCTGAACGCGTATGCACGCTCGATCGTGCAGCCGGCCGGGCGGCCCGAAGTCGACGCGGTGTACGGCATTCCGCCGACCGTCGCGATCGAGCAGCGGCTGTCGCGCGGCGGGCGCAAGAGCACGGTCGCGACCACCTCCGAAGTGTGGCACTTTCTGCGGCTGCTGTACGTGAAGCTCGGCCTGCAGCATTGCATCCACGACGGCACGCCGGTCACGTCGCAATCCGTCGAATCGATCGCCGCGCAGCTGCTGCGCGATCATCGCGGCGAGCACGTCGGATTGCTCGCGCCGCTCGTCGTGAACCGCAAGGGGGTGTACACCGATCTCGCGAAGTGGGCGAAGGCGCGCGGCAGCACGCATCTGCGTGTCGACGGCGAGTTCGTGCCGGTCGATCCGTGGCCGAAGCTCGACCGCTTCCGCGAGCACACGATCGAATTGCCGGTCGCCGATATCGTCGTGTCGCCGGACAACGAAGCCGAATTGCGCCGCAGGCTCGACGAGACGCTCGAGCTCGGCAAGGGCGTGATGCATCTGCTCGCGCCGCTCGACGGGCTGCACGATGCGATGCGGAACGACCATTCGACCGCGCGCGTCGGCACGGTCAAGGTGCTGTCGGTCAAGCGTGCGTGCCCGGTATGCGGCACGAGCTATCCGGAGCTGGACCCGCGAATGTTCTCGTACAACAGCAAGCACGGCTGGTGCACGACCTGCGTCGGCACCGGCGTCACGCTTACGCGCGAACAACGCGCTGCGTACGACGACACGGTACTCGCCGAGGACGGCCGCGGCCGCGAGCAGACGCTGCCGTCGGACGAGCAGGAACCGGAAGGCGTCGGCAACGAGCCGTGCCCGGACTGCGGCGGGACGCGGCTGAACCCGACCGCTCGCGCGGTCACGTTCGACGCGCATCCGATCGTCGAGGTCGCGCAGTGGACGGTGTCGGACACGCGCCGCTGGATCGACGCGCTCGAACTCACCGGGCGCGACGCGCAGATCGCGCGCGACATCGTCAGCGAGATCGGCAGCCGCCTCGCATTCCTCGAGGAAGTCGGGCTCGGTTACCTGAGCCTCGACCGTGCGGCGCCGAGCCTGTCGGGCGGCGAAGCGCAGCGCATCCGGCTCGCCGCGCAGCTCGGCAGCAACCTGCAGGGCGTGTGCTACGTGCTCGACGAGCCGACGATCGGCCTGCATCCGCGCGACAACCAGATCCTGCTCGACGCGCTGCGCAAGCTCGGCGACAAGGGCAATACGCTCGTCGTCGTCGAACACGACGAGGACACGATCCGTCGCGCCGATCACATCATCGACATCGGCCCCGGCGCCGGCAAGCGCGGCGGTGCGCTGGTCGCGCAGGGCGCGGTCGCCGATCTCGCCGCGCAGGCCGACTCGGTCACGGGTCGGCTGCTCGCGCGGCCGATGACGCATCCGGTGCAGCCGCGCCGTAGCGTGGGCCTGCCGGGCAAGAAGGGCGGCGCGGCCGTGCCGGAAGCGTGGCTGACCGTGCACGGTGCGCGGCTGCACAACCTGCGCGACGTCACGGTCGGCATTCCGCTCGCGCGGCTCGTCGCGGTGACGGGTGTCAGCGGCTCGGGCAAGTCGACGCTTGCGCGCGACGTGCTGATGACGAACCTGCTCGACGCGGTCGGCCGCTCGGTGCTGTCGTCGCCCGCCACACGGCGCGCACGCAAGGCCGCGCAGCAGGACGCGCCGGCGGCCAACCGCCGCTCGAGCGTGCTCGCACGCAGCGCGCCGCGGCCGTCGCTGAACGTCACGCACGCGTGGCAGGGCTGCGCGTCGCTGAGCGGCTGGGAGCAGATCGATCGCGTGCTCGAAGTCGACCAGACGCCGATCGGCAAGACACCGCGTTCGTGTCCGGCCACCTACATCGGCGTGTGGGACACGATCCGCAAGCTGTTCGCGGACACCCTGGAGGCGCGTGCGCGCGGCTATACGGCATCGCGGTTCTCGTTCAATACCGGCGACGGGCGCTGCCCGGCGTGCGAAGGGCAAGGCGTGCGCACGATCGGCATGAGTTTCCTGCCCGACGTGAAGGTGCCGTGCGACGTGTGTCACGGCCAGCGTTTCAATCCGGAGACGCTCGCCGTCACGTGGCGCGGCCGGAACATCGGCGACGTGCTGACGATGGAGATCGACGAGGCGGTGGAATTCTTCGCGCCGATCTCGAACATCGCGCATCCGCTGCAGTTGATGAAGGACGTCGGGCTCGGCTACCTGACGCTCGGCCAGCCGTCACCGACGTTGTCCGGCGGCGAGGCGCAGCGCATCAAGCTGGTCACCGAGCTGACGAAGGTGCGCGACGACATCACGCGGCGTGGCCAGAAGGCGCCGCATACGCTGTACGTGCTCGACGAACCGACGGTCGGCCTGCACATGGCGGACGTCGCGAAGCTGATCCGCGTGCTGCACCGGCTCGTCGATGCGGGGCATAGCGTCGTCGTGATCGAGCATGATCTCGACGTGATCGCGGAAGCCGACTGGATCATCGACCTCGGGCCGGAGGGCGGTGTGGGCGGCGGCACGATCGTCGCGGCGGCGCCGCCCGAAGCGCTCGTGAAGGTCGGCGCGAGCCATACGGGGCAGGCGCTCAAGCCGGTGCTGGCGCGCACGAGTTCGGATGAGGGGGAAGCCGAGCGCGAGGGAGAGGCGCGCGTCGGTTGAGCGCGGGGCTTCCATTCGGTCGACGGCCGCGGTGTCTTGCCGGACACCGCGGCCGTTTCATTTCGTCATGCGCGTCCGGTCAGGCGGCCGGGGCGACGGACGCGCCCGTGATACCGTGCCGACGCAGCGATTCGGCGACGAAGCCCGACGCCTTCATGTCCTGGACGAAGGCGTTCAACACCGCGGCGGCGGCTTCGCCGCGGCTCTTCGGTACGCCCATCGCCTGCCGGATCTCCATGAAGCGCGCGTCGAGCAGGCGCAGGCCGGTCGTCTTCGCGGCGTCGGCTTCGAGCTGCTGCTTCACGCCGGCGGCGACTTCCAGATGCTGTTCGAGAAACGTCGGCACGACGGCCTGCGATGTCGGTGCGCGCACGATCCGGGCGGCTTTCAGTTCGCGCGTGAGGAACAGGTCGTACGCGCTGCCCTTGCCGACGGCCACGCGGTTGTGCGGCTGGTCGACGTCCGCGTTGGTGCGGATCGGCGATGCGTCGGGCACGAGGTAGAAGCCTTCGATCAGCACGTACGGTGCGGTGAACGCAACCGTTTCACCGCGCAGCGGATCGACCGCGAAGAAGCCGAAATCGGCGCGTTCTTCAGTCAGCGCCTGCACCGATTGGCCGGCGGTGTCGAATACGACGAGTTCCAGCTCGGCCGACAGGCGCTCGGCGAATGCGCGCGCGAGGTCGATCGAGACGCCGAATGGTTCGCCGGTCGCCGGATCCCGGTTCGCGAGGATCGGGTTGCCGAGGTTGATCGACGCGCGGAGCTTGCCGGTAGGGGTGAAGGCGGAGCGGACGGAGGAAGCGATGGGCATGACGGGCTCTCGTTGGGGCGTGGGCGGGCGGATGCGATTGCGTACCGCCTCGCAGCTTATCACCAGCCCCGGGCCCGGGCCGGTATGCCGCGGGCGAGCCGCTGCAAACGTCAGTCCGGCATCCCGTCATGGGGGCCGAGTGGCCTGTCGGGCCAGTCGACCCAGCGATCCGCGCGGGTCCGCTCATAGGCCTCGTTGAGCGGGTAGCGAATGCGGTTGTCGTCGCGCGGGCGTTCGCCGATCACCATCAACCGGACTTCGTCCTTCGTATTGTTGATGAAGGTGTGGCAGATGCCGGTACCCGCGGGAAACGCGACCGAATCGCCTTCGGCGACCGGATGAAGCACGCCGTCGATCCAGACGTCGGGCTTGCCTTCGAGCACGTACACGAATTCCTGCTCGGTGCTTTCGGCATGCGGGTACGATGTCCGCCGGCCCGGAAGCAGCCTCACGTGATGAATACCGATGCGCGTGATGCCGAGCGCGGCGGAAAGCGGGGCATCCAGTGCCATCGGCTCGGTATCGCCGCGATAGCAATGCGCATCGGGTTCTTCGAGTTCGGTCCAGTGCTTGATGAAATCGGGGCGGCTCATCGGCGGTTCTCCGTGGGGACGAACATCGATGGTAGCGGTTTGGCGTCCGCGCGGACACGGTTTGCTCAGTGCGTTGCGACACGGTCGACGAAATCAGCCAGATCGCGATTGAAGCGCGCCGGTTCCTCGATGAAAGGCGCATGGCCCGAGTTCGCGTACAGCCGGATTTGAACGCGCGGCGCAATGGCCTTGGCACGGGCGATCGCCCCGTGGGTGTTCACCAGCGCGTCGCGTTCGCCATAGAGCAGCAGCACCGGCACGCGGGTGTTGCCGAGGCCTTCGGCCGCCGCCACCGTCATCGACGGCACCGCGCGCTGCATGTCCCATGAAGCCATCGCCGCGTTCGCGAGCAGCCGGTCGGCCGTGGCGGTGTCGGGTTGCGTGTGGAAGCACTGGCCGAGAAATGCGCGTTCGCCATCGAGGTGCGTCTTCAGGTCCGCGGAGATCATGTCGCGATAGATGTCCGCATGGGCGACGAGCTGGTCCGCCTTCAGTTCGATCACTCCGTCGACGTAGACGGCTCCCGCGATCCGGCTATCGCCATGAGCGGCCAGGTAGTTCGAGATGACGGCGCCGCCCAGCGACCATCCGACCAGTACCGGACGGTTCGCATGCGATGACGCAATGACGGCGGCGAGATCGTCCGCCCAGCGCCGCCCGTCGAGATAGGCGGCGGTTCCCGCCGGCTTGCCGGACAGGCCGTGGCCGCGCAGGTCGTACGTGATGATGCGATACCGCTGAAGCAGCGCGCTGTCGACCTGTGCATCCCAGTTCAGATGACTGCCGAGCAAGCCGTGAATCAGCACGATCGCCGGCCCGGACGGGTTTCCCGATTCCTGGACGGCAAGGGTGACGCCGTCCGGCGCGGTCACCGTATAGTTTGTTGTCGCGGCGCCGGCCGTCGATATCACCGCAAGCGCGGCGAGCATGGCCGCCAGTGTCGAAAGCACGTGACGCAAGAGGGTATGGGGCATGATCGGTGTTCGAGAATCGTTGAGATGCCCACGAGTTTCAACCCTGACACTGATGTGAGGGTCAAGCGAAAGCTGCTATGCTTTTTCCATGACTCGATCTCCCGGACAAAACCTGCTGACCATTGGCGAGCTTGCGCGCCAGACCGGCGCAAGCGTGCGCTCGATCCGTCATTACGACGAGCAGGGGCTGCTCACGTCCGTTCGCGCGAGCAATGGTTACCGCGCGTTTCCTGCCGCAGCGGTGACGCAGGTCAGGCAGATTCAGCGGATGATCGCAACGGGTTTCAGTCTGGCCGAGATTCGTTCGTTTCCCGACTGCATGCGCATGATCGAAGGCGCGGGCGCATGCCCTGAAACCACTGATGCCCAGCGCAAACGACTGGCGTCGATCGAACGTCAGATCGCGGATCTCGAACGCCGTCGCGCGCGGTTGCTCAAGACCTTGGCCGAGGGGGCCGTGCCGCCGTTGGATTGATGTCCGGGAATGAGCGGGCAGGCCAGTGCTCATCATGCAGGGATTGCAGGATCTTCAGGTGGGCTCCGCGGATGCGCAACGGTTGAAACAGGCAAATCCCGGCGTTGAACTCGTGCTTGTCGCCGACGCCAACCACGTACTCAAAGCGGTACATACGGCTGACCGTCGAGCCAACCTCGCGGCTTATTCTGATCCCGATCTCCCGTTGGCGGACGGTATCGTCGAAAGGATTGCCGCGTTCGTGTGGAAATCAACGACCGGGCAGCGGTAGGTAGTCGAATGATCGTCCATTGGCATTGCCTGTGCGTCTAAGTGGATCGGCAAGTCGATGCGCGAGGATGAGCGTCCGCTTTCATAATCTTGATGGTCGCTTCAGGGGGCGGTAGCGGTTCTGTACATCTGTCGGCTGCCGGCCACTTGCAGCCATTCGCCCACATGCTTTGGAGGACAATCCACTGACCGCTCTACCTACGGCAGCGGACCGTTGTTTCCCGAGCTCGTCGTGAGGTCGGCCAACCTTGAACGCGAAAACATCGCGCGAAGGCATAATCGTGACTGTGCCGGTACCAAACGGTGAATGCGATGACCGAGGGGCGCCTAGTACTAAAACTGGACGATGAATTTCGTCATCTTGCGTCGTACGCGCTTGAAGACGATGGGTCGTTATACCTTTTTTTGGTTCGAGAAGGCACTAACGACCATAGTTTACTGCATGAGGTTGGGCAAGAGGGACTGACCAAGGTCGACTTCGAAGGGCGGCGACCAAAGACGAAGAAAATCTCGTACCACGCGTCAGGCCTCATTAGGTACCACAACGCTGATCACCAGAAAGTGTTCCGTGAGCCGTTGTGCGCGGTATCAACCGTCAACCCGATTGTCGCTTACGTTATCCCCTCTGTGCAAAAACTGGATAGATTAGAAGGTACCCGCGATAGCGATTTCGTTTTCGAGCTTGAAACGGACAGCCGCATGCAGTTTTCATTCTGCGTGACGCCGTGGCAGCACGTGCCGTCGTGCAATCACGCTGCGATTCGTTTCCACAACTTATTTGCACTTGTCGTCGAAATTGGTGGACCCGTAATCGAGTTGCCGAAAGAGCTAGCGCAGCACGTAACTACTTGCGCGACCAAAGAGGGATTTCCCGTGCCGTTACTTGACGAGCCGACGGCTTTTACACGCTTCCACCAACAGATGAATCAAACGCAGAGTTTGATCTTGTACTCGCCCAACGCGAAGGGCGAGTATCGGCTAGTTTGCGCAGTACCTATGCGAATTCCTCCTTCGCTCGAAATTCGCTTTGTCGACAAGTCCTACACTGCCGAGACGCTTCCGCCGCATCCAAAGCGCGGCACGGTAGAAGTCAGATTTCGGGTAAAAGGCAAAGGTGGCTACATTCGACAAGAGGTGCCCATTGAATTTTTAGCCTTGGACGCAAGATTGTAGACGCCGAACTGATCTCGTCAACCTCCTTTCCGCCCCCTTCCGAATGGCCGCCGCACTTTGGGAGCGGCCATTCAAATCGTAGTGGTTTCAATGGCGGGTCGGGGCCGCAAGGAGCCTTTCGCCCCGGCTCCGCGCGGACACTCGATGTTGTGCGGGGTTACTTGCAGACATCGCCGAACGGCATGATAACGAGATGCCTGCGTATCACGACAGCATGCCTGCGCAGCCAAACTCAGGCTCCGCCGAACGCGTGACCGCGACTGTCCGCCGTGCAAGTGCGTCCCGGGCGAGTTGACACCTATCGGCGTGCAGCTTCACGCAGCGATGCAGCTGGTCGGTCCCGAACGGCGACCTGATGGCGCGTTATACCCGTCGCGCCGATATCGGGGGCACGACGCGATGCGTTTATCGTTCGAGGCGCTCACGTTGCTACGACCACGTATCACGCGCGCCTCGACGTATTTTCCGAGCATCCTGTCTTCCCCATCCAGCGAGTCGACGCCGAGGTGTGAGACGGGCATTTGCTTCAGGTAGCGATGCCGCGCGCACTGAAAAGCCCGGATATCAGATCGATCTGATCCAATCGTTCAATCCACCATCTCGACGCACGCCCCGTCTTATCCTCCCGCCAGCCGAGGTAGCAGTTTGTGTGCGCCCGCACGCCTGTTACCTGGCGCTCGACGAGCTTGCCCTGCCGTATCAACTCGTCGGCGACAGGCGCGGGCAGCATGCCGACGGCAATGCCTTCGCAAAGGAGGTCGATTTTGGCGGCCAGGTTCGGTACGACGATGACCGGTTGTCCGTCATGAATGGCCACCGATCTCGGCTCGAGGTCACGCGATGTATCGCTGATGACGACGCCGCGGTGACTTGAAATTGCGCTGCTGTCGAGTGGCTTTTCGTTCGCGGCAAGCGGATGATAAGGCGCCACGACAAAAACGTGACGTAGCAGGCCGATCGGCCTTGCTGCAATGTTGGGCGCGTGTGGCGGTTCTCCCGCGGCGCCGATCGCGATATCCGCACGCCCCGTCACAAGCGCGTCCCACACGCCACCGAGCACTTCGGTCGATAAACGCAGCCGTGTCGTCATCTTCAGTTCGTAGAACGCACGCACGTGCGGCCACAACGAAGGCAACGGGAGAATATCGTCGACGCACAGCCTGAGCTCAGCCTCCCAACCCGCATGGACACTTCGAACCTTGCTCTCCAGATCCTGCCCGGCTCGCAGCAAATGACGACCGTCCTCCACGAGCAGTCTCCCCGCCTCCGTCATCTGCGCGCGCCGGCCGTTGCGATCAAACAGGGCGACGCCAAGATCAGCCTCGGCCTTTTTCACCAGATAAGTCAATGCCGACGGTACGCGATGAAGCAGCACGGCCGCTTCCGCGAACGTTCCCGCCCGGTCTATGGCATCGAGCACTTCGATAACTTCAAACGACAATTTCAAAGCGATTACCTGTGAGATACGCCGCTGATGATCGACGCAGGGCTTGGGGTGTCGTTGGTCGAGACTTCCCTCGCGGCTGCGGGGCCGCCATTTTGGCAGCCGCCACGACGCTTTGCCACTGATTCCTCGGATCACGCACGTCAGCCCGGCTGGACTTTGGGTCACTGATACGAGGTGTTCAGGGACGGAAGCGTCGGTCACAAGTTTATCAACGCCGGAAGTCAATCCATGCGGATTCGAAGGGCGGTAGCAGGATGGCGGCGCCCACGTCCGGCTCTGTGCGGCCAGAAGCCGCCAGTCGCCAGTGGCTGCTTGCAGGTAGACAAGCCAGCTGTTTCTTGGCGAGGCGGCTCGTCGTCAGCGCGTCTGCTAGCCGCAGCTAACACATTGATCCGAGCACCGCTCACTCGCTGGTTCGGATCTGGAAGTCGGACTTGTCTAGTTGGATGTGCTGGCCGTCGTCCGGCAATGCATGCTTCGCTTTGAAGGTTGATTGGAGTATTGCATCCAGACGTGAAAACTCAAGCGGGCTTTCCGTGCCGGAGACGACAAGTTCAGGTGCCCGGACTTGTGACAATCGCGGCCAGCGCTTGACCACCATCACATCGGGCAGTGTCTTGGTTGGGAAGGATGTGATTGCTGGATGCGATCAGTTTGAATCCGCATCCCACCGAACGAGGAACCGTGATGCCCCAATGCCAACCTCCATCTTGTTCGAACACATGGAGGGCGGGCAGGGACTGGCTCAGTGCTGGTGAAGAAGTCGTCATGGCGTGCTCTCCCGTCATGGGGCGACTGAGGGGCTACTGCTTCTAAGGCGAAAATTCAGTCGACGGAAGTTCACGCTGCAACGCAATATCGGGAGTGTTGCGAATGCGTCAGTGCGTCAGTCGCCACAATTTTGAAATATTAATGTGCGGATTGAGAATAGCTGGCATATTGATCTGACGATAGGGATTTTCCGGAGGCGTCATGGATTGCGGCCTGCTTGTATGGGCAGGAGTACCGCATAACAGCGATGGGGTGGTTTTTCAGGTTCGCGTGCGGCGCGGATTTCAGCGCTTTCATCTCCCGCGGACGGTGCTTGAGAGGGCGTTCGATCTGGAGAGATTGTTGTCCGATGCGCGACAGCTCGCGTGTTTTTATGAACACTTGGGCGCGATCCTGGTTGTCGCGCGGAAGACGCGCTCGAACGCAAAGGCGGATACAGTTCCACTGAGCGTTTCCGATTTCACTCGAGTCGTCAAAACGGGGATCCAGCAGGATTCGCGGACGGTCGCGCGATGAGCGTAGGCGAAAACGACGAGCGTAGGTCTTGGCGAAGATTGCACTGCCGGCCGTTGTCACGTCAGGCGCAGGTGTGGCACGCACGCGATCTCTCGAAGTTCGCCTTCCGGCTAGGTATTGGTATCCGTACCTGTAAAGGCGGGAATTGTGCGGACCTTCAGGCGCCGAGGGCATTTATCGTCTCAGACGGCGGACTGTCTGTCATCTGGCGCGTGAGGATTGTTGGATTCGGGCATCCGTAGATAGACGGCCAACGAGACGGCGGCCCACAAAGATACGTACCAGTAAAAATACGCTTCGTGCCCGCTCGCCTTGAATTTCAGTGCGACAAGCTCCGTAGTGCCGCCGAGGATCGCCGTGGTCAAAGCGTAGGGCAATCCTACCGCAAGGGCCCGTATGCGCGCCGGAAACAGTTCGGCCTTCGCCAGCATATGCACCGACGTGAAACCAGCCAGCATGAAAAGGCCCGCGAACGACAGACCGAACGCAACCCATGGATCGTGCGTCATGCTTAGCGCCTTGAAGAGCGGGACGGAGAACAGCGTGGTCGACAGTCCGAACGTGATCAGTACGGGACGTCTGCCAAACACATCCGATGCATAACCAAATAGCGGTTGCAGGAACATGTAAAACACCAACGCGCAGGTAAAGGCGAGCGTCGACACTTCCTTCGTGAGGCCGACGGTATTGACGAGGTACTTCTGCATGTACACCGTGTAGGTATAAAAGCCCACTGTGCCGCCAACGGTCATGCCGATTGCGAGCAGTATCTGTCTCCAGTGCTGCAGCAATTGAACGGTTATGGACGGTCCTTCCTCGCGCTGCGCTGCTTCAAATGCCGCCGTCTCAACCACATTACGACGCATGTAGAGCGCGAACATGGCAAGCACGCCGCCAATTGCAAACGGAATCCGCCAGCCCCATGCCTCGATCTGATGCGCGCTCAGCGTGTTCTGCAACAGGAGCATCAACCCGAGCGCCACCAGTTGGCCGGAAATGACACTCACCTGCAAAAAGCCGACGAAGAAACCGCGACGGTGTGGCGGCGCGATTTCGCTCAGATAGGTCGCGCTGGTGCCATATTCTCCACCCATGCTCAAGCCTTGCAGCAGTCTCGCTGCGATCAGCACGATCGGCGCGCACACACCGATCGACTCGTAGCCGGGTGTGACGGCGATCATCAATGACCCGATGCACATCGTTGCGACCGACCAGGTGAGCGCGGATTTGCGCCCGCGCTTGTCGGCCCATAGACCAATCAACCAGCTGCCGAGCGGGCGCGCGATATAACCGACGGCTGCAATTGCCGCTGTGTTCATGAGCTGGACGGTCGGTTGATCGCTCGGAAAGAACGACTTCGCGAAGTAGATCGAGAAAATACTGTACGTGAGGAAGTCGTACCATTCGATCAGATTGCCGCCCAGGCCTCCGGCGATCGAGCGGATGCGCGGACGTCCGGATGATTCGATGCGAGGCATATCCTCCGCAACGTCGCATGCGGTACGGGTGTCTGTTGCGATTGTCATAGCGTCTCCTGCATGTATCCATGCCTGTTTTTGGGTCTAAAGGACGATCTGCGACAGCCGACGTGTGTCGGCCAGTGGCATGCGGATGTCGCAGGGTCAGGTAGCCTGCCCGGCACTGAATCTCGTCAGTCGTTCACGCAGGACGAAGGGGAGAATTCCGCCGTGACGGAAGTAAGTCTCTTCAATCGCCGAGTCAAGGCGCGCCAGCAGCGACACGGTTTCGGTTTCTCCATTGCTTCGGTGAATCACCATTTCGACGGTGTGCCGCATGCGTAAAGCATTCATATCCGCACACACGTCGAACCACTCGTCGCCGGACAGATGCAGTGTTTGCGCGCTCACGCCGTCCGGAAACTCAAGCGGAAGAATGCCCATGCCGACCAGATTGTTGCGATGGATGCGTTCGAAACTGCGCGCGATCACTGCGCGAACGCCGAGCAGGCGCGGCCCTTTTGCTGCCCAGTCACGACTGGATCCGTTGCCATATTCTTCTCCAGCGAACACGATCATGGGCACGCCGTCCGAGTTGTAGCGCGTCGCCGCCTCGAAAATGCTCATGCGCCGGCCATCCGGCTGATGTCGCGTTACGCTTCCTTCCTCGCCGTCAGCCATCATATTGCGCAGACGGACATTGGCGAAGCTGCTGCGTACCATCACCTGATCGTGGGCACGGCGCGAAATGTAGCTGTTAAAGTCACGCGGCGTGACGCCGAGGAACTGGAGGAATTTTCCCGACTCGGATTCCGGTGGAATAGCGCCCCCCGGGTTGATGTGATCGGTCGTCACCGAATCGCCGAGGATCGCCAGCGCCCGCGCGCCCCGAATGTCCGGCAAGTGGGGCAGATCGGGCGTCACACCGTCGAAAAACGGCGGGCGTTTGAGATACGTCGAACCGGCAGTCCATGTGAACACGTCGCCTTCCGGCGCGGGCAGCGCGTCCCACAATTCCGTTTCCGCAGTAGTCCGATAGATATCCGGCACGTTGCGAGGGTTCTGGGCATACGGCGAAACGGCAGCGAGCTCGGCAGATGTGGGCCACACATCACGCAGATACACGTATTCACCATTCGCGCCTCGGCCCAGTGGCTCGCTTTCAGGATCAAAATCACTGCGGCCGGCAATGGCGAAGGCGACGACCAGCGGCGGGCTCATGAGAAAGTTGGCCTTGATCGCCTGATGAATGCGCGCCTCGAAGTTGCGGTTGCCGGACAGCACAGCCGCAACGTTCAGATTGCCAGCGTCGATCTGTTCGAGTATTTCCGGTGCCAGCGGACCCGAATTCCCCATGCATGTCGCGCAACCATAGCCCACGGCCTGAAAGCCGAGAGCGTCGAGATACTGTTCCAGACCGGCTGCCCTCAGATATGCGCTTACCACTCGCGAGCCGGGCGTAAAAGACGTCTTCACATGAGACGCGGTTTTCAGGCCATGTGCAACGGCCTTTTTCGCGAGAACGCCAGCCGCAAGCATCAGATTCGAGTTCGACGTGTTGGTGCACGATGTGATCGCCGCCAGCACGATGTCACCGTGACTCAGCTTGCCGGTTTCGCGGGCTGTTGATGGCAGCATTTCGCGGACCTTGCTTTTCAGTGTCGATAACGGAATGCGGTCTTGCGGACGCGAAGGTCCCGCGACGCTCGGCACAACCGCGGACAAGTCGATCGTCACCGTATCGGTGTAGTCGATATCACCGCGCTTTGGAATACCAAACATCTGTTGGGCTTCGAAATAACGCTTCAATGCGGCAAGCTCGGTGTCGCTTCGGCCGACGGACTTGAGAAAGTCGAGGGTTTTTTCGTCGACGGTGAAGAACGCGACGGTCGCGCCATATTCCGGCGCCATGTTCGCGATCGTCGATCGATCGGGCGCCGAGAGACCCGTTGCACCTTCTCCAAAGAACTCGACGAATTTCCCGACGACCTTTCTGGCGCGCAGCGCTTCGACGACGGTCAGGACGATATCGGTCGCCATGATGCCGGGACCCGGCGTACCGATGAGTTCCACGCCGATCACATCGGGAACCACCAACGTGACCGGCTGGCCAAGCATGGCCGCTTCAGCTTCGATGCCGCCAACGCCCCAACCGATCACACCGATTCCGTTCACCATCGGGGTGTGGCTGTCGGTACCCACGAGCGAATCGAAGTACGTGACCCCGTCCTTTTGATGGACGCCGCGTGCGAGCCATTCCAGATTGACCTGATGGATGATGCCGGTGCCGGGCGGAAAAATCCGGAACGACTTGAATGCGTTGGCAGCCCATTTGAGAAACGTGTAGCGTTCGGTGTTACGTTGATACTCGACCCTCATGTTTTTGCGCAGCGCGTCGGCGCTTCCCGCATGCTCGACGGAAATTGAATGATCGACAACGAGATCGACGGGTATTTGCGGCTCGATATCGGCAGGATCGACGTCGAATTGTGCTGCCGCTTCGCGCATCGCGGCGAGATCAGCGAGCAACGGCACACCGGACGAATCAGGCGCCACGATGCGTGCCACGACAAACGGTATCTCCGTCTCCCGGGTTGCGTTCGGTCGCCACGCGGCCAGCTCGCGGAGATGGTGCTCCTGCACGCTGATGCCGTCGAGATTGCGCAGAAGCGCTTCCAGGATGATGCGGATCGAATGTGGCAATCGCGAGATCTTGCCGAAACCTCGCTCTTCGAGCACGGCCAGAGAATAGAACTGGCTCGCAGGCAGACCGTCTGCGAGAAGCGGTTTGAGGGCGTCGTTGGATTGAAAGTTCATGTCTGGATGAGAATCGTCAAGCAAACCTGACCATTGACCAGCCATGACGAGATCGTCGCGTTGGCATGACAGTACGATTTGCGATTGAAGGGGCACGCGGTGCAGGGGCCAAGGAATGAACAAAGTCTATGCAATCGCGGATAGCGCGTCTAATATATTGAAGTCGCAGTCCCGATATGTTTAATGTATGGATCTCAGGCATTTGCGGTACTTCGTCGTGGTCGCAGAGGAACTGCACTTCACACGCGCGGCGCAGCGCATCGGTATTGCACAGCCGCCATTGACGTCGCAGATCAAAGCACTCGAGCGTGATCTGGGGGTGCAATTGTTCGACCGCCAACCGGGGCGTGTGAGTCTGACGGTCCCCGGGAAGGTTTATCTGGAGGAGGCGCGCGCAATCCTCGAGCAGGTCAAGAAAGCGGGGCTGCGATGCCAGCTGAGCGCACAGGGGAAAGTCGGGCGTCTGGCTATCGGCTTTACCGAGTCGGCGTCGTATCGCGAAGAGGTGACCTGGGCGCTACACGAATACCGGAGCCTCTATCCGCACGTCGAAATTTCACTGGAAGAACATCGAACGGGGCCGTTGATGGACGCCTTGAGGCAAGAACGCCTCGATCTGGCCTTCGTTCGTCCGCCGGTCGACGAGGATGACGCAATTGCGTTTTTGCTGATGTCGACGGAACCGATGGTGGTCGCGGTTCCCAGGGGGCATCGGCTCGGCAAGCGCAAGTCTGTGCGGCTCGCCGAATTACGCGGCGAACTGTTCGTGCTTTACGCGCGGACCACGCGCTCCGGTCTCCCGGAGAAGGTACTGTCGGCGTGCGAGGCAGCCGGCTTCAGTCCCAAGGTCGTGCAGTTTGCCCCCCAGATTTCGTCGACGATCAATCTGGTCGCGGGCGGTCTGGGCATTTCAATCGTGCCCTCCTGCATGCGCAAAAGCCGGGCGGACGACGTCCGTTATCTCGCGCTGCAAGGCGGGCAACTGACGGCAAGTCTGGGCTTGGTACATCGAGTGAACGGGATTTCGCCCGCAGCCCAGAACTTTGTCGATCTGGTGCGGAAGAAGACGGTTCGGTAGCCGCGAGGAAGTCATTCCGCCGTGCCGCCAGAGCGCAGCACGCCGCCAGCGTCACTGCTGAGAGGACAGAGGGTCTATCTGTCTTCGCCATCTCTGCGCACGGCCGTTGGGTGCACGAATGCGACATTCAGTATCCGAAACGATCGATCGGGCCGTGACGGAATCGGTCGCCCATCTCAACGCGCAAGTGGAATGGGCGCGTAACCTGCTGCTCGGCATGCTCGGGCATGACGTGCGCACGCCTTTGCAGACGATCCTGCTGACGGCGTCGTATCTCGCGTCGCTGAATGCCGGCGAGACGGTGGCGAATGCCCGCAGCGCGACTCGCAAGGAGTGGCACCAGGATGCGATCGCTGCTGGACGACTTGTGTGACTTCAATCGGGCGCAATTGGGATTGGGGATCAAAATCGATCCGCGCGATTCCGATCCGAGCGACATCGTCACCGATTTGGTCGAAGAGCTTCGTGTCGCGTACCCCAGTCGGCAGATCGGCTCGAACGTCGAATCGAATTTGTCGGGACGCTGGGATGGTCTGCGAATCCAGCAGCTGGTCGGGAATCTCGTGCTCAATGCATTGAAGTACGGGGCCCAGGATGCACTGGTCGGCGTTCCAGTTGCGCGGGCCACCGAGGACGTATGCATCGAGGTGAGCAACCATGGGGCAGCCATCAACCAATCGTCAGTTGTATTAGCCGAGACTCGATCTGACAGGTAGTCGGACCGACAAAGAACGACGCATCAATGGGGAATGAGTTTCTCCTTGGCAAGCGCGAGTGAATCGAGGAAAGTGCGCATCGGTGTCTTGCCGTAACACCGGCACCCCTGACGCGCTCGTTCAGCGTTGTACGGGTCGACCCACGCATCAAGGTCCGTCTGCAAGGTTTCGGCCGCGCGTCGGAGGCTGCAGACTGAGGCGATCGTGACGGAGGCGTAAAGCTGCTGGCGATTGGAAGTCATGCCTGAAGGTAATGCCTTTTGGCGAAATCGGCAATTCCGGATTCTGTCGGATGTTTAGATAATGCGTTCACCAGAACCGTACTGAACAACAGGAGACCTAAATGGAGCACAGCGTTCCGCCACAAGGCCATCAAGCCGGCAATGCGCAGGGCATGACAGTACGCGATGCGGTGATCGCTTGCGCAAACGACAACCGCTACGGTCTCGCGGCGGCCGTGTTTGGTCGGGACAGCGCACGCGCGATGAACGTTGCCCGGCGCATCGAATCTGAAATCTGCCGTATCGATGGGCCGGTGGTATACGACGGAGCTCAAATGCCGTTCGGCGGCGCCAAGGACAGCGGCTTCGGGCGATTCGGCGGCCGCGCGGAATTTATCGACTTGCGGTGGATCGCCCTGCAGCTCCCTCGCCACTATCCGTTCTGAGGAGCATGCCATGCAGATCGCCATTCTGGGCGCCGGTGCGATGGGTTCGTTCTTTGGCGGCCGCCTCGCACTGGCAGGTCATTCGGTCAGCCTGCTCGATATCGACGAGGCTCATCTTGCCTCGATTCGCGCCCACGGCCTGCGGCTGTCGACCGATTCGGGCGAGCAAGTTGTGCGCAATCTCGTCGCGCTGAGGCCGGAGGAGGCCGGCAAGCCCGTCGACCTCGTCATCGTTTTCACGAAGACGATGCATACGACCGCCGCACTCGCTGCCGCAAGCGCCGTACTCGGCTCTGACACCGTCATCCTGTCTTTGCAGAACGGCCTGGGGAACGCCGAACGGCTCGCCCGATCCGTATCGTCCGACCGGATCATGGTCGGCGTGACCACGTGGCCAGCCGACAAGTCGGAGCCTGGGGCCGTCCGCTCGCACGGCCAGGGCACGATTCGACTGATGAACGTGAACGGCGCGCATACGAGCGCGCTCGAACAGACCGTGCAGGCCTTGAACGACGCCGGCCTCTCGTGCCATGTCGATCCCGACGTCTGGGCCGCGATTTGGGAGAAGGTTGCATTTAACGCCGCCCTCAACAGCCTGTGTGCCGTGACGCAATGCATGGTCGGCGAGTTGACGAATACCCCTGACGGTGAAGAATTGGCGCTGAAGATCGTTGCGGAGGTGATGGCCGTCGCCCGTGCGCTCGGTATTTCGGCAACCGAAGAGCACGTGGTGTCGAACGTGCGCGATGCACTCGCCCATCATCGTACGCATCGGCCATCGATGCTGCAGGACGTGCTGGCCGGGCGGCGTACCGAGATTGAAGCAATCAATGGCGCCGTAGTCGAGGCTGCTCGCAAGGTCGGTGTAGAAGTGCCGTATACGAACAGCCTAGCGTGCCTCGTCAGGCTCGTCGACGCTCGTGCACGCCAGTCGGATGGAGCGACGACTCGACATTGAAGCACATGGCGGTTGCCGCCACGCGCGTCGTCGAATTGTCCGTCGACCTTCCGAGTTTCCAGCAGCACGTACGATCCTCCAGAAGAATCCCCTCGATGCTTCAGGCTCAACTCTTGCGCAGTCGACTGCAACGCGGGTGTTCGCCCGTTTCGCGGAGGACACGACATGCGCTTGTCTGAATTCATCACACATAACATCGAAGCCATCCTGGTTCAGTGGGAGGCATTTGCCAGAACCCTGATGCCCGCAGCCGACGGCATGTCGCCGATGGCCTTGCGCGACGATGCCCGGAAAATTCTCGAGGCGTTGGTCAGAGACATCTCGACGCCGGAAACGCGGGATCAACAACGGGAAAAGTCGTTAGGGCATGCTGAGGAGCAGGGCAATGCTGCCGATACGCCCGCGCAAACGCATGCTCAGTCGCGCGCCGGGCGCGGCTTCGACATCAACCAATTGATCGCCGAGTACCGCGCGCTCCGCGCCAGCGTGTTGCGGATGTGGATAGACGACTGTCTCCCGGAGGCCCCTCACATAGGCGACATGGTGCGCTTCAACGAAGCGATCGATCAGGCCGTGACGGAATCGGTCACCCATTTCAATGCGCAAGTGGAATGGGCGCGTAACCTGCTGCTCGGCATGCTCGGGCATGACATGCGCACGCCTTTGCAGACGATCCTGCTGACGGCGTCGTATCTCGCGTCGCTGAATGCCGGCGAGACGGTGACGGACGCTGCTGCGCGACTCGCAAAGAGTGGCGCCAGAATGAGGTCCTTATTGGACGACTTGTGTGACTTCAATCGGACGCAGTTGGGATTGGGGATCAAAATCGATCCACATGATTCCGATCTGAGCGATATCGTCACGGATATGATCGAAGAGCTTCGCGCCGCATACCCCAGGCGGCAGATCGACTTGAGCGTCGAATCGAATTTGTCGGGGTACTGGGATGGCCAGCGAATCCAGCAGCTGGTCGGGAATCTCGTACTCAATGCACTGAAGTACGGCGCCCAGGATGCACCGGTCGGCGTTTCGGTTGCGCGGGTGAACGGGGGCGTATGCGTCGAAGTGAGCAACCATGGGCCAGCCCTCGATCCGTCGACGCTGGCGAAAATCTTCAATCCGCTCCAACGCGGTCCCGGCAAATCGCACAACGCGCCGGGCGATGACGGCATGGGCCTGGGCCTGTTCATCGCGCGTGAAATTGCGTCTGCGCATGACGGGACCCTTGAAGCAAGGTCGGACGCGAGCGAGACGGTGTTCGTTGTACATCTGCCATACCGCAGCTAGTTGCTGTTGATCGACCGCTTGAATCCGCGGCCAGGAACGATCGCTCGATACAGCGGCCCGGATCGCGGGCGCGGCGCTGATCGTCACCGCACTCCATCGTGGCCGCCAAGACCATCCGGGCAGATTGAATGAAATGCCCGCATCGGGAAAGCCTCCATCGGAAGCGCAAGATCTATGGATGAATGGTTTCGCCCCGGTTCAGCATGTCGATGAATTCGCCGATCTTGCGCGCCCTTGTTTCCGGCTTTTTGGCATTCTGTATCCGGAACAGAATGGCATAGCGGTTGCGGCTGCTCAGCGTTGCAAAGAACTTCCCGGCTCGCGGATTGGCGTCCAGGGCCGCCTGCAGGTCGTCCGGCACGATCGAGTTGCCGGCCGACGTATACGCGGCCTTCCATCGGCCGTCCTGCCGGGCCTTCTCGATTTCGACCATGCCGCGCGCGCGCATTCTGCCCGCGGCGATCAACGCTTCCGCCCTGTCTTTGTTGAGTTTGGACCAGATGCTTTTGGCAGTGCGCGGGGTGAAGCGTTGCAACCAGTATGTCTCGCTCTCGGCCCGCTTTTGACCGTCGATCCAGCCATGGCAGAGCGCACTTTCCAGCGCCTGTCCGTAGGTGACGGTTCGCTGCCCCGCGCCTTGTTTCGCCAGACGCAGCCATGCGCCGGTCGCGGTGCCGCCGTTCTGCTCCAGCCAGCTTTCCCACTCGGCCTGACTGGCAAAGGTCAGCGCGCATTCTGTCATGTCGTTATCCTGAATGGTTGGGTACGGTACAGGGCAGGCGTCCGCGGTCCGGCAGTGTCGACGCGGACATCACCGTCCGGGGTGCCCTCAATACGTGAGCGCCTTACCGGAGGCATCCTTGATTTTTGTCTTCCACTGCGTGCGGATTTCAGATACGACCGAATCAGGCAGCGTGATGTAGTCGAGGTCCGTGGCAGTTTGGCTGCCCGAGCGGAATGCCCAATCGAAGAACTTCAGCGTTTCCGCGCCCTGTGCCGGCTTCTCCTGCTTCGCGTAAAGCAGCACGAACGTCGCGCCGACGACCGGCCATGCGTCCTTGCCCGGCTGGTTGGTCAGGATCTGGTAGAACGACTTCGACCAGTTCGCGCCGGCCGCGGCCGCCTTGAACGTTTCCGTCTTCGGCTCGACCACCGTGCCCGTCGAGTTCTTCAGGGCCGTGTAGACCATGTTGTTCTTCTTCGCGTACGCCCATTCGACGTAGCCGATCGCGCCCGGCAGGCGCTGCACGAAGGCCGCGACGCCGTCGTTGCCCTTGCCGCCCGTGCCCGTCGGCCAGTTGACCGCCGTGCCTTCGCCGATCTTCGACTTCCACTCGTCGTTGACCTTCGACAGGTAGTTCGTCCAGATGAAGCTGGTGCCCGAACCGTCAGCGCGGCGAACCACCGCGATGTCGGTATCCGGCAGCTTGACCTTCGGGTTCAGTGCGGCGATCGCCGGGTCGTTCCACTTCCTGATCTTGCCGAGGTAGATGTCGCCGAGCACCGGGCCCGACAGCGTCAGTTCGCCGGCCTTCACGCCCGGTACGTTGACGACCGGCACCACGCCGCCGACCACCGTCGGGAACTGGAACAGGCCTTCCTTCGCGAGCGCTTCATCCTTCAGCGGAGCGTCCGAACCGGCAAAATCGATCGTCTTCGCGATGATCTGCTTCAGGCCGCCCGACGAGCCGATGCCCTGGTAGTTGACCTTGCCGCCGCCCGCCTTCCGATAGGCATCCGCCCACTTCGTGTAAACCGGGACTGCAAATGTGCTGCCGGCTCCCGTGATGTCGGCGGCGTGAGCGGTGATGGCAACGAAGGCCAGGGCGCAGGGGGCCCACATCCGGATGTTCATGCAACGTCTCCTGTCTGATTTCGATGGCAATGAGCAACGGCTCGGGTGCAGTTTCGGTCACGTCGAACTTCTCCGCAACGGCATCCGCAGCCAGTCCGGCTGCGACGCATTGCCTGCCCGTGCCTTCAGCAGAGCGATGGTCGTCACGCCCCCGCTGTCTGCCCGAATGATGCCGATGAGGGTCGAGACGAGGCGCGGGCACCGATCGGCATCCCGGGGGCCGTTTGGGGGCGGCAGCTACCGATTCGGAAGGAACGAGGCTGGTACGCGCCTGAAGTGTTGTAGCGATCTCTACAAGATTGCAGTCTTCGTGACGGGAAACTATGCTGCCCTCATGAATGCGATTCCTGCCCCCTGGCTCCTGTTGATCGTCAGTCTGCCGACCTCCGGCGCGACTGCGCGGATGCGCATCTGGCGAACCGTCAAGACGCTCGGCTGTGGCGCACTGCGCGACGGTGCCTACCTGTTGCCGGCGCATGCCGAACAGGCCGCGCAGTTGCGCGAGCTGGCCGACGAAGCGCGCAAGGGCGAGGGGCAAGCCTGGCTGTTGCAGGTCCGCCCGGAAGATGCGTCCGACGAGGACGCGTACCAGGCGCTGTTCGATCGCAGCGGCGACTACGCGGACTGGCTCGCCGAGCTGTCGGAGGACCGCAAGACATTGCCCGAGCTCGCCGCAGCCGATCTCAATCGTCTGCACCGTCGCCACGCGCGCACGTATGAGGCCATTCGCAGCATCGATTTCTTTCCCGGCGAAACCTCGCTGCGCGCCAGTGCGCAATGGCGGGATTTCACCGCTGCGATCGAAGCGGTGAAATCCCCCGACGAGCCGCGTGCTGCCCAGGGTGGCATTCCGCGGCGCGATCGTGGCCGGTATCAAGGGAAAGTGTGGGCGACGCGGCGTCACCTGTGGGTGGACCGCGTCGCCAGCGCATGGCTGATTCAGCGCTTCATCGATCCGCATGCGCGCTTCGTGTGGCTGGAAAACATCGCCGAATGCCCGGCCGATGTCCTTGGCTTCGATTTCGACGGCGCTCCGTTCACGCATGTGGGCGATCGCGTTTCATTCGAGGTCCTAGTCGCCAGCTTCGGACTGGACGACAACGAAGGGCTCGTCCGGCTGGGGGCGATGGTGCATGCGCTGGACGTGGGCGGGGCGAGCGTGCCGGAAGCCGGCGGCTTCGAGGCCATTCTGGCCGGCGCCCGCAAGCGCCTTGTCGGCGACGACGCGTTGCTGGCGGAGATGGGTGCCGTGCTCGATTCGCTGTACGCCCATTTCCGCGGCCCCCGGAAACCTTGATCTTGCTGCTCGCCCCATGAACATTCATCGCGATCGCCCCGCCTATACGCTGTGGCAGCTGATCATCTATTTCGCGTGGCTTGGCGCGACGGGCTTCGGCGGCCCGGTTGCGCTCGCCGGCTACATGCATCGGGACCTCGTGGACACCCGCAAATGGATCGCCGACGCGGACTACAAGGAAGGCCTCGCGCTCGCGCAGCTCGCGCCTGGTCCGCTCGCAGCGCAGCTGGCGATATATCTCGGTTATGTGCACTACCGCATCGTCGGCGCGACGATGGTCGGGATCGCGTTCGTGCTGCCGTCGTTTCTGATGGTTGTGCTGCTCGGTTATGCGTACACCCGATTCGGCGGTCTGACGTGGATGCAGTCGGTGTTTTACGGGGTGGGCGCGGCGGTGATCGGCATCATCGCGATCAGCGCACGCAAGCTGACCGCGAAGAGCATCGGTCGCGACAAGCTGCTTTGGGCGATCTATCTGACGCTGGTCGCCGTGACGGTGATCACCGAATCGGAAGTGGCGTGGCTGTTTCTCGCGGCAGGCCTGCTCGTCTGGTTCACGCGCTCGCCGCCCGGCTGGTTGCGCCAGCGGCGCGTCGATGCGATGGTCGCGCTGCCGGTATCGGCTACCGGCGCCTGGCTGGGTATCGCCGACTGGCCGCAGCTTGCGCAACTTGCCGCCTTCTTCGCCAAGGCCGGCGCCTTCGTGTTCGGCTCGGGCCTCGCCATCGTGCCATTCCTCTATGGCGGCGTGGTCACGGAGCACCATTGGCTCGACGAGAAACAGTTCGTCGACGCGGTTGCGGTCGCGATGATCACGCCGGGGCCGGTCGTCATCACGGTGGGCTTCATCGGTTATCTGGTGGCGGGCCTGCCAGGCGCATGCGTGGCGGCAGCCGGCACGTTCCTGCCGTGTTATCTGTTCACGGTGTTGCCGGCCCCGTACTTCAAGAAGTACGGCAAGCTGCCGGCCATTCTGGCCTTCGTCGACGGTGTGACGGCAGCCGCCGTGGGCGCGATCACGGGTTCGGTGATCGTGCTGGCCAGACGTTCGATCGTCGACGTGCCCACCGCATTGATGGCGCTGGCGACGATCGTGCTGCTGGTCCGATTCAAGAAGCTGCCGGAGCCGGCGGTCGTGGCGGGGGCCGCCGTGATTGGCTTGATGGTGTATCCGCTGTTGCATCGCTGATCGGGGAGACTGTCATGCAGTGGATTACGCGAGAACGTCCCAAGATCGACAGGGTCGCCTGTCCCTGGCTCATCGTTCGTTTCATCGACGAGCGCCCGGTGTTCCTCTACGTACCGCCGGGCGACGTGTTGCGGATCGCCGGCGAGACCGGTGCGATCCCGTACGACATTCCAGGCGTGGAATTGACGCATGTCGGCGAGTACTGCAGCTTTGACGCGTTTCTCGACAAGTACGGCCTGACCGGCGACCGGGCGCTGCAGCAGATGGCCCGCATCGTGCGGGGCGCGGATACGTCGCGGCTCGACCTGACGCCGCAGTCCAGCGGGCTCTACGCGATTTCACTCGGGCTGTCGGCGCTGTTTTCCGACGATCACGACATGCTCAAGCATGGCCTGGTCATGTACGACGCACTGTATGCGTGGTGCAGGCATTGTCAGGCCGAAAGCCATGCGTGGCCGCCGAAGATGGCGGAGTGACGCACCCGCTGTCGTGCATGCCTTCTGGCGGGAAACGCATGCTACGACGCTTCACGCTCCGTCACCTGCTCGAGCAAATGGGCAACGAAGCGGGTGAGCTTCGGCAGCGGCCGCCGGTCGTGTCGATACACGACGTGAACGGGATGCGGCCTCGGTGAATGGTCCTGCAGCACCTGCACCAACGCGCCGCTGGCCAGATCGTGGCGCACGAGGACTTCCGGTTGCAGCAACAATCCCGCGCCTGCGATCGCGGCCATCCGCAGGCCGTTGCCGTCATTGCACGTGAATACCGGTTCCGTGGACAAGTGCGGGCTGTCCTGGTCCCCGAGCTTCCAGCCGTGACGGCTGTTCCATACCGTGTGAGACAGGCAGTGATGCGCGGCCAGGTCCTGCGGCGTCTCCGGCCGCCCGTACCGGGCGAGATAGTCCGGCGACGCACAGATCACCATGCGATACAGCGTCAACGGCTTGGCAACCAGGTCGGCATCGCCCAGGTCGCCAATGCGGATCGCCAGATCAAAACCCTCGTCGATCAGGTCGACGTTGCGATTGCTCAATTCCAGTTCGACACGCACGAGCGGATACCGCTGCCGGAACGTCGCGGCCAGCGGCGCGATCACACAGGCGCCGAAGGTGATCGGCGCGCTGATGCGCAACGTGCCGGACGGTGACGCGCGCAGCCGTTCGACCGACGTTTCGGCGATCCGCATGTGTTCGAGCGCGCGCTTGGCGTCTTCGTAAAACGCGCGGCCGGCATCGGTCAGGTTCTGGCGTCGGGTCGTCCGCTCCAGCAGGCGTGCGCCGAGGCGTTCCTCCAGTTCGCGCACATATTTGCCGACCATGACCGCCGAGATTGCCAGCCGCCGTGCTGCCTCGGTGAAGTTGCCGCCCTCCACGACGGCAACGAAGGTTTCCATCGCACGCAGTCTGTCCATATTGCGAACTGTAGGTTAGTAGTGTCGGAAATTAGAGCATATTTATGGGCTCATTGGTTCGGGGAAGAATGGCGACGTTTCCACCTGAACGCGAAAAGGAGTGTTCGATGAAGATCGTCGTAATCGGTGCCGGCGGGGACGTCGGCCGTTCCGTGGCAGATGAGCTGGCGCGTGACGGCAAGCACGAAATCATTCGTGTCGGCCGCACCCGTGGCGACCGCCAGGTCGACATCACCCGTGACGACAGCGTGGGTTCGCTGTTCGAGCAGATCGGGCGCATCGACGCCATCGTGGTCGCCGCGGGCAATGTCATTCTGGCGCCCATCGACGAGATGACGGCGGAGGAATTCCATCAGGGCCTGCAGGACAAACTGCTCGGTCAGGTGCGTGTCGCGCTGATGGGTCAGCATTTCCTGAGCGACGGCGGCTCGATCACGCTGACCTCGGGCATCGCGGTCGATGATCCGATCGCGCAGGGCGCCCATGCCGCAGCGTCGAATGCCGCGATCGAAGGGTTCGTGCGTGCCGCCGCATGCGATCTTCCGCCCGGGCTCCGCATCAATGCCGTGAGTCCGACCGTGCTGACGGAATCCATCGACCGGTTCGGGCCATTCTTTCCCGGCTACGAAGGCGTGCCGGCGGCACGCGTGGCATTGGCCTACCGCCGCAGTATCGAGGGGGTGCATAGCGGTCGCATCTATCGGGTCGGTCATTGAAGTGACGGGCCCGCATGCCGGCACCTGCGGCACGCGCCGGGCCGGTACACCGGAAACCGCAGCGCACGCGTCATCGCGCTCGGGTATGCTGCGTCACTGTTGACGAGCCTGGCGAACGAATCGGGCACGACGATGCATGGCGCGGCCGATACCGCGCTGGCAGCGCCCCGTTCGCCGCGCGACGCCCCTTCGATTTCCGGAAAAAAAGGACCCCTCATGGCAGAACTGGACCACGCACTTTACGAGCAGATCGGCGCGCTGAGCGAGGCCGGCGACGCGCTGGCGGAGGACGAGGATTTCGAAGGCGCGCTCGCGAAATACCGGGAGGCGCTCGACCTGCTGCCCGAACCCAAGACCCAGTGGGAAGCCGGCACCTGGCTCATGGCCGCCATCGGCGACGCGAACTTTTTTCAGGAAGACTACGCGGCCGGACGCGACAATCTCGGCTACGCGATGCGGTTTCCCAACGCGATCGGCAACCCGTTCCTGCACCTGCGGCTCGGTCAGTGCCAGTTCGAACTCGGTGATCTCGACCGCGCGGCGGACGAGCTGATGCGCGCCTACATGGGCGGCGGGCCGGAGCTTTTCGAGGACGAGGACGACAAGTACCTGCGCTTCCTGGCCACGCGGGCGGACGGGATCCAGGTGCCTTGACGGGTGCGCGGCGCGAGTCCCGGCCAACGAGCCCGACCCGCGCCCCGACGCCATGCCGCTTCATCGAAGCCGATGGCGCCCGTTCGGGCTTTGACGTATCGGCGAAGCGGAAGGGGATATCCGCGCCGCGCGCGAAGCGGGTTCGACAATGGAGGTAGCGCAGCGCCGGATGCATGTCGGTGGAACCGGCACGCACGTATCAGCGTTTCCACCAATATGGAAAACGCGAGGCCGGCCGATGTTGCAGAGAGGACGTGAACAATCGATCCGAGGCCCATTGTGACGACATCTGCAACGAACGGCGTGAATGGCGTGCCATCCGAAACCCCCGACGCAACAGCGGCTTCCGGCGACGCCGAACGCGCCCCGTCGATCCTGCTGGTCGACGACGAGCCGAACGTGCTGTCGGCGCTCAGGCGCGTGCTTCGTCCCACCGGCTACGACGTCCTGACCGCCGACAGCGGCGAGGCCGCACTCGCGATCCTGGCGTCGACGGAGATCGACCTGATCGTGTCCGACATGCGGATGCCGCACATGAGCGGCGCGGAATTTCTGGCGCGCGCACGGGCGTTGTACCCGGACACGATGCGCATCCTGCTGACCGGTTATGCGGAGATCGCGTCGGTCGTGCAGGCCGTCAACGAAGGCGGTGTGTACCGCTACCTGAACAAGCCGTGGGACGATCACGACCTGCTGCTGACCATCGAGCAGGCGCTGGAGCAGCGCAGTTTGCGCCGCGAAGCGGCCCGGCTGGCCGCGCTGACGGAAGCGCAGAACGACGCGCTGCGACGGTTCAACACGGAACTCGAAACGCAGGTGCGTGCGCGCACCGAGGAGCTCGGCCAGACCGTGATGTTTCTCGAGGCCGCGCAACGCGACCTGAAAAGCAGCTTCACGGCGATGGTGCAGGTCTGCGCGAGCATGATCGAACTGCGTTGCGGCGCCGCCAGCGGCCACGCGATGCGGGTCGGCGAGATCGCGCGCCGGCTCGCGCTGGCGGCGCAGATGAGCGAGCTGCACGCGCAGGACGTCTATTTCGCGGGGCTGCTGCACGGCATCGGCAAGCTGTCGCTGCCGGACGAATTGCTGCACAAGCCGCTCACGCGGATGACGACGGACGAGCAGCGGCTGTTCCACGAGCATCCGTTGCGGGCGCAGATGGTGCTGACGCCCGTCGCGCAATTGCACAAGGTCGCGTCGATCGTGCTGCACCAGTACGAGCGCTTCAACGGGCGCGGCACGCCGGACGGGCTGATCGGGGAAGCGATCCCGCCCGGCTCGCGGATCGTGGCGATCGCCCGCGATTTCGAAGGGCTGCGCCACGGCGAAATCGGCGCGCCGCATTCGATCGAGCAGGCGATCGACGTGTTGCGTTCGCAGGCCGGCGTGCGTTACGACCCGCTACTGGTCGAGCGCTTCACCGAGCTGATGCGCGACCCCGCGAGTCTCGGCATCGCGGCATCCGTCGCCGAGATCCGGTCGGCGCAACTGCGCGAAGGCATGCGGCTCGCCGACGATCTGCGCACGCATCGCGGCGTGCTGCTGATGACGAAGGGCAGCGTGATGTCCGCGCATCAGATCGAACTCGTGCGGCGCTTCGAGACGCGCGAAGGGACGCCGTTCGACATCCTCGTGCTGGCCGGCCCGGCGGCGTCGGCGCAGGCGCCCGACGCAGGCGCGCCGCCGGCGTGACGGTCGCGGTGCGCGTTCGACCGCGCACCGCGACGATGCCTTCACCCAGCCTCGGGCGCCCGACCATGCACGGCACCTACAACGTCCCGCTTGTCCTGCTGTCGCTCGCGATCGCGACGCTGGCCTCCTACACGACGCTCGACCTCGCGGCGTTCATTTCGCTGCTCGACAACCCGAAGCTGAAGCGGGCCTGGCTGGCGGGCGGCGCGGCGGCGATGGGCACCGGCATCTGGTCGATGCATTTCGTCGGCATGCTCGCGTTCTCGCTGCCGATCCCGCTCGGCTATGCATGGCAGGGCACGGGCATCTCGCTGGCGATCGCCGTGCTCGTGTCGTACTTCGCGCTGAACGTCGTCACGCGCGCGCGGCTCGGCTGGCGGCGGCTGTGCGCGGGCGGCGTGCTGATGGGCGGCGGGATTGCCGGCATGCATTACACGGGCATGGCCGCGATGCACATGCAGCCGGCCATTCGTTACGATGCCGCGCTGTTCGCCGCATCGATCGGTATCGCGGTGATCGCATCGACGGCCGCGTTATGGATCGCGCAGGCATTGCGCGCGCGGCAGGCGCGCCACGCGACCGTGCAGCGCATCGGCGCGGCCGTCGTCATGGGCGTGGCCATCACCGGCATGCACTACACGGCGATGGCCGCCGCGCATTTCGCGCCGGATGCACGGTGCGGCGCCGCGCAAGGGGTCGACGCGCCATGGCTCGCGACGACGGTCGCGCTGTTTACGATGGCGACGCTGGTCGTCACGCTGATGCTGTGCCGTTTCGATGCGCGCACCACCTTCCTGCGCGGCATGACCGACACGCTCGAGCGGCTTGTGCGGTTGCGAACCGACGAACTCGAACGCGCGCTGCGCCGCTACGAGCAGACGACGCAGATGCTGCAGCGCACGCGCGAGAACATGGCGGCCGAGATCGACGAACGCAAGGCCGCGCACGCGCAGCTCGAACAGGAGAAGGACGAACAGCGGCGCCTGCTGCATGCGCTCGCGGAAACGCACGAGCAGTTGCTGCAGTCGGAAAAGCTCGCGTCGATCGGCCAGCTCGCGGCCGGTGTCGCGCACGAGATCAACAATCCGATCGGCTTCGTCAGCGCGAACCTCAATACGTTGAAGGCATGGGTGCGCAACTTGCTCGACGTGATCGCCGCGCACGAAGCCGCGCTGCCGCAGCTCGATCCGACCACCCGCGACACGCTGACAGCCGTGCGCCGGGCCGCGGATCTCGACTACGTCCGCGATGAGATCGTGACGCTGATCGACGAATCGATCGACGGCGCGCTGCGGGTGCGGCGCATCGTGCAGGACCTGCGCGATTTCTCGCGCCCGGCCAGCGACGAATGGCGCGTCGTCGATCTGCACGCGGGGCTCGAGAGCACGCTCAACGTCGTCCACAACGAACTCAAGTACAAGGCCGACGTCGTGCGCGACTACGGCGATATCCCGCCCGTCGAATGCCTGCCGTCGCAACTGAACCAGGTATTCATGAACCTGCTGGTCAACGCGGCGCAGGCGATTCCCGAGCATGGCGTGATCACGATCCGCACGTCGAGCGACGGCGATCAGGTGTCGATCGAAATCAGCGATACCGGCGCGGGCATGACGCCCGACGTCATGCGGCGGATCTTCGATCCGTTCTTCACCACGAAGCCGGTCGGGCAGGGCACGGGGCTCGGGCTGTCGGTGTCGCACGGGATCGTCGAGCGCCATCGCGGCACGATCGACGTGACGAGCGCGCCGGGGCGCGGGACCACCTTCCGGATCCGCTTGCCGGTCCGGCGTGCCGTCGACCGCGCGAGTGCGGCGGCGCTGGAGCAACGCGCGTGACGCGATCGCCGCCCGCCGCTCGCGGGAACCCGCCGCGCGCGTCGCGCGTCACGCCGGTCGCTTGCGGCGCTGACGACGAAAGAAATGCCAGAACATCGCGCTCGCGTCCGGCCCCGTCGCGGAATGGAACGGCTCGCGCGGGTCGCCGCCGCTCCATGCATGCGGCAGCCGGTGGACGATGCACACCCTGACGACGAGCCGCCCGGCCTTCAGATAATCGACGTAAGCGGCATCGTCCCGCGCGTAGCTGTGTTGTTCGCCGACGCGGATCGCGCCGTGTTCGTCGACGAGCCGGTTGAGCCGCGCGAATGCGATGCCGAGTTGCGTCGCGTTCCGGTCGGTGACGACCGTATCGAGCGCACCGTGCGCGACGAGCGCCGGCATGCCCGGATAGGACGCGACGTCGGCGCAGGCGTCGAGCGCATCGAGCGGGTCGTCGCGGATGCCGCGTCGCATCAGGCTCATCGCGGCCATCGCCGACGACGGCGGGGCAATGGCCGGCCCCGAGTGCAGGCCCACCGCCGCGAAACGGTCGGGATACCGAATCGCCAGTGCCGCCGCGAGCCCCGCGCCGGCCGACAGGCCCGCCACGTAGATCCGGTCGCGATCGAAGCCATGGTGCCGCACGATCGCATCGACCAGCGACACGACGGCCGCGGCTTCGGACTGCGTCGCATCACCATGCCAGTGCCAGCAGCGGTGCGCATGCGCGGTCTTGGCCTGCTCGGGAAACAGCACGGCGAACCCCGCACGCTCGGCGAGGCGGCACATGCGCGTGCCCGCTGCAAACGATTCGGCGGTCTGCTTGCAGCCGTGCAGCATGACGACGACCGGCAGCGCGGCTGTCGCGGCCGGCGCGGCGGGAAGATAGAGCGCGTACGCAAGATGATTGACGAGGCGGCCGGCGCTCGGGCCGGCGGAGTGAAACGAGCGCAGCCACGTGCCGGGCGGCGTGTCCGACGCCGCGCGTGCGGCATGCGCGGTGCGCGTGCGCTTGGCGGAACGGACGCTGGCCGCCGGCGTGGAGGCCGGTCGAGTGATTTTCACGGCGGCTTTTTGCGGCGTCTTGGCGGAAGCGACTTTCGGTGCGGCCTTTTTGGCGGCCGGCCGCGGCCTGCCGGCCACCTTCTTCGGCCGCGCACCGGTCGCGATGGAAAGGAGTTCGAGAGGCCGCAGCCAGAGGCTGGATCGTTTCCTGGGCATATGCAGTTTCGTGCCGGCTGCCGGCCGCGGCAGTGCGAGGCGGCCGGATTCGCCGTCGGGATGAAAGTCGACCGGCTGCGGAGCAAGGTTCGTGCTGCCGGCCGCGACCGCAGCGGAACCGGGCGGCCGAGCGCATGCAACGGAGAAACGCGATCCTGCGTCGCGGCGGCGATTCGACCCGGCCAAGCGGAATGGTAACCGTCCGATGTGACTTGTGTGCGAACCGCAATGCCGAAGTCCGCTTCCACCCTGCCGCGCGCAGCGCTACCGGCGATCCAGCAGCGTGTCGCTCAGAACCGCGAACGCCGCGCCCGGCAGCGCATTCAGATGTTCGACCACGCGGCTGACCGGATAGAACGACTCGACCGCATCGTCGAGAATGCCGATGCCGATCAGTTCGACGCGCCGTGCGCGCAACGCGTCGACGCGTGCGTGCAGGTCGGTGCGCAGGATCGCCGGGTGGCCGTCGCCGGTGGCCGGGGAGCCGTCGGACAGCACCATCAGGATGCGCCGGCGTGCGCGCGTCGACAACAGCCGTTCCGCGGCCCAGCTCAATGCCTCGCCGTCGGGATTCTCGTGGCCGCATTCGAGGCACGCGATGCCGCTCGGGTTGTCGGAGTCGAACCGCTTGTAGACCCGCAGGTCGAGCCGTTCGACAAACCGGTTGTAGCCGAACGTGCTGTGACCGCCGTCGATCCAGCGCTGGTAGTGCGTGCGCATCGCCGCATCCTCGGCGGAACTGTAGCCAAGCACTTCGCACGCGAAGCCGAGCTGAATCAGCGCGTCGCACAGCGCGGCCGCGCAGAGCGTCGCGAGTTCGATCTTGCTGCCCGCCATCGAGCCGCTGCAGTCGATCAGCAGGCTGACCGCCGCGTCGCGCCCGGGCGTCGCACGCCTGACGCGAAACGGCGTGCGGTAGCCGGGGGACGTCGCGACGCGGGCGAGCGCCGCACGGTCGAGATCGCCGCGCTCCTGTTCGCGCTTCCAGCGGGTGTGCTCGTCCACCTTCAGCGCCCGTTCGAGCTGCCGCTTGAGCGCCCCGGTCTGGGCGCGGGCCGCACCGAGCAGACGATGCCAGCGCGCCGGTTCGCCGCGGCCGGTGAAGTCCGCCACCGTGTCGAATGCGGTGGTCAGCGGGACCGACAGCAGCGGCCGGTTCTCCGTCGACAGGCGGATCGCGCCGGCGGACGCATCGCCCGGCGTCGGCGGTTGCGCCGACGTTGCCGTGTCGGCGATCGTCGCGGCGCCGGATTCGGCGGCGGCAGGCGCGCGCGCATCGTCCGCCGCGCCCTGGCCGTCCGGGTCGAACTCGGCGGCGATCGCGTCGCTGTCGATCGTGCTGCCCGGATCGGCCGTGAACATCATGTTGTTGGCGCCGGCCGACGCCAGCGCGCGCACGCGTTCGACGATGCGCCGCGCCGCGCGGATGCTGTCGGCCGTCGACGTCGCGGCGCGCGCTTCGTCGACGACATCGTCGCAGGCGGCCAGCGTCGCGTCGAGCGACGGCAGGCGCTCGACGGCTGCGGGCCGCTCGTCCCACAACGCGCGCTCGATGCGCCACAGCAGCTTGTCGCGCCATGCGACGCGCGGCCACCGGCGCAGCGTATCGGCGCCGGTCACTGTCCGCATCCGGCGCAGGAACGCCTGCGCGCCGGGATAACGCGCGACGAGGCACGCGGCTGCACGGCGGTCGTCGATCGCCTGCGCGAGCGCGCGCACGGCGGGCGACGCGAGCGCGGCCACGGTGTCGCTGGCACCGAAGCGCAGGCGCGCCGCATACAGGTCGACGAAGCCGGTGAGGGCAGCGTCGTCGATCTCGCCGGCGAGCCATCTGTCGGGCAGCACCAGCACGTCGTGCTCGACGGCCGGGCCGTGGCTCGCGAACCGCACGTCGATGCCGTGCCGTTGCGCGAGCGTGCGCGCGAGGCGGCCCAGACGCTGCGCGCGTGCGTCGTCGTCCCGGTTCACCGGCTTCACCCGTCCACGTCGATGTAGTGACGGATGATGGTGCGAATCAGGTCGGCGTCTTCCGTGTCGACTTTCGCGTAGATCGTCGGGCCGGCGGCGGCTTCGGGGTCGCCGGTACGCAGCATCAGCTCGGCCCAGTCGAGCAGGCGCCGTGTCGAGAATGCGCTTGCCAGATCCTCGCGAACGAACGCGGCGCGGCAGTCGGCCGCGATCGCGGCGAGCGTGTCGGCCATCGCGGGCGACATCGCCGCGCCGAAGGTCCGCTGCAGCACGTGCGCCTCGTCGGCCGGCGGCAGGTAGTCGAGGTGGTACACGCGCCAGCGGTCGAGGAACGCCTCGTTCATCACGTTGGCGCCCTGGTACAGGTGGCGGAACTGCCCCATCGCGCCCACCGCGTTGGCGGTCGCGAACAGCCGGAACGACGGATGCGGGGCGACGATCTCGTTGCCTTTCTCCTTCAGCAGCAGGCTGCCGCCCGGCTCGAGCACGGCGGTCAGCACCGCGAGGATCGCCGGTTCCGCGAAGTCGATCTCGTCGACGATGAGCCACAGGCCGTCGCGCATCGCCGTCGGCAGCACACCGTCGATCCAGACCGTCTCGCCGCCCTTGACGGTCCAGAAGCCGACGAAGTCGCCCGCCGTCGTCTGGCCGTTCATGTTCGAGCGCAGCACGCCGTGGCCGGTCTGTGCGGCGGCCTGTTCGATCAGGCTCGTCTTGCCGGTGCCCGTATGGCCGATCAGCAGGACGCGGCGGTTCTCGACGACATCCTCGAGCACGCTCGTCGCCCGCGCGGTAAACAGGTAGGCCGGATTCGGCGGCGGTACGAGCGGCCCGCCGGGGCCGCGCGGCATCGGCACGCCGCCGACGCGCGCGAGGTGGGCGGCATCGGGGCCCGCGGCCGGTCGCGACGCATGCGCGCGACGCAAGTCCTGCATGAACCCGTCGCGATGCGCGGGCGGTGCGCGGTCGTCGGACGCGCGCCGCACGAAGCCTTCCCGAAGCCACTTGTGCAGCTTCGCGTCGAGATTGTCGGCGTCGACGACGGTATCGACCGACGTGCTGCCGTCGGGCCGGTGATGCTGGATGCGGAACAGGTGCGCGCGCTCGGAGCGGCTGACGAGCCATTGTCCGGCGGACGGGTCGGCCGGGTGCCGGTAGACGCCGAGTACCGGCGGCGCGGAGGAGGGGGCGGCGGGTGCATTCATGGTGGCGGACGGGCGTGGTCGGTCAGCGCTTCATGGCTTCGATGCATCGTGCCGATTGTATAGGCTTGCCGAGCGAGAGGTCGTGCTGGCGTTGCCGGGTTTCCCGGGTTGGGGGCGATCGTCCGGACGACCGACCTGATCACGGCGTTGCCGCGTCATGTCGGCCAGACCCTGGCTCAGGCGAGCGGCCTGGCGGTTCATGCCTGCCCGGTCCCGGTCGAAGGCTTCACGGTACGGCAGCATTGGCAGGCGCGTGATCACCACGAGGCCGGCGACCGGTGGCTGCGCGGCGTCGTGATTCGACCGTTCGGTGCGGCGCCCTGACCGGCGGCTTCGGCGTTCGGGATCGACACAGGACGTCGCGCGGCGGTTTCCGGGCGGTAGCCGTATCAGGCCCGATTCGTCGTTTCGACGCCGAAGCGGTCCACCACGAATTCGGTGAAGCTGCGAAGCTTCGGTGATTTCCGCGTCTCTCGCAGATAAAGCAGCGTCATCGATCGTTCGGGAGCGGCGAAGTCCGGCAGGATCTCGATGAGGCGCTGCTCGCGAATGTCGTCGCGTATCAACATCGAAGGAAGCATCGCGATACCGAGCCCGCTCAATGCCGCCCGGCGCAACGCATCCGCACTGTCGGTCTTCAGTCTGCCGTCCACGGCGACGCTCATCGGCCCGTCCGGACCTTCGAGCATCCATCGCGATTGCGCCGCGTGCCACGCCGATCGAGGCGGATAGGCATACGTCAGGCATTGATGCTTGCCAAGCGTGTGCGGGGTGGTCGGTGCGCCATGTTCGGCAACGTAAGCGGGCGATGCACAGAGCACCAGCCGGTACGGCGCGAGCGGACGTGCGACCACGTCCGCGCCGGCGAACGCGCCGATGCGAATCGCTGCCTCGAAACCCTCATCGAACAAATCGGCGAGCGAATCGGTGGCGACGATATCGAGCTTGATCTCGGGGTAGCGCCGGTAATAGTCGGGGAGCGCGGGAATCAGGCACTCGTTCGTAAACACCACGGGCGCCGTCACGCGCAACCGCCCGCGTGGCCGCTGGAGATGATCGAGCGCCAGCCGCTCCGTATCGTCGACCAGACCGAGGACTTCGACGCATCGCGCGTAGTAGGCGTGGCCGAACGCGCTGACTTTCTGCTTGCGCGTCGTGCGGTGGACGAGGACCGTGCCCAGGCGGCTTTCCAGCGCCTGCAGGTAGTTGCCGACCATGGTCGGCGACAGATCGGACGCTTGCGCGGCCGCGGTCAGGCTACCCGTTTCCACGATACGGACGAATACGGCCATCGCCTTGAGGAGATCCATTGCGCAATGGTACTGGATTCTGTTTCAAGGCGACGCGCGTTGATCGGCCGCCGCTTCGGTCATACATTGCGACATCCACGCGAAAGGAGGGCAGCCATGCTGTATGAACTCACGACGTTGTCGTGTCCGCTTACAGACCAGGATAGGGTGTCGCGCCGCGCGCATCGCTGGGTATCCGATGCCGGCGCGCCAGGGAGGCTACTGGGCGCATGGCGCACGGAGATTGGCGAGTTGTCGCGGATCGTCGTGCTGAGGGGCTTCGACACGACGGATGAATTGCAACACGAACGCAACCGGGCCTTGAGCGCCGGGCAACCTTTCGGGATTGAAAGCGCGTCCGTTCGATTGACGATGGAAAGCTATGCGCTGTTTCCTTTTCTACCCGAGATCGAACCGCGGGTATTCGGCGATTTCTACGAGATTCGCCGTTACTGGCTGAAAGCCGGCGGTATCGCGCCGACCATTTCCGCGTGGGAACGGGCGGTGGGCCCGGCCAAAGACTATACGTCGCATCTCGTTTGCAACATGTACGCGCTCGATGGACCGCCGCGTATCGTGCACATCTGGGGATTCTCGAGTCTGGAAGAGCGGATGGCGTTGAGAAAACGGCACTACGCGGCGGGTCTCTGGCCACCGGCCGGCGGCCCGGAACAGATCGAAAGGGCGACCTCGACGATCGCGTTGCCGGAGGCGTGGTCGCCGTTGCATTGAATGCGCCGCCGGCGCAGGCCGTTTTGGGGGCAGTGCGCCGATCGGTCACGCGCCGGCTGTATTGCCGCGATTTCCCGACCGGGCGATGAGCGCCGGCCACTCCGCTCGAGCTGGACGGATCGGGCGGAGAAGCGCGGTGCGACGGTGGGCGCCGCTCGCGCGAGCCTCGACGAGCGATGCTAGGCGATCGCGCCGGATACGGCATCGAGCAGCCAGCTTGCGACGCGCCGGCTCGCGTGGCTGCGGCTGCTCGCGCGTCGTTGGATCAACGATGTTTGCGCGAGACATGCGAGCGGCATCGCGTCGAATTTCACCAGCTCGCCGGCAGCCAGATGGTCCGCAACCAGCGACTGGCGCGCGAGCGCGACGCCGGCGCCGCGGCGGGCAGCCTCGATCATCAACCCTGCGTCGTTGAACACGATCCGCCTGCGCGGTTGCCGGATCTCGCATCCGTTGAGTTCATGCCACGTGTCCCACGACTGGTGGCGCGATCCGCCGAGACGGCTGCAGTCGTCCTCGAGCAACCTCATCCCCGCGAACGGCTCCGCGCGACACGCAGGGCTTGGCCGGCTGCCCGGCGCGTGGACCGGTACGAGCACGTCATCGGCTGCCGTCATCCGTTCTCCCGGCATGCCCGCCTTCGGATGCAGGCGGATCGCGAGATCGAATTCGCCGTCGTCGATCGCGACGATCTCGTCCGACACGTGCACCTCGAGACTGATGTCTTCGAATGACAGGGACAGCGCTTCGAGCCGGGGAGCGAGCCAGCAGTGCGCGAACGACGAAACGACGGACAGGCGGACCGTTTCCCGGCGATCGGCGAGCCGGCTGTCGGCCCTCGCGAGCGTTCGCAGCACGCCTTCCGCCGTGGCCAGATAGGCCAGGCCATCACGGGTGAGTGCGAAGCGGCCCTGCTCTCGATGGATCAGGCACGTCCCGAGGCGCGTTTCGAGCGCGGCCACGCGCTGGCTGATCGCACTCTGCGACACGCCTATTTCGACAGCCGCCTGCCTGAAGCTCTTCAGCCGGGCGACCGCCTCGAAGGCCCGAAGCAAGTGCGTTTGGGGCGGATCACGGCGTACGGGCATCATCAGACCTTATAGCTGATAAGAAAAACGCGATCGACAGCGACCATCCGGACCCATAGATTACCCGGACGGAATCAAAAGACAAGGGAACGGCGATGACGAATCAGTTCGAGATGCTGGCGCGCTGGACCGCCTGGGCGAATGAGCGCATGTATCAGGCATGCGCCGGCCTTTCATCGGATGAGTATTTTCTCGCACGCGCATGCGCGTTCGGCTCGATCCACCATACGCTCAATCATCTGCTTGCCACGGACCGCATCTGGCTCGGCCGGCTCTCCGGGGAGGGCCACGCCATCCCGGCCCTGGACTTTGTCGTCTGCGACGATTTCGACAGCCTGCGGACCGAACGGCGAGCCGAGGACGAGCGGCTCGCGCGCATCGTCGGCGCTGTCGCGCGCAACGACCTGAACGCCGACGTGAACTACACGAGCATGGACGGAACGCCGCAGCGCAAACCGCTCGGGCTGGTCCTTTCCCATCTTTTCCTTCATCACGCGCACCATCGCGGTCAGGTTCATGCGTTGCTGTCGCAAACGCCCGTTGCGCCGCCCGCCCTCGACGTCACGTATTTTCCGCTTGGGTGATCCAAGCTCGAGTGGAAAGAGCGGCGCGTGCGGGCGGAAAGTGCGACGATCAGGTGTACTGGATGTGTCGCGCCGCTCACGCGATCGGCCACTGCAGGATCACGATCCCGTCGTTGTAGTCGCGGTCGGCGCCGTCTTCGGCGCCGAGCCAGCCGAGCCAGACGGTATCGCCGGCGGACAGCGGCGCGAGCCGCGCATCGGTCGCGGATGGCCGGCCGTTGGCCGACGCGTCGATCCGGATCCTGCCGCCGCGCGAGTTCAGCGTGAACTGCCTGACGCCGTCGTTGCCGTTGCCCGCGAACGACGCGGCCGGTTCCGGTGCGTCGTCGATGAACAGCTTCAGGTCCTGCCGGTCGGCGGCATTCGCGTAGAAGGTCGCCTTGAAATCGGTATTCGGCGGCAGCGTGAAGCTGCCGTTGCGGTCGGACGACGGCTTGAAACCGGGCTGCTTCGTGTCGGGCCGGCTGCCGGCGATCTCGATCGTCGTTTCCCAGCGGAAGTAACCGGACACCGCGCCGTCGCGATCGAGCACCGCGAAATCGGCCGTGCAGGCGGTGGTGCCGGCCGCCAGCACCTCGCTGCGCCACACGTGGTCTTTCATCGGCCGGCACGACGGATGAAGCAGGTCGTCGCCGTCCGGCACCGGCTTGGCGGCATCGCGCACTTCCGCTTCGATCGGCGCGACGATGCCGGCGTCCTTCAACGCGAACCGGATGAACAGCACGCTCAGCTCCGCGCGCAGCGCCAGCGCGGTTTCGCGCAGATGAAGCTCGTCGCCGGGCGACAGGCCGGCAAACAGCCGGTTGTCGTTGTGGCCGACCTGCCCGGCGTCGCCCGGGCTCAACACGTAGATGTGCCGGCCGTCGATCACGGTCGGCGCATCGGCGTTCCGGCTCGCATCGGGGTGGGCCGACAGCAGCGTGACGGCGTCGACGACCGCGAGCACATCGCAACGAAGACCAGACATGAGCACCTCCTGCGCAACAAGGGGGCGGCACGGGCAGCCGTCGCGCGGCCGCCCGCCTGCCGCGATCAGTTATGGATCGAGATGAACGGATCCCACGAGAAGCAGCCCTGGCTCTGGCAGTTGCGATCGATGATCTGGAACTGGAAGTGGTAGGTCACGCGGCCGACCTTCAGGCATTCCGACGACCAGTAGTAGTTCGCGACTTTCTGGCACGTCGGCACTTCCGGCTTGCTGGTGTTCGGCACCGGGATCGACGCTTCCGCCACCCGCGGCGTCGGCGTCGAGATCAGGTCGTTGCCGACGTTGCCGATGAACTTGTAGAACACCACCTGGTTCTCGAAGCCCAGCGACAGGCTCGTTTCACGCCAGCGGATCAGGTCGCCGACCTGCGCTTTCAGATCGAGCTCGCCGCCTGCCTGCCCGGAGATGACGTTGTCCTGGTTGGTCACCATATAAACATAACGCCAGTCGATCAGCGTCGGAGCGGCCGGGTTTTTGCTGGGATTCGGATATTTTTTGAGAATGGTTTCGGTATCGAACGAAACGAGCACATCGGTAACGCGTGACATGGAAGCTCCCGTTTGAAGTAATGGGACTTATCGTTGCGCGAATTGCTTCGTGCGGCCGCCATCGCCTTGTGCCGCAAGGATTTGCTCCGGAGGCGGCAGGTGCTGAAGCGACGGCGAATGCAGATTATCCCGTTCGGTTAATTATGGAAGCTGTAAAAGTAAACAGGTCGTTATGATTAAATCGATTGGTAATTTTAAAATCGGAATCAATCGATTCGATACGCCACATAAATATGGCGACATTGAATCTGTTAATCGATTGACCGATTATCGGCGGGGAGGAGGAAACGCGGGCGGGCCGTTTACCGGTAGGTCCACAGCCGGTGCAGCACGAACGTCGTCGGCGGGATCAGCAGCGCGATCGCGACGATGCTCATCCCGCGCGACAGGTCGAGTGCTTCGGCGCCGCGCGCCAGCAGCATCGTCTCGACGAAGCCGACCAGCGTGACCGCGAGAAAGCGCACCAGGTTGCGCGTGCGCACCGTCGACGCGAAGCTCCACAGCGTATTCGCGAGATACGAGAACGCGGTCGCGCACAGGAAGGCGACCGCGTTCGCGGCCACCAGCGTCGCGTCGAACAGCGCGAACATCGCCGCGGCGACCAGCGTGTGGAGCGCGGTCGAGCACAGCCCGGACACGCCGAAGCGCACCAGCCGCGTGCGTTCGGCGTGGAGCAGGTCGATCATGGCGGCGCGCATGCGTCAGCGGGCGCCGATCCGCGCGCGGGTCGGCTGCGTGCGGCGGCGGGCGGCCTGGCGGCGCGCGTCGCGCGCCACCGGCAGCTCGATCACCTTGGCGTGCACCTGGTAGCGGCGGCGGATCAGGTAGACGGGCCGTTGCTTCGACTCGTCGTAGATTCGCCCGATGTATTCGCCGACGACACCGATCCCGATCAGTTCGATGCCGCCAATGAACAGCGTGACCGAGATCAGCGACGCGTAGCCGAGCACCGGATTGCCGAACAGCAGCGTGCGGAAGATGATGAACGTGCCGTACAGGAACGCGAGCGCGGCGATGCCGACGCCGATGTAGGTCCAGCTGCGCAGCGGCACCGTGCTGAAGCTGGTGATGCCTTCCAGCGCGAAATTCCACAGCTTCCAGCCGGAGAACTTCGAGTGCCCGGCGCTGCGCGGGTCGCGCTGGTACTCGACGATCACGGTCTTGTAGCCGACCCACGCGAACAGCCCCTTCATGAAACGGTGCCGCTCGGGCAGGCTGCGCAGCGCATTCACGACCCGGCGATCCATCAGCCGGAAATCGCCGACGTTCTCCGGCAGTTTCACGTCCGACAGCATGTTGTGCACACGGTAGTAGATCGCGGCGGCGGTGCGCTTCGCGAACGAATCGCACGCGCGGTTGCTGCGTTTCGCCGCGACGACTTCCGCGCCGTCGCGCCAGTGCTCGATCATCACGGGGATCAGGCCCGGCGGATCCTGCAGGTCGGCGTCGAGCGGAATCACCGCGTCGCCGGTGGCTTCGTCGAGGCCGGCCGTCAACGCCGCTTCCTTGCCGAAGTTGCGGGTGAGGTCGATCACGCGCACGCGCGGCTCGGTGGTGCCGATCCGGACCAGGCGCTCGAGCGTGTCGTCGCGGCTGCCGTCGTTGACGCAGACGATCTCGAAGCGGATCGCGTCGATGGCCGTCAGCAACGGCATCACGACGTCGAAGAAGCGCTCGACGGCCTCGCCTTCGTTATAGAACGGCACAACCAGCGAAACGAGCGGTGTGTAGCGTGGTTCCCGCATGATGACTCCCCTTGTCATGTCGCGTCACCGGTCGGCGCCGATGGTCGGGCGGCCGGTGCGGCGCATTCCGTACGCCGGGCGGTGGTGCGGCCGGACCGGATGCGTGAATCCGGTATCGGTCGAGTGGTCGTGCGCGTCGGGCATCGACGGCACGTCGTGTCTTTCCTGCGCGATCCGGCCGACGAGCAGCGCGAGCGACGCCAGCGTGACGAGCGGCATGAACTGGAACGGCAGATGCGGCATGACCGCGAGGCCGGCGAACGGCATCAGCCACAGCAGCATCAGCCATTCGCGATCGAAGCGCCGCCAGCCGTGGGTCCATGCATAGCGGGCGTACCACGCGATCACGAGGCCATACCAGGTCAGGTCGTAGTCGTACAAATACGGGCTGACGAGCAGGCACGCGCATACGAGCGTCGCGGCGCGCAGCGCATAGGAGCACGCGCCGCGCCATGCGTAGACGACGGCGATCGCGGCGACCGCGGCCGACAGCAGTTGCAGGCCGCGCGCGACGAGCACGGGCCAGCCGGCCATCGTCGCGAGCGCGAACACGGACGGCATGCGCGCGAGCTTCGCGTGACCGGTGCCGACGACCGCGTAGACGTTGCCGATCACGTGCGCGAACGTGATCCACGGGCCGATGCCGAACGCGAGTGTCGCGAGCGCGACGCTGCCGGCGATCGTCGCGGCCCACGCGGCCAGCGCGCGCCACTGGCCCGCGCACAGCAGCGCGAGCGGGAACAGCATCGCGAGCTGCGGCTTCATCGTCAGCAAGCCGAAGCAGATGCCCGCCACCGCAGGCCGGCGGTTCAGCGCGAGCAGGCCGACGCCGGCGAGCATCGCGGTGAAGAGGCTGGTCTGGCCGACGATCACGGTCAGGAATGCACCCGGGAACGCGAGCGCGCACAGCCAGGCGGCATCGCGCTGGACGATCGCGTGGATCGTCGCGGCGAACAGCGCATACGTGACGGCGAGCCACAGCACGAGCGCAAGCGTGTACGGCAGCCAGCCGAGCGGCAGCACGAGCAGCAGCATCGTCGGCGGATAAAGCCACGGCAGCGCGCCGCCCGCGAGCGTCATCGTCGGGACGGCCAGCTTCTGGACCGCGAACAGCGCGGGGAAATGCCACGCGTCGGCGCCGTGGCCGTGCGCGGCGAGCCACGCGGCGCTCCAGATCGGCGAGAAGTCCTGCGACAGCGGTTCCAGCGCGCCGTTGTGCGACAGGAGCACGCGCGTCACGTAGATCACGATGAACAGCAGTTCGGTCAGCAGCGCGGCGGCCGCGTAGAGGCGCACGCGGTCGCGATTGAGCCAGTGCGGGTAGCGGCGCGGGCCGGCGATCGGCAGCTCCGGATGCACGTCGACGGATGCATGCAGGTGGCGGGCGAACGCAGGCGTTTTCATCGTGCGCTCCCGGATGCGAGCGCCGTGCGGCGCACGACGACGAACAGCACCGCGAGCAGCACGATCGGCCCGATCTGCGGCAGCTTCATCAGCCGGTTCAGCATCTCGAAGATCGGCAGCAGCCACGCGAGCACGAGGATGCCCTGGTCGCCCGGCAGCCAGCCCTCGTCGAGACCATGCGCGATCAGGCAGAAGACCGCGATGCCGAGCCACGTCAGTTCGTAGTTCCACAGATACGGCGTGGTCAGCAGCGTGGCGACCGCCAGCACCGCGCCGCGCAGGCGCATGTCGCGCGTACGGCGCCACACGCCGACGGCCGCGGCGATCGCGAGCAGGGCCACCGCCGCCTGTGCCGCGAGCGCGGCGGCCACCGGTGCGCCCGCGAGCCGCAACGCGGCGAACGGCGTCGGCGACGCGAGCCAGTACGACGCGAGCATGAAGTGCTGCTCGCGTACCGTCGACATCGCATGCGACAACCCGTGCAGCGCGGCCGGGCCGGCCAGTGCGACACCGGCCGCCGCGAACAGCGCCGCGCTGATCGCCGCCGCCGCGAACGTGCGCCAGGCGCGCGTCGCGATCAGCACGAACGGGAACACCACGGCCAGTTGCGGCTTGATCGCGAGCAGGCCGATCAGCACGCCGGCCACGACGGGGCGCTTGCCGAGCAGGTGCAGCGCCAGCGCGGCGAGGCCGGCGGTCAGGATGCTGTTCTGCCCGAACAGCGCGGACATGCACACGGCCGAGTACGCGACCACGACGAGCGCCGCGGCGCGCGGCACGGGGAGGTGCGCGCGCAATCCCGACAGCCTCGAGACGGCGAACGCATAGCATAAAAGACTGCCCGCGAAAAAGAGGAAGTAAGCGGGCAGGAAAGGCACGAGGGCAACCGGCGCGATGAACAGCAGCATCGTCGGCGGATAGAGCCAGGGAAGCGGCCGGTGTTGAAGAAACGCACCGAAGTGCGCGAACTCGGCCTGCACGAATGACGAAGGGTCGTAGGCCGATGCGGCATGGCCTTGCAACACGAGATGGGAAGCAGTCCAGAAGACCGAGAAGTCGGTGCCCGGACGGGCGATGGCGCTCGACGTGAAGCCGTCGGTCACGACGCCCCACACCACCAGCAGCGCGGCGAAGAGCATCAGCATGATGCAGCTGTACGGAATGATCCGGTCCGCCGTCAGCCATTGAGCGCAGCGGACGGCGCGATCGCGCGTTTCACGATTGGCTGTGTACATGATGCCCCGTATGTCGTGGTGGCTGCGTGGTCTGTCGCGGCCGTCTGATGTTGTCGTGCCTGCGGATCGAATCGCGTTGAAACCGCGTTGTCCGGTGAATTCATTGTTGAAGAAAAAATCGCGCGATGCAAACCACGCACTGGCAGACGATATAGGGACTGTCGAATAACGGGCTTGAAAACCCCGTTTTCAGGTATGAGAAATCCACGCGATCGGGTTTCATGTTTCCGGCGTGAAACATTCCGCGATTTTTACCGGCGTTGCAGCCCGCCGAACGCGCGGCACGCGACCGGCTTACCGCGTCCGGGAAAGTCCCAACGAAATTTTTTCCGGCCTTTGTGCAGCGCGACGACCGACATTCGGAGCAGCCGCACCGGCGTCCCCGGATCGTTCAAATTTGAAACATATCGGTCATCGGGCCTGGGTCAGGGGAATGCCGACATCGCTGGAACCCTTGACACGCCTCGATTTCGCTGAGCATGGCCTGCTCTTTGCGTTAGCGTTGGCACGGCAGTCGACGATGTGGCGACCGGCGGTTCTGAAGGCAGACACATGGAACCGGCCTCGGCGCCACATGCGGAAAAAATGACCGGAGCGCGCAGGGGAATACACAGCGCCAGGTCGACGAACCGCGCAAACGATCGTCGATCGACTTATCAGACCCGGAATCTTCAGGGCAATAAGACATCGGCATGGCAGCAGACGGGGAATAAAAATGAAAGACCACAGCACATCGCGGCTCGCAATCCGCGTTAAAAACATATTGCGGATTTGCCGGGCATTCGTTTCCCGGTCAACTGGATTCCATGCGTCGAATGGCCGTCGTGCCGTTCCGGTCGCCCGGCCAGCCCGGTTCATCCGGATGGTCGCTCCGTATCCGCCTCTCTCGCGCTCCGCTTCACTGATTCCCGTTCGCACGGACGACGGTGTGCATCCCCGTTCCCGCCGCTGAGCGTCGCGTTTCGATTTTCTTGTAGTGCCGGTGGTGCCCGTCCCCGACGTCGCGATCGACGAAGGGAATTCAATAGCAGTCCGAAAGGAGAGTACTCATGTCAAGAGTCATCGAAAAGATCGCTTGGTTGATCCAGGATCAGCGAGGCGTGACGGCCATCGAATACGGCCTGATCGCCGCGCTGATCGCGATCGGCATCGTCGTCGCGCTGACGACGATCGGTACGGATCTGAAGACGGTGTTCAGCACGGTCGCGGCGGATCTGGACTCGATAGTAGCGGGCATCTGATGGACGGTACGGCGAACGGCTCGTCCGCTTCGTTCGTCGGCACCACACGGCATCAACAACCTGCCTCGACGTATCGATGCACGGTCATCCGACCAGCCGGTGCCCGAGGGTTTTGAAAGTCACCACGAAAGGAGATTCACCATGTCCAAGTTCATTCAACAAGCCGGCCGTTTCGTTCGCGACGAGGACGGCGTGACCGCCATCGAATACGGCCTGATCGCCGCACTGATCGCCGTCGGCATCATCCTGGCGCTGTCGACCATCGGGAAGGACCTGAAGACCGTGTTCAGCACGATCGCGGCCGACCTGGATTCCGCGGTTGCCGGTATCTGATGGACCGTGCCGCGGACGGCTCGGCCGGTGCAGTGCTCGAGCCGTCCCCGGCCATTCAGTCAACCTGGAACCGGAGACCATCATGGCAGCCACGATGCGTGCCGTCCGTCGCTGGATCGTCGACGAGCAGGGCGTGACGTCGATCGAATACGCGTTGCTCGCGGCGATGTTCGCCACTGCGGTGCTCGGCAGCGTCGTCACGCTGAAAGGCTCGCTTGCCGATACGTACGAGGTGATTGCAGCGGCCGTGACGGCCGCGGTCACCACCGCGCTGGCAATGGTTTCCTGATTCGACGAATTAGACCCGAGAGGTTCGCCATGCTACCTGTTGCGCCGCCTTACCCGATTCCGTTGTGCGTGACGCTGCTCGCGGTGGCGGCGGCCAGCACGGATATCGCGTCTCGCCGCATTCCGAACCGTCTCGTCGCGGTCGGGCTCGTCGGCGCGCTGGTTGCGCAGTGCATGCTGCACGGCTTGCCGGCCGGCGCACTCGCGTGGCTCGCCGGTGCCGCGACCGGTTTCGGCCTGCTGCTGCCGTTCTACCTGTTGCGCGGAATGGCGGCCGGCGACGTGAAGCTGATGCTCGCGATCGGCGCGTGGGTCGGGGCGGAAATGACGTTCTACATCGTGCTGGCCACGTTCCTGGCCGGCGGGATCGGCGCCGTTGCGTTCGCGCTGTTGCGCGGCCGGATGCGCCAGATGTGGGCGAACGTCCGCGTGCTGATCGCGCGCCGTTCGCAGGGGGCGCACGCGGAGGCCGCCGGCGGCTCCGCGGAAATCGCCTCGGTCGGCACGCTGCCGTATGGCGTCGCGATCGCGGCCGGCACGCTGGGCATGTTGTTCGCGTCGTGCGCATAGCGCGACGCACAGGCAACGAGGACGGAGCGATCATGAACACGAACCATACCGAACCGAGACGCGACGCGCAGGTGGCGCACCTGCCCGATCCGTTGCCGTCGCGGGAGGCCCATACGAAACTGGGCACGCAGTTGCCGGCGGCGCCGCGCACGCTCGAGGAAACCGGGCTGAGCATGACGTTCGTCGCCGGGCTCGTGCTGAAGTCGACGCTGGTACTCGGCCGCCCGTCGTACGGCGACCTGGTCGAGCGGCACTGCCTGCCGCTCGCGGTGCTCGACGAGGTCTTCGCGTTCCTGGTGCGCGAGCATCTCGTCGAGCTGACCCATCGCGGCGCGACCGATCTCGACGTGACGTTCCGCCTGACCGACGCGGGCCGCGTGCTCGCGCTCGAGGAACGGGCACGCAGCGGCTACAGCGGCCCCGCGCCGGTGACGCTCGACGCGTATCTCAAATGCGTGAGCGCGCATTCGGTCCGCAAGCTGCACATCGGCCAGAGCGACGTGTGGGCCGCGTTCGAAGGGATCGTGATCGACACGTCGGTGCTCGATGCGGCGGCCGCGGCGCTGAACGCCGGCCGTCCGCTGCTGATCTACGGCCCGGCCGGCAGCGGCAAGACCTTCCTCGCCGAGCGGCTCAGCTCGCTGATGCACGGCCGCGTGCCGGTGCCGCATGCGATCTGCGCGGCCGGCGAAGTGATCCAGGTCTACGACCCGCTCGTGCATGTCGAGGCGGGGCAGTCGCCCGGCAGCCGGTCGGTCGATCGTCGCTGGCGCCTGTGCGCGCGGCCGGTCGTGATGTCGGGCGGCGAGCTGACGCTCGACGAGCTCGACCTGCGCCGCGACGAGGCCGCCGGCTTCTACCAGGCGCCCCCGCACATGAAAGCCAACATGGGCATGTACGTTGTCGACGATCTCGGCCGCCAGCGCGTCGAGCCGCGCGACCTGCTCAATCGCTGGCTGCGCCCGCTCGACCGCGGCGTCGATTTCATGACGCTCGAATCCGGCAACCGCTTCGTGATGCCGTTCGACGTGTGGCCGGTGTTCTCGAGCAACCTGGCGCCGGAACAGTTCTGCGACGACGCGTTCCTGCGCCGCCTCGGATCGAAGCTGCATGTCGGCCCGATGTCGATCGACGACTACCGTGCCGTGTACGAGGCGGCCTGCGCGTCGCTCGGGCTGGTGTCGGCGAGCGATGCCTTCGATTACCTGCTGCATCGGCTGCACCTGCCGACCGGCAAGGCGTTTCTCGCCTGTTTCCCGGCGGACCTGCTGCGACTCGTGGCCGCCGGCGCGCGGTATCGCGGCGATCCGCCCGAAGTGACGCACGACGCGCTGTACGACGCCTGGGCGAGCTATTTCGGCGCGGCCCCCGAACGTGACGGCGGCCATCCGCCGCCCATCGAGCGCGGCGGCCGCACGTTCATTACCGGCTGAGCCGATCCTTTCACGATTCGTCGAGGAGCATTGCCATGAAAAACAGTCGAGCGGTCATGATGCTGGTCGTCGCGATGGTCGCGGGTCTTGCCGCGGTCGTCTTCGCGTCCCACTGGCTGGTGCAGACATCCACGAGTTCGGTCACGCCGGTCGCGGTGGCCACCACCGACCTGAACCTGGGCGAACCGCTCGGGCCGAACCAGATCCACATGGTCAGCTGGCCGGCGGGCAGCGTGCCGACCGGCGCGTTCACCGACACGAAGGCGCTCGAAGGGCGCGTCGTGCGCACCAGCCTCGCGCGCGGCGAGCCGGTGATCGAGTCGAAGCTCGCGCCCGTCGGCACCAAGGGCGGCCTGTCCGCGGTGATCGCCGACGGCAGCCGCGCGATCACGGTGCGCGTGAACGACGTGGTCGGCGTCGCGGGCTTCGCGCTGCCGGGCAACTACGTCGACGTGATCGTCAACACGCAGGAACAACAGGGCAAGACCGACGGGCAGAGCATCTCCAAGATCGTGCTCGAACACATCCTCGTGCTGGCCGTCGCGCAGCAGGTCAGCCGCGACGACACCGCACCGAAGGTCGTCAACGCGGTGACGCTGGAAGTCACGCCCGACCAGGCCGAACGGCTCGACCTCGCGCGCAGCGTCGGCACGCTGTCGCTCGTGCTGCGCAACCAGGTCGACCAGAAGACGCTGAACACCGGCGGCGCGACCAAGCTGACGCTGCTGGGCAAGGAACCCGTGCCCGACGCGCCGCCGCCTCCCGCCCACGTGCGGCCGGTGCGCGTGCACGTCGCATCGCACGCGGCGCCGGAAGCACGGCGCGACTGCGTCGGCGTGCTGACGGGCGTGAAGGGCAGCGTCGAGTGTTTCTGAAGCAGATCAAACCAGCCAGACCAACAGATTGGCCGCCGGCCACGCGCGGCGGCCTGGGAAGTCGATAACCGGCACGGCGCCGGTCTCTCGGGGGATCAGACGAAATGAAGATCAAACCGCAATGCACAGGTACCGGCCCACTGCGGACGCGCGTCGCACGGGGCACGATGATGGCCGCGATCCTCTGTTCGGGATGGCTGACCGTTTATGGCGCACTCGCGCAGGAAGGCGTCGAGTCGGCCGCGCTGACGAAGGGCGGCGCCAGCGCGCCGGCCGCGGTCGGCAAGGGGCCGATGCAGATGACGATCAGCATGGGGCCGGTGCCGGCCGCCGCGCCCGCCGCGTCGGCAGGGCCGCTGCGCGGGCCGAACTGCGTCGGCGCCGTGCGCGAGTCGACCAGCGTCAGCGTGCCGCTCGGCAAGTCGCTGCTGGTGCCGATGCCGGAGCCGGTCCGCAATCGGACGATCGGCAATCCGGCCGTTGCGCAGGCCACCATGGTGTCGCCGCAGACGCTGTACATCCTCGGGCTCGCGGTCGGCACGACCAACATGATCGTGCAGGGCAAGAGCGGCGCGTGCCGCGTGATCGACGTCGCGGTCGGCGCGGATGCGGGCGGCCTGCAGGCGTCGCTGCTGCAACTGATGCCGGGCGAGCGCGACATCCACGTCTCGACCGCGGCCGGCACGATCGTGCTGGCGGGCACCGTGTCGAGCTCGCAGGCCGCGCAGCAGGCCGTGCAGATTGCCCGCGCCTACGGCGACAGCGCCGGCGATCCCGCCGCGGGCGGCAAGGGCGGCGGCGGCGTGCTGAACATGCTGAACGTCACGTCCCCGCAGCAGGTGATGCTCGAGGTGAAGGTAGCCGAGGTGTCGAAGACGCTGATCAACCAGATGGGCAGCGCGTTCAACATCCAGGGCGGGTTCGGTTCGTGGAGCGGCGCGCTGGTCAGCAACCTGCTCGCGGGCGTCGCCAGCGGGGCCGTCTTCAACAAGGCGAACAACAAGCCGTTCAGCATCGCGGCCGACGCGCAGAACACCGACAACCTCGTCAAGATCCTCGCGGAGCCGAATCTCGTGACGATCAGCGGCCAGGAAGCGACGTTCCTCGCGGGCGGCAAGATCTTCATCCCGATCCCGCAAAGCAGCGGTAACGGCACGTCGTCGATCACGCTGCAGGAAGAGGAGTTCGGCGTCGCGCTGAAGTTCACGCCGACGGTGCTCGCGAACGGCCGGATCAGCCTGAAGGTCGCGCCGGAAGTGTCGGAGCTGTCGCAGACGGGCGTCACGCTGAGCGCGACCAACATCGGCGGCACGTCGATCCTGCCGCTGATCACGACGCGGCGCGCGTCGACGACGGTGCAGATGAGCGACGGCGAATCGTTCGCGATCGGCGGGCTGATCAAGGACAACGCGACCGGTGCGCTGAAGGCGATCCCGGGTGTCGGCGAAGTGCCGGTGCTCGGCGCGCTGTTCCGCAGCACGTCGTTCCAGCAGGATCGCACCGAGCTGATCTTCCTGATCACGCCGCACCTGGTGAAGCCGCTGCAGACCGCGGACGTCGCGCTGCCGACCGACAGCTTCTCGAAGCCGAACGAAGCCGACGTCTATGCGACCGGCAACATGGAAGGCCGCGGCGGGGTTCGCAAGGCAGGCACGCCACCCGCGAACGGCGCAGCCGCCGCACCGCAGTCACCGGCCCAGGCGCCGGCACCCGCACCGGCGCCGCAATCGGAAGCGCCCGCCGGTCCGGCCGCCGCGCTGCCCGCACCGCGCGCGCCGCAAGGCGCCGATGCGCAGCAGCCGGTGCTGGCCGAGCCGCAGCAGGTGCCCGCGCCGGTGGTGGCCGCCGCACCGTTGTCCGGCACGTCGGACGCCGCGCGCATCGCGCGCATCGAGGCCGCCGCCGCGCGTCTCGCGACGGCCGGCCCCGACACGCCGGCCCAGCCGGCGGCGCGGCCCAGGCACCGGATCCCGGCCGCAGCGCGGGCGCAGGTTGCGCGCGTGAGCGCGGCACCCGAGTCCACCGATCGTTGAAACCCGTCAAGGGGACACTCATGAAAACCGCCTACCTCGTATTCGTGCGCCGCGCGGCGCTCGCCGTCCCGCTCGCGTTCGCGCTTGCCGGCTGCATGTCGTCGACACCGGTGTGGGACAGCCGCTTCGGCGATTCGGTCCGCACCGTGATGCAGGCCCAGATCATCGATCCGCATGCCGCCGAACACGCGGCCTCGGCGTCGGGCGTCGACGGCAGCGCCGCCGCGGCCGCGCTCGACAACTACGACAGGTCGTTCAAGCAGACCGTGCCGCCCGCCAATGCGTTCGTGATCGGCATCGGCAAGGCCACCCAGTAACGACGGCATGCTCAGGGAGAACGCCATGAACAGCGCAGCACGTCATCCGAAAGTCACGCGTCGCGGCCCGCATCGCCAGCGCGGTGCCGTCGCGATCATCGTCGGTCTCGCGCTGGCGGTGATGATCGGGTTCGTCGGTCTCGCGCTGGATCTCGGCAAGCTGTACGTCACGCGCAGCGAGCTGCAGAACAGCGCCGATGCGTGCGCGCTGTCGGCTGCGCGTGACCTGACGTCGGCCATCAGCCTGTCGGTGGCCGAGGCCGACGGCATCGCCGCCGGCCACCTCAATCTGGTGTTCTTCCAGAACAACGCGGTGCAGATGTCGACGAACGCGAACGTCACGTTCAGCGATTCGCTGACCAACCCGTTCCTGACGAAGAACGCCGTCACGACGCCGGCGAACATGAAGTACGTGCAATGCACGGCCAAGCTGAGCAACATCGCGCACTGGTTCATCGAGGTGCTGAACGTGCTGCCGGGCATGAAGCTCGCGAACGCGGCGGAAGTCTCGGCGAGCGCGATCGCGACGGTCGGCGGCGGGCAGACCACCTGCGCGATTCCGGTGTTCGTGTGCCGTGGCCCGTCCGATCCGGCCTACAAGGTCGGCGACTGGATCTCGTCGCCGTCCGGTTCGTCGTCGACCTACGGGCCCGGCAACTTCGGCTGGGCGGCGCTCGACGGCTCGACGAACGAGACGACGCTCGCGGGCGAGCTGTCGGGCAACACCTGCAACATCACGAGCCCGCCCGACCTGAGCACCACCGGCCTGAAGTCGGCGTCGCTGCGCGCGTGGAATACGCGCTTCGGGATCTACACGAACGGCGCGAACGGCTCGAGCGGTCAGCCGGACTTCAGCGGCTATGCGTACGTCGGGCCGAACTACGGGCCGCCGGGAACGGCGGGCATCAAGGGTGACGCCTACACGCAGTTCGTTACCGACCGCGCGAATTTCAAGCCGTACCAGGGCGACGGCGCGCCGCCGTCGGGAAGCGGGATTTCCACCAACGGCACGGTCACGGCGAGCAACTACCCGACCTACGGCGGCGACCGCCGCGTCGCGCTCGCGCCGGAAGGCGACTGCTCGACGCTGCAGGGGAACAGCGGGAAGGTGCACGTCACGCAATGGGATTGCGTGCTGATGCTCGATCCGCTGCCGTTCAGCGCCGGCAGCGGCGCCGTCGTGGCGCACCTCGAATACCTCGGCTCGTCGGTGTCCGGCAACAGCCCGTGCGCGACGCATGGATTACCCGGCAGCGGCAGTGCATCGGGGACCCAGGTTCCGATGCTCGTTCAATAGCGAGGCGATCATGAACAAGCTCCCGTTGCGCCGTTCGCGTACCCGTGGCGTCGTTGCCGTCGAGTTCGCGCTCGTGCTGATGCCGATGGTCATGCTCGCGACCGGCGTGGCCGAGTTCGGCCGCGCGATCTACCAGTACGAGACGCTGACCAAGGCGACGCGCGACGCGGCGCGCTACCTGTCGGTCTGGCTGCCGACCGACAGCGCGTATCCGGTGTCGCAGGCGCAGTGTCTCGTCGTCTACGGCAGCACGACGTGCGGTTCGTCGGGCACCGAGCTGGTGCCGGGGCTCACGACGTCGATGGTGACCATCTGCGACGCGCAGCGCACGACCGGCTGCGGCGACGCATCCGATCCGGCGCAGTTCGCGAACCTGCCGACCTACGACTCGAACAACAACGCGGCAAGCGGGACGGCGACGGGCGCGATCAACGTCGTCGAAGTGAAGATCAAGGGCTACCGGTACCAGCCGATTCCCGCGTACCCGTGGCTGCCGTCGATCACCTTCAACAACATCGTCACCGTGATGAGGCAAGTGTCATGAACGCGCACCATGTTCCGCTGTCGCGCCGGCGCGGTCAACGCGGCTCGGCGATCGTCGAGTTCGGGCTCATCGCGTCGGTCCTGATCATGCTGCTGATCGGCATCTTCGAATTCGGCCGCGTGCTGTTCTACTGGAACACCGCGAGCGAGGCCGTGCGTCTGGGCGCACGCACGGCGGTGGTGTGCGACGTGAACGCGGCCGGCGTCACGAAGCGCGTGAGGTCGTTGATGCCGCTGCTGTCGAACGCGAACGTGTCGGTGAACTACTCGCCGACGAGCTGCGACGTGAACTCGTGCGCGTTCGTGACCGTCAGCGTCACCAACGTCACCGTCAAGACCATGATCCCGTTCGTGAACGTCACGGTCAGGATGCCGCCGTTCACGACGACGCTGCCGCGCGAGAGCCTGACCTCCTCGACGGGCGGCACCGCCTGCAACTGACCGAACAAACGAGGCACACGACATGATCAACATCCTCGTAGCTTCCGACGATACCGCGCGGCTCACGCAGATCGCGCGTCTCGTGGCCGACTGCGGACGCTATCGCGCGACGCGCGCGACCGGGCGCCCGTCCCAGATCGAGCATCGTACCGACGGGCTCGACGCGTTCGACATCCTGCTGGTCGACGGCACGTCGCTCGATCCGTCGGAGCTGTCGGCGATCGAGCGGATCTGCCGCGCGCATGCGAACCTGACCTGCATCCTGGTGACGGCCGATGCGTCGCCGCACGTGCTGCTCGACGCGATGCGCGCCGGCGCGCGCGACGTGCTGCAATGGCCGATCGATCCTCAGGCGCTCGGCAACGCGCTCGAACGCGCCGCCGCGCAAAGCACGCGGTGCGACAGCGACGATACGCGGATCGTGTCGTTCATGTCGTGCAAGGGCGGGGCCGGCACGAGCTTCGCGGCCAGCAACGTCGCGTTCGAGATCGCCGAGGGTTTCAAGCGCCGCGTGCTGCTGATCGACCTGAACCAGCAGTTCGCCGACGCGGCTTTCCTCGTCAGCGACGAAACCCCGCCGTCGACGCTGCCGCAGCTATGCGCGCAGATCGAGCGGCTCGACAGCGCGTTTCTCGACGCGAGCGTCGCGCACGTGACGGAGAACTTTCACGTGCTCGCGGGCGCCGGCGACCCGGTCAAGGCCGCCGAGATGCGCGAGGATGCACTCGAATGGATCCTCGGCGTCGCCGCGCCGCGCTACGACTTCGTGATCTTCGACGTCGGCGTCGGCATCAATCCGTTGTCGATGGTCGCGCTGGATCGCAGCGACCAGATCCAGATCGTGCTGCAGCCCGCGATGCCGCACGTGCGCGCCGGCCGCCGGCTGCTGGAGATCCTCGTGTCGCTCGGCTACTCGACCGACCAGTTGCGCCTGATCGTGAACCGCGCGACGCGCGCGAGCGACCGGACCCGCACGGCGCTCGAGGAAGTGCTCGGCCTGCATGCCGCCTGCATGATTCCGGACGACGCCGATACCGTGCTCGAAGCGATCAACCAGGGCCATCCGGTGTCGCGGCTCGCGCGCGGCACGGCGGTCGCGCGCGCGTTGCAGGCCTGCGCGAAACAACTCGTCGACGGCGAAACGCGCGCGGGACGCAGCGTGGCGCCCAGCGAACCGCTGATGTCCCGGCTGTTCGGCCGCAAGGCCACGCCGAAGCTCAAGTCCATGTAATTCTTCCGGGGAACCATCATGTCATTGCGCGAACAGATGTCCTTGCACCGGGCCCAGCCGCTGTCGGCAGGCAGCGAACCGGCCGGTCCGGCTCATTCGTCGGTACGCGACGCCTACCAGAAGCTGCGCCGCGAAATTCACCTGACCGTGCTCGAGCGCGTCGAACTCGAACGCCTGTCGCGGATGCCGCAGGATCAGGTCCGCATGGAGATCGGCGCGCTGATCGCGCGCATCCTCGACGAGGAGCGGCTGCCCGCGAACGACATCGAGCGCCGGCAGCTCGCGATCGACGTGTATGACGAAATGTTCGGTTTCGGCCCGCTCGAAGCGCTGCTGCGCGACCCCGGGATCTCCGACATCCTCGTGAACACGTACCGCCAGGTGTATGTCGAGCGCTGCGGCCAGCTCGAGCTGACCGACGTGACGTTCTACGACGACGCGCACCTGATGAAGGTGATCGAGAAAATCGTGTCGCGCGTCGGGCGCCGCATCGACGAATCGAGCCCGATGGTCGACGCGCGGCTGCCCGACGGCTCGCGCGTGAACGCGATCATCCCGCCGTCCGCGATCGACGGGCCGCTGATGTCGATCCGGCGCTTCGCGGTCAATCCGCTGAAGATGGACGATCTGGTGCGCTTCCACAGCCTGACGCCGCCGATGGCCGAGCTGCTCGACGCGCTGTCGCGCGCGAAGGTGAACGTGCTCGTGTCGGGCGGCACCGGCAGCGGCAAGACGACGCTGCTCAACATCCTGTCCGGCTACATTCCGCGCAACGAGCGGATCGTGACGATCGAGGACGCGGCCGAGCTGCAACTCCAGCAGCCGCACGTGCTGCGGCTCGAAACGCGCCCGCCGAACATCGAGGGCAAGGGCGAGATCACGCAGCGCACGCTGGTGCGCAACGCGCTGCGGATGCGGCCCGACCGGATCATCCTCGGCGAAGTGCGCGGCGCCGAAGCGCTCGACATGCTCAACGCGATGAATACCGGCCACGAAGGTTCGCTCGCGACGATCCACGCGAACACGCCGCGCGACGCGCTGACGCGGCTCGAGAACATGATCAGCGTCGCGGGGCTGTCGCTGCCGCCGAAGACGATGCGCCAGCAGATCGCGTCGGCGATCTCGGTGGTCGTGCAGGCCGCGCGGCTGACCGACGGCAAGCGCAAGATCGTCAGCATCCAGGAACTGACCGGGATGGAAGGCGACATCATCAACATGCAGGAGATTTTCACGTTCAAGCGCACGGGCGTGGACCGCGACGGTTCGGTACGCGGCCACTTCTGCGCGACCGGGGTGCGGCCGAAGTTCGTCGAGCGGCTGCAGGCGTTCGGCATCAACCTGCCGGATTCGCTTTACGACCCGTCCCAGCGGTACGAGACGAACTGATCACAGCGCGCCGTTTGCTGCCGGGGAGGCTTCATGAACACGATCTTTTACGGTTTTGTGATTCTCACCTTCGTCGCGGTCGTGCTGACCATCGAAGGGGCGTATCAATGGTGGAACGCGCGGCACGGCTCCGCCGCGCGCCGGATCGAATCGCGCATTCGCGCGATGTCGGCCGGCGGCAGCGTGCAGCAGGAGCGGCTGTCGATCCTGAAGAAGCGGATGCTCGACGAGTCGAGGCCGTTCGACCGGATGCTGCTGCGCGTGCCGCGCGTGCACGCGCTCGATCTCGTGATCCAGCAATCGGGCCTCGACTGGACGCTGCCGAAGCTGATCGTGCTCAGTGCCGTGTTCGCGGCGTTCGCATGGTTCACGACGAGCGTCGCCACGCGCATGCAGCTCGCCGCGCTGCCGGTCGCGCTGTTGGCCGGCTGCCTGCCGCTGATGTACGTGATGCGCTGCCGCGGGCGCCGGTTGCGCAAGCTCGAGCGGCAGTTGCCGGACATCTGCGACATGATCTCGCGCGCGCTGCGTTCCGGCCACTCGTTCACGAGCACGCTCGGGATGGTCGGCGACGAGTTTCCCGATCCGATGGGCGGCGAATTCCGCGTCACGTTCGACGAGGTCAACTACGGCGTGTCGCTGCACGACGCGCTGATGAACCTCGCCACGCGCGTGCCGGTGCAGGACCTGCGCTATTTCGTGATCGCGGTGCTGATCCAGCGCGAGACGGGCGGCAACCTGGCCGAGCTGCTCGACAGCATCGGCGCGCTGATCCGCGAACGCTTCAAGCTGTTCGACAAGGTGCGGGTGCTGTCGGCGGAAGGGCGGTTGTCCGCGTGGATTCTCGGGCTGCTGCCGTTCGGGACCGCCGCGGTGATGGCGCTGCTGAACCGCGAATTCCTGTCGGTGCTCTGGGAGGATCCGGCCGGGATCCGGATGGTCGGCACGATGCTGGTGTCGATGGCGTTCGGCCTGTTCTGGATCCGCCGCATCGTCCGCATTCGCGTCTGACGCGCGAGCCGAATAACGAACCGTAGCGAGGCTGTCATGCAAAACCTGAGCGTGGTCCAGGCCGTGATGCTGGGCGGCTTGTTCATCTTCGTGGCCGGCGGCGTGCTCGTCGCGATGCTGCTGTTCGCGCCGCGCAACCTGCAGCGCCGGATCCAGCAGGCCGGCGGCGCCGGTGCGGGCGCCGTCGCAGGCCCAGGTACAGGCACGGGCGGCGACGACGACCTGACGTCGCGCTGGGTCGCGAAGCTGGTCGAGCTGTCCACCCCGATCTCGAAGCTGTCGGTGCCGAAGGAGGGCTGGGAGAATTCGCCACTGCGCATCCGGCTCATGAATGCCGGCTGGCGCAACCCCGGTGCGGCCGCGCTGTATTTCACCGCGAAGACGGTGGCGGCGCTCGCGCTGCCGTGCGCGGTGCTGCCGGTGCTGATCACGACGTCGCTCGGCGACGAGCGCGCGTTGCTGTCGGCCATCCTCGTGGTGCTCGCCTGTATCGCCTACTACATCCCGAACATCGTGCTGTCACAGCGGATCAAGGTGCGCCAGCAGAAGATCTTCGAGGATTTCCCCGATGCGCTCGACCTGCTGACCGTGTGCGTCGAAGCGGGGCTTGGGCTCGACGCGGCGCTGATGAAGGTGAGCGAGGAGCTGCGGTTCAGCAGCGAGGTGGTCGCGAGCGAACTCGACCTGCTGCTGCTCGAGATGCGCTCCGGCTTCACGAAGGAAACCGCGCTGCGCAATCTCGCGCTGCGCACCGGCGTGGAAGACATCGAGTCGTTCTGCGCGATGCTGATCCAGGCCGATCGCTTCGGCACGAGCATCAGCGAATCGCTGCGCGTGCTGTCGGACATGCTGCGCACCCGGCGGCGCATGCGCGCGGAGGAGCGGGCCGCGAAGATCGCGCTGAAGCTGCTGTTTCCGCTGATCTTCTGCATCTTCCCCGCGCTGATGCTGGTGCTGCTCGGGCCGGCGATGATCCACGTCTATCGCGTGCTGCTGCCGACGTTCGTGGGCATCGCGCAGTGAGCGGCGAGCCGGCATGACGCCGGCCGCGCTGCACAGGATGAACGTGCCGGCCCCGACACCGCCGTCGGCCGGCACGGCAACAGGCTTCATGGAGGCTCCCTCCCCAGGCGGCGCCGCGAGACAGGTCGACCATAGCGGCGTCAACGCATCCTGGACCCATGGTCGGCCATGGAACAAGCCGTAGTCCACCGCCTTCACGGTTGCCCCCTACTGCTAACCATCGAAGCGGCGTGTCGCGCATCGACGCGCCGGGGCGCCCTACGTCACTGGAAGTGATGCACGTAGCGCAGCACCAGCCGCGTCCCCTGCGGCCGGTTGCGCGCATGGGTCTCGAAGTACGTGTTGAACAGCAGGTGGTCGTGCGGCGAGAAGCTATACATCGCGCCCGGCCCGATCGCGAACACGGCTTCCCGCGTGCCGGGCACGTCCTGTCCGTTTGCCTGCATGTCGGTGGTCTGGCGCAGCCAGTAGCCGTTGAGCCCGAGTCGCAGGCCCGGACGCACTTCATACTCGGTCGCGAAGTTCACGTGGATCGCCTGGCCGGCCCGCGTCGACGTCACGTCGGGGCCGAGCGACGCGGCCGGCCGATGGTTGGTCGCATTCCACAGATAGTGCAGCCGCCACGACACGGTCCATTTCGGTGTGAGCCACAGCGTGGCCGCCCAGTACGGATCGAACGACCAGAAATGACTGCCCGGGTTGATCGCGCGCGCCGGATCGTACGCGCCGGTCGGCGCGATGAACTGGAACTCGACGCGCTGCGCGAAACGCGGGCCCTGCGCGCCCATCACCGGGTCGAACTGGATGAACGGGCCGATCAGCAGGTCGCCGAACCCGGCGCGCGCATTCAGCGCGACGTTGCCGATGCCGTCGTCGGTCCGCGCGGATGCGATCCACGGCAGGATCACGTCGAGCCCCGGGTGCATGCCCGCGAACGTCAGCGGCGACTGGTAGACGAGCTGGCTCAGCCCCGCGAACAGGTCGATGTCCTGCTTCGGCAGCCCGACCTTGTTGCCCGCATTGTCGTTGACGCGGCCGGCCGTGTAGTACTGCAGGTACTGCGTGCCGTACCAGCCGGAGCCGGCCGGCGGCATGCCGTCGAGGAAACTGGTCATGCCGAGGTTGACCGACGGCAGGTCGGCCGCGTGGGCCGGCGCGCTGCCGGCGATGCCGGCGATCGCGAGGCCTGCGACGACGAGCAGGCGAGAGCCGAGTTTCATGTTCACCACCTCCTGGGTATTTTTATGGATGACTAATCAAATAGTGCGTAAAAGATCGGGATGATCGGCGATCGCGCGATACTGGCCCGCATGGAACACGAGCGGCGCCTTGCCGAATGCGTCGAACTGCTCGATCTCGCCGATGAAGAGCAGGTGATCGCCGCCTTCGTAGTGGCCGACGTTGCGGCACACGAAGCGCGCGCTCGCGCCGTCGAGGCAGGGCACGCCGCCGCTGTCCGATTCGGCATGCGGCACGCCGTCGAACTTGTCGGCGCTCGGCGTCGCGAAACGGCGCGACAGGTCGATCTGGTCGTGCGCGAGGACGTTGATCGCGAAGTGGGTGGCCGCGACGAAATCCGGCCGGCTCGGCGCGACCTTGCGAAGACTCCACAGCACGAGCGGCGGATCGAGCGACAGCGACGAGAACGAATTGGCGGTGAGGCCCACCTTGCGCCCGTCGGGCCCGCAGGTGGTGATCACGGTGACGCCGGTCGGGAATTGCCCGAACGCGGCGCGCAGTTGCATCGGGTCGAGGACGGGACGGTCGGTCATGATCGTTTCCATGTCGTTCATGCCGCCCGCACGCTGTGTTCGCGGATCGTCGCCGCGCAGGCCGATGGCTCGAACCACCACGGCGAGAACCGGCGCGGGTCGTCGAAGCCGTCGACGATCGCCTTGGCGAGCGACGGCAGCTGGCCGGCCGCGCCGAGCAGTTCGAGGATGTGTGGCGGCGGCGGCGTGAGCAGCGAGTTGGTCCAGCGCACCACATGCTGCGCGTACGCCCAGTAGCCGTCGAACGTCTGCTGCATCCAGTCTTCGCCGAACGGCGCGGCGCCGCGCGCGACGATCGCGCCGGCATACGCGTGCGCGCACTTCGCGGCGTTGTTCGATCCCTGGCCCGTGATCGGATCGTTGACGACCACCGCATCGGCCATTCCGAACACCGTGCGGCCCGACGGCAGCCGGAAGAACGGCTTGCGCACCGTCGGCGCGAAGCGCCCGGCCAGCGTGCCGTTCGGATCGGTCAGCTCGACGTCGCGGCAGCGCTCGAATTCCCACGGCACGTATTGCCGCAGGAACGACAGGCTCCGGTCCAGATGCTGCTCGGGCGTCTTCACGTCGGCCCAGCAGTCGAGCGGGCCGCCCGGAATCCCTTCGAACACCATGATTTCGCACGGGCCCGTCGTGGTCAGCGCGGGAAACACGAAATACTCGCCGATGCCGGGCAGCAGGTTGAAGCGCACGCGCGAATACGGCTGGCTCGGCGCCATGCCCTTCACGTAGGTGAGCGCCAGCGCGCGTTGCGGGCGGTCGAACGCGCTGCGCGCGTCGTCGCGGCCCAGCAGGTTGACGATGTCGCCCTTGCCGGCCGCGAGCAGCACGAGATCGTGGCTGCGCGCGAGTGCCTCGAGCTCGGGTACACCGACGTCGCCGATCCGCACGTCCGCGCCGCGGCGCCGGACGCCGTCGAGCCAGTCGGCCATCTTCACGCGCTGATCGACCGACTGCGCATAACGCGTCAGCCGCGACGACCAGTCGATCGCCTTGCGGCCGTTGCCGTCCGGATGCGGCACCGCGATGCCGATGCCTTCGACGGCCGGGCAGGCTTCCTCCCATGCATTCAGACCGAGGTCGCGCTCGATCTGCAGCGACGTGTGGAACATGCACTGGCTCGACATGACCTTGCCCGTGCGGATCTGCTCGGCGTCGCGGTTGGTCGAGAGCGTGACGTGATAGCCCTGGTCGAGCAGGGCGAAAGCGAGTTGCAGGCCGGACTGGCCGGCGCCGACGATAGCGATGCGTCTCATGGAATGTCCTTGGTTGGCCGGGTGACGGCCGGAAGGTTGCGGGAAGCGGTGGCGACGCGCGGTCACTCCGCCAGGCGCGGAATGGCCGGCACCGCCTGTTCGGGGCCCATCGCGGCGTAGCCGCCGTCCACCGCGTAGTCGGCGCCGGTGACGAAGCTCGCCGCGTCGCTGCACAGGAACGTGACGACCTGCGCGACCTCGGACGGATCGCCGACGCGGCCGAGCAGGTGGAACGGCGCGGCGACGCGGTCGGTCTTCGCGCGGTCGCCGTGCGTCATCTCGTCCATCACGCGCGACCACGTCCACCCCGGCGACACCGAGTTGACGCGAATGCGGTCGGGCGCGAGATCCATCGCCATGCTGCGCGTGAGCTGGCGGATCGCCGCCTTGGAGGTCGGATACAGCCAGCGGCCCGTCTGCGCGCACTGCGCCGAGATCGAGCTGAAGTTCACGATCGCGCCGCCGCCGCGCCGGGCCATGTGCGGATGGACGGCCTTCGCCAGCATCGCGGCCGACACGACGTTGACGTCCATCGCGGCCAGCCAGTCGTTGCGGGTCGCCTGGATGCCGTTGTCGACGTAGCTGCATGCGAGGTTGACGAGCACGTCGATCGCGCCGAACCGTTCGACGATGGCCGATACCGCATGCGCGATCGCGCGGTCGTCGGTGATGTCGAGCGCGACGAACAGCGCCTGCTCGCCGAGCGAATCGGCCACGCGCGCGCCGTTCTGCGCATCGAGATCGAGGATCGCGACGTGCGCGCCGGCGCGGATCAGGTCCTGCGCGACCGCGGCGCCGATCAGCGTGGCGCCGCCGGTGACGATCGCGACTTTGCCTGCAAGGGCGGTCATGGGGTGTCTCCCGGAATCGTTGAGTGAGTGGGGGACGGGCCGCGTCAGCGCGCACCCGCCGATGGTTCGCTGTCCTGCCAGCGGCGCATCAGGCCGTTCGACGGCACGGTTTCGTCGAGCAGCTTGCGGGCCGTTTCGACGCCGGCCACCGGCAGTCCGGCCGGTTCGAGCAGGCCGACCTGTACGAGCACGCTCGCCTGGTCCCAGTAGATGTGTTCGTGATACAGCTTGTCGCCGCGGAACTTGACGATCGCGACGAGCGGGATCTCGACGCGCCTGCCGGTCGGCGCGACGCCCGGCAGCATCCAGTCGATCTCGGTCGTGTGCGTGAAGCAGAACAGCAGCTCGTCGACGATCTGGCTCGCGCCGATCGTGCGCGAGATCGGCGTGATCGTCGTGTCGGGCGGATTCGCATGCACGAAATGGTGGGTGTAGAAGCGTTTCAGCTCGTCGTGGCCGACGCCGCCCGTCAGCGTCGGGATATGGTTGACGTACGGCTCGGCGACCATCGTGGCCATCGTCGCGTCGACGTTGCGCGTGTCGAATTCGTGCTTCAGATGGGTTTCCCACAGGGTGGACAGGTCGTAGTGCGGGCCGAGCGCGGCGCGGAACGCGGCGATCGCGCGCTGGTGGGCCATGATCGCGGCGGCCTTGTCGAAATGATCGCCGCCGGGGCGGGCGAACGCGTGATCGACACCCGGATACACGTAGACCTCGACGCCGTCGCGCGCGGACAGCGCGTCGGCGATGCGCTGCTGCGCGTCGGGCGGACAGAAGCGATCCCGCCCCGCGATCTGCAGCACGAGCCGCCCGCGCAGCGCCGCGGCCTCGTCCAGCGCGTGCTCGATGCCGACGCCGTAGTAGCTGACCGCCGCGGCCACGCCCGGCAGCCGGCACGCGGCGAGGTACGCGAGCTTGCCGCCGAGGCAGTAGCCGAGCACGCCGGCCTCGCCCGTGCATTCCGGCCGTTGCCGGAGCGCGTCCAGCGCGACGCCGACGTCCTCGACGCCCTTGTCCTCGTCGTATTCGCGATACAGCGCCATCGCACGCTCGACATCGGCCGCCGCGTAACCGAGCTCGAGCCCCGGCGCTTGGCGCCAGAACAGGTCGGGCACGAGCACCGTATAGCCTTCCTCCGCGTAGTAGTCGGCGGTTTCGCGCATCGTCGCGTTCGCGCCGAAGATCTCGTGGCACAGTACGATGCCCGGCCCCGCGCCGCCGGCCGGCGTGCTCAGGTACGCGCGAAACGCGCCGCCGTCCGGCGACGGAATCTCGATGTGACGTCCTTTCATGTGTCCCTCCATTCGGTTCATCTCGGTGACGGGCCCAGTATTGGCGGACGAAACGGGCGCTTCTATCCGCTTTCTTCGGCCGGTATCCGCGAATTCCGGAAACCTGTTGCACCGGCCGCCGCGCGTGGGCAGGCGCGCGGCTGACTGCGGGTATGTGCGGATGCGGAATCCCCGCACAGTTTTCTACGATGCGCGGACGGTCCGCTTCTTGCGTCGTTTGCGCGGGACTTGCGTGTCTTGACGGCCGGACTGTCCGGATACTCCGGGCGCTGTCCGGATCGTGCGGCGGATTCCCCGATCCGGGGAACGGATGCACGGCGCGAGTGCGATCGAGCATGACGGGAGAACTTCGATGGCGCAATTTTCCGAAACCGGCTGGCTGGCCGACGCCGCCTGTTTCAATCACGACAACCTGATGCTGCAGTCGAACGACGTCGACGAGGTGCGCGCACGCGTCGCCGACGTGTTCAAGCCGCACCGGCTCACGCCGACCGGCGAATCGCGTGCGCTGCACAGCTGCATGCATCACGCGCGCTGGGGCAACCTGTCGCTGAACCTGCTCGATTATGGCGGCGGCGTCAGCATCGAGCCCGGGCCGCTCGAACACTTCTTCCTGTTGCAGATCCCGCTGCGCGGCGACGCCGAGATCGAATGCGGTTCGACGCGCTTCGTGTCGGCGCCCGGCATCGCGTCGCTGATCTCGCCGACGCTGCTGCTGAAGATGCGGTGGGGCGATGCCTGTCCGCAGGTGATCCTGCGCATCGAGCGCGAAGTGATGGAGCGTCATGCGCAGCGGCATTTCGGCGACGACCGGCGTGCGCCGGTCGAATTCGAGCCGGCGTTCAGCCTGTCGTCGTCGCAGGGGACGTGCCTCGCGCAGTTGCTGCCGATCCTCGCCGGCGCGATCTCGACCGACGCGCATCCGCTGCGTCATCCGCTCGCGTTCGAGCAGCTCGAATCGACGCTGCTCAACCTGCTGCTGCACGGCCACCCGAACAGCGCGCGCGCCGGCACGCGGCACGTGCCGGTGGTGCTCGCGCCGTTCTACGTGCGGCGCGTCGAGGAATACATCCGCGCGCATCTCGACGAGCCGCTGACGATCGAGCGGCTTGCCGAACTCGCCGGCGTCAGCCCGAGCACGCTGTTCGCCGGGTTCCGGAATCGCCACGGGATCACGCCGATGGGCTTCGTGCGGCAGTTGCGGCTGCAGCATGTGCGCGAGGAACTGCTGGCCGACGAGACGCCGGGGCTCGCGTCGGTGACGGACATCGCGCTGAAATGGGGTTTTGCGCATCTCGGGCGGTTCGCGATCGAGTACAAGCGGGCGTTCGGCGAATCGCCGTCGGCGACGCTCAGGATGCGGCGCGTGCGGGGGTGACGAAAACGGCGGGACGCGCGCCCGCCGTTGCGTCGATTCGCGTTCCGTCACCGTGCCTTTCTTCAGCGCGTCGATGCAGGGGATGCCGGCACGCCGTTTCGTGCCGCAGGAATGTCGGCGCGGCGGGCGCCTGCCCGACACCGGCCTGACTCGGGTCGAGCCGGGGCTTCGCCGCGACGGGCCGCGCGTTGCGCGGCATCCGGCAACCGCCGGCAGGCAGATCGCCATGCGACTCGTCGACGGCCGCCGCGGAGGCCGCCGGCATCGCGGGCGCGGGTGCTTCCGTCCCGCAAGCAGCCCGGCGTTCTCATCATTCGTTCCTCTTTCCCCCTGACGAATATCGACGCCATGGTCGGCGAGCGATGCGCGCATGATCCGTGGTTCGAAAGCAGTCCCGTGCGGCGCGTTCAGAACAATTCAGTTCGCCGCCATGACTTTCAGATCCCCGTTCCCTAGTCTTGCTTCCGAACCGCCGCACGGGCCGGGCGCCATTCGGCCGCGCCGGGCCGCGCGGCGCAACCGGAACGGACCATGCCTTATCTGATCTCGATGGGGGCCGGCATCGCCGTCGGCCTGCTGTACTACCTCGTGCGCGTGCAGTCGCCCGCGCCGCCGCTGATCGCGCTGGCGGGGCTGCTCGGCATCGTCGTCGGCGAGCACGCGATCCCGTTCGTGCAGGCGCAGATGCGCCCGCCCGCCGCGCAGGTGCAGGACGCGAGCGCCGCCAACCCCGCGCAGGACCCCGCGTCATGCAACCGGGGCAAGTGACGGGGAGCGGCGCGGCCGCGCCCGGCGCCGCGTGGAGCGAGGACGTACTGCTCGCATCGATCGCCGGCTACGTCGACACGCTCGGCTTCGTCGCGCTGTTCGGCCTGTTCACCGCGCACGTCACCGGCAACTTCATCCTGATCGGCTCCGGCCTGGCCGGGGTCGGGCAAGGGCTCGCGATCAAGTTGCTCGCGTTTCCGGCGTTCATCGCGGGGATCGTGGCGGCGCGCGTGCTGGATCACCGGATCCGTGCATACGGGCACGGCACGCGGGCGTGTTCGCTGTATGCGCTGCAGGCGGTACTGCTGGGCGGATTCATGCTCGCCGGCGCGATCGCGTCGCCGATCGCCGACGCCGATGCGCCGGCGACGATCGTCTGCGGCCTGCTCGGCGCCGCGGCGATGGGCGTTCAGAACGCGCACGGGCGCCTGACGGCACGCGCGGTCGTCGCGAACACGGTCATGACCGGCAACGTCACGCAGGCCGTGATCGACGCGTTCGACTGGCTCGTGCCGATCGCCGCACCCGCCGAACGGGAAGCCGCGCGTGCGCGGCTGCGCCGCACGCTGCCGCCGGTCGCGAGTTTCGCGCTCGGGGCGGGCGCCGGCGCGACCGCCTATCTGTACGCCGCGTTCTGGGCGCTGGCGCTGCCGCTCGCGATGCTGGGCTTCCTCGCGTTTCGCTCCGGCCGCCGCGCCGGGCAACCGGCCTGACGCCGAACGCTGCATCCGGGCGCGGCGTGCCGCCGTGCCCGCCACCCTCAACGAAGGAGAATCCGATGAATGCATTGAACCTGCGCCAGGTGCTGCGCATGACGGCCGCGTCGACGGCCGTGCTGGCCGCGCTGCTGGCCGCCGCGCCGTCGCGCGCCGACGAGACGCACCTGGACGATACGGCGCGCCAGACCGCCGCCGCGCGCTCGCCGAACGTCTCGGTCGGCCCGCAGTACGACACGACGCACGTGTGCGTGGCACCCGAGGACTTCGACCGCTTCACCGACAGCTTCGTCGCGACCTTCGGCGGCAAGAAGTCGAAGCAGGGCGTGTTCCAGGTCACGCCCACGCCGAGCCAGACGATGTCGCAGCTCGTGCTCACGCCGGTCGGCACGGTCTCGGTGTTCGGCTTCAAGACGCCGATTCCGTATCCGTTCTGCGCGGAGCGCACCGGTTATCTCGTTACCGATCTCGACGTCGCGATGAAGTCGGCGCGCGCGCACGGCGCGGACGTGGTGGTCGACACGTTCCCCGACCCGATCGGCCGCGACGCGATCGTCCGCTGGCCGGGCGGCGTGAACATGCAGCTGTACTGGCACAACGAGCCGCCGCACTACGACGCGCTGCAGACGGTGCCGGAAAACCGCGTGTACGTGTCGCCGCAAAGCGCGAGCAAGCTCGCGCGCGACTTCGTCGCGTTCTCGCACGGCAAGATCGTGTCCGACGTGCGCCGCGCGCCGGGCATCGAGATCGGCCGGCCGAACGACACGTACCGGCGCATCCGCATCGAATCGGGCTTCGGCAAGATGACGGTGCTCGCCACCGACGGCCATTTGCCTTACCCGTTCGGCCGCGAGATGACCGGCTACGAAGTGGCCGATCTCGCCGCGACGCTGAAGCAGGCAGAGGCCGCGGGCGTGACCGTGCTCGTGCCGCCGTTCGCGTCGGACGGCCGCGATGCGGCGCTCGTGCAGTTCCCGGGCGGCTACGTCGCCGAGATCCACGCGCGGTCGAAATGAGCGTGCGGCGATCGATCGGTCGATCGTGGCGCAACGCGTTGCCGTCCGTCGTGCTCGCCGGCGGCATCGCGACGTGCGCGGGCGCGGCGTCCGGCGCTCAGGCGCCCGCGACGACGGACGCCGCCGGCACGTCGTGCGGCGCGAAGCGGCCGGCCGTGCTGTTCAACCGGTGGCAGGAGGACTGGTCGGCGCTCGCCGCGCCGTGCGTGCCGCGCAAGCCGTTCGACGCGCTGAAGTACCTGCCGATCGGCGGCGACCCGTCGACCTATCTGTCGCTCGGCGCGAACCTGCGCGAGCGTTTCGAGCTGAACAACGCGCCGCTGTTCGGCCTCGGCGCCGCGCACGACGACCACTACGTGATCGAGCGCGCGACGGTGCATGCGGACCTGCGTTACCGCGAGCATCTGCAGGCATTCGTGCAGTTCGCGGATGCGCGTCCGTTCGGCAAGGACACGGTCGGCACGGTCGACCGCAACCTGCTCGATATCGAGCAGGCGTTCGTCGCGTACGTCGGCCAGTTCGGCACCGGCACGTTCAAGGCGCGGGTCGGCCGGCAGGAGATGGCGTTCGACCTGCAGCGCTTCGTGTCGGTGCGCGACGGCCCGAACGTGCGCCAGGCGTTCGATGCGGTATGGGCCGATTACGAGATCGGCCCGTGGCGGCTGATCGGCTATGCGACGCGCCCGGTGCAATACCGCGACGACGCGGTGTTCGACGACGTGTCGAACCGGCATCTGCGATTCGACGGCGTGCGCATCGAGCGCAACGGCACCGGACCAGGCGATCTGTCCGCGTACTGGTCGCGCTATACGCGCGACAACGCGCGTTATCCCGGCGCGTCCGGCACCGAGCGGCGCGACGTGTTCGACATGCGCTACGCGGGCAAGGCCGCCGGATTCGACTGGGACGCGGAGGCGATGCTGCAGACCGGGCACGTCGGGCAGGCGACGATCGGCGCGTGGGCGTTCGGCATGCTCGGCGGCTATACGTTCGCGAAGACGGCCGGCACGCCGCGTATCGGCATCCAGATCGACGGCGCGTCGGGCGACACGCACCCCGGCGACGGCCGCGTGGGCACCTTCAACCCGCTGTTTCCGAACGGGTACTACTTCACGCTGGCCGGCTATACCGGGTACAGCAACCTGGTTCACGTGAAGCCGTCGCTGACGTTCAAGCCGGCCAGCAGCGTCACGGTGCTGACGGCGCTCGGCTTCCAGTGGCGCGCGACGACGGCCGACGCGATCTACGGGCAGGGCATGGCCGCGGTGCCGGGCACGGCCGGCCGCGGCGACGCATGGACCGGCATGTACGCGCAGGCGCGCGTGGACTGGCTCGTCAACGCGAACGTCGCGCTGGCGGTGGAAGCCGTGCATTTCCAGCTCGGTCGCTCGATCCGTGCGCTCGGCGGCCGCAATGCCGACTACGTCGGGATGGAGGCGAAGTTCGGGTGGTGACGCGCCGGGTGCGGCCGCGCGTGTCAGCGCGGTTCGCGCGCCAGCGCGGCGACGAAATCGATGAACGCGGCCACGCGTTTCGAGCCGCGCTGGTTCGGCAGGTAAAGCGCGGTGACGACCGAGCGGGCCGTGCCCGGCGTGACGTCGTGGCGATCGAACAGCCGGCACAGCCGGCCCGACTCGACATCCGCGCCGATCAGCCAGTCGGGCAGCAGCGCGATGCCGGCACCGTCCAGCGCGGCCTCGCGCAGCACCTCGCTGTGATTCGATTTCAGCCGCCCGGTGACGATCACCCGCGTCGTGCGCTGCGCGTCGGCAAACGTCCAGGTCTGCTGGTCGACGCCGAAGTGAAAGCGCAGGCACGCATGGTCGACGAGCTCGCCCGGCGTCGACGGCGTGCCGTGCGCCTCGAGGTAGGCGCGGCTCGCGACGACGTAGCGGCGGAACGTGCCGAGCGGCCGCGCGACGACGTCCGCGGACGGCGCCGCGTCGCCGAGGCGGATCGCCACGTCGATCCGGTTCGCGACGAGGTCGACCCGCTCGTCGGTCAGTTGCAGGTCGACGTCGAGTTTCGGGTGGGCCGCGACGAACGCGGCGATGTGCGGCGCAATGCAGCGCAGCCCGTAGGCGACCGGGACCGACACGCGCAACGGCCCGGACGGCGTGTCGCCGCGATCGGCGACGAGCGCGTCGGCCTCGGCGAGTTCCTCGAGCACGCGCCGGGCGCGCGCGTAGTACACGGCTCCCGCGTCGGACAGCGTCACCTGCCGCGTCGTGCGGTTCAGCAGCACGGTGCCGAGCGACGCCTCGAGCGCGTCCACGGCGCGCACGACGGACGACGCCGCGAGCGACAGGCGCCGCCCGGCGCTCGAGAAGCCGCCGGCTTCCGCCACTTCCACGAATGCGCGCAGCGCGGAGAGCTTGTCCATGTCATCGCCTCGTATGCGGGATGCAACGTCGCGTTGCATGCCGTGCGCATTCTAGCGCCGGGCGGCGCGCCCGCCGGCGCGCGGGCCGGGCTTTCAGGACGATTTCAGAACGATTCAGGCGATGCCCCGCGAGCGCGGCTTCACCTGTCAGCGCGACCGTGCGCGCCGCCAGGCGCCGGGCGGATGGCCGACGATCCTGACGAAGACGCGGCTGAGATGGCTTTGGTCCGAGAAACCGCACGCCATCGCGATGTCGGCGAGCGTCATGTCGGACGTTTCGATCAGGTCCCGCGCGCGCATCACGCGCTGTTCGAGCAGCCACTGGTGCGGCGTGCGGCCGGTGGTGCGCGAGAACGCGCGGATGAAATACCCGCGCGACAGCTCGCACTCGGCCGCCACTTCCTCGATCGACACGCCGAGATCGGCCTTTTCCATCAGGAGTTCCTGCGCGCGCGCGACTTTCGCCGGCGACAGGTTCCCCGTGCGCTGCAGGTCGCGTGCGCGCAGATTGCCGTAGCGGCGCACGACGTGGGTGCCGATCGCGAGCCCGACCTGCTCGACGAACAGCGTGTTCAACGGCCCCGTCGCGTCGAGGCCCTCGGCCACCGCGAGCGCGAGGTGGCCGAGCACCGGGTCGCACGCGTCCGGGCGGCAGCGCAGGCCGCCGGTCGCGCTGCCGTCGTGCTCGGGGCCGAGGCCGGCGAGATACGTGTGCGGCAGCTCGACCAGCAGGAAGTCGAACCGGCCGTGCAGGTCCGCCCGGAAATTCCGCGAGAAATCGCGGATGTAGATCGAATGGGGCTGGAACCGGCGCTCGGAGGCGCCCGTGCGGCTGTAGATGGTGCGCGAGTGCCCGCCGTTCAGCGAGACGCCGACCAGGAAGCCGCGGTCGCACGCGGGCATGTCGATGCGCTCGACGAACGCGTCGCGCATGCACTTGCGATGCAGCCGCAGGCCGCCGACGGTCTGCTCGATATCCTTCGACAGCAGGCTCGACACGCATCCGAGCGTGTCTTTCGGGATGGGCGCCGGCGACGGGGCGGGCGGCGCGAGGGCGGGCTCTGGCATGAAGCTTTCCTGGAGGGACTCGGCACGCGAAATGTCGGGTCCAGTTTAGAGGGGCGCGCGATCGTTCAAAAATGATTTTGCACAAACGTCCGCTGCCGCCCGGGGGCGAAGCGACCGCACGCGGTCGTTGCGTGCCCCGTTGCAACGCCTGTACACGCGGCCCGGCGGAGTATAGCGCGTCGCCGGCGGCCGGCCGCACGGGGTCCGGCGGCAGTCGCCGGACAGCGCATTATCTTTCAAGATTTTCGTGACACGTGTGTCTACACTCGATCCCGAATTCGACATTTTTCGTTCGGCGCGCCCAGCGGGCCGGACGCGGACTTCCTGCCCGGTGAGCTGCCGCGTTCACCGGGCTGTCATCCCGAGGTACCCGGAGGCGGCCATGATCCAGATCGGAACGTTGTCGGTGGATTTCGAGCAGCGCGACATACGCAGCCAGGGCGCGTCGCTGCGCATCGGCGCGCGTGCGCTCGACATTCTGGAGGTCCTGCATCGCGCGGGCGGTTCGGTCGTGTCGAAAGACGACATCATGGACGCGGTCTGGCCGGGCCTGATCGTGGAGGAGAACCGCCTTCAGGTGCATGTGGCGACGCTGCGCAAGGCGCTCGGCGCGAGTCGCGACCTGATCAAGACGGTCCCCGGCCGCGGTTATCTGCTGGTGGCGGGCGCGGCGCACGCGCCGGCGGCCGAGCCGCCGCCCGCCGCGGCGGCACCCGATGCAGGGGCGGCCGCGGCGTCCCTGCCGGCCCGCCTGATCGGGCGCGAGGCCGACATCGCGCAGATCGTCGACATGCTCGACGGGACGGCGGTCGTCACGCTCGTCGGCGCCGGCGGCATCGGCAAGACGAGTCTCGCCGCGCGGGTCGCGCACGACGTCCGCAGCCGGTCGCGCGAGCGTGTCCTGTTCGTCGAGCTGGCGCGCACGTCGACGCGCGGCGACGTGCTCGCCGCGCTCGCCGCCGGGCTCGGGATCGCGCCCGGCGTCGACACGTACCGGGCGCCCGCCGTCGAGCGCATCGGCGAAGCGCTCGCCGATGCGCGCTGCCTGCTCGTGCTCGACAACGCCGAACATATCGTCGACGTGGTCGCGGATCTCGCCGACACGCTGACCGCGGGCGCGGGTTCGCTGCGGGTGCTGGCGACCAGCCGCGAGCCGCTGCATATTTCGGCCGAAGCCGTGGTGCGCGTGAGCCCGCTCGCGGTGCCGGACAGCGGCGCGGCGGACGACGCGATCGTCCGCAGCCCGGCGGTCGAACTGTTTCTGGAACGGGTGCGCGCGGCCGCGCCCGATTGCCGGATCGACGCCGCCGGCATGCGGCTGATCGCCGACATCTGCCGGCGCCTCGACGGGCTGCCGCTCGCGATCGAGCTGGCGGCCGCGCGGGTGGCGACGCTCGGCCTCGCGGTCGTCGCGTCGCGCCTCGACGACCGCCTGAACCTGCTGACGGGCGGGCTGCGGTCGGCGCTGCCGCGTCACCAGACGCTGCGCGCGACGTTCGACTGGAGCTACGTGCTGCTGGAGCCGGCGGCACGCGCACTGTTTCGGCGCATGGGGTGCTTCGTCGGCCCGTTCACGTTCGATGCGGCGCGCGCCGTCGCGGCCGAGCCCGGTTCGTCGGCCGCCGACATGATCGCCGTGCTCGGCGAACTGGTCGCGAAATCGCTCGTGACGGTCGAATTCCACGGCGCTTCCGCGCGCTACCGGCTGACCGAATCGACACGCGCGTATGCGCTCGAAAAACTCCGCAACGAGGGCGAGTTCGACCTCGTCGCCGAACGCCACGCGCACTACGAACGCGCGCAGACGCAAGCGCAAGCCCACGTGCCGGCTGCGTCGCCGGCGGCGGTCGCGGTGAGTCCGCCGGCCGCCGGCGAGCCGGCGGGCACCGCGCCGGACGTGGCCGGGCCGGACGCGCTGGCGCGCGCGCTGCTCGAGCCGGCGCGGATGCGCGAAAGTACCGTGCAGGCGCGACGGATGCTCGGCGACATCGACGCCGGGACGGCCGGGCCGGTCGATGCGGGCGGCGAGATGCGGCTGCGCTCGGCGTATGCGTCCGCGCTGCTGCACACGGACGGCGACGCGCTCGCCGCCGCCGCGATGTGGGACCGGACGCTCGACCTCGCGGCGCGCGCCGGCGACGACGCGTACGACGCGCGCGCGCTGATGGGGCTGTGGCACACGATGCTGGCGCTGTCCGACATTCACGAATCGCTGCGCTACGCGACGCGCTTCGAGCGGGCCGCCGAGCGGCGCGGCGACCGCGCGCAGTGCCTGCTGGCGAACGCGATGGTCGCGACGTCGCTGCATTACTTCGGCGAGCACGCGCAGGCGCGCGAGCGGCTCGAGGCCGCGACGGCCGAACTGGCCGGCGCGGGCGAGCCGCCGTGCGCGCAGGCGGCGCTGGGTGTCGACATGGCGACGTTCGGCGGCACGATGCTCACGCGGCTCGCGTGGCTGCAGGGCGACCCCGAGCACGCGATGCGGCTGGCCGCGCAAGCGGTGGAGGGCGCGCGCCGCGGCCCGTCGGCCCTGGCGCTGTGCTTCGTGCTCGGCACGGCTGCCGTGCCGATCGCCATGCGCTACGGCGACCACGACGCGACGACCGACTATCTCGCGACGCTGCGATCGGTATCCGACACGCACGGGTTCGACATCTGGCGTACCCATGCGGAATGCCTGACGGGACAGTTCGACATTCAGACCGGCCATCCGGGCGCGGGGCTCGCGCGGCTCGAACCCGCGTTGCGGCGCCTCGAGGCAAGCGGCTTCCGGCGCCTGCTCGCGCCATTGACCGCCGCGCATGCGGAAGGGCTCGCGCGCACCGGCCGCGCGGCCGAGGCGCGCACCCGGCTCGACGCGACGCTCGCGCGCTGCCGCGCGCACGGCGAACATCTGTTCGTGCCCGAACTGCTGCGCGTCAGGGGCGTGGCGACGCTCGAACAGGCGCGCACCGCCACCGCGAGTCTCGCGGCGGCATACGAAGCGGACGGCCATCGTCATCTGCAGTTGGCCATCCAGACCGCGAACGCGCAGGGCGCCGCGATGTGGGCGCTGCGCAGCACGCTCGATCTCGCCGATCACCTGATCGAGCGCGGACGTACCGGGCAGGCATCGACGCTGGTCGCGGGCCTCACGCGGCACTTCGATCCGCATTCGCGCGCGAACGACGTGCGCCGCTTGCTGCGCGTGCAGAATTTCGTCCGCCCGGACGCGATGCCCGCGGCAAGCCGGGCGCGCGTGCGGCGCGATGCCGTCGACGCGGCGCAGCCGGTGGCATGACGATGCGCGAGAACGGCAGGGCGGACAGGCCGCGCACGCACGCGGCACGCAACGGCGCATTCGACGGGGGCGCGGCGCCCGCGTGCCGGCATACGGACGCGCGACGTCGGGCTCGCCGCGTGCCGCCGGACGGCATGCCGGGGGGCGGCCGCCGCGCGCCCGCCGAGCCGCTCGGGAGGGCGCAGGGTGCTTAGGGCCGTGGACTCCGCACGTGCGGCGGACCTCGTCGTCTTCAACGGCAAGATCGCGACCCAGGACGACACGCGTTCGTTCGTCAGCGCGATCGCGGTCGCGGGCGGGCGCATCGTCGCGACCGGCAGCGATCGCGACGTGTTGCGTCACGCGGGTGCCGGCACGACCCGCATCGACCTGAACGGGCGCACCGCGATCCCCGGCCTGAACGACGCGCATCTGGGCGCGATCGGCGGCGGCCTGAGCTTCAACATGGAATTGCGCTGGGACGGCGTGACGTCGCTCGCCGATGCGCTCGACCTGCTGCGTCGCCAGGTGCAGCGCACGCCCGCGCCGCAGTGGGCGCGCGTCGCGGCGGGCTGGACCGCCTTCCAGTTCGCGGAAAAGCGCGGCCCGACGGTGGCCGAACTGAACGCGATCGCGCCCGATACGCCGGTGTTCATCCAGCATCTGGACGACAGCGCGTGGCTGAATGCGGCCGCGGTGCGCGCGCTCGGCTACGGGCGCGACACGCCCGATCCGCCCGGCGGCGAGCTTCGGCGCGACCGCCACGGGCGGCCGACCGGCCTGCTGCTGGCACGCCCGGACCCGGCCGTGCTGCAGGCGGCGCTCGCGCAAGGCCCGACGCTCGGCGGCGGCGACCGGCTGAATTCCACGCGGCAGCTCTTGCATGCGCTGAATCGCGTCGGCGTGACGAGCGTGATCGATGCCGGTGGCGACGGGCTGGCCTATCCGGACGACTACGCGGCGATCGTCGAGCTCGCGCGGCGCGGCGAACTGACGGCGCGCATCGCCTACAGTGTCGGCGCGCAACGCGCGGGACGGGAGCTCGACGACTTCGCGCAGTGGATCGCGCAAATGACGCCCGGCGGCGGCGACGCGTTCCTGCGCACGAACGGCGCGGGTGCGCGGCTCGTATTCTCGGCCGTGGATCTGGGCAATTTCCTCGACCTGCGCCGCGATCTGCCGGCGTCGCTCGAAGCCGAACTCGCCCCGGTCGTCCGGCTGCTCGTGCGTCACCGCTGGCCGTTCCGCCTGCATGCGATCCACGACGAGTCGATCGGCCGCTTCCTGGACGTGTTCGAGGCCGTCGACCGCGAGACGCCGTTCGACGGGCTGCGCTGGTGCTTCGACCGCTGCGAGCGGATCGCGGACGCGAACATCGCGCGGATCGCGGCGCTGGGCGGCGGCGTGACGATTCAGCCGCGGATGGCGTTCCAGGGCGAGGCCTTCGTGGCCCGCTACGGCGCCGGCGCCGCCACGCGCGCGCCGCCAATCCGCGCGATGCTGGACGCCGGCCTGCCGGTCGGCGCGGGGACCGGCGCGACGTGCGCGGCGAGCTACAACCCGTTCGTGGCGCTGTACTGGATGGTATCGGGGCGTACCGTCGGCGGCACCGCGCTCTATCCGGCGCGCAACCGGCTCGGCCGGATGGAGGCGCTGCGCCGCTTTACGGTGGGCAGTGCATGGTTCTCGAACGAAGACGCGTGCAAGGGCGCGCTGATGCCCGGCCAGTACGCGGATTTCGCGGTGCTCACCGACGATTACTTCACGATCGATGCGCCGCGCATCCCGTCGCTTGCGTCGGTGCTGACGGTCGTCGACGGCCGGATCGTGCATGCGGATGCGGAATTCCTGTCGCTCGCGCCGCCGCCGCTGCCGGTCAGCCCGGGATGGTCGCCGGTGGCCGGAGCCGCGGCGGGCAGCCGCGACCGTACGGGGGCGGCGGGCTGCGGCGAAGCGTGCGCCGACGTCGGCGCGGATGCGTGCCGCGCACGCGGCGCCGCGCGGCGCTTCGCGCGGTCGCGTTATCCGGCGGCGTCCGGCGCGGTCGATCGCTGCGCGGCGTTTGGGCGCCGCTGCGTCGTTTTCTAGCCTGCGCGTGCCGGTGCGCAGGAAACGCCGACGCGCAGGCGCCGCGCGAAACGATCGTTTTTCGGCCCCCGGCGCGGGGCCTGGAGGAGGCAGGATGAAGGTTGCGCGTACGCGCGCTCAGGCAGCGGGCGACGAAGTGGCGGGCGTCGGCATTCCGCGCACGCCGGTTGCGATCGAGGCGGCCGATGCGGCACGCGCCGCGTTGCCGGCCGCGCTCGCCGATCATGCGGGACGCGTGTTCGTCCTCGCGTCGCTCGCCGCGCGTCGCGCGGGCGAACCGTGCGACGCCGATGCGCTGTTCGTGGCCGCGATGTACGCCAACATGGGGTTGAGTTACGCGTACTGCCGTTCGACCGCGCGATACGAAGTCGACGGCGCGGATGCGGCGCGCGCGCTGCTGCTTCGGCATCGCCGGCCGCGGCGCATGCGCGACGACGTGTGGTATGCGATCGCGCTGCATACCACGCCGGGCGTGGCCGCCCGCGTATCGCCGCTCGCGCGCGCGCTGGCGGCGGCCGTCTCGACGGACCTGATGGCAACCGATTTCGACGCGTACACGCTGCAGGAGCGCGACGCGCTGCTCGCCGCTTACCCGCGCGACGGCGGTTTCGCGGAAGCCTTCCTCGAAGCGGTCGCGCGCGGCGTTGAACATCGGGCGCCGTCGACGTTCGGCACATGGAGCGCGGACGTGCTCGAACGCTTCGATGCGGAATTTTACCGGCCGAATTTCTGCGGGCGCGTGCTCGGCGCGCGCTGGAACGACGGTTGACGGCGGGCGGCCGGCGCCGCGCCGGCCGCCTGCGCGGGCCGCGGTGCGGGCGCGGCGGCCGATACGCCGCTCATGCGTGCGCGCCTGCCGCGTCGTACCGCGCGTAATCGACATATCCGGCGCGATCGCCGCCGTACCAGCCGGCCGCTTTCGGCTCGGCGAGCGGTGCGCGCGCGGCAATGCGTTCGACGAGATCCGGATTCGCGATGTAGGCACGCGCGAACGCGACGAGATCGGCGTCGCCCGCGTCGATCAGCGCCTGCGCGGCATCGGGCGCAATGCCGCCGTTGACGATCAACGTGCCGCCGAACGACCGGCGCGCATGCTCGACGATCCGCGGCAGGTCGGGCTCGCCGCTCCAGCCGTTGGTGTCGGCCGCGTGCAGATAGGCCACGCCGGCTTCGTCGAGCATGCGGCCGACGTAGGCCAGCGTCGCATCCGGGTCGGCATCGCGCACGTTGTTGTACTTCGCGTACGGCGAGATGCGCACGCCGACACGCGCGAGCGGCATCACGCCGCCGACCGCCGCGACGATTTCCTCCAGAAAGCGCGCGCGGTTCGCGACCGACCCGCCGTAACGATCGTCGCGGCGGTTCAGCGTCGACGACAGGAACTGGTGCGGCAGATAACCGTTCGCCGCATGGATCTCGACGCCGTCGAAGCCGGCCGCCATCGCACGCGCCGCCGCGCGGCGGAATTCGTCCACGGCGTCGACGACCTCGGCGGTCGTCATCGCGCGCGACGGCGTCGCGTGAATCTTCGTGTAATAGCCGTTCTGCAACTGCGCCCAGACCTGCAACTGTTCGAGATCGTCGTTGACGCCGGACGGCGACAACGGCGCGGCACCGCCGAGCAGCGTCAGCGAGCTGACCCGGCCGCCGTGCCACAGCTGCGCGAAGATGCGTCCGCCGTTCGCATGGACCGCGTCGGTGATCTTTTTCCAGCCGGCGGCCTGCGCGTCGTCGACGAGCCCCGGCGTCAGCTCGAATGCCGCGGACGCGGCGCTGACGTTGGTCGCCTCGGTCACGATCAGGCCGGCGGACGCGCGCTGCGCGTAGTACTCGGCCATCAGTTCGGTCGGCAGGCCGCGCGACGGCGCGCGCGAGCGCGTCATCGGGCCCATCACGACGCGGTTGGGCAGCGCGAGGCCGCGCAGGTCGTACGGAGCGAGCAGGGAAGACATGAGGACTCCTTCATGGGTGAGGATGGGCGCGGTCAGGACCGCGCGGTAACGATGCCGTGTGACAGGCCGACCGCGCGGTGCCGCGCCGTCGGCGGCGGTTCACGCGTGCGCGTGACGTCGCGCGTGCGGGCGGCCGATCGCGACGTAATGGGCGAGCGCGACGAGCGGGAACGCCGCCGCGACGGCCGCGACGAGCGACCAGCCGCCATGCTCGTACAGCGGGCTCGCGAGCGCGGAGCCGGCCGCGCCGCCGACGAAGATGCTCGTCATGTAGAGCGCGTTCAGCCGGTTGCGGCTCGCCGCGTGCAGTGCGTAGATCTCGCGCTGGCCGAGCACCATGTTCATCTGCACCGCGAAGTCGAGCACGATGCCGGTGACGACGAGGCCGTACACGCCGGCGCCGTGAACCGGTGCGCTCGCATACGCCAGCGTGCCGGCGACCAGCGCGATCAGCGTGGCGCGCACGGTGTGGCCGGCATCCGCGAGACGGCCCGCGACGGGCGCCGACGTCGCGCCGATCGCGCCGACGAGCGCGAACAGGCCGATCGCGGATTGCGACAGCCCGTAGTGACGCGTCAGCTCGACCGGCACGGCGGTCCAGAACAGGCTGAACGACGCGAACATCAGGCCCTGGTAGAACGCGCGATGGCGCAGCACCGGCATCGTGCGCACGAGATGCAGCAGCGAGCCGATCAGCGCGAAATAGGTGGCGCGATGGTCGGGCTGACGCGACGGCATCGTCAGCGCGAGCACGGCCGTGACGAGCGTCATCACCACGGCGGCGCCCGCGAACACGACACGCCAGCCGAACGCGTCGGCCACGACGCTCGACAGCGGCCGGGCGAGCAGGATGCCGAGCAGCAGCCCGCTCATGATCGTGCCGACGACGCGGCCGCGCGAGTGGTCCGGTGCCAGATGCGCGGCGAGCGGCACGAGGATCTGCACCGCCACCGAGCTGAAGCCGATCAGCAGCGAGACCGCGAGGAACAGCCCCGGCGTGCGGACGACCGCGGCGGCCGCGAGGCTCGCGATCGACACGACGGCCGTGACGATCATCAGCTTGCGGTTTTCGAGCAGATCGCCGAGCGGCACGATGAAGAACAGCCCGAACGCATAGCCGATCTGCGTCAGCGACACGATCAGGCTCGCCGCGCCGCTCGACATGTGCAGGCCGGGGGCGATGAGTTCGGTGATCGGTTGCGCGTAGTACAGGTTCGCGACGATCGCGCCGCAACTGAACGCGAACAGCAGGATGAGCGCCTGCGTGAGCTTGACCGCGGGTGCGGGCGAGGCGAGCGGGGGGGTATCCGTTGACATGGTCGGCTCCGGGAAGGAAACAGGGCGGCGACGTAACCGGCCGCGATACCGTGAATGCTATTGACCGGGCGGCCGGCGCGGAATGGGTCCGGCACGCAATCGAGCATTGCGTGCCGCGCAAAGGTGCCGGAACGCGTGCGTTCAGCCGCGCTGGCCCTGCAGCGTCGGAATCTGCGCGAACAGGCCGGCCAGCCAGTCGACGAACACCTTGAGCTTGACCGGGACGTGCCGGTTGGGCGGATACAGCACCGAGATCGGGCGCGGCGGCGCGTTGAAGTCGGTCAGCACTTCGCGCAGCCGGCCCGACTGCAGGTACGGCTCGACCAGGTACAGCGACGTCTTGATCAGCCCGATGCCCGCGACGCCGCACGCGATGTAGTTGTCCGCATCGTTGACCGCGACCGTGCCGCACATCTGCATGACGCGCGGCTCGCCGTCGACGACGTAGTCCCACGGGCGCGGCCGCCCGGTGTCGGCCGAGATGTGGCTGACCGCGACGTGCTGCGCGAGATCGTCGACGGTGGCGGGCTCGCCGAACTGCGCGAGATAGGCGGGCGACGCGCACGTGCAGGTGGTCAGGCTGCCGATCCGCCGGGCGATCATCCCCGAATCGTCGAGCGCGCCGATGCGCACCACGCAGTCGACGCCTTCGCCGACGAGATCGATCTGGCGATCGGTCACGCCGAGTTCGATCATGATGCCCGGATGGGCGGCGAGAAACGCCGGCAGCGCGGGCACCATGATCTGCTTGGCCATGGCCGGCGGCAGGTTCACCTTCAGCCGGCCGCGCGGCACGTTGCGGGCCTGCGATACCGAGGCCTCCATGTCGTCGATCTCGCGGAGCACCGCGACCGAGCGTTCGTAGTACGCCTGGCCGTCCTCGGTCAGCGAGATCCGGCGCGTGGTGCGGTTCAGCAGCCGGCAGCCGAGATGCTGCTCGAGCCCGCTCAGCAGGGCGGACACGCGCGGCGTCGTGAGGCCGGTGGTGTCGGATGCGCGCGTGAAGCTGCCGGTTTCGACGATGCGCGTGAAGACGCGCATCGAAAGCAAGGTGTCCATCGTCGGGGTTCTCCAGCCTGTCGGCTTGCGGCGCCGGGGCGTGCCGGCGCCGTGTCGTTGATCGGGCCGTCAGGCGTCGATGCGCTTGCGCAGCGCGTCGCCGGCAAACGGCATTTCCCGCAGGCGCTGGCCGGTCGCGTCGAAGATCGCGTTGGCCAGTGCGCCGGCGGTCGGCCCCATCGACGCCTCGGCCGCGCCGAGAAACGGCGCGCCGGGACGATTGACCAGGTGAACCTTCACGCTTTGCGGCGCGGCCGAAAAGCGCAGGATCGGGTAGCTGCTCCAGTCGAAGCTGCGGATGCGCTCGGTGTCGTACTTCAGCGCCTCGTACAGCGTCCAGCTCGCGGCCTGCACGATGCCGCCCTCGATCTGGTTGCGGATGCCGTCCGGCGATACGATCTGGCCTGCATCGACGGCCGCTTCCGCGTGTTCGAGCGTCACCTGGCCCGTTTCCGGGACGACCGACACCTCGACCGCGATCGCGACGTATGCCATCAGGTTCTTGTACTTGCCGAACGCGAAGCCGACGCCGCGATTGCGCGCACGCGGCGGCCTGGGCCAGCCGAAGTGCTTCGCGGCGAGCTGGATCACTTGTCGCGCGCGATGGTCTTCCATGTGACGAAGCCGGAATTCGACCGGATCGACGCCGGCCGCGTGCGCGAGTTCGTCCATGAAGCTTTCGATCGCCCAGACATTGGTGTGCGCGCCGAGCGAACGCATCGCGGACGTTTGCAGCGGCATCGTCGGCGAGAAATTGTTGACGATGTGCTGGTTCGGCAGCGCATACAGCGGGATCGCGTTGCGGTCGCCGCCGCCCTCCGGTTGCAGCATCGGCGTCGACGGCGCCGGCACGAACGGCGGCTCGAGCATGCGCGCGGGCAGCAGCCGGCCCGCGTTGACGATCCGTTCGTTGTGCGAGCTGCTCCACAACGCATAGTTCCAGTCGACGATGCGGCCGCCCGCATCGAGCGATGCACTGACCTCCGTCACCATCGCCGGCGTGAAGTGGTCCCACGTGTGTTCCTGTTCGCGCATCCATTGCACGCGAATCGGCTTGCCCGGCATCGCGGCCGCGATCAGCGCGGCGTGCGCCGCCGCGTCGTCCGCGCCGTTGTGCCCGTAGCAGCCGGACCCTTCGGTGTGAATGCAGCGCACGCTCGCCTTCGGCATCGACAGCATCTCGGCGAGTGCGTCGCGCAGCGGATAGACGCCCTGCGAGTGGGTCCACACCGTCATCATCCCGTTATCGAGATGCGCGACCGAACACGACGGTCCGATCGACCCGTGCATCAGGTAATTCTTGAGGAACGTCGCGTTCAGTGTCTTCACGGCCGGCGCGGTTGGCGCATGCGTGTTCGCGATTTCGATGCGCTGCGTCGAAATCCGTTTGAGCTCCTGATGGACGGTGCCGCGCTCGGGCAGCTGGCGGCCCGGCGACCAGCGGCAGGCGGCCGCGAGCGCGCGCTGCGCGACCACCGCCTGCCACTCGCCCTGTGCGACCACCGCAAGCATGCTGCCGTTGCGCACGATGCGCACGACGCCGGGCAGCTTCAGGATCGCGGCTTCGTCGAACGACAGCAGCTTCGCGTCGTACACCGGCGGCATCACGACGCGCGCGTGCAGCATGCCGGGCAACTGCATGTCCTGCACGTAGCTGATGCCGCCCGTGACCTTGTTCGGGATGTCGACGCGCGGCAGCGACGTGCCGATCACGGCGAACGTCGCCGGGTTCTTCAGCGGCGACGTGGGGGCCGCGTTGCGGTGCAGGTCGACCGTGCGGATCGCGTCGCCGTAGGTCATCGTGCGGCCGTCGGGCGCCTTGATCACCGCGTCGGCGGTCGTCAGCACGCGCGGATCGACGCCGAAGCGTTTCGCGGCGCCTTCCACCAGCAGCGCGCGCACCTGCGCGGTCGCGTTCAGCAGCGCGGAACCGCTGTCGGCCATGGTATGGCTGCCGGCGGTCAGTCCTTCGTCCGGCGACGCGCCGGTGTCGGCCGTCAGGAACGTGATCAGCGACGGCTTCATGTCGAGTTCCTCGGCGGCCACCTGCAGCAGCGCGGTGCGCACGCCGGTGCCGAGCTCGACCTTGCCGGTAAACACGGTGACCTTGCCGTCGGGCGCGATCTTGACCCACGCGTCGAGCAGCGGATTGGTCTTCAGGCTGCCGGCGAGCGCCTGGGTGGCTTTCGCCACGTGGACGGCCGCGCCTTCGTCGGCGATCATCAACTGCGCGGCCGCGCGCGACGCGGGCGCGAGACTGAACGCGACGAACAGCGCGCCGGAGACGATGAAGTGCCGGCGGCCTTCGTCGATGTCGTCGTGGGAATTCATCACAGCCCCTTGCTGATCGTGACGGGAGCGGACGCGGGTTCGGGGGCCGGCAGCCCCGCGACCGAGCGCACCGCCGCGAGAATCCGCATGTGCGTGCCGCAGCGGCACAGGTTCGGTTCCATGTGCGTGCGCAGTTCCTGTTCGGTCGGCTTCGGATTGCGTTCGAGCAGTGCCTGCGCGCGCATGATCATCCCGGCGATGCAGTAGCCGCACTGCGCGGCCTGGTGCTCGATGAACGCGCGTTGCAGCGGGCCCGGATGCTCGGCGGTGCCGAGGCTTTCGATGGTGCGCACGCCGCGCGCGCCGACCGCGGCCACCGGCATCAGGCACGAGAAGGTCGGCTTGCCGTCGACGATCACGGTGCAGGCGCCGCATTGTCCGAGGCCGCAGCCGAATTTCGCGCCGTGCAGGTGCAGGTCGTTGCGCAGCGCGTACAGCAGCGGCGTGGACGGATCGATGTCCAGCGTGTGCCGCACGCCGTTGACGGTGAGGGTAATCATCGTGCGGTGTCCTCTTTTCTGAGCTTCGCGGCCATCGCGTCGACGCCCGACCAGGCGGGACGGTCGGTATAGGTCTCGCGCACGTACGCGGCGAGATCGGCGATCTGCGCGTCGTCGTACTGGTCGATGAACGACGGCATGTAGTTCAGCGTGTCCTCGCCGTGCCAGCCGATCCCGTTGAACATCATCTGGATCGCGTTGCGCGGCGTATCGGCGTTGACGGCCGTGCTGAACGCGAGCGTCGGCCGCTCGCCGATCGACTGCATCGGCGCGGCCGGCCCGTGACACTGCGCGCACGACGCCTGGAACAGCACCGCGCCGCGCCGCGCGGCCGGCGTCGTCGCGGCGCGTTCGACCGGGTTCGCGGCCGCACGCGCATTCGCCGGCTTCTGGATCGACAGGATGTACGCGGCGATCGCCTCCACGTCCTCCACCGGCACCGTCGCGAGGTCGCGCGTGACCGGCAGCATCGGCCCGGCCGCCGCGCCATGCTCGCTCGCGCGGCCGGTACGCAGGTAGGTGACGAGCTGCGCCTGCGTCCACGGCCGTGCGGCCTGGCCGAGCGCATTGAGCGGCGGCGCTTCCCAGCCGTCGACGATACCGCCGTCGAACGCGCGGCCGCGCTGCTCGCCGCCGATCGCGTTCAGCGGCGAATGGCACGACGCGCAGTGGCCGAGCCCGTCGACGAGCATCCTGCCGCGATTCCATTGCGCGGACTGCGCGGGGTCCGGTCGATACGCGCCCGCGCGCAGGAACAGCACGTTCCAGAACGCGACCAGCGGCCGGAAGTTCAGCGGAAATATCAGGTCGTTCGCGGGCGCCGTCGCACGTACCGGCTCACGCGTCATCAGGTACGCGTACGCCGCGGCGATGTCGTCGTCCGACATCCGCGTGAAATGAATGTACGGAAACGCCGGGTACAGCGGCTGGCCGTTGCGTCCGATGCCGGTGCGCAACGCACGGGCGAATGCGTCGCGCGACCAGCGGCCGATCCCCGTTTCGGCATCCGGCGTGATGTTGGTCGCATAGATCGTGCCGAACGGCGTCGCGAGCGGCAGCCCGCCCGCGAACGGCTTGCCGTCCTTCGCGGTGTGGCACACGATGCAGTCGCCGAGCGCGACGACGCGCGCGCCGGCGCGCACCAGCTGCGGATCGAACGAAGCGGGGGCGGGCGGATCGATCGGCGCGATCGACGGCCGCACCATGATGCCGATCGCGACCGCGATGCCCGCGATCGCCACGCCGGCCGTGCCGAACCAGAGTCGTTTGTGCTTCATGCGCGCTCCACGCGACGCGGTGCGCCGCAAGCGATGCGGTGCGCGGCAACGCCGGACGATGCGGGTCGGCCGTGCGCGGCCGCCCGATGCGGCCGCGACCGGGTTGCGGCGCGGCGGTGATTGGCGACGGGGATCATGGTGTCACTCCAGCAGTCGATAACGGGCGCAAGCGCCGTCCTGCGCGGCAGCTCATGAACGCAGTCTACGCAGAGGCCGCGACCATTGCCTTAAGCGGCGCTGAAACGTTCTGAACGGTGTCCGGCCCTGGCTCGGCCGGGATGCGGCGCGCGGGGCGGATGACGGGCGCGCCGTGGCGCGGCGGCCCCGCGCGCCGCGTCATGACGGAACCTCGCCGGCGACGACTTCGTCCGCGTAGCACCAGATCCAGCGCTCGCCGGGCTCGATCGAGCGGACGAGCCGGTGGCCGGTTTCACGGAAATGCCGGCTCGCGTGGCGATTCGGCGACGAGTCGCAGCAGCCGACGTGCCCGCAGATCAGGCACATCCGCAAATGCACCCAGCGGCTGCCCGATCGGACGCATGCCTCACAGTCGTCCTTGTCGGTGTCGAACACGCGTGCTTCGTCGAGATGCGTACAGGCGTTGGCCATCTTGCGCTCCGATGCCGGCGCGGGAGCGACGCTTGCGGCGCGGCCGGCACGAGGCCGCAAGCGGGAGGGGATGCGGCATTGTGCAGCGTCGCGTCGCGGCCGGACCTTAATTGTCATGAAGCGGCCCGCGCGGCCCGCGCCGGCGGCGTACAGTCGCGAATGCGTCCGGCCGCGGCACCGGCCGGGCCGCATCCGACATCGACATCATCGGGAGGCGCTCATGGATCAACCGCAACACGTGCGGATCGTCGGCCTGCCGCGCAGCAGGGACGCGTATGCGATCCGCGATTTCCTGCAGCGGCGCATGATTGCGTACGACTGGTGCGAGCTGACATCCGACGCCGACTGCGCGCAGGTGCTCGGCATCGCGCCGCTGCGCGACATCCGGCTGCCGGTCGTGATCTTTCCGGACGGGTCGCGCCTGTACCAGCCGACCCTGGCCGAAATCGCCGCACGGCTCGGCTGGGTCGCGCGCCCGCGCTTCGTCGAATACGACGTGTCGATCTACGGCGCGGGGCCGGCCGGGCTGTCGGCGGCGGTCTACGCGGCGTCCGAAGGGCTGCGCGCGGTCGTGATCGAGCGCGGCGCGATCGGCGGGCAGGCCGGCACGAGTTCGCTGATCGAGAACTACATGGGCTTCCCCGACGGCATCCCGGGCGCGGAGCTCGCGGAACGCGCGCGCGAGCAGGCGGTGAAGTTCGGCGTCGAGCTGCTGACGATGCGCGAGGGCGTGCATGCGACGTTCGTGGACGGCAAGATTCGCGTCGAGCTCGCCGACGGGTCGATCCTGGTCGCGCGCGCGAACATCTGCGCGACCGGCATCGAATATCGCAGCCTCGGGCTGCCGGAGGAGCCGGCGTTTCTCAATGCGGGGCTGTTCTACGGCGCCGGGTCGAGCGAAGCGCCGATGTGCGCGGGCGAGCAGGTGTTCATCGTCGGCGGCGGCAATTCGGCCGGCCAGGCCGCGATGAATTTCGCGCGGCATGCGCGCCAGGTGACGATGCTCGTGCGCGGCGCGTCGCTCGCCGACACGCTGTCGCGCTACCTGATCGACCGGATCGAGCGCACGCCGAACATCGAGGTCCGCTACCGGTCGAGCGTCGCCGCGCTGCACGGCGACGGCTGGCTCGACGCGATCGAGCTTCGCTCGGCGGACGGCACGCTCGAACGGCTGCCGGCCACGCGCCTGTTCGTGTGCATCGGCGGCGCGCCGAATACCGACTGGGCGAAGGACACCGACATCATCCGCAATCCGGGCGGTTATCTCGTCACCGGCGGCGACCTGTACGACTGTCCGGCGTTCGAGCGCGTGTGGCCGCTCGAGCGGCGGCCGTACCACCTGGAAACCAGCGTGCCGGGATCGTTCGCGGCCGGCGACGTGCGATCGGGATCGGTCAAGCGCGTCGCGTCGGCGGTCGGCGAAGGCGCGATGGCCGTGACCTTCGTGCACCGGTTTCTCGGCGAGGATGCGCATCGGCTCGCGGGCGCGTGACGCGCGCGCGGGCCGTTCGATGCATTCATCGCGCGTCGGCCCGCGTCGCGTCGCGCCACCCGTCCCGGCCGGCGCGCGCCGGCGGCGTCCACCCGCCGCCCAGCGCGCGGACGAGGGTCACCGTCGCGACGGCCAGCGCCTGCCGGCTGTGAATCAGCTGGCGTCGCGCATTCAGCGCATCGCGATCGGCGTCGATGACTTCCAGATAGCTGACGTAACCGTGCGCGTAACGGCTCAGCGACAGCCGCGCCGCGGCGTCCGTCGCGTGCGCCGCGTGGTTGTAGCGCGCGATCCGTTCCTTCTGCGCGGCGATGTCGTTGAGCGCATCCTGCACGTCGCGCAACGCGCCGATCGCGGCCGCGCGATAGTTGGCGTCGGCGACGTCCGTGCCGGCTCGCGCGGCAGCCACCGCGGCGTCGCGCTTGCCGCCGTCGAACACCGTCAGCGCGACGTTCGCGCCGAGACTCCACAGCGAGCTGTTGCGGTCGAGAAACGACCGCAGGTCGCGGGTGGCGAAACCGCCGTCGGCGGTCAGCGTGAGCGTCGGCAGCCACGCGGTGCGCGCGATGCCCAGCTCGAGCGACGCCGCGTCGGCACGCCGTGCCGCCGCGAATACGTCCGGGCGTTGGGCAAGCAGCGCGGACGGCAGCCCGGCCGGCACATCGGGCACCTGCACGGGCACGGCGGCCATGTCGATGTCGAACGCGGTCGGCGACACGCCGGTCAGCACCGCGATGGCGTCGACGAGGTTCTCGCGCAGCCGGCGGCTCTCCGCGAGATCGGCATGCGCGGTATCGAGATCGGCCGACGCGCGCAGCCCGTCGAGATCGCTCGCCGCGCCGGCCCGCACGCGAGCGGCGATCACGTCGAGCGCGGTGCGCCGCAGCCCGATCGCGCGGGTGAGCGTCACGAGATCGTCGTCGACGTAGCGCAGCGTCAGGTAGTCGGCCGCGACTTCGGTCGCCACCCGCAGACGCACCGCATCGCGGTCGGCCGCCGCCTGCAGCACGTTCTGTTCGCCGATATCGGTATCGCCGCGCAAGCGGCCCCATAGATCGACTTCGTAGCGCGCGGCGAGCGGAACCGACCAGTTGTGCATCGTGCGCTTCGGCAGCGCGTTGTCGACCGTGCCGGATACGCGCGTACGGCTGAACGACGGGTCGACGCGCACGGTCGGCGCCAGCGCGGCCTCGCGCACGCCGAGCAGCGCCTGCGCCTGGTCGACGCGCGCGGCCGCCGCGCGGATATCGAGATTGTGCGCGAGCGCGGCGTCGACGAGGCGGCCGAGCCGCGGGTCGCCGAACCGGGCGGGCCACGTATCGAGCGATGGCGCACGCGCATCGGTCGACGGGTCGACATGGCGGAACCCGTCGTGTCCGACCGGCACGGGGGCGAGCGGTTGCGGCGCAATCGAGCATGCGGCCAGCAGGCTCGCGGCGAGCAGGGCGAAGGCGCGCTTCATCGCGATTCGCGGGCGGGTTGCAGCGTGACGACGACCGACAACCCGGGCCGGATGCGCGGCTCCGTCGCGGCCGGGCCATCGAGCAGGATCTTCACCGGTACGCGCTGCGTGACCTTCGTGAAATTGCCGGTCGCGTTGTCGGGCGGCAGCAGCGCGAACTGCGCGCCGGTCGCGGGCGACAGGCTGTCGATGCGGCCGCTGAACGCGCGCGCCGGCAGCGCATCGAAGCGCAGTTGCACGGCGTCGCCGACGCGCACGTGCCGCAGCTGCGTCTCGCGGAAATTGGCGACGATCCACGGATGCGGCTCGACCAGCGTGAGCAGCGCCTGGCCGGGCGCGACATGCTCGCCGGTCTCGACGGTCTTCTTGCCGACGTAGCCATCCGACGGCGCGACGACCGCCGTATAGCCGAGCTGCAGCAGCGCGTCGCGCAACTCGGCGTCGTTCTGGCTCGACGCCGCGTCGGCGGCCTGAGCGGCGGCGATGGCGCTGCGCCGTTGCGCGTCGGCCGCCGCGACGCGCGCGCGGGCGGACTTGCGTGCGGCATCGGCCGCATCGAACCCCTGCCTCGACAGGCCGCGCGGCGTCTCGCGGGTCAGCTCGCGTGCACGCGCGTAATCGAGTTCGGCCTTGTCGGCATCGGCGTGCGCCGATACGAGCGCCGCGTCCGCCTGCTCGATCAGCGCGTGTGCGCGGCTCGCATCGGCATGCGCCTGGGCGACGCGTGCGCGCTGCGCGGCGACGCGCACGTCGAAGTCGCGCCGGTCGATCTGCACGAGCGCGTCGCCCGCGTGCACGAACTGGTTGTCGTCGACGAGCACACGTTCGACCGTGCCGGCGACGCGCGGCGAGATCACGTGCAGGTGGCCGGTCACGTACGCGTCGTCGGTGCCGCGATCGCGTGCGTCGAACTCGTACACGAGCAAGGCGACGAGCAGCAGCGCGATCGCGGCGATCGCGACGATGGCCGGCTTTCGGGAACGCGCGGGCCCGGCGGGCGACGGCGCGGGGGTGGGTGGGGGTGGGGTCATGATCGGCCAACTCCATCGTACGGGCAGGATTCGACGCACCGCGTTATGCTTGCGCCAGCTTGACAGGCGGGAGCCGCTCGACGATGAACACGACGTTCGCCACCGGCCGTGCCGTGCCGGCGCCGGCCGCGGGGCCGGCCTCCGACATTCCGACGTTTCGGTCGATCGCCGCGATCGCGGCCGTGCTGCTGGGCGCGATCATCGCGACGCTGACGTCGCGCATCACGTCGCTCGGGCTGGCCGACGTGCGCGGCGCGCTGGGCGTGGGCGTCGACGAAGGCGCGTGGATCAACACCGCGTTTACCGCGTCGCAGATGTTCGTCGGGCCGCTCGCGATCGCGGCGGCCTTCATGTTCGGCACGCGCCGCGTGCTGGTCGCGGGCGCCGTCGTGTTTCTCGGCGCGGAAAGCGTGCTGCCGCTCTGCACGCGGTTCGGCGCGTTCATCGTGTGCCAGGCGGTCGCGGGGCTCGCGTCCGGCGTGTTCGTGCCGCTGACGGTCGGCTTCGTCGTGCGCACGCTGCCGCCGCGGCTGATTCCGTTCGGCATCGCCGCGTATGCGATGAATCTGGAGATGTCGCTGAACCTGTCGGCCACGCTCGAAGGCTGGTACAGCGAACACCTGAGCTGGCGCTGGCTGTTCTGGCAGAACGCGGCGCTGACCGTGCCGTTCATCGCGTGCCTGATGCTGTCGCTCGGCGACGAGCCGATCAAGCGCTTCGCGTCCGGCGTCGACGCGCGCGGGATGCTGCTCGGCGCGGGCGGCTTCGCGTGCCTGTGCATCGCGCTCGACCAGGGCGAGCGGCTGTTCTGGCTGCAGTCGCCGCTGATCGTCGCGCTGCTGGCTGCCGGCATCCTGATGATCGCCGCGTTCCTGATCCATGAACTCGCTTCGCCGCGGGCGGGGCTCGACCTCGGCTACCTCACACGGCCCAACATCGCGCTGCTGATCGTGCTCGTCGGCCTCGTGCGCTTCACCGTGCTCAACACGAGCTTCATCCCGTCGCTGTTCCTCGCCAGCACGTACGGCCTGCGGCCGTTGCAGATCGGCGATACGCTGCGCTGGATCGCGATCCCGCAACTGCTGTTCGCGCCGTGCGTCGCGCTGTTGCTGCAACGGGTCGATCCGCGCCGGCTGATCGTCGCCGGCTTCGCGATGGTGGCGATCGCGTTCGCGCTCGGGTCGCGGCTCACGCCGGTCTGGGCCGAGCCCGACTTCATTCCGTCGCAACTGTTGCAGGCGCTCGGTCAGACGATGGCGCTCACGTCGGTCATCTTCTTCTTCGGCAAGCACGTGACGGCCGAGCATGCGCTGACGTTCGGCGCGGTCGTGCAGGCGACGCGCCTGCTGAGCGGGCAGCTCGGTACGACGGCGATCGCGGTGGTTCAGCGGATCAGGGAGGCTACCCATTCGAATCTCGTCGGTCTGCATGTGTCGCTGTCGGATCCGGAAACGCTCGAACGGCTGCGGGCCGGCGCGGCGTCGCTGGTCGCGCATGGCGCCACGTTCGCGACGGGCAACCAGGCGGCCTATGCGCTCGTCGATCGCGCGGTGCGCGTGCAGGCCACGACGCTCGCGCTGGCCGACAACTTCCGCGTGGCGATGGCGTTCGCGCTCGCCGGCGCGCTGCTCGGCATCCTGCTGCGCCCGGTGCGGACGCCGTGAGCGCCGCACCGGGCGATCTGAAATTTCCTGAAAAGTCCTGAACGGCGCATGGGCGGCGTCCGCCGCGGCGGCATGCGCGCCGCCGCGACGGACGGCGCGCTTACGCCTGCAGGAACGCGAGCAGCTCGGCGTTGATGCGATCGGCGCTCACGACGCACATGCCGTGCGAGCCGCCCTCGATCACCTTCAACACCGCATGCTTGACGATCTTCGACGACAGCCGGGCCGAATCGTCGATCGGCACGATCTGGTCGTCGTCGCCGTGCAGCACGAGCGTCGGCACGTCGAACTTCTTCAGGTCCTCGGTGTAGTCGACTTCCGAGAACTCCTTCACGCACAGGTACTGGCCGTGAATGCCGCCCATCATCCCCTGCGACCAGAACGCGTCGATCGTGCCCTGCGACACCTTTGCGTTCGGGCGATTGAAACCGAAGAACGGCACCGCGAGATCCTTGTAGAACTGCGAACGGTTCTCCGCGACGTTCTTGCGGATACCGTCGAACACGTCCATCGGCAGGCCGCCCGGATTGGTCGGCGACTTCACCATCTGCGGCGGCACGGCGCCGATCAGCACGGCCTTCGCCACGCGCTTCGTGCCATGACGGCCGATGTAGCGCGCGACTTCGCCGCCGCCGGTGGAGTGGCCGACGAGCGTTGCGTCGCGCACGTCGAGTGCGTCGAGCAGCGCGGCGAGATCGTCCGCGTACGTGTTCATGTCGTTGCCGCGCGACGGCTGGCTCGAACGGCCGTGGCCGCGGCGGTCGTGCGCGATCACGCGATAACCGTGCTGCACGAGGAACAGCATCTGCGCGTCCCAGGCATCCGCGCACAGCGGCCAGCCGTGCGAGAACACGACCGGGCGGCCGGTGCCCCAGTCCTTGAAGTAGATCTGCGTGCCGTCCTTCGTGACGATCGTGTTCATCGTGTGTGCTCCAGCGTGGGGGGAAGAGGCGGCGCGGGCGGGCGTGGCGGCCGCGGCAGCCGCGGCCGGCAGGGCGGCTGCGGCGACGGCGGTCGCGCCGGCCACGAGCATGTCGCGGCGGCGGGCCGACGGCACCACGTCGTTCTTGACGGAATCCATCGAAACTCCTGATAGGTGCGGCGCCGGGGCGCCGCGGGAAATGGCGGGCGAGGCGGCGGCCGCAGCCGTGGCGCCTGGCAGCAGGCCCGCGCCGGTCGTTGCGCACCCGGCAGGGCGCGCAATGCCGACGAATGCATGCCGACCGGAGCCTATCCCGGCGGACTGCGCGCCGTACTGAATGACGGCTGAATTGTTATGAACACGGCCGGTTGGCCGGCCGCGACGACCGCACGGCAGATCGATTAAGCGCGCGACCGGGACTATTCAGCCGCGCGTGGCTATCGTGGGATCCGTCCGCTTGCCGTGGATCGCACGGGGCGCGCCGGCGCACGACGCGTGTCGCGGCACAAACGGGTCCGATCGCGCCGGACCGCCCGACATTTGCCTGGAGATGCCGACATGGATGCCTTCAACCGCTGGGCACACACGATGACGCTGCTGGGCCCGCCGCTCGATGCGGGCCGCTGGATCGCGCCGCGCAGCCGTCGCCATGGCGACGTCTCGATGCCGTCGAGCGGCAGCGTGCGGCGCCACAGCGCGATCGTCGCCGTCGAGCGGCAGACCGATTCGTCGGTGCTGGTGTCGTGGAGCGACCCGACGCACTGCCGCTACGACGAGCAGCGCTGGATCAGCGCGAAGGCGCGCGCCCGCGGGCGCTGCGCGCTCACCGGCCACGAGATCCGTCATGGCGACGCGATCTACAAGCCGCAGTGGCGCGGCGCGAAACGTCCGGCGAATTGCCGCGAGATGGTTCTCGCGTCCGCGGTCGACCAGTTCGTGTCGCGCCCGGTGCGGGCGTGACGCGCTGCCTGTCGACATACCGACTGCGGTGAAATGAATTTGAAAGAATTGGCGAGCCGATTCAGGCCACCCATTAACCACGGCCGCTCGTTTCGATACGACGAAAAGCTGTATTTTCCTGAAAACATCCTGAAATGCATTTCATCAGGGAATTGGAAATGCATTAACGAATGAATGAGGCATTCGCGCATGAAGCAGGCCGGCGTGTGCGGGGCGGGGCCGGCCCCGCCGCGGCAGGCTGCCATCCGGGTCGGTGCGCGTCATTTCAAAAAATTCGATCGCTTCATTTCAATAATTTGAATCTTTCATTCATGCAAATGCCGTAGCATTGAAGTCGAAACCGGCGCGCGATTTCGACTGTGCGCCGTTGAATGTCATCCACAAGAAATTCCCATGATCCGGATTGGAACACTTCACGTTTTTCTAGACAGACGTGAAATCCGTTCGAACGGCAAGCTGCTGCGTATCGGCAGTCGCGCATTCGACATTCTCGAGTTGCTGATTCGGGCGAACGGCGCACTGGTCTCGAAAGACGAAATCATGCAGCGCGTCTGGCCGCACACGGTCGTGGAGGAAAACAACCTGCAGGTGCACATCGCGTCGCTGCGCAAGGCGCTGGCCGACGATCGCAACCTGATCGTGACGGTGCCGGGCCGTGGTTATCGCCTCGTCGCACGACAGGATGACGGCGAGGTGCCCGTGCGTACCGCAGCGGTGCGCGCCACGAGTGTGTCGAGCGTGCTGTTCGGCCGCGAACAGGCGGTGGCCGACGTCCTGGCCGCGCTGCAGGCTGCCCGCGTCGTGACGCTGGTCGGCGCGGGCGGCATCGGCAAGACGCGCATCGCGGTCGAGGCGGCCGCGCGTGCCGGTGCGCGGTTTCCCGACGGCACGGTCGTCGTGTCGCTGGCGACGGTCGCGTGCCCGCGTTTCGTTCCCGAGGCGCTGGCCGCTGCGTTGGGTGTCGCGCAGCCGGCCGGATCGCCGACGCTCGAGACCGTGCTCGCCCGCGTCGCGCATCGCCGGATGCTGCTCGTGCTGGATGACTGCGAGCATCTGCTCGATTCGGCGGCGCAGCTCGCCAGCGCGCTGACCGATGCGGCCGGCGGGGCATGCGTGCTCGCGACCAGTCGCGAGGCGTTGCGCATCAACGGCGAGCGCGTCTGCCCGGTTCCGCCGCTCGACGTGCCGGGCGAAGACGATGACGACGCGATGCGCGCGAGCGCGGTGCAGCTGTTCGCGGCGCGCGCCTGCGCGGCCGACCCGCGTTTCCCGCTCGATGCGCGCAGCGTGTCGCTGATGGCATCGGTCTGTCGCCGGCTCGACGGCTTGCCGCTCGCGATCGAACTGGCCGCGGCGCGTGCCGCCGTGCTCGGCATCGACGTGCTGGCCGCGCACCTCGACGACCATTTCCGGCTGCTGACCGGCGGCTTTCGCACTGCGTTGCCGCGCCACCGGACGCTGCGTGCGATGTACGACTGGAGCGACCGCTTGCTCCACGACGACGAGCGCCTGCTGTTGCGCTGGCTCGGCGTGTTCCGCGGCGGGTTTTCGATCGAGGCCGTGCGCGGCGTTGTCGGGACTCGCGGCCTGACCGGCACGCGGCTGCTCGACACGATCGCCGGCCTGGTGTCGAAGTCGCTGCTGATCCTCGACGCCGCGCAGGAGGTGCCGCGCTACCGGCTGCTCGCGACCACGCGCGCGTATGCGCAGCAGCAGCTCGACGCGCACGGCGAGTGCGAGGCGGCGGCACGCGCGCACGCACACTATTTCCTGACGTCGTTCACGGATGCGCCGGACGACGGCGGCACGCGGCTCGATGCGGTGCGGCGCGAACTCGACAATCTGCGCGAGGCGCTCGACTGGGCGTTCTCTGCACAGGGCGACACCGCGCTCGGCATGGCGCTCGCGGCCGTCGCGGTGCCCTGCCTGTTCGAGCTGTCGCTCGTCGACGAGTGCCGCGAACGGGCGCGCGCGGCGCTCGACGCGATGCGCGATCCGGATGCGCCGCCGGTGTCCGTCGACACGCGCACACGGCTGCTGGCCGTCCATGCCGCGGCAACCGCGCAGACGGCCGTGCAGGAAACGTGGCCCGACGCGCACGCGATCGGACTCGATGCGGCCGAAGCCGAACCGCGTTCGGGCGGGTCGTAACGACACGCCCGTCGGCCGCGGTATCGCGCTTCAGAACGTTTCAGGCAATCGGCGGGACCAACAGCGGGACAGCGGCGGGCGGCGCGCGTAGATTGCACGAACGCGTCGGCGACTCGCCGGCACGCATGCGGCGCCCGCCGCGCGCGTGCGCCGGGGTCGCGCGACGCCGTCCATCGCAAGCGCGGCAACACGCGCCCGACGCCGGACACGCGCGTCGCCGCGGCCTTGCGCCGAACCGAACCTCATCCTTTTCCCGTCGCATGAATCCTGCCCAATCGAATCTTTCCCGCCACGCCGTCGATCTCGGCCTGCTGTTCCTGCGGGTTGCCGCCAGTCTGTTGCTGATCGCCGTTCACGGCCTGCCGAAGCTCATCCACTACACGGCGGAAGCCGCCGCCATCGAGGATCCGTTTCATCTCGGCCGGACGCTGTCGATCCTGTTCGCGATCTTCGCCGAAGTCGTCTGCCCGGTCTTCATGATCGTCGGCGTGTGGACGAGGCTTGCAGCGCTGCCGGTGTTGATCGTCACGCTCGTCGCGCTGGTGTTCGTCCATCCGGACTGGTCGCTGCGCGACGGGCAATTCGCATGGATGCTGCTGATCCTGTTCGGCACGATCGCCATCGCGGGCGCCGGCCGTTATGCGCTGCCCGCCGTCATTCGCCGGCAGGAATAGCGCGTTGGCGGCCTGCGTCGGCGCATACCCGTGCGCCGTTCGCGGCCGGACGAAGCCAGCCGGCTCCGGTGCCGCGAGCGTCCGGTTTTCGTATCGATGTAGCGCATTTCCCGCGCGTGGCCCGCTATGGTGCGTCGGCCGGACGAGCGGGATTCGTCGGCACGCGGCTTCATACGGCCGTCCGTGCGGTGGCTGCGCCGAGCGTCCGTCGGCGTCGAAGCGATGACGTGTGCCCGGTCGTCGGCGGCAAACCCGAACCGGCGCGGGCGACGAGCGGGTTCGCGACCGAACGGGGCGCGATGGAAGAAAGGAGGATGATCCCGCCGGCCGGGACGGGGCATGCCCCGCTCGGCTCGATCGTACGGATCAGGAAGGAGATGAAGCGTCCGCCCGGTTCGACCGGCTGACGCGATGCCCGGCAAGGGCACTGCCGGCGACGCAGCCGCCGCCGGCAGCATGCGGCGTTCGCGGGCGGCATGCCGCCCGCGACACCGGTCAGTGACCTTCGCTCGCGCCGAACATCGACTTCGCGTAGGTGATGCCGAGGCCGTATGCGCCGCCATGTTGCACGGCGGTCTTCGTGGTCTGCGCATACGTCTCGGTACGCGCCCAGTCGCGCTGCAGCTCGAGCAGGTATTGCAGCGACGTCATCGGGCGCGCGCCGGCCTGGATCATGCGCTGCATCGCGCGCTCGTGCGCTTCGTCGGATACGTCGCCGCATGCATCGGCGATCACATACACTTCGAAGCCCTGATCGATCGCCGACAGCGACGGGCCGACGATGCAGACCGACGTCCACAGCCCGGCGAGCACGATCTTGCTCTTGCCGATCGCGTTCACGCGCTCGGCGATGCGCGGATCTTCCCAGGTGTTCATCGACGTGCGGTCGATCAGCTTTTCCTCGGGGAAGACCGACGTGATTTCCTCGTACATCGGACCGGAGAAGGTCTTCTCGGCGACCGTCGTGAGGATCGTCGGCACGTTGAATTCCTTCGCGGCCTTCGACACGAGCGACGTGTTGTTGCGCAGCAGGTTCGGATCGATCGACTTGGTCGCGAACGACATCTGCGACTGGAAGTCGATCATGATCAGCGTGTGATTGGTCGGGTTGATCAGCGACTTGCCGGGTTGGGCCGAAGCGGTGGGCATTGCAATTCTCCAAGAGTAGGTCGGGCGCCGAAGACGATCGACGCACGGGTTGGGCCGCGCCGATATCGGATCGGCACAGCCTGGAAGGGTGTGCATCCATGCGGTGCGCGCGGCACGCGCGACACATGGGTGCACGGCGGACGAGCGGCGGCGCCGCCCGTCGCGTTTCGGCGAAGGAAACCGGCCGGGTGGCCGGCGTTAGAACGCGAAGCAGCTGCAGCCGAGCGCGCCCCAGAAACCGTTGTGGTCGCTCACGGGCACGTCGTTGCGCCACGCGGCCAGATGGCCGTGCCCGTGCACGCCGCACTGGTTCGCGCAACTGTCGATGCAGGCGCGGGCAGCCGCGACCGGGCGATAGCGGCTGTAGCCGCCGAACTCGGCCACCGGCGACCACGCGGGGCTGACCGGCAGCGGCGGCGGCGCGAGCGGCGCGAATTCCTCGTCCGCGTGCACGACCTTGCCGTTCACGACCGTCAGCACCGACGACAGGTATTTGATCTGCGGCTCGTCGACCGTGAAGTAGTCGTCGGTGAGCACCGCGAAATCCGCGTACTGGCCGGGCACCAGCGCGCCCTTGTGGTCGTCCTCGTTCGAGAACCAGGCGCTGCCGACGGTATAGCGGCGCAGCGCTTCCATGCGGTCGAGCCGGTTGCGCTCGCCGTACAGCGCGGTGCCGCCGACGGTGCGCCCGGACACCATCCAGTACAACGACACGAACGGGTTGTAGCTCGCGACGCGCGTCGCATCGGTGCCGGCGCCGACCGGCAGGCCGGCGTCCAGCATCGCGCGGATCGGCGGCGTGCGCATGGCCGCGTCGGCGCCGTAGCGCGCGATGAAGTACTCGCCCTGGAACGCCATCCGGTGCTGGACCGCGATGCCGCCGCCGAGCGCGGCGATCCGCGCGATGTTCGCGTCCGAGATCGTCTCGCAGTGGTCGAAGAACCAGCGCAGCCCGTTGAACGGGATCTCGCGGTTCACGGCTTCGAACACGTTCAGGAAGCGGCTGATGGATTCGTCGTAGGTCGCATGCAGCCGGAACGGCCAGCGGTTCTGCACGAGCAGGCGGACCACCGCCGTCAGCTCGGCTTCGAGCGTGTCGGGCAGGTCGGGGCGCGGCTCCAGGAAATCCTCGAAGTCGGCGGCGGAGAACACGAGCATCTCGCCCGCGCCGTTCACGCGCAGGAATTCGTCGCCGTCGCCGGGCTTCGTCATCTTCACCCACTTCGCGAAATCCTCGATCTCCTGCTTCGCGTTCTGCGTGAACAGGTTGTAGGCGATGCGCATCGTCAGCTCGCCGCGTTTCGCGAGATCCATGATGACCGCGTAGTCGTCCGGGTAGGCCTGGTAACCGCCGCCCGCGTCGATCGCGCTCGTCACGCCGAGACGGTTCAGTTCGCGCATGAAGTGCCGCGTCGAATTCACCTGGTCGTCGTAGCCGAGCTTCGGGCCTTTCGCGAGCGTCGAATACAGGATGCCGGCGTTCGGCCGCGCGATCAGCATCCCGGTCGGGTTGCCGTGGCGATCGCGCCGGATCTCGCCGCCCGGCGGGTTCGGCGTGTCCTTCGTGTAGCCCACCGCGCGCAGCGCCGCGCCGTTGAGCAGCGCGCTGTCGTACAGGTGCAGGATGAACACCGGCGTATCGGGCGCGATCGCGTTGATTTCGTCGAGCGTCGGCAGACGGCGTTCGGCGAACTGCAGCTCGTTCCAGCCGCCGACCACGCGCACCCACTGCGGCGCGGGCGTGCGCTGCACCTGGCGGCGCAGCATGTCGAGCGCGTCCGCGAGGGACGGCACGCCGTCCCAGCGCAGCTCCATGTTGAAGTTCAGGCCGCCGCGAATCACGTGCAGGTGCGAATCGTTCAGGCCCGGGATCGCGGTGCGGCCGTTGAGGTCGACGCGCGGCGTGTCGCCGCGTGCGTGGCGCATCACGTCGTGTTCGTTGCCGGCGGCGAGCACGCGGCCGTCCTTCACCGCGAGCGCGGTGACGAACGAGCGCTTGTCGTCCTGTGTCGCAATCTTGCCGTTGAAAAAGATCGTGTCCGCGATCGGCACGTCGTTCGTCTGGGCTGTCATCTGGCGTTTCCCTTGAGTACTCGCGCGGCGAGTCGTGGAGGCGTGCCGGCGCGCTGTCGCGTGTCGGCGTCGTACTCCAACGTTAAGGGACGCGCGGATGAAAGTCCTGAGCGGCGTCTTAAACGATCTGAAAGGAAACGATCGAGGCGGGTGGGGGCGGTGTGAGGCGGATGGTGCGGTTGCGCGCAGGCCGGGTCGGCGGCGTGCATGACGGGTGCGCGGTCAAGCGTCGGACGGATGGCTGCCCGCGCCAGCCCCGGCCGTGAATGGACGAATCAGCCGGTCGATTTGTCGGGCGCCGTGAAGCGCTCGACCAGGTCGGGACGGTCGAGCTGCTCGACCCACCAGTGCAGCGCGCGGCCTGCTTCGTCACCGCGCCACGCGAGATAGCAGTGCGTGGTGTCGCGCATGCCGGTCACCTGGCGGGCGACGAGCCTGCCGTCGGCGATCGCGCGCGCGGCGATGCATTCCGGCAGCGTGCCGACCGCGAGCCCTTCGCACTGCGCATCGAGCTTGGCCGCGAGCGTCGGCACCGCGAGATACGGCTGGCCGGCGTCGATCGCGACCGACTGCGGTTGCAGTTCGCGCGACGTATCGCTGATCACCGCGCCGCGATACTGGACGACCGACGCCATCGGCAGCGGCTCGGGCAGCGACGCGAGCGGATGCGTCGGCGCGACGGCGAAGACGTGCCTGAGCGAGCCGATCGGCCGCGCGACGATGCCCGGCAGCTCCGGCGGGTCGCCCGCCGCGCCGACGACCAGATCGGCGCGGCGCGAAATCAGCGCGTCCCATGCGCCGCCGAGCACTTCGGTCGACAGTCGCAGCCGCGTGTCCATCCCGAGCGCGTAGAACCGGTGCACGTACGGCCACAGCGCGTCGAATGGCAGGATTTCGTCGATGCAGACGCGGACTTCGGTTTCCCACCCTTGCTGCGCACGCTGCGCCTTGATTTCGAGCTGCTCGGCCGCACGCAGCAGGCGTCGGCCTTCCTCGACCACGATGCGTCCCGCATGCGTGAGCTTCGCGCGCCGCCCGCTGCGGTCGAACAGCACCACGCCGAGATCGCTTTCGAGTTTCTGCACCAGGTAGGTCAGCGAGGACGGCACGCGATGCAGCAGTTCCGCGGCTTCGGCAAAGGTGCCGGTGCGGTCGATCGCGTCCAGCGCCTCGAGCGCTTCGAATGACAGCTTCATCGCGGGTTCCGGGAGGAGGGGCTCGCGCATCATACCAGCGCATGCGCGGTACGGGCAGCGCGTCCCACCGCGATTTGCTAGACTGGCGAGCCTCGTCATTCGCCGCTCGCGTCAACCGATGACTGCGCCTCAGTCAGACACCGCCACCTCCGATTTCATGCCGGCCGACGTGCGGCAGACCGTCGTTACCCAGACGTTGCCGAAAGGGCAGGTCGGCATCAGCCGGCTGAAGACGCTGCGCAGGAACATGGGGCTGACCGCCCCCTACACGCCCGAGCACTCGGATCTCATCGTCCTGCAGTTGCGCCCGTTCGGCGAACAGGAGCTGTGGCTCGACGGCCGCCGCGCGCCGTTCGTCCCGTACGACGCGGGGACCGTGACGATCCACGACCTCGACCGCAACTGGGTGGCGGATCTCAAGGGCGCGTTCGATTGCCTCCATTTCCACCTGCCGCGCCATACGCTGGAGGAGACGGTGGACGACCTCGGCGGCCGGCAACGCCCGCAACTCTACCTGCCGCCTCACCTCAGCGCGAACGACCCGATCATCCATGCGCTCGGCCGCGCGTTGCTGCCGGCGCTGTCTAGCCCCGACCAGGCGTCGCAGCTCTTCATCGATCATGTGGGGCTGGCGTTTCAGGCACACGTCGCCCATCGGTACGGCGGCGTCGGCGAGCGGCGGGAAAAGTCGGCCGGCAAGCTCACGCCGTCGCAGGAGCAGCGGGCGAAGGAACTGCTGCTCGAACACCTCGACGGGAAAATCGGACTCGCCGATGTGGCGAGCGCCTGCGGCCTGTCGCGCGGCCATTTCGTCAAGGCGTTTCACCAGACGGCCGGGATGCCGCCGCATCGCTGGCTGATCGTGCAGCGCGTCGAACGGGCGAAGACATGGTTGCGCAACCCGCAGATGCCGCTGAGCATGATCTCGGCGGCGTGCGGGTTCGCCGACCAGAGTCACTTCTCGCGCACCTTCACGCGCCTGACCGGCGTCAGTCCGCGCCGGTGGCGCATGGACAATACCTGAGTCGCCGCTGACGATACCGGCGCCGCGGGCAGCGCGTATGCCGGCGCGGCCCGTCGTCTGCGACGCGCCCGGACGCGCGCGCCGCCCTTCGCGTCGTGCCTGCCGGCGACGCCTACGAATTTTCCCGAACACCGCGTCACATCCACCCGGTATGATCGCTGCGCCCGCGCGCGCCGCGGCGGGCCGGCGCATGCCGGTGCGCGCGCGATCGACTTCGCCGGCACGACCATCACGACATCCCGGGACGGGCGCCGGCGCACGGCGCCGGTCGATCCGGCCGAACGGGCCAGGACAGCACGACGGAGTATTGAAGCGATGCGGACGCAGACAGGCGCGATACGGCGCACCATGACGATCGTTGCGGGCGGGACGTTGTGCGCGGCGGTCGCGGGCGGCGCGCAGGCGCAGGCATCGGGCACGGCGGCGGCGAAGGCAGGCGCCGCCGCGGCCGTGCTGCCGGCAATCGACGTGCAAGGAACCGCCGATGCCGCGTCCGCCGGGCTCGTCGGGCGGCGGACCACGGCCGGCACGAAGACCGACACGCCGGTGGCCGAGATCCCGCAAACGGTCAATATCGTCACCGCGCGGCAGATCGAGATGACCGGCGCGGCCGACCTGAACCAGGCGCTGCGCTACGTGCCGGGTTTCTCGACGTTCGGCGCCGACAGCCGGACCGACTGGTATGCGGCGCTGCGCGGCTTCACGCCGACGCTGTACGTCGACGGCGTGGCGGCGCCGAATACGGCCGTGATCGCGAACTGGCGCGTCGATCCGTACACGATCGATTCGATCGCGATCCTGCGCGGCCCGACGTCGGTGCTGTACGGCGCGGGCGAGCCCGGCGCGATCGTCGACGCGCACACGAAGCGCGCCGATGGCGAACGCGTGCGCGAGGCCGGCGTGCAGATCGGCAACGATGCGCGCAAGCAGGTCATGCTCGATGTCGGCGACACGCTCGATCCGGACGGCAAGTATGCGTACCGCTTCGTCGGCGTCGCGCGCGACGGCAACGCGGTGACGGGCCCGAACGGCGATCGCCGCGTCGCGCTCGCGCCGTCGTTCCGCTGGCGGCCGGACGCCGATACGTCGCTGACGGTTGCCGCGACGTTCCTGCAGGACAGCGGCGACATTTCGTCGAACTTCCTGCCCGCGTCGGGCACCGTACTGCCGAACCCGAACGGCCGCCTGTCGCAGGACATCTACATGGGCGATCCGTCGTTCAACGACTACCGCAAGAAGCAATGGTCGCTCGGCTACACGCTGGAACACCGCGTGAATGCGATCTGGACGCTGCACCAGGACGTGCGCTGGTCGCACCTGTCGCTGGACGATGCGACGGTGTTCGGCAACGGCCTCGCGCCGCGCAGCACGACGAACATGATGCGTTTCGCGGGGCTGTTCCAGCTCAACTACAGCCGGCTCGACGTCGACCATCACGCGCAGGCGCGCTTCGGCACGGGGCCGCTCGATCATACGCTGCTGTTCGGCCTGCAATTCGACCGGCAGACGACGACCAACAGCGTGTGGCTTGCGCTGGCGCCGTCGCTCAACCTGTACCACCCCGTCTACCGGCCGGTGACGGCCGCGATCTTCGCCGGCCCGACGTCGCTCGGTCATGTCGACCAGTACACGGCGATGAATGCGGTCGGTGTGTATGCGCAGGACCAGATCCGCTGGCGGCGCTGGACGCTGACGCTTGGCGGCCGCGAGGACGTCGTGAATGCGCGTTTCGACGACCGGACGGCCGGCACGCAGGCGCGGCAGGACGTCAGTGCGTTTTCCGGGCGCGTCGGACTGACCTATCAGGGCGACGCGGGGGTGTCGCCGTACGTGAGCTATTCGACGTCGTTCGATCCGGTCGTCGGCGTGCGGATGTTCGGCGGCGGTTTGCCGAAACCGACGCGCGGCGCGCAGGCCGAAGCCGGGCTGCGCTGGCAGCCGCCCGGCAGGAACCTGATCCTGAGCGCGGCCGTCTACCAGATCGACCAGACCAACGTCGTGACGCCGACGCCGGTGAATCTCGACCCGACCGGCACGACGTCCGTGCAGACCGGCAAGGTGCGCTCGCGCGGCATCGAGCTGAGCGCGGTCGGCAAGATGACGCGCGAGCTGTCGATCGTCGCGTCGTATGCGTACCAGGACGTCAAGAACGTGCAGGCGAACGATGCGTCGCTGAACCACTGGCCGGTGTCCGTGCCGCTGCCGCGGCAGATGGCGTCGATGTGGGCCGACTGGACCTGGCGTACGGGGGCGCTGTCCGGGCTCGGGATCGGCGGCGGCGTGCGCTACCAGAGCGCGTCGGCCGGCGCGCCCGACAATTCGCTCACGGTGCCGAGCGCGACCTTGTATGACCTCGCGTTGCATTACGACCTGCCGCACTGGCGTTTCGCGCTGAACGTCGCGAACCTGTTCGACCGGCGCTACGTCAGCGGTTGCCAGTCGTACGCCGTCTGCGTGTTCGGCAACGAGCGGACCGTGCTGGCCAGCGCGAAATACGACTGGTGACCGCGAGCGGGCCGAGCGCCGCTACGCGCCGCGCTGCGGTTCGCGGGTCGCGGCGCGCGAGCGCGCCCGGCGCTGGCGCCGCCACTCGGTCGGCGTGACGCCGAAGCGTTCGCGAAAGGCCGTCGCGAAATTGGCCGGCGTGGAAAAACCGATTTCCTTCGCGATGCTCGCAATGCTGAGCGACGTCGAACCCAGCAGATCCTGCGCGATCCGCAGCCGCTCGTGCCGCAGATACTCGAACACCGTCTGCCCGAGATTGTCGCGAAACGCGCGCGACAACCGCTTTTCATGCGTGCCGACCGCGCGCGCCAGTTGCTCCACCGTCGGCGGGTCGTTCAGCGTGCGCGACAGGTGGCGGATCGCCGCGCGCACGATGATGCCGTCGTCGTCGCCGGCCGCGAACGAGCCGTCCGCCGGCGCCGTATCGGCCGGTCGTTCGCGCGTCGTCCGCGCGAGCTGCACGCGAATGCGCGCGACCACTTCCGCCGGCTCGAATGGCTTCACGACATAGTCGACGCCGCCGATTTCCAGCCCTTCGAGGCGTTCGTGCAACGCGCCGGCCACGGTCAGGAAAATGACCGGAATCGCGCGCGTGGCCGGATCGGCGGCGAGCAGCCGGCATGCGGTGAAACCATCCATCCGCGGCATGCGGACATCCATCAGGATCAGGTCGGGCAACAGTGCCTGCGCGCGCTGGCATGCCTGCATGCCATCGGACGCGATGCTGATCCGGCAGCCCGTGCTGCGCAGGATGTCGGTCAGCAAACGCAGCTGGTCGGGTTGATCGTCGACGACCAGGATATGGGCGTCGCGCAATGCGGAGGTCGATGAAGGCATCGTGCACCTGTTCTGGAAAGGCGGTTGGATGCGTTTCCGCGGGTGGCCTGCCCGGTGCGGGGGAAACGTCATGCGCCGCTCTATGACGATGCATCAGCGCATCGCACGCTCGCATCGGTTCCGGAGGTTGGCGGCACGGCGCGGCAGCAACCGGCCGCCCGATGACACGGCGTTCGTTTTTTGATCGTCGGGCCGGTAAAGACACGGACGATTGCCGGGCGCGCATCGTGAGGATCGCGACTGCGGAAATCAATGCGAGCGGAATTGTAGGAGCTTATTTCGAATCCCGCCAGACGTGTCCGGAATATTCGCGCCATTCCGCTTTCCCGATTTTTAAAATGGCGGATTACGACAAGAGTGCCGCGCTTCGACATGCGTCGCCGCTCATGGTTTACGCGAACATCCTCCGCTTAACCATTCCATTGCTCGGTCGCGGGATTATCGTTTCGAGGTCGAATCGAATTTAAATCCGCTTCGGCAAAGCATTTGTCCTCTCCATAAAACATTTCGATTAATACCGGTGGCGCGAAATCGTTTGCGAGATGTCCGTATTTTGCGCAAGTCATTGAATGAATTGAATTTCACAATCTATAAAGAATGTCGTCTTTAATAATTCTAGATCGTGTCTCATAATTCGTCCGAACTTTGAACGCCGGGTGGCACAGCGCAACGGAAGGCACCGCAAGTGGTGACGGAAGTTGTGTGATTCGGATCCGAGGCGGCAATCGATGCGCGTCCGGGCGAAGGCTCGCGGCACGGAGGCGAAACGCCGGTAGTCGAAGATGAAATAAAAGAAACGGGGTTGGTCGCGGTCGGCGCGACATCACATCAGAGGTGTGGGTAACGGCAGGTTGAATCTCCGGATTCATCCGGGGAAAGACTCGTCCATAAAGCGCATTACGTATTCCTAATTCAGTTTCCGGATTGACGGAACGGGCCGTAGAACGTGCGGCGTGCCCGGGGGCTTCGATCGTCCTGTCGAAACGGATGGTCGACGCAACGCGCCTCCGGCATGGCCGGACCGGATATCGGAATCGGGTTCCGCACTGAAGTCGCAATCGCAATCGAAGTCGAAGCTTTCATAAAAGTAAGTAGTCCGTATTCAAACCAGACGCTACACAACGGAGCAGAAGACCATGAAGAAGAAGCAGATTTCGGCGCTGGCCGCCGCGATGTTCACGGGCGCGGGGATGCTGATCGCCGGCACCGCGCATGCCGACAATTTCGTCGACCGCGGCAATCCGGACAACGCACTGACCGGGCAGTGCATCGACGGAACCAACCCGCTGTGCGTGGCGACGAAGAGCGGGAACTACGTGGCGGTGAGCACCGCGAACGTGACGCAGGGCACGAATGCGAAGGCCGGCACCAGCGGCATCGCGATCGGTGACCAGTCGAACGCAAGCAGCAACGGCGGCGGCAGCAGCGGCGGCGCGATCGCGATCGGCGTTGGCTCGCAGGCGCTGGCGAACTCGTCCACCGCGATCGGCACGGTGGCCGTCGCGCAAGGCAACACGGCGCTGGCGATCGGCCGCCAGTCGGCCGCGATCGGCGATTTCTCGATGGCGCTCGGCAACGTCGCGGATGCGCACGGCACGAGCTCGATCGCGCTCGGCCACTCGGCGCTGGCCAGCGGCGACCGCTCGATCGCGATCGGCGGCGCGAACCCGACGTCGAGCGACGGCGTGTCGGCCGGCGCGTCATACGACGCGGCGACGCAGACGCGTGCCGGCGGCACGCAATCGGTGGCGATCGGTGCGGGGGCGCAGACGAACGGCAACAACCAGGTGGCGATCGGGTCCGGCAGCATCGGCGCGAACAACGGCGGCACGCCGGTGTTCGGCGGCACGGCCGCGCCGGTCGGCGGAGCGGTGTCGTTCGGCGCGATCGGCAGCGAGCGCCAGCTCAAGAACGTCGCGGCGGGCGCGGCCGATACGGACGCCGTCAACGTCCAGCAGCTGAAGAACGTGAACAGCACGCTCAGCATGGGCATCGGCAACGTCGACGCACGCGTGACGTCGGTCGGCAATTCGCTGTCGACCACGATCTCGAACGTCGACCAGCGCGTGACCAGCGTCGGCAACAGCCTCAGCACGAGCATCGTCACGGCGACGCAGAACGTCGTGAAGTACACCGACAACACCCACGCGGCGATCGCGCTCGACGGCGCCGGCGGCACCACGATCGGCGGCGTCGCGGCCGGCGTGGCCGATACCGACGCCGTCAACGTCGGCCAGCTGAAGGGCAGCGTCGCGCCGCTGCAGACGTCCATCTCGACCGCGGCTTCGACCATCACGAACCTGCAGAACAGCGTGACCGGCATCAACGCATCGCTGAGCACGGCGAGCGCGAACATCGGCAGCCTGCAGGCGGCCGACGCACGCAACGTGAAGTACGACGGCGCGAGCGGCTTCGACTCGGTGACGTTCGCGGGCGCCAACGGCACGACGCTGCACAACGTTGCCGACGGGACGGACGCGCACGACGCCGTCAACGTCGGGCAACTGAGCGGCGGCCTCGCATCGCTCAGCACGAGCGTGACGAACAACCTCAGCACGACGCTCGGCAACCTGAGCACGTCGATCACCAGCCAGATCGGCAACGCGACGAAGAACGCCGTGCAGTACGACAGCGACGCGCACAGCGGCGTCACGTTCGGCGGGACGGGAGCCGCGGCGCCGGTCGGGCTGCACAATGTCGCGGACGGGGTGGCCGCGAACGACGCCGTGAACGTGGGCCAGCTCGGCAAGGCGACCGACACGCTCAACCAGTCGATCACGGCCGTCGGCAACCAGGTGACGACGAATACGGGCAACATCGCGGCGCTCCAGCAGGATGCGCTCCTGTGGAACCCGGGCCTCGGCGCCTACGACGCGAGCCACGGCGGCCATGGCCCGCAACGCATCGGCAACGTCGCGGCCGGCACGAACGGCACGGACGCGGTCAACGTCGACCAGCTGACCGCCGCGATTCACGACGGCACGAGCCAGCTCGATGCGCTCGCCGTGAAGTACGACGATGCGAGCAAGCGGCAGGTGTCGCTCGGCGCCGGCAATGGCGGGAGCCCGGTGCACCTGACCAACGTCGCGGAAGGCAACGTGGCGGCCGGCAGCACGGATGCGGTGAACGGCGCGCAGTTGCGCCGCGCGATCGACGGGACGGCGGCCGCGCTCGGCGGGGGCGCGACCGTCAACCCGGACGGCTCGATCGGCGCGCCGTCCTACAAGGTTGGCGGCGGTTCGTTCAACAACGTCGGCGACGCGCTGACGAACCTCGACGGCCGCGTCGGCAGCAACACGACGACGCTCGAGAATCACGAAACGCGCCTCGGCAATGCCGAAACGAACATCGCGGGCAACACGGCCGCGATCGCCGGGTTGCAGCAGGACGCGCTGCAGTTCGACCCGACGCTCGGCGCGTACAGCGCCGCGCGCGGCGGCGCGCCGACGAAGCTGACGAGCGTGGCCGACGGCAACGTCGCCGCGGGCAGCACGGATGCGGTGAACGGCGGGCAGCTGTCGGGCGTGAAAACCGCGCTCGAACAGCAGATCACGAACGTGTCGAACCAGGCCGGCGAGGCCGTGAAGAACGTCGTCAAATACGACGTCGATCCGAACGGCAACCGGTTGAATTCCGTGTCGCTCGTCGGCGGCGACGTCAATTCGGCGGTCGTGCTCAAGAACGTTGCCGCGGGCACCAGCGATACCGACGCGGTGAACGTGAAGCAGCTGAAAGACGTGCAGTCGAACCTCAACCAGCTAGGCGCGCTCGCGGTGCAGTACGACGACAGCTCGAAGAGCACGATCACGCTCGGCGGCGCCGGCGGCACGCGCATCACCAACGTGCAGGCCGGCACGCTGAGCGCCACCAGCACGGATGCAGTGAACGGCTCGCAGCTGTACGCGACCAACCAGCAGGTATCGAAGAACACCACCGACATCTCGAACCTGCAGGGGAGCGTAACCAATATCGCGAACGGCAAGGCCGGCCTCGTGCAGCAGCAGGATCCGAACGGCGCGATCACGGTCGGGAAGGATAGCGGCGGCACCAGCGTGAACTTCACCGGCACGGCAGGGGACCGCGTGCTGACCGGCGTCGCGGCGGGCGTGAATGCGAACGACGCGGTCAACATGGGCCAGTTCAACACCGCGTTGCAGAATGTCGCGGCCAACGACAAGATCCACGCGGCGGCCACCGATGCGAACACGTCGTGGATCGCGCGCGCCGATGCCGGTTCGATCGGGTCGACGGCGACGGCAACCGGCAAGAACGCCGTGGCGGTCGGCCAGGGCTCGGTCGCCGATCGCGACAACTCGTTCTCGGTCGGCGCGAAGGGCAGCGAGCGCCAGGTTACGAACGTCGCGGCCGGGACGGCGCCGACCGACGCGGTGAACGTGCAGCAGCTCAACGACAACCTGTCGGCGGCGTCGACGCAGGCGAAGGGCTATACCGACCAGCGCATCGGGCAGGTGTATAACGCCTTCAACGACCTGAAGAAGGACATGTACGGCGGCGTTGCATCGGCGATGGCGGTGGCCGGCTTGCCGCAACCGACGGGCGCGGGCCGCTCGATGGTGTCGGCGGCGACGTCGAACTATCACGGCCAGCAGGGCTTTGCGGCAGGGTACTCGTACGTGACGGAGAGCAACCGCTGGGTCGTCAAGGCGTCGGTGACGGGCAACACGCGCTCGGACTTCGGCGCGGTGGTCGGCGCGGGTTATCAGTTCTGAGGCCGCAGCCGTAGCGTCGAGCGCCGCCGGCATCCGGGGATTCGCGGTTCGACCGGTCGCCAGCGGGACATGCGTGGCCCGCGGTCTGTCCGCGGACCTCGGGCCAGCGGCGTTCGATGCCGATCGCCGATCGGGCCTTTCGCGTCAAGGGGGCATGCCCGGAATGCGAGCGGCGCCGCCCGCGGCGATCGTCGACCACGCGCTCACCGCCGTGCGGCGCGGGTTTCGCGCACGGTCCGGATGCCTGCGCAATGCGAGTTGTCGCATGCGGGCGCCGGCTCGTATTCTGAAGTCGTCGGGCGGAACGGCATGGGGCCTCTGCCCATCACCGCATGCGAGCGCACGACCATGACCGCAACGACACCCACGATGAAGCTCAACCATTTGAGCTTCCCTTCGGCCGATACGCTGGCGACGGCCCGTTTCTTTGAGCGTTACCTCGGCTTCACGATCGCGGGAAGCTGGGACCAATCCTGGATCCTGAAGCGACCGGGCTTCGACGTCGTGATCGATCACGTCGGCGACGGCGTACCGGCATGGCCGACGAATTTCCACGTCGGGTTCGAACTGCCGAACCTCGAAGCCGTTCGCGCGCTGTTCGAACGCTTCAGGGACGAGGGCGTCGCGATGGAGACGGACATCTTCAACAACGGGCGCGGTTCGCGATTCTTTTGCCGGGCGCCGGGCGGCGTGATGTTCGAGCTGAACACGCGCGCGGATGCCGCGCCGGAGTATCAAGGCACGTTCGACGATTGACGCGAGCGCCGGTCGTCGCGGCCAGTGCGGCCTGCTCGAATCGTTCGGGCCGCACGGCTGTCCAGCGCCGGCCCCGGCGGAGCCGATCGAGTTCGATGGATGGGCAAGCGCGTGGCAGCGGCCCGCGCACGGGAGAACGCGGTTTTCCCCGCGCCGCTTGTTCAGACGACGAAGAAGCGCGTGGATTGACCGTGGTCGAACGTTCAGGCCGCGTATCGTGGCTTATTCCGCGTCATCCGCATGATCGTGAAAGCGCTGAAACGCACCGAGCAGTCGGGCGCGCAGCGCGGCCAGCGACGGGTCGCGCCGATCGCGCGGCCGTGCGAGGTCGACGCGGATCTCGTCGTCGACGCGCCCCGGGTTCGGCGCGAGCATCAGCACGCGATCGCCGAGATACAGCGCTTCGTCGAGATCGTGCGTGACGACGATCGCCGCCATCCGGTGCCGGTGGACGACGTCGAGCAGCAGTGTCTGCAGGCGCATCCGCGTGATCGCGTCGACCGCGCTGAACGGCTCGTCGAGCAGCAGCAGATCCGGCTCGCCGAACAGCCCGCGCGCGATCGCGGCGCGTTGGGCCATCCCGCCCGACAACGTGGCCGGCAGTTGCCGCGCGACGCCGGCCAGGCCGACTTCGTCGAGCAGGCGCGTGACGCTCGGGTCGCGGCCGCCGTGCGGGCCGGACGCGAAGCCGACGTTGTCCGCAATCGACAGCCACGGCAGCAGCCGGGGTTCCTGAAAGATCACGCCGACACGCGCCGACGGCCCGTCGAGCGCGACGCCGTCGAGCTTCGCGTTGCCGCGGAAGTGCGTGTCGAGCCCGGCGACGATCCGCAGCAGCGTGCTTTTCCCGCAGCCGCTCGGGCCGACCACGCAGACGATCTCGCCGCGCGCCACCTGGAGCGCGATATCGGCGAGGATCGTGCGATCGCCGTATTGCTTGCGGGTGATCCGCAGGTCGAGCAGCGGCGTATCGATATGCGCCGCCGTGCGCGCGGAAGCCGCGGAAGCGGTCGTGCTCATTTCGAACCCTCGCGCGACGTGCCGTCGAAGACATCGCGCCAGCCGAGCCAGCGCGACTCGACGCGGCGCATCGCGCCGTCGCTCAGCTTGCCGAGCAACGCGAGCAGCAGGATCGCGCCGAACACGAGATCGGGGCGCCCGGTTTCCCGGCCGTCGCTCAGCAGGAAGCCGAGGCCGCGCGTCGCCGCGATCAGTTCCGCGGCAACCATGAACATCCACGCGAGGCTCAGGCCGGTACGCAGGCCGGTGACGATCTGCGGCAACGCGGCCGGCAGCAGGATGCGGCGGAACAGCGCCAGCGGGCCGAGCCGGTATACCGCGCCGAGCTCGACGAGCTTGCGGTCGACGTCGCGAATGCCGGCGACCACCGCGAGGTGCACCGGGAAAAATGCGCCGATCGCGATCAGCGTGATCTTCGGCGCTTCGTCGATGCCGAGCCACAGCAGCAGCACGGGCACCCACGCGAGCGACGGAATCGCGCGCAGCGCCTGGAACGTCGGCTCGAGCAGCGCGTCGATCCGGCGGCTCAGGCCCATCGCCGCGCCGACGACGAGCGCGAGCCCGGCGCCGGCCGCAAAACCGGCCGCGACCCGCAGCGTGCTCGCGCCGACATGCCGTGCGACACGCGTGACGCCCATCCGCGCGAGCGTATCGAGGATCTCGCTCGGCGCCGGGACGAGATGGTCGGGCAGCCAGCCGCGCCGCACGACGCATTCCAGCACCACGAGCGCCGCGAACGGCAGCACGAGGCCGGCGATGCGCCACGCGCGAAGCGCATCGCGCCGGCCGGGGCGGGGCGAGACGGCGTGACGCTGCGCGAGTGCATCGCCACGGGCCGCGGTGTCCGTCATCGCGGCAACCTCACTGCGACGCGGCAACGAGCGGGCGCGCGAACGACGGATCGATCAGCGTATCGACGATCTTCGCGGGATCGACGCCCGGCTTGGTCAATTGCTCGGCCGTCAGCACCGGCGCCGCGGCTTTCAGCGCCGCGCGCTGCGCTTCGCCCGGCACCGGGTCGCTGAAATCGTTGCGCTGCAGCTGCAGCTTCGCGACCGGCAGCGACACCTTCGATTCGTCGGCCACGATCTGCGCGGTTTCGGCAGGATGCGCGACGATCCACTGGCGCGCGCGGTCGTAGACCTTCAGCACGCGCGCGACCGCCTGCGGATACTGGCCGGCGAACCCGTCGCGCACGTTCAGGAAGCCGTACGTATTGAAGGCGACGTTACGGTACAGCAGACGCGCGCCGTCGTCGAGCTGGGCCGCGGCCATGTGCGGATCGAGCCCGGCCCATGCATCGACCTGGCCGTTCGCGAGGGCCGTGCGGCCGTCCGGATGCTGCAGGTTGACGATCTCGACGTCGTCACGCGTCAGGCCGGCCGTGTGCAGCGCGCGCAGCGTGAACAGGAACGGGTCGGTGCCGCGGGTCGCGGCGATTTTCTTGCCCTTCAGGTCGGCGAGCGTGCGGATCGGCGAATCCTTGCGCACGACGAGTGCCGTCCATTCGGGGCGGGAGAACACGTAGACCGCGTGGATCGGGTTGCCGTTCGCGCGTGCGAGCACCGATGCGAGCCCGGCGGCCGAGCCGAAATCGACCGCACCGCTGTTCAGGTATTCGAGTGCGCGATTGCTGCCGAGGCTCAGCACCCAGCGAATCGACGTGCGGTCGGCCTTGAACTCGTCGTCGAGCCAGCCGAAGTGGCGGATCACGAGACTCTCGGGCGAGTAGTACGCGTAGTCGACGCGGATTTCGGCGGGCGTCGCCGCGTGCGCCTGAATCGATACGAGACCGGCAAGCGCGGCAACGACGAGGGCCGCGGATTGCCACGCGCGGGACCAGGACAGCTTCATCGGGGAATCTCCGGAAGGGCGGCAATGCGCCGCGAACAGGCAGGTGACCGACTAATGTAACGAAGCGCCCGCAATCCGTTAACGAAGAAATCCGCGTTTGAACATGCGCGCTGCTGCTAAGGGACCCGGCGGGCAACTTTATGACCCAGGCCGATTAATTTATCGCTTTATATCGCTTGGGATACGAGGGGCCGGGGAACAGAATGCCCGCTTCCGGGAGTCGACGGCTGCGCGTATCGTCGAGCCGGCATTCGCTCGATGCGATGCGATGTCGATCGCGAATGCACGCGTCAGCTCCTGCACCTTGCGAGCATCGCCGGTCATCCGGCGACCCATTAAGGAATGCGATGAGTTCAATCGATCTGAACGCGATCACGCCGGTTTCTTCCCCCATCCGCTCGGCCAGCGACGTCGCGCGGCTGATCAACACGGTCGACAGTTCGGTCAGCCATGCCCGGATGATCGTGCTGTTGGCGCTGGGCGGCGTGTTTCTCGACGCGTACGACCTGACGACGCTGTCCTACGGCATCGACGACGTCGCGCGCGAGTTCGGCCTGACGCCCGCGCTGACCGGGCTGGTCGGATCGGCGATCATGATCGGCACGATCTTCGGCAGCCTGATCGGCGGCTGGCTGACCGACCGGATCGGCCGCTACCAGGTGTTCATGGCCGACATGCTGTTCTTCGTGGTCGCGGCGCTCGCGGCCGGGCTCGCGCCGAACGTCTGGGTGCTGATCGGCGCACGCTTCGTGATGGGGCTCGGCGTCGGCATCGACCTGCCGGTCGCGATGGCGTTCCTCGCCGAATTCTCGAAGTTCAACGGGCACGGCAACAAGGCGTCGCGTCTCGCGGCGTGGTGCCCGATGTGGTACGTCGCGTCGTCGGTCTGCTTCCTGCTGATCTTCGGCTTGTACTTCCTGCTGCCGGCCGAGCACGCGGGATGGCTGTGGCGGGCGTCGCTGATCTTCGGCGCGGTGCCCGCGCTCGTCATCATCCTGTTCCGGAACCGGTTCATGAACGAATCGCCGCTGTGGGCCGCGAACCAGGGCGACCTGGCCAATGCCGCGCGCATCCTGCGCGAATCGTACGGCATTCACGCGCACGAAGCCGAGGATGCGCGCCGCGAGCCGAGCCCGCCGCCCGTGCGAATCCGCGTGCTGTTCCAGCGCCCGTATCTCGGGCGCACGATCGTCGCCAGCGTGATGAATCTGTGCATTCCGTTCGAATACACCGCGATTGCGTTCTTCCTGCCGTCGATCCTGTCGCAGTTTCTCGGCGCGGGCGTGTTCGAGACGATCGCGGCGTCGCTCGCGCTGAACGTGTTGTTCGCGTTCACCGGCGGCCTGCTCGGCATGCGCCTCGCGTATCGCTATCCGTCGCGCCATGTCGCGATCGCGGGCTTCGCGCTGCAGACGGTCGCACTCGTCGCGCTCGCGCTGGCGGGGCATCCGCACGGCGCGCTGGCGGTCGGCGTCGTGCTGCTGATGCTCGGCACGTGGCTGTTCGCCGAAGGGTTCGGGCCTGGCGCGCAGATGATGATCTATCCGACGCTGTCTTATCCGGCCGCGATCCGCGGAACCGGCGTCGGCTTCGGACGGTCGCTGTGCGGGATCGGCCAGGCGCTCGCGCTGTTCGTGCTGCCGATCCTGCAGGCCCGTCTCGGCACGGACATGTTCTGGGTTGTCGCGATCAGCGCGGTCACGCCGATCGTGTTTCTGCTGATCGTGCGCTACGAGCCGACGGCACGCGACATCGACGACGAAAGCATCGCCTGAACACCCGCCGGCGCGTGAGCGACGCCCCGAGGAAAACGCAAACGGCTTCGTCGGACCGCACGAAGCCGTTTCGTTTTGCACGGAAGACGGTCGACGCGCACGCGGGCCGACCGGCTTCCCCCTTTCACTACGCGCTGACCGCCTCCCGTTCGGCCGCGCGCTTGACCTGCTCGATGTCGCGAAACCGTGCGGCCGGATGCGTGTCCGGCAGCCGCGCGGTGCCGCCGAACAGTTTTTCGCGCAGCGTGCCCGGTGCATACGCGGTGGGGTACACGCCGCGCCGCTGCAGCTCCGGCACGAGATAACGCACGACATCCTCGAAGGTTTCGTGCGCCACCGCGTACGCGAGATTGAAGCCGTCGACGTCGGTCGCCGCCACCCATTCCTGCAGGATGTCCGCGACGGTCGCGGCCGAGCCGACGAACACCGGACCGAGTCCGCCGATGCCGCCCCACGTGGCCAGCGCCTCGATCGTCCACGCGGTGTCGCCGCCGGCCAGATGCTCCACCGCCGACACGATCGCGTTCGTTTCGACGCGCCGCACCGGATCGGCCGGCGCATACTGGCCGAAGTCGATGCCGGTCCAGCCCGACATGAACACCAGCGAGCCGTCGTACGACACGTAACGACGGTATTCGTCGAACTTGGCCTGCGCCTTCTCGTCGGTCTCGTCGACGATCACCGTGACGAGGTTGTAGATCAGCACCTTCGCCGGATCGCGCCGCGCGGCTGCTGCCTGCGCGCGCACGTCGGCCACGTAGCGCGCGAGCTGCTCGCGAGTCGGCGCGGCCACGAACACGCATTCCGCGTGCTGCGCGGCGAACGCCTTGCCGGGGCCGGACGCGCCGGCCTGGAACAGCACCGGCGTGCGCTGCGGCGACGGTTCGCACAGGTGGTAGCCGGGCACGTCGAAGAAGCGGCCCTTGTGGCCGATCTCGTGAACCTTCTCGGGATGGGTGAACACGCGGCCGTCGCGATCGCGCACCACCGCGCCGTCCTCCCAGCTGCCCTCGAACAGCTTGTACAGCACCTCGACGTATTCGGCCGCGACCGCATAGCGGTCGTCGTGCGTGCGCAGGCCGTGATCGCCGACGTTTTTCGCGCCGCTCTCCAGGTAGGACGTGACGATGTTCCACGCGAGCCGGCCCTTCGTGTGATGATCGGCCGTCGACAGCCGGCGCGCGAACGTGTACGGGTGCTCGAACGTCGTCGACGCGGTGATGCCGATGCCGAGATGCTCGGTGGCCATCGCGATCGGCGCGGCGAGCTGCAGCGGGTCGTTGACCGGAATCTGCGCGGCCTGGTGCAGCGCGTGATAGTTGCTGCCCTTGTAGACGTCGTAATAACCGATCACGTCCGCGATGAAGATCGCGTCGAAGATGCCACGTTCGAGCACGCGCGCGAGGTCGGTCCAGTAGTCGAGGTCCTTGTACTGCCACGAGCGGTCGCGCGGATGCGCCCACAGGCCGGGCGACTGGTGGCCGACGCAGTTCATCTCGAACGCGTTGAAGCGGATGGTCTTGCTCATCGCGCGGCTCCCGTTGCCGCGCCGGCGCGCCAGCCGGTTGCCTCGTGCGGCGATTCGCGGCGGCGTTCGCGCTCGAGGATCGGCCGGAGCCGGCTCGCGAGCGCGTCGTGGTCGGTGCCGGTGGAAAGGTCGGGAGCTGCGTGCGACGAAGTCATGCGGTGTTCCTCGAAGAGCGGGGCCGATTGCGCCGGGAGGCCAGTATAGGAAGCGCGGCGTGCGCGTTCCAATAACGGATTCGCAGATCGTTATCGTCGATGCGTATTACTTCGGGCACGCGGGGGCGCCCCGACGCTGACGCGTCGATTGCGATGCATCAGCACGACGTCGCCGGCGCGAAGCCGCCGTGAATCGCGCGGTCGTTTGTTATCCCAAGGAATATCGTTACGAGAATCGCTCGTTTTTCCGGCTCGCGCCGCGCTGCTAGATTGAATGCTTTCGTCATTCGACAGGAGAGTCCGATGTCAGACACGAGCGCCACGATTCAGGAGCGTCCCGCCGATGCGCAACCGCATGCCGCCCGCGTGATCGCCAACGACGCACAGGCGATCGAGGCCGCGCACGCGCTGGCGAAACGGCTCGCCGAAGGCGCGGCCGAGCGCGATCGGGACCGCCGCCTGCCGCGCGACGAAATCGAATGGTTCTCGCAGTCGGGGCTGTGGGCGATCACGGTGCCGAAGGCATACGGCGGCGCGGGCGTGTCGCATGTGACGCTGACCGAAGTCGTCAAGATCGTCGCGGCGGCCGATCCGTCGCTCGGGCAGCTGCCGCAGAATCATTTCGGGCTGGTCGACGTGATCACGCTGACTGGCACCGACGCGCAGAAGCGCCATTTCTTCGCGGAAATCCTGAGCGGCAAGCGCTTCGGCAACGGGTTCTCGGAGAAGGGCACGAAGCACGTGCTCGACCTGAAGACGCGCGTGCGCAGCGACGGCGACGACTATATCGTCGACGGGACGAAGTTCTATTCGACCGGTGCGCTGTTCGCGCATTACGTGCCGGTGCTCGGCCTCGACGACGCGCACCAGGCGTGGCTCGCATACGTGCCGCGAGCGACGCCCGGGCTGACCGTGATCGACGACTGGTCGGGATTCGGGCAGCGCACGACCGCGAGCGGCACGGTCGTGCTCGACGCGGTGCGGGTCCCGGCGTCGCACGTGCTGCCCGCGCAGCGCGTGTCGGACGTGCCGACGCTCAACGGTCCGCTGTCGCAGATCATCCAGGCCGCGATCGACGCGGGCATCGCGAAGGCGGCCATCGACGATACGCTGGCGTTCGTGCGGACCCGCACGCGCCCGTGGGTCGACAGCGGTGTCGAGCGCGCGGCCGACGATCCGCTGACGATTCGCGAGATCGGCCACCTGCACATCCAGCTGCACGCGGCCGAGGCGTTGCTCGAACGCGCGGCGCGCACGCTCGACGAGATCGCGGCGCGCGGCGACGTGACCGAAGACGACGTCGCGCGCGCATCGGTCGCGGTCGGCGAAGCGAAGGTATTGACGACCGAGATCGCGCTGCTCGCGGGCGAGAAACTGTTCGAGCTGGCCGGCACGCAGTCGACGCTCGCCGAGCACAACCTCGACCGGCATTGGCGCAACGCGCGCACGCATACGCTGCACGATCCGGTGCGCTGGAAATACCACCTCGTCGGCAACTACTACCTGAACGGCGTGCGTCCGGCGCGCCATGCGTGGAACTGAGCGGATGGCGGGGCGGCCGTCGGCGACGGCGCAGGCATTCGGATTGGCTTCCGGGTTCCAGGCCGGAAAGCAGCCAGTGGATGACCTTGTCTGTTTGCGCGGACATTCCGATGCCGGAAGGCCAGCACGTCGGATCTGTCCGCGCCGCAGGGCCTGCGCGCGGCAATCGAGCACGCGGCGGCCGAGGCCGACGTGACGCTGCGGGTGGTGGCCGAAACGAATGCGCTGAGCGTGCAGAAGGAACGGGTCGCGCGAGGTCACGGGTGGACGATTCTGCCGGCCGTCGCCGTCACGCAGGAGATCGCGCAGCGCACGCTGAGCGCGGCGCCGCTCGCGCCGCCCGGGCTGCGGCGCACGATCGTGCTGGCGGCGCCCGGCAGCCGGCAGGCGAGCGCGCCGGTTCGCTGCGTGGTCGGCGTGCTGCTCGACTGCGTGAAGACCACGTTCGAGCAGGGACACTGGCTCGACGCGCGCTGGCTTGGCTAGGCGGACCCGCGCGGTCGTACGCGTTTGTGCGTCTCGTGCGGCTGATCGGCCATCCGCATGGGCCGGACCCTTCCCTCAGGCTCTTCAGGTTTTCGAGCGAGACGCGGCGCGCCTGCCGTCCCCCGGTTTTTTACCTCCCCGAGGGATCGACTTTCGGGGCCGCGTCAACCCATCGCGACGTCTACAGGTACCAGTCGAGCGTCTTCACGATGCCTGTCTCGAAGGTTTCCGTCGGTTGCCACTGAAGTTCGCGTTCGAGCTTGCCGGCGTCGATCGCATAACGACGGTCGTGACCGAGGCGGTCGGCGACGAAGTGCTTGAGGCGCGCGTGCGGCGCGCCCTGCGGCCGCCGCACGTCGAGCAGCGAGCAGATCAGGTCGACGATGTCGGCGTTGCGCCACTCGTTGCATCCGCCGACGTTGTACGTTTCGCCGAGCGTGCCGCGCCGGATCACGGCATCGATCGCCCGGCAGTGATCGTCGACGAATAGCCAGTCGCGGACGTTCGCGCCGTCGCCGTAGAGCGGGATGGGCGTGCCGTTGACGCAGTTGCGGATCACCGTCGGGATGAACTTCTCGGCGTGCTGGCGCGGGCCGTAGTTGTTCGAGCAGTGGGTCGTCGTGACCGGCAGCCCGTATGTGTGGAAGTACGCGCGCACGAGATGGTCGGAGCCGGCCTTGCTGGCCGAATACGGCGAATTCGGCGCGTACGGCGTGGTTTCCGAGAACGGCGGATCGGTCGGGGCGAGCGATCCGTATACCTCGTCGGTGCCGATGTGATGAAAGCGGCGCGGCGCGCGCGCGTCGGCGTCGGGCCCGTTCATCCAGACCGTGCGCGCCGCCTCGAGGAGCGTCCAGGTGCCGACGACGTTCGCGCGGACGAATTCGCCGGGGCCGGTGATCGAGCGGTCGACGTGGCTCTCGGCGGCAAAGTGGACGATCGTGTCGATCGCATGGTCGCGCAACAGGCTTTCGACGAGCGGCCGGTCGCAGATGTCGCCGAGCACGAACCGGTGGCGGTCGGTGCTTTCCGCGCCCGCGAGATGGTCGAGGCTGCCGGCATACGTGAGCAGGTCGAGATTGACGATCCGGACCAGCGGATCCGTCGCGAGCAGGTGATGGACGAAGTTGGCGCCGATAAACCCGGCGCCGCCCGTGACGAGGACATGTTTCGGTCGATGGCTCATGAGGTTCGTTTCCAGGTATCGAGCACGTCGGCGAGCGCCGGGATCCAGCACGGCGCGTCGATGCCGAAATGCTCGCGAATGCGGGTGCAGTCGAGTGCGGAGTTCGCCGGCCGTGGCGCCGGCAGCGGATAGGCGGCCGTGCGGATCGGGCGCACGAGCGGTAGGCGATCGATGAGGCCGGCGCGCCGTGCCTGCGAGAAGATCGTCTCGGCGAAGCCGTGCCAGGTCGTGACGGGGGTGCCGCACAGGTGGTAGGTGCCCCAGCGCATCGCGGCGCCCGCGCGATGGCGATCCGCGATCGCGAGCAGCGCGTCGGCGACCGCGGCGGCGTGCGTCGGGCCGCCGTACTGATCGGCGACGACGGCGAGTTCGTCGCGTTCGCGTCCGAGCCGCAGCATCGTGCGCACGAAATTGCCGCCGTGCGCGCCGAATACCCACGCAATGCGGAGAATCACATGCGCATCGGGCAGCCGCTGGCGAACGGCTTCCTCGCCGGCCCATTTGGTGTGTCCGTAGACGCCGAGGGGCGCGACGTCCGCCATTTCATCGTACGCGCCTGGCGCGCGGCCGTCGAACACGTAGTCGGTCGACAGGTGCAGCAACGGGATGCCGGCCGCGGCACACGCGTCGGCGAGCGCCGCCGGGCCGGCGCAATTGGCGCGCCAGGCGGCGTCGGGTTCGGTTTCCGCGCGATCGACGGCCGTCCACGCGGCCGCATTGATCACGAGCGTCGCGTGGTGCGTGGCGAGCGCGTCACGCACCGCCTGCCGATCGGCGATGTCGAGCTGCTCGCGGGACAGCCCGATTGCCGGGCGTCCTCCCGCGCGCAGCATGAGTTCACGGCCGACCTGGCCGAGCACGCCGGTCACGAGGATCGTCATCGCGCGGCTCCGTGAAGGTCGGGCACCGCCGGCGGCCGGTCGCGCAGGCGCGGCTGCCGGAGATCCTTGTCCGACAGCTCGAACGGCACGTCGAGCGCGGGCCATTCGATGCCGATGTCGGGATCGTCCCAGCGTACGCCCGCGTCCGACGACGGATCGTAGTACGCGGTGCACTTGTACGCGAAGTCGGCCTCGTCGGACAGCACGCAGAAGCCATGCGCGAAGCCCGGCGGAATCCACAGCTGGCGATGCGACACGTCGTCGAGCACGGTGCCGAACCAGCGTCCGAGATGCGGCGAACCGGGCCGGATGTCGACCGCGACGTCGTACACGGCGCCGCGCGACACACGAACGAGCTTGCCCTGCGGATGCCGGAACTGGTAGTGCAGGCCGCGCAGCACGCCGCGCCGGGAGCGCGAGTGGTTGTCCTGCACGAAACCTGCATCGACACCTGCGTCGCGCAGCCACGACTCGCGATAGCTTTCGACGAAGAAGCCGCGCGCGTCGCCGAAGCTCGCCGGTTCGATCAGCAGCACGCCCGGCAGCGTCGTCTCGATGACGGACGTCATGCGGCGACCTCCTTGTTCAGGACGTCGAGCAGGTAACGGCCATAACCGCTTTTCGACAGCGCGTGCGCGAGCGCTTCGAGCCGTTGCGAGTCGATCCAGCCGAGCCGGTACGCGATTTCCTCGGGGCAGGCGATCTGCAGCCCCTGGCGGGCCTGCATCACCTGGATGAAATTCGCCGCGTCGAGCAGCGACTCGTGCGTGCCGGTGTCGAGCCACGCATAACCGCGGCCGAGGATCTCGACGTTCAGCTTGCCGTTCGCCAGATAGGCGCGGTTCAGGTCCGTGATCTCCAGCTCGCCGCGCGCGGACGGGCGCACCTCCTTCGCGAGGGAAACGACGTCGTTGTCGTAGAAGTAAAGCCCCGTCACCGCGTAGTGCGATTTCGGGTCGCGCGGCTTCTCCTCGAGATCGATCGCCCGCCCGTGCTCGTCGAACGATACGACGCCGTAGCGCTCCGGGTCGCGCACGTAATAACCGAACACCGTTGCGCCCGTCGTGCGCGCGGCGACGCGCTGCAGCAGCGACGACAGCGCCGGACCGTGATAGATGTTGTCGCCGAGCACGAGCGTCGCGGCGTCGTTGCCGATGAACGGCGCGCCGATCACGAAGGCCTGCGCGAGTCCGTCCGGGCTCGGCTGCACCGCGTACGAGAAATTCATGCCCCATTGTTCGCCGTCGCCGAGCAGTTGCCGGAACGCGTCGAGATCGCGCGGCGTCGAGATGATCAGGACGTCGCGGATGCCGGCCAGCATGATCGTGCTGAGCGGGTAGTAGATCATCGGCTTGTCGTACACCGGCATCAGTTGCTTTGATACCGAATGCGTGAGCGGATGGAGCCGGGTGCCGGATCCGCCCGCCAGAATCAATCCCTTACGGCCAGTCGCTGTGTGCATGATGTCCTCGCTGTCATGAAGAAGGGCGGGCCCGCGTGCGCGTCAACCCGGGTCGATGCGTCCGAACACGATCGCGAAGCCGGTCAGGTAGACCAGCGCGATCACGGCGAAACCGGCCGCGGTTGCGCGGTCCGGACTGGCGATCGCATGAAGCACGACCGACGCGATCGCCACGCCGACCAGCGAGCCGATCTGCCGGCTCGCGTTCAGCGATGCGGCGGCGAGATTCGCGTCCGCGGGGCCGGCCGACTGCATGACGACGAGATTCATCGCGGGGATGGCCTGGCCCGCACCGAAGTTCGCGATGCCGACCGCGATCGCGAGCGCCGTGTACGGGAGCGCCTCGATACCGATCAGCGCGGCGCTGCCGAGCGTGGCGAGCGTCAGGCCCGCGAGCAGCGTGCCGCGCGGACCGAGCCGCGCGCTCACGCGGGCGGACGCGAGATTGCCGATGCCGAACATCGCCATGAGCGGAAACAGCTCGAAGCCGGCGCGCAGCGCGCTTGCACCGCGCACCTGCTGCAGGTAAAGGCTCAGCAGGAAGATTTCCGCGAGGATGCCGAAATTGATCGCGAGCCCGAGCAGGCCGCCCGCGACGAAGTGCCGGTTGCGCAGCAGCGCGGGCGGCAGGATCCGGTCGCGGGCGCCACGTTCGCGCCAGACGAATGCCGCGCCGGCGGCGAACGTCACGGCCGCACCGGCGACGATGGCGGGCGAGCGCCAGCCGGCGCCCGGCCCCTCGATCAGCGTATAGCTGAGTGCCGCGAGCGCGAGCGCGCCGAGCAGATGGCCGAGCGTGTTCAGCGGGCCGGGATGGCGCGGCGAATGGCCGACATGGCGGCGCGTGAGCCACAGGCCGGCGAGCCCGACGGGGAGGTTGACCCAGAAGATCCCGCGCCAGCCGATCGCATCGACGAGGATGCCGCCGATGCAGGGCCCGATCGCCATCGCCGCCGATACCAGGGCGCCCCAGATGCCGATCATCCGTGTGCGCAGCGGTCCGGCCGGAAACGCCAGCGTGAGCAGGCTCAGCGAGCTCGGCATGAAGAGCGCGGCCCCCACGCCCTGCAGCAGCCGCGCGGCGACGAGCATGCCGCTCGTCTGCGCGGCCGCGCACAGCACCGACGCGGCGACGAACAGCGCGAGCCCGGCGACGTAGATCGCCCGCGGCCCGTAACGGTTCGCGAGCGCGCCGCCGAACAGCAGCAGCGCGGCGAAGCTGAGCGTATAGGCGTCGACGACCCAGACGAGGGCGGTCAGCGACATGTCGAGACTTGCCTGCATCGCCTTCAGCGCGACGTTCACGATGGTCACGTCGAGCATCGCCATCACGAAGCCGCAGGCAAGCGCGACCATCACGTGCACCGGCCGCGCGGCTGGCGCGCCGGCCGCACCGGCGGCGGGAGTGGTGTTCGTGCTCATGCCGCGCGCCCGCCGAGATAGAGACGCCGCATCTCGTCGCTGTCGAGCAGGTCGGCCGACGTGCCCGTCAGCGCGACGCGGCCCATCGTCAGCACCACGCCGCGATCGGCGATGCGCAGCGCCTCGATCGCGTTCTGTTCGACCATCAGCACGGCGATGTGCTCGGTATCGCGCATCCGCACGATCGCGTCGAATACCTCGTCGACCATTTTCGGCGACAGGCCGGCCGACGGCTCGTCGAGCAACAGCAGCACCGGGCGCGACATCAGCGCGCGCGCGAGCGACACGATCTGCCGCTCGCCGCCGGACAGCGCGCCCGCGGGCGACCGGTAGCGGCGCCGTAGCACCGGGTATTGCTCGCACAGCTCCTCGATCCGCGTTTCGCGGGGGAACGCGGACATCGCGTGGCCGCCGAGCATCAGGTTCTCGCGGACCGTCAGCGCGCCGAACACGTTGTCGGTCTGCGGCACGAAGCCGATGTCGTGTTCGCGGATCTTGCGGTGTACCGGCACGCGCGCGATGTCGCGGCCATGCATCGTGACCGTGCCGGCGCGGGGCAGGACGAAGCCGGCGATCGCCTTGAGGAGCGTCGATTTTCCGCAGCCGTTCGGGCCGAGGATCGTGACGATGTCGACCGGCCCGACGGACAGCGATACGCCGTGCAGGATGTCGATGTCGGCCGTGTAGCCGGCGACCAGGTCGCGAACGTCGATCATGACGCCTCCATCAGGCGGCGCGCATGGGCGCGTCCCAGGTACGCATCGAGCACGCGGCGGTTGCTTTCGAGTTCGGCGGGACGGCAGTCGGCGATCGCGGCGCCGCGATCGAGCACGATGCAGCGGTCGCACAGCTCGCGGATGAAGTGCATGTCGTGCTCGATCACGACCAGCGTGACGCCCAGCCCGCGGATGCGGCGCAGTTCGGCGACCAGTTCGCCGCGCAGGTTGGGGTGAACGCCCGCAGTCGGCTCGTCGAGCAGCAGCAGCTTCGGCTCGGTCATCATCGCGCACGCGATGCCGAGCAGTTTCTTCTGGCCGCCCGAGATCGCCGCGGCGCCCAGTTGCGCGACGTGCGCGAGCTTCAGTTCCTCGAGCAGCGCGGTGGCGCGTGCGTGCGTCGCGGTTTCCAGCGTGCGGGTCGCACGACTGCGCAGGAGCGCCGCGACGGGGCCGTGACGGGCCGACGACGCGGCCATCGCCAGTTCGAGCACCGACATGCGCGCGGGCATCGACGGCAACTGGAACGTCCGGCGGATGCCGAGCCGTGCGATCCGGTGCGGCGCAAGCGTGTCGATGCGACGCCCGGCGAAGCGGATCGCGCCGGCCGCGACGGGGGCGAAGCCCGTGATCGCGTTGAGCGCCGTGCTTTTGCCCGAGCCGTTCGGGCCGAGCAGCCCGACGATCTCGCCGTCGCCGACGGACAGCGAGAGGCCGGACAGCACCGCATTGTCGCCGTAGCGGATCGTGACGCCTTCAAGGTCGAGCAGCGCGCTCATGGATGAACCTCCAGTCGTTCCGGCACAAGGCCGCGCGGGCGCCACAGCACGCACGCGAGCAGCATCAGGCCGACGAGGCCGAGGCGCACCGCACCGGCGAGGTCGCTGCCGACGCCGAGCCAGTCCTTCAGGAACGGCGCGAACGCGTACACCGCCTGGACGATCAGCGCGCCGGCCAGCACGCCGGCGTGGCTGCCGAGCCCGCCGACCATGACGATGGTCCACAGCGCGAAGGTTTCCGACGCCACCATCGCGTCCGGGCCGACGTAGCTGATGTACCAGGTGAGCAGCGCGCCCGCGAACGCCGCGGGCAGCGCGCCCGCGACGCTCGCCCAGGTCTTCAGCGCGACCGGGTCGTAGCCGAAGCAGACGGCGAGCGCGGGCTCCTCGCGCATCACCTTCAGCGCGCGGCCGAAGCGGCCGGTGGTCAGCAGCCGGCAGGCGGCATAGGCGACGGCGAGGCCGCCGGCCGCGACGGCGAGGAACGCAAGATCGGCCCACGGCGCGCGCAATCCGGGAAAGAGCGGCGCGATGCCGCCGATACCCTGTGCGCCGCCCGTCAACCAGCCCTCGTTCAGCGCGAACGTGCGCAGGATCTCGGCGATCGCGAGCGTCGCGATGCCCCAGTAGTCGGCCGACAGGTGACGACCGAGCCGCGCGATCGCGACGGCCAGCACGCTCGCCGCGCCCGCCGCGAGCGCGAGGGCGGCCGGCAGCGGCCAGCCGAGCTGCGACGCGATGCCGGCGGCGTAGGCGCCGAGCCCCGCGAACGCCACGAAGCCGAAATTGACGAGCCCCGCGTAGCCTGCCTGCAGGTTCAGGCCGAGCGCCATCGTCGCGTACAGGCACGTGACGGTCAGCAGATGGACGATGAAACTAGACACGACGGACCTCCCCGTCGAAGAGGCCATACGGCCGGAACACGAGCACGACGAGCAGGATCGCGAACGATACCGCGCCGACGTATTCGACCGGAAAGAACGCGAGCGGCCGACCGACCAGCCCGCCGAAGTCGACGTCGAGCGCGATCGTCTCGGCCAGCGCGATCAGGAAAGCGCCGGCCGCCGCGCCGAGCGGATTGCCGAGGCCGCCGAGGATCGCGGCGGAAAACACCGGGATCAGCAGCCCGTAGCCGAGGTTGACGTGCACGCTTTCGGTCGCGCCGAGCATCGTGCCGCCGAGCGCCGCGAGCACGCCGCTGGCGAACGTGATCACGTTGGTCACGCGCTGCGCATCGATGCCCGTCGCGAGCGCGAGCGCGCGATTCGATGCGAGCGCGCGCATCGCCCGGCCGAGGCGGGTGCGGTACAGCAGCAGCGCGAACACGGCGAGCGCGACGCCACCGCACGCGATCGAAGCCGCCTGCGCGGACGACATCGCGACGCCCCCGACCATCAGCGGCGGGCGCACCGCCTGCGCGTACTGCAGCGGCCGCGAGCCGGCCGTGCCGAGCATCAGCGCGACGGCGAGCAGCGACACGGCGAGCGAGCCGATCATCGCGACCGCGCTGCCCGAGCGCAGCAGGCGCGTGAACACGAACAGGTTCAGCAGCGTCGCGGCAAGGCCGACCAGCGCGCACGAGACGGCGGTCGCGAGCGCGAACGGCATGCCGACGCGCTCGAACCCGAGGGTCGCGAACGCGCCGACCATCGCGTACTGGACGTGTGCGATGTTCGGGAAGCGAATCAGCGAGTACAGCGTCGACAGGCCGACGGAGACCAGCAACAGGTCGGACGTGCGCATCAGGACATCGATCAGGAATTGCAGCATCGCAGGCTCCCGGTGGCTACTGCGCGACGACGGATTGCCGGTACACGACCTTCTCGTACGGCTGCACCAGCCGCTGGCCGTCGGCATCGAACGCGATCGTGCCCGTCACGCCGTCATAGGGCTGGCCGGCCGCGAGTTCCGCACGCACCTTCGCCGGATCGGCCGAACGCGCGCGATTGATTGCCGCGGCGGACAGCATCGTCGCGTCGTACGCGTAGCTGCCGAAGGCCGAGCGCGGCGCCTCGTGATACGCGGCGCGATAGGCCGCCGCGTACGCGGCGGCGCTGCCGCCGAGCGCCGCGACCTCCAGGCCGATCTGCCCCTGCGCGATCTGGGCGGGGGTGTCGCTCGTGCACATCGTCAGGTAGATGCCGTACCACGGCCGCTGGTTGAGACGCATCTCGAACGCCTGCCGGTTCAACGTCGCGGCTTCCTGTCCGTACGCGCTGTACACGTAGCCGTCGGGCTGCGCACGCGACGCCTGTTCCAGCTCGCGCCGGTAGGTCGACTGGCCCTCGGTGTAGAGAACCGTCGAGACGATTGTGCCGCCGAGCGCCTCGAAACGCTTTTTGAACTCGGTGGCGATGCCCTGGCCGTAACCGTTGTTCGGCGCGATCAGTGCGACGCGCCGCAGCTTGCGGTCGTACACGTCCTGCGCGGCGAAGCGCGCGGACTGGTCGTCGAGCCCGATCGTGCTGAACGAACCCGCGCCGATCTTGCGGACCTGCTGGCTCGACGAACCGATGTTGACGTGCACGTCGCCCTGGCGCACGAGGAATTGTCCGACCGGAATCGTCACCGACGACGAGAATTCGCCGAGCACGAGCGGCACGCGCTCGACGGTCGCCAGCTTGCGGGCGGCGTCGAGCGCCGTGTTCGCGGTGCCGCCCGAATCCTCGATCCGTACCTGCAGCTTCTGCCCAAGCACGCCGCCTTGCGCATTGATCTTCGCGACCGCGAGCTCGATCCCGCGCCGCTGGTCCTCGCCGATCGACGCGCTTGCGCCGGTCAGCGGCAACACGGCGCCGACGCTGACGTCCGCATATGCAGGAAACGTTGCCCACGCGCCGAGCGCGACGCAGATCCCGAGACTCCAGCAACCCAGCTTCATTTTTGCGCTCCTGAATCGATGTTGAATCGCGTTTGAAATACAAAAGTGTCGACAGAATCACAGAACAAAAATCGTTGGCAAACATTTTTTGGACGAATCTCGAGCGGTTCGCGAAGCGCCCCGGAATTCACAAGAAAATGCGTTGTTTTAGCGCATGAAATGCACAATACGGGCGACGGTAAACACCAGCTGCGGGCACGTGCGCCAAATTGGCTCAGCGTCGAATCTTTTTGAAAAAAGTGTATACAGTCGTGAATATGGATGCTTAGAATTCAATCCACTCGACACGGAAGCGGAGGCGGTGCGATGGAAATCAAGCGTTATGGCGCGGGGGAACGGATGAGCCAGCTCGTGGTCGCGGGCGGCTTCGCGTTCATTGCCGGACAGGTGGCCGACGACACCGCGCTCGACGTCGCCGGCCAGACCCGCCAGATCCTCGACAAGATCGACCGGCTGCTCGATGGCGCGGGGCTCGACAAGCGCAGGATCGTGTCCGCGAGCATCTGGCTTGCCGATCACCGGAGCTTTGCCGACATGAACCGGGTCTGGGATGCGTGGGTGCCGCAGGGCGACGCGCCGGCGCGCGCCTGCGTGGAGTCGGCGCTCGCGTTTCCCGAATACACGGTCGAAATCGCGGCGATCGCCGCGTGCTAGCGGGGGACGCGCGATGAAGACGGTCGTGCTCGGAGGCGGCATCGTCGGTGTGACGACCGCGTACTTTCTCGCGAAGGCCGGCGACGAGGTCGTGGTGGTCGACCGGCGCGACGGCGTCGCGCTCGAGACGAGCTTCGCGAACGCGGGACTGATCGCGCCGGGGCATTCCTATACGTGGGCCTCCCCGCGCGCGCCGAAGATCCTGCTCAAGTCGCTGTTTTCGGACGGGCAGGCGTTGCGCCTGAAGTGGTCGCCGGACTGGCGGATGTGGGCGTGGTGTCGTCTGTTCCTGCGGAACTGCACGGCGGAGCGCTCGCGCCGGAACACGTCGATCAAGGTGCGGCTGTGCCGCTACGCGCAGCAGCAGCTGCAGTCCGCGACGCGCGACGAGGTGCTCGCGTACGACCGGATCAGCAGCGGCTTGCTGTATCTGTACCGCGATCCCGCATCGTTCGAGCGCGGCATCGCGAACATGCGAATTCTGTCCGAGAACGGCTTGCCGCTCGAGACGCTTGATTCGCGCGCGGTGATCGAGCGCGAGCCCGCGCTTGCCGGCGCGGCGGATGCGATCGCCGGTGCGATCTACTGTCCGTCCGACGAGAGCGGCGATGCGCACCTGTTCACCCGGGCGCTCGCCGAACGCTGCCGCGCGCTCGGTGTCGAGTTCCGTTTCGGCACCACGATCGACGGCATGCGCGCGAGCGCGGACGCGGTGGACTACGTGCAGACGTCGCAGGGCCGCGTGAGCGGCGACCGCTACGTGCTTGCGCTCGGCGCGTACTCGCCGTTCGTCGCGCGCGGGCTCGGCTACCGCTTGCCGATCTATCCGGTGAAAGGCTATTCGGTCACGCTGCCGATCGATGCACGCCACGAACCGCCGACGCTCGGCGGCGTCGAGGAAAACCAGCTCGTCGCATGGGCGCGGTTCGGCGACCGGCTGCGCCTGACCGCGACGGCCGAATTCAGCGGCTACGACACGACCCACACGCCCGCGGACTTCGCGCACATGCTGGCGACCGCGCGGGCGCTGTTTCCGAACGGCGCCGACTACACGAAGCCGTCGTACTGGGCCGGATTGCGGCCGATGACGCCGGAGGGCACGCCGATCATCGGTGCGACCCGCCATCGCAATCTCTTTCTCAACACCGGGCACGGCCACATGGGCTGGACGATGTCGTGCGGTACCGCGAAAATCGTCGCCGACCTGATCCACGGCCGGCAACCCGACATCGACATTACCGGGATGACACTCCAGTGAGCGAACTTCTTACGACCCCCATGCAGCAGGATGCCGGTTCGTACGCGCGCTTCGGCTTCTCGCTCGATGCGGGCATCGCGCGCCGCGCGGCGATCGGGCTCGTCGTGCTCGCGACCGACCATACGATCGAATACGAATGGCGGCGCGTGCTCGCGCTCGACGGCGTCGCGTTCTACGAGAGCCGGATCGCGAACTCCGCCGACATCACCGCGGAGACGCTCGCGCGGATGGACGGCGGGATCGCGGCGGCCGTCGAGCTGATTCGCCCCGGCGAGCGCCTCGACGTGGTCGCGTTCGGCTGCACGTCCGCGTCGACGGTGCTCGGCGAGGAGCGCGTGTTCGAGCGGATCCGCGAAGCGCGGCCGGGCGTCGCGTGCACGACGCCGATCACCGCGGCACGGGTCGCGCTCGGTGCGCTGGGCGCGCGCGGCGTCGCGCTGCTCACGCCGTACGAGCGCTCGATCAACGAAGCCATGGCCGCCTACCTGCGCGCACGTGGCGTCGACGTCGTCAGGGCGGGCTCGTTCGAGCATCGCGACGACAACGAGGTGGCGCGGATCGACCGCGCGTCGATCGAGCGCGCGGTGCTCGCGCTGGCCGCCGATCCGGCGGTGGACGCGGTGTTCGTGTCGTGCACGAGCCTCCGGCTCGTCGACGCGCTCGCGGAGATCGAGGCGCGCGCCGGCAAGCCGGTCCTGTCGAGCAATCACGCGCTTGCGTGGCATGCGCTGCGGCTCGCGGGCGTCGACGATCCGGTGCCGGGTTTCGGGCGCCTGTTGATGCAATGACGGTGGCCGCAGCACCCGAGGCGCCCGCAGGCCGGTTCATGGCCGATAATGACGGTCGCCGACAGACGAAGGAGGAGGCGAAATGGCAGCGAATTCCGTGCTTGGCGGCCGCGAGACACTGGCGCCGAAACGCGCGGGCCTGACGGTCAACGAGATTTACGAGCAGTTGAAGCAGATGGCCGTGCTGTACAAGATCCGGCCGGGCGAGCGGGTCAACGAGCTTGAACTGGCGGAGCGGTTCGACGTCAGCCGCACGCCGATCCGGGAAGCACTGAACCGTCTCGTCGCGGAGAACCTGCTGGTCTTCGTGCCGAATCGCGGATTCTTCATCCGCCAACTGGAAGGGAAAGACGTGTTCGATCTCTTTGAGCTGAGGCGTTCGATCGAGTCGACCGCGGTGATGCTCGCATGCGAGCGGGCGTCCGACAACGACATCAAGACCCTGCGCCGCTTCTGGCGGCAGGTGATGAAGAGCGCATCGCGGATGCCGTCGTCGGAGCTCGTCCTGAAGGACGAACTGTTTCACCTGGAGCTTGCCGCGCTGTCGGGCAATGCGGAGATCGGACGCGTGCTGCAGGGCATCAACGCGCGGATTCACTACGTGCGGTGGGTCGACGTCGATCAGCGGCGCGACGAGGCCTTCACCGAGCACCTGGAGATCCTGGACGCGCTCGCCGCGCGCGACACGGAACGTTGCGTTGCATTGACCGACACGCACATCCGCTGGCGGATGGAGGAAATCACGCGGGTCGTGGAAGCGAGCGTCGTCAAGCTGTACGCGAAATAACGGGCGGCCCGCGATGCACGCGTGCATCGCGAGGCCGTACCGACGAGACGCAAGGCAAAGGAGGACGGGCCGCCCGCAACCCGGTGCGGCGCATCGCCACGCTTTCGTTACGAGGTGCCGTCATGAAACATGGCACGCTGGTCACGTTGTACAAGCCGTCCGCGGCGCAGATCGATCATTTGCTGGGCTTGCCCGCGTACAGTCCGGCCGTCGTTGCCGTCGACAACTCGCCGGTCGTCGATCGCGAACTGCACGCGCGGCTCGCCGCGCGCGGCGTCGACGTGGTTGCGAACCACAACCGCGGCGGGATCGCCGGCGCGTTCAACGCCGGCGTGGAGTTTCTGATCCGCCGCGGTTGCGACGTCTTCTTCATCTTCGACCAGGATTCGACCGTGCCCGCCGACTATTTCGAGCGGATGCTCGCGGGGTGCGCGACGATCGGGGATACGCGCTTTCTGGTCGGGCCGCGGATCTTCAACCGCAACTTCCGGCGCAACCTGCCGCTCTTCACCGTGGGCCGCTGGTCCGCGCGGATCACGCCGATCGGCGACGGCGCGCACGGCTTGCTGCCGTGCTCGGTGATCATCTCGTCCGGCACCGCGATTTCGCTCGACGCCTATCGCGCCCTCGGGCGGTTTCGCGAGGATTTCTTCATCGACCATGTCGATGCCGAGTACTGCATGCGTGCGCAGGCGAACGGCGTGCCGGTGCGCGTGAACGCGGACGTGTCGCTGCCGCACGAACTCGGCAGTCCGTCGGCCCGGCAGCACTGGCCGCGCGTCGAGATCTTCGACCAGAGCGCACTGCGCCACTACTACGCGGCCCGCAATTGCATCCTGGTCGCCCGCGACTACTGGCGCCGCTATCCGGCCATGCTGCTGATCAACCTGATCACGCTGAAGCACGTGGCGTTCATCCTGCTGCATGCCCGCGACAAGCGAACCAAGCTGCACGCGATTCTGTGCGGCGTGACGGACGGGCTGCGCGGCCGGTACGGCAGGGTCTGAATCAACGTATGACGACGTGCGAAATATCGTTTCATGATTTATGTAATCCTAAATAATAGAGGCGGACAAGATGATTCACGACACGCAGGCCACTCGCCGCTATACGGGCGCGTTTTCCGTCGCGCCGACCATTTTCACCGAATCGGGCGAACTGGACCTGGAAGGGCAGATGCGTTGCGTCGACTTCATCATCGACGCGGGCGCCGACGGGCTGTGCATCCTCGCGAACTACTCGGAGCAGTTCTCGCTGTCCGACGACGAACGCGAGCGGCTCACCGGGATGATCCTCGAGCACGTCGCGGGGCGGGTGCCCGTGATCGTGACCACGACCCACTTCAATCCGGTGATCTGCGCGGCACGCAGCCGGCGCGCACAGGCGGCCGGTGCGGCGATGGTGATGATCATGCCGCCGTATCACGGCGCGACGATCCGCTGCGGCGAGGCGGCGATCGGCGCGTTCTTCTCGGAGGTTTCCGACGCGATCGACATTCCGATCATGTACCAGGACGCGCCGATGAGCGGCACGCAGGTATCGGCGGCGTTCCTCGCGCGGCTCGCGCGCACGATTCCGAACCTGCGCTATTTCAAGATCGAGGTGCCGCAGTCGGCGGCGAAGCTGCGCGAGCTGATCGCGCTCGGCGGCGACGCGATCGAGGGGCCGTGGGACGGCGAGGAGGCGATCACGCTGCTCGCCGATCTCGACGCGGGCGCGACCGGCAGCATCCTCGGCGGTGGGTATCCGGACGGCCTGCAGCCGATACTGGCCGCCTATCGCGCCGGCCGTCGCGACGAGGCGGTGGCCGGCTACGAGAAGTGGCTGCCGCTCATCAACTATGAAAACCGCCAGGCCGGGCTGCTCGCCTGCAAGGCGCTGATGAAGGCGGGCGGCGTGATCGCGTCGGACGCGCCGCGGCGCCCGCTAATGCCGCTGCACCCGCAGACGCGCGCGGGCCTCGTGGAGATCGCGCGGCGGCTCGACGCGTGCGTGCTGCGCTGGGCGCGCTGACGCGCCTGCCTGTTTTCTTTTTCCCCTGCGAGGAATGTCCCGATGAGCATGCCCACGATACGACACATCCGCGCGCTGACGGTGCGCGGCGGCGGCGCCGACTACCATGACCAGGGCGCGGACCACTGGATCGACGATCACATCGCGACGCCAATGGCGCGTTACCCCGAATACCGGCAGAGCCGGCAGTCGTTCGGCATCAACGTGCTCGGCACGCTCGTGATCGAGATCGAGGCGAGCGACGGCACGGTCGGTTTCGCGGTGACGACGGGGGGCGAGATCGGCGCGTTCATCGTCGAGCGCCATCTGGCGCGTTTCATCGAAGGTCAGCGCGTGACCGACATCGAGAAGATGTGGGATCAGATGTTCCACGCGACGCTCTATTACGGACGCAAGGGCGTGGTGCTGAACGCGATCTCCGGCGTCGACCTCGCGTTGTGGGACTTGCTCGGCAAGGTGCGCGGCGAGCCGGTGCACCAGTTGCTCGGCGGCAAGGTGCGCGACGAACTGCAGTTCTACGCGACCGGCGCGCGGCCGGACCTCGCGAAGGAGATGGGGTTCATCGGCGGCAAGCTGCCGCTGCATCATGGTCCGGCGGAGGGCGACGACGGCTTGCGCCGCAACCTCGATGAACTGGCCACGATGCGCGAGCGCGTCGGCGCCGATTTCTGGTTGATGCTCGACTGCTGGATGAGCCTCGACGTGCGCTATGCAACCCGGCTCGCGCACGAGGCGCACGCCTACGGGCTCAAGTGGATCGAGGAGTGCCTGCCGCCCGACGACTACTGGGGTTATGCGCAATTGCGCCGCGCGGCGCCGCCCGATCTGCTCGTGACGACGGGCGAGCACGAGGCGACGCGCTGGGGCTTCCGCATGTTGCTCGAGATGGGCTGCTGCGACATCATCCAGCCCGACGTCGGCTGGTGCGGCGGAATGACGGAACTCGTCCGCATTTCGGCCCTCGCCGACGCGCATGGCGTGCTGGTGGTGCCGCACGGCTCGTCGGTCTACAGCTATCACTTCGTGACGACGCGGCACAATAGCCCGTTCGCGGAATTCCTGATGATGGCGCCGCAGGCGGATCGCGTCGTGCCGATGTTCGATCCGCTGCTGCTCGACGAACCGGTGCCGAGCGGCGGACGGATGAAGGTGCCGGACACGCCCGGGTTCGGTGTGCGGCTCAATCCGGCCGTGCGCACCGAACGGCCCTACACGCACTGAGCCGCCGCGATGAAACTGCTCGAGAACAAGGTGGTCGTCGTCACCGGCGGCTCGCGCGGCATCGGCCGGGCGATCGCGCTTGCATGCGCGCGGCATGGCGCCGACGTCGTCGTCAATTACTGGGCCAACCCGCTGCTGCCGGCGCAGTCGGATCACGCGCTCGACGCGCTGATCGACGAGATCGGGGCGACCGGCCGGCGCGCGCTCGCGGTGCCGGGCGACATCGCGCGGCCGGACACCGCGGACGAACTGGTCGAGCGGGCCGTCGATGCGTTCGGCCGGATCGACGTGCTGGCGAGCAATGCGGGGATCTGCCCGTTCCACGCGTTCCTCGACCTGCCCGCCGACCTGCTGCGACGCACGATGGAGGTCAACCTGCACGGCGCGTTCCACGTGACCCAGGCGGTCGCGCGCCAAATGGCCAGGCAAGGCGACGGCGGCGCGATCGTCGCGACCAGTTCGATCAGCGCGCTGGTCGGCGGCGGCATGCAGACGCACTACACGCCGACGAAGGCCGGCGTGCATGCGCTGATGCAGTCGTGCGCGGTCGCGCTCGGCCCGCACCGGATCCGCTGCAATTCCGTGCTGCCGGGCACGATCCGCACCGAGATCAACGAAGCGGATCTCGCGGCGCCCGGCAAGGCCGAGTACTTCGAGCAGCGGATTCCGCTCGGCCGCCTCGGCGAGCCCGACGACGTCGCGGACTGCGTGGTGTTCCTCGCGTCGGACCTGGCACGCTACGTCAACGGCGCGGCGCTGCTCGTCGACGGCGGCCTGTACGTGAACCTGCAATGAAGGGGGCGGACATGGAGACGATCGCGTTCAGGATGCGGCTGCATCGCGGGCGCAAGGACGAGTATCGGCGGCGCCACGACGCGATCTGGCCGGCGCTCGCCGACGCGCTGCGCGCGGCCGGCATCGCGGACTACTGGATTTTCCTCGACGACGAAACGGATTGCCTGTTCGCCGTCCTGAAACGCCCGGCCGGGCACCGGATGGCCGAGCTCGCGCAGGCCGACGTGATGCGCCGGTGGTGGGCGTACATGGCCGACCTGATGGCGACGGACGAGGACGGGCGGCCGCTCGAAAAACCGCTGGAACCGATGTTCCATCTCGCGTGACCGTCAGGAGGCGCCATGCAGGTCGTCGATCCACATGTGCATTTCTGGGATGCCGATGCGTTGAGCTACGGCTGGCTCGACCGCGCGCAGCCGGCGTTCTCCGGGCCGGTGGCCGCGCTGCCGCGTGCCTATGGCCCGGCCGACCTGCGCGCGGACGCGGGCGAGATCGATGTCCTGAAAGTCGTGCACGTCGAGGCGATCCATGACGCGTGGACCACGCCGAGCGAGGTCGAATGGCTGCAGGCGCTTGCGGATGCGCCGGCGAGCGGCGGCATGCCCGAGGGCATCGTCGCGGGCGTCGACCTGTCGCGTGCCGACGCGCCCGCGCGGCTCGAGGCGGCCGCCGCCTGCGCGAACGTGCGCGGTATTCGTCAGGTGCTGAACCGTCACGCGAACCCCTGGTACAACTACGTCGACCGGGACTATCTCGACGATCCCGGCTGGCGCGCGCATTTCGGGTGGCTCGCCCGGCTCGGGCTGTCGTTCGACCTGCAGCTCTATCCGTCCCAGGTCGAGGCCGCGCTGGCCCTGGTCGACGCGCATCCGGACACGGTCTTCATCGTCAATCACGCGGGCATGTTCGTCGACCGCGACAGCGTGCACGGCTATCGCGCGTGGCGTACCGGGCTGCACGGGCTCGCCCGCCGCGAGAACGTCATGCTCAAGCTGAGCGGGCTTGCGATGTTCGATCACCGGTGGACGGTCGAGAGCTTCCGGCCCTATGTGCTCGAGGGCATCGACGCGTTCGGCGCCGCGCGATGCATGTTCGCGTCGAATTTTCCGATCGACCGGCTGCATGCCGGCTATCCGGCGCTCTGGCGAGCGTATGCGGACATCGTCGCCGGCGCGAGCGATGCGGAACGGCAGGCGCTGTTCATCGGCAATGCGGAACGGATCTATCGCCTCTGACCACTCGCCGCATGCATGGCGCCGCCCGTTGCGGCGCGCTTGACGCAAGTCAAGCCCGCCGGCCGCCCCGCCCGCGAAGATGAACCGCCATCATCGGCGGGGAGGGGCGTCGTGGAGCACCATGCGGAGGGTTTGCGGGGCGGGCGCTGGTCGCTGCCGGCGCCGGGCTGGCGGGATCTCGCCGCGATGCTGATCGTCGTCGGGTTCCTGTTGCTGGCCGGCCTCTCGGCGCACCAGATGGCCGGCCCGCTGGCGGTGGCGCCTCCCCCGGCCATTTCGCTGTCGCCCGCGGCGCTGCCCGGCTACGCGCTGCGCACCGTCGCGCGCATGTTCGCGGCACTGCTCGCGTCGATCGTCTTCACGTTCGTCTATGCGACCGCCGCGGCGCGCAGCCGCCGCGCCGAGCGCGTGCTGATCCCGCTGCTCGACGTGCTGCAGTCGGTGCCGATCCTCGGCTACCTGTCGTTTACCGTGCCGTTCTTCCTGGCGCTGTTTCCGGGGCGGATGCTCGGCGCCGAGTGCGCGGCGATCTTCGCGATCTTCACCAGCCAGGCGTGGAACATGACGTTCAGCTTCTACCAGGCGTTGCGCACCGTGCCGCTCGATCTCGACGAGGCCAGCCGCAGCTTCCGGCTGTCGGCATGGCAGCGCTTCTGGCGCCTCGACGTGCCGTTCGCGATGCCGGGGCTCGTCTGGAACGCGATGATGTCGATGTCGGGCGGCTGGTTTTTCGTGGTCGCGGCCGAGGCGATCGCGGTCGGCAGCCGGCGCGTCGACCTGCCGGGCGTCGGCGCCTTCGTCGCGCAGGCGATCGCGAATCGCGACCTCGCGGCCGTGGGCTGGGCGATCGTCGCGATGAGCGTCACGATCGCCCTGTACGACCAGTTGTTGTTCAGGCCGCTGGTCGCGTGGTCGGAGCGGTTCCGTTATGGCGATGCGTCGCCCACGGTCGCGTCGCGCAGCTGGATGCTCGACCTGTTCCACCGATCGCCATGGATCGCCCGTGGAGTCGGCCCGGTCCGGGCGGTGTTGCGCCGGGTGGCGCGCGCGCGGCTGCACGGGTTCGTGCCGGCATGGCGCGCCCGGATCGCGCTGCCGCGCCACGCGGGCGACGTGCTCGGGTTTGCACTGTGCGGGGCGGGATGCGTGTATGCGGCGGTCGAACTGTACCGGCACGGACGTGCGACGCTCACGTGGACGGACCTGCGTGTCGTCGCGAGCGAAGGCGCGCTGACGTTCGTGCGCGTGACCGTGCTGGTCACGATCGCGTCGGCGATCTGGGTGCCGGTCGGCATCGCGATCGGTCTGCGGCCGCGCGTGGCCGCCCGCATCCAGCCGGTCACGCAGTTCCTCGCCGCGTTTCCGGCCAACCTGCTGTTTCCGGTCGCGGTGTTCGCGATCGTGCACCTGCGGCTCGAACCCCGCATCTGGCTGTGCCCGCTGATGATATTGGGCGCGCAATGGTATGTCCTGTTCAACGTGATCGCCGGGGCGAACGCGTTCCCGGCCGACCTGCGCGAAGCGGCCGCGTGCTTTCGGGTACGGCCGGCGACCTGGTGGCGACACGTGATGCTGCCCGGCGTCCTGCCGTACTTCGTGACGGGCGCGATTACCGCGTCGGGCGGCGCATGGAACGCGAGCATCGTCGCCGAGGCCGTGAGTTGGGGCAGCACGCGCCTGGATGCCGGCGGACTCGGCGCCTATATCGCGCGGATGACCGACGCCGGCGACTATCCGCGTATCGCGCTCGGCGTCGCCGCGATGTCGCTGCTCGTGATCGCGACCAACCGGCTCGTGTGGCGCCCGATGGTCGCGTTCGCGGAACGCCGCACGCGGCTCGATTGAGCCCTCAACCGATCCTTTACGCACGGGAGACGCGGGTGCCGAACCTCAGCGAAGACACCGAACGCAACGTCACGCACGCGGCGGCGCCGCCGCCCGACCCGGCGGCGGTCGTGCTCGAGATGCGGGCCGTATCCCGATCGTTCACGGAGCCGTCCGGCGAGCCGCGGCACGTGCTGGCCGACATCGACCTCGCGCTGCACACGGGCGAGATCCTGGGGCTGCTGGGCCGCTCCGGTTCGGGCAAATCCACGCTGCTGAGGATCGCCGGCGGGCTCGTCAGCCCCTCGTCCGGGACGGTGACGTATCGCGGTGCGCCGCTCGCCGGTCCGACCGACGGCATCGCGGTGGTATTCCAGACCTTCGCGCTGTATCCGTGGCTGACCGTCCTCGAAAACGTCGAGCTCGGCCTCGACGCGCTGGGTCTTGCGCCGGGTGATGCCCGCGCCCGCGCGGCCGCCGCGATCGAGCTGATCGGGCTCGACGGGTTCGAATCGGCGTTTCCCCGCGAACTGTCGGGCGGCATGCGTCAGCGGGTCGGTTTCGCCCGCGCGCTCGTCAGCGAACCCGTGCTGCTGTTGATGGACGAACCGTTCTCCGCGCTCGACGTGCTGACCGCCGAAACGCTGCGCACCGACTTTCTCGACCTGTGGGATGCGCACCAGCTGTCGACGCGGTCGGTGCTGATGGTGACGCACAACATCGAGGAAGCCGTGCTCATGTGCGATCGCATCCTGGTGCTCGGCGGCGGCCCGGCGCACGTCGAGGCGACGCTGAACGTGCCGCTGCCGCGCCCGCGCAGCCGGCACGATCCGGCCGTGCAGGCGATCGTCGGCAAGATCTATGCGGCGCTGACGGCACGCATCGCCGATGCGACGGCCGACCGCGCAGCGACGGGCGGTGCGCTGGCCATGAAACTGCCTAACGTGTCGAGTCACCACCTCGCCGGATTCGTCGAGACGCTCGCGGCCGCGCCGTACGACGGGCATGCGGAACTCGGCACGATTGCAGCGGCGCTCGCGCTCCGGGTCGACGCGCTCCATTCGACGGCGGCCGCGCTCCATCTGCTCGCGTTCGCCGAATGGCGCGACCGGACCATCCGGCTGAGCGCCGCGGGCCAGGTGTTCGCGCAAAGCGACGACGATGCGCGGCGGCGCCTGTTTCGCGAGCACGTCGTCCGGTTCGTGCCGCTCGCCGAGCATATCGACGAAGTGCTCGGCGAACGCGAGGGGCGTCGCGCGCCGCGCGAGCGTTTCGAACTCGAACTGGAGGATCGTCTCGATCCGCGCAGCGCGGACCAGGCGCTGCGGGTCGTGACCGACTGGGGCCGTTACGCGGGACTGTTCGACTACGACGACCACACCCGCACGTTCGGCCGCTGACCGTCACGGCGATGGGGCGGCCCGGCCGTGTGCCGGCGGGATTCGCCCCGCGCGCCTACGCGCGCAGTGCGGCGAGCAGCGGCGACCAGAACGCGCGGCTGCCATATGCGGCGGCGTCGCGGTCGGTATCGAAGCGGACGGCGATCGCCGCTTCGGCTTCGGTCAGCGGATCGGCCTGCTCGATCTGCCGGGCCAGCACGGCGGTGTCGGCATCGGAGGCATCGCGTCCGCGTGCCGCCCGGGCAGCGACACGCGCGGCAAGCGTTGCCGGGCTCGCGGTGAAATCCAGTATCGCGACGCGCACGCCGAGCCGTGCGGCGAGCGCGATGAACGCTGCCCGGTGGCACCCGCGCAGGAACGTGGCGTCGACGATCGCCGTGTAGCCGCTGTCGAGCACTACGCGAGCCGTCGAAAGCAGTCCGTCGTAGATCTCGTCGATCGCCGTGTCCGAATACGCATTCGAGGGCAGGCGGGTGCCGGCCGAGGCGCCGGCCACGCGCTTGCGTGTGTCGTCGCTGGACAACCGGATCGCGCCGAGCCGCTCGGCCAGTGCGCGGCTGGCCAGCGATTTGCCCGAGCCGGACAGCCCGTGACACAGGAGCAAAACCGGTTGCGCATCGCGTCGTGCGTCGGCCATCGCCGACGCCGTGCGCAGATAGCGCTCGCGCGCCGCTTCGTCGCCGCGCAGCCGGGCGGTCAGCGCGCGCACCAGCGCACGGTAGACGAAGTAGCACGGCAGCACGCCCAGTGCCGAGGGGTCGCCCGTGCGTGCCAGCCAGCCGGAAAGGAGGCGCCGGGCGCAATCCTCGCGTCCGTGGGCGGAGAAATCCATCAGCGCGAACGCGAGATCGCTCGCCACGTCGATCCAGCGCAGCGCGTCGTCGAATTCGATGCAGTCGAACATCAGGATCCGGTTCCGCCAGCGCACGATGTTGTCGAGATGCAGATCCCCGTGGCACGCGCGCACGAAACCGCGCGACTGCCGAGCGGCGAGCAGCGGCGCGATGCGGATCAGCTCGGCGTCGTACCAGGCGCGCAGCGCGGCTTCGTCCGGCACCGTGACGTCGAGCGTGTCGAGCAAGGGGCGGCACTGGGCCGCGACGCCGGCGGCGCTACCGGGATGGCCGCGCGGCGCACGGCGCGGCGCATGCAGATGGTGGCGGGCCAGCGTATCGGCGAGGGCGTCCGCATCCGCGAGACCGTCGTCGTACGATGCGCTGCGAGCCGACAACATCGCGTGCGCATCGAAACGGCGCATGCGTACCACGTATTCGCCCGGCACCGTCCGCTGCCGGCGCCCGCCGGTCGGCACCGGTGCCCCGAACGCGCAGCGCCGGCCGTGCGCGAGGAGCGGCCAGACGCCCAGGTACAACGGGCCGGCAAACGGCCGGTTGAGCGTGCACTCCGCGAGCGCGCAGTGGCGCCGCCGCGCCGGCCGCACGAGATCCACGAAGGCGAAGCGCACCGGCTTGATGCGCTTGTACGCATAGCGCCCGGCCAGATAAACGACGGACAGATGGGTTTCGATCCGCTCGATCCGGCCCGCGGGGTGCGGATAGGTGGCAGGTCGGCGCATGGCGCGATCGAATTGCGTCGACTGTCGTCGCGTGTTTCCGCGACTCGGCACGAACGGGGGATGCGGCGCTCGGGACATGATGAACGAATGGGTTGTACGGGTGCGTCTGCGCGTTGCCGCACCCGGCGGGTTGGATTCGACCCGAGCCTGCGCGCTCCCGTCTGCCCGATGTCGCCGGACCGGCAGGCCGGGCATTGCCGACTCGATGAGCCGTATTGCAGCCGAGCGCGGCGCATTCCGGCTTGATGCCGGTCAAGCCGGAGGCGCGAAAGCGCGCTTGATGCAGGTCAACCGCGGCCGCCGACGCGGCGCATACAGTCGGCTGTGGCGCCTGCGTCAAGCGGCGCGCGACCATGTGCGGCATTCACGGCCTCATTCACGGCCCGAGAGGCATTGACGATGAAACGACGAGCGTTCGCGATGATCGTGCTGCTCGCGCTGGGCGCCTGCGCCGGCGCGGAGCGATCCGCGACATTCAGGACGATGGAAACACGACTGCTCGCGATGCGTCAGGCCGCATCGCTGCCGTGTTCGACACCGTCCGAATGCGACCGTGCGTGGAGCCGCACGCGGCGCTACGTCCAGGCGCATTCGTCGACCCGGATCACGCGATTCGGTGCGGACCGGATCGAGACGGCGCAACCGTATGCGGCGGGACAAGTCTATCTCTGGGCATCGCGCGTGGAATCGGGCGGCGGCGGCGCGGTGATCCGGCTCAAGGCGATGTGCAAGGGCATGTACGACACCGACGGCGGCCCCGGCTGGCAATACGATGTGTGCGCGCGGAAGATCCTTGAAATCGAGCAGGGCTTCCGGCCTGATGAGAACCCGCCGAGCTAGCGTCGGATGCCGCCGATTCCGGGCCACGCGGTGCCGCGCCTCCCGGTCGGCCGGATGCCGGCCGCTCGGGCCCGCATGCCGCGGCTGCCGCCAGTCTCCGCGCGTGCCGGTTTCATCGCGGCTTCAAACCGTTGACTCCGGTCAACGCGTGCCGGCGGCGAGCGCCGATGATGGAAGCGAATCCGGACGCCGCTCGCGCGTCCGTTCCTCAGCGAGGCCCGCATGTACACGACGATCATGGTTGCGACGGATGGCAGTCCTACCGCTAATCAGGCGCTCGACGCAGGCCTGAGGATGGCCAAAGTATGCGGCGCCCGCCTGTTCGCCGTGTTCGTCGTCGACAAATCCGCGCTTCTCGCCTACCGCGGCCGCATCGAGCCGGAAGCCTTGCTCGACGAGATCCGGCGCCACGGCGCCGCAATCTTGCACGATGCCGACCGGACGATCGCGCGCGCGGCCGTCAACGGCGAGACGGACCTCGTCGAGACCGATTTCGGTCAGGACGTCGCGGAGCGCCTGCAGCGCTACGTCGTCGATCATTCGATCGATCTGGCCGTGGTCGGCACGCATGGTCGACGCGGTGTCCGGCGGCTGGTGCTCGGCAGCGTCGCCGAGCGCTTCCTCCGCGCATCGCGTTGCCCGGTCCTGCTCGTGCGCGGCGAGGATGCCGCGCACGCGACGGTCGCGGCGGCCTAGTCCCGCCGTCGGCCCGTGCGTTACCCGCCAAGGTGATCATCATGCAGATCTCGTTTCCTTCCGAACATCCGACGTATTGCGACCTCGATTCCGCACTGAGCTTTCCGGCGCTCGTCGAGGGCCGCCGCGTACGCTGCGCGATCACCGCGGCCGCGCTGGAAGATCATTTCCGCGCGGCATCTCCTCGCGAGCCGGACCTCGTCGACGCATTCGCACGCCATCGTCCCGCGATCGAGCGCGCCGCGCGCTGCCTGCTCGAGGAAATCGGCGGACGGCCGATCCTGCTCCATAGCGGCCATTTCCGGTTCTGCACGTAATCGGCCGCCGCCCTTGACGCGCATCAAGCGCGTGCCGGGGCGCGGAGGTACGCTGGAATTCGAAAGATCATTCGTCCCACGCGCGGCATTGGGTGCCGCGCCATCCGGTCTTCATCGCGGCCGCTGCTGCCGGGACGAGCGCACCGGCTGCACGTCATCCCTATGAGGAGTGCGAATCATGAGCAACATGACGCGTTACGATCCGTTTTCGATCGAACCCGTGGCCGATCTGTTCCAGGGTCTGTTCAGGCCGCTGCGCGGCATGACGCTGGCCGACGAGCCCGATCTCGCATCGATGAAGATCGACGTCACGGAAAACGACAAGGCGTACACGGTGAACGCGGAGCTGCCCGGCGTCGCGAAGGACGACATCGACGTCCAGGTGACGGGCAACACCGTATCGATCCACGCGAAGATCGAGCGCAACAACGAGCAGAAGGACGGTGAGCGCGTGATCCGGCGCGAGCGCTACAGCGGTGCGATCAGCCGCTCGTTCTCGCTGTCCGGCGACATCGACGATGCGAACGCGAAGGCGACCTATCAGGATGGCGTGCTGTCGCTGACGCTGCCGAAGAAGGCGCCGGTCGGGCAGAAGAAACTCGCGATCAGCTGATCGGACGACGGGCAACGGGCGATGCGGGCACGCGTCGCCCATCGGGAGGATCCGGCGCGCGGAGCGATCCGCGCGCCGTCTTGCAGGCGCGGCCGCCGCCGTGCTCACGCATGCGAGGGCGCACTGCCGGTCCGATAGCCGACCGTCTGCGCGAGGATCGGCAACTCGTCCTCGTTCAGCCGCAGCGCGTCGGCGAGCGTGCGGTGATTGATCCAGCCGCGCACGACGGTGCCGAGGCCGGCCGCCGCGCAGTACAGCGAGACGTTCTGCGCGATGGCGCCGGCCGCGATTGCCGAGAACACGTCGCGTTGCTGGGGCGGCATGTCGAGTATCGCGGCCGTCCGGACGACGTAGACGAGATCCAGCGGCGCGCGGCCGACGAAGTCCTGATAGCCGGTCAGGTTGCGCGCATCGACGGCATGCTTGAGCACGAGCCGGTGCGCGGGCGCATCGTAACGATAGACGCCGCCAGGCAGCGCCACGTAGATGTCGATTTCGTTGAATGCGTGCGCGGACGGCGCGGTTCGGCCGCCGCTTGCCGGCCGGTTGATGCCGTCCGCCGCCCACAACAGCGTGCCGAGCGTCACCGGCGGGAGCGGCGCGGCGGCGAATTCGCGGGAACTCATGCGGGTCGCGAGCGCGGCCATCAGCGGCACGTCGTTGTCGAGCATCGGGCGCGGCAGGTCGATGATCTCCGGCGAGTCGCCCTCGGGCGACGCCGGCCGCGCGGCGGGCGCCGGCGAATAGGCCAACAGGTGCGGTGCGGTCATGCGAGTCTCCTTGAAGCGTGATTGCGCGTGCCTGGAACCTCGCGCATCGGCGATCTCACGATAAGGCGGCTGGGCCGTATCGGCTTGACTTCCGTCAAGCAGCGCACCGGCCGGCCACGACTTGCGGCGTGCGGCATCCGTTGACCTGCATCAGCGACCGGGCGCCGCGCGTGTGCAACGCTGACGACGTGCGGCGGACAGGCGCGCCGCGGCTCACAGGAGAGCAGACGATGAAAACCGACAAGCAGTTGAAGCAGGATGTCGAGGACGAACTGGAGTCCGACCCGTCGATCGATTCGACCCGCATCGGCGTCGAGGTGGCCGACCGGATCGTGACGCTTTCGGGTCATCCGCCGAGCTACGCGGAGAAGCTGGCGATCGAGCGTGCGGCGAACCGCGTGGGCGGCGTCAAGGCGCTCGTCGTCGACATGACCGTGCATCTGCCGGACGACGACGTGCGCACCGACGAGGACATCGCGAAAGCGGTGCGTTCGGTGCTGCACTGGACGGTCGGGCTGCACGACGACGCGGTCAAGGTGCAGGTCGAGCGCGGCTGGATCACGTTGTCGGGCAGGGTCGACTGGGCGTACCAGAGCCACCTGGCCGTGCGCGCGATCTCGCAGATGCGCAGCGTGACGGGCGTGACCGACCACATCGCGGTGCAGGGCACGGTCGGTTCGGACGACATCGGCGGCAACATCAAGCGCGCGATCATGCGTCACGCTGAGCGTGAGGCGAAGCACATCGCGATCGACGTGCACGACGGTACCGTGCGGCTGTCCGGCAAGGTCGGCTCGTTTTCCGAACGCAAGGCCGTGCGGGGTGCCGCGTGGTCCGCGCGCGGCGTGCGTGCCGTCGTCGACGACCTGGTGGTCGAGTAAGTCCGGCAGGCGGACGGGCGGTCCACGGCGATCCGGCAGGGTCGCCGGATGACGCTTTCAGGTGCACTTCACGAAACGGGCGGGGCGGTTGCGATCGAGACGGTCGCGGCCGCAACGGGCGGCTTCCGCTGCCGGCCCCACGTCACGCTCGAATCACCGGACGGTATCCGCGGGCGGACGTTCGAGCACGCCCGGAAGCATGCGGGCGACCCTTCCGGAAACGGGCGGTTCATCGCGGCTTCATCGGGACAAGGTCGGGGCGCAAGGGTTGCCGTGCCCCGACAGGCAGCCGTTCATTGAAAGGTGGCCGCTCCCGAACGGACGCGCGACACCGCGCGGCGACAGCGGCCGTCGCAGCGGCGACGGCTGCCGATGCCCGCCGCCTCGATGCCGGGCATCACGCCGCCTTGAGCGTGGCAAGCTGCAGCGCCTGGGCGAAGCGGGCCAGCGTGGCGATCGATCCCGTCACGCTTTCGTACCGCTCGCGCCCGATCTGTCCGTCGAGTATCACCAGCATGCCGGCGTCCCGGGCGAGGGCGACGAGTGCCAGCGTGTCGAGCGCTGCCGTGTCGGACGCGGCAACCCGCATCCCCGAATCGGAACGATAGTCGGCGTTTGACATGGCGTCTCTCCTGGTGGTTGCGCGATCGGCGTGCCGGTCGGCCGGTACCCGTGATTTCAGTATCGTTGCCGCGCGCCCGCGGTTCAATCAGCCTGCCCCGAAGTTGCGGTAGGAATCGCGCCCGTTCCGTCGGCCGATTCCTACACGGCACGTGGCGTCGAAGCCGCGTTGCAGCGTGCCGGCGCGCGTTCGCGCCGCCGCGCATACCAGCTGCCTATCGCTTGCCAGATCGCCGCGGCGGATTCGCAATACGTGAACAGTTCCAGGTCGCGGCGGTCGATCATCCCTTCGTCGGCAAGAAACGCCAGGTCGATCGCACGGCGCCAGTACGCCTCGCCGACGAGGATGACTGGCAGCGGCGCGATCTTTCGGGTCTGCAGCAAGGTCAGCACCTCGAACAGCTCGTCGAAGGTGCCGTAGCCGCCGGGGAAGAAGACGGCCGCTTTCGCGCGCTCGAGCAGGTGCAGCTTGCGGATCGCAAAATAGTGGAACCGGAAGCCGAGCGCCGGCGTGATGTACGGATTGGGCGCCTGTTCGCGCGGCAGCTCGATATTGAAGCCGATGCTCGGCGCGCCGCGTTCGTAGGCGCCGCGGTTGGCGGCCTCCATGATGCCGGGACCGCCGCCCGTGACGATGGCGAGGCGCGCGGTGCGCGTGCAGCGGTCGGCATGCGCGACGATGCGCCCGAATTCGCGCGCAACGCGGTAATACACGCTGTATTCGACGAGCCGGCTGGCGATCGTGACGGCGCGCCGCCGGCCCGCGTCGTACGGACGCTCCGCCAGCAGGCGATTCGCTTCGTCCAGCCGCGCCTTCGCGACCGACGGCGCGACGATGCGCGTGCTGCCGTAGATCACGACCGCATGGCCGATCCGCTCGTTCTGCAGCCGCTCCTCGGCTTTCCAGTAATCGAATTGCAGCCGGATGCCGCGCATGCCGGCACCCTGCAGAAGGGTCGCGTCTTCCTCGGCCGGCGGCCGGTTCAGGGAATGGGCGCCGCGCCGCGGCCGGCGCGGGGTGCGCCCGACGGAGTCCTCGCCGACGACGGCATCGGGCCTTGCGCGCGGCCGTTTGGCGCGGGCCTTCGCGAGCGTCGCGGCGGATGCGGGGCGGCGGCGTGCGCGGCCTCTTGCCATGCCGGCGGGCGCGCGTTTCACGAGGGTCGACATGAACGGAAGTGCCGCGCGCCGATCACTGGCTCAACACCCATTGCACGAGCTGCTGCGCGTCGTCGGGAGACAGCGGCCCGCCGCGATCGACGGCGGACGGCATCGGCGTGTCGCCCCAGTGCACACGGCCGCCGACGCGCAGCTTGCGTTCCAGTTCCGCCGCGGCGTGCGGATCGCCGCGGTAGCGCTCGGCGATCTCGTGAAACGACGGCCCGAGGAACGTCATGTCGATCGTATGGCAGAACATGCAGTGCTGCGCATTGACGAGTTCGGTCGGCTCGGGCACGGTCGTCTGCGCCGCGGCCGAGCCGGCCGCCACGGCGATCACGCAGAGGGCGGCGCAACGCATGACGTTCATGTTCGGTTCCTCGTCGAGGTCAGGTGAAGGAGATCACGTCGTCGAGCGGGCGACGCGGCGAATGCGGCGTATGCGGACCGCGCCCGACGCGCAGCAGCAGTTGCGGCTCGCCGCGCAGCCCGAGCATGTGGCGCAGGTGGGCGCGCAAGCCGGCCGTCTCGATCGGCTGGTTCAGGTACGACGCGGTATAACCCGCGCGCGTCGCGACGAGCAGGATGCGCTCGAGCGCCTGGCCGGCGGCGAGCCACGCTTCGCGATCGTCGCGCACGGTCGCGATGCACACGATCAGCGGCGATGCGCCGACGAGCTGGTGATGCAGCGCGGCGAGCCCGTTGCCGAGATCGAAGGTCCGTACCGCCATCGTCACGACGGGCGCGGCGAAGTCCAGCAACGACGGCACGCCGGCCGCGAAGGCCGGCATGCCGTCGACGTGCCGGCGCGGATCGATCCAGCTCGCCAGCTCGCGGCGAAAGCGCGGGTCCGCGAACTGCTGACGGTCGGCCTCGGCCACCAGCTCGGCGACGCGCGCGCGATGCGCGATCGAGTCGACACACGCGACGTCGGCGCCTTCCGCGACGCCCGCCGCGATCAGCGCCTGCTGGATCTCGTCCGGCACGGCCGTCGATTCGAACGGCGCGCGCGTGGTGACGCGCTCCGGAATCGCATCGAACAGCGCGCCGAGCGACGCATCGGAATAACCGTCGTCGCAGACCCGGACGAGTGCCAGGAGATCGGGATCGACTTCGGATGGAAACGTGCGGATCGTATGGGCGAGCCCGGCGTGATTGAGCGCGACTCGCAGGTTGAGCAACGCCGCGCCGCAGCTCATGATCAGCTCGCGATCGAACGGATCGACCACCGGCAGCGCGCGGACGCGGTCCGCGCAGACCGACATCGTGGTGCCGTTGACCAGGAAGCGCCACGGCTGGGAATTATGGCTGGACGGCGCCAGCACCGCGTAGCCCAGCAGCTCCCGCAGTTGCTGGTCGGGATGGGCGCTTGCGGCAAGCGGGGGAACGGATATCATCGATCATCTCCTGGTTGCCGCGCGGGCGGCGTCATGCCACTTCATCGTGTCAGCAACCGACCGGCGGCCGTTGACCCACGTCAAGCCCCCGTCATCGGGCGAGCCGCGCGCGTTGCGGTGCGGCTACGCTTGGAATGCGAAACGCGCGAGACCGATCGCGCAGGGAGGGGAGCATGCTCGCGATGATGTTTGACGGCACGACGCCGCACTTGCGCGAAGCGCGCGTGCCGGATCCGACGCCCGCGCCGGGCCAGCTGCTGATCGACGTGCACGCATGCGGCGTGTGCCGGACGGATCTTCACGTCGTCGACGGCGAGCTCGCGCATCCGAAGCTGCCGCTGATTCCGGGGCACGAAATCGTCGGAACGGTGCGCGCGATGGGTGCGGGCGTGACGGGCTTCGCGGTGGGCGACCGCGTGGGCGTTCCGTGGCTCGGCTCGACGTGCGGGCATTGCGCGTATTGCACGTCCGGCCGCGAGAACCTGTGCGACACCGCCGGATTCACCGGCTATACGATCGACGGCGGCTACGCCGAGCGTGCGGCCGCCGATCACCGGTATTGCGTGCATCTGCCGCGGCGCTATGCCGACCTGGAAGCCGCGCCGCTCCTGTGCGCGGGCCTGATCGGCTACCGAACCTTGCGCATGGCGGGCGACGCGCGCCGCATCGGCATCTATGGCTTCGGTGCGGCGGCGCATCTCGTCGCGCAGGTCGCGCATGGCGAAGGACGCGAGGTGTTCGCGCTGACGAAGCCCGGCGACACGGACGCGCAGCAGCTCGCGCTGTCGCTGGGCGCCGCATGGGCCGCCGGCAGCGACGAAATGCCGCCGGAGCCGCTCGATGCGGCGCTGATCTTCGCGCCGGTGGGCGCGCTGGTGCCGGCCGCGCTGCGCGCGGTCGACAAAGGCGGGATCGTCGTGTGCGGAGGCATTCACATGAGCGACATCCCGGCCTTTCCGTACGCGTGGCTGTGGGGCGAACGTCGCATCGCGTCGGTGGCCAACCTGACCCGTGCGGACGCAGTCGAATTCATGCGGGTCGCCGCCGCGATGCCGCTGCGGGTCGAGGCAGTGCGCTACGCGCTGACCGACGCGAACCGCGCACTCGACGACCTGCGCGGCGGACGCGTATCGGGCGCCGCCGTGCTGGGCATGCGCGGCTGATCCGCCCGACGGCGCCGCGGCGCGCTCAGATTTGCCGCAGGCCTTCCGAATCGACGATCCGGATCTGCTTGCCCTGCGCCGCGACGAGCCCCTTGTGCTGGAATTTCGACAGCATGCGGCTGACCGTTTCGAGCTTCATGCCGAGGTATTCGCCGATCTCGTCGCGCGTCATCCGCAGCACGAATTCCGCGGCCGAGTAGCCGCGCGCCTTGAAGCGCGCGGAAAGATTGAGCAGGAACGCGGCCACCCGCTGCTCGGCGTTCATCGTGCCGAGCAGCAGCATCTGGGACGATTCGCGCACGATCTCGCCGCCCATCATCTGGTACACGTGATGCTGCATCGGCCGCACTTCGCGGCACAGCTGCTCGAGCTGGCCGAACGGGATGATGCAGACCGTGCTGTCCTCGAGCGCGACCGCGTCGCCGTTGTGATGCCCGGTGTGCACGCCATCGAGCCCGAGCGATTCGCCGACGATCTGGAAGCCGGTGATCTGCTCGTCGCCGTCGCGATGCATCATGATGGTCTTGAACGACCCGGTCCGCACCGCGTAGATGCTGGTGAAGGCGTCCCCCGCGCGAAACAGCGTTTCGCCGCGCCGGACGTGGCGCGTCGTGCAGATCATCGCGTCGACGCGCGCGAAATCGTCGGGAGAAAGATCGGGCGGCATGCAGACGGTACGCAACGCGCATGTCGAACAGCGGGACGCGGCGCGCTTGGGCTGATCCGCCGGCTCGACGGAGCGCAGCGGGATGAACGGGCGTAACGGCATGGTCGTCGGGACTTCGGCACTGCTCTGCATGATCGGCTCCTGTTCGGCGGCAGCGGCGGTTCGCCGTCGGGCGGGATCGCGCTGGCCGTTGTAGCGGCGGTCTTGGTGTCTGCCGCCTTCCTGTCGGGAAAGCCCGCCGGACGCGCCGGAGACCGCTACGCCGGTCTCGTCGATGATGCTGCCCTGGCTCCGGGAGGCACGTTTGCTCGTTTTTCTTGATGCGAAGTATGGAGGTTGCGCGGCGTCAAGAAAATCAGCCGGAATTGAAGTTGCGGTAGGGGAGAGGGAAGCCTTGTAGGACGTTTCCTACAGCGCTGCGGCATCTTGTCGCGAGCGTCGCCGGCGTGCGCCGGACACGGACGGCGGGCGGCGCTTCGCCGCGCCGATGCGTCCGGCCCCTTCGCGCGGGGAAGCGGCCGTGCCCGATGCCGCCGTCGGCGTCACAGCTCGTCCGGGTCCTCGAACAGCTTGTGGCGCATCGCGTAGCGGACGAGCGCGGTGTCATTCGGCATCTGCATTTTTTCGAGGATCCGCGTCTTGTACGTGCTGACGGTCTTGACGCTGACGCAGAGCGCCTGCGCGATCTCGGAAATCGACTCGCCGGTGGTGACGCGCCGGAACACGTCGAACTCGCGGTCGGACAGGCGCTGGTGCGGCAGGAGATCGGTCGGCTCGTTCAGGCTCTGCGCGAACTGCTCGGCCATGGTCAGGCTGACATAGACGCCGCCGGCCGCGATCTTGGTCAGGGCGGCGACCAGTTCGGCGCTGGCACTTTCCTTGGTCATGTAGCCCGAGGCGCCCGCGCGGAATGCCCGCACCGCGTACTGCTGCTCGGCATGCATCGTCAGCACGAGGATATGCAATCCCGGCTTCTCGTCCTTGATCTGCTTGATGAGCTCGACCCCGTTGCGGCCGGGCATCGACAGGTCGAGCACCAGCACGTTGGCGTCCGTGCCGCGCATGAGCGCGATCGTCGACGCACTGTCCTGCGCTTCGCCGACGACCTCGAACCCGCTCGCGCTCTGCAGGATGTGCCGAAGACCGTCCCTGACGAGTGCGTGGTCGTCGGCGATGAGTACCCTGATCATGACCGCATCTCTCCTTGCTCGATGGCGTGCAGCGGCAGCGCCACGGTGATCGTGAATCCCTTGCCTGGCAGGCTGTCGATCGTCACCGTGCCGTCGAGCATGTGCGCGCGCTCGCGGATGCCGATCAGGCCGAACGACGGACGGTCCTGCGCATCGCGGGGGGGCGCCGGCGCGCCGTGACCGTTGTCCGCGATGCGCAGCATGCAATAACCGTCTTCCGCTTTCAACGACAGTTTCACGTTCGTCGCGTCCGAGTGCCGCGCGACGTTGGTCAGCGCCTCCTGCACGATGCGGAACAGCGTGGTCGCCCCCGCGCCGGTGAACGCGATGTCGCCGGGGGCGATGTCCCGGTCGACCGTGATTCTGTAGCGGCGCGTGAAATCGTTCGCCAGCCAGTCGATCGCCGGGACGAGGCCCAGGTCGTCGAGCATCACCGGCCGCAGATCGGCCGCGATGCGCCGGAGCGACGCAACGGTCGAATCGATCAGGCGGTGCATGCCGCCCAATTGCTCGCGCACGCCGGGGTTGGGCGCGACGACGCCCGCGAGCCCCAGTTCGACGGCCGACAGATCCATCTTGAGCGCGGTGAGTTGCTGGCCGAGGTCGTCGTGCAGTTCGCGCGCGATCCGCGTCTTCTCTTCCTCGCGCACGTTCTGCAGGTTGGCGGACAGGTCGCGCAGTTCCTCGCGCGACTGCTTGAGGGCGTTTTCCGCGCGCACCCGCTCGGTCACGTCGCGCAGCATGACCGTGTACAGCTTGCCGGTGCCGTCGCGAATCTGCGAGATCGACGCCTCGATCGGAAACTCGGTGCCGTCGCCGCGCAAGCCGAACAGCACGCGTTGCCGGCCCATCTGGCGCTCCGACACGCCGGTCACGCCGAATTGCTCGACGTGTCGCGCATGCGCGGCGCGAAAGCGCTCGGGGATGAAACGCGACAGCGGCGCACCGACCGCCTCCATCGCGGAGACGCCGAACACGCGCTCCGCGGCCGGGTTGAAGATCACGATCGTCTGGCTTTCGTCGACGGTGATGATGGCCTCCATCGACGAGCGGATGATGCCCATCATCCGGGCCTCGGTGGGCTGGCTGTCGCCGGCGGGCGCCGGCGTTCGGTTCGCGACGGCCTGCCGCACGAGCGCGGCCAGCGTCAGCGACAGTACGATGCCCGCCAGCAGCACGGCCGTCGCGGCCGCGTCCGTCGCGGCGCGCGGCGCGCTGTAGTGGAGCGAGAGCGGCGTGCCGCCGAACGTCAGCGCGTCGGTCCGCTCGAACGTCGCGCCGGCGTCGAATGCGTCGCTTCCGCCGAAACCGCCCGAATACACGGGCGCCGCGGGATGGTCGGCCAGGATTTCCAGGCGCAGCCGTTCGAGCAGGGACGGATCGACGAGACGAGCCGGATTCAGCGCCGCATACACGTACCCGGCCGCCGTTGCGTGCCGCGCGCCGGGCGACGTGCGGTCTTCACCCTGTGCATCGATCGGCAAGTACAGCGTCAGTTCGGTCCGGGCGATCGCCGCATCGGTGCCGTCCTGAATGGCGTTCGCGGCGAGCGCGACCTTGCCGGTTTCCGCCGCCCGCTGCAGCGCCTGCCGGGTCGGCTGATCGTTGTTCGCCAGGCTCGGCTCGATTCGCCCGAGGCTGCGGACCGGCGACTGCAACCCGTCCAGATCGAGACCGGCGAGATAACGGCGCCACGCGCCGCCGTCCGGCGGCGCGGGCAGTGCCGACGCGAATTCCCGGGCGCCGCGCAGGACGACGGCGGCACCGAGGAGGCTGCGGCGAAGGTCGGCTGTCGCGCGCGTCGCGGTTTGCGCGAAGCGCGCCTGGGCGGCTTGCTCCGCCCGATGCTGCAGCAGCCGGGATGCGGCAAACGAGGCGGCCACGCCGAGCACCAGCGTCAGCAGCACGGCAACGGTCGCATATCGGCTGGGTCGAATCGGCTGCGAAGCCGGTCCGGCCCGGAAGGGGGGCGCATTCACGGTCATTGCCGTTCATCCTGACGGATTTCGTCGACGGCGGGCTGGCGGCGGGCCGGACGCCGGGCACGGAGGGCGGAGCGGGCCGCAACCACGATATCGCCCTGAATTGTGCGCGTTTTGTCGGCATTCGCCAATCGGGACCGATGCGCAAGGGGGCGACGCCGCGCGTGCTTGACCCGTGTCAACGGACCGGCGCCTGCCGGGATCAGACTGGCTTCATGAACCGGTCGAACCCGGACGACAACTGGGAGGCGTCATGTATCACAGGATCTTTGCGGCACTCGACGGCAGCCGTGGCGCGCGGCTCGCGCTCGACGAGGCGATCTCGCTCGCCCGCGAGTCGGGCAGTCTGGTCATCGCCATGTGCGTGGTGTCGGATGCGCCGCGGCTCGCCGACGTCGACAGCGGCTATATCGATCAGCGCGATCCGGCCGGGCTGGACGCGGACCGGGCCGCGACAGCGGTCTCGGACGCCGAAACGGCGTTCCGGCTCTCGGGGGTGCGCGGCATCGCGCAAACCATCGACGCGTGCGGAGAAGACATATCGGACGTGCTGGCGCGCGCCGCGGCCGAATGCGAGGCGGACCTGATCGTGATGGGCACGCATGGCCGGCGCGGCGTGCGCCGCGCGTTGCTCGGCAGTGTCGCCGAGTCGCTGGTGCGCATCGCGGACCGGCCGGTGCTGGTCGTACGGGAGGGGCCGGACGCGTGCGCCGGCGTGTTGTGAGGGGAAGGAAGCGGGCAGCCGCGAGTGGCTGCCCGTTCGCGCCGGCTCAGTGGGACAGCAGGACCGGCACCGTCATCGTTTCGAGGATCGTGCGGGTCGCGCCGCCCAGCACGCGCTCGTGGGCGCGGGTATGGCTGTACAGGCCCATGACGAGCAGATCCGCATGCAGGTCGGTCACCCGGTTCAGCAGCGTCGCGCCCACGCCGACCGACCGATCGCGCGGCGTCGTCGAGAACGATGCGCGCACGCCGTGCCGTTCGAGATACGCGGCGACGTCGACGCCGGCGGGCGTCTTGTCCGGATCGGGCCGGCCGCGGACAACCGTCTCGACGTTGACGAAGCGTGCGCGGGCGAGCAGCGGCAGCGCGTCGGCCATCACGCGCGCGGCTTCCCGCCCGCCGTCCCAGCCGACCAGCACGTTCTCGCCGAGCGTGCGCACGTCGCCCGCATACGGCACGACGAGCGCCGGACGGCCGCTGCCCATCACGACATCCTCGACGAAACGGCGCGCCACGTAGGTCATGCGGTCGTCGGGATCTTCCTGGCCGAGCACCAGCAGATCCGCGTGACGAGCATGCAGGATCGTGGCGGCAATCGGGTCGCCGGCCGGCGCCTGCCATTCGACGCTGCGTCCCGCGCGCTCGGCGGCGGTCAGGAACCGTTCTTCCGCCTCCTTGCGCCGCTGGTCGCACAGGCGCTCGTAGACGGCAAGCTTGAGCGGCTCGTCGGGCCGGCGCAACGGCTCGAGGAGATCCTGGCAGACCACGTAGAGGCCGATCAAATGCGCGTTCCAGCGTCCCGCGAGTTCGAGCGCGAGGTCGACTCGCGTCGCACAACGCTCGCTGTCGTCGAGGTGAACGAGCAGGGTCTTGTAGCTCATGACGGTACCTTTTCGGTTGAGGCGGCGGGGGATTCGGCGGGGTGCTCCGACGGGCAGCTCGCCGGAATCATCAGGACCGGGCAGGTGGCTTGACGCAGCACGCGCTCGGCCACGCTGCCGAGGAAGAGGCGCTGAAAGCCGTGACGGCCGTGCGTGCCCATCACGATCAGGTCGGCCTCGATCTCCCCGGCGAGACCGACGATCCGGTGCGGGACGGTTTCGCCCGCGGGCGCGACGTTGGAGATCTGCGGCGTGCCGGCCACGCCGCGTGCTTTCATGCGTCGCGCCGCGTCCTCGGTGACGCGCAGCCCCTCTTCACGGAATGCATCGACCAGGATCGACGGATCGTATCCGTACATGTCGTAGGCCGGCACCAGGAAATCGACGACGTAGACGGGTGTCAGCCGGGCACCCGTTTCCGACGCGAGCGTCAGCGCGGCGTCGAGTGCACGGGACGACGTGTCGCTGCCGTCGAGCGCAACCAGAATGTTCGAGTACATGGCAGTTCCCTTGAACGGATGTCGATGCACTCATCATCGGCGCGTGCACGCCGGTCGCGCTGATCTGGATCAAGCGTCCCGGTTGCCGCGCAGCACGCGCACCGCCGCGCGCGCCGCGATCCAGGCCTCGTTGGTCGGCTCGACGACCACCGTGACCGCGCTCGCCGCGGACGACACGACATGCGCGTCGGCGGCATTCGCGCGCGCGTCGAGCGCGACGCCGAGCCAGCCGAGCGCCGCGCAGATCCGCTCGCGCAACACCGCCGAGTGCTCGCCGATGCCGGCCGTGAAGACGAGCATGTCGAGGCCGCCGAGCAGGGCGGTCAGCGCACCCGCCTCGCGCACGATGCGATGGACGTACAGCGCCAGCGCGTCGCGGGCCGGCGCGTCGCCGGCCGCCTCGCGCGCGAGCAGCACGCGCGGGTCGCCGGAGGCCCCCGACACGCCCTTGAGCCCCGACTCGTGATACAGCAGGTGTCCCAGCGCGTCGCCGGACAGCTTGCCGGCCTCGAGCAGGTGCAGGACGACGCCGGGGTCGAGCGTTCCGCAGCGGGTGCTCATCATCAATCCGTCGAGCGCGGAGAAGCCCATCGTCGTCGCGACGCTGCGGCAGTCGCGCAGCGCGCACAGGCTCGCGCCGCTGCCGAGATGGGCGGCGATCACGCGGCCGTGCGCACGCGCGCCGAACGACTCGTCGAGCGCGACGGACAGGTATTCGTACGACAGTCCATGGAATCCGTAGCGGCGCACGCCCTGGTCGAACCACGCGTGCGGCAGCGGCAGCAGCTGCTCGGTGCGCGGCAGCGTGCGATGAAACGCCGTGTCGAACACGGCGATCTGCGGGACGTCCGGAAACGCGTCGCGCAGCGCGTCGATCGCATCCAGGCTGTGCGGCTGATGCAACGGCGCCAGCGGCGTCAGCGTGCGCAGCGCGTCCAGCACGTCGTCGTCGACGAGCACCGGCTCCAGGTATCGCGCGCCGCCGTGCACGACGCGATGCGCGATCGCGCCCAGCGCGACATGCGGCAATTTCGTGCGGATCCACGTCGCGATCCGCGCGAGCACCGCGCGGTAGGGGTCTTCCCGCGTGCCGAGCGGCAGCGAACCGTCGGGCTCGGCGTCGAAGCGGATCGATACGCGGTGGCCGGCCGCGACCGCTTCGCCCTCGTGCAGCGGCCGCCGCGCGGGGGCGCCGTGCGGCGGGTACGCGAAGACCGCGAACTTCACGCTCGACGAGCCGGCATTGACGACGAGCAGGGCGAGCGTACGCATCGGCCGCCCTCAGTGCGACATCAGCACCGGCAGCGTCATCGACGCCAGCACCGTGCGCGTGGCGCCGCCCATCACCAGCTCGCGCCAGCGCGAATGGCCGTAGGCGCCCATCACGAGCAGGTCGGACCCGGTTTCATACGCGCGCGACAGCAAGGTGTCGCCGACCGCCGAGCCGGCGCCGGCATCGATGTCGAGCACGTTCACGTCGCGTGCATGGCGGGCCAGCATCAGCGCGGCATCGGCGGCCGGAATGCGCGTGGTCGCCGCTTCCGAGTTGCCGTCGACCACGGCGGCGACCGTCGTGCGCTTCGCATGCTCCAGAAAGGGCAGTGCGTCGTGCGCGGCGCGAACGGCTTCGCGGCTGCCGTCCCATGCGACGAAAACCCGTTCGCCGATCGACGGAAATTCGCCGGTGTACGGCCAGAACAGCACCGGGCGGCCGGCGGACAACACGAGGTTCTCCGGAAACTGGTCGTCGATATAGGTCTCGGGGTCGTTCGGGTCGCTCTGGCCGGCAATCACCAGATCGGCGAGACGGGCGGCGCGCGGCACGGCCACGTTCGCGCGCTCGTCCGCGCGAACCCAGGTGGCCGGTACTTTTGCCCGGGCGGTCTCCGCATGGAACAGGCGTTCCAGCGCGGCGAGCCGCTCGTCGCGTTGTTCGCGGTGCGCGTGGAAATAGTCGGCGGAGCCGGCCATCACGTAGAACGAGTAGGGCTCGGGCGTGTAGACCGCGAACAGCCCGGTGAGATGCGCACCGAAGCGCCGGGCGAGACGCAACGCGCACTCGAGGCGCGAATGCGCGCGGGCGCTCGTATCGAGGTGCACGAGCATGCTTTTGTAGCTCATCGGAATCGCTCCATCGACGGGGGAACCGCCAGTGCAATCCAGTCTACGAAGCAGGGTTTCCGCGTACTTGACTCAGATCAACGGCTCCCGCGCGCGATGCCCGCACAGTGAAGCGGTCGCGATGCCGATCCCGGGCAGGCGGCATGTGGCGCGATGCCAACCCATTGACCGGATCGAAAGAGGGAAGCCGATGAGTACGTACGCTTGGACGACACCGAACGACGTTTGCCGCGCGGGCTGCGATCTCGCGCTGCGCATGGCCGCGCTGAACCGCGACTGGCAGCATGAATGGCATGCGCTGGCCGGGCGGCGTATCGAGCGGGACCGCGCCGCGGTGGGCCACCTGCAGCAGGCGTTGGCTGAAACGCAAGAATGGACGGCGTTCGGCGAGGCGACCCGGCAGGTGATGCGCGACTACGCGATCGCGAGCGTCGCGATCTGGCAGGACGCCGTCGAGCTGGGCATGCGTGCGCAGTTCGAGAACGCCGGCGCGTGGCGCAACTGGTTGCGCGAATACGGCGCGGGTGCGTTGTCGCGTTATCAGACCGACTGGCTGCCCGATCTGGGACGACTGGCCGCGGTCAACGAAGCCAGCATGCCGTGGGCCGAATGGATGACGGCACTGGAACGCGGGCTCGAGGACGCGAACGACGAGGCGCCGGTTGCCCGTCGCCGTCTGAACGGCGTGACCGACGCCCGGGAGAACGATCATGTGCGCTGATCGTGTCGCGTTCGTCACGGGCGGAATGGGCGGGCTCGGCGCGGCGATCGGCCGGCGCCTGCACGACGCGGGCATGACGGTGGCGGTGTCGCATACGGAGCGCAACGACCACGTCGCGACGTGGCTCGCGCAGGAACGCGACGCGGGCAGGACGTTCCACGCTTTCGAAGTCGACGTCTCCGACTACGATTCGTGCCAGCACTGCGCGGCGCGCGTGCTGGCCGAGTTCGGGCGCGTCGACGTGCTCGTCAACAACGCGGGGGTCACGCACGACGCGACCTTCGTGAAGATGACCAAGAGCATGTGGGACGCGGTACTGCGCACCAACCTCGACGGCATGTTCAACATGACCAAGCCGTTCGTGCCGGGCATGATCGAGGCCGGCTTCGGGCGGATCGTCAACATCGGCTCGGTGAACGGCTCGCGCGGTGCGTACGGGCAGGCGAACTACGCGGCGGCGAAGGCCGGCATCCATGGCTTCACGAAGGCGCTGGCGCTCGAACTCGCGCGCCACGGCGTGACGGTCAACACGGTTGCCCCCGGCTATCTGGCGACCGCGATGCTCGCGACGGTGCCGAAGGAAGTGCTCGACACCAAGATCCTGCCGCAGATTCCGGTCGGCCGCCTGGGCAATCCGGACGAGATCGCCGAGCTCGTCGCCTTCCTGTGTTCCGATGCGGGGGCTTTCGCGACCGGCGCGGAATTCGACGTCAACGGCGGCATGCACATGCGATGAAAGCATCCGTCACGCGCATGCCGGTCGAGCACGAGCCGAAACGGCCAACGGGTACGCACGCACCGGCGTCGAACCCGGCCGAATGCATGCCGGCCCGGCCGTCGCCCGCCGACCAATGGAACCGCGCCGCGCATGCGAACGTGGCCGCGATGACCTTCGGGCTGTCGCCCGTGTCGCTCGCGCTGGCCGTGCTCGACTGGGGCGCGCATCTGGCCGTGTCGCCGGGAAAATGCTTCGGGCTTGCGACGCAGGCGTGGCTGGCCGCCGCCGCACCGGCGGCAAACCCGGGCGACGACGAGGCCGACGCCGCCGACACGAGCGGCCTGGCGGTGCACGCCGGGCAGGCCGATCCGCGCTTCGTCGCGCCCGCATGGGCCGGCTGGCCGTTTTGCGCGTACCGCGACGGCTTCCTGTCGATCCAGCGCTGGTGGCGCGACGCGACGCGCGGCGTGCCGGGCGTCGAACGGCACCATGAGGCACTGGTCGGATTCGCCGCGCGGCAGTGGCTCGACGCATGCTCGCCGGGCAATTTCCTCGCGACCAACCCGGTCGTGCTCGACGCGACGATGCGCAGCGGCGGCGCGAATCTCGCGGCAGGGCTGCGGCACTGGCTGGACGACGCGCACGCGCTGCTCGAACGCACGCGCGGCACGCGGGCGCGCGACACACGCACCTATCTGCCGGGGCGCGACGTGGCGATCACGCCGGGCCGCGTGGTCTGGCGCAACGCGCTGTGCGAGCTGCTGCAATACGACCCGACGACGGCCGACGTCGCACGCGAGCCGATCCTGATCGTGCCGTCGTGGATCATGAAGTACTACATCCTCGACCTGCAGCCGCACGATTCGCTGATTCGCTTCCTGGTCGACGCCGGCTACACGGTGTTTGCCGTATCGTGGCGCAATCCGGGCGCGGAAGCGCGCGAGCTCGGGCTCGACGATTACCTGCGCGACGGGTGCATGGCGGCGCTCGACGCCGCCCGCTCGATCTGCGCCGAGGCCGTTCACGCGGTCGGCTATTGCCTCGGCGGCACGCTGCTGGCAATCGGCGCGGCGGCGCTCGCGCGCGACGGGCGGCAACACGAGGTATTGCGCTCCATCACGTTGCTGGCCGCCCAGACCGATTTCAGCGAGCCCGGCGAGCTTGGCCTCTTCATCGATGCCAGCGAACTGTCCGCGCTCGATGCGCTGATGTGGCGGCAGGGTTACCTCGACGGCGCGCAAATGTCCGCCGCGTTCCAGCTGCTGAACGCGCGCGACCTGATCTGGTCGCGCATGATGAGCGAATACCTGCTCGGCACGCGCACCAAGCCGAACGACCTGATGTCGTGGAACGAGGACACCACGCGCATGCCGTACCGGATGCATACCGAATACCTGACGCGGCTTTTCCTCGACAACGATCTCGCGGCCGGCCGCTACTGCGTCGACGGGCGGCCTGTCGCGCTGTCGGATATCGACGTGCCGACGTTCGCGGTCGGGACCGAGCGCGATCACGTGTCGCCCTGGCATTCCGTCTACAAACTCCATCTGCTCACGCACCACGCGCTGACGTTCGTGCTGACCTCCGGCGGCCACAATGCCGGGATCGTGTCCGAACCCGGCCATCCGGGACGCCACTATCGCTGCGCGACGCGCGAGCCCGGCGCGCCATACCGCAGCCGGCACGATTTCGCGAGCGCAACGCCCGCGGTCGACGGCTCGTGGTGGACGTGCTGGCGCGACTGGTTGCATGCGCATTCGTCGGGCGACGTGCCGGCACGGGTGCCGGCCGCCGGCTTCGGCGCCGCGCCCGGCAGTTACGTGCTCGAGACATGAACCTGAACCCGAAGATGAACCTGCCTCCGGAAGCGCCCGCCGACGCGTGCCTGCCCGGCCTGTTGCCGCGCGCGGACGGCGCGCCGCCCGACCTGATCGCGCGTGCGTGCCATGCGCCGCCGCTGACGGTGGCCGTCGTGCATCCGTGCGACACGGCCAGCCTCGTCGCGCTCGCCGCCCTCGCCGCGTCGCCGCTGGGCGCATCGATCGAACCGCTGATCGTCGCGCCGCGCGCGAAGGTGTCGCGCGTGGCGGCGGAGGCGGGCGTCGATCTGGCGAAATGGCCGATCGAGGACGTGCCGCACAGCCATGCGGCGGCGGCCCGCGCGGTGCAACTCGCGGCGGCAGGCCGCGCCGGCGCGCTGATGAAGGGCAGCCTGCATACGGACGAGCTGGTGGAGGCCGTCGTGGCCGCGGAATCGGGCCTGCGCACGGACAAGCGCATGTCCCATTGTTTCCTGATCGACGCGCCCGCGTATTCGCGGCCGTTCATCCTGACGGACGCGGCGGTGAACATCGCACCGGATCTCGCGCAGAAGGCGGCGATCACGCAGAACGCCGTCGACGTCGCGCATGCGCTCGGTGTCGCGCGCCCGCGCGTGGCCGTGTTGTGCGCGGTCGAGACCGTCAATCCGGCGATGCGTTCGACGCTGGACGCGGCCGCGCTCGCGAAGATGGCGGAGCGCGGGCAGATCACGGGGGCGATCGTCGACGGCCCGCTCGCGTTCGACAACGCGATATCGCAGCGCGCCGCGCGCGAGAAGGGGATCGACTCGCCGGTTGCCGGCCGTGCCGATATCCTCGTCGTGCCCGATATCGAAGCGGGCAACATGCTCGCGAAACAGCTCGAATACCTGGGCGGCGCCGCGAACGCGGGCGTCGTCGTGGGCGCGCGCGTGCCGATCGTGCTGACGAGCCGCGCCGACGGCGTCGCCGTCCGGCTCGCCTCCTGCGCGCTCGCGGTGTTGCTGGCGCAAGTCCGGCACGACGCCGCCCCGATGCCTGAACAGGCCCCCCTTTCGATGGAGGAATCGCGATGAAAGCACTCGTGTATCACGGGCCCGGGCGCAAGGCGCTCGAACAGCGGCCCCGGCCGGAACTGCAGTCGCCGACCGACGCGATCGTCCGCGTGACGCGCACGACGATCTGTGGCACCGATCTGCACATCCTCAAGGGAGACGTGCCGAGCTGCGAACCGGGCCGCATTCTCGGCCATGAAGGCGTGGGCATCGTCGAGCAGGTCGGCGCGGCGGTCGATTCGCCGAAGCCGGGCGACCACGTGCTGATTTCATGCATCTCGTCGTGCGGCCGCTGCGAATACTGCCGCCGCGGCCTGTATTCGCATTGCACGACCGGCGGCTGGATCCTCGGCAACCGGATCGACGGCACGCAGGCCGAGTACGTGCGCATCCCGCATGCGGCGACCAGCCTGTACCGGATTCCGGCCGGCGCGGACGAGGACGCGCTCGTGATGCTGTCCGACATCCTGCCGACCGGCTTCGAATGCGGCGTGCTGAACGGCAAGGTGCAGCCGGGCTGCTCGGTCGCGATCGTCGGGGCCGGGCCGATCGGGCTGGCCGCGTTGCTGACCGCGCAGTTCTATTCCCCCGCGCGGATCATCATGATCGACCCGGACAGCCATCGGCTCGACGTCGCGCGGCGCTTCGGCGCGACCGACTGCCTCGACGGCCGCGACGGCGACCCGGTAGCGGGCGTGATGAAGCTGACCGACGGCGTGGGCGTGGATTGCGCGATCGAGGCGGTCGGCATTCCGGCGACGTTCGAGATGTGCACGTCGCTGGTGGCGCCCGGCGGGGTGGTCGCGAACGTCGGCGTCCATGGCGTCAAGGCCGACCTGCACCTCGAGAAGCTGTGGGATCGCAACATCTCGATCACGACGCGGCTCGTCGACACCGTCAGCACGCCGATGCTGCTGAAGACCGTGGGGGCCGGACGCCTCGATCCGGCGCGCCTGATCACGCACCGGTTTTCGCTCGACGACGTGGAAAGCGCGTACGACACGTTCGGGCGCGCCGCGCAAACCCGCGCGTTGAAGGTCATCATCGAGATCGGCTGAGTGCCGGCCCGGGGCCGCGTGTGGCGGGAACCGCGGCGGCGGCGCGTCCCGTCACGCGCGGCAGGCGTCTTGCCGGCGCTTCGCCGGCGGTCAGGACGACAGCGCGGCCGGTTCCTGCGTGCCGCGCGATTCGGCTTCGTCGAGATCGACGCACTGCTCGTAGGTCGGCACCTCGCACGGCCAATGCAGGCGTTCCGAGATGCGCCGGCGCATCGCATCCGCGGCAGCGGGTTCGCCATGCGTGACGAACGTCCGCACGGGCGCGCCCTGCATCGTGCCGAGCCAGTTCAGAATCTCTTCGTAATCGGCGTGGGCCGACAGCGTCGTGATCGACTCGACCTGCGCGCGCACGCGGACGTATTCGCCGTGAATCTTCAGCGTCGGCTCGTGCGCGGCGAGCGCCGCGCCGCGCGTGCCGGCCGCCTGGTAGCCGACCAGCGCGATCGTGTTGCGCGCATCGGGCGCGTAGCGGGTCAGGTGGTGCAGCACGCGCCCGCCCGTCGCCATCCCGCTGCCGGCGATGATGACCATCGGGCCGTGGTGTTCGGCGATCGCTTTCGACTGGTCGACCGAGCGGATCATCGTGGCCGCGTGGCCGAGGGCGTTCGCGTCGGAAACGGTCAGCCGGTGTTCGAGGATATGGTGGCGATAGAGCTCGGTCACGTCGGTCGCCATCGGGCTGTCGAGGAACACCGGGACGCGCGCCATGCGGCCGGACGCCTTGAGCCGCGCGATGTAGTGCAGGATTTCCTGCGCGCGGCCGACGGTGAAGCAGGGCATCACGACGACCCCGCCGCGCGAGAAGGTCTTGTCGAACAGCGCGGCCAGTTCATTCTCGGGGTCCGACGCCGGGTGCAGCCGGTCGCCGTACGTCGACTCGACGACCAGGTAGTCCGCGTGCGCGGGCGGGCGCGGCGGTTGCATGATCGGGTCGTGGTACCGGCCGAGGTCGCCCGAGAACGCGAGCACCTTGTGATCCCAGTGCATCACGACGCTCGCCGCGCCGAGGATGTGCCCGGCCGGCAGCAGGCGGAACGACACGCTGCCGCCCAGCGCCGTGCATTCGTCGAAGGCGACGGGCTTCAGCAGGCGCAGCGCGCGCTGCGCGTCGTCCAGCGTGTAGAGCGGTTGCGCCGGATGATGCTTCGAGTAACCGTGCCGGTTCGCGAAGTCGGCTTCCTCCTCCTGCAGCCGCGCGCTGTCGCGCAGCATGATGTCGCAGAGTTCGGCGGTGGCCGCCGTGCAGTAGACCGGCCCGCGATACCCTTCGCGCGCGAGCACCGGCAGATAGCCGGTGTGATCGAGGTGCGCGTGCGTGAGCACGACCGCGTCCAGCGTGTCGGCCGCGAGCGGCAGCGGCCGCCAGTTGCGCAGCCGCAGGTTCTTCGTCCCCTGGAACAGGCCGCAATCGACCAGCACGCGCCGGCTGCCGTGCTCGACCAGATACTTCGAGCCGGTCACCGTTTCGGTCGCACCGAGAAAAGTCAGTTTCATGGATTGCCTCACCGCGAGTCGACGGAACAGTAGGTCGATTACATCCCGAACGCGCGCGCGGCGGTTGATCGAAATCAGGGATGGCGGGATCCGCGTGCCGGCCGGGCGAGCCGGAGGATGCCGTTCATGATCGCGAATCCCGCGCGCCCGGCCGTGCCGCTAGCGCCCGGACGACGCGGGATCCAGCTGCGCGACGAACGCGACGATGCCGGCAACCAGCGCGACGGCCGCGTACGGAACGACCCGCGAGTCGATCAGCATCGCGTGCACGACGCCCAGCAGCGACGCGAGCGCGACGAACACGCAGAGCGTCGCGAGCGCGCTTCGGTATGGCAGACCCATCATGACGTTCTCCCGGGAGGCGGCCGCCGCGGACGGCGTTGCCGTCGACGCAGCGGCCGCGGATTGCGCAACACATGGCCCCATGATCGCGTGCCGCGCGCCCGCCCGCTTGATCTGTATCAACGGACGAATCTCGGCGTCACGGGGGCGATGCCCCGATCACGCCATCTGGCCGATCGTCTTGCGGAACCACGTCAACGACAGCAGGAACAGCACGCAGCCGATCGCGAACAGCGCCGCGAACTGGGCCCACACCGCATCAAGCCCGGCACCGCGATACAGGATGCGCTGCGCGAGTTCGACGAAATGGGTGGTCGGCGCGGCCAGCATGATGTCCTGCACGACGGGCGGCATGCTCTCGCGGGGCGTCAGTCCGCCCGACAGCAGTTGCAGCGGCAGCAGCACCAGCACGAGCAGCATGCCGAACTGCGGCATGCTGCGCACGAGCGTCGCGAGGAAGATCCCCATCGACGTCGTCGCGAACAGATGCAGCGCCATCCCGGCCACGAACAGCGGCACGGACCCGGGAATCGGCACGTGCAGCGCGCCGCCCACGACGAACGTCAGCGAAGCGACGGCCGCCACCGTGACGACGAGCCCCATCGACCAGACCTTCGCGAGCATGATTTCGGCCGCGGTGACCGGCATGACGAGCAGATGCTCGATCGTGCCGTGCTCGCGCTCGCGAATCAGCGCGGCCCCGGTGAGGATCATCGACAGCATCGTCACGTTGTTGATCAGCTCCATCAGCGCGCCGAACCAGACTTCGTCGAGATTCGGGTTGAAGCGCATCCGCATCGCGAGATCGACGGGCGGCAAGGACGTGCCGCGATGGCGGCGCACGAACGCATCGATCTCGCCCGCCACGATCTGCTGGACGTAACTGCCGCCGGTGAACGCCTGCGTCATGCGGGTCGCATCGACGTTGAGCTGGATCGTCGCGCGGCGGCCGGACAGCACGTCGCGCTGGAAGTCCGGCGGAATGTCGAGCGAGAACGTGTAGTCGCCGTTGTCGAGACCGCGGTCGGCCGCGCCGGCGCCGACGATCGGCGGCGGCGCGAACTGCGGCGGGAAGAACGCGGCCGCGATGCGCGCCGACAGCGGCGACGCGTCCTCGTCGACGATCGCGATTGGCACCTTGTGCAGCGTTTCCGGGCGGGCGGTGGCGGCGACGTAGATCGATGCGCTGAACGTGTAGACGATCAGCGCGAGCAGGATCGGGTCGCGGGCGAGGCTCCACAGTTCCTTGATGCCGAGCCGGTAGATGACGAGCAGGCGTGACATGATCACCGCTCCTGCTTGCGCAGCAGGATGCCGGTCGCCACCATGATGACCGGCACGGCCGCGAGCATCGGCCAGAACTGGGACGACAGGTCGGCCAGCCCGAGCGCCTTGTTGTAGACGCCGCGGCTGATCGCGAGCATGTAGGTGGCCGGATAGGCGGTGCCGACCCACTTGCCGCTGCCCTCGAGCGACGACAGCGGCGTGAGCAGGCCCGAGAACTGCACGACGGGAATCAGCGTGCCGACGATCGTCATGAAGATCGCGGCGATCTGGCTGCGGGTGAACGTCGACGCGAACAGCCCGATGCCGGTGGCCACGACATTGAAGATCAGCACCGCGGCCGCCAGCGTCGCGAAACTGCCCTTGATCCGCACGCCGAACACGACGTCGGCCAGCACGACCATCAGCAGGAAGTTCAGCATGGCGAGCATGACGTACGGCGCCTGCTTGCCGAGCAGGAATTCGGCCCGCGTGACGGGCGTCACGTACAGGTTGACGATCGAGCCGAGCTCGCGCTCCCGCACGACCGCGAGCGCGGTCAGCATCGCGGGCAGCATCAGCAGCAGCATCGGCATGATCGCGGGAATCATGGCCGGCAGGCTCTTGACGTCGGGGTTGTAGCGATAGCGGATCGCGATGTCGACGGCCGGCGCGAGCGACATGCCGAGCCGGCGCTTCGCCTGGTCGCGCAGCCAGTTCTCGTGCATGCCGGCCACGTAGCCGCGGATCGTTTCCGCGCGCATCGGCATCGCACCGTCGACCCATGCGCCGATCTCGACGCGGCGCCCGCGCGCGACGTCGCGCGCGAAACCGGGCGGGATCTCGATCGCGAGCGACAGCCGGCCGTTGCGCATGCGGCGCTCGATGTCGCGATCGTCGACGAGCGGCGCGCGCGGCACGAAGTAGCGGGAACCGGCGAGGTTCTGCGCATAGTCCTGGCTCAGGATCGACTGATCGCGGTCGAGCACCGCGAACGTCAGGTTGTCGACGTCGAGGCTGATCCCGATGCTGATCACGCACATCAGCACGAGCGAGCCGAACAGCGCCAGCGTCGCGCGCAACGGGTCGCGTCGCAGCTCCAGCACTTCGCGCCACAGATAACTGCCGGCGCGCGCCGGGCTGAACCACGCCGCCGCATGGGCGCCGCCGCCGCCCGCACCGGCCGCCGCGGGCGGCGGGGCGAGCCAGCCGGCGTCGGACGGTGCGCCGTCCGCGCCGTCCGCGGCGTCGGTACGCTGCGCGTCGCTCAAGTAGCCGATGAACGCCTCCTCGAGCGTGCCGGCGCCGCGCTGGCGGACCAGTTCGTCGGGCGCGGCGCTCGCCAGCACGCGGCCCGCGTGCATCAGCGAGATGCGGTCGCAACGGGCGGCCTCGTTCATGAAGTGCGTCGAAATGAAGATCGTGACCCGATCGTTGCGCGCGAGCGCGATCATCAAGCGCCAGAAGTCGTCCCGCGCCACCGGATCCACGCCCGACGTCGGTTCGTCCAGGATCAGCAGGTCGGGCTTGTGGACCATCGCCACGGCAAGCGAGAGCCGCTGGCGTATGCCGAGCGGCAGGCGTTCGGGCAGCGCGTCGAGCACCTCGGCGAGCCCGAAGCGCCCGACCATTTCGGTGATCCGCGCGGGCAGGTCCGGTTCGGGCACGCCGAACAGGCGCGCATGCAGCACGAGGTTCTGCCGGACGGTCAGCTCGCCGTACAGCGAAAACCCCTGCGACATGTAGCCGACCCGCCTGCGCGTGTCGATGTCGTTCGCGGCGACCGGCCGGCCGAACAGCGTCGCCGTGCCTTCGGACGCGGCGAGCAAGCCCGTGAGCATCTTCATCGTCGTCGATTTGCCGCAGCCATTGGAGCCGAGAAACCCGAAGATTTCGCCGCGCCGGATCTTCAGGCTCACGTGGTCCACCGCGACGAAATCGCCGAAGCGCATCGTCAGCGCGTCGGCCTCGATCGCGTAGTCGACGGCCGCGCCGGGCTCGAACGGCGTCGGCCGGACCGGCTGGTGCCCGTGCCGCCGCGCTTCCGGCAGCAGCGCGACGAACGCGTCTTCCAGCGTGTCGCAACCGGTGCGGGCGAGCAGCTCCGCGGGGCTGCCCGTCGCCAGCACGCGGCCGGCGTCCATCGCGATCAGCCGGTCGAACCGCCGTGCCTCGTCCATGTAGGCGGTTGCCACGAGCACGCTCATCGCAGGACGCGCGGCGCGGATGCGTTCGATCAGTTCCCAGAACTGGGCGCGCGACAGCGGGTCGACCCCGGTTGTCGGCTCGTCGAGGATCAGCAGGTCGGGATCGTGGATCAACGCGCAGCAGAGGCCGAGTTTCTGCTTCATGCCGCCGGACAGTTTGCCGGCAGGGCGGTCGAGAAACGCATGAAGGCCGGTGCTGTGCGTGAGTGCGTCGATGCGGCGGCGCCGCTCGGCCGCATCGTGGCCGAACAGTCTCGCGAAGAACTGCAGGTTTTCCTCGACCGACAGCGTCGCGTACAGGTTCCGGCCCAGGCCTTGCGGCATGTAGGCGATGCGCCGGCATACCCGCGCGCGATGGCGGCGCGACGACAGGTCGCCGTCGAGCGTCCAGACCCGGCCCTGCTGGATCGCCCGCGCGCCGGACACGAGCGCGAGCAGGCTCGACTTGCCGACACCGTCCGGCCCGATCAGCCCGATCATGCGGCCGGCCGGGATGTCGAGCGTCACGTCGTCCAGCGCGCACGTGGCGCCGTAGCGCAACGAGACACCCGACAGCCGGGCGACCATGCCCGATGGCGCGGACGCCGGCGGATCTTCCGCCGCGCCGGCCCCGGTGTCGACGGGCAACGTCGACTTCATTGCGGCACCTTGATCGCGAGGCGGGCCGGCCAGCCTGCGCCCGGATCGGTCTTCAGCCACGCGACGCCCGGCAGGCCGGTCTTGACGAGTTTCAGGTGGCGCTGCAGCAGGTCGCGGTCGATGCGTGCCTTGACCCGAAACATCAGCTTCTGCCGTTCGGTGGCCGTCTCGACCGTCTTCGGCGTGAATTGCGCGGTGCTCGACACGTACGACACGCGGGCCGGAATCACGTATTCCGGTGCCGCATCGAGCACGATCCGCACGTCGGCGCCGAGCGGCACCCTGCCGACGACCGTTTCGGGCAGGAAGAACGTCATGTAGACGTCGGACAGGTCGACGACATTGAGCACCTTGCCGCCCGCCGGCAGGACTTCACCGGATTCGGCGATGCGATACTGGACGCGCCCGTCGCGCGGCGACGTCAGCTCGCTGTCCGAGATGTCGGCCCGCACGCGTGCGACCGTCGCCTGCGCGGCCGTCACGGCCGAGCGCGCCGCGACGAGCTGCGCGCGGGTCGCGTCGATCCCGGCCTGGGCGGCGTCCACCTGGGCGCGCGCGGCATTCACGGTCGCTTTCAGGCTGCCCGCGCGGGCGCGATCGTCGTCGAGTTCCTGCAGCGACGACGCACCGTCCCGCGACAGCGTTTCGGAACGCGCGAGGCGTCGCATCGCGGCGTCCAACTCGCTTTCCCGCTGCACGACGAGCGCGGCGGCGGCGGCCTTGTCGCTGCGGCGCTGGGCCACCTGCGCGTCGATGCTCGCCGCGGTGTTCACGGCCTGCTGTTCCCGGGCCTGCGCCTCGTCGAGCTGGGCCTGCAGGACGACGACGTCCATGCGTGCCAGCGGTTGACCGGCCGTCACGAAGTCGCCTTCGTCGACGAGCATCGCGGTGACCCGTCCCGGCAGCTTGGTCGCGACGTCGATCTCGGTCGCCTCGATGCGGCCGTTGCCGCTGACGAGGCCCGCATCCGACTGTCCGTCGCGCCAGCGGGTCCACCCGTAATACGTGAGGCCGATCGCGAGCACGGCCGCACCGGCACCGATCAGAAGAGGGTGCTTGATGGTTTTCATTGTCGGGAACCCGAATCGGTGGAAAGGTGGTCCGGTGCGGCGGCGGTCTTGCCGGTATCGGTCGTTCCGCCGCCGAGCGCGCCGTACAGCGCGACGCGGCTCGACAGCAACGCGCGACGTGTCATGACCCATTGCTGCTCCGCGTTCATCAGGTCCCGTTGTGCATCGAGGACTTCGAGGAAGCGGGTGGCGCCGCTGTCGTAGCGCAGCTTCGCGAGGCGCGCCCGCTCCATCTGGGAGACGAGCGTGGCATGCTCGATCGCGACCTGATCGGCGAGCCAGTAGCGCGCGGCGAGGGCATCGGACACGTCGCGAAATGCGCGCTGCACGGTCTGCTCGTACTGCGCGAGGGCCTCGTCGCGCTGCGCGCGCGCGAGGGCGAGATTCGACCGGTTGCGGCCGCCGTCGACGAGCGGCAGCGTGACGTTCGGGATCACCGACCACACGCCCGCTCCGGACGACAGCAGGTCGTGCAGCGCGCTGCTTCCCGAACCGATCGCGCTCGTCAACGCGATGCGCGGGAAGAACGCCGCGCGGGCCGCGCCGATATTCGCGCGCGTCGCCTGCAGTTCGTGCTCCGCGGCCATCACGTCCGGACGCCGGGTCAGCAGCGAGGCGGGCAGGCCCGGGGCGAGCGACGGCATCACGGCGCCGTCGTCGAGCGTGAGCGGCGTGTCCGCCCGCTCCGGCGTCGCGCCGACCAGCAATGCCAGCGCATCGGCAGCCGATGCACGCGCCTGCGCCAGCTGCGTGCCGAGCGACTCGGCCTGCTGCAGCAGGATCTCCGATTGCGTGAGGTCCAGGCGCGAGATCGCACCGGCCGCATGACGCAGCCGGAAAATCCGCAGCGACTCGCGTCGTGTATCGATCGTCGCGCGCGTCAGCGCGATCCGTTCATCGATCTCGCACAGGGTCAGGTAGGCGTTCGCGACGCCGGTGATCACGCTCAACGCCATCGCCTGCCGGGCCGCGTCGCTCGCGAGATAGCGCTGCAGCGCCGACGCCTTCAGGTTGCGCACGCGGCCCCAGAAATCGATCTCCCATTGCGTCTCGGCCAGCTGGACTTCATAGACCTGGCCGACGATCGGCGCGGGCGTCAGGAAGCCGCCGGGCGTGCGAAACCGCGCATAGGCCGCGCCGGCGCCGATCGTCGGCCACTGATCCGCGCCGCGGATGCCGTAGACGGCGCGCGCCTGTTCGACGCGGGCCACGGCGGCACGCAGATCGCGGTTGTTGGCGAGCGCCTGCTCGATCAACGCGCGCAGGCGTGCATCGACGAAGTAGTCTTGCCAGGCAGGCGGCGCTTGTGCAATGGCGGGGCCGCGAGCCGACGGATCGGGGAACGCGGCGGGGATCGGGGCGGCCGGACGTTCGTCGGGTGGCGCGAACGACAGGCATCCGGACAGCAGGGCCGCACCCGCGGCCAGCGCAACGAGACGCATGCGCCGCGCGAAGGCAGGCTGAAACAGCGGCGGAAGCGCGACGGCGCGCATGGGATCTCCCATCGGATACGCGAACACTGGATGACGCCGCCTTCATGGCGACGCCGCTTCGGGTTCACTTATATCCGACGATTGCCGCGCGCTCCCTTGATCTGCATCACTGCCGCTGTAATGCGTTTCGAGTGAACCCTCGCTTGACAGGCAAACGCCAGATCGCCCGGCCGATGCGCCATTTACAGGCGGTCGCCGGGCGCGAGATTCAGCAGCACGACGAACGACAGGATGCTCAGGATCAACGTGACGATCGAATACCTGAACACCCGTTCGTCGAACAGCATGCCGTGCACGATGCCGGCCAGCGATGCCAGCGCGATGAACACGCTCAGCGTCGCGAGTGCGATGCGGTACTGCTTTCGGTTCATGACGGTCTCCCGGGAAGCGGTTCTGCCCTCTCGACGCGACCTGCCGGCGTTGTCGCGGCGTTCGCGGCGTCTCCGGTCATGATCGAGTCGCGCCGCGGCGCACCGTTGATCTGCATCAACAGACGAATTCAGCGGTGACGCATGCGCGTGCCGTGCCGGCAAGCCCGCGGTTGATTGATCCTCGTCAAGCCGCCGGCGCCGCCATGCGCGATGCTGAATCGGGTACGGCACGCGTCCGGTCGCACGCTTCGCGATCGGCACGCGCCCGGACGGGAGACCGACATGAAGTCCGATGCAGCACTCAAGCAGGATGTCGAGCAGGCGCTGTTCTGGAATCCGGCGATCGATGCGCGCCGGATCGACGTCGACGTACGCGACCGGATCGTGACGCTGCGCGGCACGGTCGACAGCTGGGCCCAGAAGCTCGAGGCGCAGAAAACCGCGCTGCATGTCGCGGATGCGCGCGCGCTGGTGCTCGAGCTGAACGTCGAGCCGCCGGAGGATGCCTGCGCCGACCACGAACTGGCGATCGCGATCACGTTCGCGCTCGGCTGGCAGGAGGCATTGCGCGATCACGCGATTCGCGTCGAGGTCGATCACGGCTGCGTGACGCTCGACGGCGAGGTCGATCATGCATACCAGAGCCGTGCGGCGGAAAAGATGGTGAGCCGGATGAAAGGCGTCGTCGGCGTCGCGAACCGCATTCGGGTGCGCGCCGACCATACGGTGCCCGACGTGGGCACCCGGATCGCCGAAGCGCTGGCCCGTCGCGCGCAGCGCGAGTCCGCCGGGATCTCGATCGATGCGGACGACGGCATCGTCACGCTGACGGGCACGGTCGCGTCGCTGGCGGAACGACGCGCCGCGTGTGGCGCGGCGGCGTCGGTCAGGGGCGTGCGCGAGGTCGTCGACCGGCTGACTGTCGCGTGAACGTCGCGCCCGTACGGTCCATTACCACGGAGAAGCAGCCATGAATCGCTCGCATTCCGGCCCCGGCCGCCACTATCTGCGCCGCGACAAGCGCATGCAGCCGCACACGAAGGACAGTTACCGCGAGCCGAAACGGCCGCCGGGCGACCGGATCTGCGACGGATGCGGGGCCGTCTGCGATGCCGGCCGCTGGACCTGGTACGCGACGCCGCTCGACCGGCGTCAGCTCGAATGCCCGGCCTGCAAGCGCATGCGGGAAAACGCGCCGGCGGGCGAACTGGTGCTGCGCGGCGAATACATGCGCAAGCATCGCTCGGCGATCCTCGAACTGCTCGAGCGGCAAGCCGGTCTGGAAATGAGCGAGCACGCGCTCGAACGCATCATGGAGATCGAGCAATCCGGCGACACGCTCGTGATTCGAACCACCGGCGTGCACGTGGTGAGGCGCATGGGCGAGGCGCTGCTGCATGCGCATCACGGCGCGCTGGCATTCAACTATCGCGACAGCGAGGACCTGCTGCGCGCGAGCTGGACGCGTGACGCGGCTTGAGCGGTCGCGAGTCCGGCGCACAGGCGCGACGTCATGAAGAAGCCATTCGACTACTCCGCGTTGCTGATCCCGATCGCGTTCGCCATCCTGATCGCCTATCAGTTGCTGATGGCCCAGCCGGCGACGACATCGATTTCGTACAGCGATTTTCATCGGCTGGTCGACGCGCGGCTCGTCGACGAGCTCGAAATCGGTCAGTCGTCGATCTCGGGTGCGCTGCGCATGCCTGAAGCCGGCGCGCTGCTGCCGGCTTCCGACGCGGTTGCCGTCAAGCAAGCCGGGCCGCCGTGGCGCTTCACGACGAACCGCGTCGGCGACGATCATCTGGTCGCCGCGCTGACCGCCGCCGGCATCCGCTATCGCGGGATGCCGGATTCGGGCTGGATCGCGACGCTCGCGACGTGGATGTTTCCGATGATCATGTTCTTGCTGGTGTGGAACTTCATGATGCGGCGGCCGGGCGGGATGAGGGACCTGAGCGGCATGGGCAAAAGCCAGGCCCGCGTGTACGTGCAGCAGGAAACCGGCATCACGTTCGACGACATCGCGGGTATCGACGAGGCGAAGGCCGAGTTGCAGCAGATCGTCGCGTTCCTGCGCAGCCCCGAACGTTATCAGCGGCTCGGCGGCAAGATTCCGAAGGGCGTGCTGATCGTCGGCGCGCCGGGCACCGGCAAGACGCTGCTGGCACGTGCCGTTGCCGGCGAGGCGGGCGTGCCGTTCTTCACGATCAGCGGGTCGGCATTCGTCGAGATGTTCGTCGGCGTGGGCGCGGCCCGCGTGCGCGACCTGTTCGGGCAGGCGCAGCAGAAGGCACCGTGCATCGTGTTCATCGACGAACTGGACGCGCTCGGCAAGGCGCGCGGCGTCGGACTGATGTCGGGCAACGACGAGCGCGAACAGACGCTCAACCAGCTGCTCGTCGAGATGGACGGCTTTCAGGCGAATTCGGGCGTCATCATCATGGCCGCGACCAACCGGCCGGAGATCCTGGATCCGGCGCTGCTGCGCCCCGGACGGTTCGACCGCCACATCGCGATCGACCGGCCGGACCTGACCGGACGCAAGCAGATCCTGGCCGTGCATACGAAGCGCGTGAAACTCGCGCCGGAAGTCGATCTGGCCGAGCTGGCGTCGCGCACGCCGGGCTTCGTCGGCGCCGATCTCGCGAACGTCGTCAACGAAGCCGCGCTGCATGCGGCCGAACTCGGCAAGCCAGCGATCGGCATGGCCGACTTCGACGAGGCGATCGATCGCGCGATGACGGGCATGGAGCGCAAGAGCCGCGTGATGAACGAACAGGAGAAGCGGACCATCGCCTACCATGAGGCAGGGCACGCGCTCGTCGCGCAAAGCCGTGCGCACTGCGATCCGGTGAAGAAGGTGTCGATCATCCCGCGCGGCATCGCGGCGCTCGGCTATACGCAGCAAGTGCCGACCGAGGATCGCTACGTGCTGCGCCGGAGCGAACTGCTCGACCGGCTCGACGTGTTGCTGGGCGGCCGGGTGGCCGAGGAAATCGCGTTCGGCGACGTCTCGACCGGCGCGCAGAACGATCTCGAACGCGCGACCGCGCTGGCGCGGCACATGGTCATGCAGTACGGGATGAGCGACGCGATCGGCCTGATGACGCTCGACGACGCGGCATCGCCGGGCGGGGCGCCCGGCGTGTGGACGCCGGGCGACGGCCGCTGCAGCGAGCACACGGCGCAACTGATCGACGGGGAAGTGCGCGCGCTGCTCGAGGACGCGCATGCGCGGGTTGCGGCGACGCTCGGCGCGCGTCGCGATGCGCTCGAACGGATCGCGCAGAGCCTGTTGCAGCACGAATCGATCGATCACGACAGGCTGGTGGCCCTCATGGGGCCGCCGGACGATGGCGACGGGGAGCACCGTCCGGCGCAAGCCGATACGGAAGCCGTCACCGGCGTCTCCGCCTGAGCGATCGAGCGCCGGAACGACGCCGGACGCCTGCCGTCGGCCATGGTGCCGGTCAACAGCTGATGCAGACGGCGTTGTCGCACGGTCGTGCCGCGTCATCCGCGACGACCGACGCAAGCTGCGGATCGGGGCGGAAGACGGTGATGCCCTTGAGCCGGTCGCGCCAGGCCTGGAAGAACAGCGCATCGACCTGGGCGAGCGAACACTGGCCGGGCATCGTGACGGTCTTCGAGATGCCGGCGTCGACGCACGGCTGCAATGCGGCGAGCATCGCGACGTGATCGGACGGTGCGATATCCGCCGCCGTGACGAAGTAGTCCGGTAGCGCGACGTGCTCGCCGTGCCGCTCGCGAAACAGCCGGTAAGCGTGATTCTCCACGCGAAACGGACGGATCCGCCCGTCCGCCGTGCGCACCATGCGGCGCTGCGTCCAGCCGACGGCCGGCTCGATCCCGTTCGAACAGTTGTCGCAGAAGGCGAGGCTCACGCTGCCGGCCGGCGCAAACGACAGCAGATGGCTGTTGCGCAGCCCGTGCCGCGCGATCGCGTGATGGACCTTCAGCTGCAGGCGCATGCGGTACGCGGGGCCGCTCAGATAGGCGGCCGGATCGTAGGCGGGAAATGCGCCGCGCTCGGCGGCAAGCGCAGCGGACGCGGCAAACGCATGCTCGCGCATCGTCCGCGCGATGCCGGCCGCCACCGTACGCGCGTCGATGCTGTCGTAGCGCAACCGCAGCATCGTCAGCGCGTCGCCCAGCCCGGTGACGCCCACGCCGACGCGCCGCATCCGGCGCGCCTCCCGTTCATGCGCCGCGAGCGGCCACGCGGTCAGGTCGAGCACGTTGTCGAGCAGGCGCACCTGGATGCGCACCGCGTCGGCGAGCGCCGCGGCATCGAAGCGCGGTTTGCCGTCGACACCGAACGGGTGAGAGACGAACCGCGACAGGTCGATCGGTCCGAGCACGCAACCGCCGTAGGACGGCAGCGGCTGCTCGCCGCACGGATTCGTCGCGTCGATCCGCTCGTGCGCGCGCATCGGATTCGCCTCGCGGATCGTGTCCAGAAACAGCAACCCGGGTTCGGCGCTGTCGCGTGCGGCATGGACGATCGCGTGCCAGAGCGCGCGGGCCGGCACCGTTGCATGAAGATAGCGCCCATCCAGCCGCCGGATCGATGCACCGGATGCGGCGCGGGGCGGCGCGTGATGAACGAGCGCCCAGGGCAGATCGTGCGCGACCGCTTCCATGAACGCGTCCGTGATGCCGACCGACAGGTTGAACGTCGGCCAGCGCATGCGTGCGCGCTTGGCGGCGACGAACGCGAGGAGATCCGGATGATCGCAGCGCAGCACGCCCATTTGCGCGCCGCGGCGCGGGCCGGTGAACGGCAGGGCGCCGCACATGGCATCGAAGCGGTCGATGGCCGCGCATGCCCCTCGTTCGGCTGACAGGCGCCGTTCGTACGCACCGGCGGGCGGCACCGGCGAGAAGTCGTAGCCGATTCCGCCCCCCATCAACAGCGTGAGCCGCGCGTCGTCGAGCGCCTGCTCGAGCGCGGCGTCGACGGTCTGCACCGGCCGGTCGGGCGACACGGCAAGCGGATGGACGAAGCAGTTGATCATCGTCCCGCCCGTCCGTGCGCCGGCGTTCGCCAGGATGCGGCCGGCGCCGATCGCACCGTGCTGCAGGTTCCGGAAGAACGCCTGCTCCATCTGCGCACGCAATCCGGTCGGCTCGGCGAGCGACAGCGCATGCGCGACCCGACGGAAGACGGCCGCGCGAGACGTTTCGCCGGGCTGCGCATAACGTTCGGCGAACACGGTGGTGCAAAGCGGCTGCTCGTCCATGGCGGGGCTCGGCGACAACGAATGATTCAATGTAGGCGCCTGCCCGGCCGTGCCGTTGATCGAGCGCAACCGGGCGCTTTCGCGGCACCGCTTGATGGCGGTCAACGCCGTCGCCGGCGTCGGACGTAACGTGGAGCCACGCCGGCGTCCTGCGCGCCTGCCATCGACTACGAGCAACCTGCCATGACCGATATCGTGACCGTCACGCTGAATCCGGCCGTCGATGTCTCGACGTCGGTCGAGCACATCGTCGATACCCACAAGCTGCGCTGCGCACGGCCGCGGCGCGACCCCGGCGGCGGCGGGATCAACGTCGCCCGGACCGTTCACCGGCTCGGCGGCGACTGCGTCGCGTTGTACCTGGCCGGCGGGCCGACCGGCGACGTCTTGACGCTGCTGCTCGAAGCGGAGCGCCTGCCGGCGGTGCGCATCCGGATCGCGGGCGAGACGCGCGAGAACGTGTGCGTGACCGAGACCGCGACCGGACGCGAATACCGCTTCCTGATGCCCGGGCCGCCGGTCACGGAGGCCGAGTGGCGGGACTGCGCGGCCCGCATTGACGCCATGCAGCCCGCGCCGCGTTACCTCGTGCTGAGCGGCAGCCTGCCGCCCGGCGCGCCCGACGACCTGTATGCGACGCTCGCGCGAACGGCCCGGGCACGGGGAAGCAGGGTGGTCGTCGATGCGGCGGGCCGCGCGCTGCAAGCGGCCCTCGAGGCCGGCGTTCATCTCGTGAAACCCAGTCTCGGCGAACTGAGCGCGCTGGCCGGCGAACCGCTCGACGACACGTCGGCGTGCCGCAAGGCGAGCGAACTCGTGGCGCGAGGCCAGGCCGACATCGTCGCGTTGACGCTCGGTGCGCGCGGCGCCTGGGTCGTCACCCGCGACCGCACGCTGCGCCTGCCCGCCAGGCCGACGGCGGTATGCAGCACGGTCGGCGCCGGCGACAGTTTCGTCGGCGGCATGGTCTGGGCGCTGGCGCGCGGCGTGCCGTTCGACGACGCGTGCCGCTACGCGCTGGCGGCATCGTCCGCGTCGGTCGAGCATCCGGGGACGGCGCTGTGCACCCGCGACGACATCGAGCGGATTCATGCCGAACTGGTTGCGCAGGCAAGCTGACGGTTCGCCGGCTCGACGCAAGCACGATCGCGTCGATGCGCGATCGATCATTGATCTGGCTCAGCGGTATTCGCGCCGCGATCGCGAAAAATGGGGCAGCCATTCCACGAGGTCCGCCATGGCCGTTCGCCCGATCGCCTGCCTGCTCCTGCTGTCGTGCGTGTCGGCGGTGTCGTCCGCCGACGTCGCAACCGTCGACTCGCCACCGCCGCGCGTGCTGATCCTCGTCTATCACCGGTTCGCCGCCACGCGCCTGGATTCGATGACGGTGCGTACCGAAACCTTTCGCCATCAGCTGCAGGCAATCGACGCGAACGGCTACCGCATCGTGCCGCTTGCCGACGTCGTGCGCTGGCACGGCGGCCAGGCCGATGCCGTGCCGGCGCGTGCGGTCGCGATCACGGTCGACGACGGTCATCGCTCCGTCTACGACATGCTGCGTCCGTTGCTGGCCGCCCGTCCGATGCCGGTCACGCTGTTCATCTATCCGTCCGCCATCTCCAACGCCAGCTACGCGATGACATGGGACCAGCTGCGCACGCTCGGGCAGGCCGGCGGGTTCGACATCGAGTCCCATACGTACTGGCATCCGAATTTCCACACCGAGCACGCCCGGCTCACGCCGGACGACTACCGGCGCTTCGTGTCGTTCCAGTTAAGCCGGTCACGAGATCGACTCGAGTCGGAAACCGGTAAGCCGGTGAGGCTGCTGGCCTGGCCGTTCGGCGTCCATGATGCGCAGACCGACCAGTTGGCCGCCCGTGAAGGCTACGTCGCGGCGTTCACGCTCGACGCGCGCCCCGTGCGCGTCACCGACCCGGCAATGGCGTTGCCGCGCTATCTGATGACGGACGACTGCGACACACGGTGCATGAACGGATTGTTGAGAACCGCCGGGGGAAGCCGTGATTGAACGCTTGATCGTCTGCCTGCTCGTATCGCTCGCCGGCTTCGCCGCCCGGGCGGCGCCCGTCACGATCACCGTCGTCGATGCCACGAACGGGCAGCCGCTCGCGGGCGCGATCGGCCATGCGGCGGGCGCGAACCGGACCGCCGATCGCGACGGCGCGTTGTCACTGGAGATCGACGCGGCGGGGACACGCGTGAGCGTGCGGGCGCCCGGCTACGCGCGAACCGAAGTGACGCTCGCGCCCGCCGAGGGCGCGCAGACGATCCGGATGACGCCGGTGCGTCCGAAAGCCGTGTATCTGTCCGCCTACGGCGTCGCGGACCACACGCTGCGCGACGCGGCGCTGTCCCTGCAGGACAAGACGGCGATCAACGCGCTCGTCGTCGACGTGAAGGGCGACAGCGGCGTGACGCCCTATCGCAGCCAGGCGCGCGACATCTCCGGTGCCGCGAGCAATACCGAAGGTGCCATCGTTCGTCCGCCCGATCTGCCGGACCTGTTGCGGACGTTCCACGCGCGCGGTCTTTACGTGATCGGCCGCATCGTCGTGTTCAAGGACGACCCGCTGGCGCGCGCGCATCCCGAGTGGGCCGTGCGCGACGCGGCGGGCGGGATCTGGCAGGACCGCGAGCATCAGCGCTGGATCGACCCGACGTCGCGGGCGGCCTGGCAACACAATTACGATATCGCCGAGGAGGCTGCCCGCATGGGTTTCGACGAAATCCAGTTCGACTACCTGCGTTTCCCCGACGCCAACGGTCTCCGGTTCGCCGAGCCCAATACCGAGGCCAACCGGGTCGCGGCAATCACCGGATTCCTGACCGGCGCGCGCGAACGGCTGCGGCCGTACAACCTCTACGTGTCGGCCGACATCTTCGGGTACGTCTGCTGGAACGCCGACGACACCGCGATCGGGCAGCGGCTCGACGCGCTCGGACCGGTCGTCGACTATGTGTCGCCGATGCTGTATCCGTCCGGCTTCACGTGGGGCCTGCCCGGCTGCCGGAAGCCGACCGAGCATCCCGGCGAGATCGTTGCGCGGTCGCTGGCCGAGGCGAAGCGCCGGACCGGCCTGGGCGGTGTCCGGTTTCGGCCGTGGCTCCAGGCGTTTCGCGACTATGCGTTCGATCGCCGGCCGTTCGATGCCGACGAGATCCGCGCACAGGTCGACGCGGCCGACGCGGCGGGCACGGACGGCTGGATGCTGTGGAACCCGCGCAATCGCTACGATCCTGCCGCGTTGCCGCGCTGAGCGGCACGGGCATGGCGGCGCGAACGTGCGAGAGACGAATCGATCATGCCGTGGAATGACGAACGTTATCCGCCTTCGATGCGGTATCTGCCGCCGCCGGTTCGCCGCAAGGCGATCGAGATGGCCAATGCGCTGCTGCGGCAGGGGCGGACCGAGGGCAGCGCGAGCCGCATCGCGATCGCGCAGGCGAAGCGTTGGGAGGATACGCGCGCCAACTTGCGCGGGCGCTCGCGCGGGTCGACGTGACGCGCGGCTGCACGACCGCCATGCCGTCAAAACTGGGCCGTACACCGCACCGGACATTCGCGCGCGGTCATCGCCGGATGCCACCGCGCGGCCAGCACGCACGCGGCGAGCATGACGGCGACCGCGATGCCGTGCACCGGGTTGCGCAGGCACGACGCGACCTGCTCGCTTCTCCCCACACCGAACAGGCACCACAGGCAGAAGTGCTCGCAGTTGTTCGTGAGCAGTCGGTAGCGGCATTCGCCGAGGCGCGATGCCGCGCGGCGCGCTACCTCCGTTCCGTCGTACAGCGTGCGCGCGTGGCGGATGACCGCGAGCCCGAAACCGGCCCGGAAGCCGTCCAGCGTGACGACCTCGACCGGGCCGCCGCTCGCACGGCGCGACCATCCCGCGTAATGAATCACGTTGCCGTCGCCGATGTAGATCCCGTGATGCACGTAACCGGGGCGGCGGGTCGCGAGGTGCGCACCGACCGGTGGTTCGCCATCCGGCATGGCGTCGTCGGCGTGTGCTGCGGTCGGATCCATCATCGCCAGCTCCTCGGTCCTGCGGCGGCGGGGTGGAAGAACCAGGCGCCGGCCGCGAAAGCATTGCGTCCTGTCACGTTTCCAGTATCGGCAGCGGCGCCGCGCGGAACAATCAGCGTGGCCTGAGCTTGCTGTCCGACGTCGGGCCGCCGTGTCGGAAATTTCCGACGAGCCCTGCAATATCGGCTGACAGCCGTCACGGACGATTGCGCCGTCCGCATGCTGTTTCCCCGAGTTTTCGGGTTTGCCGCGCGTTCGGGGCGGGTCGGGCGCGATGACCGTCTCGCGCGCCCGTCCCGCATCACCCGGCTTCGAGAGACGCGCACTTGACTTGAGTCAACGGGAAATCGACGTTCCGCGCGACGCTGACAGCGTCGTCGGCTCGCCCGAGCGACGTCACCGCACGCGCCCCGTTCCGCGACCGGACGGGCGGCATGGCAGCCCTGCGTGCTCGATCAGGAGAGTGAAGATGTGGACCGGAACCGTGAAGAGGCTGCTGCTGGCAGCCTGCCTGCTGAATCTCGTGGCGAACGCGCTGGCTGAAACATCGCCCGAGCCGATCGTGCGCAACGGCGTCGCTTATGTCACCGGCGGCATCGGTCAGGACGAGGTCGCCGCGTTTCGCGACGTCGCACCGCGATACAACCTGCGGATCACGTTCGCCTCGAAGCGGGGCCATTATCTTTCCGATGTCGACGTCACGCTGTCGTCCGGCAAGTCGACGATGCTCGACGCGCATACGAGCGGGCCGTTCCTGTTCGCCCGCGTGCCGCCGGGGCGATATACGGTGTCCGCGCACGACCGGGGCGTTCAGGAGGTGCGGCACGTCGTCGTACCGGCGCGCGGCGCCGTCGACGTGCGCTTCTACTGGCACGACCCCGAACGGCAAGGGGCGATGCGTCTGTGTAGCGGGTGTGCCGGATCGCAGCAGCAACCGGCGCGCTAGCCGTACGTTCGATCGCGACCGGCGAAGCGGCAATGCGCGGCGTGCGCGCCATCGGCGTCGCGGATTTCGGTGCCGAACGCGGTAGCGCCGATTTCGTCGGCACGAAGAAATGGATGCGGTGAAACCGGCTCGATCGCTACGGTCCCGCTGCGCCGCCGCGCTGACCGGCGCGCTGCTGTTCGCGCTTGCCCCGGCCGATGTGCGGGCGGAATCCGGCACGGCCGCGACGATCGACGAGGCGATCGCCGCCGAGATCGCCGACGGCCGTCTTGCCGGTGCGGTCGTCGTGACGGGCGACGCCGCGCATCGCCCGGTGCTTGTGCTCGACCGCCCGGACCCGCTGGGCGGCGATACGTTCGGCGGCCCCGTGGCCGATGCCGGGCCGGCCACGTTCACCGGGTACTTCCCGTTGCCGCTTCAGCCCGGCATGACGCTCGGCGAACTGGCGCGGCTGTTCAACGACCGCCTGCATACCGGCGCGGCACTGACCGTGGTGCCGATGGCGAACTACGCCCGTGCGATGCGCTTCGACGACACCGGGCTCGGCCGGGTGCCGCCATCGCCGAACCTGCGCGATGACGCCGCGCTGTCGCTCTACCCGGAGACAGGGCTCGTCGAAGGGGCGGCGGTCAGCGTCGGGCGTGGCACCGCGACACCGTTCGGCGTGGTCGGCGCGCCGTGGATCGATGGGCGCGTCCTCACCGACGATCTTCGCGCGATGCGGCTGGACGCGACGTTCTCGCCAGTACGCTTCGTGCCGACGGAGGAGCCGCATCGCGGCAGGATATGCGAAGGCGTGCGCATCGAACGGCCGCAGGGCCCGGCACGGCCGGGCGTGATCGGGCTGGCACTCGCGCTGGCGCTGCATCGGCGTTACCCGGCGCAGTTCCGGATCGGCGCGATCCGCGCATCGATCGGCTCGCGCGAGGTGGCGGACATGCTGGAGGCGGGGCGGTCGCTCGACGAGATGGAACGCGTGGTCGAGGCGCAAAACGCCGCTTTCGCGCGCGAGCGGGCGTCGTTCCTGCTGTATTGAGGCAGGAACGCCTGCCGCGGCATGGGCAGGCAAGTCTGCCTGCGATGTCAACCGGAGCTGCGCGGGCGATGGCCGCGCCGAAACGTCAACCGGCGTTCGTTGAAAAGCGCGCGCCAGTCGAGCTTCATCAACACGAACACGAGACCCAGCAACACCAGTTGCGTGACGACGAAGTATCCGCCGAGATAAGTGCCTTCAAGTTCGGATTCCACGTCGAGCCGGGTCGACGCGAAGCGGCCGAGATGCGCCCAGATCGCATAGGTCGTCGCGCGGCCGACGAAGAAGGCCGCCGCGATGATCCTGAGCGGCAACCCGGACAGTCCGTACGCAATGAACAGATAGTTCGACGGAAGCGGGCTCAACGCATAGAAGAAGAACGCGCCGGTGGTGAGCGTTCGGTGCCTTCTCAGCCAGCGTGCGGCGACGTCGATATTCTCGCGATCCGATTCCCGCATCCAGCGGGAGCGGACGAGCGATCGTGCGAAGGTCGCCAGAATCACGCGGCCGGTCGTTGCCGCGCCGGCCGCCACGATGGCAAAGATCAACGGATTGCCGTCCGGCAGGTTGAACCCGACCCACGACATCGCCATCCAGGTAGGCGGGGCGAACGCAGGCATGAGATTCAGCAGAAGAATCAGCAGAAAAAGTATAGCCAGCGTCAGCACGATTTCGATTCCAGGCCATCCGGTGTCACGGTTCAATTTTGCTGACGAAAGGGGCCGGCGGCTTGACTCACGTCAAGCAACGCGCCGTGCCGGCATGTCGCGGGACGCGCATCGTGCTGACCCATGTCAACGGTCGAACCGCGGCGCTCCCTAGACTGATGTCACGCCGTCTGCAACCGGAACAGGATGCAGTGAACGCCTCCATGCACGGCGATCGGAACAATCGTCATGTCGCGCATTCCCTGGTCGATCGATCTTGCGTTGCTGATTCTGGCGGCCGTCACGCTCGCTGCAGGAGGCGCGTGCATCGCGTTCGGCCTGCCTTCGTTCGCGCGCGTCGTCTGGCTGCTGGGTGCGCTGCCGGTCTTGTTCGCGTTGACGGTATCCGTTGGCAGGGCCGTGGCGAGGCGGCAAGCCGGCATCGATGTGCTCGCGTGGCTCGCGATCGGTCTGGCGATCGCGCTCGACGAGACCCTGACTGCCGCGGTCATTGCCTTGATGCTGGCAAGCGGCCGGACGCTGGAGCGGTATGCGCAAGACCGCGCGCAACGCGAGATGACCGCGCTGCTCGCTCGCGCGCCTCGGCAGGCAACCCGGTTCGAGAACGGCGAATGGCGTTCCGTTGCCGTCGAGACCCTCGTTCCCGGTGACAGGTTGCTCGTACGAAGCGGCGAATGCGTGCCAGTCGACGGCACGTTGACGGATGACGCGGAACTCGACGAATCCATGCTGACGGGCGAGTCGTCCATCCAGCGGCGGCGCTCGGGGGAAAACGCATGCAGCGGCGCGGTCAACGCCGGTGCGCCGTTCGACATGGTTGCCCGCACGACGGCGGGCGACAGCACGTTTGCCGGTATCGTCCGCATGGTCGCTCGCGCGCAACGCGAGCGCAGTCCGTCCGTGCGCCTCGCGGATCGATATGCCGCCTTCTTCGTGCTCGCGTCGCTGCTCGTCGCCGGCATCGCCTGGGTGCTGACCGGGGACGTCGCCCGTGCGCTCGCCGTGCTCGTCGTGGCCACGCCTTGTCCGTTGATCCTCGCCGTCCCGGTCGCCATCGTGTCGGGCATGTCGCGTTGTTCGAAGCGCGGCATCCTGGTCAAGGGTGGGGGCGCGCTGGAACGCCTTGCGCAAGCGACGATCCTGTTCTTCGACAAGACCGGGACGCTGACGGGAGGGCGGGCCCGCATCGTGGCGATCGAATGCGAGACGGGCGTCGGGGCGGCCGAGGTGCTGCGTTTCGCGGCGTCGTTGGGCCAGGCTTCGGGGCACGTGATTTCGGATGCGCTGACGGTTGCCGCACGGGAACGCCGGATCGATCTGTCGCCGCCGTCGGTCGTCGTGGAAACGGCGGGCGAGGGCGTGACGGGCCGGGTCGGCAACCGGACCGTCGCGATCGGCAAGTTCGGGTACGTGTCCGCCTGTTCGGCGATCGCCCCGTGGAGCGACGCATTCCTCAAGCGGGTCGGCAACGAGGGCGGGGCTGCCGTGTTCGTCGGCGTCGACGGCATCATGATCGGCGCGATCCAGATGGCCGACCAGGTGCGGCTGGAAACGCCGCGGGCGTTGCGGCTGTTGAAACGAGAAGGCGTCGAGCGCCTCGTCATGCTCACCGGCGACCGGCGGGACATCGCCCAGGCCGTCGGCGAGTTGCTGGGTGTCACCGACGTGCGTGCCGAGCAGACGCCGACGGACAAGCTCGTCGCGATTCAGGCCGCGCGCAAGGAGGGCGTGACGATCATGGTCGGCGACGGCGTGAACGACGCACCGGCGCTGGCGGCCGCCGACGTCGGTATCGCGATGGGGGCGCGGGGGGCGGCCGCGTCATCCGAAGCGGCCGACGTGGTACTGCTGGTCGATCGGCTGGATCGACTCGTGGATGCGATCCGTATCGCACGACGGTCGCGCCGAATCGCACTCGAGAGCGTGGTGGCCGGCATGTCGCTGTCGGTCGTCGCGATGATGGTTGCGGCGGCCGGATTCCTGCAGCCGATTGCAGGCGCGGTGATTCAGGAAGTCATCGACGTCGTCGTCATCGTCAATGCGTTGCGCGTGTCGCTGGTTCGCCCGAGGCCGACGAACGCCCGGCTCGACGATGCCGACGTCGAGCGGCTCAGGCGCGAGCACACGGCATTGTCACCGTTGCTGGACCAGATCAGGGATCTCGCGGATCGCTTGCCGCGACTATCCGGGGCCGCCATCGCCAGCGAGCTGGTCCAGATGATCGACTCGCTCGACGAACGGCTGCTGCCGCACGAACGCGCCGACGATCGGGACGTCTACGCGCGCCTTGCCCCGCTTCTCGGCGGCGAGGACCCGCTGGCTGCGATGAGCGGCGCGCACCGGGAAATCTTCAAGATGGTCCGATCGCTCCGGCAGATGGTCGCGGACCTGCCGCGCGACGGCACGAACGCCATGCAGGTGCAGGCGATACAGCGCCTGTTGTACGGACTGGAAGCGATCGTGCGCCTGCATTGCGCCCAGGAGGAGGAGCTGTTCCACGCCGTCGGAGCGGATGCGTGACGGCGAAACGCATCACGCATGCGGCGCACTCACGAGAAGAACCGGCGTTTTCGCGATGCGTGCAACGCGTCCGGCCACGCTGCCGACGAGCCAGCCCGTGACGCCGCGCCGCCCATGGGTGCCCAGGACGATCAGGTCCGCATGCCATTCGAGCGCGTCTTGCACGATCAGGTGAGGCACGTCCGCACCGGTGCGATCCGTTCGAATCAGTTGCGACTGCGCGCGCCCGGCGGGTGGGCCGTCGAGCAGGGTCATGGCCTTTTTCAGTACGTGATTGCCTTCGCTGATCAACGCGCCTTCCAGCGTCTCGACGGGGACGAAATCACCCAGCGATGTCGGGCGATCGAGCACGTAGATTGCCCGGCATTCGGTGTCGGGTCGCGAGAATTTCAACCCCGTTCGCAATGCGTGGAACGCAATCGCGCTTCCGTCGACGGCGAACACCATCCGCCGCGGCAGGTGTTCGGCAACCGACGCGAAACCGTCCGGAACGATCAGCAGCGGGCAGCCGACGAGCTTGCCGAGCGGGCCGGAAACCGTGCCTTCGATCCAGCCGAGCAGGCCGTGATGCTGACGTGTGCCGACGATCAGGAGGTCGGCCTGCCAGGCTTGTGCGCTGTCGGCCAACGCATCCACGACATCCCCGCCACGCGTGGCGAGGTCGATGACTTCCGTGTCGACGACGAGGTCGCCGCGATCCATTGCGGCTTTGGCGCGCGACACCGTATCAGATGCATCCCCGAGCAACTCGGCGCGCGCGGATTCGAGGAACGCCATGGTTTTCGATCCGAGCGGGACGAGCGTTCTCGGATTTTCCGCAACGCTAATGATGTGCACCGCTGCATTCGACGGGAGGAACGCTTTGGCATACGCGAGCGCGTGAGCGGATGCCGTCGAACCGTCGACGGCGATCAGCACCCGCTGGAGAGCGGGTGTCGCGTGGAAGGGGGAAGTGCTGGTGCTCATGAATGTCTCCCGCGGGCAACCGGCGATCGTGCATATGCAATTTTTCGCACGGGCGGTCTTCACGGGTTTGACCTTCGTCAAGCCAAGGTTTTGCGGGCAGAAGGAAACATGAACCACATTGTTTTCGACCGCACGTATTTTTGTTCCTCGGCAAGTCATGTTCCGAAAACGGAATGGCTCGCTGTATCAACAGGCGGCCCGGCCTGATGCCGTGTTCGCTGTCGTCCGCTATATAGCGATCTGGGTCGAAGGAAAAACCGGTTTGAGCACCGTGAAAGTCCGAATCTGACACACGCCGGGAAGATAAAGAAGCTGCTCGGCATGGAGCCGGTTGAAGCGTTCGCTACCGCGGGTGCACAGCACCATGAAGTAGTCGAACTCGCCGGTCACCACGTGGCATTCCACGCATCCGGATACGTTCTGGGCCGCTTTTTCAAACGCGGAAAAGGATTCGGGAGTCGACCGATCCAGCACGACGCCGATGAGGACGACCATGCCTGTGTCGAGGGCAGGAGCGTTGAGCAACGCGACGATTCCTCGGATCAAACCCAGACTCTTGAGCCGTTCCACGTGGCGCAGACAGGCCGGCGCGCTCAAATTCACCTTCGCCGCCAGCGCAACGTTCGAGATCGATGCGTCCTTCTGAAGGGCTCGCAGGATCGCTTTGTCCGTACGGTCAAGCGCGACGCGGCTCGCGTCATCGGGGTGAGATTTGTCGAGAAATTTTGTTGTCTATTTCATCGATTCAAAAAAATAAACATTCGTACGGATGGCGGAAATTGCATTTCAAGGCACGACAACGAACGTATGTTTGCAAGCACGTTTCGTGGTCAATTAACTAGAATTTCATCGTGCCCGGTCGCCCTGACGACATCAGGCGTCGGAACCCACCGACCCATCTTTCGGAGAACTTCCGTGAACCTCGATCGCTTTCCTCGCCACAAGCTGACCTTCGGCCCCACCCCCATCCATGAGTTGCGCCGTCTCAGCACCGAGCTGGGTGGCAAGGTTCATCTCTATGCGAAACGCGAAGACTGCAACAGCGGTCTGGCGTTCGGCGGCAACAAGACGCGGAAGCTCGAGTACATCGTTCCGGACGTTCTGGCGAGCGGAGCCGACACGCTGGTATCGATCGGCGGCATCCAGTCGAACCAGACGCGTCAGGTCGCGGCAGTCGCGGCTCATCTTGGGCTGAAATGCGTGCTGGTTCAGGAAAATTGGGTCAACTACTCGGACGCCGTGTATGACCGCGTCGGCAATATTCAGATGTCTCGCATGATGGGCGCTGACGTTCGGCTGGTCAGCGACGGTTTTGACATCGGCATTCGTCCCAGCTGGGAAGACGCAATGGAGAGCGTTCGCAAGGCGGGAGGGAAGCCGTATCCGATCCCCGCCGGTTGTTCCGAGCATCGGCTCGGCGGCCTGGGGTTTGTCGGTTTCGCGGAGGAAGTTCGCGCCCAGGAAGCTGAACTCGGATTCGAGTTCGATTACATCGTCGTTTGTTCGGTGACCGGCAGTACGCAGGCCGGCATGGTCGTCGGGTTCGCGGCGGACGGACGCGCGGATCGCGTGATCGGGATCGATGCGTCGGCCAAACCCGAGCAGACGCGCGAGCAGATTCTACGCATCGCACGCCAAACCGCCGACCTCGTGGAACTCGATCGGCCGATCAAGGACGCGGATGTGGTGCTGGACACGCGCTACGGGGGCCCCGAATACGGCCTCCCGTCGGAAGGTACGCTCGAAGCGATTCGACTGAGCGCGAAGACCGAGGGGATGTTGACCGACCCGGTTTATGAAGGCAAGTCGATGCACGGGATGATCGATAAGGTGCGCCGGGGCGAGTTTCCGGAAGGGTCCCGGGTTTTGTATGCGCACCTCGGCGGCGTCCCCGCACTGAACGCCTACAGCTTCTTGTTCAAGAACGGTTAAGGCTTGGCTGCGTTCCGGCTGCCAGATGGAGTCGGAAGCGATGGACATACAGACAATTCGGTCTACCGACTGACGGTCTATTCGCGTCGCCCCTACGCGGGGCGGCGGTCACTTTTCCTTGTCTTCCGAGGAAAGGTAACCAAAGGAAAGGCGCGTTCCTGGGCAGACGCCAAAGGGGCCTGCCCAGGTTCGTGTTCTCTTGATCGGCCGCGGTTCGTGACATGCCGGCACTGGGTGGCGACGAGCCGGTACGAAGCCGCCGCGTATCTACTCGGCCGTATGCAACTGCTTGATCAATTCGCCAACGAAGTCCGTCAATACGGTGGACAACACGCGTCCGGCCAGCGTCTGGATCTGGATCGCGCGTAACGACATCCCCGGATGATCGATCGGAATTGCTACCAGGCCGTCCGCCGCCAGACGTGCCTGCACCGTCATGCGGCTAGTCAGCGACACCACACCGGACATTTGAGTGAACGCATACAGCGTGCTCGAGTTGTTGCAGGTCAGAACGGGCTCAAAGAGCAGATTCTCGAGGCTGGCGGTCGTATCGAAAAGTTGGCGGATCGTCGTGCCGCGGTCCAGCAGGGCAATCGGGAAATTCCGCAACTCGGCCATCGACACGGTCGCGTGCCCGGCCAGCGCGTGAGTGCGAGGCACGACGGCGCAAATGGGCGCGCTTTGCGTGTACTCGACGTTGATCTCCGGCTCTCGTACGACACCGAAGGTCAGACCGATATCCGCTTCGCCACTCCGTACGTGTGCCGTCACATCGCCAGGCGCAGTCACTGCCACCTCGAAACAGGTACCGGGTGACCTTTCCAGGAATTGCGTGATGGCGCGAGGGAGAACATCCCGGGCAAACGCTTCCGACGCCGAGACGCGGATGGTGCTTCGATCGAATGAGTTCAGCGCCTTGATCTCCTCGATCACCTGCTGACCTTCGAGCAGGGTTCTCCGGACATGCGCGGCCAGCAGCTCCCCGGCCTTGTTGGGGACCATGCCACGCGCCTGACGCTCGAAAAGCGGGCAGCCGATCTCCTCCTCGAGCTTCGTGATCTGGCGGCTGATCGCCGAGATCGAAACGTGCAACTTGTCGGACGCCTCGCTCAGCGAACCGGTGTTTGCAACGGCAAGGAAGTATCGGAGTGCAGCGTTGTGCATGACGGGCCGCCAAGTTTGCGTTATCGGAAAGCGGGGCAGGCGAAAAAGTCAATTGTAGTGCGCATTTTGGTTCCGTACGCTTGACTCATCAGGGTTGAACACACCGCTCTTCCACGATACACGCGAGGATCACGATGACGCGCCGCCAAGCAATCGACTCTGCCACAAACTATTTCGATTCGGGTGGATTCCTGAAAGATCTCGCGCGTCGCGTCCACATGATGACGGAAAGTCAGGATTCCGGAAGATTGAACGAGCTTCGAGCATACCTCGTCGACGAGATTGCCCCATCGATTGGCCGTATTGGTTTTGAGTCGCGTATTGTCGAAAACCCCGTTGAAGGGCATGCGCCGTTTTTGATTGCGACGCGTATCGAGGATCCCTCGCTTCCGACGATGCTGATGTACGGGCACGGTGATGTCGTTCGTGGTTATGACGGACAGTGGATGGACCAGATGTCGCCATGGAACATTACGGTTGAAGGAGACCGGTGGTTTGGGCGGGGCACGGCGGACAACAAAGGGCAACACACCATCAACCTGGCCGCGTTGGAGCAAGTCATCGAGGCCAGGAATCGACGTCTGGGTTTCAATGCGACGCTGCTGCTCGAGATGGGGGAAGAGACAGGATCGCCTGGGCTACGCACGGTGTGCGAGCAGCACAAGAACCTTCTCGCGGCCGACCTTCTGATCGCTTCGGACGGCCCCCGGGCCAGATCGAATGTCCCGTGTGTTTTTCTTGGGTCTCGCGGATTCGTCAACTTCACGCTTTCCGTCCGGCTCCGTTCGGGCGCCCATCATTCCGGAAATTGGGGAGGGGCGCTCAGCAATGCCGGAACCGTACTCGCCAACGCCATTTCATCGCTCGTCGACGGGCGTGGGCGGATCCTCGTCGACGCGCTGTTGCCGAAGCCTATTCCGGTTGCGGTACGAACAGCGCTGAAGAATATTGCCGTCGGCGGCGGTCCCAACGATCCTCAGGTCGACGGTCATTGGGGAGAACCTGGCTTGACGGCTCAAGAGCGTGTCTATGCATGGAACGCCCTTGAGGTACTGGCCTTCACCACCGGTAACCCGACCAGCCCGATCGGGGCGATTCCTCCCGTTGCGCATGCGCATTGCCAACTCCGATACGTCGTCGGTACGGATTGCGAGCGTATCGAAGAAGTTCTACGGCGTCGCCTCGACGCGTGCGGCTTCGACAGGGTCGAGGTTGCGATCGGCGAGCGGATGGGCGCCACGCGTCTGCCGCCGGAAGATCCGTGGGTCGCATGGGCGCTCGATTCAATCGAGCAGACGACGGGAAAGCATCCCGACTTGCTTCCCAATCTTGGCGGGTCTCTGCCAAACGACGTCTTTTCCGAGGTTCTGGGCCTTCCAACGATCTGGATTCCGCACTCGTACGGAGCCTGCTCCCAGCATGCCCCGAACGAACACCTGCTTGGAAGCGTCGCTCGTGAGGCGCTGCAGATCATGGCCGGCATATTCTGGGATCTCGGGGAGTCGGCATCCGCCGTCCGAGATCGACGCAGGGAAGGAGCACGTGTCGAACGGGCATAAGACGCCCATTTTTAATGCACTTGTTATCGTAAGTTAACGGAGAATGAGATGCGTACGATGGAAATGGTGGATGCCGCGCCGGCAAGGGAACGAGCGCCAAACGTTTTTCGACTGGTGTCTGCCGCAACCGTCGGCAATGCGTTGGAGTGGTTCGACATACTGATTTACGGATTCTTCGCCATCTCGATTTCAAAGGCTTTCTTTCCGGCGTCGAGCAGTGGGGTATCCCTGCTTCTGACCTTCGGGACATTCGCGATCTCGTATTTGGCCAGGCCGATCGGCGCGCTCGTGCTGGGTTCGTATGCGGATCGTCGCGGTCGCAAGGCATCGATGATGGTTTCGATTGTTACGATGATGGTCGGCACGACGACGATCGCACTGACGCCGAGTTACGAGTCGATCGGGGTGACCGCACCGATCCTGGTGATCTGCGCTCGATTGCTTCAGGGTTTTTCCGCGGGCGGCGAATTTGGCAGTACAACGGCCTTTCTGGTGGAGCAGTGTCCCGAACGCAAGGGATTGTTCGCCAGCTTCCAGTTCGCGAGTCAGGGATTGAGCTACATGCTCGCGGCCGGTTTTGGTGTTCTCCTCACCTTGACCCTGGATGGAGACGCGATCGACTCATGGGGTTGGCGCGTGCCGTTTCTCTTTGGCGTGCTGATCGGTCCCGTCGGCCTGTACTTGCGAAAGCACGTGCATGAGAGCGATGGCGCAAGGCATGAAAGGCCCGAATCGTTCCCGGTGAGGGAGGTGTTCGTCAATCAGAAAACCAGAATGTTGTTGGCGATCGGTACGCTCGTCCTTTCCACTGGCGCCAGTTACGTCATTCTTTATATTCCGACCTACGCGGTACGCGAGCTTCATCTGCCTGCCAGTTTCGGCTTCATCGCAACGATGTTGACCGGCGGCATCCTGACGTTCGTCACGCCGTTCGTTGGCTATCTTTCGGACAAGATCGGCCGCGTTAGACTGATGACCTGGGCCGGGACAGCATTTATCTTGACCATTTATCCGGTCTTCAAATTGCTTGGGGCGCATCCCGATCTGGGAAGGCTCATTGCGATGATGGCTTGGATCGGGACGCTGAAGGCGGTCTATTTTGGCGCACTACCTGCGTTGATGGCGGAAGTATTTCCGACAGGAACCCGGGCGACCGGTATGGCTATCAGCTACAACATCGGCGTCACGCTGTTTGGCGGCTTCGCGCCGCTGATCGTCGCATCGTTGATACATCAGACAGGCAATTTGGCATCGCCGGCGTTTTACCTGATGCTGCTCGGCGTGCTGAGTTTGAGTGCATTGCGGGGATGCCGATCGATGTTGAATCTTCGATAGGCAGCGCATCGAGCGATTGCTTCACCGGATGCGGTCCGAGACTGTTTCGATGAAATGCGAGGCGAGGTCGGAATGAGTGCAAGGAAACTGGACACGGTATCGTTGGAGGCCTCGATGTGGAATTGGCTATTACCGCCTTCGGAGCGGGCCCGCGTGTGTGTCGTCGTTGATCCAAGCCCTGGCGTGGCCGCGGTTTCAGCGACCGTAGCCTCCTTGGCGGCGGTGCCGGAGGTGGCGCTTCTCCAGATTGACGATCCCGCTGATGCACACCGTGCATGGAGCGAGTCGCTGATGTCGGGCAGCATGTCCAATGCGTCGAAGACGAGCGGGGATGACCGGTTGAGTCAATTGCCGCGAGGCGTGCCGTTGCTATTGTGGTCGACACGTCCGCAAGACCTCGACTGGCTCGGCAGCATCGAAGGAAACAGGGTGAGTGCTCTCGTTACCGTCGAGGGCGACGGGGTCGAAATGCAAGTATCTCGTCTTCTCACGCTTGTTTTGAAGGAGTTGAAGCAGGCGATCGCCGAGCACGTATTAATTTACTGATGCGATAAAAATGGTCTTGCTTCGGAGTGTGGCTTTCCGGATTTATTCGAGTCATTTCAATGACGGAGAACGGGCCCGGTCGCTACGGGATTCCCGCGTGTATGCAGGAACGACATGCGCGACCAGGTATCCCGCTACACGCGATGTCGGCTTGTTTTACGCATGACAGGCAGCGGACTCGATGCAACGCCTCGAATAGCCGAGTTGGCTTGAAAGATATTCGACGATTCTCGTTCCGAGGCGAGATCGGTTCAGTCGACACCTGGTAATCGGCATGACGATGCGCGCGAAGTGCCGGGCACGCGCCCGCGCTTCGCGGGCAGAACATATGTCCGCCTGGAGTGGCGCTACGGGAAAGCGCGGACCTTGTCCAGAACGGCATCTTTCCTCAAGTTTATTCGATGCGTGACGATAATGAGAATACTCAGTAAACCGAATTAATCACGTGTCTTGAATTCATCAATTTTTCATCAACATGAACGAGTGAAAGGTATGTTGACCGTTATTTCGAAGTTGAACATCGGCAAGCGGCTGGGGCTCGGTTTTGCCTTGGTATTGGCGATGTCGTTGATCGGGATCGTCATCGGACTGATGCGTTTGTCTTCCGTTGCCCAGGCAACCCGCGACCTGGTCGCCAAGCCGTTGCAGACCGAACGGCTGGTCAATGACTGGTCCCGGCAAATCAGCGTCGCGGTTACGCGTACTACCGCGATTGCCAAGAGTGCCGATCCGGGGCTGGCCAGCTATTTCAACGACGAAGCCATTGCTGCATCGAAAGTGTCTGCGGCGAAGCAAACGGCCATCGAGGCGCTGATGACGTCGGGCACGGAAAAGCGCTTGTTCGCTGCCATCGGCGAACAACGCAAGCTTTTCCTCGCTATCCGGGATCGGATCTATGCGTTGAAGAAAGAAGGAAAAGCGGAGCAGGCCGACCAGTTGCTCGAACAGCAGTTCATACCGACCGCGCGGCAATTGGTCGACAAAGTCGATGCGTTGGTGAAGTACCAGCGCGTGGAAATCGACGGACTCGCGGCCGAGATCGACGCAAATTATCAATTCGGGCGCACGTTGATGATCGCGTTCGGCGTGGTCGGCATGCTGCTGAGCGTGGTATGTGGATGGCTGATCACCAGCAGTATTACCCGGCCGCTCATGCGCGCGACGGACGTCGCGCATCGAGTGGCCAGAGGCGACCTTAGCGTTCGTGTCGATGTTCATGGCACGGACGAACTCGGCCAATTGCTCGGCAGCTTGCGTGACATGCAAGCTGCACTTCTTCGCGTGGTTTCCAATGTGCGCCGCGGCTCGGATAACCTGGCGGCGGCGAGTGCCGAAATCGCACAGGGCAACGACGATCTCAGCTCCCGCACGGAGAGCCAGGCCAGTGCGCTCGAGCAAACCGCCGCGTCCATGGAAGAACTGAGTTCCACGGTGGCCCGGAATGCCGATAACGCTCACGAAGCGAATCAATTGGCCGTGAACGCGTCCACGGTTACCGCGCAATGCGGCGAAGTGATCAACCAGGTTGTGGCGACCATGAAGGGCATCCACGACAGTTCCCATCGAATCTCGGATATCACGGGTGTCATCGACAGCATTGCCTTTCAGACGAACATTCTGGCCTTGAATGCCGCGGTCGAGGCTGCGCGTGCCGGCGAGCAGGGCAGAGGTTTCGCGGTCGTTGCCAGCGAGGTGCGCAGCCTGGCCGGACGTTCGGCCGATGCGGCCAAGGAGATCAAGAAGCTGATCGGCTCGAGCGCGGGGCGCGTCGCTCAAGGCTCGGCGGAAGTCGAGCGCGCGTGGGTGGCGATGACCGAAGTCGTGAACTCGATCCGTCGCGTCACCGAGACGATGAGCGAAATCAGCGCCGCCAGCACCGAGCAATCGCTCGGCGTGGCCCAGATCGGCGAAGCCGTCGGCCAGATGGAGCGTACGACGCAGCAAAACGCCGCGTTGGTCGAGCAAACGGCGGCAGCGGCCATCAGTCTGCGTCAGCAGTCCCGGGAACTCGTGGAGGTCGTGTCGGTGTTTCAGCTTGGACGAGGTGAGGGGCTGTAGAGCCGAGCGTATTGTCGAATGGAAGAGACGGTGCGCTCGCGAGCACGGCATGCGGGCGCACCGTCGCGCTGAATCGCGGTCAAGCGAACGCGGACGAATGGCCCGGTCCCTTGATGCCGGATGTTGCCCGACAGCGCGTCGGGCAATGCGACGATCGAATCGTAGCGCGCGGAAAGGCGGTCTGCCTGCGCACCCGCGTGACTCAGTGTTTCCCGCTCCGCAGTCGTGGCTTCCCATTGTCGACGCACGAATTGCTCGTGTCGAATCGGCAGCGGGTTCCGCAGCCCGATGTCGTCGTGTCAGCCTCGATCGAGCATCGCACGGTCCGGCATGCGTCCGTCCATGGAGTATCGGGTCAACGCGTCCTGGATCGCCCGGGCTTCTCCCATTGAACGCCGACCAGATAGAACCGGCTCATCCGCGCGCTTGCAGATGCAGGTCACGGCGGACGATAGGCGTGGCATGCCGTTCTCCCTGTCCGGCGCATGATCGGCAGATGGAAGCCGCGAGCCGCCGCCGAGGCGTTGCTCGGCGATGCCCGGCCGGCATCGGGCAGGGCACCGGTTGCCGGTGCCCCGTTTACTTGTCGTACCAGGTGTGGATTTTCGACGCGCCCTGTTGCTGCAGGTATTGCTGAAGCTCCTGCTCACTGCGGACCGACGTCGTCTGGTTGATTTGACGATCGGTGATATCGAGGCGGTCGCCGACACGTTTCGCGGACACCAGGTGGCCGATGCCCGAATCGCGCTGCATGCCGAGCGCGAACTGGTGACCTTCCGGGAATTGAGCCAGCCCCTTGACGAGATCGTCGGCGGTGCCCTGGCGATGCTCGACGTTGCCGTTGTTGATGTGCTTGAACGCGGCGGTCACCGTATCGGGCTGCATGCCGTGCGCACTGATGTCTTTCACGTCCTGCTCCGACAGCCCGAGCTTCTGCACCACCGTGGGTTCGGACCAGCCGGTCAGGGACGCGATGGTATGCAGGCCGCAATCGTTCTGCGTGCCGGCATGAAACGGCGTGGTGCCATTGTCCGCACCCATCGCGGGGCCCGTTGCACCTGCACCCCGCTTCGGGCGAGCCATCGCTGACAAATCGGAAAGCTGTCCTAACGATGCGGCAGGCGCCCGCGGTTTTCCTGCGGGATGCCCGGCCGGGCTGTCCTGCGTGTGTTCGGAAACGGCGCCGCTGCGGGTGGACGAAATTTTCATGATGGACGTGCTCCAGGAAGAATCGGGAGGGTGCCGGCGGCCCCGGGCCGGACAACGGCTTCCAGGGGAAGGTGCGACGGTCGCCGAACCTGTCGGACCGAGTGTGGTGGATGCATCGATCTTGCCCTTGCGTGAGCGATCGCCTTACCTTAAAGTAAGGAATATAGGAGGTACCATCATGACAGCAGCAACCATCACATCAAAGGGTCAGGTCACGATTCCCGTGGACGTGCGCAATCAGCTTGGTTTGCAGGCCGGCGACCGGATCGAGTTCAGCTTTAACGAGGGAACTGGCAGGTATGAGGTCTATCCGGCCACGCGGTCGCTTGCGTCGCTCAAGGGCATCGTGAAAAAGCCCGCGAAACCGGTGTCGATCGAGGAAATGAATCGAGCCATCGCGGACCAAGGAGCATCCGCGAAATGATCGGATTGGATACGAACGTGCTGGTCCGCTACTTCGCCCAGGACGACGACGTACAGTCGAGGAAGGCGACGGCGCTGATGGAGTCTCTGTCGACCGAGCGGCCGGGATACGTTTCGCAGGTCGCCTTGGTCGAAGTTGTGTGGGTGCTCGGGCGGTGCTACGGCGTTGAGCGCGAGCAGATGAAGGACATCATCGACTCGATGATCGGCACCAAGGAACTGGCAGTTGAAGGTGCGGACACGGTGCGAAAGGCACTTCGCGTGTACGCGGCATCTTCAAAGGCGGATTTCGCAGACTGCCTGATCGAGCGTTCCGGCCATGCAGCCGATTGTGAGTACACGGCTACCTTTGATGTCGGGGCCGCCAAGGTCGCAGGGATGCAGTTGATCAAGTAATCGCCGTGCAAGCCGATAAACAGGAAACCAACCTGGCGCGCTAGCCAGTGCTCCGCACGGCCGGCAGCCGAAGCAGGTGTACAAGCTGAAAAAGCTTTCTTCATGGCGTGCAGTGTTGCGAGCGTGGCAATTGGCGCCGCCTCGGCAGTAAACGCAATGGATGGAAGCTACGAAGTTCGTTGGGAGTCTCCTACGCTGGAAAAATCGGACCGGCCGGGCCAGCAGCCCGATACCGGGCGACCAGCCGTTCAATCTGCCGTCGACTGATCCCGAGCCGCTCCGCGGCCCGCCAAGGCATCAGACGCTGCTCGACCACAGCTTCCACGACCTTCAGACGATCCAGCTCCCGCATGCTCATGGTGATCAGTCCAGGTTGCCCCACGATGCGCTCCGGCAGTTCGAACCGCCGCCAGCACGCGCCGAAACCCCCGAACACGACATTAGGATATAGCTGCTACACACAAAAAAGTTGATCATCAGCATTATGTAAAATTACTGCCCAGGAATGCCTGCGTGCGCTCCGGCAGTCGGAAGCCGGAAGCCTCGCATGCGGCGCTCGCGTTCGCGTGTAGGCTGATGACTGTTCTCGCTCGGTTGTTCACGCGGGCAGCCGCTTTGACGAAAATATGCTCCGCGTTTACGAGTTCCGGAACATCTGCCTTGGCCGCCGGATAGCTGCGCAACTGATCGGTGACGATCTTGTTCGGTGCGGAGCACGAGCGCAGCACTCGCTGAAAGAAGCGTTTGGCTGCGGCCTTGTCGCGTAGATTCTGCAGCAAGATGTCGATTTCGGTGCCCTGCTCGTCGACCGTGCGCCACAGCGAATGCGGCTCGCCACGCAGCGTCACGAAGATTTCGTCGAGGTGCCAGGTGGTTCCAAGGCGGCGCCGGCTGGCCTTGATCCGGTGGGCGAAACCGACGCCGAACTTGTCGCACCAACGGCGGATCGTTTCATAGCTTACGATCACGCCGCGCTCGAACACGTGACAAAGCCGCTTGTCGGGTGGAAATGCGCAATTTTTCGCTTTGGATCTTTCGAATCTGCCGGCGAATCGCATCGTTATACAGAAACCCATTCGTCGCCGAGCTGTTTCGAGCGAACTTTCGCCGCGAGCACACCGCGCTTGATACTCGTGGCGACATCGGCCCGCGCGAATGTGGCGAGCGCAGCAGCCGTTGTCCCCCCCTTTGAGGTCACGCGTTCGCGCAGCACGCTCACTGGATCGGTCGATTCGAACGCAAGTTGCACCGCGCCTTTGAATGTCGCAAGCGTCAGCGCGCGTGCCTGCGCCGACGAGAATCCGAACTCTTCAGCGGCCGCCTGCATCGCTTCGATGAAATAGAAAATGTAAGCGGGCCCGCTACCCGAGATCGCCGTCACCGAATCCAGATCGTCCTCGGCGTCGAACCAGCTGACAACGCCCACCGCGCCGAGAATCGTCGATGCGTCTTCGCGATCATCGCCACCGACTTCCGGGGATGCAAAAAGACCCGTAGCGCCCAAACCGATCAACGCGGGCGTGTTCGGCATGGCGCGCACCACGCGTGTGTGCCCGCCCAGCCAGTTCGACAGTTCCCGCACCCGAACGCCCGCAGCAACGCTAATGACGAGCTGTCCCCGCAGCAGTGGCGAGATCGATGCACAGGTTGCCTGCATCTGTTGAGGCTTGACGGCCAGCACGATCACGTCGCTTTCCGACAGCCCCGAATCGATGCGTTCGTGTGCGTCGATGCCGAACGTCGTGCTGCATTTCGCGCGCGCTTCTGCGCCCGGGTCGATCGCGGCGATATCGCCCGGAGCGGCACCACGGCTGATCAATCCGCCAATAAGCGCGCTCGCCATATTTCCTGCGCCGATAAATGCAATCTTCATGAGTGGCTCGCTATCTGGATGAGGTGTTCATTGATTTCGACGCAGCGCGATCGGTGGACTGCGTCATTACATATTCGGGTAATTCGGCCCGCCGCCGCCTTCCGGCGTGACCCACGCGATGTTCTGCGTCGGGTCCTTGATGTCGCAGGTCTTGCAGTGCACGCAGTTCTGCGCGTTGATCACGAGGCGATCGCTGCCGTCGTCGTTCTTCACGAACTCGTACACCGCCGCCGGGCAGAAACGCCCCTCCGGTCCCGCGTACGTGCGCAGGTTCACGTTCACCGGCACGCTCGCATCCTTCAGCGTCAGGTGCGCCGGCTGGTTCTCCTCGTGGTTCGTGTTCGAGATGAACACCGACGACAGCCGGTCGAACGTCAGCTTGCCGTCCGGCTTCGGGTATTCGATCGGCTCGCACTGCGACGCCGGCTTCAGCATCTCGTGATCCGCATGCTTGTGGTGCAGCGTCCACGGCACGTTGCCGCCCATCACCTTCTGCTCGAGCCCGACCATCAGCGTGCCCAGGTACAGGCCCTTCGCCATCCACTGCTTGAAGTTGCGCGCGCGGTACAGCTCCGTGTACAGCCACGACTGCTTGAACGCGTCCGGGTACGCGTTCAACTCGTCCGACTGGCGGCCGGCCTGCACCGCGTCGAACGCCGCGTCCGCCGCCAGCATGCCGGTCTTGATCGCCGCGTGGCTGCCCTTGATCCGCGATGCGTTCAGGAAGCCCGCGTCGTCGCCGATCAGCGCGCCGCCCGGGAACACCGTCTTCGGCAGCGACAGCAGGCCGCCCGCCGTGATCGCGCGCGCGCCGTACGACACGCGCTTGCCGCCTTCGAGGAACGCGCGGATCGACGGGTGCGTCTTGTAGCGCTGGAATTCCTCGAACGGCGACAGGTACGGGTTCGTGTAGCCCAGGCCCACCACGAAGCCGACCACGACCTGGTTGTTGTCCATGTGATACAGGAACGAGCCGCCGTAGGTGTCGGACTTCAGCGGCCAGCCGGCCGTGTGGATCACGAGGCCCGGCTTGTGCTTGGCCGGATCGATTTCCCACAGTTCCTTGATGCCGATCCCGTATGCCTGCGAATCCGCGTTCGCGTCGAGCTTGTACTTCGCGATCAGTTGCCGCCCCAGATGGCCGCGGCAGCCTTCGGCGAACAGCGTGTATTTCGCGTGCAGCTCCATGCCGAGCTGGAAGTTCTCGGTCGGCTCGCCGTCCTTGCCCACGCCCATGTTGCCGGTGGCGACGCCTTTGACCGAGCCATCATCGTTGTAGAGGATCTCGGCGGCCGGGAAGCCGGGGAAGATCTCGACGCCCAGCGCTTCGGCCTGCTGACCCAGCCAGCGCGTGACGTTGCCCAGCGAAATCACGTAGTTGCCGTGGTTCTTGAAGTTGTCGGGCAACGCCCAGTTGGGCGTGGTGACCGCGCTGCTCTCCGACAGGAACAGGAAGCGGTCTTCCGTCACCTCGACGTCGAGCGGCGCGCCGCGTTCCTTCCAGTCGGGGAACAGTTCGGTGATCGCGCGCGGGTCCATCACCGCGCCCGACAGGATGTGCGCGCCGATCTCGGAACCCTTCTCGAGCACGCACACGCCGATCTCGGTGCCTTTCTCGGCGGCCAGCTGCTTGAGCCGGATCGCCGCCGACAGCCCGGCGGGGCCGCCGCCGACGATCACGACGTCGTATTCCATCGATTCGCGTGCTGCATTCGAATCCGGGTGTATCACGTCACATCATCCTTAAAATAAGTAGATCTAAGCGAAGAAGCGAGACAAGTACAAAAGTATTCGTCAGACTCGCTTAATCGACTTCCGCCAATGAAGTCCCAATAGGCCGTACACACTCGCGATTCAAGCTCTCGACTCGGGTTCGTCCAAGCAGAGTCATCGTCGTATTCATTTCCGCTTTCATCAGCGCGAGCACATGCGAGACACCGCCCTTGCCTCGCGCGGCCAGCCCGTAGAGCGGTGCGCGTCCGAGCAGCACCGCTGTCGCGCCAAGCGAGACTGCCTTGACGACGTCCGAACCGCGCCGCGCGCCACCATCGACGAAAACGCGCAGATCGCGGCCCACCTGCCGATGAATCGCCGGCAGCACGTCGAGCGGCGCAGGCGCGCTCGCAAGCTGCCTGCCGCCATGATTCGACAGCACGACGCCATCCGCGCCGGCGTCGCGAGCGAGAAGTGCGTCATCGACATCCAGAATGCCTTTAACGACCACGCGCCCGCGCCAATGACGCCGTATCCACGTGACATCGGACCATTGCAACGCCAGGTCCATCTCTCGGCTCAGCAACGCGGCCTGCCGGTCCAGGTTCTCGGCTTCGCCCACGCTCTTCGCGATGTTGCGCAGTTGCGGCACGCCGTGCCACAGCATCTGGCACGACCACCGCGGATGCCGGACGCAGTCCAGCAACAACTTCGCCGACGGCCTCAGCGGCATGCGAAAGCCATTGCGCACATCGTGGTCGCGATTGCCATGAACGGGCGTATCGACCGTCAACACCAGCGTGCTGAACGCCGCATCGCTCGCGCGCCGCATCATGTCCTCGGCGATCGCGCGGTCGCGCTGCACGTACAACTGAAGCCACAGATCCGCATCCGGTGCAGCGGCACGCACGTCCTCCAGCAACGACGTTGCCGCCGTGGACACGACGAACGGCAAACCCGCTTCGGCTGCGGCCGCCGCCAGTATCTCGTCGCCCCTCGGCCAGAACAGACCATTGAGCCCGGTTGGTCCGACGATCATCGGTGCAGCGACTTCGCGGTCCCATATCGAAGTGGCCGGCGAGCACGCGGACACATTCGCCAGGACACGCGGCCTGAACTGCCATCGCCCGTAGCTGTTGCGCGCCGCGCGCATCGAATCGCCATCTTCGGCCGCGCCTTCGAGGTAATCCCATGCAATCCCGGCAAGGCGCGCCCGAGCGGCACGGCGGTAATCGTCAATACAAGCCAGCATGTCGGCCCCTGAAGTTCCGCGAGAAAATAATTGCATTACAATTACACTGATTGAAAATCGATGCGTCGCCACCTGGCCGCCATCCGTCTCCTACGGACTGTCCATGCCGAAAACTACCTCCGAATCCCCGCGCAAAACGGAAAGCGCACGCAAAGCCGAGCGTTCGTCGCTGTTCATCGGCTCGACCGAGAAGACGTTTCGCGTGCTGCACGCCTTCGACGGACCGAGCCGTCACATGACGCTAGGCGACATCGCGCGCGTAGCCGATCTCGATCGAAGCGCCACCCAGCGCGTCGTGCATACGCTGGAGGAACTCGGCTATCTCTATCGCGTGCCGGACACCCGAAATTACGGTCTCACCTCGAAGGTGCTGCAGTTTTCATACAACTACATTCGCGCCAATGAACTCGTCGACAAGGCGTCGCCCTATCTCCTCGAAATCAGCCGACAAATCGGCGAGACCACCAATCTCCAGGAGCTCGACGGCACTGAAATCGTGTTCGTCGCGCGCTTCCCGGGCCGTCACCTCGTCAATGTCGATATCGTCGTGGGTGCGCGCCTGCCAGCCATGTTCACCGCATCCGGTATCGCTATCCTGTCGCGCTTGCCCGAGGCGCAGGTCAAACGCATCCTCGCCCAGACGCGCCTTGAACCGATCACGCCCTACACCGAAATCAATCCCGACAAGCTGCTCGAACGCATCCGGCTCGCGACGCGACGCGGCTATGCCATCGTCGAGAACGAAACCGTGCTGGGCGACATCGCCGTGGCCGCGCCGATCACCGATCATGGTGGCACCGCAGTCGCCGCCATCAACATCGCCGTGCCCACCTCGCGCTGGTCGATCGAGCGCGCCGAAGCCGAACTCGCCAAACACATTCAGGTCGCCGCGACTTCCATTTCGAAGTCACGGCTTTCCACTTTCCGTCGCTGACGTAGCAGCGCCGCTCAGGCGGCAACCCCCGGCTCGAACAGGGCGAGCTGCTTCGCGAGCTCGGAACGCAGCTTCGTGGCCAGCGCGGCATCTGGCTTCACGAGCGGTGCGAGCATATGCGGCGCGTCGACGCCGATCAGATCCATCACTGCCTTCATGGGCCCCGGATTCGTCTCCGCGAACGCGAGATTCATGAGAGGAATCAGCGACCGATGCAATTCGAGCGCTTGCCCGATGCGGCCGTTCTCGACATGCTCCTGAATCTTGCGCCACGCGGTCGGCAACAGCGTCGCGGTCACGACGATGCCGCCGCGCGCGCCTGCCGCGAGGTGCATCGGGAACAGCGTGTCCTCGCCGCTCAGCACGGAGAACGATTCGTCGACGCCCGCCACCGTGCGCAGGAAGTGCCACATGTCCGTGTTGCATGCCTTCATGCCGATGATGCGTTCGTGACGAGACAGCTCGTGCAGCACCTCCGGCGCGATTGCAATGCGCGTGCGGTACGGAATTTCGTAGATCAGGATCGGCACCGGCGACTCGTCCGCATAGCGCAAGAAGTAGTCGCGAATGCCCTGCTGGGTCGGGTTCGTGTAGTACGGCGTTAGCACCAGCAGCCCGTCCGCGCCCGCGGCGGCGAACTCCTTGCCGGCCTGCAATGCGTCGTGATAGCCCGGGTCGAGCACGCCTGCGATCACCGGCACGTCGCCGTTGACTTCCTTGACCGACAACTCGGCCATGCGGATGCGTTCAGCACGCGGGAGCGCGCCGTATTCGCCAGTGCCGCCGAGCGGAACCAGACCGTCGATGCCCTGTTTGAGCAGGTAACGCAGCAGGTTGCGCGCGGCGTCGACGTCGATCGTGTCATCCGCATGGACCGGCGTCGGGATCGCGGGCAGGATGCCGCGCAGATTTTGTGAAGTGATCATTCAATCAATCTCTCAAGGAAAACCAGTCAGGAAGCCAGACTGCGGCGGCGCAGGCGGTCTGCAACCGCGATCAGCACCGAAATGAAGACAAACAAGCACGTCGAGACGGCAGCGATCACGGGCGAGATCTGCATGGTCGTCTCGTCCCAGAACTGCTTGGGGAGCGTCGTGCTCAAACCGCCCGAGGTGAACAGCGCAATCGTGAGTTCATCGAACGACGTGGCAAACGCGAACAGGAACGACGACATCAAACCCGCGCCGAGAATCGGGAACGTCACACGGCGCAGTGTCGTGAAGCGGCGTGCGCCCATGCTCTGCGCGGCGAGATCGAGACGCACGTCGTAGTTGCGCAGCACCGCCATCATCGTGATGACGACGTAGGGCACAGCCACGACCGTATGCGCGAGTATCAGCCCGAACGACGAGCCGACCAGGCCGATGCGGGCGAAGAAGTAGAACACCCCGACCGCCAGAATCATGCGCGGCACCACAATCGGCGCGAGCACGAAGGCCAGCATCGCCGCATTCCACTTGAGGCCGCCGCGCACGAGCAGGAACGCGGCGGGTGTACCAATCACCATCGAAAGCACGCCGGTGCCCACGCCGACCAAGAGCGACCGCGTGACGGCCTGCATCCAGAGCGGCGAATCCGCGACCTGCTGATACCACTGCAACGAGAAGCCGTGGGGCGGCCACGCGAGACCCGAGAGCGAGTCGAACGACAGCGGAATCATGAGGAACGCGGGCGCGCTCAAGAAGATCAGGATCAGCCAGACCACCGTGCGGAGCGAACGCTGCTTGTCGCCGCTCGCGCTGCGGCGTGGCGTAGGCACAATATGCAACACGGCGTCGGTCAGATTTCCGAGCGCGGTCAGCACGACGTCGCCGGCCTTTCGGCTCCAGCGGCGGCCGCTCTGCGGCGTGCCCGTCGTGGAGCTGCCGCCGGCCATCGTCGAAAGACCCACCATGCGGTCGTAGACCACGAACACCACCAGCACCACCACGAGCAACAGCACCGAGATCGCGCCAGCGAAGCGCCAGTTCAGCGCCTGCATCACCTGGTCGATGATGAGCTGCGTGATCATGGTCTGGCGACGGCCGCCGAGCAGCGCCGGTGTGATGAAGAAGCCGATCGCAGTGACGAACACCATCAGCGCCGACGACGCGACGCCCGGCAGCGAGAGCGGGAAATACACCTTCCAGAACACGGTGCCCGGGCGCGCGCCAAGCGTCGCCGCAGCGGTCGGCAGGCGACGGTCGATATTCTCCATCACTGAAAGCATCGTGAGGATCGCGAGCGGCATCAGCGCATGCACCATGCCGACGATCACGGCGGACAGGTTGTAGAGGAGATCGAGCGGCTGATCGATGATGCCGAGATGCATCAGCGTCCAGTTGATGACGCCGTTGCGCCCGAGCAGCACCACCCATGCGAACGTACGTACGAGAAAGCTGGTCCAGAACGACAGCAGCACCCAGTACAACACCTTGCTCTTGCGCTCGCGCGTGAGCGTCGAAATGAACAGCGCGACGGGATACGCGGTCAGCACTGAAAAGAACGTCGTGAGCAGCGAGATTTTCATCGTCACCCACAGCACTTCGATGTAGACGGGCGACGCGAACAGCCGTCGGTATTCGGTGAGCGAGAAGCCGCTGTCGTCGCGAATGCTCAGCAGCAGCAATTGCCCGACGGGGTAAATCAGGAACACCGACAGAAGCACGACGATCGGCGCGACCATCGCGGCGATGCGCAGCGCGCGGCGCCAGCGCAGCCGTTGCAGGCCAGTGCGGTTCGCCTCGGCGGGAACAGTGAGCGCGAAAGGATTCATGACTTACTCCGCAATCGCGACGGCATCGGACGCCGACCAGCGCAGGCGCAGCGCCTGGCCGATCTCGTATTGCTCGCCGAGCCGGTTGGTCGGGAACGCGGCGATCACTTCCGTGCCGCCGTTCACGGGCTCGATGGCCTGCAAATACAGCTTCGTCATGCCGCCGGTCACCATGATGTCGGTGAGCCGCGCCTGCATCGACTCCGCCTGGTTCGGCTGGTCCGCACCGATGTTGCCGGCTTCCACATGCAGGTTCTGCGGACGGATCATGATCCGCGCCTTGCTGCCGGGGCGCAGGCTGCCGTCGTACGCCATCGCGTGACCGCAGTGGCGCCCGCCGATGGCGATACCCACGCGTTCGTCGTCGCGCGACGACACCGTGGCGTCGAGCAGATTCGATTCGCCGAGGAAATCGGCCACAAACACGCTTTTGGGCCGAAAATACAGATCAGCAGGCGTGCCAAGTTGTGCGATCGCGCCGGCGTTCATTAGGCAGATGCGGTCCGACATCGTCATCGCCTCTTCCTGATCGTGTGTCACGTAGACGATCGTGGTGCCGAGGTCGCGGTGAATGCGCTTGATTTCGAGCTGCATGTGATCGCGCAGCTTCTTGTCGAGCGCGCCCAGGGGCTCGTCCATCAGGATGATCGACGGGCGATACACCATGCAACGCGCCAGCGCGATCCGCTGCTGCTGGCCACCGGACAGCTCGCGCGGATAACGCCCGGCCAAGTGCGGAAGATGCACCATCTCCAGTGCTTCGGCGACGCGCTTACGCGTCGCGGCGGCGTCGACCTTGCGCATCTGCAACGGGAACGCGATGTTTTCGCCCACCGTCATGTGCGGGAACAGCGCATAGTTCTGAAACACCATGCCGATGTCACGTTCGTACGGCGCGCCGTAGGTTACGTCGGTCCCGTTGATGTGAATGCTGCCGCTATCGGGATGCGACAGCCCCGCGATCAGGCTGAGCAAAGTGGTCTTGCCCGATCCGCTCGGCCCGAGCAAGGTCAGGAATTCGCCCTGGGCGACGTCGAGATCCGTCGGGGCAAGCGCGACGAAATCGCCGTAGCGTTTGCTGAGTCCGTTGACAGTGAGATTGGTAGCTGACATTGGCGTCGAAATCCGGAAAGTGCTGAAAGATCAGGAAAGAATCCAACGGTTGAATCGTTCCAGCGCAGTACTCTGGTTTTGCAGCCAGTACTTCGCGTCGATATGGACACCAGTCTTCATGTTGTCCGGAAAGGTCGGACAATTTTTCGCGACTTCGGGCTTCACATAATTGAACGCCGCAGGCAGTGTGAGGCCCGCCGGGAAGTAATCGACAAGTTGCGCCTGGCGCTTCGGATCGGTCGCGAACTTGATGAATTCGCGGCAGGCATTCGCGTTCGGCGTGCCCTTCAGGATCGCCCAGCTGTCACATCCCCAGATGTTCTGGTTCCAGACGATGGAAACCGGTGCACCGTTGGCCATCGCCGATTGCGCGCGCGACGCCCAGGTCGCGACCATCGCGACTTCGCCGGAGCCGAGCATCTGCTCAACCTGTGCGCCCGTCGTCCACCAGACATCGACGTGCTTCGAGATCTTGTCGAGGCTCGCGAACGCGCGGTCGAGATTGCAGGGATACACCTGGCCGGGCTGAACGCCCGACGCCATCAGCGCTTCCTCGATGGTGTCGAACGGATATTTGCGCATGGCGCGGCGACCCGGAAACTCGTTCACGTTCCAGAGATCGGCCCACGACGACGGCGCCTTGCGGCCCTTGAACGCATCGGTGCGATACGCCAGTACGGTCGCATACACGTTCGTGCCCACCGCGAACGGCGACATATATTGGCTGGGGACTTTCGATACGGCCGGATCGGCTTCGAGTCCGTGGCGCTCGAGATATTCCTTGCCGCCCGCCGTGAGCATCAGCACGGCCGGCTGGCTGATCTTCGCCATGTCCCAGGTGTAGCTGCCAGCGTCCACCATGCTCTTGATCTGCGCGGTCGGTTCCGCGTTCGCCTGCACGCCGACCACCTCGATGCCGGTCGCCTTGGCGAACGGCTCGTAGTAGACGGCCCGGTACGCCTTCGTATAGATCCCACCGTCGTCTCGAACGACGATGCGCTTGTTCGCTGCACGCGCCGGAGTCCAGACAAATGGAAACGCCGCCGACGCCGCACCGGCGGCCGCCAGTTTCATCACGCTTCGGCGTGCCGGATTTTCGATCGTGCAGTGCTCGGATTTCTTCGACTTCATCGTGAACTCCAAAGATTTGTACTACGTATTAATCATTGAACGCAGTAATCGACCGATTGACGAGCTGGCCTGCGCTCCGATCACATCCGCCAAGCTCAGGGAATGAGACGCCCCGGATTCATGAGATTGTTCGGGTCCAGCGCCTGCTTGATGGCGCGCATCGCGGCCAGTTCGACCGACGACTTGTAGTGCGCCATTTCGACGAGACCGGTTTCGCCGATGCCATGCTCCGCACTGAACGAACCGCCGAGCCGATGCGCCACGTCGTTGACGGCGCGACGCAGCGCACTGCCCATCGACGGCGCATCGGCCAGCGCTTGCCATGCCGAGAAGGAAAACATCGGGATGAAGTGAATATTGCCGTCACCCATGTGCCCGACGATCACCACGTCCAGATCTGGCGCGATCTCATGCACGGCGCGCGTGGCATCGTCGATGAAGGTCGGCACGGCGGAGATCGGCACCGAACAATCTGTCGTCAAGCCCACGCCCGCGCCCTTGTTTGCCTCGGTCACGCTGTGGCGCACTTCCCAGAGATTCGCGCGCTGCGCGTCGCTCATGGCGATGATCGCGTCCTCGATCAGATCCGCTTCTGCGGCTTCCTCGAGCGTGCGCTGCAGGATGGCCTCCATCTCCGCGCCATCGCGCGTATCCGACAATTCGACCAGTACGTGCCACGCATGCGTTTCCGCCAGCGGGTTGCGACGGTCCGACACGCGCTCGACCACGAGCTGCAATTGCCGCGCGTTCATCAATTCATAAGCAGACAGACGCGATCCACAGTTTGTCTGGAACATGCCGAGTACGCGCAGAGCCGCTTCGGGGCTGACCGGTGCAAACCACGCGAGCGCGTGGTGAGTGGGCAGCGGATGCAGCTTGAGCGTCGCGGCGGTGACGATGCCGAGCGTGCCTTCCGCACCAATGAACACCTGTTTGAGATCGATACCGGTATTGTCCTTACGCAGGCTACGCAGCCCGTTCCAGATGCTGCCGTCGGCGAGCACGACTTCCAAGCCGAGCACGTTGTCGCGCGTATTGCCGTAACGCAGCACGCTCGTGCCGCCCGCATTCGTCGACAGCGTGCCGCCTATCTGGCAGGAACCTTCCGCGCCCAGGCTCACGGGATACAGGCAATTGACCGCCGCCGCTTCGTCCTGCACGGTCTTCAGAATGCAACCGGCTTCGACTTCCATCGAGCGATTGGCGGCATCAAGCGCACGGATGCGCCGCATGCGCGCGAGGCTGACGATCACAGGTGCCGGACCCGCGCTGCGCGGCACTGCGCCACCGCACAGACTCGTGTTGCCGCCTTGCGGCAGGACCGACACGCCGTGCGCGGCGCACTGTCTGACGATGAAAGCGACCTGCTCCGTCGACGACGGATGCGCGACACACAGCGCGCGGCCCTTGTAACGCCCTCTAAAGTCCTCGACGAAGCCCGCCATGTCAGTTTCGGCGGTCAGCACCGCATCTGCGCCCAATTTCGCTTGTAGTGCTGCGATCAGTCCGACCTCGACTTCCATGTTCCATTCCTCGCCAGGTTGCACCGGTTGCCGTTGCCGCCGGTCAATTCATGTTGCGAAGGATAGGATCATCAAAATTGCAATGGAATACAAATAATCGCATTGCAATTGATTCGAGTGCAAACCCGTAGCGCTTCCGCTTGAATCAAGGGCGTATCCGGTGCAATTTGTCGCAACCCGAGCGTTTGTTCGTTGGTTTGGTCCTTGATGACGCGGGCGGGGTATGCGTCCTTTTCATGCGAAATGTGGCGACTTCAGGGTGCCGAGTTGCCTGCAGCCGGCCCTTGCCGCTATTGGGGTTGCACGCAATCGGCCTGTTCGCGAGCCCTCGATCTTTTATCTTTCTTCCGCGCTAACCGGCATTTTCTGGGCGATTCAGTCGGTTACGGTACTGCTAGCCGGCGCGGTGTCGCCCGCCTCGGCCAGCATCGTGAGCACGGCGGAGCGGATTTGCTCTTCGAGGCAGGATCTCGATCGACGATCGCCTCATATGCATGCGGAAGCCTAACCGAGCATGTGCATACCGGAATCGACATAGTGCGTGCCGCCCGTGATCGCCCGTGCGCCGTCGCTGGCAAGAAACGCGCAGAACGCACCGACGTCGTCGATGTCGAGCGCGTGATGCAGCGGTGCCCGGCGCGCGGTGTCGTCAAGCAGCCGGCCGAAGTCCGGCAGGCCCGACGCCGCGCGCGTCGGCAGCACGCCCGGCGAAATCGCGTTGACGCGAATGCCCGCGCCGCCGAGTTCGGCCGCCAGGTACCGCACGCTCGCCTCGAGCGCGGCCTTGACCGGCCCCATCACCCCGTAGTTCGCGACGACCTGCTCCGCGCCGAGATAGCTCATCGCCATCAGGCTCCCGCCGCGCGTCATCAACGGCTCGGCCAGCCTCGCCATCCGGATGAACGAGTGGCACGAGGTATCCATCGCGAGCGCGAACCCTTCCGGCGAACTGTCGACCACGCGGCCCTGCAGATCGGCCTTCGGCGCAAACGCGACCGAATGCAGCACGAAGTCGATCGCGCCCCATTGCGCCGCAAGCGCGTCGAACACCGCCGCCATCTGGTCCGGCCGCCCGACGTCGAGCGGCATCCGGATCGGCGCGTCGAGTTGCGCGAACAGCGGCTCGACGTGCGGCAAGGTCTTGTCCGACTGCCAGGTCACCGCGAGCGTGGCGCCTGCCCGGCAAAACGCGCGCGCGCATCCCCACGCGATGCTCCGCTCGTTCGCGATGCCGACGACGAGCCCCCGCTTGTGTCGCAATGTCATGTCGCCCCCCCGCCGGCCTAGCGTTGCGCCGCGATCCATCGCGCGATGTCGGGCCACACCGTCTTCAGCGTGCGCGTCCCCATGAACAGGCCGATATGGCCGCCCGGCACGAGCCGGCTCTCGATCCTCGACGCAGGCGTTCCGAGCAGATCGCGCGCGCCGAACACCTGCTCCGGCGTCGTGATGTCGTCGGCCTCGCCGGCGAGCAGATAGGCCGGGCATGCGATGTCCTTCAGGTCGAGCGTGCGCCCGAGCGCGACGAACGAGCCCTTCGCGAGCCGGTTCTCCTTGAAGATCTGCCCGATCGCCTGCAGGTACCAGCGTCCCGGCAGGTCGATCGGGCTTTCGTACCAGTTCGCGAACACCTCGCGCTTGCGCAGGTATTCGGGATCGTCGAGATGCTCGTACAGGTCGACGTGCTCGGCGAGATAGTGCTGGTCGGGATGCATGTTTTTCCAGCCGCGCAGCATGAAGCGTCCGCGCATCAGCCCGCCGCCCATCGCGACGAGTTCCTCGTAGAACGACGTCGGATACGTGTGCGCCATCTGCTTGATCGGGCCGTCGCCCGCGTCGGTGTCGATCGGCGAGCCTGCCAGCACGAGGCTCGCGACCTTGTGTGGGAAACGCGCCGCGTACATCGCGGACATCCAGCCGCCCTGACACAGGCCGACGAGATTCACGCGGCCGCCGAGTTCGTCGACGCACACGTTCAGCTCGGCCAGATACTGGTCGATCTCGAGGTCCTTCATGTCCTCGGTGGCCGAGCGCCAGTCGGTCAGGTACAGACGCGTCACGCCGTGCTCGCGCAGCGTCTGCATCAGGCTCTGCCCCGGCTGGTAGTCGGCGATCATCGCGCTGTGCCCCGCGTACGGCGCATCGACGATCGTCGGCAGCCCATGTGCCGGCGCGGACGAATAATCGCGGAACGTCATCGTCCGCAGCTCCAGCAACGGCCGGTTCGCCGATGCCAGCGCCGGATGCGCTTCGAAATGGAGCTTCTCCTCTTCCGAGAGGAAGCGGAGATTGCGCGCCGTGATCTCGGAGCCGGCCGCAAACATCGCCGTGGCGGCGGCCATCGGCCAGAAAATCGGCAGCGCGGGGGCGCTGACGGCAGGGGAAGACGTGTCGCGTGCTGTCATCGGAGGTCTCGCGAGGTCGGATACGGCGTGGAAGGGATTGCGTCGTCCAGCACGCGGCGCGTGTGCCGCGCGATCATCAGGTTCTCGTCGGTCGGGATCACGCGCACCGTCACGCGCGACGCGTCGCTCGAAATCACCGGCAGGCCGGCGGCGTTCGCCGCGTCGTCGAGCACGATGCCGAGCCACGCCGCGCGGCTGCAGATCCGTTCACGCACGCGCGGCGCGTGCTCGCCGATGCCTGCCGTGAACACGAGCGCGTCGAGGCCGCCGAGCACGCCGGCCAGCGCGGCGAGTTCGCGGGCCGCGCGATAGGCGAACAGCTCGACCGCGTGCGCGGCCGACGGCGCGTCGCTCGCGAGCAGCGTGCGCATGTCGCTCGACACGCCGGACACGCCGAGCAAGCCCGATTCGGCATAGATCAGATGCTCGACCTCGTCGAGCGACAGGCCGGCGTGACGCTGCAGGTACAGGATCACGCCCGGGTCCAGCGCGCCCGTGCGCGTGCCCATCGGCAGTCCGTCGACGGCCGTGAACCCCATCGTCGTCGCGACGCTGCGGCCGTTCGCGAGCGCACACAGGCTCGCGCCGTTGCCGAGGTGCGCGACGACCGTCCGTTGCCGCCCCCACGACGGATCGAGGGCCGCGAGCGCCGTCGCGATGTACTCGTACGACAGCCCGTGAAACCCGTAGCGCACGATGCCCTGCTCGGTCAGCGCGCGCGGCAGCGCGAACTCCCGTTCAAGCGCCGGTACCGTCGCATGGAACGCGGTGTCGAAACACGCGACCTGCGGCAGGTTCGGCGCCACGGCGGCAACCGCGCGGATCGCGTCGACGTGATGCGGCTGGTGCAGCGGCGCGAGCGGCGAAAGCGACGCGATCGCATCGAGCACGCGCGCATCGATCCGCACCGGCGCGGTGAAATACGGACCGCCATGCACGACCCGGTGCCCGACGCCGTCGAACGCGGCCTCTCGTCCGACATGAGCGGCGAACCACGTGTGCAGCGCCTCGATCGCGCCTTGATGCCCCGGTCGCGCGACGGCGCTGTCGGCGAGCACCTCGCCGTGCGCATCGGCCACGAACAGATGCGGTGTGCCATGCAGGTTCTCGACCTGCCCGTGCAGGCCCGCATCGAGCGAGCGATCCTCGTGCGTGTCGTAGACCGAGAACTTGAGGCTCGACGAGCCGGCGTTGAGCACCAGGACGGGATGTCGCATCGCGGCGCCGTCAGTGCGTGCCGGCCGCAACCGCCGGCGTGGCCACGGGCGCCGCCGCCGCCGCGACGAGCGCCGCGACCGCGCAGCTCGCCAGGCGCGTGCGTTCGCTGTCGGCGCGACTCGTCAGGATCACCGGCACGCGCGCGCCGAGCACGATGCCGGCCGCATCGGCATTCGCCAGGAACGTCAACTCCTTCGCGAGCATGTTGCCGGCCTCGAGGTCGGGCGCGACGAGGATGTCCGCATCGCCCGCGACCTCGGAACCGAGATGCTTGAGGCGCGCGGCCTCCGGGCTGATCGCGTTGTCGAACGCGAGGGGCCCGTCGAGCAGCGCGCCGGTGATCTGGCCGCGCTCGGCCATCTTGCACAGCGCGGCCGCGTCGAGCGTCGACGGCAGCTTCGAGCTGACCGTCTCGACCGCCGACAGGATCGCCACCTTCGGCCGGGCGATGCCGAGCGCGTGCGCGAGATCGATCGCGTTCTGCGCGATGTCGGCCTTCTGCTCGAGCGTCGGACGGATATTGACGGCCGCGTCGGTGATGAACAGCGGCTTGTGGTAAGTCGGCACGTCCATGATGAACACGTGGCTCAGGCGCCGCCCGGTGCGCAACCCCGTATCGGCGCGCACCACCTCCGCCAGCAACTCGTCGGTGTGCAGGCTGCCCTTCATCAGCGCCTGAGCGTCGCCCTCGCGCACCAGTTCGACGGCGCGTGCCGCCGACGCATGACTGTGCGGCGCATCCACGAGCCGATAGCCGGACAGGTCGACACCGAGCGTCGCGGCGAGCATCGTGATGCGCGCCACCGGGCCGACCAGGACCGGCACGACGATACCGGCCCGAGCGGCTGCGGCCGCCGCATGCAGCGATACCTCGTCGCAAGGATGCGCGACCGCGACCGTCACCGGGCGTAACGCGCGGCAACGCGCAATCAGCGCTTCGTATTTCTGATGCGTACGCAACTCGGTCATCGACTGCCCCTTTGCAAGGATCACGTGAACGGATTCTGGTGCGGGACCGGGCGACGTCGTTTGATTTCAGTCAATCGTTTCAGGTGAAGTCCCGATAGCATGAAGCCGCACGATGACATCCGGATGGCCCCGACGCCCCTCCCTGACATGCACATACGCGAAATCCGCTCGAAGATCGCCAGTACCTCGTCCACGCGCAAGATCACCAAGGCGATGGAAATGATGGCGCGCACCAAGATGGCGAGCGCGCAGCGACGCGCGCGTGAGTTCCGCCCGTACGCGGCGCGCATCGGCGCGATGGCGGAACGCGTGCTGCGCGACCGTCCCGACTACGTATCGGCGCTGATGGCGCGACGCGATACCGTGCGCCGCGTCGGCCTGATCGTCGTCAGCACCGATCGCGGGCTGTGCGGCCCGCTCAATGCGCGGCTGCTGGTCGAATGCGTGGATGCGCTCGAACGCTGGGACCGGGCCGGCGTCGCATGCGAACTGAGCGTGATCGGCGCGCGCGGCATCGCGCCGCTGCTGCGCCACGGCGCGACCATCACGGCGCGCGCGAGCGGCCTGGCCGCCGAGCCGCACTTCGAGCAGTTGCTCGGAGCGCTGCTCGTGCCGCTGACCGCGTTCGTCAACGGCGAGCTCGACGAAGTGCACGTCGCGTACAACCGGCTGACGAGCCCGCTCGCGTACGAACCGCGCATCGATGCGATGCTGCCGATCGCGGGGCTCGACACCAGCGCGCCGACCGACGGCGCGGCCGCGTCCGATTATCTGTACGAGCCCGCGCCCAAACCCGTCGTCGACACGTTGCTGCTGCGCTACGTCGAGGCGATGCTCTATCAGGCCGTCGTCGAGAACTACGCGTGCGAGCAATGCGCGCGGATGTTCAGCATGCAGACCGCGACTGACAACGCCGACCGCGTGTTGCGCGAACTGAGGCACCTGTACCAGAAGACGCGACAGGCGCAGATCACCACCGAGCTGTGCGAAATCGTCGCCGGCGCGGCGGCGGTCTGAAGGAGTCCCATGAAGACGTCGATGAGGCTCGACATCGTGAGCGTGGAAGCGGTGCTGTATGCCGGCGACGCGCATTTCGTCGTCGTTCCGGGGGAAAGCGGAGAACTGGGGATCTATCCGCATCACGCGCCGCTGCTCACGCGGATCCGGCCGGGCGTCGTGATGCTCGTCGATGCGCCGACCGGCGAGCATCGCCGTCTCCTCGTCGCGGGCGGTGTGCTGGAGGTCAGCCGCGACGGCGTGACGCTGATCGCCGATCACGCATTGCGCACGCCCGAACTCGACGATCTGCGCGCACGCGAAGCGCGGCATGCGGCCGACGACTGGCGCCAGCGCTACGCGCACGAAAACCGGCGCGCGTTCGATTTCGCGTCGGCCCGCACGGAATTGATGGATGAGATCCGGCGCTTCTTCGCGCTGGCACTGCGGCAACCCGCATCGCGGGAGTGAGTTGACCTGACGGCAGTAGTGAGAAGCACGGCATCGCAATTGGACGGGATTTTTCCATCGCCCGCCATTATTTTTGTTTTGGACCTTGGTCCGCGAAAGTCTCCCCGCCCTTTCTCGACGCTGGAGCAGCCCGAACAGCCCGAGCGGGTCTGCATGAAGACGCAGCGCGAAAACGCCGTTCGCAGGGGTGTCGATTTCCGCCGAATCCCGGCCCGGAACGGCCGCCGCCCGGCTCACGCGTGCGGCAACGCATCCGCTTCGTCTGCCAGCCTGCCGAGCGGCACGAAAATGTAGCCCTTCCCGCGCACGGTGCGAATGTAGCGATAATCGCCGACCGCCTGCTCGACCAGGTTGCGCAGCCGGAAGATCAGCACGTCGAGCCCGCGCTCGGAGCGCCCGGCCACGCTCAGCCCCAGCAGCGCGAGAATCTCCGCGCGCGACAGGACGCGCATCGGCTGCGAGATGAACAGCGCGAGCAGCGCGAATTCGCTGGCACGCAGCCCGAGGTCCTGTCCCGCGCGGGTGGCGCGCCGCGTGACGAAATTCACCTCGATGTCGCCGAATGCGTACGATTCGGGATTCACCGGCGCGCGCACCGACACGGGACGGTTCGGCGCGTAGCGGCGCATCGCGCTGCGCACGCGTGCGATCAGTTCCATCGGGTCGAACGGCTCCACCAGATAGTCGTCCGCGCCGATTTCGAGCGCAACGACCTTGTCGAGCACCTGCGCGTCGCGGCTGATCACGATCACCGGCATGTCGTGACCGGCGCGCCGCAGCGCACCGAGCGCCATGTAGAACGTCGTGGCCGGCCGTTCGACCCGCATCACGATCAGGGTGGGCGGCGTGGCCGTCACGTGCGCCAGCAGCCGCGACGCGTCGTCGAGCGCCGACGTGGCGATCTGGCAGCCGCGCAGGAGCGCGCGGATCCGGTCGCCCATGCGCGGATCGGGCTCTACGACAAGAACGTGGGTGGCCATGGAAAATCGTCCAGCACGACGGCCCGCACGGCGTATCGCGACGTCACGCCGGCCCGCCTTCCGGCCGGAACGGCCGGGCGCGGCCTGCACGAACCCGCGAACGTGCGGCGCAGCCAACTACACATGCATGCAGCAATCGAGACTCGTCAGTAGATAGCTCAGGCTCTTGCGGATCGACGCCTCGACGTCCCGCACGTCGCGGGCCGCGGGCGACTGGCCGAGCAGCGTCGCGACGATGTCGAGCGCTTCCCACGGATGCCGGTCGTCGTAGTCGGCATGCAGTTTGAGCCAGCGCATCGCGCGATGCCGCACGGCCGGGTCGAACTGCCGTTCATACGGCGATGCGCACAGCAACGCGCTCCACTCGCCGGTCACGCCTTCGATCGCGTAGTTGGTCGCGGCGATGCTCGGCGCGAGCGCGTCGGCGCTGCTGCTTTTCCAGCACCAGTGGCTCAGCGCGAATCCGTCCAGCGGCGCATCGCCGTGCAGCAGCATGTCGATCGTCACGCCCGATTCCGCAGCCCAGTTGGCCCAGTGATCGACGTGGTTCTGCTCGACGCGGATATTGCGGATCAGATAGCGTCGCGCCTTCTCGTCGCCGCGCGACCGATAGGCCGCGGTCTTCACCAGGTTCATCGCCATGTATTCCGGAAACTGGCTGACCACCGCCCAGCCGGTCACGAAGAACGCGCGCAGTTGCGACGCGCACAGCGTCCCGCCGCTCATCGCCGCGAACACCGGATGCGCTCGGACACGGGCCTTCAGCTCGTCGGTCGCGCCGACCACGTCGCGCAGCCAGGCCGGATAGTTCGTCAGGTCCATCAGGTCGCCGGTCAGTTCAAATGGAGCACTCATGCGTTCGTTCCTCGCTTGGTTCAATGGAATCCCCCTTCCTGCCAGGGTGCGGGGCGGCTGAAGTAGTAGCCCTGGCAATAGTCGACGCCCAGCGCGCGAAGCATCTCGGCCGTCGCCTCGTCCTCGACGTGCTCGGCGACGGTGCGGTACTGCATCACGTGAGCGATGTCGTTGATGGCGGACGCGATGCCGCGCTTGACGCTGTCGGACGTCATGGTCGCCACGAGGCCGCCGTCGATCTTCAGGTAGTCGATCGGCAACTGGCGCAGATACGAGAACGACGACATGCCGGCGCCGAAGTCGTCGAGCGCGAAGCGGCAGCCGAGGTCGCGCAGCTCGTGCATAAAACGCGACGCGACCTCCAGGTTGCGGACCGCGCTCGTCTCCGTGATTTCGAAGCACAGCAGCGTCGGGTCCAGCCCCGACGCCGACAGCTCGGCGATCGCGAACTCCACGAAGCGCTCGTCGGTGATCGACATCGCCGACAGGTTCACGTTGTATTCGACGTACTGGCGCCGTTCGAGCCGCGCGAGCCGCCGGATCACGTTACGCACGACCCAGCGGTCGATCATCGTCATGTGGCCGTAGCGCTCGGCGGCCGGCAGGAAGACCGGCGAGATCAGCTTGCCGTCGGCGTCCGGGATGCGCAGCAGGATCTCCGCGCGCTCCTGCGCGCCGTGCGCCGGCTGGATCGGCACGATGCGTTGCGCATACAACTGGAACGAATTCGTTTCGAGTGCCGTCTTCACGCGGCGGCTCCACTGCATGTGGTACGCCTGGCGTCCCGAGTTCATGTCGCGCGAATCCGCGACGTGCACGCGGTTGCGGCCGCGGTCCTTCGCGATGTAGCACGCGATGTCGGCCATCTGCATCGCCTTCTCGACGCTCTCGGGCCGACAGGCGAGATCCAGCACGCCGATGCTCACGCTGATCTTGAACGGCTCGCCCTCCCACAGGAACGTGAAATCCTCGAGACACGCGCGGATGCGCTCGGCCTTGCCGTCGTCCGGCGAGCCGTTGCGGCCGGCCGGCAACAGGATGCCGAATTCGTCGCCGCCCAGCCGGCCGAACACGTCGTCGTCCGCGAGACAGCGCGCGAACACCGCGGTCGCGTCGCGCAGCAGCGCATCGCCGGCCGCGTGCCCGCACACGTCGTTGACTTCCTTGAATCCGTCCAGGTCGAGAACCATCAACATGCCGCCGCCGCGGTGGGTCAACGCGTCGCCCAGGCGCTGTTCGAACGCGGTGCGATTGATCAGACCGGTCAGCGCATCGTGCGACGCCTGCCAGGTCAGTTTCTCGATCAACTGGTATTCACGCGTCATGTCGCGCAGGATCAGCACGTAACCGACGCAGCGGCCCGCGGCGTTGTCCATTCTCGACAGCGATGCGCGCACCGACACCGCCGCGCCGCACACGCGGATCAGGTCGAGATCGCGGGTGAACGTGTGATCGCCGCTGTTGCTGAGCGACGCGAGCAGCTTGATCGACATGCCGGTCGACGTATCGATCAGGTCGAGCACGTCGTTGATCGGCTTGCCGACACACAGCCGCGACGGCGCGCCGAGCAGCTGCTCGGCCGCCGGATTGACGGTCTCGATGCTGCGCGTGAGGCCGATCGTGACGATCGCATCGGCCACCGAGCGCAGCGCCGCTTCCGCGAACGCCTGGCTACGGTCCAGCTCGGTCTGCATCGACGCCTGCTGGCGCTGCGCGCGGCTCGCCCATCGCACCGACAGCAGGACGATCAGCAGCGAGGCCGCGACGTACGACAGGAACAGCTGGATGACGGCCGAACGGAATTCGGCGCTCAGTTCGTCGGAAAAGCGTTTCGGCAGCGGCTCGATGTGCGAGTTGAAGTCCCAGACCGCGCGGTTCAGGCGGCTCGTGCGTCGAACGTCGTCCGCCTGCACGGACGCGCGCAGCGCGTTCGCGATCGCGCGCAGGTTGACCAGTTGCCGGTCCGCGTCCTCCCAGTATTGCAACGCGGCGTTCAGGCGCGCGAAGCTGCTCAGGATCGGATAGAACCACACCACCGCGACCGCATCGACGGGATTGATGCCCGCGTCGATCAGCGCCTGGCGCGCCGCGCGGTGGTCCGGCGGCACGCTGATCATCGCGCGGCGGGCGACGCCGAGAAACGTGAGGGTGCGGTCAACCGCCAGGTAATCGTCGAACAGCTTTTCGTCACCGGTCTGTCCGTAGCGGGTCAGCAGGATGATCTCGTCCTTCTGCGCCTTCGACCAGCTGCTTTCGCCGCCGACGTACACGCGCAGCGACATGATCACGATCAGGCTGACCGCGACGAACCCGGCCAGCGCGACGATCACGACGACGATCGGCAGGATGCCGAGCGCCGGACTCCATGGCCACACGTGAAACGAGCTGCGCTGACTCTGGAGCTTCGAAATGTTTTCCATACCTGATTGACTGCTTTTCTGATTCTTCTCGATACCGCCGGCCAGCCGCGTCGCGACGCGTCTTGCGCCCGGACCTCGCCCCTTCCCTGCGCGCGCCGCGCCGGCGCACACGCCGTCGCGGCGGCACGCCGGTGCCGGCCGCGCGGCAGGAGGCTGCGGCCACTAGGTCGTCCGGACGCGTCGCGACAGCCCGACACCGGCCCCGGTACCGGCATCGATCGCGAGAATGCGGCGCGTTTCGTCGCGGATGACCCGATGGCAGTCGCAGCCCTGCCCTTCGAGACGGGCGAGATCCGTCAGCACGATGGCGCCGCGATGCTGATGGATCAGGCCGAGCTCGTGGAGCTGTCGCACGGTATCCGTGATGGTCTCGCGGCGCACGCCCAGCATCTGCCCCAAAGTGCCGTGCGTGACCGGGATTTCGATGCTGCGTGAGCGCTCGTAGGCGATCAGCAGCCAGCGGCCCACCTGATGTCGCATCACGTGATGGCGGCTGCAGAACATGACCTGCGACGCCTGCGCCAGCACCAGCTGCATCCGCACGAAGACCTGCCGCCTGATCGCCGCCGATGCATCGCACGCGTCGACGAAGCGGCGCGCATGCAGCCGATACGCGAATCCGCCGTGATAGACGACGACGCGGCGCTGCATCGTGCTGCCGATCACGTCGTCGCACACGATGCCTTCGCGGCCGATCTCCGTCACGCCGAGCGTCGTCTTGCCGCCTGTCGTGTATTGAAGCGAAATACCCGCCGTCACCGGGAAATAGACGGCCTCCAGATTCTCGCCGGCGTCGCACAGCAGCTGGCCGGTCTTGAGATTCGAAAGCATCAAATGAGGCGCCAATTCCGCGCGGCTAATTCCGTCGAGCGCAGACAGGAATTGATTGGCACCAAGCGCATGCGGCAACTCGATGACATTGTCGGCCTGATGTATCACGGTGCACCTCGTACGTTGTATTGCTGCCCCTCGGCCACCGAATCTTCATGCAGCGTTAAAACGAACCGGTTTTCCGGTTTTGCCGTTTTCCTTACGGTCTAATTAAACAAAAAGGTATCACGCAGCCCTGTCGTTCGCGCCACTCCGGCTTTGTTACATGAAGTAATTTGACAGTTTCAGGCATTGCCAGAAGATATTTGCATGGTCAATCAATTATCGGAGATTTAAATACCGCCCTTGAAAAGACACTTTCCCGGAGAATCATTGAAAATTCCGAATAGTGGCCAATGCAACGAAATGCAGTTAATTCTGAAAATAAAAATCATTCCTCCATCGAAATAATGCGGACTGAGTGACATATCCCACACTTCTCCAACGGAGAACGTGGAAGATCCATGACGGCGCCTGCCCGGGATGCCGTCGCCGGGCGGCTATCGCGCGCGCTGGCGAGCGGTGATGTCCGCGCTGTCCGCGTCCAGCGACGCTGCGCGCAGTGCGTCCGCCGGATCCGGAAAATCGCGCTGCAGCAATTGCGCGAGCTGGGCATCGCGCGCATCGGGCCCAAGCTGCTGCGCGGCGAGCCGCTCACGTTCGGCCGCATGGTCGCGATAGCGCGCCTGCCACGCATCGTCGTCCTGCCGCAGCCGTACGACGCGTGCGGCGACGTCGGCGCCGAGCTGCGCACGCAGCGCATCGGGCGTCGCGCGCTGCGCGTCGAGCCGTGCAACCGTCGCGACCGCCTCGCGCTGCCGCGCGAGCCGCTCATGCGCATCGCGCATGTCCGGCGGCAACGACTGGTCGAGCGCCACAATGCGTTCGCGCTTCTGCGCGTCGCTCAATGCCGGGTCGCGCGCAATCCGGATCCGGTCGAGGTCGTCGTGCTGCTGCCGGAACTCGTCGGCGAAGAACGGCGCGCTCCAGTCGCCGAGCCAGCGGCTCGCGAGTGCCGCCCGTCGCTCGAGCTGGCCCGCGAGCGCGTCCGGATCGATACGCATGCCGGGCTGCACGGCGCCCGGCTGCGCATCGAGCGCGGCGAGACACGCGCGATAGCGCGGCCACAGGTCGAGCGCTTCGCGCTGTGCCTGCCCGCCGATCGGCTGCGCGGCGACCTCCCGCGCAACCAGCGCGTCGAGCGCGTCCGGCGTCAGGTCGTGCTGCGCGAGCAGGAAGTAATCGAAGAATTCCCGCACCGCACGCCGTTTCGCGAGACGCCCGTCCGGCCCGAGCGGCAGGCGCGGCGCGCGCGAACCCGCCAGCGACGCGGGCGGCGCGACGTCGGACGCGGCAGGCACGGGCCGCGGCACCGCCGCGTCGGACACCACGACGCGCGCGGCAGGCAGCGCAGCGGCTTGCGGCGACGCCGCCGGCCGGTCGAGCGCATGCCATACCGCCGCGGCCGCGAGCACGCCGACGGCGCCATGGAGCACGGTGCGAGACAGCATCGTCCGGACCGTCATCGCTCAAACGCCCTGCAGCTTCAGCCGGTTCGCATGCACGCGCAGCGCGGCGACCGGATCTTCCGCATACGCGCCGCGGATGCCGAGCAACTGATTGATCGCGTCGAAGTGATTCCAGTGGTAGCGCGTCGAGATCACCGTGCCGAACAACGAACTGCAGGTCGACGTGAAGCCGTCGTTCGGCCCCGCGCCGGCCAGCGCCATCACGTTGCCGGCCGTCAGGAACACGAGCGTCGACGGATCCAGCAGATTCGCCGGATCGATCACCGGAATCACGCTGGTATCGACGGCGCCCGTCACGATGCCGAGCAGCGACACCGGCTGATATGCGGCGCCGCTCCATGAATACAGCAGGTGTACGTTGCCGCCGATCGTCTCGGTCGGCGCGCCGGTGCGACAGGCACCGGCGCCGAGGCCGGGGCTCGGGAACAGCTGGTTGAACCGCGTGGTTCGCGCCGTGCCGAGTGCGTCGAGCGCGGCGATCGCATCCTGGTTCGTGTTGTGCGTGTCGCTGGTCAGGATGCCGAACAGGTTCAGCAGCGCACCGAACACCGGCGTCGAGATGCCCGTCGGGTCGAGCTTCAGCGCGGCGAGCACGAAGTCGGCGAACTGCGAGCCGCGGTGCGGCGTCGCGATCGTCGTGACCGACGCGACGAGCGCGGGCGCGACCGACGCCACGTAGCGCGACGTCAGCCCGCCCTGGCTGTGTCCGATCAGGTTCACCTTGGCCGCGCCCGTGACCGCCAGCACCTGCTTCACATAGGCGAGCAGTTGCTCGCCGCGCCCGTTCGGGCCGAGGTCGCTCTGGAACCCCGACAGGTCGGCGACGTAGACCGTCGCGCCATGCCGCTGCAGGTCTGCCTGCATCCCGTACCAGTACGGCACCACGCCGAAATAGTCGTCGGTGCCGGTCAGGCCGTGCACGAGAATGATCGGATAGCGGGTCGCTGCATAGTCGTCGAGCGCGGCGCCGGCCGCTGTCTGCGCACGCGCCGCGGGTGCGGCCAGGCCAACGCCGGCGAGCAGCGCGGCAGCGGCCAGGAACCGCGCGCACGCGCGCGCAAGGCGTCGCAGCGGCACGGCGCGCCGAGCGATATCGATGTCGATGTCATGCATGCGCGTTCCCCATGGTTGCGTGAGCGGCCACGCGCCGCTGCCACGCGATGAACAACGGCGCGCCGACGACTTCGAGCACCGTGAAGCCGACGAACGGCGGCCACGGCAGCCCGAGCGTCGCGAGCGAAATCAGCCGTCCGATGCCGCCGAGGAAGATCATCGTCCACAGCGTCGCGAACAGCCGCCCCTGGCGCTCGATCCCCGGAATCACCGAGAACGCCGCGAGGCCGAGCCCGAGCCAGACGCCCGCGTAGAAGCGCAGGTTGCCGTCCAGCGTCGCGTCGGCCGGCAGTGCGAGGCCGAGCGACGCGTACAGCGGATCGTGGATGCCCATCATGCCGAGCACCCCGGTGATCGACGGGACCAGCGCAAGCACGGCGGTCGCCGTCTGAAGCGCGCGTTTGCTCATTCGAAACCTCCTTGCGTCATCGATAGAAAATGCCCAGCACCTGCACGCTGGTCGACTCCGGCATCGCACCGAAGCGGCTCCACGACGGCCCGCCCTGATGCAGCCACTGCAGCGCGACGTCGAACCGGTCGAAGCGCCGCCGCAGCTCGACCCAGTATTGCCGGCCGCCGCCGAGATCGGCCTGCATGAAGCCCGACAGATCCAGACGGCGCACGCCGATATTGCGCCATGCCGCCATCAGGAACACGCCGTGACGGGTTTGCAGCTCCTGCGCGGCGATCGACGTCTGCACCGCACTGCCCCAGGCGACCGGGTTCGCGCGCTGCAGCGCGCGCCATTGCGCGGCGTCCGCGCCGCCGCCGTTGCTCTGGAACTCGGCACTCAGCGACAGGTCGATCGGCAACGTCCAGGTCGCGCCCACCGACGAGCTGGTGCGGAACGCGCTGTCGCCGGCCGCACCGGTCGCGCGCGCGATCAGCGAGCGCCGGTAGCCGCCCGCCCATTCGACGTAGGCGACCACCGAGTTGCCGAGCAGCACGCTCAGGTTCTGGCCGAACTGCGGCGCCTGCCCGCTTTCGCCGTAGACGATCCATTGCGGCTGGATCGCCGTGCTGAGCCGCTGGCTCGCGACCAGCATCCAGCGATCGACGCCGTTGGTACGCTGCAGGTCGGACGATGCGGCCGGGTCGCCCGGCAGGCTGCGGCGCTCGAGCCGCGGCGACAGCAGCGCCGCGAGCGAGCCCGTGTCCCACACCTGCTGCGCGCGCAGCGCGACCGTACCGAGCCGGTTCGTGTGCCGGCTGTCCGGATCGGGCGGCACGTCGAGGCTCACCGCGCCCGCGCGAAAGAAGTCGGTCGGGTTGTAGCCGAGCGCCGCGCCGAGCCGCTCGTTGACGCGCCCCGCGTCGACGACGAACGTCGGCGCCGCGCGCCAGCTCGCGTACGCCTCCTTCACGAGCGTCACGTCGCGCGACGACGTGCGCGAGGTCCCGAGCGGATCGAACCGGTCGAAGCGCATCGAGAAGTGCGCGGCGAACGTCGGCGTCAGCCACTGCCCGTACTCGAATTCGACCGACAGCTGGTTGCGCCCGGCGTGCGCGCCGTCGCGATAGCGGCTCGCACGCAACGCGTCCTGCACGTCGAGCTTCCACGGCTTTGCGGTATCGGCCGGCGCGGTGGCGGACCGGTCGGCGAGATCGAGCGCCGCGGCATCGGCCGCATCCACGCCGCCCGCCCCGCTCATCGCCTCCGCGCCGGCCGGCGCCGCACGCGCCAGCGCCGGCAGCAGCACGAACGCGAGCGCGGCGACCCGGCATCGACGCCGCGCCGTCATTGCGCCTGGAAGCGGGACAGGTAGTCGCGCTGCAGCCATGCATCGGGAATGTCGCGCCATGCGTAGTCGGAGAAACGCATGACCGTGACCCAGTTGCTGTCGAGCCCGTCGATGATGACCGTCTCCGTCGGCCGCTCGACGCCGAGCTGCATCGTGTAGCGCCGGTAGAACGCGGTCTTCAGCAGCCGGTCGCTTTCCGAATAGAAGCGCGCCTTCAGCGGCCGGTTGTTCGCCGCGTCGATCCAGATCTCGATGCGGCGGTACGTGAGCCCGTCGCCGTGGCCCGTGAGCGCGAGCCGGTAGGCGCGGCGGGTCTGCCGGTCGCCGTCGGCGATGTCCTCGACGCCCTTCAGCTCGGCCGTGTAGTCGTGCGCGAGATTGACCGTCACGACGTCGCCGTTCGCGGCCTGCCCGAGCAGCCGCTGGTCGGGCGAGATCCGCACGCTCGCCTGGTTCGCGGGATCGTAGAACCACAGGTCGTTGCCGTTCTTCAGCATCAGCTTGCCCGTGTCGCGCGCCGGCGCGACGAAGCGCACCAGCGTGCGGAACGCGCCACCCGGCGCATCGGGCTTCGAATAGATCGACAGCGTATTGCCGTCCACCTGCTTGCCCGACCGATACTCGATCAGCGTCGCGGTCAGCACGAACGATTTCGCCGGCGCGCGGATCGCGTCGCTCGCCGCGAGCACCTTCTGCGGATCGGGCGCCGGCTGCGCGTGCGCGGCGCCGGCCAGGAACGAAAGACTCAGACAGCATGAAACGAACAGGCGACGCACGTGCGCTCTCCCGAAAGTGAAATGAACGAAAATGACCGCATCCGCACGGCGTCACACATGCCGCAGCGCATCGACGATCGACAGCCGCGCCGCGTGCCGCGACGGCAGCCACGCGGACAGCCCGGCCACGCATGCGAGCCCCGCGAACGTGACCGCGATGGTTCGCCACTCGCCCCACACGCGCACCGTGAGCGCGACCGCGTCGATGCGCGCGGGCGGCGTCCAGGCCAGCCCGCTGTGATTGACGGCCGCGGCAATCGCGAGCGCCGCCAGCACGCCGAGCGATGCGCCGGCCACGCCGAGCAGCGCGCCCTCGCAGACGAACAGCGCCTGAATGCCGCCGCGCCGCATGCCCATCGCGCGCAGCGTGCCGATTTCGACCGTGCGCTCGATGATCGCGGTGCTCATCGTGTTGCTGATCACGAACAGCACGATCGCGCTGATCAGCACGAACACGAAGCCGAAGATCACCGAGAACATCCGGTTGGTCTGGTCGTAGAACGGGTTCAGCGTCGCGAAATCGACGACGTCGAGCGGCTGGCCGTCGAAGCCGCCGCGCAGCAGCTGCTCGATGCGCGCGCGCGCCGCCGGCAGATCGGCCGTGCGCGCGAGCTGGATCTCGAGCGCGGTCGCGCGCGGCTCGGCGCCGCCGTATACGAGCCGCTGCGCCTGCGGCAGGCGCACCGCGAGATACACGTCGTCGAGCTCCTTCACGCCCTGCTGCTCGGCCTTCACGACCGAGAAGCGGCCGACGTTCGGCGCGCCGCCCGCGCTCGCGGTCAGCACCTCGATGTGGGTTGCGCCGTCGCCGGCCGGCTGCGAGCCGGCCTCGCCCTGGGCGAGCGCGAGCACGTCGGCCGGCGCACTCGCGTCCGGGCCGGCGGCGGCGGGCGCGGCCGGCCCCGGTGGTGCATCGCGGCAGTCCGCCACCTGCAGCGGCCCGCACAGATGCAGCACGCGCGCGACGCCGAGACCGACCACCGCCGCATCGTCGGCGCTGCCGCGCAACGCGAACGCGCGCGGGCGCAGCGGAAAACCGTAGGCGTTCCACTGCTGCATCCGGTACTGGTCGTCGGGAATCGCGCCGAATCCCATCACGGTGCGCGACACGCCGGCCGCGAAATTGCCGGCGATGCCGCCGAACTGCAGCGTCGGCGTGACGACCTGCAGCAGCGGCGCGAGCTGCGGGTCGCGCCGCAGGAGGTCGATCAGCGCCGCATAGCGGCGGATCCCGTACGCGGCCGGATCGCCCGTGCCGTACAGGTAATAGCCCTGCCGCTGGATCTGCAGATGGCCGCTGCGCTGCACGAAGTCGGTTTGCAGTCCGAGCGTGATGTCGCGGCTGAAACCGCCGAACAGCAGGATCGCACTGACGCCGACGATCATCGCGAGCAGCGTGGTCAGCGAGCGCCGGCGGTTGCGCTGCAGGTTGCGCAGCGCGAGCATCAGCGTATGGATCATCGGCACACCTCCTGCGCCGCCGTGCCGTCGCCGGCCCGTTCCCGGCCGACGATGCGGCCGTCGAGAATCCGGATCACCTCGTCGGCGACGCTCACCACCTGCGGATCGTGCGACGACACGATGAACGACACGTCGCGCTCGCGCTGGATCGTGCGCATCAGCGCGATGATCGCGTGGCCGGTGGCGCTGTCGAGGTTCGCGGTGGGTTCGTCCGCCAGCACCATCGCGGGCTCGGCGGCCAGCGCCCGCGCGATCGCGACGCGCTGGCGCTGGCCGCCCGACAGCTGGCTCGGCCGGTGCCGTCCCTTGTCGGCCAGCCCGACCGCGTCGAGCAGGTCGCGCACGCGCGCCGCGCGCCGGGCCGGCGCCCAGCCCGCCATCAGCAGCGGGTACTCGACGTTCTCGTACGCGGACAGCACCGGCAGCAGGTTGAAGGTCTGGAACACGTGGCCGACATGGCGCGCGCGGAAATCGGACAACGCATCGTCGGACAACGACGCGGTATCGTGGCCCGCGATCGTCACGCGCCCGCTGTCGGGACGGTCGATGCAGCCGATCATGTTCAGCAGCGTCGTCTTGCCGCTGCCCGACGGGCCGCTCAACACGGTGAAGCGCCCGGCCTCGAGCGTCGCCGACACGTCGGCGAGCCCGGTCACGCGCACGCTGTCGAGCAGGTAGGTCTTCGACAGGTGTTCGACGTTCACGAGGCTCATGACGCACCTCCCGCGCGCACGGGCGCCGCCGGGGCCGCCGGCGCGGCGCGCGCATCGGTGCCGGCCGCGCCCGGCACGGCCGGCAGGCCGCGTATCAGCCGCCGCAACTGCAGCCGGTAGGCGAAATGCTCGACCTCGATCACGTGCCGCGGCGTGCGATGGAACGCGATGCCGCCGCTCCAGTCGGACCGTCCGCGCCGGATCAGCCGGTCGACGTGCGCGGCCTTGCGCGGCGCCGCGTCGCGCGCATGCAGATAGCGCGCGAGCAGCTGCGCCTGGTAGTCCATCAGCGGCCAGTTGCCGGTCGACGTCTGGAACAGACCGATGAAGAACAGGTCGCGATGCTGCGCGTCGAACATGTTGAGGTACAGCGACGGCTGCTGCTTGTGCCATTGCAGATGCGCCTGGTCGATGAACGGAAAGCTCGGCCGATAGCCGGTCGCGTAGACGATCACGTCGACCGGCTCCTCGCGGCCGTCGGCGAACACGACGCGATCGCCCTTCAGTTCGCGCACGTCGGGCCGCGCATCGAGATCGCCGTGGCCGAGGTGGTAGAACAGCGTCGAATTGATGATGAAATGCGATTCGAACAGCTTGTGGTCGGGCTTGCGCAGTCCGTAGTCCTCCGGCTGCCCGGCCGTCGTCAGCCGCAGCAGCCGCTCGCCGAAGAAGCGGCGCGCCCACAAAGGCATGCGCAGCCGCAGCGGCCATTCGGCCCACTGGTCCGCCGGTATCCCGAACAGGAATTTCGGCCAGTAGTAGTAACCGCGCCGCGTGCTGTGGAACACCGCGCGCGCATGATGAGACGCCTCGACCGCGATGTCGCAGCCCGAATTGCCCGCGCCGACCACGAGCACGCGCCGGTCGCGAAAGATCTCCGGCGTACGGTATTGCGACGAATGCAGCTGCAGCCCGTCGAAGCGGCCCGGATAGTCCGGCAGTTGCGGATGCGACAGATGCCCGTTGCAGACGATCACGCCGCGATAGGTGCGCACTTCGCCGCGATCCAGCTCGACGCGCCACCCCGAGCCGCCGTCGACCGGCGCGATCTCGAGCACCGAGCGGCCGAACTCGATCCGCTCGTACACGCCGAAGCGCCGCGCGTACGCACGCAGGTACGCGAGCGCCTGGTCGCCGCGCGCATACGTCGGGTAGTCGTCGGGAATCGGAAAATCGGTGTATTCCGAAAACCGCTTCGAGCTGATCATGTGAATCGAGCGATACACCGCGCCGCTCGGCCGGCCGTAGTACCAGTTGCCGCCGACGTCGTCCTCGCGCTCGATCACGTCGAAGCCGATCCCGGCCGCGAGCAGGTTCTTCGCGGCGGTGATTCCCGCCGCGCCCGCGCCGATGATGCAGTACCGCGCGCCGTCGTTGCGCTCCGTCATGGTGGATCTCCCCTTTCCGTTCAAAGAACCGGCGCGGCCGCGGCCCGCGTGCCGGTCGCGCCGGCCAGCCGCGCATCGCGCAGATCGGCGATCGATGCGCCGCCGCGATCGGCGATCGCGAAGCGGCCGTCCGGATAGCGCAGCAGCAATTCGGCGTCGGCGGCGCACGCGGCGCCGAATGCGATGCCGCCGATGCGCCACGTGCGCGGCGGCTCGCCGTCTGCGGGCCACGCGCCGAGCAGCACGCGCAACACGTTCTCCAGATGATTGACCGGCAGCCATACCTGCGGGGACGGCGCCGCGTCGCGCGCGTCGCCGGCGCCCGGCGCGCGCCACAACGCATCGGCGTCGGCGGCCCTGACCTGCGCGATGCCGCCGCGCCAGTCCGCGTCGGGCAGCAGGTCGCCGCGCCAGATCGCGCACACGGCCGGCCGGACCGCATCGTCCTGCCCGTCGTGCGGCAGCGGCACCGTCGTCCCCGCGGGCGGATGACCGTGGTACACGAACGTCGCATCGAGCAGCACGCGGCCGGCGAGCGACGCGCACCGCACCGTCACGTGCCAGCCGTCGCCGGCCGTGCGGCCGGTCACGTCGGTGTCGAGCGCGAGGTCGCCGTGCGCATCGAGCGCGTCGGCGAGCGCATCGAGCGCGATCGTCACGTCGGCGGCTTCATGCAGGTAGGCGCGCTCGCCGTCGGGCGGCGCAACCCAGTCGGCCACGACGCGCGCGTGCTCGAGCAGCAGCGACGCGGGCACCGCCGCGCGGCCGCCGAAGCGGAATGCGCGCGTATAGGGCGCGCCGGCCGCGCGATAGCGCGTCGAGAAAAACGCGAACGGCCGGAATCGCCGCGGCTCGCCCGCGTGGTGCCGGCGTGTCGCCAGCTCGCCGAGATTCGGCAAGCCGTCGACCGCATCGAAGCCGCGAAGCTGGATCGGCGTCAACGCACGGCCGACGGCGCCCATGTACATCGGTTCGCCGTCGCCGGGGGCCGCGGGCAGCGTGGGCGGCGCGAGCTCCGCCAGCCAGTGCCGAACGCCGTCGGCGATGCGCATCGGCGTCACGTAGCGCCGCGTGACGGCGAGGTTCGTGATCATGCCGACGCCGTCCCACGTTGGCCAGACGAGCGTCTTCACGTCGCGCCCGGGCGCATCGCGGCGCGCCCACCAGCCGAGCCGCGCGAGCGCCTCGTTCGCGGCCGCGTAGTCGGTCTCGCCCGTCATGCCGCCCCAGCGGCCGGTCAGCGAGCCGACGTTGACGAAGCAGTCGACACGCGGCCGCTCGCGCACGGCCGCGTACAGATTCATGAAGCCGAGCACCTTCACGCGCGCGGTACCGACGAATTCGTCCACGGACTTGCGCGGCAACCGCACCGGCTGGTCGATGCCGGCGTTGTGGATCACGCCACGCAGCCGCGCGCCGAAGGCGTCGCACAACGCGCGCACGGCGTTCGCATCGGTCACGTCGCATACCGCGTAGCGTACCGGCAGGCCGAGCGCGGCCGCGGCGTCGAGCGACGCCTTCAGCTCGCGGCGCCGTTCGAGTTGCTGCAGCGTGTGCCGGATCGCCTTGGGCGGCCGCTCCGGCGTCGCCTGGCGCAGCAGGTCGAGCCCGTAGCGCCTGAAGCCCGCATCGTCGAGCGCGAGCCACGGCTCGTCGCCGGCCGGCGGCGCTTCGCGACCGGTGACGATCACCGTGCAGCGATACTGCTTCGCGATCTCGCAGGCGGCCAGGAACCCGATACCGCGTGCGCCGCCCGAGAACAGCACGACATCGTCGGGCCCCCAGTCGGGCGCCGCTTGCGCCGGCAGGTCGTCGCGGGTCGCGACGAGCGTGTGGCGGCGCCCGTCGCGATGACCGACCTCGAAGCGCCCCCAGCGATACAGCTCGCGTGCGATCAACCCGTCGACGCGGCCAGTTTCGTCCGGCGCGATGTCCAGCACGCGCACGTTGCAGTTCGGCAATTCCTGCGGCAGCGTCTTCGCGAGCCCCGCCCACAATCCGCCGAGCGGCTGGACGAGCGTGTCGTCGCCGTATCCCATCAGTCCATCCAGCCAGGTCACGGCGAGATAGAACAGCCGCGACGTCGCTTCTTCCTGCACCCAGTCGCCGTAACACGCCTGCAGCAACGCGACCGTGCGGCGCAGCGGCGCTTCCCACTGATCGCGCACGTCGAGCGAGAACGGTGCCTCGACGCCGAGATCGACGATCCCGTCGAACGGACCCGACTGGGCGACGAACGCGTTCGCGGCCGCCGCCGGATCGACGCCGTCGGCGGGGGCGAACACCGCGGGCTTCGCGCAGGCGCGTGCGAGCGCCGCCACCACGCGCTCGGCCGTGCGGCCGAGGCCGTTGACGATCGCGATCCGCTTGCCGCTCAGTTCGGCCGCCGGCCGTTCGGGCAGCGGTTCGATCTCGACCGGCCGCCACGTGAAGCGGTGGGTCGGTGCGCCGTCCACGTCTGCTTCGACGTCCATGCCGCGCCGGGCTTCGGGTGCCATCGCGTCGCGTTGCAGAAACGCCCACACGTCGGGCGGCAGCGTCGGCCCGGCAGCAGGCGCGGGCGCCGCCACGCTTGCCGCCCGCTCGCCGCCGGCCGTCGTTGCCGGCGCACCGGTGAACGGACACGCCGTGCCGCGCGAAGCCGGCACCTGCACGTCGCGCCCGGCAGGCGCCGCGCTCGTGCGTTCGCGCGATCTCGGCCGGGCGACCAGCTGAATGCCGTCACGCGGGCGCAGCGAAATCGTCGCGCCCGTGTCGAGCGAACGACCGGGCACCGCGCTCAGATCGACGTGCTGCGCGACCACCGCGATCAGCACGCGGATCTGCAGCAGCGCGGTCTGATAGCCGATGCACTTGCGCATCCCGCCGCCGAACGGAAAGTACGCGTACTTGTGCCGCGTCGGCGCGTGCGATCCGAAGTTCTCCGGATCGAATGCGTCCGGGTTGGCCCACAGCGCCGGATGACGATGCGTGACGTACGGCGACATGAATACCGACGAACCGGCCGGCACGTGATAGCCGCCGATCTCGTCGTCGTCGACCAGATCGCGCGTGAAGCCCCAGATCGGCGGATAGAGCCGCAGGATCTCGTCGACGGTCTGCACCAGATACGGCAGGCGCGCGATGTCGTCTGCCGTGGGCGCGCGACCGCCGAGCACCGCATCGAGCTCCTCGCGCAGCCGCCGCAGCACGTCCGGATGCTGCGCGAGCGCATAGAGCCCCCACGCCATCCCGCTGCCGGTCGTTTCGTGGCCGGCCAGGAACACCGTCATCACCTCGTCGTGCACCTCGCGCTCGGTCAGCGGCGCGCCCGTGTCGGGGTCGCGCGCGGCGAGCAGCAGCGCGATCACGTCGCTCGTGTCGCAGCGTCCCGCGCGATGCTCGGCGACGATCGCATCGACGATCGTGTCGATCCCGCGGCGCGCGCGTGCGATCCGGCGGTTGAACGGCGTCGGCATCCAGCGCGGCACGAAATCGTTCATGTTGCCCTGCGGCATCATCGCCTCGATGCCGAAGCGCACCGCCGGCCCGACCTCGTCCGCGTGCCGCGAGATGTCCGCGTTGAACAGCATCAACCCGAGCATGCGCAGGCTCACGCGCATCATCTCCTCGACGGCGTCGAACGGCGCGTGCGCGGGCCGCTTCAGCCAGCGCTCGACGAGCGCGAGCGCCGCGTCGCCGACGGCGGCCGTATGCGCTTCCACCTGCTTGCGGTGAAAGAGCGGCTGCACGACGCGCCGGTGACGCCGCCAGAACTCGCCGTCCGTCGTCAGCAGTCCGTCGCCGAAGAACATCTTGAAGTTGTCGTAGAAGCGGCCGCGCACGTAGTTGCGGTGATTGTCCTGCAGCACGTGCTGGACGCCGTCCGGATGCGCGAGCGCATGCGTGAGAAACGGGCCCAGCCGGTTGCGGGCGATGTCGCCGTACTGCTGCTGCAGCTTCAGCAGCATCGTGACGGGATTGCGCTTGTATTCCGCGAGATTGCCCATCACGACGCTGCCGCGCGGGCCGGGCGCGAGACGCTTCGTGCTCATGCCGACACCTGTTCGGAAGCCGCGGGCGCGGCGAGCCGAGCATCGATCTCGCCGCGCGTGGCGAACGCGCCGGTCACGCGGTGCACGTAGCCGGTCACGATGCCCGTCACGTCGCGCATCTGCATCACGATGCGGCCGTCCGGGCGCACCGCGACGAACCGGTTGCCGCTGCTCGCCGGCCCTTCGAGCGCGAAGGCGCGCGGCGTCACGCGCAGCGCGATCGACGCATGGCGCGCCGCCAGCTCGCAGTCGTTGCCGGCTTCGTACAGGTCGATGCGGCCGATCGACATCGGCGCCGCGAGCGGGATGTAGTCGCCGGCGACATGATCGAGCGCCGCCACGCGTGCAAGACCGTCGAGCAGGATGCTCGGCACCACGAAGCGCGAGAACACCGGATCGCCGTCCGGCACGTTCAGCCGGAAGCGCGCCTGCTTGCCCGTTTCGCTCATGCCGGTGTCGGTCGTCGACACGAACATGCCGGTCAGTCTCACCGGCGCCGCGTCGAAGTGATACGGATCGGCGACGGGCACAAACGTCCCGCCCGGCGGTTCGCTCCACACCGGTGCCGGCGCGTAGGCCGCGGCCAGGCGCACGGTGATCTCGAAGTGCGGCTTGTCGCGCACGAGCACCTGGCCGCCGGGCGCCAGCACGTCGCCGGAGATCCGCACGTGCACGAGCACGGCGTCGCCATCGCGTGCGGCGATGCGCGCGTGGATGCGCTTCGCGCTCGGCCGCTTCGCATCGTAGACGCGCAGGAAGTGCAGGAACGCCGCGTCCGCGAATCCGATGACCTTGAGCCCCGGCACGAGCCGCAGCGCGGCCTCGGCGGCCACTTCGGGCACGAACGTGCCCGGCAGCGTCGGAAAACCGTTGACGACGTGATGCTGCAGATACGCATCGCGCTCGAGATCGAACACGCGCTCGAAGCTCACGCTGTCGCCGGTGCGCGCCAGCTCGCGGCCGAGATAGAAATCCGGCTCGCGCGGCGTGGCGACGTGCGGCGCCGCTTCCGCTTCGTCGAGCTCGAAGTAGCCGGGCAGGTGCGTCTCGATCGCCCGTCGCTCGGCCTCGCCCAGATGCACGGACATCGCCGCGCGCTCGCCGAGACCGAGTTCGCGCATGAAATGATGCTGCCCTTCCGCGGTGCGCATGCTCGTGAACAGTCCGCTCTTCTCGAGAAACGCGCGCGTGACCGGATTCGAGCCGAGCCCCACCGAGCGCCACAGCGTCCAGCCAATCGTGAATTCGTCGTGGCCGAGCGCCGCGCGGTGATACGACGCCTGCGTGTTCAGGAAGTCGTTGCCGGACGCGTAGTCGGTTTCGCCGGCCTGGCCCGTCAGGCCGATGAACGACCCGAAGTTGCACCACAGGCGAGGCTGCCGGGCGCCGAACGCGCCGCGCAGGTTCCAGTAGCCGCGCACCTTGATGTCGCGCACCGCGACGAAATCGTCCAGCGACTTCACGAGCACCGATGCGGAACGGTTCAGTCCGGCCGCGTTGACCAGCAGGTCGACGCGCGGTTCGCGCGCGAGAATCGTGTCGATGGCCGTGCGCACGCTGCCGGGGTCCATCACGTCGGCGCGCAGGTACGTCACGCGATGCGCGCCGCAGAAGGCGCGCATCGCCTCGATGTTCATGCACGCCGTGCGCGCGTCGGCACGCCGCTCGAACGCGCGGATGATCGCCGGCAGCGGCTGCTCCGGATGCCGTGCCTTCTGCTGGCGAATGTAATCGGGGCGGGTCTTCGCGAACGCTTCGTCGTCCATCGCGAGCAGGTCCGCGTCGACCTCGTCGAGCGCGCTGCTGCCGATCAGGTACAGCGTCGGGCGCACGTGCGCGGCCAGCGTCTTCATCAGCTCGCCGGTGATCCCGCGTGCGCCGCCGACCGCGACGACGACCGCGTCGGGCCCGAGCGCCAGGCGCTCGTCCGCGCGCAGCTCGCCCGCGTCCTCGATCACGCGCGGCGTGCGGCGACGCCCGCCGCCCAGCGCGACGACCGGCAGCCAGTGACGCGCGCCGCTTTCACGCTCGGCGTCGCGCAGCGCATCGGGCAGCGAGCGGGCATCGGTCAGCACGGCCACCGGGCGCGCTTCCGGCATCTCGATCGCCAGCGCCTTCACGAGACCGGTGTAGAGCCCGGCATCCGGATGCGGCACCTCGCCCGCGAGCGCATCGAGCAGCAGCGCGACGAAGCTGCCGTCGCGCTTGAGTGCCGCATGGCAACGCTTGATCGCGAGGAACGCGAGATCGTGCAGCGCGAGCCGCGCGGGCGCGGCCGGCGCCGCGGTGCCCGAGGCGAGCGTGCCGGCATCGAGCGACGTCAGCACGCGCACGTGGCCGATGTCGTCGGGCAGCCCGTCGAGCACGGTTTCGTCGATTCGCTCGATCCAGTGCCAGCCCGGCCGGCTCGCGGCGAACGGACGCGTCGACAACACCACGCAGCCGGGGCCCGGATCGGCCTGTGCCGCGAGCGCTTCCGGCAGGTCGGTGACGATCACGCAACGCGGCGCGATGAACGGCGTCGATCGTCCCGCGGGCCGCCACGGCGCATCGCGCCATTCGATCCGGTATCGTGCGACGCCGAGCGGCTCGCCGTCGGCCGCGACGCCGGTCCGGCGCAACGTGCCGGGCAGCAACGTCCCGGGCCCGACGGGTGCGGCAGCCGGCGCCGGCTGCACGGCCTGCACCGGCGCGGCTACAACCGCGGCTTGCGGTTCATGCGGGGCGGCCGCCTGCGCGGCGGCCGGCTCGCAGGCGACGTGCAGCGCATAGCGCGGCCGGTCGCCGCCGCTGTCGCGTGCCAGCGTCACGTCGGGGGTACGCGCAACGATTGCGCGCAGCACATCGATCGCCGCATCCGCGCCCGCGTACGTGACCGCGCGGCCCGTCGCGTCGCACGGCGCGGCCGGCTCGACCGCGGCCCGCGCGTCGCCGCCGCCGACCACCGCGAGCACCGGCAGCCCTTCGGCCTGCGCGTGTCGCACGGTCGTCACCGCGAACAGCACGATACCCTCCGCGAGCGGCAGCCCGAATGCCGGACCCACCTCCTCCGCGGCGTTGCCGTTGATCCCGCCGACGATCGCCATGTCGAGCTCGCCGCTGCACAGGAACCGCTCGGCCGCCTCGAACGCGGCGAGCGTCGATGCGTGGCCCGCGTCCACCGTCATGTTCATCCCGTGCAGATCGTGGTAATTGGCGACGCGCGCCGGGATCACGTTCGGCATCATCCCGGGAAACGAGTTTTCGGTGGTCGGCGCGACGAGCCGCTGCGTCGCGTCGCGCAAGCCGTCCAGCAGGCGCTCGGTCGTCGCGCGCTCGTCCGGCCGCGTCGCATCGAGCACCGCCGCCGCGATGTCGTCGAGATAGCAGCGGCTCGCATACAGCGCCGCGTTACGTGTGGGCCCCATATGTCCCATCACGAGCCCGATCGTGTCCGCATGCTCCTGCCAGAACGTGCCGAGACGTTCGCGCAGATCGTGCGCGGCATCGAGCGCCATCAGCTGGCAGCGATCGAGCGCGCGCAACACGGCCGGCGGCATCTTCACGCGCGCGAAGCTCGGCAGCGGATAGCCGATCCCGAAGCTCGCGTCCGGCGCGCGGCCTTCGCCGCGCAGCCAGGCCGCGACCTCGGCGTCGCCGTCGAGACCGGGAAACTTCGCGGACCAACCGACGATCGCCAGCGGTTCGCGCTTGAAGCGGCCGCTCGCGCCGCCGGCGGGCAGATCGGCGCGGTACTCCGACACGATCAGGTGGCCGTTCGTGCCGCCGAAGCCGAAACCGGACACCGCCGCGACGCGCGCCGAATCGCGCCGGACCGGCCACGCCACCGGCGCCACCGGGATCCGCAGGCTCGTGCCGCCGAGTTCGAATTCCGGCGGCGGTTCGCTGAAGCGATGCTGGGGCGGGATGACCTCGTGGCGCAAGCCGAGCAGCGCCTGGATCACCGATACGACGCCCGCCGCCCAGCCCGTATGCCCGACCAGCGACTTGTTGGAGGTCACCTGCACCGGGCGATCGCGCCGGATCGCGTCGCGCAGGCTCTGGAATTCGGCGAGATCGCCGGCCGGCGTGCCGGTGGCATGCGCCACGACCCAGTCGACGTCGGCGGGCACCGTCGCGGTGCGCGCATACGCGCGGTCGATCGCGATGCGCTGGCCGGCCGAATTCGGCGCGTAGATCGCCTTGCCTTTCCCGTCCGACGACGAGCCGAACGACTTCAGCACGCCGAGAATGCGGTCGCCGTCCGCGCGCGCCCGCGCCAGGCGCTTCAGGATCACGACGCCCGCGCCGTCCGCGAACAGCACGCCGTCGCAGTTGCGATCGAGCGGCCGCACCTCGCCGCTGCGCGACAGCCCGTGCAGCTTCGAAAACAGGATCGAGCCGCGCGGTGCGAGCGCGAACGCACCGCCGCACGCGACCACGTCCTGCTTGCCGAGCAGCAGCGCCTTGATCCCGAGATCGATCGAATACAGCGACGACGAACATGCGGTGTCGACCATCATGTATTCCGCATCGTCCGGCAGCACGCCCTTCATCGCGTTCAGGCCGACACGATGCGGGAAGAACGACGCAAGATCGCCCGCGCCGCGCGCATAGCGCGCGCTCAGCACCGCATCGATCGCGGCCACGCGGCGCGCGCGCTCGGCCGCGTCGACGCCGGCGTCGGCCAGCACCGCGTTCAGGCGCTCGCGCGCGGCGGCCAGCACCATGCCTTCCTCGAGATGCTGGCTGCCGTCCGCCGTGTAGCCGACCAGAAACGCGACGCGATCGGCGTCGCGCAGCGTCACGCCGTCGAGCGCCTGGCATAGTGCGTGGCGCAGCCACAGCGTCGTGAGTTCGCGCGGCGCGGTGCCGGCGTCGAGCTCGGCGCGCACCGTCGAGCACGGCTCGAACTGTTCGATGAAGACCGAGCGCGACTGGTAGCTCTTGTCTTCCGCCGACGTATCCGGCGAGTAGAACGAGCGGTAGTCCCACCGATCCGGGGGCACGTTGCCGAACAGCTCGGGGCCGTCCAGCAGCGCGCGCCAGAATGCGTCCGGATCGCTTGCGCCGGGCAATGCGAGACCCATGCCGACCACGGCGATGTCGTCGCTGTCCGGTGCGTCGTCGGCAGCGGCGGCCGTACGGGCAGCCGGTTGCGCGACGGCAGCGGCCGCGGCTGCGGCCGCATCCTGCCCGGCGGTCGGCCAGTCCGCGCGCGGCGACAATCCCTCGCTGCACAGCGACAACCCGCCATCCGCGACGACCACCTGTCCGGTAATCCAGCGCGCGGCATCCGACGCGAGAAACACGACGAGATCGGCAAGATCCTCCGCGCGCGCGAGCCGCTTCAGCGGGGTCGCCGCGATGCTCGATCGCTTCGTGTTCTCCGGGTCCGGAAACTGCGCGGCGACGTCGCCGTCGATCAGCGTCGACGATGCGCCGTTCACCCGGATCTGGCGCCCCGCGTACTCGACCGCGAGATAGCGCGTCAGCGATTCGAGCGCCGCCTTCGCGGTGCCGACGACGAGATAGTTCGCGGGCACGAGCATCGCGCCCACCGACGACACGTTGACGATCGCGCCGCCGCCCGAGCGCGCCATCAGCGCCGCGGCACGGCGCGCGCACCAGAACGCGCCTTTCAGGTTGGTGTCGAGCGCGCGATCGAAATGCTCGGCGCCGATCTCGTCGACGCCGAGCAGCGCGCCGGACGCCGCATTGTTGACGAGCACGTCGAGGCGGCCGTAGCGCCGTTCGATCTCGTCGAACATCCGGTCGACCTGCGCCTGCTGCGCGACCGACGCTCGGATCACGTCGACGGTCGCGCCGAGCGCGCGCAGTTCCTCGGCCGTCTCCTTCGACGCGTCGAGCGAATGGAAGAAATTCAGGATCACGTGCGCGCCCTGCTCGGCGAAACGCCTGCAGATCGCCTTGCCCACGTTTTTCGCACCGCCCGTCACGAGAACGAGCTTGCCGCGCATGCTGGTATTCGACATGGATCGCCTGCCTATCGAGAACTTGTGATTACGGGCAGGGCCCCCCCTGCCGACCAACGTTTCGGCCCACGGCCGTCAGGCGAGCGCCTTTCCCTGGTTTTCGTAGACGAAATCGACGATCTGCCCCATCGCCTTGAAGTCGCCGCTGCGGAAATTCGCGGGCAGCGGCGGCAACGCGTAGCGCGCGGTGATGCGCTGGATGATCTCGGTCTGCTTGACCGAGTCGATACCGAGTTCGGCTTCGAGCTCGATCGATTCGGAGAACACCTCGGCCGGATATTCCATCGCCTGCGCGTAGATATCGACAAGCTCCGAGAACAGCCGCTCGCGCGGCACGTGCGCGGGCCGCGCCGCGGCAACCGCCGCGGGCGCCCCCTCACTCGGCGGCGCCGGAACCGGCGCCAGCGCCGCTCCACCCACTGCCGCGAGGCGCGGCGCGGGCGCGAGAATCGGGTCCGGCTGCGGCGCGAGTGGCGTCGCCGTCGGTGCGGTGCCTGCCGGCACCGTGCCCGCCGCGTCGAACGCGTGACGCAGTTCGCCCTTGAGCCAGTCGACGATGTGCGGTCCGCGCGCTTGCCAGAACGCGTCGAAGCCGGAGCCGGCGTTGCCGATGCGAATATCGTCCTTCATGATGCTGTCCTCCTGGAAATAACGGGTGATCGTCGTGACGACGCTCGATTCCTCTGCCACGCTCGTCGGGCCGCCGAACGTCCTGACCGCGCCCGGCCCGGCGATGCGCACGACGATGCGCGCCAGCGCATTGAGCGCGCCGCACTCGACGTAGCGGGCGATGCCGTCCGCGCGCGCGGCGCGAATCGCGTCCGCGAAGCGCACCGGCATCACGAAATGCGACGCGAGCCGCATGCCGGGATCGTCGGCGCCGCTATAGCGGCGGCCGAGGATCGGCGAATACACCGGAATCGCGAGTGCGCCGGGTCGATAGGCGGCAAGCCGCGCGGCGAACTGCGCGCGCGCGCCGGCCAGGTCGGGGTGATGAAAGCCATACGGAGACCGGAGCGTCTGTGCGGTCACGCCGCGCGCCGCGCAGGCCGTGACGAAACCTTCCAGCGCGTCGCGCGGGCCGGACACGACGGTCTGCGACGCGTGGTTCTCGACCGCGATGCAGACGTTGCGCACCCCGTGCGTGATCGCGCTCGCGTCGATCAGCGCGAGTGTCGCGTCGGCGCCGGCCGAAATCGCGGCCATCATGCCGTCGGCCGGCGCCGCGGCCTGCAACGACGCAATCCGGTCGCACACGATGCGCGCGCCCTGCTCGATCGAATAGACGCCGCCGCACACCAGCGCCGCGATTTCGCCGAAGCTGTGTCCGATCAGCAGGTCGGGGACGACGCCGCGTTCGCGCAGCACGCCGAACATCCCGACCGATGCGCCGAAGATCCCGAGCTGCAACAAGTCGGGCGCCTCGCGCAGCCACGTATCGAGCCCCGCATCGTCGCGCCACAGCGCGCCGGTCAGCGGCTGGCCGAGCCGCTCGCTCGCGACCGCGTCGATCGCGTCGAGCGTCTGCCGCACGCCGCGGTGTTCTCGCCCGAGTTGCCGCAACGCGCCCGCATAGAACGCCCCTTGTCCCGGGAACAGGAACGCGCAGCCGCGCGCTTGCGCGTCGCCCACGTTCGGCCCGGTACCGTTCAACTCGCGTCGTTCCATAATCCCAATCTCCCCAGGCTCTCGGCCAGCTTCAGTCTCGCGGTCCGCCACCTCGACACCGCGAGCACGCGCTGCCGGCGCGCATCCGCGAGCGCCGACTGCGCATTCAGCAGTTCCGTGAACGTGCCGACCCCGGCCTTGTAGCGGCCGCGGGCGATGTCGAGCGAATGCAGCGCGGTGTCGAGCAGATGCTGCGAGTTGTCGAGGTTCGTCGTGTCGGTTTGCAAGCTCTGGTAGCTCTTCCACACGTCGAGCGACACCTTGAGTTCGGTACTGCGCACATCGGCTTCCTGCGCATCGGCCTGCGCCTTCGCCTGCGCGATGCGATACCCGGATGCGAATCCCTCGAACAGCGGAATCGAAACCTGGATGCCGATCGAGTTGCTGTGACTGCTCTGCAACTGGAACAGCGACGGCTGCTGCTGGTACGACGGGTTGTTGCGCGAGAGGCTGCCCATCAGCGAAATCGTCGGCAGCGACTGGGCACGCACCGCGCGGATCTGGTCGCGCGCCGCTTCGAGCCGCTCGCGGGCGGCAATCAGTTTCGGGTGATCGCGCTTCGCCTCGGCGATCAGGTTCGCGACGCCGCGCGTGAAATCGTCGCGATCGGGCGACGGTTCCGCGTCGGCGATCCGCAGCGGCGTGTCGGCGTCCGCGCCGAGCGTCGTCGCGAGCGTGCCGATCGCGTTCTGCAGGTCGCCCTCCGCGCTCACGCGGTCGAGCAGCGCCTTGCGATAGGTCGTCTGCGCCTGCAACGCGTCGCCGAGCGTGCCGGCGCCGCCGTCGTGCCGCGCGCTTGCTTCGGCCAGGCTCTCCTGCGCCGCATGTTCGACCGCCTGGGCGGCCTCGAGCGCCGCCTGCGCATCGCGCAGCGCATAAAACGCCTGCGCCGCGTCGAAGAAGACGCTCTGCAACGCGTCGTCGTGCGCCGCGTTGGCCGCGCGCAGCAACGCACGCGCACGGTCGAGGTTCGCGCCGCGCTTGCCGAAATCGAACAGCACCCAGCTCAGGTTGAGCATGCCGTAACGGCTGGTGCTGCGCTGATCGCCGGAGAATCCGCCCGTATAGGTCGTGTTCACGTTGTCGCGCTGGATCCCGGCCGTCGCGTTCAGCGTCGGCAGGTACGCGGCCTTCGACACGCCGACCTCGGCCGTCGCCGCGCGTGCATCCGCCCACGTGCGGCTCAGTTGCGGATGGGAGCAGATCGCGAGCAGGATCGCGTCCTCCAGCGCGAGCGGCCGGTCGTCGAGGCGCCGTGCGCCGCACGCGGTGGCCGATGCCATCGACCCGGCCTGCGTCGCCGCGACGTCGTCGCGCGTGCGATAGACGTCGAGCATCTGCGCGCTCGCGGGCAGCGCGGCGGCCAGCGCAACGGCGGTCAGCACGACGGCGAATGATCGCTTCATCATCTAGCGCCCCGCCACCGGCTCTACCGGCCCGGCATCGTGCGGTGCCGGCCGGGACGCGGCCGGCACGCCGGCATGCGACTTCGCCGCGACCGCCGCGCGCATCGCCGCGGTCGACTGATCAAGCACGACCTTCCCGCCTTGCAGCATGATGACGCGCTGCGCGGACGCGATCGTCTCCGGCCGGTGCGCGACGATGAGCCGCGTCATCGCGAGCTGCGTGACGGCCGCATTGACCTGCATCTCGCGCTGAATGTCGAGATGGCTCGTCGCTTCGTCGAGCACCAGGATGCGCGGCCGCTTGTACAGCGCGCGCGCCAGCAGCACGCGCTGCTTCTGGCCGCCGGACAGCACGGTGCCCATGTCGCCGACGAGCGTGTTGTAGCCCATCGGCATCGCCGCGATGTCGTCGTGCACGGCCGCGATGCGCGCGCACTCGGCGACCCAGTCCGGGTCCGCTTCCGGATCGAAGAAGCTGATGTTCTCCGCGATCGACCCCGCGAACAGCACGTCGTCCTGCAGCACCGTGCCGACCAGCGCGCGCAGCCGCTCGATGCCGAGCCTGGCCACGTCGAGCCCGCCGATGCGCACGGCGCCGCCCGTCGGCTCGTGAATCCCGAGCAGCACGCTGATCAGCGTCGTCTTCCCGCAACCGGACTGCCCGACGATCGCGACCGATTCGCCGGCCGCGATCGTCGCATTGACGCCGTCCAGCACCAGCGGCTCGCCGTCCGCATAGCGGAACGACAGCCCGTCGATCTCGATGCTCGCGTCGAGCGTGTCCGCCTCGCCCGGCACGCTGCGCAGGCTCGCGTCGGGTTCCGCTTCCGCGAACACGATGTCGGCCAGCCGCTCGCCCTGCAACTGCAGCATCTTGACCTCGAAATACTTGTCGATCAGGCTGCCGACCCGGCTGTCGAACTGACTCTTGTACGCGTTGAACGCCATCAGCACGCCGACCGTGAACTGGCCGTCCATCACCATCCGCGCGCCGAGCCAGATGACCAGCACGTTCTCGATGCCGAACAGCAGCCCGTTGAGCTGTTGATAGAAGATCTGCAGCTTCTGCACGTGCAGGCTCGCGTTCACTTGCTCGACCAGCAGCGTGATCCAGCTCGCGCGCCGCTCCGTCTGGCGGTTGAACAGCTTGATCGTCTTCACGCCGCGCACCGTCTCGAGGAAATGGCTCTGCTGCTTGGCCGCGTGCACGATCTGGTCCTCCGTCGCGCGCCGCAACGGGCCGTACCACATCCATCGGACAAGCGCGTACAGCGCCATCGTCGCCAGCGCGACGAAGCCGAGCGTGCGGCTGTAGACGAACATCATCGCCAGCGTGACGAGCGTCATCAGCCCGTCGATCACCGCGCCGAGAAACGACGTGGTCAGCGTCTGCTGGATCGTGTCGATCGAGCCGAAGCGAGACACGACGTCGCCGAGATGGCGGCGTTCGTAATAGCGCACCGGCAGGCTCAGCAGATGCGTGAACACGTTCGCGCGCCACTGGATGTTGAGCGTCACGCCGACATACATCAGCGCCCACGCGCGAATCGCGCCGGTCGCCTGCTGCATCAGCAGCAACAGGCCGAAGCCGAGCGCGAGCACCGTCAGCAGGTCTCGATCGGCGCTGACGATCACTTCGTCGATCACCCATTGCAGGAAGAACGGCTGCACGAGCATGAAGACTTCGAGCGCGATCGCCAGCACCAGGATCTGCGCGAGCGAGCGCGACAACCCCGACACCGGGCCCAGCAGTTCGCGCAGCCTGACCGCCGGCCGCGCCGCGCGCGGCGCGAAGCCGGCGTTCGGCCACAGCTCCAGCGCGACGCCGGTGAACGCGCGCGAGACATCGGCGAGCGATACCTTGCGAATACCGTGCGACGGATCGTGGATCGTCGCGGTCTTGCCGTTCACTTCCTTCAGCACGACGAAGTGGTTGAAATTCCAGTGCAGCAGGCACGGCAGGCGCAACTGGCCGAGCTGCGCCAGGTCGAGCTTCACCGCGCGCGTGCCGAGCGACAGGCGCTGCGCGATCTCGATCACGCGCCCGAGGCCCGCGCCTTTCAGCGAAATGGGAAACTGCGCGCGCAGCGTCGCGAGATCCACGTGATGGCCGTGATAACCGGCCACCATCGCGAGACATGCGATGCCGCATTCGGCCGCTTCGGTCTGCAGGACCATCGGCAGCTTGCGGCCGAGGCCGAACGAGAGTCGATCGAGTAATCGCATGCGTGCGCCCGTCAGAGTTTGCCGGTCAGGCTGTAAAGCGGCTCGAGCACCCATTCGTACAGGCGCCGGCGTTCCTGCAGGATGTCCGCCTGCAACGTCATGCCGGCCTGCAGCGGCTGCTGCGCGCCGTATGCGGTGACGTGCTGGGCGTCGAGCGCGACGATCACACGGTAGAACGTCGCGTCGCGCCCCTCGCCCGGGGTCGCCGCCGGGCCGCCGTCGTTCGCGAGTTCGGCCGCCGACAGCGCCGTGCGCGCGATCGACACGACCGTGGCCCCGTACTGGCCGAATTTCTGATAGGGGAATGCCTGATAGCGGACCAGCACCGGCTCGCCGGCCCGCACGAAGCCGATCGCCGTGCTCGGCACGAACAGGTGCGCCTGCCAGCGCGCGCCGCCCGGCACGACACTCGCGAGCGGCCGCGACGTATCGACCGACTGGCCGACGTCCGCGATCGCGGCCGTGACGATGCCCGCCTCCGGCGCGGTGACGACGATCCGGCGCTTCGCCTCGCTTTCGATCAGGTTCTGGTCGACGTCGATCACGTTGCGGTCGATCTGCGCGAGCTGGTTCTGCTGCTTGAAGCCGAGCCCCGACAGTTCGTTGCTCGCCTCGGTGAGCGACTGAAGCGTCGATGCACGGTCGCGCAGCAACCCGTTCAGCTTCGACTGCTGGTCGAGCAGGTCGGCCTCGCGCTGCTGCGCCTGGTCCTTCGAGATGTAATCCTGCGCGAGCAGGCGGCGATAGCGCGTGGCGCCGTCGGCCGCGATCGACGTGCGCAGCCGCTGGGCCGCGAGTTGGTCGTCGATTTGCGCGAGCGCGCCTTTCAGGTTGGCGATCTTCGCGCGCAGCGTGTCGCGCTCGTCCTGCTGCAGGCTGCGGGTCTTGTCCATTTCCGCGAGCAGGGATGCCTTGCGCTGCCGCGCCTGCGCGATCAACGCGGCCTGCGTCGCACCTTGCGCCGCGCTTTGCAAGTCGGTCGACACCGTGTAGAGCGTCTGCCCGCGCGTCACGCGCTGCCCTTCCTTCACGTCGCGCTCGACGACGATGCCCGGCTGCAATGCATAGACCTTGACCAGGCCCGCATCCGGCATCACTACACCGGAGACCGTCGTGCGCCGCGTATACGTACCGAACGTGAAGAACAGCACCACGCAGGTGGCCATGACCATCGCGGCGACCGTCAGCAGCGTCATGGACAGAGGGTGCACGAGCACGATGTCGCCCAGCACCCGCATGCGCCGAGCCTGTGCCGCTTCAGAACGAAAAAGACCGAACTCCATTTTCACCAACGTGTCGCCCAATATCGGTATCGGCGTCCATTCCGCTTCCACGCGTCGGAACAGGCAAAAGCGATCCGGTATACATGGAAGACCCGTGCATACCGGATCGTCAGTTCCATCATCGGGAGACGCGGCCGCTACCGCGTCGCCTCAATGCAGGCAACTCAGTACTGCGGGCCGCCGAACAGGCCGTCCAGCAGGTTCACCGCGGCGGTCGTGATCGTCTCGCCGATGTTGTATGCCTGCTTGACCGGTGCGGCGAAGATGCCGAACGTCAGCGCATTGCCGATGCTCTCCGCGGTGCTGCCGCCCCATTCGATGATGTTGCCCAACGCCGACGGGATGCCCGGGCCGCTGTAGTAGCCGCCGGAAACTTGTGCGATTTCCTGTTGATTCAGTTCTTGCATTGCATTTCTCCAGTTTCAAATTGCTAGATAATCCATCTAGCGGGGCATCGAACAACGCCGCGATTGCGACGCAGATCAACACGTTAAATAGATTTAAACTTTCGAACGACGCGACATATCGATCAATCCGAATTAAACCCTTGCATCAATCCTGCTCAAACGGCGCATAAAATCCCGGCGGCCGAGATCAATCGGTCGACCTTTCACCGTAATCGGCAACCGGACGGTAATTCATCGGCGCTATGCGAGCACTCCTCGTCCCGTCCGGCATCCGTCTGAAAGACGTCGAGTAACGGACGTACAGGTGCCCCCGCGCATGGATGCTGCGGCACCCGCACGTCATGGAGTACGAAATTTCAACGAGAACGACTGCCCGACCGAGGATCGACCGAGAATAATCGCGCGCTAAATGCCGCTCACCTAATCAACGAAATGTCATTGAATGGCGCGTCGACATCAGATTTCACCTCAGTTTTTTTTACAGCACTGAATCCGACGGGCCAATGATCCGTCACTTTGCCGGCGCTCTTTGTACGATACCGCACCATCGGGCAAACCCGATATTTTGCGGATATTTGCTCTTTTTTATTGATAATTCCGAGCTTGCCTGCTGCGATTGAATGCCCTCAGTTGATTCTGGAAAGCTCGTGTCTCCACGGTCGATCCGTCGCTCCCTTGCAAGCATCGAGCCGTCGGCCGGATAAACCCGGCCACCCGCGCCCGCGGCGGTGCGCCGCCCGCTTCGACGAAGCAGCCACCGGCAGCGGCTATGTTTGGGCCGGTCCCGGCAAGCCTGTCGCCGGCCTCGATATCCGTCACACGATCAGTCCGGCAGCAGCTTGCACGACCGGGATTACCCGCCATCGGGTCACGATCAACACGGCATCAAAATATCTGACGGCCTCACGTTCAAAATTTCGCTACGTAGCGGGCGTCCTCCCAAATCTCAACGTGGATTCAAAGTCTTCTACATCAAAAAACTGAAATATCTCAATCATTATTCATGCTCGCAAATTCAGTACCAAATGAAAACAATCAAAACCGACGTTTAATAAATCAAGTTTCTGCGGCCGCTTTCAATCCGCTCCACTTCGCTCATTCCTCCCGACCCACGTCGAGCCGCGTCCCGCGCCGCGCTGAGCGTCACGAGACGCCTCGCAGTCATCCACCGCCGATGCAATGCCGGCGAGGCCTCCGATGAAGCCGACAAGATCATTTCAAATCCATCACCAAATCATGACTTGATTAACGATAGCGATATGAAAATTTAATCCAACCGGAAATATCTTGTAATTATAAAAACCACCCTCTAGCATGCCTCTGCTGTTCGCGACATGTCTTGTATGGAAGTCTTCACTTGATTCATTCCTCGAACAAACCCATTCATAATCTGGGGAATTACATGAAGAAACTGTCTCGACTGCTGCCCGTCACCGCGATTACCGTCGCGAGTCTCAGCGCTTTTGCCCAGGCCGGCGACCCGTCGGCCGCGGTCGACAAAGCGCTGCAACTGATCCAGCAGAACCCGTCCGCCTTCAGCCTCGCCACCGGCGGCACGGCACGCACGTTGAAGTTCGCGGGGCCGCAGGCGAACGCGCCGGCGGACGGCGATCAGTTCCAGGTACGCGACGTGATCGTCGATCCCGACGGCACCGAGCACGTGCGCTTCGACCGCTTCCACGCGGGCCTGCCCGTGATAGGCGGCGACGTTGTCGTCCATTCGCGCAACGGGCAGTTGAAGCAAGCGAGCCTGACTCAGCCCGCGCCGATCAATCTCGCCGCCACGATCGGCAAGGTCGGAAACCGCGCGGTGGTACGCAACGCACCCGATGTCGGCGCGTCCAGGGCCACGCGCATCGCGGCCGCGCGTTTCAACTCGGACGTACGCCGTGTCGATGACGCGGAACTCGTCGTGTTCGCGCGCGACGTCGCGCCGGCTCTGGCCTACGCGGTGCGCGTATACGGCAAGGCCACCGAAGCGCACGGCGATGCGGTGCTGTACTACGTCGACGCACGCACCGGCACCGTGCTCGACGCGCAAGACCTGATCAAGACCGCCGCCGCGACCGGCACCGGCCGCTCGCTGTACTACGGCAACCTGACGCTCACCACGGACCAGACCGGCACGAACGCGTACCGGATGCTCGATCCGGGCCGCGGCAGCGGATCGGTCTACGACGGCCGTGGGCTGAGCTCGGACGATGTCGAGCAAGCGACCGACCTGCCGATCTTCACGAGCAGCACGAACGTGTGGGGCAACAACACGACGACCGACCGGCAGACGGTCGCCGCGGACATCGACTACGGGCTCGCGTTGACGTGGGACTACTACAAGACCACGCACAACCGCAACGGCATCTTCAACGACGGCCGCGGCGTGAAAAGCTACGCTCACGTGGTCTTCAACACCGGCAGCGGCACGACCGGCGCGAACGCGGCCTGGCTGTCGTCGCACGTGATGGTGTATGGCGACGGCGATCCGGGCACTCGCCTGCCGAAACCGGTCGTTTCAGTCGACGTCGCCGGGCACGAGATGAGTCACGGCGTGACCGAAGCCACCGCCAACCTGAACTATTCGGGTGACGCGGGCGGCCTGAACGAATCGACGTCCGACATTTTCGGCACGCTCGTGAAGTACTACGCGAACAACCCGAACGATCCCGGCAACTACGTGATCGGCGCGCGCGTGGTGAGCGGCGGCCTGCGCAAGATGTACAAGCAGGATCTCGACGGCCGGTCGTTCAGCTGTTACCCGTCCGGCGGCTTCTCGTGGTCGAATCCGCGCCACGATCCGCACTTCACGTCGGGCGTCGGCAACCGCTTCTTCTACCTGCTGTCGGAAGGCCCGTCGGTGCCGTCGACCGACACCGGCCTGTCGAAGGCGCAACTGGTCTGCAACGGCGACACGACCTTCAGCGGCCTCGGCCGCGAGAAGGCCGGCAAGATCTGGTACCGCACGCTGACCGTGTACCTGAACGCCAACTCGAGCTACCCGAACGCGCGACGGGCGTCGATCCAGGCGGCGAACGACCTGTATGGCGCGAACTCGGCCGAAAGCGCAACGGTCGCGCGGGCCTGGAGCGCGGTCGGGGTGAATTGACGGTGCGTGCGTGAACCCGTCGAACGTCGGGCGATCGCGCAGCCGTCCTTCGGTCCTTCGCATCGAAGGCTGGCCGGACGCGGTCACGCGACGTTCACGCGAACGACGGGGACCGTTGCCGGTCAACCGCCTGCGATTCTCGGGCGGTTGATCGGCGGATCATTGCAGAGGCGTCGACGCGGCACCGTGACCGAAGCATCCGCCCAAGCAGACGACACGTTCGTTCAACCCATTGCGCTGCCCCGCCGGCCCGCCGCCCGGCATCGTCCGGGTTCATGCCATGCTGGCGATACGCCGGCAACGCGCTATATTCTCGTCCGAGCAGGACGACGCGCTCGCCTCCGCGGAAGACGCCCGTCCGGCCATCGCCGCATGCTCCGACGTGCTTCCTCACCCAGCGAGAACGAAAAAATGGACCACGCGCAGTACTTCAGCCAAAGCTCGATCCAGGCCGCGAATCTTCGCCTGCACTATCTGTCGCAGTTGCTGCGCGAGCAGACCGGCTCGATCGTCCAGTACGGCATCCTTCGCGGGTTTCCGATCGGCTTCAGTCACTGGGCGGAAGTCGCGGTCGGCGGCTACCTGCTCGGCACCTATGAAATTGCCGTCTGCGCGATCCTCGAGGCGCTCGGGTCACCCGACAAGGTGCTGGTCGATCTCGGGGCCGCCGACGGGATCTTCGGCATCGGCCTGGTCCGGAACAACGTCTTTGCCCGCAGCCTGTGCTTCGAGATGGACGAGCAGCGCCGCCAGGCCATCCAGCACCGCGCCGCGGAGATGGGGCTGGCGGATCGCGTCGCGGTCTACGGCAAGGCCGATCGCGACCTGCCGGCGATCCTGTCGGAGCACGGCGGCGCGCCGGCCGAACGCGTCATCTTGTGCGATATCGAAGGCGCGGAATTCGACCTGTTCGACGACACGCTGCTGGAACAGCTCTCCGGCAGCCACGTGATCATCGAGATCCACGATTTCCTGCTGTCCGACCCGGAGCAGGCCGCCCGCGCATTCGACGAATTGAGCCAGCGCGCGAGCCAGCATTTCCACGTGTACGAGATCCGCGACGGATTGCGGGACATTCGCAATATCCCGCTGCTGCGCCACTGGTCGGACTGGGACGCCTGGCTGATGTGCGTCGAGGCGCGCTACCGGATGATGCGATGGCTCTGGCTCGAACCGAAAAGCGAGCCGCCGCGCGTCGCGCAGGACATCGATCGCCTGATCCTCGACTACCAGCGCCGGATCTTCGCCGCCTGACGCATCCGCGCCGGCACGTATCGGCCTACTGCATGCCCGGCAGCCGCGGCATCACGCGTGTCGCACGACGATATCCCACGCGGTATGGCATGCCTGCCCCGGCAACGTGAGCGCGCTCAACACGATGCGGTCGCCCGGTTGCGTCGAGACGCTGATCTTGTACGGCGCCTGCAGCGAGACGCTTTCGCCGTTGCGCGCCACATGCGCCCGGGGCGCCGACGGCTGGCCGCTCAGGTGCGACAGCCCGATGTCCAGCACCGTCCGTTCGCGCGTCACCTCGAATTCGACCGTGTGCGCCGCCCATGCATTGAGCGCACTGCCCTGCGGGTGCCGGAACGACGCTCCCGCGGCGAGACGCGGGACATCCGGCAGCACGTCCTCGTGCGCGGCCACGAGCGCCAGCCCGTTGGCGGCCAGGCGTTCGAACGGAAGCGCGTCGAGGGCGGCCGGCTGTTCCCGCATGCCGGGTTCGGGCGGCAACGCGAACGCCTGGCCGAGCGCGATCGCCTGCTCGGCATCGCGAGACAGATATCGCCAGTGATTGAGGAAGCGCACGTCGCCCGTCATGTGCAGGCCGCGGATCGGCTTGCCCTGATGCTCGAGCAGGATTTGCACGGCATCGAAATCGTGCCGCTCGTGAAGCCCCCATTTCGTGACGAAATTCTGTTCGCAGCCGACGAGGCGAACCTGCCCCAGCCCGCCCCACAGATGCAGGAACGTCGTATCGAGCCCGTGGATCCCGGCGAAGTCCAGGCCGATGCGTCCAGCCTGCTCGCGGACATACTGCGCAAACCGCGCCCACGGCGCTCGGCCGCCCACGACGAGCCCCGCCTGCAACGGATGCCCGACCCGATCGAGTACGTCCTGGACGCACTGACGAACCAGCGCGTCCCGCCGCTCGCCGATGATCGGCGACATCACGAACGCGCAGAAGTGGGCATCGGGCGCGACGTGCAGCAGATCGTCATCGGTCGCGACGTCGAAGATATCGAATCGCGGCCCCGGGAACCAGATATCGGCGTCGTAGAGCGCGAGCGTCTGCAGTTCCGGATCGGCGTCGAAGACCGCGGCCGCGGAGATGTAGCGATCCCACGAAAGGTCGCCGACGCCTGCCCCGGCATAGACTTCGATACCGTTATCGCGCAGCCGCTGCTGCTTGTCGGCGGACAAGCCGTAGCCGATGACGCCGATGCGCCCGCGGTAGTCCGTCGCGCGCAGCGAGACGATGAACGGAATGACCATCTCGTACCAGGCTTGCCGGTTGTCGTCGATCGCGAAGGCGACGAGATGGCGGCGGCTGGTCTCGTTGTTATCGGACGTGTTCATGCGTGTGGTGGCGAAAAGGTGGCGCGTATCGAGTCAGTCCGGCTGCAGGTTCTTGCGCGCGAGACCGGTTGCCGGGCAGCAATCGAATATTCGTTATCGTCATACGATATCGCGGTGAATCCATTTCAGCAGCTTCGTATCGACACATCCGTTCGCTCGACAAGCGATGTCCGATTGTAATGAAGAACGACGGATTCCTGAAGACGCACGCCGGTGCGTCGTACCCGGCCCGATTGCCCGACGATCACGATCGCGCCGGCGCCCGATGCAGGATGAAAATGCTGCGGCGCCGGGCATTTGTTAAATAGCTTGAATGACCGACAACCGGCCGGCAATTTGCCTTACCATCCGGCCGTCATCCTCGCCGATGCCGCCCACGGTCGACCGGCCGCGGGCGCCGGCCGTGGAGTTTTCCCTCGGCAGCTCGACCGCGTTGCCGATTTCATTCGAACGCCAGGACCGATCATGTTCCAGTCCCCGGGAGATTCATTCGTCAGCGGCTCGTTGCTCGGCCTGTGCGTCGAGGTGCCGCTCGCCGCGCTGGTTTCGCTTGCCATGCACGGCGTCGACTGGAACGGGCAGCGCATCGCGATGCTCATCGCCACGCCCGTGCTGATCGCATGCATCGCGCTGCTCACCCGCCCGGTGGCGCTGAGCACGATCTGGAAGCACAAGCGCTCGCCGTTCGTGCTCGACGACAATGTTCGCGCGTCGATTTACGGCCGGCTCAGCGGGATCGCGATCGGGCTGGTATTCGGCATCATGGTCGCGACGACGTTCTCCTGATTCCGCCGGGCCCGTCGCATCGCCCGTTCACATGAGCAGCGCCCGGCAGCGGCGCGTCACCCCGCCGCAACCACCGAATTGAACGACGTATCCCACAACGGTGCGACGTTGGCCGGCCCGTCGAGTACGCCGATCCGGGTAAACACATCGGCGACCTGTTGATGCTGCGCGACCACGTCGGGCGTCACCGGCAGTAGCGCGAAGTCTTCGCTGCGCTGGTCGAACATCGCGACGAGATCGGCAACCGGCACGCGCGTCTCGCGGTTCTGCGCGAGCGCATAGTCGCGGAAGCGCCCGTTCGCCCACGCATACGCGTGCCGGAACCGCAGCAGCAGATCGGCGGTGGCCGCGCGCCGGCGCGCATCGTCGAGCACCCGGGAATTCGCGTACACCGGAAAATTTCCCGACAGATAGCCCTTCCCCGTCTTCAGCACGCGCGCGCCGTAGCGATTGCGCGCGAGCTGGCCGTTGTAGCCGTAGATCGCCCACGCGTCGATGTCGCCGCGATCGTACGCCGACAAACCGTCGGTCGGCGACAGGTTGATCGGCTGGATGTCGTCGAAACCGAGGCCGGCCTCCGTCAGCTGACGATACAGAAAATAGTGCGACGTCGTCGCACGCACATAGCCGACGCGCTTGCCCTTCAGCGCCGCGATGCTGCGGATCGGCGTGTCCTTGCGCGCGAGCGTGACCTGGTTGTTCAGGTCTTCGCGCACCCGCGAAATGAACCGCACGTCGGCTTTCTGGCGCGCGGCGAACACCGCGGGGATTTCGCTGCCCGAACCGATATCGAGCGCATCGGCATTGAGCGCCTCGATATGCAGCACGCCGTTGTTCAGCTCGCGCCAGTCGATCCGGTACGGCGTGTCGCCGAGCCCGGCAGCCTGCAGCAGTGCGCGCCAGCCGCCCTTGTAGGTCGCGACGCGCAACGTCGTGCCGGCGAGATCGGTGTTGACGGCCGGCGCCGCGAACACGGACCTCGCGGCCAGGGGTGCCGCCACTACCGCGGCGCCGGCGAGCAGCAGGCGGCGGCGTGACGCCGAGATTGACGACATCGGGTGCTCCTGTCGATTGAATGGGTTGCCGGAACCGGCGTGTCAATGCAGCGCCGGAAATCCGTGGCGCTCGGCCAGCAGCTCGAGAATGCGGCGCGCGTCGGTGACGAAGCGCACGTCGCCGAGCGTCTGCGCGTCGTCCGGCGCCGGCTGGTCGCGGCCGAGCACGAGGACCGGCAGGCCCTGATGGGTATCGTCGAGCGCGTCGATCACCGCGGCCCGCGGCCGCTCGAACCCGACGCGTTTCACGTCGAGGCGGCCGGCACGATCGGGCGCGCTCGCCAGCAGTCCTTCGATCGACAGTCCATGCGGACAGACGAAGCGTTGGCCCGGATGCTTCGGATCGGCAAAGCCCGGTTCCAGCAGAAACAGTACATCGCGACTCATGTCAATCGGCTCCCATGTTCGTTGATCCACCCGGCCGGGACGCATGCACCCGTGTGCGCGTCGATTCCCGGCGCATGCCGGCCCGCGACCGGATGCCCGACTCTACCGTCACGCGTCGTGCGGCCCTACCAACGTTTTGCGGAATCGATATGCGGGACCGCATAGCGCATCGGTGCTACGCCGCCTAGCGCGGCGTTGCATAAAAACATCGCGGTCGGGTCTGCATATATTGCGGATATCGAACGATTTCATCGATCGATATGACATCGCGCATGGGTTGCCGCTGCCCGCCGTATGCGGTCCAGGCGATGTGTTCGCCGCAGCATGCACGCCGGACGCGATCACGACGGACATGCCGGGCCGGCGACCCTGCACATTACAAATCGGCCGCGCGACGATTTACAAACCACGGATCGACCGTTCGTCGGCGCGGCCGTCGTCAATAGCATCGTGATCCTCACGGACGTACCCATAAAAAACAGAGGATAGCGATGATCAAAAAATCGGTAGTACTGGGTTTGGTTTCGATCGGTTCGGTCAGTGCGTATGCGCAGAGCTCGGTGACGTTGTACGGCGTCGTCGACGCCGGCATCGCGTATACGAACAACCAGGGCGGCGCGAGCAACATCCAGCAGACGAGCGGCAAGCTGAGCGGCAGCCGCTGGGGCCTGAAAGGCGCGGAAGATCTCGGCGGCGGCCTGCAGGCGGTCTTCACGCTCGAAAGCGGGTTCCGGCCGAGCGACGGCGGCCTCGGCCAGGGCGGCCGTCTGTTCGGCCGCTCCGCGTACGTGGGTCTCGCCAAGTCGGGCCTCGGCACGCTGACGTTCGGCCGCCAGTACGAGCCGATCACCGACCTCGTCGCGCAGTACTCGGGCGCCGGCTTCTGGTCGCCGGCCACCCACGTGGGCGACAACGACAACCTGAACCAGAGCTTCCGGCTGAACAACGCGGTGAAGTTCCGCAGCGACACGATCGCCGGCTTCACGGCCGACCTGCTCTATGCATTCAGCAACCAGGCGAACGGCGGAGCGGGCACGGGTTTCTCGAACAACAACGCCTGGGGTGCATCGGCGAACTACGTGAACGGCCCGCTGTCGGTCGGCGGCGGCTACGTGCGGTTCAATCACCCGAACGCGACGTCGAACACAAGCGGCGCGGTGGGCGGCGCAACCTCGACCACCGGCAACGACTACAGCGGTGCATTCTTCTACGGGCTGAACGGCGGTGTGCTCAAGCAGCAGATCGGGGCGCTGGGCGCGAACTACGCGCTCGGCCGCGCGACGGTCGGCTTCGCCTGGAGCCACACGCAACTCGACTATGTCGACGGCTCGTCGCGCAAGTTCAACAACTACGACGTGAACGCGCGCTACCAGATCACGCCGGCCGCCACGCTGATCGGCGTCTATACGTTCACCGACGGGCGCGCGAGCGGCCTGCCGGGCACCGGCGGCCAGACGCTGAAGCCGCGCTGGCACCAGTTCACGCTCGGGTTCGACTATGCGCTGTCGAAGCGCACCGACATCTACGTATCGGGCATCTACCAGCTCGCGGCCGGCGATGCGAGCACGGCCACGTCGGGCGGCTATCGCAAGATCGCCGCGATCTCGAACATCGGCAGCGCGTCGTCGACGAACCGGCAGCTCGCGTTCGTCAGCGGGCTGCGCGTGAAGTTCTGACGGCACGCGTATCGGGGGCGGCGCGATAAGCAAAGCGGGATTCGTTGTTTGCCGCGCCGTGCCCGGTTGCCGAGAATGTGCGTTTCGCCGCGCGAGGCCGCCTGCGTGAACGCCGAACCGGACGGGCGTCGCGCCCGTCGCCGTTGCCCGGCGCGCGCCACCCTCGCCAGGAGCAAGCCATGAGCGACACCTCCCTTGCCGCCCCGCTCGCGCCGTCGCCGTTCGTCGACGTCCGTTCACCGGCGGATTTCCCCGACAGCCCCGTGTCGCGAGCGCTCGCGCAGCCGCTGATGCTCGGGCTGTTCCTGCCGATCCAGGCCGGCGGATGGAGCGCGTCGACCTTGCCGCGTTCCACCGACTGGACCTTCGACTACAACGCCGATCTGGTCGCGCGCGCCGAGGCACTCGGCTTCGATCTGGTGTTCGCACTGTCGCAGTGGCTGCCGAAAGGCGGCTACGGCGGCGTGTTCGACGGCCAGGCGCTCGACTCGTTCATGACGCTGGCCGCGCTGACCGCGCGCACCGAGCGGATCATCCTCGTCGCGACGACCCACGTGCTCTACGGGCCGTGGCATCCGCTGCATTTCGCGAAATTCACCGCGACGCTCGATCACATCTCGCGCGGGCGCTGGGGCATCAACGTCGTGACGGGTCATCGCGCGATCGAACACGAGATGTTCGGCTGGAACCGGATCGAGCACGACCGACGCTACGAGATGGCCGCGGAATTCCTCGATGCGGTCCAGCAGTTGTGGGCGCAACCGGACAACTTCAGTTATACGCCGGCACTGTCGAACTGGCGCCTGGGCGGCGCATTCGTGACGCCGAAGCCGCGTTACGGCCGCCCGTTGCTGATCAACGCAACGGGCTCCGACGCCGGCATCGAATTCGCGGCGCGCTATTCGGACATCGTGTTCGTCACGAGCCCGGCCGGCCCCGACGCCGAACGGGCGATCGACGCGCTGCCCGCGCATACTGCCCGCGTGAAGGCGGCCGCTGCCGCACGCGGCCGGACGATCCGCACGCTGCTCAATCCGCTCGTGATCTGCCGCGAGACGGCGGCGCAAGCGCGCGCGTACCGCGACGCGATCGTCGCGCACGCGGACGAAGGCAGCTTTCACCGTTTCGACAGCGACGCGCATGCGTGGCGCGGCGGCTTCGACCAGCGTTCGCAGACGGCCGCGCGTGCGATCGGCGGCAACATCTCGATCACCGGCTCGCCCGACGAAGTCGCCGACACCATCGTGCGGCTGCACCGCGCCGGCATCGACGGTATCCAGCTGAGCTTCTACGACTTCAAGCCCGACCTCGACTTCTTCGGCGAACGCGTGCTGCCGTTGCTGCGCGAAGCCGGCTTGCGGCGCTGACGTCCGGCCGCGGCAGCCGGCCTGGTGCGATCAGAACACGCGCCCTTCGGTCAGGTGCGTCGTCACGCCGTTCAGTTCGTAGTCGCCGATCACGCGTGCCTTGTGCAGCAGCGGGTTGTGACTGAAGATCGTGCGCAGGTTGCGCCAGTGCCGGTCGAAGTTGTGCGCGCGCGCCGTCGCCGACGCGCCGCCGACTTCGAACAGCCGCTCGGCCGCATGCAGCGCGAGCTTGCTGACGATCAGCTGCGTGCGCGCGGTCGCGAGCGCGCTGTCGAGCACGTGCGCATGCGCGTCGGCGTCGCCCGCTTCGATCGCGTCGGCGGAGCGATCGAGCGCCCGCGCGTTTTCGCGCACGAGCGCGTCGATCGCGTGGCTGTGCGCGGACAGCTCGCCGACGACCTGCTGGACGAAATGGTCGTCGTGCGCGGTGGGCGCCGGGCTGTGCAGCGCCGGGCGTCCGTGCACGAGCACGTAGCGACGTGCATCGGCCACCACGTTGCGCACGATGCCCGCCGCCGTCGCGACGAGATGCAGCTGCCGCAGCGCGCCGCAATGGCGGCCGACGAGCGTCGACCCGTCGCGCGCGGTCACTTCGTCCGCGAACACCTGCACGTTGTCGAGCAGCAGGCTGCCGCTCGCCGTCATGCGCTGCCCCATCCCGTCCCAGTCGTCGAGCACCTGCACCCCGTCGCGCGCGACGGGAATGATCACGGCCAGCGCGTCGCCCTGCTCGTTTTCCACGTTGATGCGCGCGAAATCGGCAAACGCGGTGCCCGTCGAATAGTATTTTCGTCCCGTGACCCGATGGTGATCGCCGTCCCGGCGCAACACGGTCGTGTTTTCGCCCGGCCGCGACGTGCCGAGCTCGGTCGACGCGCCGCCGAAGATCGCGCCGGCCAGCACGCGTTCGAGCTGCACGTCGTTGAACGGTGTGCGCGGCGACAGCCGCAGCGTCTCGGTCTGGTCGTAGTGAATGCGCAAGGCGTGCGCGAGATTCGAATCGGCGGCGGCCAGCGTCGCGATCGTATCGAACAGATCGACCAGCGTGCCGCCGAGGCCGCCGCGTGCCACCGGAATCCGCAGCGCGCCCAGTGCCGAGCGCCGAAAGATCGCGAAACCCTCGAACGGCAGTTCGCGGCGTGCCTCGCGTTGCGCGGCATCCTGGCCGATCGCGTTCGCGAGATCGGCCAGCGTGGCGAGCGCGTCGCGCAACGCGTCGCGTGGATCGACGGCATCACGGGCAGTCATCGGGAAAATCCTTGTGGGAGGTGATCGGGTGCGTCGCGGCGAAGTGCGATCGCGGCATCGCAAAGTATAGGGACGCGTCCCGCGCACGTGAAAAGCCGATTTCAGCTTTTGTTATGCGTGCGCCGGGAATGGTCGCGCATGGCTGCCGTGTCGGCGCCGGATGGGCCTGCGACGCACGGTCACGATGATGCCCGCGCACGAAACCATCCGCTCGCGGCGCGCAGAGACAACGCTCAGCCCGCCGCGCCGTTCCAGCAGAACCCGTGCGCCGACTCGCCAACCCGGCCCGGGCCCGAGCGGTTCCCGGCGCTCGCTCCGGCGTCAGCGGCGTGGCGCGAAGGCGTCGACACCCGTCAACGCAGCGGACCACCCCCACAGACGTTCAGCGTCCTCCCGATCGATCGCGTGCGGTCGCACGCCCGACTCCTCGTTGCCGCGCGTCACCACCGCGATGTCGCAATCCTCGCAGTAAACGCCGCCGATTTCGGCGAGGCGCGGCGACGTTGCGGCCCACACCTGCGTCGCCGCGCCCTGCGCCGGCGTTTGAAAGTCGGGTCGATCGGCACGCCGTGCTCGTCCACCCAGCCCTGCGCCATCATCTCCTCGCGGGTGAGATGACGTTGCAGCGACGTCGCGATCTTGCCCGGATGCAACGAGTAGGCGCGGACGCCAAACCGGGCGCCGAGCGCGTCGAGTTGCACCGCGAACAGCGCATTGGCGGTCTTCGACTGCGCGTACGCGAGCCATTTGTCGTAGCCGTGCGCAAACTGAACGTCATCCCAGCGGATCGGCGAAAGCCGGTGCCCGAGCGACGACACCGCGACCACGCGGGCGCCGTGCCCATGCGCGAGCGCGGGCCACAGCCGGTTGACCAGCGCATAGTGGCCGAGATGATTGACGGCGATCTGCGCTTCCCAGGCGTCGCCGACGCGCGTCTCGGGGCACGCCATCACGCCCGCACTGTTGATGACGATATGCACGTCGCGCCGCGCGTCGACGAACCGCGCGGCGAATGCGGCCACGCTCGCGAGATCGGCGAGGTCGAGTGCCGCGCTCTCGACGCCGGCCATCCCGCGCGTCGCGTCGCGCGCGGCATCGGCGCTCCGCGCGCCGACGATGACCTGCGCGCCGGCCTGCGCCAGTGCGCACGTGGTCTCGAGGCCGAGACCCGAATGGCCGCCTGTGACGATGGCGGTTTTGCCTCGAAGGTCGAGACCGGCCAATACATCGCTCGCCGTCGACGCGGCGCCGAATCCGGAATGAAGGGGGTGTTGCCTGCTCGTCATTGAAGGCTCCAGGAATGATACGCACGGCACGCGGCCGCCCGCCGGTCACGTCACCGCACGAGCCCATTCTCGGGGCACGCACCCGGACTGTGAATGCAATAGAATCCGGTTTTTCGTCGAGATCGTCCGGGAGTTGCGCATGGATCCGCTGTCGGAAGTGCTGTCGCTGCTGGAAACGCGCGATTCGTTTTTCACCGGTCTGCGCGCCGGCGGTGCGTGGGCAGTCGCGATTCCGCCGCCCGACGGGGTCAAGTTCAACGCGGTGGTCGAAGGAAGCTGCTGGCTGACCGTCGACGGAGCGGGGCCGCCTGTCCGGCTGCGCCCGGGGGACTGTTTCCTGCTCGCTTCGCCGCGCGCGTTTTCGCTGGCGAGCGATCCCGCGCTCGCCCCGGTGCCGGCCGCCGACGTCTATCGGAATGTCGAACGCGGTATCGCGCACTTTGGCGAGCCGGCGGATTGCTTTCTGATCGGTGGCCGCTTCGTGTACGAAGAAGGCATGCCGCTGCTGCTCGGCAGCCTGCCGCCCGTCGTCGTCGTGAACGGCGGCTCCGAACAGGCGGCGGTGCTGCGCTGGGCGCTGCAGCAACTCGCGCAGGAATTCGGTGCGTCGTCGCCAGGCGGGTCGCTGATGGTCCGGCATCTCGGACACATGATGCTGGTGCAGATCCTGCGGCGCTATGTGGACGACGGTGCGAACGGCGATGTCGGGTGGCTTGCGGGGTTCGCGGATTCGCGGGTGAGCGCGGCGCTGGCCGCCATTCACGCAGAGCCGGCGCGACGCTGGAGCGTCGACGCACTCGCGGCCTGCTGCCACGTGTCGCGCTCGACGTTCGCGCTGCACTTCAAGCGACGGCTGGGATTCGGGCCGCTCGAATACGTGCTGCGCTGGCGGATACAACTTGCGATGCGGGAGCTGCGACGTTCGAACGTCTCGATATCGGCGATCGCGCAGCGGCTCGGCTATGACTCGGACAGCGCGTTCGGACACGCATTCAAGCGCATCGTGGGTTGTTCGCCGCGCGCGTATCGGCATGGTCCGGCCGACGGGTCGGGCCGCTAGCGCCGGTCGCCTCTGCGTCTGTTGGCGCCCGCGAATGGCCTCGGCGGCACAGCCGAAGCGGCACTTCCGCCAACGGGATTCATTTACATCAACGACGTCAGGATAAGTATTCTTATCACAACACCATGATTAGATAACCAAACTCGCATTTACGAGAACGCCCCGCATGCCGCGAGGCGCCCCGCTCAACGTCCGATCGGCAATCCGGTCGGCTCGATCCAGCCGAGCTTGTACGCGATCAGCAGCGACAGAAACAGCGTGACCGACAGCCCGACGCGGGCCGCGAGCGACCACGCCATCCGCTTGGATTTGCCGCGATCGTGATTCATGAAATACAGCGCGAAGATCAAGCTCGCGATGATCATCGCGAATGCCACAGAAACCAGCAGGGTTTTCATTGCTGTTGCCTTTGAAGATCCGAATCGGCCTGAATCAGTTCGGCCAGTTTATTCCGTTCGTCGGCGATGCCGCCGACGCCTGACGCGGGCCAGTCCAGCGCGACCCCGTTGCCCAGCGAATCGCGCACGAGCGCCTGGTAGCGCCGGTCGTTGAGCCGGCCGTGATCCATGGCTTCCGAGATCTCGCGCCGGAACGGCAGCGGGAAACTCGCGTAGGCGCGCGACAGCGCCGCATATTGTCTCGCATCGATCTCTTTCGACGATGGTATGACAGTCCAGAGCACCACGGCCACGATGGCCGTGAACGGGATCGCCGTGTAGCGAAGGATGAACTTGATCGGGGTCATGAAGCGGTGGGTCGAAGGAATCGCAAACGCGGGCCGCGCGGCAGCGAAGCCACAGGCCGGTCGTACCGGGCATATTGTACTGAAAGCCCCATCCGGCTAACAGAGTATGATAATGACATTATCATGTTCATCACATGATTCGACAGACCCGGTCTCCGGCGCAGGCAGCGTGCCCACCCTGCCGCCCGGCGCCGGCTTTCCCGTCCGTGCCCGCGATCCGCGGCGATTGAGCGAAACCCTTATGCCAGCGCAGTACTTTCGAAACCTGACCGGAAAACACCGCAGCGCGACCGCGAACCGTCAGCTCGGGTTTTCGCTGGCCTTCGTCGCCGGCGCGGCCAATGCCGGCGGCTTTCTCGCGGTCAAGCAGTACACGTCGCACATGAGCGGCATCGTGTCCGCGATCGCCGACCAGACGGCGCTCGGCGACGTCCGGCTGGCCCTGGCCGGCATCAGTTCGCTGGGGTCGTTCCTGTTCGGCGCCAGTTGCTCGGCGATCCTCGTCAACTGGGGGCGCCGCCGCGGGCTGCATAGCCAGTTCGTGCTGCCGCTGCTGGTCGAGGCCGCGTTGCTGCTCCTGTTCGGGCTGCTCGGCAGCCACCTCGCGCTGTGGGAAACCTTCTTCGTGCCCGTGACCGTGACGTTGCTGTGCTTCATCATGGGGCTGCAGAACGCGACGATCACGAAGCTCTCGGGCGCTGAGATCCGCACGACGCACATGACGGGCATCGTGACCGATCTCGGCATCGAACTCGGGAAGCTGTTCTACTGGAACCGGTCGGCCATCGACGTCGACGCGCATGCGGTGATCGCCAACCGTTCGAAACTGAGGATTCACGCGATGATGCTCACGTCGTTCTTCGTCGGCGGGCTGGCCGGCGCGATCGGCTTCAAGCATGTCGGCTACGTATCGACGGTGCCGCTCGCCGCGGTGCTCGTGATGCTCGCGATCGTTCCCGTGATCGACGATCTGCTCGCGCTGCTCCGCGGTAGCCGCTGATCGGCCCCGAGGCCCTCGTTCCGGCGGCGGCACCGAAGTCGGATCGATTATAATTTGATTAACATACCGACCACGCTCGACCCGTCATGGAAACGAAAACCGCCCGCCTGACCGTCCTGATCGACCCCGCGAAGAAGGAAGCCTTCGAAATGCTCTGCGCGGAGCAGGATCTCACGCCGTCGCAAGTCGTGCGGCAACTGATCCGCGACTATCTCGACCGGCACGGCGTCACGTACAAGACCAAGAGCGCGCTCGGCAAGCGCGTGAAGTAAGCGCGGCCACACCGGCCGCGCCCGCGACGGCGGTCACACGCCGGTCATGCGCCGATTTCCCATCGCCCGCGCGCTTGCGCGCGCCGCGTCAGCCGCCGCGGATCGACGTTCTCCCCTGCCTTCATGCGCCTCGCCGTGGCCGCCAGCTTCAGCGTGCCGGCCTGCTCGCACGCGAGCGCGCGTTCGAGCAGGATCCGCAACGACGGCAGCCGGGTGTCGTGCTTCCATGCGAACGCGACGAAGTTGTTGTCGTCGCCGCACGGCACCAGCGTATACGACGCGCCGAACACCGTTCGCAGGTGCTCGAGATGCCGCGGCAGCGCCGGATCGTCGTCCATCAAGTTGATCGCCAGCACGCCGGTGTCGCCCAGGCGCGCGCGGCACGCGTCGAGGAAGGCCGCGCCGGTACACCGGCCCGGCGTGCCGTCGGCGACGAACGCGTCGTGCAGGATCACGTCCGTCCGGACGTCCGCCCGGTTCACATGATCCGCGCCGTCGGCGCATATCACCGAGAACCGTGCATCATCGGCGGGAATCCTGAATATGTCGCGCAGCGCGATCACGTCCGGATTGATCTCGACCGCGTCGATCGCCGTACCGGGCAGGTGCCGGTAGCAATATTTCGCGAGCGAACCGCCGCCGAGCCCGAGCATGCAGATGTGCGCAGGCTCGGGCTGCAGCAGCAGAAAGCCCATCATCACGCGCGTATAACCGAGCTCGAGCCGCACGGGATCGCGCAGCGACATGAAGCTCTGCGTCGCGAAATGATCGAAGTGCAGCGACAGCGCATGCCGTGTCTCCAGCACGAACGGCCGGCCGTCGTTCAGCGGCGCCGCCAGGAATTTGACGAACGCGTCGTAGGAAGCTGGATCGTCGATCATGGGCGGGCAATCGGGCGAAAACGGCCGGGCGCGACGTGCGCTCAGACCTTCTTCAGGTAGCAGGCCTTCAGCATGAAGCCGCCCATGTCGGTCTTGCAATCGACTTCGTGATCGCCGCCGACGAGCCTGATACTCTTCACCTTGGTACCCATCTTCAGCGTGATCGACGAGCCCTTCACGCGCAAATCCTTGATCAGCACGACCGAATCGCCGTCCGACAGCACGTTGCCGTTCGCATCCTTGACGACGTCACCCGCCGGTTCGTCGAGCACTTCGGCACCCGCCGACCATTCATGGCCGCAGTCGGCGCAGACGGTCAGCGTGCCGTCCGGGTAAGTGTTTTCCATCGCGCATTGCGGGCAGGCGGGGGCGGCGTTCATTGCAGCTTCCATTCGGGAGGAGTTGGATCGGTCAGGAAAATGCCGGGCGGGCAGGTTGCGCACCCGGCCGGTCATGCAACCGGGACACGCCTGCCAGGGACGCGGCAGGTCGCCATCGGCGCACACGACATTATAATGCAATACACATATTCTGACCGATGCATTATAATCCTCGACTTCACGATATTCAGCGAACTTGAAGGCAGCTTTACTGAGGATGTCTGCAAGTTCGCACCGGATCGCGCGCCGCGCTCCCGCGGAAAACCGCGAAAGCCCGGCCCGACGGTGCACGCCGCACATCGATCCCGCCCCCGTCCGGAGGATTTCCAGCATCGTGGCAACCGTTGTGTACGTTCAGATCGGCTCGGCGTGGAACCGCAACCGCGGTGCCGCCGCCCGCGACGCAACCGCCGACGCAGCGCGCCGCTTCGAAAGCGACATCCTGCTGATCGCGAACGGGCTCAGCGGGAACGCGAAGGACAGCGCGGCCATCGCGTCGCTGCAGGTACACGGCGGCACGTCGGCCCAGGTGCTGGCCACCGGGCCCGATGAAGAAGCCGCGCTGCACGCGCTGCTGCCGCTGCTCCAGGCGCGCTGATGCTTGCGCCACCCGTCTCGCGGCATTGCGCCGCGCCCCCCGAATCTCCACTCCCCGAGGAAGCGATGAGCGATACCGACATGTCCAACACTCCCAACCTGTCCGCCTCCGCCATCTGGGCGCTGGAACGCCTCGCCGATGTCCGCTACGGACGCGATGCGCCGGCACTCGGCTGGTCGATCGCGCGGGAGCTCGTCAGCGCCGGCTTCGTCAGTCATCCGGTGCACGGCCGCTCCGGCGCGTCGATCACGGCCGAAGGGCGGACCTTCCTGAAAAGCCGGAAATAGGCCGCCGCCCGCGAGCGGCCTTGCCTTGCACGGGAGGAGCCCGATTGCCGGTTGCGGCCGCACGGGGTTCCACGGCGGGGATGCCCGCGGCCATGCGGATTGCCCGTTGCATCGGGCAACAGCGGCTGCGCGACGCCGCCACCGCCGCGCAGGGGTTTTGATATGATTTCGGCGCCTTGACGGCCTGGTTGTTCTGTTCAACCCTGTTCCGGAAACCTCGATGCCGCCGGTCTCTTCCCCGCCCGTTCTCGACACGCCCCGCCTCGTCCTCGAAGGCCATCCGCTCGGCGACTTCGACGCGCTTGCGGCGATGTGGGCCGAGCCGGCGGTCGTCGCGCACATCTTCAACGGCCAGCCGTCCGCGCCGCGCGATTCGTGGATGCGCCTGCTCGCGTATCGCGGGCTGTGGCCGCTGCTCGGCTACGGCTACTGGGCGATTCGCGAGAAGGCGTCAGGGCGCTATGTCGGCGATCTCGGCTTCGCGGATTTCCACCGGAACATCGAGCCGTCGGTGCGCGGCGTGCCGGAAGCCGGCTGGGCGCTCGCGAGCTGGGCGCACGGCAAGGGCTATGCGACCGAGGCGCTCGCGGCCGCGCTGGCGTGGCTCGACGGGCAGCAGCGCTTCGAGCGCAGCGTGTGCCTGATCGCGCCGACCAACGTCGCGTCGATCCGCGTGGCGGAGAAGGCCGGGTATGGCGAACCGGAACGTATCCGCTTCAACGACGCCGATTCGTTGCTGTTCTCGCGCAGGCGTCGATAGACGCGAATACCGCGTTAATCCGGCGGCCGCCTCACTCCGCTGCCGGTTCGTAGAAATGCCTGAAAAGACTGTCGTCCATCGGCCAGCAGTTTCCGCATTCATCGAGCAGGATCCAGTCGCCCGGCTTCACCGTGCGCCAGCCTTCCGGCGTCGCGATGGCCCAAACGCCGTGACGGCTCTTCACCCGGTCATGATCGCCGTCGGCGAACCACCGTGTTGCATCGACATAACTGGTGCGTTTTCTGAATCTCATGCCATTCCCAAAGGAAGCGAATATCCGCTTCGTGTTGCCGGACGGGAAACGGATCGGGTGCCCGCGCGGAAAGCGCGGCTCGAGGCGGCGGTGCCGCCTTCGGCGCGATGATCCCCGCGTGGATTTCGTGTGGCGCGACCCGGCTCCCCGCCCCGCGCACCTGCAACGAATCGCGATCCGTCCGGCGCGCGCGACAGGTGCCGAAATTGTAGGGACGGATACTCGGCGACATTGGTAATATTTTGTAATGATATGTCGAGTAACCTTGCCTGGCCTCGGTTTTGCCCATACAGACGACGGTGGGAACAACGGATTTTCCGCAAACGTTTTCGTCTGAAGGATGCCCGATCACGCATCCTCGCCGGCCCCGCGCCGGCTATCGCGCCGACCGTTTCGGCCAAACGTGCGTCTGCACGCCGACAGCCATTCGCCGCTTCGCCAGGCAGCGGCGGTCCCCCCATCGATACGCTCACCGAACGAATCAGATTTCGTCACATTCCGTCGGAATGTCGCGCAGTACCATGCACGTCGCGTCGGCTACCCCGCGTTCGGACTGGGCCTGACCGCTCGCCACTTTCCCGTTTCCCCCCTCGTTCCGCGATGCCCATCCGAATCCTGCTCGTCGAAGACGACGTCCCCCTGTCCGCGCTGATCGCCGACTATCTGCGCCAGCATCATTACCAGGTGGACACGCTGTCCGACGGCACGGGCGCGGCGACGACGATCATCGCGAGCCGCCCGGACCTGGTGCTGCTCGACATCAACCTGCCGGGCAAGGACGGCTTCGAGATCTGCCGCGCGGCGCGCACGCAATACGACGGCATCCTCATCATGATGACGGCCCGCGACGAACCGTTCGACGAGTTGCTCGGCCTGGAACTGGGCGCCGACGACTTTCTCCGCAAGCCGGTCGAGCCGCGCATCCTGCTCGCGCGGATCAAGGCGCAGTTGCGGCGGGCACGCCCGCAGCCGGCCGACCGCGGGCCGGAATCGCCGCAGCGGTTCACGTTCGGCAAGCTCTCGATCGACCGCACGGATCGCCGCGTCCACCTTCCCGACGGCAGCGTGCCGCGCCTGACGTCGACCGAATTCGACCTGCTGTGGGCCCTTGCGTGCCGCGCCGGCGAAGTGGTCAGCCGCGCCGACCTGACGTTGCTGCTGCGCGGCATCGCGTTCGACGGCCTCGATCGTTCGATCGACGGCCGCATCTCGAAGCTGCGCCGCAAACTGCGCGACGACGCGACCGAGCCTAAACGGATCAAGACCATTCGCTCCAAGGGTTATCAGTTCAGCAAGCACGCGTGGGAGTGACGCGGTGCGTGTGCAAACCTAACGTGTTCGTGCTGCGACGGCTCCAAGCGCCGACTTCATGCAGCGCATCGGCGGCCGTGAACACGGTGCGGCCGAACCGTTCGGTCGGAATGCGCGACAGCGCCGTCAGCAGGACCGCGAGACTCTGCAGCCCGCTTTGCATGCCCGGCGCGTCGGGCGTATCGGTCTCCGCATGCGGAGACGTCGCGTCGGGGGGCTCGCGCGCGGTCGTCGGCACGCCTCCACTCGATACGGTCCAGTAACCGCCTTCCACGGTCCGCGCCGCCAGACGGATCGTCCGGCCCCGACGGGGACGAAATGACAAACGCTTGAAAAAGCGGATACCCGACGTCGTCGACGGCAACGCGAGCCTTCTCGCCGGTCACGACTCTTCCGGGCGCGTTTCGGGCCGCCCGCCGGCACCGTCGCGGCCGGCGACCCGCTTCGCCAGTTCGAGATAGTTCCGCGCAAGCTCGCGCAGCTCGTCCTCCGACGCGTCCTCGATCCCGATCAGCTGGTCGTTTGCCGCACGCGTCACGGCGACGAGTTCGTCGAGCTTCAGGTGCAGCGCAACGCTGTCGCGGTTCTGGTTGCGTTGCAGCAGGAACACCATCAGGAACGTGATGATCGTCGTCCCGGTATTGATGACGAGCTGCCACGTGTCCGAAAAATGAAACACCGGCCCGCTGGCGAGCCACAGCGCAGTCACGGCGACTGCACTGCCGAACGCGATCGGCGAACCGGCCCACAAGGTCACGTGCGACGCGAAACGTTCGAAGGCACGCGTGACGGGATGTCTGGCCGGTACCACCCGCCGGTCGGCCGCGGCTGCGCCGCCCGCATGCACACTTGCTCGTGATGATTCGTTCGATTCGCGCATGGCGCCTCCCGGACAAGACTGTCGGTCATGGCGCGAGCAGGCACGGGCCGCGAGCGCGCGGCTGCGGCGCGGCCCGCATGCGAGCGCCATCGCCGAGCGAGCATTTCGTGTGCCCGGCAGGTGCCGTCCCGCACGCGACGACGCCGCGCTCAGTCCCGCAACACCGCCACCGCCTTGATCTCGACGATGTAGCCGGGCGAGCCGCCCAGCATGTGCGCGCCGACCGCCGTCCATGCCGGTTTCGGATCGGCGTGCAAATACCGGTCGCGCACCTGCATGAACAGCGGCAAGTCGCGCATGTCGGTATGGAACGTCGTCAGGTCGACCACGTCGCCGAACGATGCGCCGGCCGCCTCGAGCACGAGCCGCAGGTTCTCGAACGCCTGCACGATCTGCGCCTCGCGGCCGTCGACCGGTTGCATCGCCGCGTCGCGGCCGATCTGGCCGGACACGTACAGCGTGTCGCCGACCTGCAGGCCCGGCGCGTAGCCGATTTTCTCGTACACCGCTTCCATTCCCGCCGGAACGATGGCTTTGCGATCACGCATGGAGGTCTCCGTGGCCGGCGGCATCGCGCCGGCCGTCTGGTTGTCGATGAAAGCGGTCGATGGACGAAGTCCAGCGGCACCCCGCTCAACCCGTATCGCCGCCCGCGACCGGCAGCACCGTGCCGGTGATGTAGCTCGCCTCGTCGGACGCGAGGAACAGGATCGGCGCGATCTGCTCGTCGAGGCTGCCATAGCGCTTGAAGTATGTCGACTCGGTCACCTGCCGCACGGCCTCGGCCATCCACGCCTGCTCCTGCGCGCTGTCGCCGGCCGCATTGCGCGGCACGCGACGCGGCGGTGCATGCGTGCCGCCCGGCGCGGTGGCCACGACACGGATGTTGTGCGCCGCGTACTCCATCGCGAGCGCCGACGTCAGCGCATTGACGCCGCCCTTCGCCGCCGAGTACGGCACGCGGCGAATCCCGCGGGTCGCGTTCGACGAGACGTTGACGATCGTGCCGCCGCCGCGCGCGATCAGGGGCGGCAGCACGGCGTGACAGGTATAGAGCGTCGGCATCAGCGAGCGGCGGATTTCCGCGTCGATCTGCGCCGGCTCGAATTCGGCGAACGGGCGCATGCGAATCGCGCCGCCGACGCCGTTGATCAGGATGTCGATGCCGCCGAACGTCCGCACCGCGCACGCGATCGCCGCCCGCGCGCCTTCGTAGGTTTCGAGATCGGCGACGCAGCCTGCCGTGTCGCCGCCGCTCGCCTCGGCCGCCACCTCGGCGACGAAATCCGCGCGATCGACGAACAGCACCCTGCCGCCCTCGGCCGCCGCGCGCAGCGCGACGCCTCGCCCGATACCCTGCGCCGCGCCGGTGACGACGACGACCTTGCCGGAGAATCGTTGCATGATCATGCCGCCTTTGCCGTGACGTTGGGCGTGAACTTCTCGTAGTGGAAGCTGTTCGGCTTCACGCCTTCGTCGTCGAAGTACTGGCGCACCGCGTCGACCATCGGCGGCGGCCCGCACAGATACACGTCGACATCGCCGTCGTTCAGTGCATCGGCCGGAATGTGCTGCGTGACCCAGCCCTTGCGCGGATGGTCCGACGCGGCATCCGCGACGACCGTCGCGAAGCTGAAGTTCGGCAGCTTCGCCGCATAGGCCTCGATCGCGTCGACCAGCACGAGATCGAGATCGCGCGTCACGCCGTAGATCAGGTGCACCTTCTGCCGCGAGCCGCCGCGCGCCAGCACCTCGAGCATCGACAGGAACGGCGCGAGGCCGGTGCCGCCGGCGAGGAACAGCAGCGGCCGCGCGACGTCGCGCAGGTAGAAACTGCCGAGCGGGCCGTGCAATTGCAGCGTGTCGCCCGGCCGCGCCGATTCGAGCCACGTGCTCATCACGCCGCCGGGAATCTTCTTGATCAGGAAGCTGACCTTCGCATCGGCCGGCGCCGACGAGAACGAATAGGAGCGGTGCTGGCCGCTCGCGGGCACGTCGATGTTCACGTACTGGCCCGGCAGGAACACTGGCGCGGCCGCGCCGACGTCGAGCTCGAGCACGACGGCCGCGTCGTTGTGCTGCTCGACCTTCGTGACCGTCGCGGCAAAGCCGCTCTGGCCGGTCTTGCACGCGACCGACGAGGTCGGCACCGCGATCACGCAATCGCTTTGCGGCACCATCTGGCACGTCAGCACGAGGCCGTCGTCCTTCTCGTCTTCGGTGAGCGCGTCATCGATGTAATCGTCGCCGAGGTCGTAGCGGCCGCTTTCGGCGCGGCACTTGCAGGTGCCGCACACGCCGTCGGAGCAATCCATCGGCAGGTTGATCTTCGCGCGGAAGGCCGCATCGAGAACCTTCTCGCCGGCCTTGCAATCGATGAAGCGGGTTACCCCGTCCTCGAAGTTCAGTGCAATCGTGTAGCTGGACATGGTGTCGCCTCCACTTCCTTTCATCACAAAACGACGGCGTCAGACGTGATAGACGTCGAGCACCTGCCGGATGTAGTCGTTCTTCAGCACGATCTTCTTGTGCGAGATCAGCAGCGCATCGCCCGCCCGGCGCAACGTGACGAACATCGTGCCGAAGAAGTGGTCGGTCACGCGGTAACGATGGTTCAGCGTGTGAAAGTTGTAACGCACGTCCACTTCGTCATCGCGCTCGGCCAGCACCTCGACGTTCGTCACGTTGTGGCTGGTACGCGGCTCGGGCGTCGATGCGCCGCTGCGCTCGGTCTTGATCCGGAACACGCGGTCCTCGAGGCCGCCGCGGTCCGGGTAGTACATCAGCGAGATCTGGCTCTGCGGGTCGTCGGTCGGCCGGTCGTCGTCGTCCCACGCGGGCATCCAGTACGTGACGTCCTCCGAATAGCAGGTCAGCCACTCGTCCCACTGGCGATCGTCGAGCAGGCGCGCTTCGCGATACAGCGTCGTGCAAATGGTCCGGTAATCGAAGCTCATGCCGCCACCTCCCCGCGTTCCTTCTTCAGCGCATCGCGCATCACGTGCACCCAGTGTTCGTGCTGGCACACGAACAGCCCTTCGTCCTCGCTGCGCTCGCCCGAGATGCGCGGGTTCAGCCCCATCTTCGTCGCGTTCTCGTCCGGCCCGTCGACCCACAGCGGCGCGCCGCGCGACAGGTCGTTCCACATCGCCGTGACGCCCGCATAGCCGGCCTGGCACGCGCGGAACTCCTCGAGATCGTCGGCGGTGCCCATGCCCGTGACGTTGAAGAAATCCTCGTACTGGCGGATCCGAAGCGTGCGATCGGTGTCGCTCTCGCCCTTCGGCGCGAAGCAGAAGATCGTGACTTCGGTCCGGTCGACGCCGAGCGGCCGCACCACGCGAATCTGCGTGCTGAACTGGTCCATCAGGAACACGTTCGGGTACACGCACAGGTTGCGTGTCTGGTTCACGATGAAATCGGCCTGCACGTCGCCGACGCGCGCGCGGATCTCGTCGCGATGCCGGTACACGGGCCGCACTTCCGGGTTCATCGTCTGCGTCCACAGCAGGATGTGGCCGTTGTCGAAGCCGTACACGCCCGCGACCGACTTGCTCCAGCTGTTCGCGTCGACGGCCTTGGTGCCGTCTTCCTTGCGGCGGCCCATCGTCGCCGCATAGTTCCAGTGCACGGTGCTGACATGGTAGCCGTCGCAACCGTTCTCCATCTGCATCTTCCAGTTGCCTTCGTAGATGTAGGACGAGTTGCCGCGCAGCACTTCAAGCCCGTTCGGCGCCTGGTCGACGATCTGGTCGATGATCACGCGCGCTTCGCCGAGGTAGTCCTCGAGCGGCAGCACGTCGGGGTTGAGGCTGCCGAACAGGAAGCCGCGATAGCTTTCGAAGCGCGCGACCTGCTTCAGGTCGTGCGACCCGTTCGTGTTGAACTGCACCGGATATTCCGTCGTCTTCTCGTCCTTCACCTTCAGCAGCTTGCCGGTGTTCGAGAAGGTCCAGCCATGGAACGGGCACGTGAAGCTGCCCTTGTTGCCGTGCTTGCGGCGGCACAGCATCGCGCCCTTGTGCGCGCAGGCATTGATGACCGCGTGCAGCTCGCCGGTCTTGTCGCGCGTGATCACGATCGGCTGGCGGCCGATCCACGTCGTGTAGTAGTCGTTGTTGGCCGGAATCTGGCTTTCGTGCGCGAGGTACACCCAGTTGCCCTCGAAGATGTGCTTCATCTCGAGCTCGTACAGTTCCGCGTTCGTGAAGATGTCGCGGCGGCAGCGGAATACGCCGGCCTCCTTGTCGTCCTGCACGGCGGTGGCGAGCAGGTGATCCAGTTCGTTGGTGGGGTCGATCGTGGCGGACATGTTGTCTCCTTCCATGCGCGTGCCGCGTCCTGCAAGCACGCTCGCATCGGTTTCGGTTGAATCTCGCGGAAACCCGGCCGGCGGCGGCGCATGCGCGCCGCGCCGCCAGGCGGTTACGCCGTCGCGGCTGCGCGCGGGCGGTGGACGATCTGGTTGTCCTGGCCCTGCACCAGCGGCGTCAGCACGAAGTTGAATTCGATGTCCTGGTAGGCATCGGCCTTCATGCCGAGCGCCGTGCCGCCGGTCTTCCCGACCACGGGCGGGATCAGCTCCTCGCGCGTCGCGTACGCGAAGTCGTCCCAGATCAGCGGATCGCCGTCGATGTTGAACTGCGTCGTCAGCTTGCGGTGATCGGGGCTGTCGACGAAGAAGTGCACGTGCGCCGGGCGGTTGCCGTGGCGGCCGAGGCCGTTCAGCAGTTGCTGCGTCGCGCCTTGGGGCGGGCAGCCATAGCCGACCGGCATCAGCGTGCGAAATTCGTACTTGCCGTCGGCACCCGTCTTCACCGCGCCGCGCAGGTTGAAGTCGGTCTGTGCGCCGGTCGGGTCGAAGTGCGAATAGAAGCCCTTCGAGTTCGCGTGCCAGCATTCGACCACCGCGCCCGCGACCGGCTTGCCATCGAGGCCCGTGACCGTGCCGTGGATCACGAGCGGGCCCGCGCCGTCGTCCGCGTCGAGATCGATCTTCGACACGCCGTCGCGAACCGGCGCGCCTGCGACGTACAGCGGCCCTTCGATCGTGCGCGGCGTGCCGCCGTCGAGGCCGGCGGCCTGGTCAGCGGCGTCCATCCGGATGTCCAGGTACTTCTCGAGACCCAGACCGGCCGCGAGCAGCGCTGCCTCGCCATCCTGACCGAGCTTGTTCAGGTAGTTGACGCCGGCCCACACTTCGTCGGGCGTGATGTCGAGATCGTCGATCGCCTTGAACAGGTCGCCGAGCAGGCGCAGCACGACCTGCTGCGTGCGCGCGTGACCGCCGGCGCCGCCCGCGTTCGACGCGGCCTTCAGCAGATCCTGCACTTCCCGGGTTTCGAAAACTTTGACGCTCATGATGGTGTCTCCACGTGTATTTTGGGAGGAATGACGGCTTTGCCTGACTCGGGCTAGCGCGCGACTCGCACGAGTCCGTCGCGGGTGAAACGCCTGACCTTGTCTTCGTCGAGCTCGATGCCGAGACCGGGGCCGTCCGGCACGGCCAGTTCGAAGTCGCTGTAGTCGAGCGGCTGCGTCAGGATCTCTTCGGTGATCAGCAGCGGCCCGAACAGCTCGGTGCCCCACTGCAGGTTCGCGAAACTCGCGAACAGGTGCGCGGACGCCACCGTGCCGAATGCGCCTTCGAGCATCGTGCCGCCGTACAGCTCGATGCCGGCGGCATCCGCGATCGCGGCCACGCGCTGCGCGGCGAAGAGGCCGCCGCTCTGCTCGATCTTGATCGCGAACACGTCCGCGCCGTGATGCTTCGCGATGTCGAAGGCGCTGTCGGGGCCTTGCAGGATTTCATCGGCCATCAGCGCGACCGGGAAACGGCGCATCAGGCGCGCCAGCGCCGCGGCGGACGCGACCGGCTGTTCGACCAGTTCGCAGCCCGCATCGGCCAGCGCGGGAATCGCGCGCGCGGCCTGCGTTTCGCTCCATGCCATGTTCACGTCCACGCGCACCGACGCACGATCGCCGACGGCCTTCTTGATCTCGGCCACGTGCCGGATATCCGTCTCCGGCGACTTCGCGCCGATCTTCAGCTTGAACACGTTGTGGCGGCGCAGGTCGAGCATCCGCTCGGCTTCGGCGATGTCGGTGGACGTGTCGCCCGACGCGAGCGTCCATGCGACCGGCAGGCGATCGCGCCGGCGGCCGCCGAGCAGCTCGCCGACGGGCACGCCGAGCCGCTTGCCGTGCGCGTCGAGCAGCGCGGTTTCGAGCGCGCTCTTCGCGAAGTGATTGACCTTCGCGAGCTTGCCGAGGAAGGCCATCAGCGTCTGGATGCGTGTTGCGTCGCGGCCGACGGTCGCCGGGGCAAGGTACGCATCGATCGCGAGCTTCATCGCCTCGGGGCTTTCCGGGCCGTACGCCATGCCGGCGATCGTCGTGCCTTCGCCGAGGCCCGTCACGCCGTCGCTGCAGAACACCTTCACGAGCATCAGCGTCTGGCCGTGCATCGTGGCCACCGACAGCTTGTGCGGGCGGATTGTCGGCAGGTCGACGAGGCGGGTTTCGATGCGTTCGATGGTGGCGGAAGACATGGCGCGTGCGGCTTGGGGGCTGTTCATGGAACGGATTTATACGCGGCGGGGAAATGGGGCGTCCAATACTTTTGGTCGCCGAATTTCATACCTGACAGGTATCAAACCTCGGCAATATGCACGCATTATTGCGACGCACCATACCTATTTTGGCTAGTTAGCGAGATGCAGAGCCTTGCTGGAACGGGGTGTGCGCGAATGCGCGCTACGGTGGGGGAGGCGGTGCGCTGCGGTCGCCCGCGCACCGGCCATAAGCGAGGAAATCGGCGGTCGATACGGGAAGATCAGGGTTTTCCTGAGGGAAAAAACTGCCGGACCGTGGCGGCACGACGGGCCGCCGCGCCATCGTCGGTCAGCGGCAGGCCGCCGCGATCGTCGCCTGCCATTGCGCGGCGACGCCGGCGTAATCGTCGACCTTGAAAGCCGAGCCGTCCTGGACATGGACCCAGCCGAGCGTGCGCTCGGACAGCGGCTTCTCGTGATCGTCCGTCGCGACCTTGACGATCGCATGCGCACGGACATGCACGACGCCGTTCGGGTAGTCGGACGACGGGTTCGCCAGCGTCACCGTCACGAACGGCCCGAGATCCTGCAGCAACTGCGCGGCCGGCGGATCGTCGGCCAGCAGCAGCGCGCCGCCCTTCACGCGGTCGTCCACGCGGATGGCCGTGCCGCCCGGCCGCCGGTGCGCGGCGGTCGGCAGCGACATCCACAGCACGTGCGCCGGGTTGAGATAGACCACGTCGGGGTCGCCCATCGCGTCGCGCGTTTCAATCCGGGGTATCGGCATCGAGCCTCTCCAGTCGAATATCGGGCACCGCATGCGGGTGCGTCGGCACCATGATGATGCCGCACGATGTCGGCTTGCCGCGCGTGTTCCGATGAATGGCGCGACGGCCCGCGAGCGGGGCGCCGCGCCATGCGCACGTCACTGCCTTGCCGGCGCACCGATACCGTCGATGTCGGGCGCCCAGCCCGTCGGATTGGAGAACTTCAGCGTGTTGGCGCTCCCTTGCCTGAACGTGCCCGTCACCGTCACCGTCGACACGTTCCCCCATCCGCCCGTCGACGGGAACGACACGGACACGGGCGCCGCGCCGTCGGAACCGACCTGCGCGCTGCGCGGCGTCGAATCGCCGTTCACGTAGGCGATCACGACGCTGTAGGTGCCGTCCGCCGGCACCGAGATGCCGTTGATCGTGAGCGTGCCGTTGCTGGTCCCGTCACCGTTGCCGATATAGCCGACGTCCTGTCCGCGCGAACACGCGCCGCATGACGACACGTGCGCCGCCCCGCCGAGCGTGTTGCCGGCTGCCTCGGCCTCGTAAGCCAGCGGCGGCGGCGGCGGAACCTTCACCGGGCCGGCCACCACGGCGACCGACGTGACGTCCGGTGCTGCCGTCGTACCGCCGGTGCCCGACAAGGTCAACGTGTTCGGCCCGGACTGCAGGTTGACAAAGACCGTCACCGTGCCGACGGTATTGCCGGTGGGCGGAAACGCGAGCGTCGTGCCGTTGCTGCCGTTCGCCGCGAGCTGTGCGCTGGCGGTTTCCGTCCCGGTGTTCAGGTAGGCGATCTGGACATAACCGCCCACCGTTTGCGAGGTCACGTTGTTGAACGTCACCGCGCCCAGCCCCGTCACCTTCTTGCCGCTCGCACACGCGGTGCAGTCCGCGACCGTCGCGCCGCCCGACAGCGGGCCCGGCAGGTAGGCGGTCGACGGCAGGTCCGTGCCGCTCAACACGAGCATCACGGTGCCGCCGGCCGGCACGCTCGCGGCCGTGTAGGCACCGGTCGCCGCGCCGAGATCCTTGTGCGCCCAGACATCGCGGACGGTCGCCGACGTACCGGCCGCGAAGCCCAGTTGCTGCCACGTCACCGTGATGTCGCTCGCCGCCGTGCCGTTATTGAACAGCAGCACCGCGCGTTTGCCCGCGCCGGCCAGCAGCTTCGCCCACACCTGCTGCCCGTTGGCATCCGCGACCTTCAAGCCCTGCAGGCCCAGCATGTCCTGGTCGATCGCGATCAGCTCGGGATTGGTGAGCAGGCTCGCCGTATCGCTCGACAGCGACTTCGACAGGTCGTTGCCGAGTATCATCGGCGCGCCGGCGATGGCCCACAGATTCACGTGCGCCAGGTCGTTCGCCGCCGTCATGCCCATGCCGGCCACCATCATGTCCGGATCGTTGTAGTAACCGGTGTGCTGGCCTTCGGGGTGATAGTTGCCGTTGAAGTTGCCGAGCACCGAGCCGAACTTCGGCACCCCGCTCCCCGGCCCGTAGATGTCGCCCGTCGTGCGCCACGAAGTCGCGATCCCCGCGCCCCAGTCCCAGGGCCCCAGGTTGTAGTCGGGATAACCGCTCTTGCCGAGCGTGCCCCAGTCGCACATGTTCAGCACCAGCCGCTTCCCGGTGGCGACATAGGCTTTCTGAATCGCCTGCGAGATCGCCGTATAGGCTTGCTGCGGATCGTATCCGGCCGCGCTGCCGCCGCACCAGTCGACCTTGACGAAGTCGTAGCCCCACTGCGCGAACTGCAGGAAGTCGTGATCGTAGTGCGCGTAGTCGCTGCCGACGAAATGCGTGCCGTTCGTGTTTCCGCAGCCCTGCGGCCCGGAGTCGATATAGATGCCGGCCTTCAACCCCTTGCCGTGAATGTAGTCGGCCATCGCCTTCATCCCGCCCGGCCACTGATTGGTGGGATTGCCGTTCATGTCGACGTTGAGGATGAAGTTGCCGTTCGCGTCGCGCTTTCTGGACGTCCACCAGCCTTCGTCGATGTTCACATACTGGTACTTGTTGCCCGTCGCGAGGTTCGCGTTCAGCGCGGCCAGGCCGTCGGCCTGCGCCTTGATCGTATCGAAGCTGACGTTTTCCTCGAGGCTGTTCCACGACGACCAGCCCATCGGCGGCGGATTCACCGCGATCTGCTGCAGTGCGGTCGGCGACGTACCGGTAGGGGTCGTGCCGCCGCCAGTCGTCGACGTCGTGCCGGTGGTCGAGGTCGTCCCCGTCGCCGACGTGTTCGTTCCCGGCGACGAACCGACATCGTCGCCGCCGCATGCCGACAGGCCAATCGCTGCCGCCACGAGGCATATCATCAACATTCCTAAATGATTGACGCCCTTCATCTTCGTCTCCCGATTGTTGTGAACGACGCACGCCAGTCAGCTTCGTACGCGTACGAAGATTAATGACGTTCGTTTCCCCGTTTCAATCTTTGCGGCACGCGGTCACATATTGGGAGATGACGGTGTTCCGGTCGCCCATCGCGTTGACGTCGATGCTTGCCGCGATCGTCCGCGAAAACCCACTCTTTGGACACTTGATCGACCAGGCGGAAACAATCCGCGTCGTTATTGCCGGTTTGAAGTAAAACCGGACAGGCGCGCCGCTACGCTCGCGACGTTGCGTGCGCGAGCTTCGCCACGCGTTCGTCGTACCCCCCGGATACGCCGTGGCATCGGGCCGCGGCCGATAGACGTGCGGCCTCCACGGTTCCGGTTCGAGGCTCGGCAACAGGCGCACCAGGCGCCCCTGCTGGACGTACGGCCGAACCAGGTACGCCGCGCACCGGCCGAATCCGGCTCCGGCTCATACGGCCTCGATCTCCGCCTCGGTGTCGTCCGTCAGACAGGCCGGCGACAACGGCACGAAGTGTGGTTCTCCACGGAAGATCCATGGCCACGCGCACCCGCTCGCACAATCGATCAGGCACGTCACCGGCATCGCCTCGAGTTAATTGCGGAATGGGGCTGCCAGGCCAAAGCGCATTCTTGAAAATGACTGCAATCGGGGGCGCCAGATATCCTTTGCGGATCGATAACGGCCGATCCGAACACGCGTGACCGAAAGTCTTCGCGCAGGTTTTCACGCCGGGCCTTCAGATCAGGCACCGGTCCCGCCGCACCAGCCACACCTGCAGTGTCATCAAACAGAATGCGGCAACAAAACCCACAGCGACTGTTCAGTTTCCGCACACCGCATCGCGAACACGCCCCAATCCATACGCCTCCCGCGCGTGGGAAGAAACCCGGATAGCTCCGTTTCGCCCTGCCCGCCTACCCTCGCGGGCATGCTGGAGCGGGCCGCGCGTTGCCCGATCCGGCGATCCGAATTTCCACAGGAGCGCACATGGATAGCAGCAACACCGCACTGTTCGACGCCGACATCTGGCGCGGCAAGATCTTCACCGGCCGCTGGGACGCGAGCCCGCACGCGGCCGACGTGATCGAACCGGCGACCGGCAACACGCTCGGCCGCATCGGTCTCGCCGACGGCGCGGCCATCGCGGAAGCCGCCATCGCCGCCCATCGCGCGCAACCCGCATGGTTCGCCCTGCCCTACGACGAGCGCGCGGCGGTGCTGCGCCGCGCGGCGGCCGTCGCCGAAACGCATTTCGATGCGATCGTCGACTGGCTCGTGCGCGAAAGCGGCTCGACGCGCGCGAAGGCGTCGTTCGAAACGTCCGTTACGATCAAGGCATTGCACGAGGCCGCCGGGCTGCCGTCGCGCGCAGCCGGTGAAGTGCTGCCGTCGGCGGCCGGCCGGCTGTCGCTCGCGCGCCGCCGCCCGCGCGGCGTGGTCGGCGTGATCTCGCCGTTCAATTTCCCGCTGTACCTCGCGCTGCGCGCGGTCGCACCGGCGCTCGCGCTCGGCAACGCGGTCGTGCTGAAACCCGATCCGCGCACCGCCGTGTGCGGCGGTGTCGCGATCGCGCGCGTGTTCGAGCTTGCCGGCCTGCCCGAGGGCGTGCTGCACGTGCTGCCCGGCGACGGTGCGGCCGGCGCCGCGCTGGTCGCCGATCCGCATGTCGCGATGATCCAGTTCACCGGCTCCACCGCGGCCGGGCGCAAGGTCGGCGAAGCGGCGGGCCGCCATCTGAAGAAGGTATCGTTGGAACTCGGCGGCAAGAACTCGCTGATCGTGCTCGACGACGCCGATCTCGACCGCGCGGTCGCCAACACCGCGTGGGGCGCGTATCTGCATCAAGGCCAGATATGCATGGCGACCGGCCGCGTGCTCGTGCAGCGCGCGATCCACGACCGCTTCGTCGCGAAGCTCGTCGAGAAGGCGCAAAGCCTGCGCGTCGGCGACCCGGCTACCGGCGACGTCGGCCTCGGACCGTTGATCAATGCCGCACAATGCGACCATGCGGCGAGCGTGGTCGATGCAGCCCGCCGCGCGGGCGCACGCGTCGAGACGGGCGGCGGCCATCGCGGCCTGTTCTTCGAGCCGACCGTGCTGAGCGGCGTCACGCCGGGCAATCCGGCGTTCGACGAGGAAATTTTCGGGCCGGTCGCGATCGTCGTGCCGTTCGATACCGACGAAGACGCGATCACCCTCGCCAATCAAACCGAATACGGGCTGTCGATGGCGATCCTGTCCGCCGACGTCGGCCGCGCGCTGAGGATCGGCGAACGCCTGAACACGGGGCTGCTGCACATCAACGACCAGACGGTGAACGACGAAGTGATCAATCCGTTCGGCGGCGTCGGCGCATCGGGCAATGGTGCGAGCATCGGCGGCAGCGCGAACTGGGAAGAATTCACGCAGTGGCAGTGGCTGACGATCAAGTGCGAAGCGCCGTTGTACCCGATTTGACGAGGAGACCGACCATGTACACCGAAAACGATACGCGCGCCGTCACCGCGGCCGTCGCACGCGCCGCCGGCGCGCCCTTCACGATCGAATCCGCGCGGCTCCGCGCGCCGCGCGCCGACGAGGTGCTGGTACGCGTCGTCGCGACGGGCCTGTGCCACACCGACCTGATCGTGCGCGACCAGTACTACCCGGTACCGCTGCCGGCCGTGCTCGGTCACGAAGGCGCCGGCGTGGTCGAGGCGGTCGGCCCGGACGTGAAGACGCTCGCCGCCGGCGATCACGTCGTGCTCACCTACGGCGCGTGCGGCCACTGCGCGTCGTGCGTCGGCGGTCACGGCGCGTATTGCCGGCAGTTCTTCGCGCTGAATTTCGGCGGCGCCGACGCCGACGGGCAGACGGCCATCCGCGACGAAGCCGGACAACCGCTGCACGATCATTTCTTCGCGCAGTCGTCGTTCGCGAGCTACGCGCTCGCACGCGAGAACAACGCGATCAAGGTGCCGAAGCAAGCGCCGCTCGAACTGCTCGGCCCGCTCGGCTGCGGGATCCAGACCGGCGCGGGGGCGGTGATCAACTCGCTCGCGGTGCGCCCCGGCAGCAGCTTCGCGAGCTTCGGCGCGGGGGCGGTCGGCATGAGTGCCGTGATGGCCGCACGCATCGCGGGTGCGACGACGATCATCGCGGTCGACATCGTCCCGTCGCGGCTCGCGCTGGCGCTCGAGCTCGGCGCGACGCACGCGCTCAACAGCCGGGAAGTCGACGTCGTCGCCGCGATCCGCGAGATCACCGGCGGTGGCGTCGACTATGCGCTCGAATCGACCGGGCTGCCGGCGGTGCTGTCGCAAGGGATCGACGCGCTCGGCTCGCGCGGCACGATGGGCGTGGTCGGCGCGCCGAAGCTCGGCACGAAGGCCGAATTCGACGTGAACAGCCTGCTGCTCGGCGGCCACACGATCCGCGGCATCGTCGAAGGCGACAGCGTGCCGCAGACGTTCATTCCGCAACTCGTGCAACTGTATCTGCAGGGGCGGTTTCCGTTCGACCGGCTGGTGAAGTTCTATCCGCTCGAGCAGATCAACCAGGCGGCGGAAGACAGCAGCACGGGAATCACGCTCAAGCCGATCCTGCGCTTGCCGCATTGAGCGCACGCGGGCGCCGCGCGGGCCGCCGACGCCTCGCGGCGGCACGCAACGACGCCCTCGGGGAAGGAAAATGCCGCATTCCGGGCACCGGGCTATATTACGCATTCGCTCGACACGCCGGCGCGGCACGCGCGCCCGGACTTTCGACCCACATGGAGCGCAGCGTGAACATGGCCCCCGAATCCCCTGCACGGCCGGTCGACCTCGACCGGCTCCGCGCCCCCTTCGCCGCGGGCGAGCCGCTGCCGGACACGGCGTTGCCGGCCGGCGTCGCGCGCTCGTGGCTGCGCTCGCGCGATGCCGGGCTCCGGCCGTGGCAAACCGCCCGCTATGAAATGCAGCGCGAGCACGACGAATCGCGCGCGGACCGGCGGCTCTATCGCTGCGTCGCGCAGGAGATCGAGCCGCTGTGGGCCGCATTCGGCGGCAGCGAATGGACGATCATGTGCGTCAATCCGCACGGCACGGTCGTCCACGCGCGACGCAGCCCGCAATGCGACGACGCGCTGCTGACGCCGATCGTCGCCGGGCGCCGGATCGTCGAACCGAACATCGGCACGACCGCGCCGAGCTGCGTGATTCACGACGGCGTCGAGACCGTCGTCGCGGGCGCGCAGCATTATCTCGACGCGTTCTCGCGGGTGTTCTGTCTCGCGGTACCGCTGGTCGGCTTCGACGGTGAAGTCATCGGCGCGCTCGACATCACCGGCACCGGCCGGCGCAATGTCGCGCAACTGCGCGAGCCGTTCCGGCATGCGTCGCTGTCCGCCGAGCAGCGGCTTTATGCGATGCTGCGCGACTGCCATCTGCTGCAGGTGCAATACGATCCGCGCTGGCTCGGCACGCCGCTCGCCGGCGTCATTGCGCTCGACGGGGCGGCCCGCGTGCGTGCGGTGAGCCGGCCGGCGCGCCGGATGCTCGACCTCGCGCCCGACGGGCCGGCCGCACCGGTCGAGCTCCGGCAACTGTTTCCCGGTGCGACGCCCGCGCAGCAGCGTCGCTTGCTGACACCGTCGCGCACGCCGCAGCGGATCGCACGCGACGATGGCAGCCACATCTGGGTGCGCACCGTGCGCGCACCGCTCGATCGGGCGACCGCCGCGCGCCACGCCGACGTGCTCGCCAACGCGGAGGACCTGTGTCACGCTGCGCCGGCCGTCAGCCCACCCGCCAGCGTCAGCCTGCGCGAACAGTCGCTCGACGCGATCCGCCGGGCGCTCGACGAGCATGACGGCAACGTGTCGGCGGCCGCGCGGCAACTCGGCATTTCACGCACGACGCTGTACGCGAAACTGCGGCAGCGCGATGCGGCGGGGCTCCCATACGACGCGCCGCATTGACGACGCGGGACGAAGCGGGCCGCATGACAATGGCGCTTGGGGCCCGTTCATGCCGATAACGGGCTTGCGCGGCCCCTAAGCCACTGCCTGCCGCGCATGAAGCCGCAACGCGAGCCACGCGATCCCGACCGCGAACGCGCCGACCACGCCGCCAAACGTGCCGATCCACGGCAGCCCGTAGTCCCCGGCGATATGGTTGCCGAGCAGTGCACCCGCGCCGATGCCCACGTTGTACAGCCCGGAGTAGATCGACACCGCGAGGTCGGTCGCGTCCGGCGCCAGCTTCAGCACCCACGCCTGCATCGCGAGGCCGAAGCAGACGATCGCGCCGCCCCACACCAGCGTATGCACGGACAGCGTGACGATGTTCAGCGCGCACGGGAACAGGACCAGCAGGCAACCCGACAACGCGATGATCGACGCCAGCAGAAACCGGTCGGGATCGCGCGGGTACGCGCGATTGAAGCAGAGCGCGGCCGGCAGGCCGGCGATGCCGAACAGGATCAGCACGTACGTGATCCGGCTGCTGCTCGCGTGGTTCACGCTCTGGACGAACGGCTCGATGTACGTGTACGACGTGAAGTGCGCGGACACGACCAGGACGGTAATCGCGTAGAGCGCCACCAGGGCCGGCTTGCGCAGGAACACGCCGATACTGCTCAGCGAGCCGGCGCCCTGGCTCGGCAGGACCGGCAACGTGGCGCGCAACACCAGCGCCGCGCCGGCCGCGGCGCCCGCGATGATCAGGAACGTGACGCGCCAGCCGAACGCCTCGCCGATCACGCGGCCGAGCGGAATGCCGGCGACCATCGCGATCGCCGAGCCCATCGCGATCAGGCTCAGCGCGCGGCTTTTGCGGTCGCTCGGCGCGAGCCGCACCGCCAGCGGGACGGAAATCGACCAGAACACCGCATGCGCGCACGCGATGCCGAGCCGGCCGATCATTAGTACCGTGAAATTCCATGCGACGCCGGTCACGATGTGGCTGCCGATGAACACCAGCAACGCGCCGACCAGCAGCTTGCGCCGTTCGACGTGACGCGTGACGAAGGTCAGCGGCAGCGACACGACGGCCACCGCCCATGCGTAGATCGTCAGCATCAGGCCGACGGCGGTCGGCTGCATCTGCAGGCTGTCGCCGATCGCGCTGAGCAGCGCGACCGGCACGAATTCGGTGGTGTTGAAAATGAAGGCGGTGAGTGACAGGGCCAGTACGCCCCACCACGAGTGCCTGGAACTGATGGCGTCCGGTGTTGCCATGCGTGGAATCGACGAGACGAGGGTTGGGGGTGTGTACGGCACGGGCGCGGCGCGGAAAGCGGCACAGAAGGCCCGGCCCGGCGCATCGGGCGATTGTACCAGCGGCGCATGACACGTCGCCGTACCGGCGGCCGGACATGGCGACGACACGGCCATGCGCCGATAATGTCTCCATCGACCACGATTCCCGCGGACGCTTCGCCCGCCTGTCACCGGACCAGGAGATTCACATGCGCATTGAAACGTCGTTTCTGTTCGATCTCGACGGCACGCTCGTCGACAGCGTCTATCAGCACGTGCTCGCGTGGAAGGAAGCGCTCGACGCGGAGGGCATCGAGCTGTCGGTATGGCGCATCCACCGCAAGATCGGGATGAGCGGCGGCCTGTTCCTGAACCAGCTGCTGCGCGAGACGGCGGGCGACATCGACGCCGAGCGTGTCGAACGGCTCGCGCGGCTGCATGCGGCCGCCTACCAGCGGCTGCGCGCGCAGGTGCGTCCGCTGCCGGGCGCGCGCGAACTGCTGGCCGCGCTGTCCGGCGCGGGCATCCGCTGGGCGATCGCCACCAGCGGACGGATGGAAACGGCCGCCATCAATCTCGAGGCGCTCGGCGTCGATCCGGCGAAGCAGGTGGTCGTCACGCGCGATCAGGTCAAGTATGCGAAGCCGGACCCGGACCTGTTCCTGACTGCCGCCGCGCAGTTGAACGTGCCGATCGAGCACACCGTCGTGGTCGGCGACAGCATCTGGGACATGCTGGCCGCCGCCCGCTGCCGCGCGCTCGGCGTCGGGCTGCTGTCGGGCGGCTACGGCAGCGACGAACTGGAACGCGCCGGCGCGCTGCGCGTGTACGACGACCCGGCCGACCTGCTGTGGCATCTCGACGAGATTGCCGCGCGGCCGTAGGCGCCCGTTCACCGCGCCCGGCTCGTTCGGCGCGAGCGCGCGTTCCCGTCGAGCCTGACGTCATGCGGCCGGCCTCGTCCTGCCAGGCAGCCGCGTGCGCGATCGTTCGCGGCGCGGCCGCCCGGCTTCGATTCATCGAATCGAAATAATCCCAATCGCCGTCGACCATTGCGATTTCAATATTTTAATTAGCGCCTGCTTTCCCGGTGTTTTTAAAACAGGCTGGAAGATTCTTGAAAAAACGAATTGCCTCTCATATAACGAATACACTTCGCTTCCGTTTCACAATCGCAGTATCGGAATCGTGAAAACGCAAGCGACATACCGCGCCGAACCGGCTGGCCGGCGCGATCCCGCAATGCCAGAAGGCCCGCACATGGTATGGGGCCGGGGTTGCGATGCTTCGTCTCGGCACCCTTTCCGCCATTTATCCGGGGACCTTTAAATGCGCACGGATCTTTCACCTTCATAACGCTTCGACAGAAGCATTACATCGATTTATTCGATCTCACGTATCGGCGGGCGCATTTTCGTGCCGACGTCTCGTGAAGACCTGCGCTGCCGCTCAATCGGCAGGCATTGTTTCGTCCGGTTTTTTCGGAAATAGACGACGCGAGGATTTCGATGAATCAGCTCAGCGAACGGGCGAGTGCCGAACTGCGCGCGCCCCACCTGGAGCGCGCGCTGCCTATCCGCGTGCTGCATGGCGAAACGGTGAACGATTACGAACGGAAAGTGCAGACGACCTACGCCGGCAGTCCGGACGACTGGCGCAAGGCGATCGGCGAGTACCTGCTGTTCCAGTTCGGTGTTTACGACGATCCCCGCTCCACGCCGCCGATCTCGCTCGACGAATCGGGCATGCGCTACTTCGAACGCCAGCTTCATCTCGCCGGCTTCGACGCCCCGGCTCCCGCGCGCGTCGAGCGCATTCTCGACATCGGCTGCGGCTGGGGCTACATCCTCAAGTATCTGGCCGGCCGCTTCCCCGACTGCCTGTGTCTCGACGGGGTCAACGTCAGTCGCGAGCAGCTCGACTACTGCGCACGTTTTCATGCGCAGCACGGGCTCGCGGGCCGCATCAACCTCTATCAGTGCAACGCCCAGGACGTCGATCGACTACCCGATCCCGCGACGCCGTACGATCTCGTGATCATTCGCGGCGTGATCTCGCATTTCCCGAACGCGCTGTACGAAAAGGCGATGCGCGCGCTGCATGCCCGCGTGCGCCCCGGCGGATCGGTGGTCATCTCGGATAATCTGTACAACGTCGACCTGAGCGAATATCAGTCCGACACGCCGGACGAGATCGACCGGATCGCGTGCAAACACCGCAAGACGCCCGATTATTTCAGGCAGGTGCTGGTCGACGCCGGGTTCGCCATCCGCGACATGCGCGTGCTGCCGTCGAACATCGACGTCGCGCGCTGGCTGATGGACGCCAAGGCCAACATCGATCGCCATTTTCCGCACCATGCGCCGGACACGCTGGAAGAACTGCGCGTGCTCGCCGAAAACTGGTCCGTCGCGCTGATCAAGAACAAGGTGTCGACCTACAGCGTCGTCGCGGTCAAGCCGGACGCATGACCGGGAGACTCGCATGCACGCCTCCCAAACGCCACGCACCGCGAGCGCCACGCAGACGCTGGTGCTGCCGCTGCCGCGTCTGTCGCTGCCCGTTGCACGGCACCCGCGGCATGAAGCGATCGAGCGGCAGCTCGCGATCGACGACTACCCGACCATCCTGCAGCACTATCGCAGCGAGGCAGCGGCGCGCCGTTTTCTCGCGCAGCGCATTCCCGCCTATGGCAGCCTGTGTTACCCGAATGCGCGGCCCGATCGCGTGTACACGATCCACCGCATGATGCACGTCACGACGCTGATGGACGATGCGTTCACGCATCTCGCGCGCACCGGCGATCAGGCGGGGCTCGACACGTTGCGCGAGCATTTCCTCGCGGCCGTCGACGGCAAGCTGCCGCCGGCCGACGCGCCTTCCGCGCGACTGCTGCACGACACGCTGCGCCTGATGCGCACCGCGGGCGACGCGCGCCCGGCCTTCTGGCAGCGGTTCGTCGAATGCATCCGCGACCAGATCCGCACCCAGGCCAATCCGACGGCGACCGACGCGTCGCGCCTGTCGCTCGCCGACTATCTGGCGTTTCGCCGGGTCGAGGGATTCGGGCACTGGATCACCCTGCTCACCGAATACGCGCTCGACATCGACATGGGCGAGCGCCTCGCGAAACACCCGGCACTGGCCGATGCGCGCGACGCGGCCATCGATTCGGTGATCCTCGTCAACGACCTGTTTTCGTTTCGCAAGGAGTGGTCCGCGCACGAGCGATTCAATGCCGTCTGGATCCTGATGCGCGTCGAACAACTGGACGTGCAGGCGGCGCTCGACCGGCTGGCTGCCCTGTGCGCGTCGAACGAGCGCCACCTGATCGACGCGCGCGACGCGATCGCGACAGGCGTGCTGGCCGGCGACGCCGACACGCAGGCGTACGTGACGGAACTGGGCTATATGAGCGCCGGCAACGCGGAATTCCACGCGTTCAGCACCCGCTACCACGGCGACGATCTCGGCGGCGGGCGCTTCGCCGGCGGCGAAGTCGCGATGACGGCGCTGCCGACGCTCGAGGAAATCGCGGCGTCGGAGCGGCACGATTCGCACCGGTGACGGGAGACGCGCATGCACGCATCGATCCCTCCCGTGTCCGCGCCCGCCGCCTCGCGACATCGCTATCCGGACGGCTGGTTCGCGCTGGCCTACGGCCGCGACGTCAGACCCGGCGCGCTCGTCGTCACGCGTTTCATGGGTGAGGACGTCGTGCTTTATCGAACGGCATCCGGCCTGATTCGCGCGGTCGCGCCGCATTGCCCGCACCTCGGCGCGCATCTCGGGCACGGCGGCGTCGTGCGCGGCGAGGAGATCGTGTGCCCGTTCCATCACCTCGCGTTCGCGCCGGACGGCACCTGCGTGCGCGCCGGGCAAGACGGCAAGCCGCCTGCCGCCACGCTGCGGCACCGCCAGGTGCGCGAATGGAACGGCCTCGTGCTCGCATGGCAGGACCGTGCGGGCGCACCGCCGTCGTGGTCGCTGCCCGACCTCGACCTCGATGGTTATTCGCGGCCGCGCGGCGCGTGCCACACCCTGAACGGCAATCTGCAGAATCCGGCCGAGAACGGCGTCGACGTCAACCATTTCAGTCCGGTGCACGGCTGGTCGAATCCGGTGCTGGAGCCGCCGCAAGCCGACGGCCACCGGATGACGATGCGCTCGACGCTCGTGCTGCTCGGGCAACGGCTGTTGCTGGATATCACGATGCACGGCCTGGGCTGCATGGCCGCGCGCATGGAACTGCCGGACCTCGGGCTGCATGCGCGGGTCGTGCTGTTCCCGACGCAGATCGAACCCGATCGCTGGACGTGCCGTGAATTCGTGGCACTGCGCGTCGAACGCGCGTCGGCGTGGCCGTCGCCGCTGCGCCTGGCCCTGCACGAGGTACTCGCGAGCGCCGCTTACCGGTGGTGGTTCGTGCCCCAGTTCAAGCGCGACCTGCGCATCTGGCATCACCGCGACTACGACGCGCGCCCGACGCTGATGGCCGACGAGATGCCGATCATGACGTTCCGGCGCTGGGCCGCGCAGTTCTATCCGGCACCCGACGGCGATGCGCCCGACGGGCAGGACGGCGCCGGGCCGGCGGCCGTCGCCTACGTCGATCGGGCATTCGCGCGATGAGTGCCAAGCCGACGCAGGAACACGCGATGAATGCAACCGGCCCCGCCGACGAGACCGCGCCGCTGCCCTATCCGGACGGATGGTTCGCACTGTGTTTCAGCCGCGAGCTGAAGCGCGGCAGCGTGCTCACGACGCCGTTCATGGGACGCGATGTCGTGCTGTACCGGACCGCATCGGGCGTCGCCTGCGCGGTCGACGCGTATTGCCCGCACCAGGGCGCGCATCTCGGCCACGGCGGCACGGTCGACGGCGAGCAGATCGTCTGCCCGTTCCATCACTACGCATACGGCCCCGACGGCCGGCGCGCCACCGCCCGCTGCCCGCACGGCGCCCAAGGGCTGACGCTTCGCACCCGGCACGTGCGCGAATGGAACGGCTTCGTGTTCGTGTGGCAGAACGCCGACGGCCTGGCGCCGACCTGGGAACTGCCCGACGTGGACATGACCGGCTTCTCGGCGCCGGTCGGCCAGGCATTCACGCTGCGCGGCGTGATGCAGAACCTGCCGGAAAACGGCTACGACCTCGAGCATTTCGGCGCGCTGCATCGCTGGAAGGACATGAAACCGCATGCCCCGGTGATCGACGGCCCGCGTATTTCGATGCAGGTGGACATGGCGTGGAAGAACATCAGATGGAGCACGCTGATCGGCGTGCACGGCCTCGGGTGCGTGTCGTCCGACCATGAAATGAAGGCGATCGGCCTCGAAGCGAAGATCTTCGCGTGCGGCGTGCAGATCGCGCCGCTGCGCTGGACCTTCCGGGACGGCATCTCGTTCCGCTTTTCGTGGCTGTCGAGGTGGCCGGCCCCGCTGCGGCGCGTCGTCTACGCCGCGCTCGGCCGGTTGCTGCACCGACTGTGGCTCGTGCCGGTGTTCAAGGAAGACATCATGGTGTGGAGCAACCGCGACTACACGGGCTACGGTACGCCGGGCGCGGGCGACGGGCCGTACCCAGTGTTTCAGCGATGGGCGCGGCAGTTCTATCCGGGCAGCGATCGAACCGAAGCCCGGCATCGCGCCGCGCATGCCGATGCGTTCGCCGGGAAATAGCAGGAGCCGATGGCCCCGGCAGCGGGGTGTCCTGCGTCACACCGTCCGCCTGGACCAACATTGTTCTGATCTCCCAATCGCCCGGGTCTGAGTCGCCCCCGTCCGGTACGCGTCCGTGCAGTTCACGATCGCCGGCACGCGAACAGCAGGTACGGATCCTCGAGGCTACGGCCGCGACGAACTCGAACGCGCCGGCACGCTGAGCGTGTACGACGTTCCGGCCCATCGCCATGCATTAAAGCGACGTCGAGCTTCGCGGCCGGCGCAAACGGCATGACGCGTACAACGCCAGGACCGACGTTCTCTGCGAGCAACGCTTGCGTATTTTCCCCGTATTTTAAAATTGCCAATCGATAATCCTCACATGGGAGTCTCGGCAGGCGAGCGATTTTCTCGCACAAGATAATCTTAATTATCAATTCGCGAATAGAAGTGACTATTTAATTCATCGATAGATTATAAGGTCGTCCTCCCGGACAGCTACAGCCGCACTTCTGCATCCCGGTAGACTAGACGGGTTTCGATAAACAAATAGAGGTGACCAACACGATGGCAGGAGCCACCTGGCCTATCAGTACGTTAATGTCGAACGCCGAGGCCGCAGGAATGCGCTGCCGTCGCTGACGATGTCGGCATCGTATCGGGCGGAGTACGCCAATCGTCGCGAGTTGCTGTACGCCTCCGATGGCGAGCCACCCATATCTTTACGATCTCAAATGCAAGGAAAATTCTGACAGTTGTTTTCATTGTTGCCGTTCTATTTTTCCAGATCATTGATTAAATCATTGCCACTCCATTTCAAAAAATCTTATATCGAACACCCTATGCCGGAAGTCAAAAAATTACCTTATTACGAAATCAAAACATCATCGGTTCCATTCTCATTGCCGAAGTGGAAGGAATACGCTGGCGTCAACGGGTGTGTCCCCCTGAATACCCCGCACGGAGTTTGCATGGACAAGCTCGCTCCGGGCGAACCCGAACCCGCCAAGTCTCCGGGGCCCAAACCCGCCCAGCCCGAGACGATGAAAGCACCTGAGCCGGCAAAGACTCCTCCACCCAAGCAAGCCCCGCCACCCAAGTCGCCCGAGCCAGCCGATGCGGAGCATTGCGAAAATCCGCCTCCGTTTGACCTGCTGGAAGTCCCTGAGGCGATGAAACGAATGAAATGGCCTGTTGCCGCCAAGCTCGCCAGGCGATGGTTCAGCGGCCCCAAGCACGTATGGGACAACAGCTTCAAAACAGATCAGCCGTTTGACAATACCGCAGTCACCCTTGATTGGGCCCTGAAATTCGGGAAGGTCAAAGAGCGATATGAAGAACTTATCTCGAAAAATATCTACAACGAAAATGCCACGGCTAGGTTGAGAGATCTGCTACGGCATGTGGTGAAAGAAAAATTCGCATCTTCGGTAGCTCTCGATTTTCAGACGGTCGGCGACAAAGGCAATCCCGTCGAGTTTTGCAGGAAGTGGCAATTTCAACTTGTCAATGTGTCCAGCTTTGATACAACGGGAGGCCTCCCATATGCGCCGACGGATTTGACTGCTGCTCTGGCGAATTTCAACATCTATGCCGCCATTGGGCGTGTGGAGTTTTCTGGAGACAGATATTACAAATACAACAATCATGAAAAATCAAAATCATACTGCGTCGATCTGGCCGCATCCATAACACATATCTATGTATATATAAAAGATAGCTATTCCTTCAACGACGGGAAATCGCCATCGAGCAGCCAGTATTTGGGACACTGGAACAAAAATGGCATGATTATCACGAACGGAGGGAGAATCAGGGAGCTTCTATATCGAAGTGGCGTCAATTCGAATCTCGGAACCTCCCTCGAGGTTGACTCGAGGATTAAGTGGAAGTATCTGATCGATGACTTTCTCGATAATCCGATCGACACACGAAAAGGTCTGCTCAAGAAATTCAGGGCATGTGATGTGTACTATCCCATTTTCAACAAAACCTACAACGACTGGAGAATCAAACATAATCGCGGGGAAGATTTTGTGATATATTCACCATTTCGATACCTCAAGTTAACAAATCCCATTAAATTGAGTCTGGGCGAAATATGCAGGTCACCCGAAAAAATTTAATCGTGCTCTCGCTCGTTTCGGCGTTGGCGATTTCGTCGCTTACGTTGCGAAAATCATATGAGGGTTGCAAAAGCTATACTCAGGCTCTTAACGGAGGAACAAAAGAGTTCAGTGGCGAAAAATACAAAATCGAGCTGTGTGGGGCACGTCGCTCTTTTGGTGACGGTGACGAAATTCGGCTCCAAGTGATAGGACCGGCGGGGGATGTGCTGGCGGAGCGGTATTTTGCAGTACGCACGATCAACGATGCCGTTCCTCGGGAACTGGAGTACGGCGACGACAATATTTTCTACTACGACCAATCGAAATCGTCTCCATTGCGCTTCATCGCCATGCCGCCTTCCAGGATGGACAGATGGACGGCGCGAATACCTTTTCTGCAACGACTGATCGCATTATTTTCATGAGTTCGAACGCAAGCATTCAGACGTCGCGCGTCACACCGTCCGCCTGACCGGCATCGTCCGGATCTCCGAAATCGCCCGGGTCGGATTCAGCCCCTTCGGGCATACGTCCGTACAGTTCATGATCGCCCGGCAGCGGAGCGGCCGGTATGGATCCTCCAGGTTGTCGAACCGGCCGTCGCGAGATCACGCGAATCGGCAATGGGGCGGTACGCCTGCAGCAGCCGCGCACCACCGGCAGCCCCTGCAACCGCCGCAGCACGCTCGCGCGCGGCAGCGTCCGCATGTGGGTCAGGCATGCGAGGCCGTTCTTGCCGTCGATGTTCATCGCGTCCGCGCCGCGGATCCCCTCGCGGCGCACGACGTCGCAAGCGCCGCCGGTCAGTCGTCGTCCACACGCTTGTCGATCAGGTAGCGGCCGCGCTCGACGCCCGCGCGCAGCGCCTCGAGCTCGGTCAGCCATTCCGGGCCGGCCGGTTCCGGCGCGACCCTCTCGATGCGTGCGCCGCCGACATATACCTGCACCTCGTCGCGCCATGCGCCGTTTTCATCGCGCCGCGCCCAGACGAGGATCTCGTGACCGCGATACGGGTCGCGAACCTGTGCGTCCTGTTGATGTTGCACGGTGGCCTCCTGTCCTTCTCTGCGATATCGATCAAGAAATGCGCGCCACATGATCGCCGCGCACCCGTCGGGACTTGCGCGCAAGCCTCATGCCCGGTCATCCACGCGGTGACGGCGCGCGCCGGCGCCGCGCACATTCCCGACCGTGTGCCCGGTGTTCTCGCTGGACCGGATCTGGATCCACCCGGGCGAGCTGCTGGTCGACGTGGTCGTGCATCGCAGCGCGCGGGCGCGGCATGCGTCCGACCACTACCCGCTGGTGGCGCGGATGCGCACGCCCCCCGCAACGGGCACGTTGCTTGCGCGCTGAGCCCTTTTTCGATTCGGCGGAGCGACCCATGCAAACCGACGCCCTCGACGGCAAGGATCTCGATTACTGGTGCGCCCGCGCGCTGTGCGCGGACGACGAAGACACCCTGCGCTTCACGGCCGTCGCGCCGACCGTCGTCGTGACGGCCGCCTGCGACGCGTTCCGGCACCTCGACGCGCCGTTCGCGCCGTCGACCTCGTGGGCCGACGCGGGCACGGTGCTCGATCGCGTCGACGACCTGCGGATCGCCCGCCACGGCGACGACGTGGAATGCGACGCAACCTTCGTCGACGGGCCGTCGACCTGCGGCGCGCACGGCCGCGACGCGCGCGTGGCGCTGCTGCGCGCGTTCGTGCGCGCACGCTTCGGCGACGACGTCGACGCCCCGCCGCCGTTCGCGCATCGCATCGAACACGGCACCGTGGTGCGCTATGACCCCGGCGTGCCGTTACCCGCCGCGGATGACGATCGCGGCAGCGGCGACAGCACCGATATCCGTTCGATCCCGCGTATGTAAGTGCATGCGCCTTCCCTGCGGTCATGTAAAAACGACAGTCCCGGCGCCGGCCGGCTTCGCGCACCCGCCTTGCCCGCCGGGAAACCGCGGGGCGGGCACGCGTGTTGCGGCGCACCGGCGTCACCGACCGCCACCCGCCCCGCGCCACGCCATGGACTCCACGCCGACTTTTGCTCCGCACCTCTATTTCTGCGACGCCCGCCTCGTCGGGCCGCTCGACGCGTGGTCGCGGACGTTCGCGCATATCGCGGGCATGGGTTTCGATCACGTGCTCGTCGGCGCGTTCTGGGCCGCGAGCGTCGCGGGCTTTCCGCGCCACGTGGCCGATTACCGGCGGCCGGTGCAGGCCTTCGCGACCCGCGCGAGCGCGCTCGAAACCTTCTCGCGGCTCGCCCAACTCGCGCACGGCCACGGGCTGCGCCTGCTGCTCGAAGTCGTGCCGGACCGCATCGCGCGCGACAACCCGCTGCGCGCCGAGCATCCGGACTGGTACGTCGAGCTCACGCACGACGATGCGCTGATCGACCCGCGCGGCACCGCGCATGCGCTCGATATCGCGCACGCGAACAGCGGCGACGAAGCGGTACGCGACGCGCTGGCCGCCTGGTGGTGCGCGCACCTCGCCACCTTCGCCGATGCGGGCGCGGCCGGCTTCCTGATCGACGCGCCCCATCACCTGCCGGCCGACTGGTGGCCGGGCTGGCGCGCGGCGCTGCGCCGCGCCCGCCCCGACGTCGCGGTGCTCGCGGGCGTGCCCGGCCATGCGCGCGACGCGCTCGCGCAGCTCGAGGCGGCCGGATTCGACGCGGTGTTTTCGTCGGTACGCTGGTGGGACCTGCACGCGCCGTGGTTCGCGGACGAGCACCGGCTGCTGCGGCGCATCGGCTCGCCGATCGCGTTCCCTGACGCGCTGGACGGCCCGCGTCTCGCCGACGACTGGCCCGACGCGCCGGACGACACCGTCGCCCGCGCATATCGCCGCGCGCTGTGGACGGCGGCGGCCGTCGGCACCGGCTGGCTGGTGCCGATGGGCTTCGAGCGCGGCGTCGCGGTGCCGCTGATGGCGCGCGATGCCGACGCCGGGCGCTACCGCGCCGCGTTCGAGCACGGGCGTTTCGACCTGTCGGGCGCGATCGCCGATGCGAACGCTTGGCGGCGTGCGACGCCCGTCGCGGCGGCCCGCGGCGAGATCGCGCAACTGAGCGCGCCCGGCGCGGCCGCGACGGTGCTGCTGCGCGGCACCGGCCCGTCGCTCGAACACGACGACGCGGCGCTGCTGATCGCGCTGAATCCCGCTCTCGACGCACGGGCGACGGTCGACCCCGCGACGATCCTGCCCGGCGTGCCCGGCGGCTTCACGCGTGTCGCCACGCAGGCGGGCGCGCACACGCAGCCGCCTGCCGCGCTCGCACCGTTGACACTCGAACCCGGCGCCTACGCGTTGCTGCACGCGTGGCCGGCGCCCGCCGTCACGACGCGCCCCGATGCCGCGCGCGAGCGCGAAGCGTTGTCGGCCGCGCTCGCGGCCGACCGGATCGCGATCGAGCGCGTCGAGCCGTCGGTCGACGACGGCCGCTTCGCGGTCAAGCGCGTGATCGGCGAGTCGCTCGTCGTCCATGCGTCGATCTTCACCGACGGCCACGCGCATCTCGCGGCCGCGCTCCAGTGGCGCGCCGACGGCGACGACGCGTGGCGAGAAGTCCCGTTCGAAGCCGGGCCGAACGACCGCTGGCATGCGCGCGTCGCGCTCGACCGGCTCGGCCGGCATGAATTCCGCGTGATCGCCTGGCGCGACGACTGGGCGTCGCTCGTCGACGACGTCGCCAAGAAGCACGCGGCCGGCCAGGACGTGACGCTCGAACTGCGCGAGGCGCAGTTGCTGCTCGCGACCGCGCTCAAGCTCGCCGATCCGGTCGACCCGCGCGCCCGCGCGCGGATGGAGCGCCTCGTCGCCGAGTTCAAGGACGCGCCGCCCGATGCGCGACGCGCGCTGCTCGCCGCGCCGCCGCTCGCCGACGCATTCGCGGCGCTGCGCTACCGCCCGTTCGCCACGCACGACGACACCGCCTACCCGGTCGACGTCGAACGCCGCAAGGCACGCTTTTCGAGCTGGTACGAGATGTTTCCGCGTTCGGCGAGCGACGATCCGCGGCGGCACGGCACGTTCGACGACGTGCTCGCGCACTTGCCGCGCATTCGCGACATGGGGTTCGACGTGCTGTACTTCCCGCCGATCCATCCGATCGGCACGACCGCGCGCAAGGGGCGCAACAATAGCCTGAGCGCCGGCCCGGACGACGTCGGCAGCCCGTATGCGATCGGCTCGCCCGACGGCGGCCATACGGCCGTGCATCCGCACCTCGGCACGCTCGCGTCGTTTCGCGCGCTGGTCGATGCCGCGCGCGACCACGGGCTCGAGATCGCGCTCGATTTCGCGATCCAGTGCTCGCCCGATCACCCGTGGCTCGCCGAGCATCCCGGCTGGTTCGCGTGGCGCCCCGACGGTTCGCTGCGCTTCGCGGAGAATCCGCCGAAGCGCTACCAGGACATCGTGAACCCCGACTTCTATGCACCGGATGCGCTCCCGGCCCTGTGGCTCGCGCTGCGCGACGCGGTACTGTTCTGGGTCGACGCGGGCGTGCGGATCTTCCGCGTCGACAACCCGCACACGAAGCCGCTGCCGTTCTGGGCATGGATGATCGGCGACGTGCGCGGCCGGCATCCGGACGTCGTGTTCCTGTCCGAGGCGTTCACGCGGCCGGGGATGATGTACCGGCTCGCCAAGATCGGCTTCTCGCAGTCGTACACGTACTTCACGTGGCGCGAATCGAAGCGCGACTTCATCGACTACCTGACCGAATTGACGGCCGGCCCCGCGCGCGAATTCTTCCGGCCGAACTTCTTCGTCAACACGCCCGACATCAACCCGCGCCACCTGCAGAACGCGCCGCGCGCGCAGTTCGTGATCCGCGCGGCGCTCGCGGCGACGCTGGCCGGTTCGTGGGGCATGTACTCGGGCTTCGAGCTCGGCGAGTCGGCGCCGCTGCCGGACAGCGAGGAATACGCGAACGCCGAGAAGTACGAACTGCGCGCGCGCGACTGGAGCAAGGCCGCGCACATCGGCACGGAAATCGCGCGGCTGAACCGCGCGCGGCGCGATCACCCGGCGCTGCAGACGCATCTGGGCCTCGCGTTCGTCGAGGCGGACAACGACAACGTGCTCGTGTTCGTGAAGGCGACGCCTGCGTTCGACAGCGTGGTCGTCGTCGCGATCAGCCTCGACCCGTGGCATCCGCAGGCCGCGAACTTCACGCTCGACGCCGCGCTGTGGCGCGGTTTCGGGCTCGTCGACGGCGAACCGCTCGACGCGCTCGAACAGGATGCGGCCCACGCGCAAACGTGGCGCGGGCATCGTCAGTACGTATCGCTCGATCCGCACGTGCGGCCCTACGCAATCTGGCGGCTCGCGCCGTCGCCGGACGCCGCGCGGGCGGCGGCGCCCGCACCGGACGTCGCCCGCCCCTCCTCGGGAGCCCATGGATGATGAAACGCGAAGATTCCCTCGACGACGTGCGCCGCGCGCAATTCCCGTCGCTCGCGCCGGCCGGCACGCCGCGCCGGCGTCGCGCGCGCCGCCGCGCCCCCGCGCTCTGCACGGACGATCCGCTGTGGTACAAGGACGCGATCATCTACCAGGTGCACGTGAAGTCGTTCTACGACTCGAACAACGACGGCATCGGCGATTTCCCCGGCCTGATCGCGAAGCTCGACTACATCGCCGAACTGGGCGTCGACACGATCTGGCTGCTGCCGTTCTACCCGTCGCCGCGCCGCGACGACGGCTACGACATCGCCGACTACCGCGACGTGCATCCCGACTACGGCACGCTCGCCGACGTGCGGCGCTTCATCCGCGAAGCGCATGCGCGCGGCATTCGCGTGATCGCCGAGCTCGTGATCAACCACACGTCGGATCAGCATCCGTGGTTCCAGCGCGCGCGCCGCGCGAAGCCGGGCTCCGCGCATCGCGACTACTACGTGTGGTCCGACACCGACACGAAATACGCGGGCACGCGGATCATCTTCCTCGACACCGAAACGTCGAACTGGACGCACGACCCGGTGGCCGGCCAGTACTACTGGCATCGCTTCTACTCGCACCAGCCCGACTTGAACTTCGACAACCCGGCCGTGGTGCGCGAAGTGATCCAGGTGATGCGCTTCTGGCTCGACCTCGGCATCGACGGGCTGCGGCTCGACGCGGTGCCGTACCTGGTCGAGCGCGAAGGCACGAACAACGAGAACCTGCCCGAGACGCATGCGATCCTGAAGCGGATCCGCGCGACGATCGACGCCGAATACCCGAACCGGATGCTGCTCGCGGAAGCGAACCAGTGGCCGGAGGACGTGCAGGAGTATTTCGGCAACGAGGACGAATGCCACATGGCGTTCCACTTTCCGCTGATGCCGCGCATCTACATGTCGATCGCGAGCGAGGACCGCTTCCCGATCGTCGACATCATGCGACAGACGCCGGCGCTCGCGCCGAGCAACCAGTGGGCCGTGTTCCTGCGCAACCACGACGAACTGACGCTCGAGATGGTCACCGATTCGGAGCGCGACCTGCTGTGGCAGACCTATGCGAGCGACCGGCGCGCGCGGCTGAACCTCGGCATCCGGCGCCGGCTCGCGCCGCTGATGGAGCGCGACCGGCGCCGCATCGAGCTGATCAACTCGCTGCTGCTGTCGATGCCCGGCACGCCGGTGATCTACTACGGCGACGAGCTCGGGATGGGCGACAACATTCACCTCGGCGACCGCGACGGCGTGCGCACGCCGATGCAATGGTCGTCGGACCGCAACGGCGGCTTCTCGCGCGCCGACCCCGAGCTGCTCGTGCTGCCGCCGGTCATGGGCTCGCTGTACGGCTACGACGCGATCAACGTCGAGGCGCAGACGCGCGACCCGCATTCGCTGCTGAACTGGACGCGGCGCATTCTCGCGACCCGCCGCGCCTCGCAGGCGTTCGGGCGCGGCACGATCCGCTTCCTGCGGCCGGAAAACCGCAAGGTGCTCGCGTACCTGCGCGAGCTGGACGGCCACGAGCCGGTGCTGTGCGTCGCCAACCTGTCGCGCGCGTCGCAGGCCGTCGAGCTCGACCTGTCCGAATTCGCGGGCCGCGTGCCGATCGAGATGACGTCCGATTCGCCGTTTCCGCCGATCGGTCAGCTCCCGTATCTCCTCACCTTTCCGCCGTACGGGTTCCTGTGGTTCGTGCTCGCCGAGCACGGCCGCGAACCGTCGTGGCGGCAGCCGCACGCGGAGCCGCTGCCCGAATACGTGACGCTCGTGATGCGGCGCGGCGAAACGCGGCCGGACGTCGCGCAGCTGCACGCGCTCGCGCACGACGCGCTCGCGTCCTGGCTCGCGCGGCGGCGCTGGTTCGCGTCGAAGGATCGCGCGATCGGCGACGCGTGGCTGAATGTCGTCACGCCGATGCCGGACGAGCCGTTCCAGTATGCGGAGGCGTGGGTGTCGGCCAGCGACGGCGGCGTCGAACGCTACGTCGTGCCGCTCGCCACCGCATGGGGCGGCGAGACCTCGCAGCCGCTGTTCGCGCAGTTGGCACTGGCGCGCGTGCGGCGCGGCCATACGGTCGGGTACCTGACCGATGCGTTCGCGCTGCCGGCGTTCGCGCGCGGGATACTGCGCAAGCTGCGCGACGGCGCGACGGTGCCGACCGCCGACGGCGGCCGGCTCGCGTTCCTGCCGGAGGAGGCGCTCGCGGCGCTCGATCCCGGCGACGACGCGGACATCCGCTGGCTCGCGGCCGAGCAGAGCAACAGCTCGCTCGTGATCGGCGACGCGATCGTGCTGAAGCTGGTGCGCAAGGTCGCGCACGGCATCCACCCGGAAGCGGAAATGAGCCGGCATCTGACGCGCATCGGCTATGCGAACACCGCGACGCTCGCGGGCGAAGTCGTGCACGTCGATCCGGACGGCACGCCGCACACGGTCGCGATCCTGCAACGCTACGTCGACAACCAGGGCGACGCGTGGACCCGCTCGTTCGACTTCCTGCGGCGGGCGGTCGACGAACTCGCGCTGCCGGCCGCGGACGACGAAGAAACGGCCGACGCGGACGAAGCACCCGATGCGCTGCTCGGCTACGCAGCGTTCGCGGGCATCATCGGCACGCGGCTCGGACAGTTGCACGTCGCGCTCGCGCAGCCGTCCGGCGACCCCGCGTTCGCACCGGAGCATGCCACGCCCGACCACGTCGACGGCTGGTGCGCGGACGCGATCGCGTCGCTCGAGCGCGCGCTCGACGTGCTGCGCACGCGGCTCGATACGCTCGACCCAGCGATGCGCGCGACGGCCGACACGCTGCTCGCGTCGCGCGACGCCGCCGTGCAGGCGCTCGGCGACCTCGTGCCGCGCACGCTCGACGCGCAATGCCTGCGGATTCACGGCGATTTCCATCTCGGCCAGGTGCTCGACGTCCAGGGCGACGCGCTGCTGATCGACTTCGAGGGCGAACCGGCGCGCCCGCTCGAGCACCGCCGCGCGAAATCGCATCCGCTGCGCGACGTCGCCGGCCTGCTGCGTTCGCTGTCGTACGTGAGCGCGACCGCGCAGTTCGCGATCGAGAAGGCGCCGCCGCAGGCGGCCGGCCGCAAGCGTGCGCTGTTCGACCGCTTCGGACAGGCGGCCGCCGACCGCTTCGTCGACTGCTATCGCACGGCCGCCGATCTCGCTCCCGCGCGCTTCGTCGATCCGCGCTATGCCGACCGCCTGCTCGCGCTGTTCCTGATCGACAAGGCGTCATACGAGCTGTGCTACGAAGCCGCGAACCGGCCGGACTGGCTGAGCGTGCCGGTCGGCGGGCTCGCGGCGCTCGTCGAACGCCTGCTCGGCGACGGCGGCCCGCCCGACGACGACGGAGACACGCGATGACCGATACGTTGTTCGACCGCACCGATATCGATGCGCTGCTCGCCGGCCGCCATCCCGATCCGTTCGCGTGCCTCGGCCCGCACGGGCAGGCTGGCCGGACCGTCGTGCGCGCGCTGCTGCCCGGCGCCGAACGCGTGCGTGCACTGGCGCCGGACGGCGACGAACTCGCGACGCTCGCGTGCGTCGATCGCGCAGGCTGCTTCGCGGGAACCATCGCACGCAACGGCGGCGCGACTCACTACCGGCTCGCGATCGACTGGCCGGACGCGCGGCAGGTGATCGACGACGCGTACGCGTTCGGCACGCTGCTCGACGAGGCCGCACTGGCGCGCCTCTCGTCCGGCGACCCGGCCGCCGTGCTCGACTGCCTCGGCGCGACGCCCGCACGGATCGACGGCATCGACGGCGTGCGCTTCGCGGTCTGGGCGCCCAACGCGCAGCGTGTGTCGGTGGTCGGCGACTTCAACGCGTGGGACGGCCGCCGCCATCCGATGCGGCTGCGCCGGCCGTCGGGCGTGTGGGAGCTGTTCGTGCCCGGCATCGGCGCGGGCGAGTGCTACAAGTACGAGCTGCGCGCGGCCGACGGGCGCGTGCTGCCGCACAAGGCCGATCCGTGCGCGCGCGCGACCGAAGCGCCGCCGCGCACGGCGTCCGTCGTCGCCGACGTCGCGGCGCTCGACGCATTCGCGTGGCACGACGACGGCTGGATGCACGCGCGGCCGCGCGCCGACCGCTACCGCGTGCCATGGTCGATCTACGAGGTGCATCCGGAGTCGTGGCAGCGCGTGCCCGAGGAGATGAATCGCAGCGCGACGTGGGACGAGCTCGCCGAGCGGCTGATTCCTTACGTGCAGGGGATGGGCTTCACGCACGTCGAATTCATGCCGATCGCCGAATACCCGTTCGGCGGATCATGGGGCTACCAGCCGCTCGCGCAGTTCGCGCCGTCCGCGCGCTTCGGGCCGGTCGACGGCTTCGCGCGGTTCGTCGACCGCGCGCACGCGGCCGGCATCGGCGTGATCGTCGACTGGGTGCCCGCGCACTTCCCGGACGATCCGCACGGCCTCGCGCAGTTCGACGGCAGCGCGCTGTACGAGCATGCCGATCCGCGCGAAGGGCTGCATCCCGACTGGCACACCTGCGTGTTCAACGTCGGGCGTGCCGAAGTCGGCGCGTTCCTCGTCGCGTCGGCGCTCGCGTGGGCGCGCCGCTACCACGTCGACGGCATCCGCGTCGACGCGGTCGCGTCGATGCTGTACCGCGACTATTCGCGCAAGGAAGGCGAATGGGTGCCGAACCGGTACGGCGGCCGCGAGAACCTCGAATCGGTCGCGTTCCTGCGCCAGTTGAACGACACGCTGCACGGCGCGGCCGCGCCGGGCGGCGTCGTCACCATCGCGGAGGAATCGACCGCGTGGCCGGGCGTCACCGCGCCGACGCGCGACGGCGGGCTCGGCTTCGACTTCAAATGGAACATGGGGTGGATGCACGACACGCTCGCGTACCTGCACGAAGACCCGATCCACCGCCGCCATCACCACGACCGGATGACGTTCGGGCTCGTCTACGCGTTCTCGGAGCGCTTCGTGCTGCCGCTGTCGCACGACGAGGTCGTGCACGGCAAGGGCTCGCTCGTCGCGAAGATGCCGGGCGACGCGTGGCAGCGGCTCGCCACGCTGCGCGCGTACTTCGGCTTCATGTGGGCGCATCCGGGCAAGAAGCTGCTGTTCATGGGCAGCGAATTCGCGCAATGGGCGGAGTTCGCGCACGATGCGACGCCGCACTGGGACCTGCTCGACGCGCCGGCCCATCGCGGCGTGCAGCGGCTCGTGCGCGACCTGAACCGGACCTACGCCGCCGAACCGGCGCTGCATGCGCTCGACTGCCACGCGGCCGGCTTCGCCTGGCTGATCGGCGACGACCGCGACAACAGCGTGTTCGCGTTCGCGCGCCGCGACGACGCCGGGCACCTGGTGGTCGCCGTCTGCAACTTCACGCCCGTGCCGCGCGCCGGCTACCGCCTCGGGCTGCCCGCCCCCGGCCACTGGCGCGAACTGATGAACACCGATGCCGCGCCGTACGGCGGCACCAACGCCGGCAACGACGGCGCCGTGTGGGCCGAGGCCGTGCCCGCCCATGGCGAGGCGTGGTCGGCGACCCTGCGCTTGCCGCCGCTCGCGACGCTGTGGCTGACCCCCGCGTGATTTCCCGCTCCCTCGACTCGGAGATTCGCCCCATGCCGACCGCCCTGCCCGCCCGCCTCGAAGCCGGCCGCGCCTATCCGCTCGGTGCGACCTGGGACGGCCTCGGGACCAACTTCGCGGTGTTTTCCGCCCACGCGCAGCGCATCCAGCTGTGCGTGTTCGATCCGACCGGCCGCAAGGAACTCGCGCGCCTCGACCTGCCCGAATGCACCGACGAGGTGTGGCACGGCTACCTGCCCAACGCCCATCCGGGCACCGTGTACGGGTTTCGCGCGGACGGCCCGTACCAGCCGCAGCATGGTCACCGCTTCAACCCGACCAAGCTGCTGCTCGACCCGTACGCACGCAAGCTGGTCGGCCAGTTCCGCTGGTCGGACGCGCTGTTCGGCTATCGTGTGCATTCGAACCGCGCGGACCTGTCGCTGGACCGCCGCGATTCGGCGCCCGCGATGCCCAAATGCGTGGTGGTAGACGAGGCGTTCGACTGGAGCACCGACCGGCGCCCGCGCGTGCCATGGCGCAACACCGTGATCTACGAGACGCACGTGCGCGGCGCGTCGATGCGGCGCGCCGGGTTGCGCGTGCCCGAGCGCGGCACGTTTTCGGCGTTCGCGCATCCGGCGTTCGTCGATCATCTGCTGTCGATCGGCGTGACGACGGTCGAACTGCTGCCGATCCACGCGTTCCTGCAGCAGCGCGCGCTCGTGAACCGCGGGCTGCGCAACTACTGGGGCTACGACACGGCCGCGTTCTTCGCGCCGGAGCCCGCGTATCTCGCGACGCGGCGGCTCGACGAGATGCGCATCGCGATCCGCCAGTTGCATGCGGCCGGCATCGAGGTCGTGCTCGACGTCGTCTACAACCACACCGCCGAAGGCAACCAGCTCGGCCCGACGCTGTCGTGGCGCGGCCTCGACAACGCGAGCTACTACCGGCTCGTGCCGGGCGACCAGCGGTTTCATGTCGACGAGACGGGCTGCGGCAACACGCTGAACCTGTCGCATCCGCGCGTGCTGCAGATGGTGATGGACTCGCTGCGCTACTGGGCCACCGCGTTCAACATCGACGGCTTCCGCTTCGATCTCGGCGTCACGCTCGGCCGCGAGGCGCACGGCTTCGATCCCGGCGCGGGATTCTTCGACGCGTTGCGGCAGGACCCGGTGCTCTCGCAGCGCAAGCTGATCACCGAACCGTGGGATCTCGGCCCCGGCGGCTACCAGCTCGGCCGCCACCCGCCCGGCTTCGCCGAATGGAACGACCGCTTTCGCGACACCGTGCGGCGCTTCTGGCGCGGCGACGCGGGGCAGCGGCCGGAACTCGCCGCGCGGCTCGCCGGCTCCGCCGACCTGTTCAACCACCACCGGCGCCATACGTGGGCGTCGGTCAATTTCGTCACTGCGCACGACGGCTTCACGCTCGCCGATCTCGTGTCGTACTCGGCCAAGCACAACGACGCGAACGGCGAGGACAACCGCGACGGCCGCGACGACAACTGCAGCGCGAACTGGGGCGTCGAGGGGCCGACCGACGATGCGGCGATTCGCGCGGTACGCTCGCGCGTCGCGCGCTCGATGCTCGCGACGCTGTTCACCGCGCTCGGCACGCCGATGCTGGTGGCCGGCGACGAATTCGGCCGCACGCAGCACGGCAACAACAACGCGTACTGCCAGGACAACGAACTGTCGTGGCTCGACTGGGATCTCGCGCGTGGTGACGAAGCCGTGACGCTGATGCGCTTCGTGTCGCGGCTCGCCGCGCTGCGGCGCATGTACCCGGTGATGTCGGCGCCAGGCTATCCGTCCGGCGATCGCGACGGCGCGCCGGGGATGGCCGAGATCGGCTGGTTCGACGAGCACGGCGACGCGCTGACCGTCCCCGCGTGGCAGGACCGCGAACGCCGCGCGCTGACGATGCGGCGGGTCGGCACGGGCCGCACCGGGCGCACCGAGGCGCTGCTCGTGATGCTGAACGCGTCGTCCGAGACGATCGTGTTCGTGCCGCCCGCACCGGTGCTCGAGTATCGCGTGCTGGTCGATACGGCCACGCCCGACGCCGGCCCGCGCACCTGGCCGGCCGACGGTCTCGACGTCGCCGCGCATGCGGCCGCGATCGCGGTCGCGGCCGTGCCGCTCGACCCGCCTTCGTGAGGATCGCCATGACAACCCGTTCCGCCGGCCCGTCCGGCACGCATGCATTCGACTCGTCGTTCGGCGCCACCTGCATCGATGCCGGCCACACGCGCTTCAGGCTGTGGGCGCCCGCGAGCCGTGCGGCCGCCGTCGAGCTGCACGACGACAGCGAGCAGGTGATCCCGATGACACCCGTCGGCGACGGCTGGTTCGAGACGGTCGCGCCGTGCGGCCCCGGCGCACTGTATCGCTACCGGCTCGACGGCGGTCTCGTCGTGCCCGATCCCGCGTCGCGCTTCCAGCCCGGCGGCGTGGACGGCCCGAGCCAGGTCGTCGATCCGGGCGCCTATCGCTGGCGCCACGATGCATGGCGCGGCCGCCCGTGGCACGAGACGGTGCTGTACGAGCTGCACGTCGGCGCCTGCGGCGGTTATGCGAGCGTCGAACGGCGGCTGCCGTCGATCGCCGCGCTGGGCGTGACCGCGGTCGAGCTGATGCCCGTCAACGCGTTTCCCGGCGCGCGCAACTGGGGCTACGACGGCGTGCTGCCGTTCGCGCCCGACACGTCGTACGGGCGGCCCGAGGAACTGAAGGCGCTCGTCGATACCGCGCACGGGCTCGGTCTGCAGGTGTTCCTCGACGTCGTGTACAACCATTTCGGCCCCGAGGGCAACCTGCTGCCGCGCTACGCGCCCGCCTTCTTCCGCACGGACCGGCAGACCGCATGGGGGCCGGCGATCGACTTCTCGTGCCCGCAGACGAGCGCGTTCTTCATCGACAACGCGCTGTACTGGCTCGACGAATTTCGCGTCGACGGCTTGCGCATCGACGCCGCGCACGCGATCGACGACGATGCGTGGCTGCGCGAACTCGCGCGCCGCGTGCGCGCGTACGCGGGCGACGCACGCCACATCCATCTGGTGCTCGAGAACGAGCGCAACGCGGCGAGCCTGCTCGGCCCCGGCGGGTTCGACGCGCAGTGGAACGACGACTTCCACAACAGCGCGCACGTGCTGCTGACCGGCGAGCGCGACGGTTATTACCGCGCGTACGCCGACGCGCCGCTGCGCCATTTCGCCCGCACGCTCGCCGAAGGGTTCGCGTACCAGGGCGAGCCGTCGCCGCTGCACGACGGCGCCGCGCGCGGCGAGCCGAGCGCGCACCTGCCGCCCACCGCGTTCGTCACGTTCCTGCAGAACCACGACCAGATCGGCAACCGCGCGTTCGGCGAACGCCTGCGCGCGCTCGCGAACGACGACGCGGTACGCGCGGTCACCGCGCTGATGCTGCTCGCGCCGCCGATCCCGCTGCTGTTCATGGGCGAGGAAGACGGCAGCACGCAGCCGTTCCAGTTCTTCACCGACTATCGCGGCGCGCTTGCCGATGCCGTGCGCGAAGGCCGGCGCCGCGAATTCGCGGCGTTTCCCGCATTCGCCGATCCCGCGCATCGCGACCGGATTCCCGATCCGAACGACATCGCGACCTTCGTCCGGTCGTCGCTGCACCACCCGCCCGACGACTCCTGGGCCGACGCGGCCGCCTGGCAGCGCTTCTACCGCAGCGCGCTGGCCGTGCGCATGGCGCTCGTGGCGCCGCATCTGCCCGGCGCGCACGTGCTCGGCGTCGACCTGCTCGCGGGCGACGACGAGCCGCAGGCACTCGTCGCGCGCTGGCGGCTCGGCGACGGCAGCACGCTGACGATCGCGCTGAACCTCGGCTCGCACGATGCGGTGCTGCCCGCGCTGCCGGTCGGCAAGCTCGTGTTCGAGACGCCGCCGCGCGCCCGCGACCGGCTGCGCGACTTGCGGATGCCGCCACGTGCCTGCATCGCGTGGCGCGACGGCGCGGTCAACCACGATGCGCGGCATCACCGCGCGAACGGACTGGGAGGATCATGACGACCGACGTCTCGATCGCGGTACTCGCACACGCGGCCGGCCTCGAAACCGACTGGACCGACGCCGGCGGCGTCGCGCGGCGGGTGGACGACGTCGCGCTCGCCGCGCTCGTCGATGCGCTCGGCTGGCCGTGCGGCACCGCGGCCCAGCGGGTCGACAGCGCGGCGGCACTCGCCGACGGGAACGCGGCGCCGCCGCGCCTCGTGACCGGCGACGCCGGGCTGGCGCTCGCCCTGCCCGCGACGCTCGCGCCGCCCGGCGCGCGCTTCCGGATCTCGTTCGAGACCGGCGGGCACGTCGACGGCCGCGTCGGCGGTGCCGGCGAGCACGGCTTGCTGCCGCCCCTTTCGATGCCCGGCTATCACGCGCTCGACATCGGCGAGCAGCGCATCGGGCTCGCGATCGCGCCGCAGCGGGCGCGCCCGTTCGACACCCTGGCGCACGCGCACGACACGGGCGGCCGCTGGGGCATCGCGGCCCAGCTCTACAGCCTGCGCCGCGGCGGCGACGACGGCGCGGGCGACTACACGGCCCTCGCGCGGCTGGTCGCCCAGGTGGCGCGACACGGCGCGCAGGCGGTCGCAATCAGCCCGACGCACGCCGGTTATCCGGCCCTTCCCGCGCACGACAGCCCGTATTCGCCGTCGTCGCGGCGCTGGCACAACGTCGCGTATCTCGACTGCGACGCGGTGCCGGGCGCCGATGGCGCGCATCACGCGCCCGCCGGCCCGGCCGACGCGCCGCTGATCGACTGGCCGCGCGTGCTGCCGATGAAGCTGCGCCGCCTGCGTGCATGCTTCGACGCGTGGCGCGCCGGCAACGACCCGTCGCGCGACACATACCAGCGGTTTCGCGCGGCGGGCGGCGCGGCGCTCGACGCGCATGCGCGCTTCGATGCGCTGCAGGCGTTCTGCATCGAGCACGGGATCGGCGCGGACTGGCGGCAGTGGCCGGCGCCGTGGCGCACGCCGGGATCGGCGGAAGTCGAGGCGTTCGCGCACGAGCACGCCGACACGATCGCGTTCCACACGTTCCTGCAATGGTGCGCATCGCGCGCGCTCGGCGACGCGCAGCACGCCGCGCGCGGCGCGGGCATGGCGACCGGGCTGATCGCCGATCTCGCGGTCGGCTCCGATCGCGCGGGCAGCGACGCGTGGGCGCACGGCACGGCGCTGCTGCGCGGCGTGTCGCTCGGCGCGCCGCCCGACCTGTTCAACGCAGCCGGCCAGGCGTGGGGTGTGACGACGTGGACGCCCGCCGCGCTGCGCGCCGACGGCTTCGCGCCGTTCGTCGACCTGTTGCGCGCCGCCTTCGCGCACGCGGGCGGCATCCGCATCGATCACGTGCTCGGCTTCGCGCGGATGTGGATCGTCCCGGACGGCGGCTCGCCGCGCGACGGCGCCTACCTGCGCTATCCGCTGGACGATCTCGTGCGGCTCGTCGCGCTCGAGGCGGCCCGCCATCGCGCGATCGCCATCGGCGAGGATCTCGGCACCGTGCCGGCCGGATTCCGCGAACGACTCGGCGCACAGAGCATCGCAGGCATGCGCGTGCTGTGGTTCGAGCGCGACGCCAGCGGCGCATTCCGGCCGCCGTCCGCCTGGGACCGCGACGCCATCGCGACGACGTCGACGCACGATCTGCCGACCGTTGGCGGCTGGTGGCGCGGGGTCGACCTGGCGTGGCGACAGGCCGCTGCCGACGCCGCGAAGGCGCGCAGCGAAACGGACGCGCCCGCCGGGGGCGAGGTGGCCGCCCCCGCGCCGGACGACGCCAGCGCGCACGATGCCGACGAGATCGTGCAAAGCGCGCCGTCCGGGCACGACACCGTGCAGCCGCCGGAAAGCGGCGACGCCTTGCTGCCTCCCGCCCCGCCTTCCGTCCCGCCCCCCGGCCTCGCCGCCGCGCATGCGGCACGCGCGACCGAGCGCGCGGCGCTGTGGCACGCGATGCAGCAAGCTGGCTGTGCACCGGCCGGCACCGCCGTGCCGCCCGCCGCCGCGCCGCCGGTGAGCGCGATCCTCGCGTACGTCGCGCACGGCCCGTCGCCGCTCGCGATCGTGCCGCTCGAGGATCTGCTCGCGCTCGACGCGCAGCCGAACCTGCCGGGGCCGCCGTGCGGCCATCCGAACTGGCGGCAGCGGCTGCCGCGCACGATCGACACGCTGGTCGACGCCGACGTGCGCGAACGCATCGCGGCGATCGTACACGCGCGCCGTTCACCGAGGCGCGGCGCATGACACCGCGTGCGACGCTGCGGCTGCAGCTTCATGCGGGCTTCACGTTCGACGACGCCGCCGCGCACGCCGACTACTTCGCGCGGCTCGGCGTGAGCCACCTGTACCTGTCGCCGGTCGCGACGGCCGAGCCGGGCTCGCGGCACGGCTACGACACCGTCGACTACGGCGTGCTCAATCCCGAACTCGGCGGCGAAGCCGGTTTCGTCCGGCTCGTCGACGCGCTGCGCGCACGGGGCCTCGGCGTGATCGTCGACATCGTGCCGAACCACATGGGCGTCGGCGGATCGTCGAACGGCTGGTGGAACGACGTGCTCGAATGGGGACCGGCGAGCCCGTACGCGCACTACTTCGATATCGACTGGCACCCGCCCGATCCAGACCTCGACGGCAAGGTGCTGCTGCCGTGCCTCGGCGTGCCCTATGCCGACGCGCTCGCAGCCGGCGACATCACGCTCGGCGTCGACCCGGCCGCCGGACGTTTCTTCGTCGCATGCCCCGGACGGCGGCTGCCGGTGGCCGCCGCCACGTATGCGGAGATCCTGCGCCTCGCGAACCGCGCGGACCTGAACGCCCTCGCCGAACGCTTCGACGCCGCGCCGGCGCGCGACAGCGCGCGGCTGGCCGCCGCGCATGCGGCGCTGCGCGATCATGCGGCCGCGCACGGCCCGCACGCGTTCGACGCGGTGCTGCGCGGGGCCGACCCGCGCCTCGCGCGTTCGCGCATCCGCCTGCACCAGGTGCTCGAACGCCAGCACTACCGGCTCGCGTGGTGGCGCACGGCTGCCGACGAACTGAACTGGCGGCGCTTCTTCGACATCGCGACGCTCGCGGCCGTCCGCGTCGACGACGACGCGGTATTCGACGCCGTGCATGCGCTGCCGCTGCGCCTGCATGCGGCGGGGCTTGTCGACGGCTTGCGCGTCGATCACGTCGACGGCCTCGCCGATCCGCCGGCGTACTGCCGGCGGCTGGATGCGCGACTCGCCACTCAGCGTCGGGCACCGCCGTACGTCGTCGTCGAGAAGATCCTCGCGCCCGGCGAGGCGCTGCCCGCCGACTGGCCCGTCGCCGGCACGACCGGCTACGACTTCATGAACGATGTCGGCGCGCTGCTGCACGACCCCGCCGGCGCCGAGCCGCTCGCCGCGCACTGGGCCGCCGTGTCGGGCGCATCGCGCACGTTCGCGCAAGAGGTGCTCGACGGCAAGCGGCGCGTGCTGATGCGCCAGCTCGCCGCCGAGCATGCGCGGGTCGCGCGGCTGCTGCACGGCGTCGCACGCGCGTCGCCCGCGACGCGGGACGTCAGCCGGATCGCGATTCAGCGCGTACTTGGCGAACTCGCGGTGCGGCTGCCCGTGTACCGCACCTATCCGTCACCGCGCAACGGACTGGCCGACGCCGATCTCCGCGTGCTCGCGCAAGCCTACGAAAGCGCGCGGGCAGCCGTCGAGCCGGCCGACCGGTTCGCGCTCGACCGGGTCGCCGCATGGCTGGGCTTGCCGGTCGTGCGCGTGCCGCGCGCGGCGCCGGCCGAGCGCCATGCGGCGCGCATCGCGTTCGCGCAGCTCACCGCGCCACTCGCCGCGAAAGGCGTCGAGGATACGGCCCACTACCGCTACGGCCGGCTGCTGTCGCGCAACGAGGTCGGCGCCGATGCCGGCGACTTCAGCCTGTCGCGCGGCGCGTTCCATGCGCGCAACCGGCGCCGCGCGCGCACCGTGCCGCACGGGCTCGTCGCGACGGCCACGCACGACCACAAGCGCGGCGAGGACGCGCGGGCGCGGCTCGCGGTGCTCAGCGAGCTGCCCGATGCGTGGCGCGCGGTGTCGCTCGACTGGTCGGCGCTGAACCTGCCGCACCGCGGCCGCGCGCACCGCGACCTCGCGTGGGCGCCGGGGCCGGCCGCCGAGGCGATGCTGTATCAGACGCTCGTCGGTTGCTGGCCGCCCGCACTCGCCCCCGACGATGCGGCCGGTCTCGACGCGCTCGCCGCACGCGTCGCGCAGTGGCAGACGAAGGCGCTGCGCGAAGCGAAGCGGCATACCGACTGGCTGGCGCCCGAGCAGCGCTACGAACGGGACTGCGACGCGTTCGTCCGCGCGATCCTGACGCCGCGCGGCCCCGGCGATTTCGCGCACCGGCTGCACGCGTTCGTCGCGCGGATCGCGCCGGCCGGTGTCGTCAACAGCCTGACGCAGACGGCGCTGCGGATCGCGTCGCCCGGCGTGCCGGACCTGTACCAAGGCACCGAATCCTGGGATCACTCGCTCGTCGATCCGGACAACCGGCGCGACGTGCCGTTCGCCACGCTGGCGGCCGAGCGCGTTGACGGACCGGTCGCGTCGTACCTGCCGGCGTGGCCCGATGCGCGCGTGAAGCGGGCGCTGGTCGAGCGGATGCTCGCGCTGCGTGCGCGCTGGCCGGCGACCTTCGCGGAGGGCGCGTACGTACCGCTGCGCGTGCGCGGCAGGCTCGCACGTCACGCGATCGCGTTCGCGCGGTGCGACGACACGGCCGCCGTGGTGGTGATCGCGACGCGGCTCGCGTGCCGGTTGCTGGGCGAAACGCCCGGCTTGCCGCGCGTGGAACCCGCGCGGTGGGGCGATACGGCGGTCGTGCTGCCGCGCGCGATGGAAGGGCCGTGGACGGACTGGCTCGACGGGCGCGCCGAGATCGATGCGACGGACGGCGTGCTGGCGCTCGAGCGCTGCCTGAGCGGGTTGCCGGTCGCGGTGCTCGTTGCGGCGCGTGCCGGACGCTGAAGCCGATTCACCCTGCCGGCGCGTGCCGCGCGCCGGCAGTACACGATCGTCCGCGTCAACGACCGAGCGGCGGCCGCTGCGCGATGACGGCCTCACGACCCTTCTTCCGGCGGCATCGCCCCGCGGTCGTCTTCCCATAACGGCTTGTCCTCGCCGTGGCCGTCGTGCGCCGCCACCGGCCCGCTCGCGTCGTGCTCCGTCGGCCGTCGCGCATCGCGCGGCGCGGCCCGGGTGGCACGCACCCGCGGGCGCGTCGGCGTCACCGTATGCTGTCCGCCGCCGCGGCGCGTGTCGGTCGCCTTGGCCTCCTTCGTTTGTCGTGCCTTCGAAGTCGTGTTCATCTTGCTCTCCCGTGTCATGAAACAGTCGTCGAACGAGCGTCGCAATTCCGGTGCCGCCGCCGGGCAGGCATCTTGCTGCGCTTCACGCGAACCGACGTCCGGAGGAGACAATGTCCACCCATTCCAACCCGCCGCCCGCCACGCGCCGCCGGCTCGGCGACTGGATGGCGCGCGAAGAGGCTCATATGGCCGCGTTCCGCGAGAAAGTCGCGGCGCAAGCGCGCGCGCATGCCGGCGACCGGCTGCGCACGCCGGCCGTGCAGGACCTCGCGCGGCTGTTCGACGATCACGCGGTGCTGCGCATGGGGCTGAGCCGCGCGATCGACGAAGCGGTCGCGTCGGGCCGCCGGCTGGGCTACACGTCGATCGGCGAACTGATGACGGTGCTCGATCACCTGATGACCTACACGCCGCCGTTCAGCGAAGCGAGCCTGATCGTCTGCCCGATCAACGCGTTCCTGGACTGGCCGATGTGCATGCCGTCCGGCCACGCGGTGTTTCGCGACCAGACCGTCAACGCCCACCTGAAGCGCATGCTGACCGTGTGGTGCGACTTCCTCGGCGGCCCGCACTCGCGCGCGCATCTCGACACGTCGGCGCCCGACGGCTGGTTCTGCGACGAAGCGTACGAGCGCCTCGGCCTGTCGCAATTCCGGTATCGCGACGACCAGCCGCACTGGGGGTTCGATTCGTGGAACGATTTCTTCACGCGACGCTTTCGCGACGGCGCGCGGCCGGTCGCGGCGCCCGACGATCCGCACGTGATCGTCAGCGCGTGCGAGGCCGCGCCGTATCACACCGAAACGAACGTGAAGCTGCGCGACACGTTCTGGATCAAGGCGCAGCCGTATTCGCTGCGCGATCTCTTCACGCCCGCGCGGCTGTCGCTGGCCGAACGCTTCGTCGGCGGCGACGTCTACCAGGCCTATCTCAGCGCCTACAACTACCATCGCTGGCATGCGCCGGTGCGTGGTGTCGTCACGCATGCGTACCGGGTCGACGGCGCCTACTACTCGGTCGCCGAAGCCGAAGGCCCGGACCCTGCCGGACTCAACGATTCGCAAGGCTACATGACGTCCGTCGCCGCGCGCGCGGTGGTCGCCTTTTCCTGCGACGATCCCGGTATCGGCACCGTGGCGGCCGTGTTCGTCGGGATGGGCGACGTGTCGTCGTGCGTGATCGAGGTCGTGCCGGGGCAGCGCGTCGACAAGGGCGACGAGATCGGTTATTTCCAGTTCGGCGGGTCGACGTACTGTCTGCTGTTCGAAGCCGGCGTGATCGACCGCTTCCTGCATGCTCCGCCGCACGACGGCCCGGCGCCCGTCGTGCGGGTCAACGCAGCCGTGGCGATTGCGCGGTGAGCGGCGCGCGCAGCGCGCAACCGCGAAACATTACGCGTCGGCGGTGTCGCTCAGGCCGATCGCGCCGGATTCGGCCGCGTCATGCCGCTGCACGCTGCGCAGCACCGACAGCCCGTCGGCCGTCAGCGCGGGACGGTGCTCGCCCGACGCGTCGTCGTGCTGCATCACGATCAGGTGTTGTTCGACGAGGGCGACGATGTCGTCGCGATCGATCTGGATCTGTTCCGGCGCGTGATGCGCCAGGAACAGCGCGGCAAATTCATGGGCGGTCAGCATGCTCGTTTCCCCGTTGACGGCTGCGCGCGACGCCCCCCCGGCGCCGCATCGGCGTGCGGCGCGCATCGTGCGCCGGCAACGGGATGAACATGCAGGGTCCGTGCCAGCCGGCGTGAGGCGATCGATGTCCGGGCGGCGTGCCTGCCGCGCGATGTGGCACCGGACGGCGGGTGCGCCCGGCTGGAAAGTTTTCAATTGCGTGTAAGGCCGGCGGCCTGGGTGCGCCCGAATCCCGGCACGGGAACGGCACGCGGGTCAGCGCCGCCCGGAAGGGAACAGCCCTGCCCGCGCGCGGCCCGCCGGCGCCCGGAAATACCCGCTGTGCAGCACGACATCACCCTCATTGCCGTTCGCCAGCAGGTCCGCACATGCCGCCTCGATGCGCGCACGGCCGCGTTCGAACGCGTCGCGCAGGTCGGCCTCCAGCGCGGAGCGCGCGCCGAAATGATCTTCCAGCGCTTCGACCGTGATCGCCCAGGTCTGCGGCGTGCCATCGACCTCGATGACGAAACGCAACTGCAGCGCCGCCCCGTCGAACACGGGCGGCGCGGCGGTCAGCGTTACTTGGCGGGCGGAATCGGCCGGCATCGCGCTATGCGCCCCGCGCCGCGAGGCGATCGACCAATGCGCCGTTGAACGCGGGAAGGTCGGCCGGCTTGCGGCTCGTGATCAGGTTGCCGTCGCGCACCACCTCCTCGTCGACCCACTTGCCGCCCGCGTGCCGGATATCGTCCTGCAGGCTCGGCCAGCTCGTCATCGTGCGGCCCTCGACGAGTTCGGCCGACACGAGCAGCCAGCCGCCGTGGCAGATCGCCGCGATCGGCTTGCCGGCGCCGACGGCCGCCGTCACGAATTCGCGCGCGGCCGGCAGCATCCGGATCGCGTCGCCGTTTACGACGCAGCCGGGCAGCACGACCGCATCGTAGTCGCCTTCGCGCGCTTCGTCGAACGTGCGGTCGACCTTCACGCGCTCGCCCTTGTCGACGTGCCGGAAACCCTGGATCTCGCCGCGCTGCTGCGAAATCACGTCGACCTGCGCGCCTTCGGCCGCGAGCGCGCGCTGCGGCTCGACGAGTTCGGCTTCCTCGAAACCGTCGACCGCGAGAATGGCTACCCTGCAATGATCCAGCCTGCCGCTCATGAATGCCTCCGTCGGAATGGCGGCACACGTCGTGCCGCGTCGATTGCGCCGCAATCGGCGTGCCGGCCGGGGAACCACCCCGCAATCACGCGAAGGCCGCCACGCGCGTGCGCGCGGCCGGCCATTCGACGTCGCCACGTACCGGCTGCAAAGATTTCAACGGGATGTAATCCGATGCGGCAGGGCGATCCGCCACGGCTACTGCAGATGGCGCGCGGCGTCGAGCATCGCGTCGGTCAGTTCGACCGTCAGCGTCAGGTGCTCGTCGGTGTCGGGCAACTGGTCGAGCGTCTGCTGCACGGCCTCGTGCAGCATTGCGTGCACGCGCATCCGTGCGCCGTCGTCGAGATCCGCGTAACGCTCCATCGTGTCGCAGTCGAGTGCGAGCACGACCGCATGCCGCGCGACCTCGGGCGGCGCTTCGGGCGTGAGCGCCCATGCCGCATGGAACATGATCCGGCCCGTTTCGACATCGACCTGGACGGTCGTGTCGAGATCGTCCGCGTCGATCGCGTCGCCGTCGATCTCTTCGTTCTCCAGCAAAATCCGGGAATTCGATTGCATGATGTCCTCCTGCGTGGTGGCGGTGCGCCGGTCCTGGAAACCGCGCCGCCATCGCGCCGTGCCGGCCGCGCCGGCACGACACCGTCGATTACCGCCTCAATATCCGCTCGAACCCGCGCCGCCGGCCCCGCCGCCGCCCGAGCCCGTCGCCCCCGGCGAGCCGCCGTTGCCCGCGCCCGTACCGCCACCGACACCGCCCCCCGCGGCACCGCTGCCGCCCGCACCCGCACCGTTGGGGCCGCCGCCCGGCTTCACGTGGCCTGCCGCCCCGCTGTGCGACGGCATGCCGTGCTTCGCGCCGTGCCGCTTCGGGCTGGCGGGCGGAGGCGGCGCGGCCGTATTGCCGTTGGTGTCCGGCGTCGACATGTCCATCGACGGATTCGGTGCGCCCGTTCCTTCGTCCGGACGCTGCGTGTTCTGGGCCCATGCGGCCGGCGCGGCCGCAACGATCGCGACAGCCGCGCAAGCGAGCACGCGCCGCGCGACGCACATCGATTTCAATACTGACTCCATGGTGTTGTCTCCCTGGTGGTGATGCGGTCATGGAAAAGCCTGCCCGTACCTTTCAGCAAGGCCCATGCCGTCGCCGGCAGCGGCGCGCCGCGCGGCACGCGGTTTGCGTCGTCTCTCTCCGTACGCCCCTCCCCCGACCCCATATGGAGCCGCCTTCATGCCTTCCGCCTCCGCTTCCCATGCGCACGGCAAGCGCCTCACGCGCCGCGCCGGCCGCGCCCGCAGCGCCGACCCGAAACACCGCAAGCGCTGGTCGGGCGAAGTCACGCAAAAAAGCGATACGCTCGACCTCGAGCCCGACATCTTCAAATCCGACGATCCGGCCGCGATCGCCGCCTCGCTGAAGCGTTCGGCCGAGCACAGCCGCCGCCGCAAGGCATCGCCGTTCCAGTCGGCGATGTCGATGCTGAACTTCTACGTGAACCGCGCGGGCCGCAACCTCCCGAAAACGCGCCGCACGACGCTCGAACGCGCGAAGCGGAAACTGCGCGAGGCATTCGGCCGCAAGCCCTGACGGCTTGCGCGCCTGCGTTGCCCGCCAGCCACGAGCGCACCCATGCACGAGACGCTCTGGTACCTGATCATCGGCGCCGTGCTGCTGGGCATGGGCCTCGCGACGTCCGCGTTGCGCCACCTGCCCTGCAGCACCGCGATGATCTATCTCATCCTCGGCATCGCGCTCGGCCCGGCCGGCGCCGGCCTGCTGCATCTCGACCTGGAACGCGACGGCCGGCTGCTGCGTGAAATCGTCGAAATCGCGCTGCTCGTGTCGCTGTTCGCGATCGGGCTGCGGCTGCGCGTGCCGCTGTCCGACCGGCTGTGGCTCGTGCCGTGCCGCCTCGGCCTGCTCGCGATGGTCGTCACCGTGCCGCTGCTCGCCGCCTGCGCGGTGCTCGCGCTCGGGCTCGGCTGGGGCCCCGCGTTGCTGCTCGCGGCGATCCTCGCGCCGACCGACCCCGTGCTCGCGCACGACGTGCAGGTGCACGATCCGGGCGATCGCGATCTCGTCCGCTTCGCGCTGTCGGGCGAAGGCGGAATGAACGACGGCATCGCGCTGCCGTTCGCGCTCGCGGGGCTCGCGCTGTGCGGCGCAAGCAACGCGACGCATGGCATCGCGCCGCTGTCCGGCACGTTCGCGCTCGCCGCGCTGTGGGGCATCGCGGGTGCGGCCGCGATCGGCGGCGGCCTCGGCTGGGCGACGACCTGGACGATCGGCTGGCTGCGCACGCGCCATGCGCAGGCACTCGGCCTCGAAGGCTTCTTCGCGCTCGCGCTGATCGTGCTGTCGTTCGGCGCCGCGCAGCTCGCGCACACGTTCGGCTTCATCGCGACGTTCGCGGCCGGCGTCGCGATGCGGCGCGTCGAGCATCGCGCGAGCGGCGACCGCAAGCCGCGCGAAGTCATCGGCCAGATCGATTCGGAGGACGTCGTCGCGACCGAAAAGCATCCGGAGAAGGCCCACGCGTTCATGGCCGAATCGGTGCTCGGCTTCACGATCGAACTCGAACGGATCGCGGAAGCCGTCGTGATGACGATGGTCGGCAGCGTGCTCGCGACGTTGCCGGGCGCGCTGTTCACCTGGGGCGCCGCCGCGCTGGCCGCCGTGCTGTTCGTCGCCGTGCGGCCGCTCGCGGTGCTGCTCACGCTCGCCGGTTCACCCGCGACGCACGCGCAGCGGCGCCTGATGGCATGGTTCGGCATTCGCGGAATCGGCTCGTTCTACTACCTGCTGTTCGCGCTCGAGCACGGGCCGTCCGATGCGGTGCGCCCGCTCGCCGCGCCGGTGCTGGCCGTCGTCTGCGCATCGGTGGTCGCGCACGGGATCTCCGCGACGCCGCTGATGAACTGGTACTACCGGCTGCAGCACCGGCGCTGACGCGTTCACGTTTGCACGCCGAGCCGCGCACGCATCGCGGCGGTGACGCGCTGGCGCGTCTTCGCATAGTCTTCCCACGGATCGCGCTTCAGCGTATCGAGCCGTTCGTGCAGCGTGTCGATCGTCCATTGCGCGCCGCCCGTCGTCGCGGGCACCTCGTCCCAGTCGAGCGGCACCGACACGCCCATGCCGGGCCGCGCGCGCACCGAGTACGCGGCGATCGTGCTCGCGCCGCGGCCGTTGCGCAAGTAGTCGACGAAGATCTTGCCGCGCCGGTGGCGCGGCCCCATCGTCGCGGTGAAGCGCTCGGGCAACGTGCCGGCGACGTGCTGCGCGACGGCGCGCGAGAACGCCTTCACGTCGTCCCAGCCCGCGTGCCGCGTGAGCGGCACGACCACGTGCAGCCCCTTGCCGCCGCTGGTCTTGCAGAAGGACACGAGTCCCAGCGCATCGAGCAGCCCGCGCACGAGCTGCGCGGCGTCGATCATCTCGCGCCACGGCAATGCCGGATCGGGATCGAGGTCGAAGACGATGCGGTCCGGCCGCTCGATGTTCGACGCATGCGCGTTCCACGTATGCAACTCGATCGTGCCCATCTGCGCGGCGCCGAGCAGCGCGTCGACGCTGTCGATCGACAGCAGCGGCCCGTGGCCGGGATCGAGTCCTTCATGCTGCGTGACGAACGGGATCTCGCGTCGCTCCGCATGCTTCTGGAAGAACAGTTCGCCGGCGATGTCGCCCGGCGCGCGCACGAGCGATACGGGCCGCCCTTTCAGGTCGGGCAGCAGCCACGGCGCGACCCGCTGCCAGTAATGCGCGAGGTCGATCTTGCGCGTGCCGCTTTGCGGATCGAGTACGCGATCGGGGTGAGTGATGCGAACCCGGCCGACCCGGGCGACACCGGATTCGTCTTGCATGCGGCCGGCCGACGCATCGGAGCGCGTACGCGGCGGGCGGCCGTGCGCGGTTTCGGCAGGCGCGGCGGGCGGGTGCCGGTCGTGCGTGGTGCGGGGTCCATCCATCGTCGTCTCCGTGTCGGTGTGGCGCGGCACCTCGCGGACGATCTGCCGCGCCGGCTTGTCTTCGCGCAGCGCAACGAACGCCGCCTGCCGCACGATCCCGTCGCCGGTCCATTCCGCGAATTCGCATTCGGCGACGAGCGTCGGCTCGACCCAGTGGACCCGCGTGCGCGACCGTTCGCGCGGCGGCGGGTCGAACGGCGTCGTGGCGCGTTCGTGCTTGCGCAAGGCGGCCGCGAGCCGGTCGAGCAGGCGCGTATCGAACCCGGTACCGACACGGCCGACATAACGCAGCGGCGGCGTGCCGCGCGGCCGCCTGCCGCCCGCGGCGGGCTCGTGGACGCCGAGCAGCAGCGCGCCGAAGCCATGCCGGCTGCCCGACGGCTCGGTATAACCGCCGATCACGAACTCCTGCCGCCGCCTGCATTTCAGCTTGATCCACGCGGGCGAGCGGCCGCCGCGATAGCGCGAATCCGCGCGCTTGCCGATCAGCCCCTCGAGCCCCGTGTCGCACGCGCTCGCGATCAGCGACGCGATATCGTCGCCGAGATCGGGCGAGTAGCGCAGCCGCGCGGGGTCGCTGCCGGCGAGCAGCGGTTCGAGCAGCCTGCGACGCGCGGCGAGCGGCGCGTCGCGCAGGTCGTATCCGTCCAGAAACGGCAGGTCGAACACGAACAGCGTCACCGCGTCCGAGCGCCCGGCGCCGAGCGCGTTCTGCAGCGCCTGGAAATCCGGCAGGCCGGTGTCGCGGAGCACGACGGCCTCGCCGTCGAGCCACGCGTTGTCGACGTCGAGCGCCGCGAGCGCATCGCGCTGCAAGCGCAGCTTCGCGGTCCAGTCGCGGCCTTCGCGCGTCATCAGCGTGACGTGCCGCCGTGCGCCGCGGCCCGCGATCCGCGCAAGGATCCGGTAGCCGTCGAATTTCACCTCGTAGCGCCAGTCGCCGTGCGTCGGCGGCGCATCGACCAGCGTCGCGAGTTGCGGCGCGACGCGCTCGGGCAACGCCGCACGCACGGCGCCGTCTACCTGCGACAGGTCGGTGGGCGGCCTTTCCAGCCCGTCGTCGTGCGCCCCGCCGCGCACGCCCGACGCGTTGCGCCGGGCGCGGCGCGATGCACGCACGGCAGGCGCCGCGTCGGCCGGTGCCGGATCGCGCGCGGCCCGCGTGTGTCCGTCATGCACGCTGCCCGGCCGCTGGGCAACGACATCGAACGTCTCGGCGTCGCGCGCGTCGTCGTCGCGTTCCTTGATCAACAGCCATTGCGCCTGGCGGCCCTGCTGCCGCCCGCTGCGCACGAGCGCCCAGCCGCCGTGCAGCTTCGCGCCGTCGAGCCGGAACGTCAGCTTGCCGGCACGATAGCCGGCGCGTGCCTGTGCGACGCCGCCGTCGGGCGTCCACGTGCCTTCGTCCCAGACGACGACCGAACCCGCGCCGTAATGGCCGGCCGGAATCTCGCCTTCGAACGACGCGTATTCGAGCGGATGATCCTCGACGTGCACGGCCAGCCGTTTCACCGACGGGTCGACGCTCGGCCCCTTCGGCACGGCCCACGACTTCAGCGTGCCGTCGAGCTCGAGACGGAAGTCGTAATGCAGGCGCCGTGCGTGGTGTTCCTGAATCACGAAGCGCAGCGGCCTGGCCGCGCGCGCGGACGGTCGCGCGTTGCGCCCCGTGCGCGTATTCGCATCGGCGGAAGCGCGCCGCCGCCCGTGCGCGCCCTCGGGTTCCGGGCTCGCGTCGAAGCGGCGTTTGCGGCGATACGGATCGAGCTTGCCTGCCATCGCGTCATCCTCCGTCACGCGGCGTCATGCGGCGTGCTTGCGGCGCGCGGCGGCCTTCTTCGCCGAGTGCGCACCGGTGGCGCCGTGCTTCGCGGCCGTACGTTTCGCGGGCGCCTTCGCCGCTCCTTTGGCGGGCGTTTTCTCGGCCGGTTTGCGGCGCGCGCCGGCCGCACGCGAAGGCGCCGATGCTTCAGTATCCGCATCGTCGTCCCCACCGCCCGCGCGCCCGCCACCCTTCAGGCTGCGCTTGAGCAATTCGGTCAGATCGACGACGTTGGACGCCGCACGCCCCGTCTGCGCGGGCCGGTCCTCGATCTCCTCGATCCGGCCCGCGCGGACCTTGCGCTCGACCAGCTCGAGGATGTCGTCGCGGAACGTGTCGTGATACGCGTCGGGCGACCACGATCCGGACATGTCTTCGATCAGCTTCTTCGCCATCGCGAGTTCGCGCGCGCTGACACCGGCACGTTTCGCGTCGTCGGCCGGCACCGCCAGTTCGTCGAGCGGGCGCAGCTCCTCCCGCCAGCGCAGCGTGTCGAGCGCCAGCAGCGGCCCGACCGGAATCAGCGCACCGAGATGCTGGCGGTCGCGCATCACGACGTGCGCGATGCCGATCTTGCCGCTGTCCTTCAGCGCGTCGCGCAGCAGCGCATAGACCTTCTCGCCCTTGCGGTCCGGCACGAGGTAGTACGGCGTGTCGAGATACAGGAACGACACGGCGTCCTCGTCGACGAACGTGACGATGTCGACCGTCTGCGTCGATTCGGGGTTCGCCGCGCGGATCTCGTCGTCGGTCAGCACGACGTAGCGCTCCTTCTCGTACTCGTAGCCGCGCACGATGTCCTCGCGCGTGACTTCCTTGCCGGTGCGCTTGTTGATCTGCCGGTAGCCGACCGGGTCCATCGAGCGCTTGTCGAGCAGCCGGAACGACGGCTTCACGGTGCGCGTAGCCGGGAACAGCTGCACCGGCACGTGAACGAGCCCGAAGCTGATCGCGCCTTTCCAGATCATCCGTGCCATCGATGTCCTCCTTGCCGCGTGTGGGGTCCGGCGCAAGTCACGGCCTGCGGCGGCGGCTGCGCCGCACGATGCTGACGTGGCCGTTGCGCTCCAGGATCGCCGCGTCGACGTCGGACAGGTCGTTCGCGCCGAGCGCCTGCCGCACGCTCTCGCGGATGTCGGTCGGCGTGAGCAGCGCGGCACGCATCTGCGCGTCGTCGAAGCGGCCGTTGCGATACACCTCGCGCTCGACGCCCACCAGCAGCCGCTCGAGCCGGCGCGAGCGCACGCAGGCCCAGCCGATCGCGCGATGCAGCAGCGCGATCGCGAACGACGCCGCGACGGTCGCCACGAACGGCGACGCGCCGACCACCGCGCGGCTCAGGATCGCGCCGAGCAGGATCCCGACCACGTAATCGAACGGCGAACGCTGGCCGAACGCGCGCCGACCGGCGACGCGGATCAGCACGAGCGCGATCGCGGACACGACGACCGCGCGCAGCGCCATCTGCCCGGGGCCGAGCATCCGGCCCTGTCCGAACAGCGCGACGACGACGTCCATGATCGCGCGGCGGCGCTAGGCCGGCAACTCGGCCGCCTGCTGCTCGCGCGCCCAGACGCGATGCTGGCCGAGGTGGTCCGACAGCGCCTTCAGGACGGCGTCGAGATCGACGGCCTGCCCAACGCACACGCCTTCGGCCGGGTCCGGCAGGTGCGCGGTGCGCAGCAGTTGCCGCCCCGACCCGACGGCCGCGATCGGCTTCAGGTGCTTGAACGCCTCGCGCACGAAGTGCCGTGCGTCGGCGCTGTGCGCGAGATCGCCGCCATCGTCGTCGCCGCCGCAGACGAATACCGCGTCGAACATCACCGACGGCATGCCGGCCAGCGTCGCCTCCGGCACGATGCCGCCGATCGGCGCGAGCGTCGGCGCGACGATCGTCGGCACCGCGTGCGCGGCCTGCAGCGTGTCGCGCACCTGCTCGACGAGCGCCGGGCTCGTACCCGGCGTCGCGATCAGCGCGATCTTGCGCGAGCGGACGCCCGGCTTCGCGCGACCGATCAGGCTCAGTGCCGGCGAGCGCTGCGCGACGGCCGGCGTCGCGGCCGCGTGCGGCGCGGGCAGCCCGAGCCGTTCCGCGACCTGCGCGGCGAGCCCGCCATCGAAGCGCGCGATGATGTCGTTGACCACCCGCTCGCGAATCCGCGGCTGCGTCACCTTGCCCAGCTCGAAGCAGTACGCGTCGCGGATGTGCCGCTGCTCGATCCCGGTCATGCTCTGGTAGAACAGCGCGGCCTGCGAGAAATGATCGGCGAACGATTCGCTGCGCACGCGCACCTTCTCGCCCTCGAGCGGCTCGTGCACGGTCTCGAAGCCGCCGCCGGACGGCGCGGGCGGCGTCTCGCGCGGCCAGCCGCCGCTCGTCGAATTCGGCTCGTACGACGCCTGCCCGACGTTGATCGTCTGCCGGTGTATCGCGTCGCGCTGGTTGTTCGCGAACGGGCACACCGGACGGTTGATCGGAATCTCGTGGAAATTCGGGCCGCCGAGCCGGCTCAGCTGCGTATCGGTGTATGAGAACAGGCGCCCCTGCAACAGCGGATCGTTCGTGAAGTCGATGCCCGGCACCACGTGGCCCGGGTGAAACGCGACCTGCTCGGTTTCCGCGAAGAAGTTGTCGGGATTGCGGTTCAGCGTCATCCGGCCGATCGGCCGCACCGGCACGCGCTCTTCGGGCACCAGCTTGGTCGGGTCGAGCAGATCGAAGTCGAACTGGTCCGCATCGGCCGGATCGATCATCTGCACGCCGAGCTCGAACTCCGGATAGTCGCCGCGCTCGATCGCCGTCCACAGGTCGCGCCGGTTGAAATCCGGGTCGTGGCCGGCAATCCGCTGCGCTTCGTCCCACAGCAGCGAATACGCGCCGCTCACGGGGCGCCAGTGGAACTTCACGAAGCGCACGTCGCCGGCCGCGTTCACGAAGCGGAACGTGTGCACGCCGAAGCCGTCCATCGCGCGAAAGCTCGCGGGCAGCGCTCGGTCAGACATCAGCCACAGCACCATGTGGGTGGCTTCCGGCACCAGCGACACGAAATCCCAGAACGTGTCGTGCGCGGAAGCGCCGGTCGGCATCTCGTTCGGCGCCTCGGGCTTCACCGCATGCACGAAGTCGGGAAACTTGATCGCGTCCTGGATGAAGAACACCGGCATGTTGTTGCCGACGAGGTCGTAGTTGCCTTCCTCCGTATAGAACTTCACCGCGAAGCCGCGCACGTCGCGCACGGTGTCGGCCGACCCGCGCGGCCCCTGCACCGTCGAGAAGCGCACGTATACCGGCGTCTCGGCGGCCGGATCCTGCAGGAACGCGGCCTTCGTGTAGTCGGCCATCGGCTCGTAGACGCGGAACACGCCGTGCGCGGCCGAGCCGCGAGCGTGCACCACGCGCTCCGGAATACGCTCGTGATCGAAGTGCGTGATCTTCTCGCGCATGATGAAGTCTTCGAGCAACGACGGGCCGCGCGCGCCGCCGCGCAGCGTGTTCTGGTTGTCGGCGATCCGCACGCCCTGGTTGGTGCGCAGCGCCTCGCGGTCGGGCCGCGAACGGTTTTCTTCGAGTTGGCGCGACTTCGCGCTGTCGGGCGACGGCGCCGGCGGGGTCTTGCCGGCTGAGGGGGAATGGGTCATCGAGAGTCCTCGTGGCATGTGTGAGGCCGCCGCGACACGCGCCCTCGCGCTACGGCGCGCGCGTGCGGACAGCGGCGAAAGCCGGCGCGGGCGGAACCGCACCCGCGAACCGGCCGCGAAGCGTCAGGGCGCGCGTAGCGCCGCGTCGAATTCGGCGCGTGTCACGTCGAGCGCCACGCTGCATTCGATCGCGGCATCCTCGACGCGCGGCTTGTACTCGTCCACCGCGCGCCGCGCGCGATCGCACAGCTGCGTGCGCACGCGCAGCCGGTCGGCCGCATCGAGCGACGCATAGCGCGCGATCACGTCCGGATCGAACCGCAGGTCGACCGCGCAGCGCCATTCGCGCGCGTCCTGGTCGGACGGCACGCGCACCCACGACACGTGGATCGTCAGCCGGCCTGACGCGTCGTCCGCCTGCACGACGACGGTCGACTGCGACGGAAAACCGATCGCGAGCGCGTGTTCGAGTTCGGCCACGCGCTGCGACCGGTCGGGCGCATCGCTCATCGTCGCACGACACCCAGCAGCAGCGTGACCAGGAAGATCACGACGAAGATGTAGAACAGGATCTTCGCGATCTCGGCCGCGCCGGCCGCGATGCCGCCGAAGCCGAACACGGCCGCGACGATCGCGATAATGAAGAAGATGATGGCGTATCGAAGCATGGAACCCTCCTGAAGGACAGCGGTCGTCACCAAACGTCGTCGTCGGTCACGCATCGTGCTTGTGTTTCGGTTTGCCGCGCACGGGCGTGGAAGCCATTTTCTCGAGCTCTTTCTCGCTCATCGATTTGGCCATCGACTTCGACGGCGGCTTGAGATCCTTCATTTTCGTTTCGCCGCGCTTGGCGGACAGCGCGGCGCCTGCGGCACGCTGCTGGGCCTGGGATTTTGCTGGCATGGTTGCGCTCCTGTCGTGAGTGCGCGGGCCGCTACGACGGGCAGCCTCGCGCGGTGGATTCGTCAGGCAAGCCGTCACGCGGCATCGCGACGCCGCAGGTCGGCCGGCGGAATCTTCATCGCCTGGCGATACTTCGTCACCGTGCGACGCGCAAGAAGAATGCCGCGCCCCGCGAGGTACGCCGCGAGCGCGACGTCGGACAGCGGATCGGTGCGCCGCTCTGCCGCGATCATGTCGCGGATCAGCACCTTCGCCGCCGATGCCGAACACACGCCGCGGCCGGCCGCCTCGAGCTTGCGCGGGAAGAAATGCTTGAATTCGAACGTGCCGTGCGGCGTGGCCATGTACTTGTTGCCCGTCGCCCGCGACACGGTCGATTCGTGCAGGTCGAGTTCCTCGGCGATGTCGCGCAGCACGAGCGGCTTCATCGCGATCTCGCCGTAGCGGAAGAAATCGCGCTGCCGCGCGACGATGCATTCGCCGACGCGCTGGATCGTGTCGAAGCGCTTCTGCACGTTGCGGATCAGCCAGCGCGCTTCCTGCAGCTGCTGGCCGAGCGGCGAATCGCGCTCGCCGCTCGACTGCGCGAACAGCGTCGCGTAGCGCTCGTGCAGGCGCGCGCGCGGGAGCACGGCCGGGTTGATCGTCACGATCCACTCGTCGCGCACCTGGCGCACGATCACGTCGGGCACCACGTAGTCGCCGCGCGTGCTGCCGTAGTGATTGCCGGGGCGCGGGTCGAGCCCGCGCACCAGTGCGCATGCCGCGTGCAGCGTCTCCTGATTGCAGCCCAGGCGCCGCTGGATTTCGGCCGTCTCGCGGCGGGCGAGCCGCTCGAGATGCTCGCGCGCGATCGCTTTTGCTTCCGCCAGGGCCGGCGTGCCGGCCGGAATCGCATCGAGCTGCAGCACGAGGCATTCGGACAGCGAACGCGCGGCAATCCCCGGGCGGTCGAGCATCTGCACGAGCCGCAGCGCGATCGCGAGATCCTGTTCGGACAACAGCAGCGCGGGATCGGCCGCGGCCAGCAGCTCGGCCAGCTCCTGGCGCAGGTAACCGTCGTCGTCGAGCGCGTCGATCACCATGCGCGCGGCTTCACGGTCGCGCCTGTTCAACGGATAGAGCCGCAGCGCATCGTGGAGTTGCTGATGCAGCGACGGTTCGGCGGCGATCCATTCGCCGGGCGACAGGCCGCCCCCGTCGTCGCCCTGACGATTGGTGCCGCGCGGCGCGGGCGCGGCCGTAAAGGGCACCTCGCCGTCCGGCGGGCGCCCTTCGTCGGGTTCGGGCGCCGGGTCGGGCGCGGCCGTTTCGGCCGGCTGCGCCGCCGTATCGGCGGCAGGTTCGTCGTCGCCCTGTCCGTCTTCGAGAAACGGATTCATGTCGAGCGCCTGCCGCAGTTCCTGTTGAAATTCGAGCGAGGACAACTGCAGCAGCCGCAGCGACTGCTGAAGCCTCGGCGTAAGTGCGAGATGCTGTCGCATCTGCAGCGCAAGCGAGACGGGCATCGAAAGCCTCCTGACGGTTCGGTTCGTGTTCAATCGTGTCCAGGATTCATGCAGCTTTCGTGCCAATCCGGCAAAGCGCGTGGCGCCGCGGCTCTCGCGGGTTCCTACCCCGGGTCGCCGCCGCTCGGGGCCGCTTTTTTACAAGCCGGCGGCAAGTTTGGGGCACGCATTTCGCTCATGCCGCCCCCTGCCTCAGGTCATGCGTCGCCGGTTCAGTACTGCATCGGCGGCGGCGTGCCCGGCAACGGCTGGTCGCCCTGCGCGCCGTTCGGCCCCGGCGGCGGCACGTCGGCCGGTTCACCGCCGGCCGCGCCTTGCGGCATCATGTTGCCCGGCGACGGACGCGTGTCGTAGCGCGTATTCGCGTCCGGCATCGTCGTGGTCGACTGCGCGCCGCGGCCGTCCGGCGGCGCGGGCGGCGCCGCATGGGCGCCGTACGGACCGTTTGTCGGCTGCGTGCAGGCGCCCAGCGCGCACACGGCGGCGAACGCACAGGCGCCCGCGCGGATCGTCTGGATCGTGTTCATCGAAAACCTCCCTCGGATCGGCGGCTCAAAGCCGGTTGAAATGGAAATCGCCCGCATAGGCGGTCGGTGCGCGGCGCGCCATCATCGCGTCGAATTCGGCCGCGACCCGCATGAGCGTGCCGCGCTGCCGCTCGATGCCGGCCTGTTCGAGCGCCGCGAATGCGTGCGTGTCGAACGTCACGGTCAACGATGCCGGATGGCCGTCGACCCGGAAGCCGATATGCAACGCGCCCGCCGGCTGTTCCTCGACATGGAACGGCAGCGCGCGCGCCTCGAAATGGCGGCCGAGCGTCTCGGCGATCTCGCGCAGCATGCCGGGTTTCACGCGGAGGCTCATCGCGGTGCCTCCCGACGGGTTCGTCGCACCCTGCTCACCGCCCAAGCACGCACCGGCGGCTCGCGCGACGGCGGGTCGCGTTCCGGCGGCGCGGTCCCGGGCGGGTCGCCCGCGGGCTGACGGTGCGGTTCCGGCATGTCGGGCGGCAGGTCGTCCGGACCGGGCGGTTCGGGGTCGGGCTCGATGTCGGGAATCGGCGGCTCGGGTCGCTGCAGCCACTGCACGGGATCGTGTTTCATCGGCATTCCATCGTTGCGGGTTCGGACCGTACTGCGGATAGCGGCCGCATTCGGGTACAGCGGTCGCGCAATGCGCATGCCGTCGCGCGCGGACCGGCATGAACGCGCATGCGAGCGGCTCTCCCCGGCACGCCGTGCCTTCGCTACACCGTCCACTGCAAAACTTGCAAGCGCCACGCTACGCGTCATACGCGGCCATCACGAGCCACAGCTCGCGGCCGTCGTCCGTCACGCGTGCCGCGAGCGCATACGGGTCCGACGGCTCGCACGCGCGCTGCAGCGCGAAGCGCGCGGGCTCGGTCGCGCCGAACGTCTCGTCGCCGAGCGGCCGCACGTCGGCCTTGCCTTCGAACATCCTGCGCTCGGGCCGGTAGATCAGCGGTTCATGCTTCCATTCGTTGAAATGGTGCTTCACCGAATCGAATGCGCCGCCGCATACGTTGACCTCGTAGCGCACGCCAGGTCGTCGTTTCGGAATCGTCATCGTGCCTCCCGCTGGACACGCGCACGGCAGGCACCGGTTGCGCCGCGCATCGTCGTCGTGTCGTGTTCGTCGTCGCCGTTCACGCGGCAAGTCGCGTGCCTCGCGCGCGCCGGGAACGTCCGTTGCGGGAAGATCCGCGTCATCGTCACCGATACGGAGCCTCGCGATGAAGGATTCGACCCGGTCCGGCCACGACGCGCCGGCCCACGAGCGGCACGACGACCCGTCGCCGCCGCTGAAACACCAGGACCGCACGCACACTCGCCACTCGGAACGCCATATCGACAAACAGCTCGAGGACACCTTTCCGGCGAGCGACCCGCCGGCGACCGGCGGCGTCACGCGTATCGAACCCGACACGCCGCCCGGCACGCACGACGACGCGCCGCGGCAGGACAAGCGCGAACGCGGCGACACGTGAGCGGCCGCGCGCGCCGTGCGGCACGCGGCTTGCTGGTTCGGATGACCAACACACCGTACCCACCCGCAAGGAGGACTTCATGCATCGCGTCAACGAAATCATGTCGCAGGACGTCGTGCGCATCGCGCCGACCGATTCGATCCGTCATGCCGCGCAACTGATGGAGCGCTACGACATCGGCGCGCTGCCCGTATGCGACAACAACCGGCTGATCGGGATGGTGACGGACCGCGATCTGGCGGTGCGCGCGATCTCGGCCGGCAAGCCGCCGGAGACACGAATCCACGAGGTCGCGTCCGGCCCGATCGAATGGTGCTTCGACGACGATTCGCTGGAGGAGATCCAGCACTACATGGCCGACGCGCAACTGCGCCGCCTGCCCGTCGTCGATCACGACAAGCGGCTGGTCGGCATGCTGTCGCTCGCGGACATCGCGACGCGCTCCGCGAGCCCCGAGCGCGACGACGTCGCGAACACACTCGAAAGCGTGTCGCAACCGAAGCAGACGTGACGGCGCGATCCTCGCCCGTCCCGACAACCCGCGCGACCCGCAGGGCCCGCCCCGGGCACGGTCGCGCCCCACGCAGCCTGGAGGAAACCATGCAGACTTCCGATCAAGGTCAGACCCGCATCATCGGCAAGGGCGCCGCGACCGCGGCCGGCCCCGGCCCCGACGTGATGGCGGCCGATACGCTGGAAGGCAACAAGGTCTATACGACCGACGGCGACGACGTCGGCAAGATCAAGGACATCATGCTCGACGTGCGCTCGGGCCGGATCGCCTACGCGGTGCTGTCGAGCGGCGGCATCCTCGGCATCGGCGACAAGCTGCACGCGATTCCGTGGAGCGCGCTCACGCTCGACACCGAGCGCAAGTGCTTCCTGCTGTCGGTATCGTCCGAGCGGATCCGCAACGCGCCGGGGTTCGACAAGGACCACTGGCCGGCGATGGCCGACCCGCAATGGGCCGAGCCGCTGCACGAGTTCTACGGCAGCGCGCCGTACTGGAGCGCCGGCGACGAACTCGGGCTGACCGACCCGACCGAGGAACTGGACGATCCGCGCACGCGCGGCCGTCACTGATCGCAACGATGCGGCGCCGGTTCGCCGGCGTATCCGCTTGCGACACGCCCCGCCCCGCGCGGGGCGTTTTCGTGCGGGCCGCGGCCGCGCCGGACGCACGCGTGAACGCGCGGCAGCCTCGGCCGACGTCCTCGACCCATGTGATGCCGAACCCGTCGAGCGCCGTCTGGAGCCCTGTCCGGCTGCATGCGGCAGGCGATCCGGCCGCCTTTTTACAAGCGCCGTGTAACGTCCTCGTCGGGGCTCGCAGCGCCACCGCCAGCGCCGCTCGCCGATTCCAGATAGCCCAGCAACCGGTGCGGCGTCAGCGGTTTCGCGCAATGCGCGTCGAAACCCGCAGCCTTCGCCTCCTCGCAATCGCGTCGCGACGCGAACCCGCTGCACGCGACGAGCAGCATGTCGGCCGTGCGCGGATCGGCGCGCAGCCGCGTCGCGAGCTGCAGCCCGTCGAGGCCCGGCATCGCGATGTCGAGCAGCACCGCGAACGGTTGCCAGTCGCGTGCGACGTCGCACACGGCGAACGGATCGTCGGCGATGCGGCATTCGAAGCCGCGCGCCTCGAGCAGCAGACTCAACGCGTCGGCCGCGTCGCGATAGTCGTCGACGACCAGCACGCGGCGCGGGCGGCGCGGCACGCTGTCGGGCGCGCGCCACAGCAGCACGTCGGCGGCGGCCGGATCGTCGCCGGGATCGGGTTGCATCGCGTTTCTCCTGTCGTTGGACCGGACGGCCCCGCAAGCCGCGCACCCGTCACGACCGCACGCGGCATGCCGGTTGCTGCGTCGTTCGCATCGTCGACACGGGAGTCCTTGATGCGAGCGATGCGGCTTTCTCCGTCCGGTCTGCACCCCGTGCGCGGGCGACAGGCCGAGCGCCAGACCGTTCCCCCCGATGGCGGCGCGATCCGGCGTCGACCCGCGCGGGGCGCGCCGCATGACCCGCCAGCCGCCGGGCCGCTCAACACCGTCGTCCGCCGAAGACGACGTGCCGCCGACGCTCGACGCGTGCCGCCGCTGCACGCTGTGGGAACACGCGACGCAGCCGGTGCCCGGCGCGGGACCGCGCGACGCGTCGATCATGCTGGTCGGCGAGCAGCCGGGCGACCAGGAAGACCGCGCGGGCCTGCCGTTCGTCGGCGCGGCCGGCCGCCTGCTCGACCGCGCGCTCGACGAAGCCGGGATTGAACGCACGCATGTGTACCTGACCAACGCGGTCAAGCACTTCAAATGGGAACCGCGCGGCAAGCGGCGGCTGCACAAGACGCCCGCGCAGCGGGAGGTGGCCGCATGCCGCTACTGGCTCGAGCGCGAGCTCGATGCGGTGCGCCCGCGGGTGGTCGTCGCGCTCGGCGCCACGGCGCTGCGCGCGGTGCTGCAGGACCACGACGCGACGCTCGAGCGCACGCGCGCGCCGGTGCGTACCACCGGCGGCCAGCTCGTCGTCGCGACCTATCATCCGTCGTACGTGCTGCGCACGCGCGGCGCCGATTCGCGCGAGCACGCGTACCGGACGCTCGTCGACGCGCTGCGCACCGCATCGGACCTCGCGCGCGACGCACGCCGCGGCGGCACGCGCGGCGCGCACGGCAACGCCGGATGAGTGCGCCGGACCCAGGCGCAGGGCCGGCGGCCGTGACCTCGCCCGCCGCCGCCACGGCGAAACCCTGGTACCAGCGGCTCGGCCCAGGACTGCTCGCGGGCGCATCCGACGCCGATCCGAGCAACGTCGCGGTCTACGCGCAGGCCGGCAGCCAGTTCGGTTTCAACATGCTTTGGATGATCGTCGTCACGCTGCCGATGATGGTCGCCGTGCAGCTCGCGGCGGCCTTCGTCGGACGCCGCAACCGCGAAGGCCTCGTCGCCGGCATTCGCACGCACTTCTCCGACCGTCTCGCGAAGGCGCTGATCGTGATGGTCGCGGTGGTCAACGTCGTGAACGTCGGCGCCGATCTCGCGGCGATGGGCGACGCGACGGCGCTCGTCGCCGGCGGCCGCGGCTACTGGTATGCGCCGCTCTACGGAATCGCCTCGCTCGCGCTGCAGGTGATGCTGTCGTACGAACGCTATGCGCGCTGGCTGAAATGGATGACGCTCGGGCTGATCGCGTACGTGCTCGAACTCGGCTTCGTTCATGTCGACTGGCGCGGCGTGCTGCATGCGCTCGTGCTGCCGCAGATCGCGTTCACGCATGCGTATGCGACGACCGCGGTCGCCGTGCTCGGCACGACGCTGAGCCCGTACCTGTTCGTGTGGCAGGCCGCGCTCGAAGTCGAGGAAACCGCGGCCGAACAGCGCGACGAGGGGACCGGCACGCAGGCCGATACGCAGGCCGGCACCGAGGGGCGCGTCACGCTCGACACATGGACGGGCATGATCGTCACCAATGCGGTGTCGTTCTGCATCATGGTGATCGGTGCGGCCGTGTTCTTCGCGCACGGCCGGCACGATATCGGCACCACCGCGCAAGCGGCCGAGGCGCTGCGGCCGATCGCCGGCGAAGCCGCGTTCGTCGTGTTCGCGTTCGGCATCGTCGGCTGCGGGCTGCTCGCGATTCCGGCGTTCGCCGGCAGCGCCGCGTATGGCTGCGCGGAAGCCTGGCGGTTTCGCGAAGGGCTGAACGAACCAGTGCGGCGCGCGCCCGCGTTCTACGCGGTACTGGCGCTATGTGTGATCGTCGGCATCGCGATTTGCGTCGGCCCGATCGATCCGATCCGGGCGCTGTACTGGAGCGCCGTGCTCAACGGCGTCGCGGCGGTGCCGATGCTCGTGCTCGTGATGCTGCTCGCAAGGCAGCGCGACGCTGCCGGGCAGCCCGGGAGCGGTCCGGCAGCGCAAGCGTTCGGCTGGCTCGCGGTCGCGTTGATGGCCGCGGCCGTGGCCACGATGATCGTCGACCTGCTCACCTGAGCGTCACGAGACGGTTGCGTCGGCAACCGGGCAGCCGCGCGAACGGCTGCCCGGTCCGCATCGCGCGTCACATCATCTTGCCGCGCGAGCGTTCGGCGCGCGCCGCCTCGGCCGCCGATTCGACCTTCTTCACTTCCTCCGGCGGCGGCAGCACGGCCTTGAAGCCCATCGACTCGATCCACATCTCGCGCGCCCAGCCGCGCGTGTGATACAGGTGGTGATCCTCGTCGGCCTCGACCTCGTCGTGCGCGTCCTTCAGCGTCTTCGCCGCATCGCCCGACAACTGGTCGGCCGCGTAGCCGATCAGCTCCCAGTTCAGGTGGTCCTTGGTTTCGGCGAGCACCACGCATTCCGCCGCGACGACCTGCGCGACGGCCGGATCGGCGTGCTTCTGCGCCTGCTCGATCACGTGGACCAGCGACTGGCCGGTGGCCGCGACCGCGCTGCGTCCGGGCGACTGCGCGTCGAGGTCCATGCCGAACGTCTCGAACACCTTGCGCAGCACCTCCTGGTGATGCAGCGTCTCGCGATGGTACTTCTCCCACTCCTTGTGCAGATCGTCGTCGGTCGCGCACTGCAGCGCGGCCTCGTAGATCTTCGCGCCGCCAAGCTCGGTTTCGTAGGCCTGACAGAGTAATTCGCGGATGCCTTCGTGTTTCGGTTGCCGATGGGCCATGACTCTCTCTCCGGAAAAAACGGGCCGCGCATGCGGCCCGGGGTTGAACGGGCACGCGTTATCGCGCGCCCACCTTGCGTTCGAGCGCCTGCGCCATGCTCAGGTGATGCCGGAGCGTCGGCAGCGTGGCGCTCGCGAATTCGCGCAACTGCGGATCCCTGCCGTCGCGCGCCTCGCTTTCGAACAAGGCGACCGCCTTGCGGTGCGCGTCGGGGCCGACCGCCGCGACATACGCGACGTCGAAGTCTCGGCCGTTCTTGCCGCGCAGCGCCTCGACGTCGGGGTCCGAAATCTGTTCGACCTGCGGCTTCATGCCCTTGCGCGCGGCAAGCTCGGTGAGCCTTGCATTCGCCTTGCCGTGATCGCTCACCATCCGCTTCGCGAATGCGCGCACGTCCGGCGACTGCGCCTGCTTCAGGGCGAGCTGGCTCGCCTGCACCTCGGCCTTGCCGGCGAGCGCGGCCTTGTCGATGAATTCCGCGTCGCCGCCTTGCGGCGCCTTCGCGATCCGCGCATCGCCCGCGCCCGACGACGGATTGATCACGCCGCCCGGCACGTGCGAATTCGATGCGGGCGGCTCGCTCGGCGCCTGCGCGCGGGCGAGCCCCGACACGGCGAGCGCGCCTGCGGCGAGCATCGCGATCGTCCAGTCCGGATGTCTCATCTGCTTTCTCCTAGTGCTTGCGTGGAAGCCGCCGGCGGCCGTCAGCCACCGACGATCGAGCCGCCGTTCGGGTGCAGCGTCTGCCCCGTCATGTAGCTCGCGCCGTCCGACGCGAGCAGTACGTAGCACTCGATCAGTTCGTCCGGCTGCCCCGGCCGCTTGAGCGGCACGTTCGAGCCGAACTTCGCGACCTGGTCGGCGGTGAAGGTTGACGGGATCAGCGGCGTCCAGATCGGCCCCGGCGCAACTGCGTTGACGCGGATGTCGCGTTCGGCCAGCTCGATCGCCAGCGAACGCGTGAACGCGACGATCGCGCCCTTGGTCGCCGAGTAATCGGGCAGCCTCGGGCTGCCGTGATAGGCCGTCACCGACGCCGTATTGACGATCCGCCCGCCATGCTGCATATGCGGCAGCGCGGCCTGCGTGCAGAAGAACATGCCGTACACGTTCGTGCGGAAGGTGCGTTCGAGCTGTTCCTCGGTCACGTCCTCGATGCCCGGTTGCGGATGCTGCTCGCCCGCGTTGTTGACGAGCACGTCGAGCCGACCGAGCCGCTCGACCGTGCGCGCCACCGCGTCGCGTGCCTGCCGGCGCTCGCCGACGTCGCACGCGATCGCCTCGCAACGCCGGCCGGCCTGCTCGACCAGCCGCTTCGTGTGCGCCGCATCGTCGGACTCCTTCAGATAAACGATCGCGACATCCGCGCCTTCCTTCGCGAAACCAACCGCGACCGCGCGGCCGATCCCGCTGTCGCCGCCCGTCACGAGCGCGACCTTACCGGCCAGCTTGCCGCTGCCGATGTAATCGGCCGCGTCGTCGCGCGGCTGCGGATGCATGTCGCGCTCGGTGCCCGGTTGATGGCGTTGCTGCTGGGGCGGGGGCGTCTGTGCGGTAGTCATCGGTTCCTCCTTGAACGGGTGCCGTTCCTGTTGCGCAAGCGGCATGCCGCGCGCGACCCGCAGGCGCACGGCGCTGCTGCCGCGTTTTCCCGGTCGGCGTTGCAAGCGCATGCAGGAAAGCGCGTACTCAGCGCGGGCCGCCCGACGCGGGTTCGTCCGGCCGGCGCACCGGGTCGAAATCGCGCCATTCACCGTCCTGCCAGTCGCCTTCGACGCGCTCGATCGAATGCGCGCCGGTCGCGCGCAGCACGTCTTCGGCCGTGCTCGCCGTGTCGGGCGTCACGCGTGCGGCGAGAATCACGCCCGTTTCGCTCCGCGCGAGCGTGCCCTTGCCTTCGGCCGGCTCGCCGCGCATCCGGCCGAGCGCACCGCCGAACGCGCCGAGATACGCGCCGGCCAGCGCGCCGGCCGCGGGCACGAACCAGTAGCGCACGCCGACCGCGTAGACGACCAGCCCCGCGACGGCGCCGATCAGCAACCCGCGCATCGCACCGATCATCGCGCCGCGGCCGCCCGGCTTCGCCGCCGTATCGGCATACACGTCGCCGCCGATCGGAAAGCGCGCATGCTGGCCGCCCGGATTCAGAAAGAAGATCGATACGTCGTCCGGGCCGAACGCGCGCTCGTAAAGGTGGCGCGCCCCACCTTCCGCTTCATCGAACGTCGTGAAGCGGCCTGCGACGATCATCGCCATGCTCGTCCTCCTCGTGACGGGTCAGGCGCCGCGCGCGGCAACCCGCGCGGCGCGACGCGGCGGCACTTACATCAGCCGCCCGAGTTCCTTCGATACCGATGCCGGCGTCGCGTACTCGCGATCGGGAATCCGGCGCAGCATGTCGAGCACACCGGCGTCCGCGTGCGAACGTTCCGCGCACTGGACGACTTCCGCCTTGCTCGCGGGATAGTCCATGCCCTTCAGCGCCTTCTGCACGTCGACCGGGCTCGGCGCCTTGCCGTGCCCAGTCTGGTGGCCGCCCTTGTCGTGGTCCTGCTGCACGCGCTCGCCTTCGTGCGCGCGCGAATGGCTGTATTCGTGGCCCGTGTGTTGTCGGGATGTCATGTCGAACTCCTTTGCAAATGAATGAAATCACGTGGATGTCCGGCGCGAACGCGCCAGCGCGGCGAACACGAGCGCCGCCGCGCCCAGCGCGACCGCGCCGGCCACCTTCGGCCGCTGCACCACCGCGTTGTACGCGCAGCCGCGCAGCACCGGGCCGTCCATCCCTTCGCGCTCGTGCAGCGCGTGGCGCGACTCGTACAGCGCGTTGTCGTCGCGCGGCCGTGCCGGCCGCACCGTGCGCTGGCCGCGCGAGAACAGCGTGGCCGCCACGCGATCGAACAGGCGCGGCGCGTGATACGCGCTCGCCGACGTGAATTTCGCGGCACCGCCGACGAACAGCGTGCGGCGCGGGTGCGCGGCCGCGAACAGGATCGCGTCGGCGACGAGATCGGGGTCGTAGATCGGCGGCGGCAGCTTCGCCTCGACGTTCATGTAGTTCTTCGCGTGCATCACGAACATCGTGTCGATCGCGGCCGGCTTGATCAGCGTGATCGACACCGGCAGACGGTCCGACTCCATCTCGAGCCGCAGCGAATCGGTGAAACCCTTCACCGCATGCTTCGATGCGACGTACGCGCTCTGCAGCGGCACCGGCGCGTCGGATGCCTCGCTGCCCATGTTGATGATCGCGCCGCCGTGGAAATCGCGCTTGCGCCGGAAATGATCGGCCGCGACGAGCGAGCCGTGCACGACGCCCCAGTAGTTGGTGTCGAACAGCCGCCGCTGGTCCTCGAGCGGCACCGCGGCCGCCGTGCCGAAGATCGACACGCCCGCGTTGTTGACCCACGTGTCGAAGCCGCCGTAGGTGTCGGCCGCTTGCGCGGCCGCGCGCTGCAGATCCTCGACGTTGCCGACGTCGCCGGCGACCGGCACCGCCAGGCCGCCGTGCTGGCGGATTTCCTCGCACAGCGTGTTCAACGCGTCCTCGTTGCGCGCGAACAGCACGAGCTTCGCGCCGCGCCGTGCCGCCTTGCGCGCGGTGACGAGGCCGATGCCGCTCGTCGCGCCGGTGATCACGATCGTCTGTTCGCCGATCGGTTTGAGCATGCAGTTCATCACTGGACTCCCTGGGCGCGGCGCCCGTTACTTGGGCCGGATGGTCAATTGATCGCGCACGCCCTGCACGCCGTCGACCTGCTTCACGACGCTCACGGCCTGCGTGCGTTGCTGCTCGTCCGGCACGCTGCCGGTGAGCGTCACCGTGCCGTGCCGCGTCTTCACGTGGATGTCGCCGGCCGACAGGCCGCTCGTGCCGACGAGTTCGGCTTTCGCCTTGGTCGTGATCGTCGCGTCGCGAATCTTCGTGCCCGTGCTCGAATGCGACGACGAGGCGGCGGTGCCGTCGCCTGCCGCGCTCGCGTTCGGCGCGATCACAGCGCAGCCCGTGGCTGCGACGATGGCGACCGCCATGCCGGCACGCATCGCGCGCCGACGACGGTCTCGAGGAGAGCGGGCTTGCAGCGGGAATGACTTCATCGTGACCTCCTTTCGTCAGGCCGACCTCGCCGGCGGATGCGTATCCGTCGCGCAAGTCGCGTGCCGTCGCGCAGGCGACACGTGCACGCGGCAAACCGCGATCGGACGTCCTTTCATCCAACGCGTTGTAATTTTTTCGGCATACCGGGAAGCGACTTTTCCGGCAACGCGCCGGGCATGCCGTTTGCCGAACGAGCGGCAACGCTGGCCCGTCTGCGCGGCCTCGATACCGGGAGCAATGCCGCGCAAAGAATCACGTCGATCAGTGAACCTGCATCGCTGATGGGGGTGATCGGTGTGTCGACGTGGGCGGACAGAACATCTATGTCGCGAAGCAACTGGCCGAGCGCGGGCTCGACGTCGACATCGACACCCGTTGCGACGATCCGCACCTACCGGAAGTCGTGCCGATCGGCACGCGCGTGCGCAGGACCTACGGGCGGCCGAGGCCGCCGGCCGACGTGCTGAAGGAACCGCTGTTGCCGTACACGGTTGCGTGCATGGACGCCATGATCGCGCGCGTGCGGCGCGAGCCCGACCGGGTCGACGCGATGCACACGAACTTCTTCATGTCGGGTGACGCCGCGCTGCGCGTGAAGTGGCGGCTCGGCATGCCGTTCGTCACATGCGCTGGGCGGCGGGCGGCGCCTGCGCCAGGGCGCGGCCGACGGATTCCCGGACGCACGCTTCGCGATCGAGCACACGTTCGCTCGACGCTCCGACCACCTGATTGCCGAATGTCCGCAGAACGCGCTCGACCTGATCGCGCACTATCGCGCCGACAAGACGCACATCGAGATGCGTGCCGCGCGGTTTCGATCTTCAGGGATTCCGGCGGGTGCCGCGCATGGATGCGGCGCCGCTGGCGAATGGACCCGCGCGCACGGCACGGTATTTCATCCGGCGCCTGCGCGCGCCGGTTCATACGCGGAACCGGCCGGCACACGCGACGTCGCGCCTCCGCGGCCGGCGCGTCAGCCGTCCCGCTTCGTCACGTTCGCGATCTTGTGCGCCAGTTCGCGCACGTCGACCGGCTTGCACAGATAGCCGTCGAACCCTGCTTCCAGCGCGCGGCGCTCGTCGGCGAGCCCCGCATGCGCGGTGACGGCGAGCACGCACATGTCGGGTTGACCGCCGTTACCGTTCACCGACCCGCGCCGCAGCGCGTCGAGCAGCCAGAAGCCGTCGCCGTCGGGCATCGCGAGATCGGACAGCACGACGGTCGGCCGCATGTCGGCGACCACCGCGAGCGCTTCGCGGCCCGACGACGCGATCGCGACGGCCGCGCCGAAGGTGGTCAGCGCGGCCGTGAGGCTCGCGCGCGTCGTCGCATCGTCGTCGACGATCAGGATACGCTGCGCATCGAGCGCGAGCGGCGTGCGGAGACTGCTGCCCGCCGGCGCGACGCCCCACGCCATCGCGCCGGCCGGCTGCCAGCCGGCCGGCAGCGTCACCGTGAAGGTCGTACCGCGATTGCGGCCCGCGCTCGCGACGGTCACGCGGCCGCCGTGCAGTTCGGCGATATGCCGCACGATCGACAGGCCGAGACCAAGCCCGCGCCGCGACGACGCGGGCGAATCGTCCGCGCGACGGAACATGTCGAATACGTACGGGACGAACTCCGGCGTGACGCCCTGCCCGGTATCGACCACGGTCAATACCGCACGCGTGTTGTCGCGCGCGAGCCGGACCGTCACGCTGCCGCCGCTTGGCGTGAATTTCAGCGCATTCGAAATGAGGTTCGACAGCATCTGCCGCAGGCGCTCGGCATCGCCCGACACGATGCACGACGCGGCGTCGCAATCGAATTCGAGCACGATGCCGGCCGACGACGCGGCCGTCTGGAACGTGCCGACCGAATCGGAGAATAGCCGCACGAGGTCGACCGGCGTCGTGTCGAGCCGCAGCTTGCCGGTCGCGAGCGACGACGCATCGAGAATGTCGCCGACCATCCGCGTGAGCGAGCGCGCGCTGCGGTCGATCGCGTCGACCGCCTGATGCTGCAGCGCGTGGTCGGCGGAATTGCGCAGCACCTCGATCCAGCCGTAGATCACGTTCAGCGGCGTGCGCAGTTCATGCGATACCGTCGCCAGCAGTTCGTCCTTCAGCCGGTTCGACATGGCCGCCTGGTCGCGCGCATCGCGCGCGCCCTGCAGCGAGCGCTGCGCGCGGAGGTCGCGACGGCGCTGCGCGCCGGTTTCGCGCAGCGTCAGCGACAGCGCGACGCATTCGCGCGCGTCGCCGCGTACCGGGCACGCCGACACGGTCGCGCGAAAACGCCGGCCGTCGCGCCGCACGCACAGCAGCTCGAGCGGCCCGACCGGTTCGCGCATCGCGTCGAACGAATCGGCCAGCGGATTGAGCCGCAGCCAGCGCATCGCGATCAGCGTGTCGAACATGCGACCGCGCGCGTCCGCCTCGTCATAACCGAAGATCCGCTGCGCGGCCGGATTCCAGCTGGCAATGCGCCCGCTCGCGTCGATGCCGACGATCGCGTCCGGCGACGCGTCGACGACCGCATGCTGCAACCGCGACGCGTCGGCGCGCGCGCGGTCCGCACCGGCATCGCGCAGCAGCAGCACCGCGCCGTCGACGTTGCCGTCCGCATCGCCGAGCGGCGACGCCACCTCGACGATCGGTACCGGGTCGCCTGCGCCGCCCGGCTGCAGCCAGTGCCGGTCGGACACGGCATCCGCCCCCCCGAGCGCGCGATCGAGGGGCGTCGTCTGCACGCGACGCCCCTCGTGATCGACGATCCGCAGCACGTCGCGCACGGGCCGACCCGTCGCGTCGTCCGGCCGGCAGCCGGCAAGTTCGGCCGCCGCCGCGTTGATGTAGGTCAACCGCCCTTTCGTATCGGTCGCGACCACGCCGTGCGGCAGCGCGCGCAGCACGGCTTCGAGCTGCCGGCGCGCGGCGGCCTCGCGCCGGCGCACGCGATCGTTCGTGACCCGCGTGTGTCGCAACATCGACGCGATCGCACACACCAGCGCACCGACGAGCATGAAGGTACCGAGCTGCACGAGCCGCTCGGGCAGCGGCGCAGGATAGGCGGCCGGATCGGACAGGAACAGCGTCCACACGAGCAACCCGCTCACGACGGTCGACACGACGCCGAACAGGAACGACGTCGCCCACGCGGCGCCGGCGAGCAGCGGGTAGTACAGGACGAACGGCAGGTTCACGCCGCCGAAACGGATCGCGAGCGCCTGCAGCACGGTCGCGATCGCGACCAGCATCACCGCCGTTGCGTAGTTTCCGGCCGGCGGCCGGACCAGGTCGATCATCGGGCACGCTCCTCGGGGGAAGACCGGCGGCAAGCAGGCGCGGCGCGTGTTGGCCGGCCGCACTGTTCGAGACTCATATGCGCGCCGATCTCCTGGAATCCGAAACATACTGGCGGTTCGCTTGTGACGTCACGTGCGCGTGACGGCCACCCCGAGCCGCGACCGCTTTCCGCGTGCGCCGCCGTCTCGACCGCGATACGCGTCGTGATGCGAAAACGAGGGCATGTGCGCGATTGCGACATCAGGAATCCGGCTTCTCCGCTTCGTCTTCCAGTTGCGCGAGCCGGTTGTAGATCGTTTTCAGGCTGACGTCGAGCACCTCGGCCGCCTGCGCCTTCACGCCGCCGCACTGGGCGATCGTGCCGAGGATCAGCTTGCGGTCGACTTCCTCGAGCGGCGTGCCGAACGGCACCGTCACGCGATCTTCGTGCGAATCGACCATGTTCGACAGCTCGTCCATGATCGGCGGCGGCAGCGTGTCGATCACGTCGCCATCGGTGAAGATGCTCGCGCGCTGCACGAAGTTGCGCAGCTCGCGCACGTTGCCGGGCCACTCGTAGGTCTTCAGCGCTTCGCGCGCGGCCGGCGCGAAACGCAGGTTGCGGCCGCTTTCCTCGTTGTAGCGCTGCAGGAACGCATCCGCCAGCATCGGAATGTCGTCGCCGCGCTCGCGCAGCGACGGCAGCGGAATCGGGAACACGTTGATCCGGTGGAACAGGTCGGGCCGCAGCTTGCCGTCCGCCATCGCGGCTTCCGGATCGCGGTTCGTCGCGGCGACGATGCGCACGTCGACGTCGATCTCGCGCGTCGAGCCGAGCCGCGTGAGGCGCCCCGTTTCCAGCACGCGCAACAGCTTGACCTGCGACTCGAGCGGCATTTCGGTGATCTCGTCGAGAAACAGCGTGCCGCCGTCCGCGCGTTCGAAGAAGCCCTTGTGCTGGCGCTCGGCGCCGGTGAAGCTGCCGCGGTCGTGGCCGAACATCTCGCTCTCGACGAGGTTCGCGGCGATCGCGCCGCAGTTCACCGCGAGGAACGGACCGCGGCGGCGCAGGCTCAGGTCGTGCACGGTCTGCGCGGCGAGCTCCTTGCCGGTACCCGATTCGCCCGTGAGCAGGACCGACGCCTCGGTGCGCGCCACGCGGCCGATCGCGTCATAGACGGCCTGCATCGCGGGCGAACTGCCGAGCATGCGGCCGAAGCGGCCGAGGCGCTTCAGTTCCGAGCGCAGCTCCGCGATTTCCTCGTGCAGCGCGGTCGTGCGCGGCACGCGCGCAAAGATGCTGTTCAGCCGCTGCATGTTGAGCGGCTTCACCAGATAGTCGGTCGCGCCGCGCCGCAATGCGTCGATCGCGGTTTCCAGGCTCGCGTGGCCGGTGGTCAACACCATTTCGCAATGCGCGCGCTTGGGCAACGCATCGAACAGATCCATGCCGTTGCCGTCGGGCAGCACGAGATCGCACAGCACGAGATCGGGCGTATTCGTCGAGACCAGCGTACGCGCCTCTTCGAGCGTAGCCGCCGTATCGCACGCAAGCTGCTGCGTGCGCGCAAGCGTGGCCAGCATCGTTCGCGTATCGGCATCGTCTTCGACGATCAGGACATATGGCATCGAGGCTCCTTGGAAGGCGGCCCGGCGCGATCGTCGGCCGGCACCGCGACAGGTACGGCGCAAAACGCGCCGCCGCGCAGGCCGCGGCGGCACGCTTCCGCCGCACGCGAACGGGCAGACAAGCTGTCCTGCACTGACAAACAAGTGCTCAGGCAGTATAGAAGAACGAGGTTGCGCATTCGTCGTTCATCTAATAAATCTATCTGTCGACGCTACCTGCATTGCCAGATTCAATGCCGCGAAATTGGCACAAAATGTATCCTCGGTACATGAAAAACGACGTGTGCCACGTCATTTTTTCATCCAGCTTCGACGCATTCGGTCATATTTTCCCAATTCGATCTCACATCATGTCGAAATCAGTCGATGAGGGTGCACGTCTGTTCGGTCGCTCGCGTACGATTCAGGATCTGTTGTTGAAGATATCGCGCGTGGCGGCGACGCGCATCAGCGTATTGATCGTCGGCGAAAGCGGTGCCGGAAAGGACATCGTCGCGCGGCTCATTCACGACATGAGCCCGCGCCGGCGCGGGCCCTTCGTCCCCGTGAACTGCGGCGCGATCCCGCACGACATCGCGGAATCGCAATTGTTCGGCCACGAAAAAGGCAGCTTCACGGGCGCCATTTCGCAGCACGTGGGCATGTTCGAAGCCGCACGCGGCGGCACGCTGTTTCTCGACGAGATCGCCGAAATGCCGGCCGAACTGCAGGTCAAGCTGCTGCGCACGCTGGAGACGAACACGATCGTGCGCGTGGGCGGCCACGAGCCGGTTCCGCTCGACGTGCGCATCGTCGCTGCCACCCATCACGATCCGGTCGAGGCGCTGCGCACCGGGCGGCTGCGCGAGGACCTGTTCTACCGGATCGCGCCGGTCGCGCTGCACGTGCCCGCACTCAGGCAGCGCGAGGACGATGTCGGCGATATCGCGCTGCAGATCGTCGAGCGGCTGAATGCGCGGCACCGTACGCGAAAGCGGCTGTCCACGCAGGCGATGAAGGCGTTGCGCGCTTATACGTGGCCCGGCAACGTGCGCGAACTGCGCAACGCGCTGGAGCGCGCGTTCATCCTCGCCGACGAGCAGATCGAGCTGCAGTTGCCGCGCCGCCAGCCGCCGCGCGAGGAAGTGCGTCACAACGCGATGACGCTGCATATCGGCACGACGCTCGCACATACGCAGCAGCGCTTCATCGTCGCGTCGCTGCGGCACTTCAACGGCGACAAGCCGCGCACCGCGAAGGCGCTCGGCATCAGCCTGAAGACGCTGTACAACCGCCTCGCGCTGCTGCCCGAACACGAGCGCAATGCGGCCAGCAGAGCCCCCCAGCCGAATCCAAACGGCGCCGGCACGCCCGCTCCGCCGCCCGCGGCGAACCCTTAAGCGTCATGCGGTCATGTCGCGCTGCGAACCGTTCGATGCCGAAGCGTTCGCAAGCGGCGCGCACGGCGTGTCGCCCGGTTGCAGCGCATGGAATTACCGCCATGCGGCGCGGACCGCGAATCGTCCCTTCCGGTCGTCATGCGCGCGCGGCGCGCGGACGGGTTCGAGAGCGTGCCGTGTCGCGCCTGACCGGTCAATGGTGCGGCTTGCGCTCGCGATCGGAGCCGACGGTGCCGGGTTCGGGGTCGCGCGCGGCCGGCAGCGTCGGCGTGACGGTACGCTGGTCGGGATGCAGCACCATGCCGGTATCGTGCTCGCCTTCGCGACGCACGCGCACGCGATTCTCGACGTCGCGCACGCCCATGCAGCCGTCGGCCAGATCCTCGATGTCGTGCTTCATCCAGCGCGCCGGCACCGTGCCGTCCAGTTGGACACAGCCGTCATTCACCAGCACGGTGACGTCGCTCACGTCGATGTCGAGCGCATGCGCGAGCCGTTCGCACACGTCCTCGCGGATCCGCTCGTCCGAGCGTGTATAACCTTTCGGCCCGCGGCGGCGACGCATCGCGTCGCGTTCGGCTTCATTGCCGCAACGCGACAGGTCCGGCGCCCTGTCGCCGTAGCGCGGGTTGCCGCGCGGACCGCCAGGGTCGCGTTCGACGCCGGACACGCCCATCGCGCGATGGCCGCGGAATGCCGGGCGTTCGGCTTCGCCCGCTGAACGGCGATCAGCCGATTCAGGGTCGTCCTCCGGCCAACGTGCCAGATCGTCCGGGATGCCACGCGCGCCGTATCGTCCGGGATCTCGTCGTTGCATCGTGTCTCTCCTTGATCGTGCCTGCGCCGCGCACGGCCCCATGCCGCGTTGCGACGCATGCCGAGCGGGTCGAACGCAAGCCGCGTGCCGACGCAGTGGCCGGCTCGCGACAGATGCGTGTCGTGATCGCGATCTGCGCTGGCGGCGCGAATCTGCAACACGATTGCAGTTTTTGCGTACCGGGCGTCACGTTGCGCCGCCGTCGTCCGGTTCGTCCGGTTCGTCGGGCTCGTCCGGCTCCCCTATGCGGCCGGGCCCGCCCAGGCGCTCGGTGCGGTCGGGTTCGATGTCGGCGCTTTCGTCGAGCGTCGAATCGCCGTCGGCCGACGCGCGCTCGCCGGTACCCGCGCGGTCCGTATCGCTGTCGAACGACGCATCGCCGCGTTCGAGCGCGTGATCGTCGAGCGGCGAATCGATATCGAACGGATGGCGCCGCGCGCCGGCCGTGTCGCTGCCGCAGTCGGACGAGTCGCTCGGCCCCAGCGCGCGGCCGTCGCGGCCGCGGGTGGTGTTGTCGTCGTCCGGGCCGGCCGGTTCGTTGTCGGGGTTCAGCGTGCTGTTCGTGTCGATCTCCGTGCGTGGCTCGCCGTCGCGTGCGGCCACCCGGCCGCCGCCCGACAGGCGGACCTGAGGGTCGTGCAACCGGCATGCCGCGTCGCGCCGCCGACCCCGGTTTCGGCGGCCGGCACGACGGATGGCACAGCCGATGCGTGCCCATTGATCATGCGAATCGAGTTCCCTTATGCTTTCCGGGGTGCCAATCCGATTCTTGTAGCCGCCACCGGTCCATCCGGCGACGGCCTGGCAGCGTCTGCCTGCCCGCCTTCGACCCGCCGCAACGATGAATAGAGACGACGCCGATCCTCGCCCGCACCCCTCGCCGCCCGGCTTGCCCGACGCGCGCGACCTGCTGCATCGCTTCGCCGAGTTCCGTTTCCAGACGGTCGTCGGATCGATCACCGATTACGCGGTGTTCATGCTCGATCCGTACGGCAACGTCGCGACCTGGAACGCGGGTGCCGAGCGCATCAAGGGCTATCGCGCCGCCGAGATCGTCGGCCAGCACTTCTCGCGCTTCTATCCTCCCGACGCGATCGCGGCGGGCCGGCCGTCGCACGCGCTCGACGAGGCGGCCACGCAGGGTCGCTTCGAAGACGAGGGCTGGCGCGTGCGCAAGGACGGCTCGCAGTTCTGGGCGAGCGTGACGATCACCCCCGTGCACGATCACGGAAACCAGCTGTGCGGCTTCATCAAGATCACGCGCGACATGACCGAGCGCAAGCGGCTCGAGGAACTCGAAGCGTCGACACACCGGCTCAGCGTGTTCATCGCGATGCTCGCGCACGAACTGCGCAACCATCTCGCGCCGCTGCGCCATTCGGTCGGCATATTGCAGAACCTGCCCGATCCGGCGCCCACGCTGGCACAGTGCCGCGACGCCGTGGATCGTCAGGTCGGACAACTGACGCGGCTCGTCGACGATCTGCTCGACGTCGGACGTATCACGGCCGGCAAGGTCGAGCTTGACGATCGCCCCGTCACCGTGCGCGATATCGTGTGTCGCGGTGTCGAGAGCATCCAGCCGAAACTGGCCGCGCGCGGGCAACACATCCACGTCGACCTGCCGTCCGATGCCGTGGTGCTGCACGGCGACGATGCACGGCTCGTCCAGGTGCTGCACAACCTGCTCGACAACGCGTCGAAGTTCTCGCCGCCCGGCGGACGAATCGACGTCGGTGCCCGCACGGAAGGGCCGGTGGTCGCGATCCGCGTCACCGATCACGGTGTCGGCATCGCGCAGGGCGCGCTTGAAACGATCTTCGACCTGTTCGAGCAGGAAGGCGCGCCGGGGCGCCGGCCGTCCGACGGTTTCGGGCTGGGTCTCGCGATCTGCCGGACGTTCGTCGAGCTGCATGGCGGGCGCATTTCGGCCGAGAGCGCCGGGCCCGGCCGCGGCGCGACGTTCACCGTGCGCTTGCCGATCGACCGGATGGGGCGCACGGAACGCGTCGGCGAGCCCGAGCCGGCCGCACCCGCGCAGCCGGTCACCACGCCGCTGCGCATCGTCGTCGTCGACGACAACCGCGATTCCGCCGACACGCTCGCCGTGCTCCTGCAGATGAAGGGACACGCGCCGCGCGTCGCCTACCGGGCGGACGAAGCGCTGGCGCTCGCCCGCGACTACGTCCCGCATCTGATGATCCTCGACCTGACGATGCCCGACATCGACGGCTTCACGCTGCTGTACGAACTGCGCGCGATCGACGCGTTGCGCGACACGACCTGTGTCGCGCTGTCCGGCCATGCGCGTGCGTCGGATCTCGCGCGAACCGAACGCGCGGGCTTCGACGACCATCTCGTGAAGCCGGTCGAGATGGCCGTGCTCGACGCGCTGCTGCAGCGCGTCGCCCGCCGGCTTCAGCGTACGCCGTAGCCGCCCGTGCTCAGGCCATCGCGCGGCACATCGCCGCGCAGGCGTCGCACGCGGCCGTGCCGTCGTCGCACCGATCGTCCAGCGCCGTGCTCCCGGTTTCGGTTCTTCGCGTCTTCATGGCGTCGGCGTCGGCGTCGGCTTCACCTTCAGTCCGTCGCCGCGCCGCGGCCGCCGTCGTGCGCGTTCGAGATCGCTTCGACGAGTTTCAGTTCGTCGTCGATCGACAGCGTCGTGTCGGTCACTTCGCCGCCGAATGGCGCCAGCGCCGCACTCAGCGCATAGATGTCGAGCTGCGTCGCGGCGAGCCCGAGCGAGACGGCGCCGGGGCGCGCCTTGCGCGCGGCGCGATCGGTCAGCGCGTCGTCCACCGGCCGCTCGCGCCACGCGTCGAGCGACGATTCGATGTGTCCGACCACGCTGTCGAGCAGCGATCCGGACGACACGCGGCCGGGATCGACCGAATGCGCGCGCAACTGTCCGTCGGTCGTACATTCGACGATCACGACGCCCGACAGCGCGACGACGTGCCGGTCGCGCAACGTGCCGAGTTCCGCCAGCGCGCGACGGGCGGCCTCCAGGTCGGGATAGGACAACACGATCAGCGTGTTCATCGACAACTCCATGCAATCAAACGGTCGCGTGCCGGCAGCCCGCGCTCAATGCGGCAGCCCGAACGCGGCCTTCAGGCTCGCGACGATCATCTGCATCGCGATCGCCGCGAGGATCATCCCCATCAGCCGCTGCGTGACGGCCGTCACGCGCGGCGACAGGTAATGGCCGATCAGCGGCGCCGACAGCAGCGAGACGGCCAGCAGCACGAGAAACGCGGCCAGCCCGAGCGCGAACGCAAGCTCTTGTCCGGTCGTGAACGCGCTGTGCCCGAGCACGATCATCGTCGCGATCGTGCCGGGGCCGACCAGCAGCGGGATCGTCAGCGGATAGATCGCGACGCGCTCGGCCGCCGCCGGATCCGCGCCTTCGTCGTCGCCCGGCGCATGCTGGCGGCTCGGCGAACCATGCAGCATCGACAGCGCGATCAGCAGCACCAGCAGCCCGCCCGCGAGGCGGAAATCGTCGATCGTCAGGCCGAACACGTGCAGGATCGCGCCGCCCGCGACGGCCGACACGATGCAGCCGATCGACACGCCGATCGCGGCCGTCAGCGCGACCTTGCGGCGCACGCCGTCCGCCGCGCCCTCGGTCAGCGACAGGAACACCGGAATGTTCGCGATCGGGTTCATGATCGCGAACAGCGCCGCGAACACCTTGATGGAAAAGGTCAGATCGAAGCCCACAGGCTTGCTCCCGTTTCGCAGGCCGAATCGAATGCGGAATCCGGCCGGTTTCCAGTGCGCGGCGCGCGCCATGCTGATACGATCGACGCACCGCGTTCACGCACGACGGAGGGCCCCGACCGATGCAAGCCACCGATACCTTCATGGATCACGAGATACGCGTCGAAGCGACGCGCAACGCAAACGGCGCGTGGGTCGCGCAGGTGCGGATCTTCCGCGACGGCGCGCCGGTCGACCTGCCCGCGCCCGAGCTCGTCACGCCCGAATGGCTCACGTGCGACGAGGCGCTGCGCGGCGGCATCGACCAGGGCCGCGTGATCGTCAAGACGCGCGACCGGTAACGTCGCGCGGTTCGCCGGCGCGTCGTCGGCCGGCATCGCACCGCGCGGGTCACGCATCGAAATCGAGGTCGCCGATCAGGATCTCGCGATCGCGCTGGGTCCGTGAGCTGAAATCGACCGGCAGTTCCATCTGCCAGCGCTCGATCGTGACCGGCAGCGCCGCGAGATAACGGTCGAAGCGGCCGTGGTCGGGCTCGGCGAGCAGACCGGCGATCGCATCGTCGCGCCACGCGAGCCGCGCATTCAGCCGGTTCGGCAGCCCCACCGTCGACGTGAGGCCGACGACGTCGACGCAGGTCGGGCTGCCCTGCCCGTCATGCGGCACGACGTCGACCTTCACGTCGCCGGGCGAGTACAGGCCGCGCAGGCGCGCGGCGATGCGCGGCGCGAACTCGGTTTCGAAACGGGCACGGACATCGGAATTCATCTCTTCTCCACTCCAGGTTGGTTCGTGTCGTCACGCCGCCGTCACGCGGCTGCAATCTGCTGCTCGAATGCCGCTTCCGCCTTCAGGCTGTCGAGATCGCGGCCGACCGTCACGACCGCGAGCCGCGTGTTGCCGCGCCAGTACGCGATCGAGCAGTCGTGCGCGCCGAGGTCGCCGTCGATCTCGGCGCGGTCCCATTGCTCCGCATGCCCGACATAGCGAATCGTCAGGTCGTAATGCTGGCTCCAGAAGAACGGCACCGCGTCGAACGGCCGTTGCTGGCCGAGCATGTTGCGCGCGGCGACGATCCCCTGCCGCTCGGCCAGGACCCAGTGCTCGACGCGAATCCGCTCGCCGGTCAGCGGATCGGGCCAGCGCGCGATATCGCCGGCCGCGTAGATGCCGGGCGCGCTCGTCCGAAGGAACCGGTCGACCGTCACGCCGCGTTCGACGGCGAGCCCGGCGTCCTGCGCCAGCGCCACGTTCGGATGCACGCCGATGCCGACCACGACGACATCGGCCGGCAGCACGTCGCCGGTCGACAGCGTCACGCTGTCCTGCGTGATCCGCGCGGGTGTCGCGCCGAGATGGAACACGACGCCGTGCGATTCGTGCAGCGCCTTGATCGTATCGCCGAGCGCGTCGCCGAGCACACGCGCCATCGGACGCGCATCGGGCGCGACGACCTGCACGTCGAGCCCGCGCGTGCGCAACGCGGCCGCCGCCTCGAGACCGATGAAGCTCGCGCCGACCACCACGCAGCGGCGCGCCGTTTTCAGCCTGCCGATCAGCGCGTCGCAATCGGCACGCGAGCGCAGCACGCACACGTGCGGCAGGTCGGCGCCCGGCACCGTCAGCCGGTTCGGCTCGGCGCCCGTCGTGAGCAGCAGCGCACCGTATTCGACGCGGCTGCCGTCGGTCAGCTCGACCGCGTGCCGCGCGGGATCGATCCGCGCGACGCGCGTGCCGCACCGCACGTCGATGCGCCGGTCGGTATAGAACGACGGCGCGCGCAGCGGCAGCCAGTCGGCATCGGCCGTGCCCGCGAGGTAATCCTTCGACAGATTCGGCCGGTCGTACGGCGGATCGCGATCGGCGCTCAACAGCGTGACGGGATGCTGATAGCCTTCCTGCCGCAGCGTCACGGCCGCCGCGATCGCGGCGGCGCCGCCGCCGACGATCACGACCGACGCCGGCAGCCCGGCCGCTTCCGGCGCAGGCGGCACCGGTGCCGGCCGTGCATCGAGCACGACGGCGCGGCCATCGCGGCGTTCGACGCGCCAGCACGGCAGCCCGTCGAGCGCCGGTGCGCGCTGCAGCTCGCCCGTGCGCAGGCAGAACGCCGCGTGATGCCACGGGCAGCGGATCGTGTCGCCCACCAGCAGGCCGTCGGCCAGCGGGGCGCCGTAGTGCGGGCATTGCGCCCCCACGGCATACAGTTCGTCGGCACGGCGCACGAGCAGCACCGCCGCATCGCCGACATGGCCCTCGATCATCGCGCCGTCGGCGATATCGTCGAGCGCGATGCCTGCCGCGAGATCGGGGCGCGAAGACGAATCGTCGCTTGCGCTCATGACGTGGCTCCCGGAAAGTCAGGTAACGATCCCATTATCGACATCCCTCCTGAAAATAACAGGTACAGACGACCTCGCAGCGCACGCAAACGCGGACTGTAGCTTGTGCGCGATCCATGACGGGCGTAGAACGTCACCCACGTTGCGGCGCAACACATCCGCCACGCCGCACACGCGTCGCGCCACCTGTGCAATCCGCGTGCCGCCTCTCTTTCCTCATCAGGAGCGCTCCCGATGGCCACCGTTCTGTGCGTGCTCTACCCCGATCCCGTCGACGGCTATCCGCCGCGCTACGTGCGCGACACGATTCCGGTCGTGACGCGGTACGCGGACGGCCAGACCGCGCCAACGCCGGCCGGCCCGCTCGGCTTCCGGCCCGGCGAACTCGTCGGTTCGGTATCGGGCGCGCTCGGGTTGCGCGATTACATGGAAGCGCACGGTCACACGCTGATCGTCACGAGCGACAAGGACGGCCCCGATTCCGAATTCGAGCGCCGGCTCCCCGAAGCCGACGTGGTGATTTCGCAGCCGTTCTGGCCCGCGTACCTGACGGCCGACCGGATCGCCCGCGCGCCGAAGCTGAAGCTGGCGCTGACGGCCGGGATCGGCTCCGATCATGTCGACCTGGACGCCGCGGCGCGCGCGCACATCACCGTCGCCGAAGTCACCGGCTCGAACAGCATCAGCGTGGCCGAACACGTGGTGATGACGACGCTCGCGCTGGTGCGCAACTACCTGCCGTCGCACGCAGTCGCGCAGCAAGGCGGCTGGAACATCGCCGATTGCGTGTCGCGCAGCTACGACGTCGAGGGGATGCAGTTCGGCACGGTCGGCGCCGGGCGCATCGGGCTTGCGGTACTGCGCAGGCTGAAGCCGTTCGGCCTGCAGCTGCACTACACGCAGCGCCACCGGCTCGACCCGTCGATCGAACAGGAACTCGCGCTCACGTATCACGCCGATCCCGCGTCGCTGGCGAGCGCCGTCGACATCGTCAACCTGCAGATCCCGCTGTACCCGTCGACCGAGCACCTGTTCGACGCGGCGATGATCGCGCGGATGAAACGCGGCGCGTACCTGATCAACACCGCGCGCGCGAAGCTGGTCGACCGCGACGCGGTCGTGAATGCCGTCACGTCCGGGCATCTCGCCGGCTACGGCGGCGACGTGTGGTTTCCGCAGCCGGCGCCGGCCGACCATCCGTGGCGCGCGATGCCCTTCAACGGGATGACGCCGCATATCTCGGGCACGTCGCTGTCCGCGCAGGCGCGTTATGCGGCCGGCACGCTGGAAATCCTGCAATGCTGGTTCGACGGCAAGCCGATCCGCAATGAATACCTGATCGTCGACGGCGGCACGCTCGCGGGCACGGGCGCGCAGTCGTACCGCCTGACATGACGCCGGGCGCGGCGCGCAACGCACGGCGGTACGGTCAGTCGAGACAGTGCGCGGCGAGCTTGCCGACGGTCACGACCGCCTGTTCGATCTCCGGCGACCACGGGCTGCTGTAGTTCAGGCGGATGAAGTTCCGGTAGCTGTCCGCGATCGAGAACATGTAGCCGGGGCCGATCGTGATCCCCTGCTCCAGCGCGAGCTGGTACAGCCGCATCGCATCGACCTGCGCGGGCAGCTCGATCCACAGCACGTAGCCGCCCGCCGGGCTCGAGATGCGCGTGCCCTCCGGAAAGAACCGCGACACCATCGCCCGCATCAGGTTCGCCTGTTGCGCATACGCCTTGCGAATCCGCCGCAGGTGGTGCTCGTAGCCGTCGCGTTCGAGAAACTCCGCGATCGCCAGTTGCGGCAGCGACGGCGTCGCGAGCGTGTTCAGGAACTTCAGCTTCTCGACCTGTTCCCGATAGCGGCCCGGCAGCGCCCAGCCGATCCGGTACGCGGCCGTCAGGCTCTTCGAGAACGACGAGCAATGCAGCACGATGTCATGGCGGTCGAACGATTTCAGCGTGCTGGGATGCATGTTGCCGAAGTACAGTTCGTTGTACACGCCGTTCTCGATGATCGGCAGGTCGGCTTTCGTTGCGAACTCAACCAGCTCGCGCTTGCGCTCGTCGGGCATCTGAAAGCCGAGCGGGTTCTGGAAGTTCGGCATCACCATGCACGCCGCGATCGGCTGCGACTTCGCGATCGCGGCCAGCGCCGCGATGTCGATCCCGTACTCCGGATGCGTCGCGACCTCGATCGCCTTCATCCCCATCCGCTCGATCGCGTGCAGCATCGCGTAGAACGTCGGCGATTCCACCGCGATCGTGTCGCCCGGCTTCGCCACCGCCTGCAGGCACAGGTTGATCGCCTCCGTCGCGCCCACCGTCACGATGATCTCGTTCGGGTCCACCGACATCCCGTTTTCCAGGTAGCGGCGCGCGATCTGCCGAATCAGGCGCGGATGGCCGGGCGGCAGCCCGTCCGTCACGCCCCACAGCGACTTGTCGCGGCCGGCCGCATACGCGTAGCGGTTCAGCTTCTCGAACGGAAACAGGCTCGGGTCCGGATACGGCGAGCCCAGCGGCACCGCGTCGTCCGTGCCGATCGAACGCAGCGTCGACAGCACGAGCCGGCTCACGTCGACCGACGACGAGATCGCGATCGGCTTCGACGGCCGCAGCTCGCGCACCGGCGCGTGGCCGTCGTCGCGGCGCAGGTTCACGAAATAGCCCGACTGCGGCCGGCTTTCCAGCAGCCCGCGGCTTTCCAGCAGCAGATACGCGTGCAGCACGGTCGTGATGCTGATCCGGTGCTGCTGGCTCGCCTGCCGCACCGACGGCACACGATCGCCGTGTCGATATACGCCCTGCCGGATGAGTCGCTCTACGTCGTTTGCAAATTTCTCGTAGAGCTTCATCCGCCTCGCCCCGCCAGCGGTGAACCGGCCGGCGACGCATCGGCGGCATGGCCGCGCCGATGCACGAAGCCGGATAGCGGCGCCGGGGAGCGGGTATCCCGGTTCGAACCTCGTCCGTTATCGAAATTGAAGGCGGATAGCAATGCGAATCTCATCAAGACAAGGTTCGGCATGCTACTGCGTCATTTCGACGAATGTAAGTGACAGTTTGGCGAGGAAACGCCAAATCCGGCCGGCGTGGTGAACAGATTCACACGCGACGGCGCGGGCCCGCGCAGGCCCGCGTGCCCTCACGCGTCGTCGACGTTGTCCGCGTAGTGGTCGATCGCGACCTTGCACTCGTCGAACACCACCGTCAGCAGCGCGATGTCGTTCGACTCGACCCACTTGCGGATCTGCAGGAACTGGCCCGTGCCGAGATCGGCGAGGCGGGCCGGATCGTCGGTCGTCACGTCGACGGTCGCGATCGCGCGATTGCCGTTGCCGGGCAGCGGCGCGAGCGTCGCCGCGATGTCGAAGCGCCGGTAGGATTGATCGATGCGCATGCGGTTCTCCCGAATCGGTTCGAAAAAGGCGCGCTCAACCGAGCGCCTGACGGAAGACCTTGCCGCCGAATCCCGTCACGACGTTGTCGACCGAAAACGGCGTGTCTTCCTTCGCCTCGACGATGACCGCGACGCTGCCGGGCGCGAGCCGCGCGGCCACCGTCTCGACGAAGCTGCCGTCGAGCAGCGCATTGCCGGCCGCATCGGCGAGGATGCCCGCACCCGCGCCTGCGGCCATACCCGTGACCACGCCGAGCGGCCCGGCAAGCAGGCCGAGCAGGCCGCCCGCGATCGCACCGATCACGCCGCCCTTGAACGGCCGGGATTCGGCCGCGAGCACCGCAAGCTTGCCGGCCGCGTCCTTCTCGACGACGACGCCGTTCTCGATGTGGAATCCTTCGTTCTTCTCCGACAGCGCCTCGAAATCGTTCGCGGCCTGGCGGGCCGTGTCGACGCTGCCGAACACGGCGACGATCAGTTGCCTGGTCATTCGAACCCTCGCTCGGTTGGATGATCGGAAATGGCCGCCGCCCCGCGTGCGGCGCGCCGGAATTCGCTTCAGATGCCGGTTGCCGCGACGCGCGCACCAACCGCATCGGCGTACGCGTGCGCGGCCGCCTGCTGCAGCGCCGCGACGGCCGGCGCGCGCGCGCGTGCCGGGTCGGCATCGTACGCGTCGCGCGCCAGGCGGTACGCGTGCGACGCCGCGTGCTGCCGTTCGATCGCCTGTTTCGTGTCGACGTTCTGCGTGTTCATGCGGCGTCCTCCTGCGGAGACGGTGCGTTGATCGGTGGCTGGCGGCCCTTCACCTGCGCGCATGGACGTCGTCCTCGACATCGTCGACGTCGGCCGGGAAACGATGCTGACCGAAACTAAGGATCAGCACGCCGACCGCGAGCAGCACGATGCCGAAGGTCGTCATCAGCATCCGCTCGGGGCTGTCGGTCGCGCCGCGCAGGATCAGGTCGCGCGCGAGCGACGTCATCGCAATGAACAGCGGAAACCGCACGGGCAGCCGGCCGAGCCGCAGGTAACGCACGTCCATCGCGAGCACTTCGAGATACAGGAACATCAGCAGCAGGTCGGTCAGCGACACCTCGCCCGCGAGCACGACCTTCCACGCTTCCTGCACCATCGCGAATGCGGTCGCGAGGCCGATCACGATCAGCCCGGCCAGCTCGGCCGCGTGAAGAAAATGACCGAAGCGGCGGCGGATGCGCTCGGATGGCGAACGGGACAGGGCGGACGTATTCAAGGCGACAGTCGGTGTGATGAAGCGTGGGTGGCGCCGGGCGGCGGCAAATCGGAGCAACGCGCGGGGCGATGCGCGCCGTCACGCGCCTGCGGCGCCTGCCGCGGATGAGCCGCGCCGGTCGCCTGCTCGACCGCGGACAGCGTGCGGCGGCAGCACACGTGGAACGCGTCGCCCGCGTCGGTGCAGGCGACGTCGCCGGGTTCGCGGCACAGCAGCAGCCGGCAGCCGAGATAACGTTCGAGCGAGTCGAGCCGGTCGCGCACCTGCGCCTCGCGCAACTGCAGGTCGGCCGCGGCGCCGGACAGTCCGCCGTGCTCGACCACGGCGACAAACACGCGCATCGCTTCCAGCAGGTTCATGATGACGCTCCTCGTCGGCGGCGTAGCGGGACCTAATCTACTGCACGCGGCTCGCACGCTCAAGAGCACAGCGCCGCGGGCGCCAGGAGTACAGCTGCGCGGGCAGCGCGCAAATTCCGTCCCCGTTTGACGCATTCGAATGACAGATTGTCGATACGTGTTCCAAAGACCCGCCGAAGCTGCTAGATTGCATGCTCGACGACGTTACGCGGTGCGGGCAGGTCACGCGCCGGGCGGCCGGCCGCCGCTGCCGCGGCCCGTTGCGCGATGCCCGCGCAACGTCCTTCATCCGCATGTCACACAGAGAACAGTCGCATGACACAGTTCAACCGTTCGCCTTCGCGCGCCGCGGCACCCGCGGCCCGTCCGTCCCGACATGACTGACCGGCAGGCCGCGATGCAGACTACCCCTCCCCCCCTCTCCCAGGCCGTTCACAGCACGGTCACGCGCAGCGCGATCTTCCTCGTGGCGACGGTCAACCCCGGTGCCGATCACGCCGACACGATCCGGTCGTGGTGCGGCGACATCGCCGCGCTCGTGCGCTCGGTCGGCAAGCGCGTGCCGGGCGGCAACCTCACGTGCGTCTGCGGTTTCGGCGCCGACGCATGGGACGCGCTGTTCGGCGATCCGCGTCCCGCGTCGCTGCATCCGTTCCGCGAATTCGGCGCCGGCCAGCGCGTCGCGGTCGCGACGCCCGGCGACATCCTGCTGCACATCCGCGCCGAAGCGATGGACCTGTGCTTCGAACTCGCGACGCAACTGCTCGGCGCGCTCGGCGATGCGGTGACCGTCGTCGACGAGGTGCACGGTTTCCGCAATTTCGACCAGCGCGCGATGATCGGCTTCGTCGACGGCACCGAGAACCCGGAGGGCCGCGAAGCGGTCGACTTCACGGTGATCGGCGACGAGGATGCCGAATTCACCGGCGGCAGCTACGTGATCGTGCAGAAGTACCTGCACGACATGGCCGGCTGGAACGCGCTCGCGGTCGAAACGCAGGAGCGCATCATCGGCCGCACCAAACTGGCCGACATCGAGCTCGCGCCGGACGTGAAGCCGTCGTGCTCGCACAGCTCGCTGACGACGCTCGACGAAAACGGCCAGGAAGTGAAGATCCTGCGCGACAACATGCCGTTCGGGCGCCCGGGCGCCGGCGAATTCGGCACTTATTTCATCGGCTATGCGCGCTCGCCGGCGCCGATCGAGCAGATGCTCGAGAATATGTTCGTCGGCCGCCCGCCCGGCAACTACGACCGCCTGCTCGACTACAGCCGCGCGGTCACCGGCTCGCTGTTCTTCGTGCCGTCGGCCGACCTGCTCGAGGCGCTCGCGGACCGCGCGGCCCCGGCCGCCGACGCCGCGCCGCCGGAATCCACGCCGTCCGCGCCGCGTCGCGACGGCTCGCTGAACATCGGCTCGCTGAAAGGAACCCCGACCTATGAATAACCTGCACCGCGAACTCGCCCCGATCTCGTCGTCCGCCTGGGAACAAATCGAGGAGGAAGTGGCGCGCACCTTCAAGCGATCGGTGGCCGGCCGCCGCGTGGTCGACGTCGACGGGCCCGAAGGCCCCGAGCTGTCGGCCGTCGGCACCGGGCACCTGCTGGAGGTCACCGCACCGCGCGAGCACGTGAATGCGCGGCTGCGCGAAGTGCGCACGATCGTCGAGCTGACGGTGCCGTTCGAACTGAGCCGCGCCGCGATCGACAGCGTCGAGCGCGGCGCGCGCGACGCCGACTGGCAACCGGCGAAGGAAGCCGCGCAGCGGCTCGCGTTCGCCGAAGACAACGCGATTTTCGACGGCTATCCGGCCGCCGGGATCGTCGGCATCCGCGAAGGCACGTCGAACCGCAAGCTCACGCTGCCGGCGGACGTCAGCGCGTATCCGGACGCGATCAGCGACGCGCTCGAGGCGCTGCGCCTCGCCGGCGTCGACGGCCCGTACTCGGTCGTGCTCGGCTCGGACGCCTATACCGCGCTCAGCGAGGCGCGCGACCAGGGCTATCCGGTCCTCGGCCATATCAAACGCATCGTCAGCGGCGAGATCATCTGGGCGCCGGCGATCAGCGGCGGCTGCGTGCTGTCCACGCGCGGCGGCGATTACGAGTTGCACCTCGGGGAAGACGTATCGATCGGCTACACGAGCCACACCGACAAGGCCGTCCGCCTGTACCTGCGCGAAACGTTCACGTTCCTGATGCTGACGAGCGAGGCATCGGTGGCCGTGGCGCCGCAGGGCAACACGGCGGCCTGAGCCCGGTTGCCCGCGCGCGACGGCCCGAGCCCGGGCGTCGCGCGCAACCGGCCGCGCCGCCGGCCGCATGTTCGTCGCCGATCGAGCCCATCCCGCATGGAGATTGTCATGAGCGATACGAATGATGCACTGCAGGCGCTGCAAGCGTCGGTCGATACGCTGAAGCAGGCCGTCGACGCGAACGCGGGCAGCCAGGCCGGCGACACCGCCGTGCTGTTTACCGTCGTCTCACTGATGCTGGCCGAGTTGCCGCCCGACACGCGCAACCTGATCGAGGATTCGTTCTCCGTCTGGGCCAATGGTCTGCCGAATGCGGCACTGTCGGCCGACGTGAAGCAGATCGCGCGGCAGCGACTTGCGATGAATCTGTCCGACTGATCGCGTTTCGACACGGTTGCGCCCTGTCCGGCGCGCCCCGTGCAACCCGCCCTCGTCCTCGGTTCCCGTGCACGCACCGGCTGCGGCGTGCGCGCGGTCGGCCGTAACCGGTTCGCGCACGCTCGCGCTGCGGCATCCGCGCTGCGTCCCGTCTTCCGTATCGCCGGCCGTTTGCCGGCCGCCAGCCCCCTGCGCGCCGATGTCGCACCGTGCGGCGTCCGCGCGCCCCCGCTTCCCGTGTCCGGCCATCGCGCGCTGCGCCCGCCGCGCACGCCCGTGCCGCCGTGCGCGCGCCCGTCTGTACTCCTTCCCGCCGACGCGCGCCGCCATGTGAGGGTGCAATTCACGGCCGGTCCGGCGTGGAACTGTGTCTTGGATGGCCCCCGCCGATTCGCTATTTTGAACGCAGTCGAAGCGATGCCGTGGGCTCCTCGCAGCACTCGCGTTTCCTGCCCCGACCGCGACCGTGCGCCACGCCGGCGCGCGCTGCGCGACCGCCCGGGCGCGGCACGCGCGCCGCCGCGCCGCGCGTCGTGCGAGCGCGGTCGGGACACGCGAGCGCCGCACCGCATCGGGACTTCACCCTTCGACCCACCTTCACCGACAGGAGCCAGACCACCATGCCCGCACTTTGCGATATCTGTCACGCCCGGCCGGCCGTCGCGCGCGCAACCGTGATGCAGGACGGCGAGCGCAAGACGATTTCGATCTGCGATTACCACTTCCGTCAGCTGATGCGGCATCAGAGCATGCTGAACCCGTTCGATTCGCTGCTGGGCGGTGGCGGCCCGTCTTCGCTGTTCGGCGGGCTCGGCGACGAATCGCCGCTCGCCGCCGAGATTCCGCGCGAATCGGTCGACCCGACCGACGCGTTCAGCGAACAGACGCTCGAACTGCTGCAGCGCGCGGCCGAGAAGGCACACGAGCTGCGCCGCAGCGAACTCGACTCCGAACACCTGCTGTACGCACTCGCGGACACCGACGTGTGCGCCGCGCTGCTGAAGGAACTGAAGCTGTCGCCGCAGGACATCCGGTCGTATATCGACGAGCATGCGCACACCGGCACGGCCGACCCCGATGCGCCGCTCGACAAGCTGTCGATCTCGCCGCGCGTCAAGAAAGCCGTGCAGTACGCGTTCCAGGCGTCGCGCGATCTCGGCCACTCGTACATCGGCCCCGAGCACCTGTTGATCGGGCTCGCATCGGTGCCGGACAGCGTCGCCGGCACGCTGCTGAAGAAATACGGCGTGACGCCCGAGGCGCTGCGCCAGAAAGTCGTGAAGGTGGTCGGCAAGGGCGCCGAGGACGGCCGCGTCGACGCGCCGACCGGCACGCCGAACCTCGACAAGTTCGGCCGCGACCTCACCGCGATCGCGCGCCAGGGCAAGCTCGACCCGGTGCTCGGTCGCGCGCAGGAAATCGAGAGCACGATCGAGGTGCTCGCGCGCCGCAAGAAGAACAACCCGGTGCTGATCGGCGAGCCGGGCGTCGGCAAGACGGCGATTGTCGAAGGGCTGGCGCAGCGGATCGTCAACGGCGACGTGCCCGAAGTGCTGCGCGACAAGCGGCTCGTCGAAGTCAACATCAACTCGATGGTGGCCGGCGCGAAGTACCGCGGCGAATTCGAGGAGCGCGCGAAGCAGCTGATCGACGAAGTGACTGCGAAGCAGGACGAACTGATCCTGTTCATCGACGAGCTGCACACGATCGTCGGCGCGGGCCAGGGCGGCGGCGAAGGCGGCCTCGACATCGCGAACGTGCTGAAGCCCGCGCTCGCGCGCGGCGAGCTGAGCCTGATCGGCGCGACGACGCTCAACGAGTACCAGAAGTACATCGAGAAGGACGCCGCGCTGGAGCGACGCTTCCAGCCCGTGTTCGTGCCGGAGCCGAGCGTCGAGCAGACGATCGTGATCCTGCGCGGGCTGCGCGACAGCCTCGAGGCGCACCACCAGGTGACGTTCGCCGACGACGCGTTCGTCGCGGCCGCCGAATTCGCCGACCGCTACATCACGTCGCGTTTCCTGCCCGACAAGGCGATCGACCTGATCGACCAGGCCGCCGCGCGCGTGCGGATCGGCGCGACATCGCGCCCGGTCGACATCCAGGAAGGCGAGGCGCAGATCGCGCAACTGAAGCGCGAGCAGGACTACGCGACGTCGCGCAAGCGCTTCGACGAAGCGAAGCAGTTCGAGGAGCAGATCAACGCGAAGCAGAAGTCCGTCGACGAGAAGATGGAGGCGTGGCAGCGCAAGACCGGCTCCGAGACGCTCGAAGTGACCGTCGAATCGGTGGCCGAGGTCGTGTCGCGGCTGACCGGCATCCCCGTGTCCGAGCTGACGCAGGAAGAGCGCCAGAAGCTGCTGAAGATGGAAGAACAGCTGCGCGAACGCGTGGTCGGCCAGAGCGATGCGGTCGTCGCCGTCAGCGACGCCGTGCGGCTGTCGCGCGCGGGGCTCGGCCAGACGCACCGGCCGATCGCGACGTTCCTGTTCCTCGGGCCGACGGGCGTCGGCAAGACCGAACTCGCGAAAGCGCTGGCCGAGACCGTGTTCGGCGACGAGCAGGCGATCATCCGCATCGACATGTCCGAGTACATGGAGCGGCACGCGGTTGCCCGGCTGATCGGCGCGCCGCCCGGCTACGTCGGCTACGACGAAGGCGGCCAGCTCACCGAGCGCGTGCGGCGCCGCCCGTACAGCGTGATCCTGCTCGACGAGATCGAGAAGGCGCATCCCGACGTCTACAACGTGCTGCTGCAGGTGTTCGACGACGGCCGGCTGACCGACGGCAAGGGCCGCGTGGTCGATTTCAGCAACACGATCATCATCGCGACCAGCAATCTCGGCGCGGCGATCATCATGGACAACCTCACGCAGCCGGAAGCCGCGCGCAAGACCGACAAGGCGATCCGCGAGGAACTGATGCAGGTGCTGAAGGGCCATTTCCGGCCCGAGTTCCTGAACCGGATCGACGAGGTGATCGTCTTCCACGCGCTGTCGAAGGACAACATCCGCGCGATCGTGCAGATCCAGCTCGACCGCGTGGTGCGTACGGCCGCCGCGCAGGACATCACGCTCGTGATGGGCGGCTCGCTCGTCGACCACCTGACCGAAGTCGGCTACCAGCCGGAATTCGGCGCGCGCGAGCTGAAGCGCCAGATCCGCCAGACCATCGAGACGCGGCTCGCGAAGGAGATCCTCGCCGACCGGCTGAAATCGGGCGACACCTGCGAGGTCGACTACGACAAGGACAGCGACGAAGTGAAGTTCAACAAGCTCGCCGCGCCGGAAGCGAAGGACAAGAAGGACGCCGGGAAGGACGCGGACGGCAAGGCCAGGCCGAACGGCAAGGCCGCCCAGGCATCCGGTGACGCGAAGGCGGACGACACGCCCGCCGACGCGCCGCCGCCCGCGGCGAAGTCGGGCAAGAAGTCGTCCGGCGCGAAGAAGGACGCACATTAAAAACGCGTACCCGGCAGACCGGGCACGCATGACCGGCTCCGTCCACGGGACGGAGCCGCCCCACGCCGCGACACGGCGCAACCGAGCCACCCGTAGCGGGCCCGGCTCTTGGAGATTCACATGACAAATCGACGCGAAGTGCCAGGCATCAGGAAATACGATGGGCCCGCCGGCGGTTGGGGCGCGCTTCGCGCGACAGCCGATGCGGTGCGTACGCAGATGGAAACCATCGAGGCGCCGATCGTGCTGATGCGGACCAACCAGCCCGACGGCTTCGACTGCCCCGGCTGTGCGTGGCCCGACAAGGAACACAAGTCGACGTTCCAGTTCTGCGAGAACGGCGCGAAGGCCGTCACGTGGGAAGCGACGACCAAGCGCGTGACGCCCGAGTTCTTCGCGGCGAACACCGTATCGTCGCTGCTGCGCATGTCGGACTACGAACTGGAGGACATGGGGCGGCTCACGCATCCGCTCGTCTACGACCGCGCGAGCGACACGTTCCGCGCGATCGAATGGGACGACGCGTTCGCGCGCATCGGTGAAGTGCTGCGCGCGCTGCCGCCCGAGCAGGTCGAGTTCTACACGTCGGGCCGCGCGTCGAACGAAGCCGCGTACCTGTACCAGCTGTTCGCGCGCGAGCTCGGCACCAACAACTTCCCCGACTGCTCGAACATGTGCCACGAGCCGACCAGCGTCGGCCTGCCGCAGTCGATCGGCATCGGCAAGGGCACGGTGTCGCTGGAGGATTTCGACCACTGCGAGCTGATCATCTCGATCGGCCACAACCCCGGCACGAACCACCCGCGGATGATGGGCACGCTGCACGAGTGCGCGCGCCGCAACGTACCGATCATCGTGTTCAACCCGCTGCGCGAACGCGCGCTCGAACGCTTCGCCGATCCGCAGGACATGATCGAGATGGCGTCGTTCGGCTCGACGCGTATCGCGTCGACGTACTACCAAGTCGACGCGGGCGGCGACGCGGCCGCGCTGAAGGGCATCATGAAGGCGCTGCTGAAGCTCGAAGCCGAGCAAGGCAACGTGCTCGACCGCGAGTTCATCGCGCAGCACACCAACGGCTTCGACGCGTTCTCGGCCGACCTCGAGGCCACGTCGTGGGACGACATCGAACGCGCGAGCGGCCTCAGCCAGGCACAGCTCGAACAGGTCGCGCTCGCGTACGCGAAGTCGAACGCGACGATCGTCACGTACGGCATGGGCGTCACGCAGCACAACAAGGGCACCGCGACCGTCCGCCTGATCGCCGACCTGCTGCTGATGCGCGGCAACATCGGCAAGCCCGGCGCCGGCGTGTGCCCGCTGCGCGGCCATTCGAACGTGCAGGGCAACCGCACGGTCGGCATCACCGAGAAGCCGTCGGCCGAGTTCCTGAAGAAAATCGAGGACGTGTGCGGCTTCACGCCGCCCGCGCATCACGGGCACGACGCCGTGCAGGCCATGCAGGCGATGATCGACGGCACCGCGAAGGCGCTGCTGTGCCTCGGCGGCAATTTCGCGGTCGCGCTGCCCGATCCCGAACTGTCGTTCCCGGCGATGGCGAAGCTCGACCTGAGCGTGCATCTCGGGACGAAACTGAACCGTTCGCACCTGCTGATCGGCAAGGAAACCTTCATCCTGCCGGTGCTCGGCCGCACCGAGCTCGACATGCAGGCGACCGGCCGCCAGTCGATCACCGTCGAGGATTCGATGTCGATGGTCCACGCGTCGGCCGGCAAGCTCAAGCCGGCATCCGACCAGTTGCGCTCGGAGCCCGCGATCGTCGCGGGAATCGCGCATGCGACGCTGCCGAACAGCAAGGTCGCATGGCTCGACCTGATCGCCGACTACGACCGCATCCGCGACCTGATCGACCGCACGGTGCCCGGCTTCGAGGCGTTCAACGAGCGCATCCGCACGCCGGGCGGCTTCCGCCTGCCGCTGCCGCCCACCGAGCGCGTGTGGCCGACGCCGACCGGCAAGGCGATGTTCTCGGTCTACAAGGGAGTGAAGGAGGACGCGGACGTGCTCGGCGCCGAGCAGGTGCTGCGGCTGATCACGCTGCGCAGCCACGACCAGTACAACACGACGATCTACGGGCTCGACGACCGCTATCGCGGCGTGTTCGGGCGACGCGACGTGCTGTTCATGAACGTGGCCGACCTCGCGAAGTACGGGCTCGAGCACGGCGACCTCGTCGACATCGAGACGATCACCGCGTCGGGCCGCACGCTGCGCCTCGAGAAGATCACCGCGATCGAGTACGACATCGCGCCGGGCTCGGTCGGCGCGTACTACCCGGAAGCGAACGTGCTCGTGCCGCTCGACTACATCGACAAGGAAAGCGGCACGCCGTCATACAAGTCGGTGCCGGTGCGCGTCGTGCGCTCGGCCGTCGTTTGACGGACCGGCAGGCGGGCGGTGCATCGTTCACCGCGCGCCTGCCCGATCCCTGCCACCGGCCGCCGCGCGCCGCAACCCGGGCGGCGGCCCTCCTCGCCTTTCAGCGTGCTGCCGTCGGCGGCAGGTGCGCCGCACCCTGCCGGCGCCGATACGCGCTGTCGCGCGTCGCGAGCCAGTAGTACAGCGGCGAGGTCAGCAGCAGCCCCACGAGCCACGACAGGTCCGCACCGCCCAGGTGCGCGGGAATCGGGCCCGCGTACATCGGCGTGTTCATGAACGGAATCTGCACGAGGATGCCGATCGCATACGCGAGCAGCGCCTGCGGATTGAAACGGCCGTAGATCCCGCCGTCCACCCTGAAGATCGACTGGATGTCGTACTTGCCCTTGTGGATCACGTAGAAGTCGATCAGGTTGATCGCCGTCCACGGCACCAGCACGACCAGCAGCGCGAGCACGAGATCGACGAGGTTGCCGACGAAGTTCGTCGACGCGCCGATCGCCGCGTAGCAGCAAGCGACGAAGATCACGACCGACACCACCGCGCGCGCCTTCGCGGTCGGAATCCACTTGTACGCGAACGTCTGCACCGACGTGATGACCGCGAGCACCGCGCCGTACAGGTTCAGCGCGTTGTGGCTGATCACGCTCAGCAGGAACAGCACGAGCATCAGCGGGCCGAGCGGGCCCGTCGCCTGCTTGACGGCGTCCATCGTGTCCGCGCCGGCCGGCACCGCGAGCACCGCGACCGCGCCGAAGATGAACGCGAGCGTCGAGCCGATCGTGCAGCCGAGATAGGTCGCCCAGAACGTCGACGCGACGCCGACGTTCTCCGGCAGATAACGCGAATAGTCCGACACGTACGGCGCGAACGCGATCTGCCACAACGCCGACAGCGACACCGTCGCGAGCCAGCCCGCGAAGTCGAAGCCGCCGCGCGTCAGGAAATCGTCGGTCGTCACGTGCGAGAGGATCATCCAGAAGCCGACGAAGATGCCGATGCCGAGCACCCACGTGCCGATGCGGTTCAGGATGTGGATGAACCGGTAGCCGACGATCCCGATCAGCCCGGAGCCCACCGCGCCGATCACGATGCCGACGGGCACCGGCACCGACGCCGCGATGCCGTGTACCGACTTGCCGGCCAGCACGATGTTCGACGCGAAGAAGCCGACGTACATCACGGCCGCGATCACCGTGACGAGCAGCGCGCCCCACGAGCCGAACTGCGCGCGGCTCTGGATCATCTGCGGGATGCCCATCTGCGGCCCCTGCGCCGAGTGCAGCGCCATCAGCACGCCGCCGACGGCCTGGCCGACGACGATCGCGACGATGCCCCACATCAGGTTCAGGTGGAACATCTGCACGCCGAGCGCACCCGTCACGATCGGCAACGGCGCGATGTTGCCGCCGAACCAGAGCGTGAACAGGTCGCGCACCTTGCCGTGGCGCTCTGCGGGCGGCACATAGCCGATCGTGTGCTTCTCTATCATCGGGGACGCATTGCGTTCCGCGTTCGTCATGGTCAAGTCTCCTGTCCTGCGCGCCGATGCGCGCGTGCCGTTTCCGCCGGCGCGCGTCGGGGTGCGCGCCTGCAATCGGGTCCGGATACGCGAGCGACGACGCGCCGCGTGCATGCGCGGCGGCGTCGAACGAAGCGGACGAGGCACGCCGGCGGGGACGGATGACATGTCCCGCCGGCGTGGGCGTGGCCGCTTCGCGAGCGTCGTGATCCAGGTTGGAGACGATGGTGCGCCACGACCGTCGCGGCCGGAAAATACTAAAAATATTTCCGCGACATACGAAAAAGCTCTGCAGCGGAAATTCCGGCGCCGAACGACTTCGGGTAAGGTGCCAGGGTCTGTTTCCCCATGGAACGCGCATGCGCCCGCGGCGGCACGCCGGGGCCGGGCATCAGAGGTGCTTGTGGCTCACTACACTTTGCGGCAACTGAAATACTTCATCACGACGGTCGAATCCGGCAGCGTCGCCGAAGCCTCGCGTCAGCTCTTCATCGCGCAGCCGTCGATTTCCAGCGCGATCAAGGGGCTGGAGGAAAGCTTCGGCGTGAAGCTGTTCATCCGCCATCACGCGCAAGGCGTGTCGCTGACGCCGTCCGGCACGCGCTTCTACCGGAAAGCGCAGGAGCTGCTGCGCATCGCGCACGAATTCGAACAGAACGCACTCGCCGACAACGACGTGATTACCGGGCAGATCGACATCGGCTGCTTCGAGACGGTCGCGCCGCTCTACCTGCCGCAATTGATCGCGGGCTTTCGCGAGCGCTACCCGGGCGTGAACATCCGGCTGCGCGACGGCGACCAGCAGGAACTCGTGCAGGGCCTGACGTCCGGCACGTTCGATCTCGCCCTCATGTACGACCACGATCTCGACGGCACGATCGAGACCGAACCGTTGATGCCGCCGCAACAGCCGTACGTGCTGCTGCCGGAGAACCATCGGTTCGCCGGCCAGGCGCACGTGTCGCTGCGCGACCTGTGCGTCGAGCCGATGATCCTGCTCGACGTGCAGCCCAGCCGCACGTATTTCGTCAGCCTGTTCCATGAACTCGGCCTCACGCCGAACATCGTGTTCGGCTCGCCGTCGATCGAGATGGTGCGCGGCATGGTCGGCCAGGGATTCGGCTTCTCGCTGCTCGTCACGCGCCCGCATTCCGAATACACGTACGACGGCCAGCGCGTCGTGACGATCGGCCTCAGCGAAACGGTGAGCCCGTCGGGGCTCGTGAGCGCACGGCTGAAGCGGGGACAGCTCACGAAGCAGGCGCAGTCGTTCGTCGATTTCTGCCGTGAACGGCTCGCGCGAATCGTCGCGGAATCGGCGCGACAAGGAACGTGAAGCGCACGCGCCGCGGGACGCGGCGCATGCATCCAGGCTGCAGGCTCAGGCCGCCGAGGAAAGATGCGCGGCCAGGCGATCCAGCATCGCGTCGCAACCGTGCAGTTGCTCGAGCGTGACGAACTCGTCGGGCTTGTGCCCCTGGTCCATGCTGCCGGGCCCGCACACCACGGTCGGAATGCCGGCCTGCCCGAACAGTCCGCCCTCGGTGCCGAACGCGACCGTGCCGAATGCGTCGGAACCGCTCAACATCGCGAGCAGGCGCGCAGCTTCACTGTCCGGCGCGGTGGCCAGCCCAGGATACGCGCCCAGCGCCTGCAAGCGAATGTCGGTATCGGGCTGCACCGCACGCATCTTCGGCAACAGCTCGGATTCCGCGTAGTCCTGCAGCGTCCTCGGCACGTCGTGCGCGTCGAAATCCGGCAGCGCACGCACCTCGAAATCGAACTCGCATTCGGCCGGCACGATGTTCAATGCGCGGCCGCCCTTGATCAGTCCCGTCTGCACGGTCGAGAACGGCGGATCGAAACGGCCGTCGTGCCGCTCGGGTCGCGCGAGCGCCGCGCCGATCTCGCCGAGCCGGCCGATCAGCTTCGCCGCATAGTCGATCGCGTTGACGCCCGACGGGGCGTACGCCGAGTGACACGCGGCGCCCTTCACGTGACAACGCATCGCGAGCTTGCCCTTGTGACCGAGCACCGGCTTCAGTTCGGTCGGCTCGCCGATCAGGCACAGCCGCGGCCGATGCTCGCGCGCGGCCAGCACGTCGAGCATCGGCCGCACGCCGAGGCAACCGACTTCCTCGTCATAGGAGAACGCGAAATGCACCGGCATGCTCAAAGGCCGCGACACGAACGCCGGAACGGCCGCGAGTGCCGACGCGATGAAGCCCTTCATGTCGGCCGTGCCGCGGCCATACAGGCGGCCGTCGCGCTCGGTCAGCCGGAACGGCTCGACCGTCCACGCCTGCCCGTCGACGGGCACCACGTCGGTGTGACCCGACAGCGCGACGCCGCCGCGATCGCGCGGGCCGATCGTCGCGTACAGGCTCGCCTTCGTGCGCTCGGCGTTGTAGAACAGCTCGCTCGCCACGCCGAAACCCGCGAGATGGTCGCGGATGAAGCCGATCATCTCGAGGTTCGAATCGCGGCTGACCGTGGCGAAACCGACCAGCCGTTCGAGCAGCGCACGGCTCGACGTGTCACTCATCGCCCGGCACTCCGTAGCTCGGCGCGGCGGTCGGGTTCAGCGCGCGCGTCTGGTAGTCCTGCATCTGCGGCCGATACGCGCGCCACAGCGCATCGAGTTGCCCGATCGGATCGGTATCGGCCCAGTCGACGCGCAGGTCGACGATCGGCCAGGTCACGTCGCCGGCCACCTTCAACACGGCCGAATGTACCGGACCGGCTTCGCCGCCGGCCGCCATCGCGGCATGCATCGCGGCCAGCAGGCGATCGGCGAGCGGGCCGTGCGCCTGTTCGAACGCCCGCGCCATCGCGTCGATCACGGCCGGCGCGGCCAGCAGGTTGCCGGCCGCCACGCACTGCTCGCCCTGCACCGCGTGATGGGTGCCGAGCGCTTCCTTACCGGTGAAACACGCCGTCTGCCCCTGCCCGTCGATCACCGTGACCTGCCGGTACTGGCTCCAGCCGTTCGCGCTGAGCGCGCGGTCGAGCGCCGCGGCCGGCGCAAGCTGGTCGTGCTCGATCAGATCGAGAATCTGCGGCCCGAGCGCCGGCAGCGTGATGTTCTGCGTCGCGACGGCGCCCACGCCCGCGCGCACCCACGGGCAGCGCGCGCCCACCGCGATGCTCGACGAACTGATCGCGATCCCGAGCTGGCCCGTCTCCGGGCAGCGCCCGACGATGGAGAAAGTCATGTCGCCTCCTATGCGCGGTTCGGCTGCCAGTTGTCGGGGACCACCGCGATCACGTCGATCTCCATCAGCCATTGCGGCTGGCCGAGCGCCGAGACGACGAGCCCCGTCGAGATCGGATAGACGCCCTTCAGCCACTTGCCGACTTCCTGGTACACCGGTTCGCGATAACGCGGATCGATCAGGTAGGTCGTCGTCTTCACGATATGCGTGAGGTCGCTGCCGGCTTCCTCCAGCAGCTGCTTGACGTTCTTCATCGCCTGCTCGGCCTGCGCGCGCGGATCGCCGAGACCGATCAGGTTGCCGTCGAAATCGGTGCCGACCTGGCCGCGCACGTAGACGGTGTTGCCGGCGCGCACGGCCTGGCACAGGTCGTTGTCGAGCGTCTGGTTCGGGTAGGTATCCTTGGTGTTGAACATGCGGATACGCGTATGGGTAGGCTGGCTCATCGAGGTCCTTCGAGTGTCGGTGGGTACGCCCGCCGCGCCGGGAGCGGCCGCGGCGCAGCGGATGCGTGTCGGTCCGTCAGGTGGTCAGTTCGTCGCTTCGGCGAGCGGGCGCGCGTCGGCCGGTGCCTGCTGGGCTGCCACGCGACGCTGCGACGCGTCGTGGTACGCGAGGTACTTGCGTTGCGTGACGATGTGATCGGCGATGTGTTTCGCGTCGTGCCACACGCCCCAGATGAAGCTGGAGCCGCGCCGCGACAGCCACGGCAACCCGAGGAAATAGATGCCGGGCTCCTTCGACACGCCGCGCTGGTGCTGCGGCTTGCCGTTCGGCGCGAACGCGTCGACGTTGAGCCAACCGTAGTCGACTGCGTAGCCAGTCGCCCAGACGATCGACGTGACGCCCGCGCCGGCGAGATCGAGCGCGAGGATCGGATGCGCGACGCAGTCAGGGTTCGGCAGGATGCGCCGCGCTTCCGGCTCTTCCGGCAGGTCGAGGCCGTTGCGTGCCGCGTAGGCATCGGCCGCGTCGAGCAGCGACAGGTAGTTCTCGTCGCCGCGGGCGAGATTGACCGCGAGATCGCGTTCGAATACGGCCACGCCACCGTCGAACGACTTCGTCAGCCCGACGAGCGTCACGCCCTGGTTCGCGAGCGCGCGGAAATCGACCGTGTGGCCGCCGCACGCCCCGCTCACCGCGATCGTCACGTGTTCGCGGCCGGGCGTCGCGACTTCCTTGTCCCATTCGCCGAGCACGCCGAGCCACCAGCAGAAGTCGCGGCCGCGATATGCGCGCGGCGGGCGATCGTGCGGCCCGACCGACAGATACACCTGCCGACCCGCGCGCTGCAGCTCGTCGGCGATCTGCACGCCCGACGAGCCGGCGCCGACCACCAGCACCGCGCCGTCCGGAAGCTGGCCCGGATTGCGATAGTCGGCGGAATGGATCTGCACGAGGCGCGCATCGTCCGGCGCGATCGGCGGAACGACCGGGCGCTGGAACGGCCCCGTCGCGACGACCACGCGGTTCGCCTCGATCGTGCCGTCGGACGTCTCGACGACGAAGCCCGGCTTGCCGGTGTTGCGCACGACGTTCGTCACGTCGACGCCCGTGCGGATCGGCGCGTTGAACTTGCGCGCATACGCTTCGAAGTAATCGGCGACCTGGTCTTTCGATGCGAACGCATCGGGATCGAGGCCGTCGAATTCGAGCCCCGGGAAACGGTCGTGCCACGCGGGGCCGTTCGCGACCAGCGAATCCCAGCGCCCGGTGCGCCAGCGCTCGGCGATGCGGCTGCGCTCCAGCACGAGATGGGGCACGCCCAGCTTGCCCAGATGCTCGCTCATGGCCACGCCGGCCTGCCCGGCGCCGACGACGAGCGTATCGATTGAGGTTGTTTCGACTGCCACGGCTGTCTCCTTCAGCTTCTGACGTGCGGCTCGCTGCGACGTTCGTGCTGTCGGGCGAGTGGGAATGGAGACATTCTGCGGACAGGCCGCCTGGCGCGAAATGATGTTTTTTGTTGGTGTTGACGAGAAAAAAGCTGGGGCGGGAGCGATGGAGGTACCGACGATGACCACGCTTGCAGCAGAGCCCATACGTCGTTCAGGTTGCGCGGGCAGAATCTCCGCATGTCGGGAAACGCAGCCTTCGGGTCCTGCGCCAGCCGATCGATGACCTTCGCCCCACCCTTGTCGTTCCTGGCGTTCGAGAACGTCGCCACCGATCCGCCAGTACAGCGTCACCCACTCACGATTCACGCTTGCGACGGCGTATCCACGGGCAAGCTCGACCCACTGCTCGAGCTCCGTGAGCCCGCGGCGATAGTCTGCCTCGCCGGACCGACGGAGAGCCGATCGAGCCGCCCGACAATTCTTGACTGTGTCCGCATCGTCGAACTGGTAGCATGCGCGTCACATCGGCATGGAAGCGGATACGCGACACTCGATCGTTCCCTTTTATGTCCCACGACCGGCTAACCTCGCCAACGCACCCTCGGCGACCTGGTGTCTCAGACGGCACCCAGCCCCGTAGAACCCCGCAACACCCCGGCGTCGCCCCGCGCGACCCGTTGCAGTAACCGTTGGAGTGGCGCGCCCCGCGCCTGCAAGCATGAAAAATTCGAACCCGCCCACCCGCCCTGCCCCGCAGCGCGACAAAGACCGCACGCCGCTCGTCCGCGCCGGCGCGTGGCTGCTGATGGTCGGCCTGCTGTACCTGCTGTGGCCGTCCGCCGAAACCGCGTACCTCGCGATGGAGTCGATGATCCGCTGACGCGCACGCCCGGCCGCGCACTACGCTATACTTGCGCGATGGAAACCCAACCCGCCTCGCCGATCGTGCATTGCTGGTGGCGCGCCTGACCCAGGCGGCCCGTTTCCTTTTGCATGTCCCAAACGTGATGCCGCCAGCCATGGCGGCATTTGCGTTTCCGCACCGCACCGACATCATGGCTGGCGCCTTCGACAACCCGGAGCCAACGACGACCATGACGCAACCCACCCGCCCGACCATCCTCACCGGCGACCGCACGACCGGCCCGCTGCATCTCGGCCACTACGTCGGCTCGTTGCGCGCGCGCGTGCAGATGCAGCACGAAGCGAAGCAATTCCTGCTGCTCGCCGATACGCAGGCGCTGACCGACAACATGGGCCGCCGCCAGCGCGTCACCGAGAACGTGATCGAGGTCGCGCTCGACTACCTCGCCGTCGGTATCGACCCTGCGGTCTCGACGATCGTCGTGCAGTCGCAGGTGCCCGAACTCGCCGAGCTGTCGCAATACCTGCTCAACCTCGTCACGGTCGCGCGCCTCGAACGCAATCCGACTATCAAGGAAGAGATCCGCCTGCGCGGGTTCGAGCGCGACATCCCCGCCGGTTTCCTGACCTACCCGGTGAGCCAGGCAGCCGACATCACCGCGTTCAAGGCGACGCACGTGCCGGTCGGCGACGATCAGTTGCCGATGATCGAACAGACCAACGAACTCGTGCGCCGCTTCAACGCGACCGTCGAGCAGCCGGTGCTGGTCGAATGCGAGGCCGTGCTGTCGTCGGTCACGCGGCTGCCGGGCATCGACGGCAAGGCTAAGATGAGCAAGTCGCTCGGCAATGCGATCACGCTCGGCTCGACGCCGGACGAGATCGCGCAGGCCGTGAAGGACATGTACACCGATCCGAACCACCTGCGCGTGAGCGATCCCGGCCAGGTCGAGGGCAACGTCGTGTTCACGTTCCTCGATGCGTTCGAGCCGGACGTCGCGAAGGTCGACGAACTGAAGGCCCACTATCGCCGCGGCGGCCTCGGCGACAGCGTCGTCAAGCGCGTGCTGAACGAGCGGCTGCAGGCGTTGATCGAGCCGATCCGCGCGCGCCGCCGCGAGTTCGAGGCCGACAAGGCCGAGGTGATGGCGACGCTGAAGCGCGGCACGCTGCACGCACGGGAAGTGGCGGGTGCAACGATCGCGGAGGTGAAGCGCGCGATGGGGCTCACGTATTTCGATTGAGCAGCGCCGTCACGGCCGCTCGCGCGCCGGCACCGCCGCATGACACACGGCCTCGACCCGGTTGCCGGCCGGATCGACCAGAAAGGCCGCGTAGTAGTCGCCGTGGTAGTGCGGCCGCAATCCGGGGTCGCCGTCGGACTGGCCGCCCGTGGCAAGGCCAGCCTCGAAGAACGCATGCACCTGCTCGCGGGACGCGGCCTTGAAACACCAGTGCCGCTTGCTCGTCCCGATTTCGGCGGGATCCAGATACACCGCCAGAAAAGTCGATGCAGGGTCGTTCGCGCTGCAACGTTCGCCATAGCCGAGCGCATTGGGCCGGTCATAGACCTTGGTCGCGCCCAGCGCAGTCATGACGGCATCGTAGAAGGGGCGTGCCAGGTCGATGTCCGGAACGCCGATCGACACGTGATCAAGCAGTTGCATGGTGTAGGCTCCATTGAACGAGCACGAGTCTACACAACCCCTCCCGGTCGGACCGATCAACCTTACCGACGACTACACTACCGACCACGCTCCCTACGTGATCTGATACGTCGACGCCGGCACGAACTCCTCCGGCATCGGCCGATCCCCGAGTTCCAGCACCGACCGCTCGATCGTGCGCGTGATCGCGTCGAGCGCGAGCGCATTCGGCGCAAGGCCGAACGGTTCGGCCACTTCGTTCGCGATCGCTTCGAGCGCGATCAGCGTGTAGGCAATGAACACGCAGATCAGCGGCGTGAAGAACTCCGTCGAATCGACGAGCCCGAACGGCAGCAGCACGCAATACGCATAGACGGTGCGATGCAGCAGCACGCTGTATGAAAACGGGATCGGCGTCGACAGGATGCGCTCGCAACCGCCCACCGACTTGCCGAGCTCGTCGAGTTGTGTCTCGAACATCCAGCAGGTCGTGCCGCTGCCGGGCGCGGGGCCCAGCGCACGAACGATGCCGCCGCGCAGTTCGTCGAGGATCGCGACCGGCTTGTAGCATTTGCCGCCGAGCGCGGCCGTGCGCTCCGCCCCGAGAATGCGCAGCAGGTCCGCGGTCGGGTCGGTATGACGCAATTGATGCTTCAGCGCATACGCAAGCGCGATCAGCAGGTCGGCAAGCCGGTTGCGCTCGGCGTCGCTCACGCCGTCGGGCAGGTAGCGATGCAGTTGCGACGTCACGGCGCGCGCGGCGATCAGCAGGTTGCCCCACAGATGCCGCGCCTCCTTGAAACGCTCGAAGCTCGCGTTGTTGCGAAACCCGAGGAAGATCGCGAGCGCGAGCCCGAACAGCGTAAACGGCGCGGTGTTGAGCGGAATCTTCTCGCCGAAGATGCGCCCGTTCGTGAAGACCGCCAGCGTGCTGACGATCGCCATGAACACGAGCTGCGGAATGATCGATTGGAGCACGGAGCCGTTCCATACGAACAGCATCCTGAGCCAGTTCTGTCGTGGTCGGACGATCATGATGTTTTCTCGACTGCCAAAGGAATACGCAACCCGTTGCGCCCGCACCCGATGCGCAGCGGCCCGCGCATGGCGGGCCGCTTTCCGTCGGATGCCGTGCCGGGCGCCGCGCTGCGCGTGATGATACGCGCACGCCGCGCCCCGTCACCTCGCATGCCGCTCAGTGATAACCGATGTCGCCCTCGCGCACCTTGCCGCGGAACACGCGGTATTGCATCGCGTTGTACACGAGGATGATCGGCAGCACGATCACGGTGCCGACGAGCGCGAACAGCTGGCTCGAATGGCTCGACGACGCGTCCCAGATCGTCAGCGACGGCGGCACGATGTTCGGCCAGATGCTGATCACGAGCCCCGTGTAGCCGAGGAACACGAGCGCGAGCGTCAGCAGGAACGGCGTCGCCTCGTGCGCGCGCTTCACCGTGTGGAAGATGCCCCACACGCATGCGACGACGAGAACCGGCACCGGCAGGAACCAGACGAGGTTGCCGCTGCCGAACCAGCGGTGCGCGACGGCCGGCAGCCCGATCACGGTCCACAGGCTCACCACGCCCATCACGGCGAGCAGCACGCCCGCGAGCGGCTTCATCAGCAGCCGCATCTTGCGCTGCAGCTCGCCGTCGACCTTCAGGATCAGCCAGCCGCAGCCGAGCGTCGCATACGTGACGAGCACGCCGATCCCGCACAGCAGGCTGAACGGCGACAGCCAGTCGAACGGCCCGCCCGCGAACTGGTTGTTCTCGATCTTGATGCCCTGCAGCAGCGAACCGAGCACGATCCCCTGGCAGAACGCGGCGAGCGCCGAGCCGCCGATAAACGCGAGATCCCACATGTGCTGCGTGCGGGTGGCCTTCGCGCGCAGCTCGAACGCCGCGCCCCGGAAGATCAGGCCGACCAGCATCAGCACCAGCGGCAGGTAGTTCGCCGGCAGCAGCGTCGAATACACGACCGGGAACGCGCCATAGAGGCCCGCGCCGCCGAGCACGAGGAACGTCTCGTTGCCGTCCCACACCGGCGCGACGGTGTCGAGCATCACCTGGCGCTCGGCCTTCGCGTCGAAGAACGGAAACAGCAGGCCGATCCCGAGATCGAAACCGTCCAGCATCACGTAGATGAATACGCCGAGGCCGATGATCGCGGCCCACACGACAGGAAGATCGATGTGCATGGCTTACTCCGCTTCGGTGACGTTCAGCGGCGTGGACAGCGCGCTCTTGCGCAGCCCCGGATGCCGGTGCAGCTCGATGTACCCGGCCTGGGCCGCCGGCCCGCGCCTCATCAGTTTCATCATGTAGTAGATACCCGTCCCGAATACCAGGAAATAGACGACCACGAAGATCAGCAGCGACACGCCGACCTGCTGCGCGCTCAGCGGCGCGACCGAATCGATGGTGCGCAGCACGCCGTACACCGTCCACGGCTGCCGGCCGACCTCGGTCGTGATCCAGCCGGCCAGCAGCGCGACGATGCCCGACGGCCCCATCGCCACCACGAACCACTGGAACCAGCGCGTCTCATAGAGGCGCCCGCCCTTTCTCAGCAGCAGCCCGAGCAGCGCGGTGAGCAGCATCAGCATCCCGAGGCCGGCCATGATCCGGAACGTCCAGAAGATGATCGGCGAATACGGGCGGTCCTGCGGCGGGAATTCCTTCAGCCCGCGAATCTCGCCATCCCAGCTGTGCGTGAGGATCAGGCTGCCGAGGTGCGGCACCTGGATCGCATAGCGCGTGGTTTCGGCCTGCATGTCGGGCAGCCCGACGAGGTTCAGCGCGGTGCCGCCCTTCTCGGTTTCCCACAGCCCCTCGATCGCGGCGATCTTCGCCGGCTGGTATTCGCGCGTGTTCAGCCCGTGCGCGTCGCCGACGACGATCTGGATCGGCGCGAGCACCAGCAGCATCCACAGCGCCATCGAGAAGCTGCGCTTCACCGGCTCGTCGCGACGGCCCTTCAGCAGGTGCCACGCGCCGCACGCGGCGACGATGAAACCCGCGACGATGAACGCCGCGATCGTCATGTGCACGAGACGGTACGGGAACGACGGGTTGAAGACGATCTTGAACCAGTCGACCGGCACGACCAGGCCGTTTTCGATCTTGTAGCCCTGCGGCGTCTGCATGAAGCTGTTCGACGCGAGGATCCAGAACGTCGAGATCAGCGTGCCGACCGCGACCATCAGCGTCGCGAAGAAGTGCGCACGCGGGCTGACGCGCTGCCAGCCGAACAGCATCACGCCGAGGAAGCCGGCCTCGAGGAAGAACGCAGTCAGCACTTCATACGTGAGCAGCGGCCCCGTGATGTTGCCCGCGACGCGCGAAAAGCCGGCCCAGTTGGTGCCGAACTCGTACGCCATCACGACGCCGGAGACCACGCCCATCCCGAAGCCGATCGCGAAGATCTTCGACCAGAACTGGAACATGGATTTGTAGGCGGCGTCGCCGGTGACGAGATAACGCCATTCCAGCACCGCCAGGAAGCTCGCCATGCCGATGCTGATCGCGGGAAACACGATGTGGAACGACACCGTGAATGCGAATTGCAATCGGGCGAGATGGAATGCATCGAAGATTTCCATGACCGTAATTTGCTCGTGGTTGTGAGGACGTACGCCCGAAGCAGGAAATCGCGCGACGGCTTGGCGACTACACATGCGAACGTCAACGGACCCTCGCACGGCATCGAAGCGTGAGTGACGATATCGCGTTTGCCACGATACTCGCAATCACTCGAACGTGCGCTGAAACTGTGCTGCTTCCGTCGCCGAAGATGTGTGCACGGAAAACACATTTCGTGCCTGCGGGATGGTCAGCTGTACTGCTTTCCGCGTGGCGGCGCTGTGTCTCCGGCGCGCTGTTCACTCCACTTAACATGTTATGCAACGCCTGCCCGACGCGGTAGTGCGCCGCCCCCGGCGCCCGCCCGGCAGCACCGATTTCCGTCGTCCGGCGTACACGCCGGCCGATCCGACTGGAGAAACCCGCATGGCGTCCCGCCCCCCCATCGACGATCCGACCGGCAGCACCGCGTGTCAGGTGACGCGCCATCGTGCCGGCGAAACGCGCGACACCGTCGATCGCGTCGTCGACGAAACGCCGGTTGCACTCGTGTTCAACGGCATCTCGCATACGGTCATGATGGCGACGCCGATCGACCTCGATGCGTTCGGCCTCGGCTTCGCGCTGAGCGAAGGCATCGTCGAGCGTGCGTCGGACGTCTTCGACATCGAAAGCGAATGCCGCCCCGGCAGCGCCGAGGTGCGGCTCACCGTGTCGCAGCAGGCGTTCATGGCGCTGAAGGCGCACCGGCGCGCGCTGGCCGGCCGCACCGGTTGCGGCGTCTGCGGGATCGAAAGCATCGCGCAGCTCGACCTGCACCCGCCGCGCATCGCGCCCGCCGGCGCGGCTGCCGGCATCGGCGCCGACGCGATTGCACGCGCCGCGCGCACGCTGCCGGCCCACCAGACGCTGATGCGCGAGACGGGCGGCATCCACGCGGCCGCGTGGTGCGACCGCGACGGCGCCGTGCGCGCCGTGTTCGAGGACGTCGGCCGCCACAACGCGCTCGACAAGCTGATCGGGCATCTCGCGCGGCGCCGCGCCGACCTTGGCGCGGGCTTCGTGTTCCTGTCGAGCCGCGCGAGCTACGAGCTGGTACGCAAGGCCGCGCGGGTCGGCATCCCGATGATCGCGACGATCTCGGCGCCGACGTCGCTGGCGATCGACGTCGCTCGCGAAGCCGGCGTGCGCCTGCTCGGCTTCTGCCGCAACGACGGCTTCGTCGAATACGTGTCGCCCGACGCCGTTCACCCCGATCAACCGGCGCTTGCGCCCGCGCACCCGGCCCACTCGTCATGAAACACCTGTTCGATTTCGATACCGCGCAGCAGCAATTCGCCGGCGCATTTGCGCCGCTTGCGGCGAGCGCCTCGCTGCCGGTCGCCGAAGCGGCCGGCCATGTGCTGGCCGCGCCGCTGACCGCCGTGCTCGACCAGCCGCCGGCCGACCAGAGCGCGATGGACGGTTATGCCGTGCGTCGCGCGGACGTCTCGCCTGGCGAGCCGCTGCGCGTCGCGCAACGCTGCTATGCGGGCGACACGCCGATGCCGCTGGCCGCCCGCACGGCTGCGCGCGTCTTCACCGGCAGCCTGATCCCGCCCGGCGCCGACACCGTCGTGATGCAGGAGCACGCGCACGAACGGGACGGCTGGGTCGCGTTCGATGCCCCGCCGCGCACCGGATCGCACATCCGCCGCCGGGGCGAGGAAGTGCGTACCGGCGACCTGCTGGTGCCGGCCGGCGCGCGGCTGGGCGCGATGCACGTCGGCGTGGCGGCCGCACAAGGTTTCGCGCGCATCGATGTGCGCCCGGCGCTGCGCGTCGGCCTCCTGACGACCGGCGACGAACTCGTCGCATGCGGCCAGCCGCGCGCGCCGCAGCAGATCTACAACAGCAATGCGCCGATGCTCGCCGCACTCGTGTCGGGCACCGGTGCCCGCGTCGCGATGAACGTGCATGCGGCCGATACGGCGGCGGCCGTCGATCGTGCGTTGCGCGACCTGCATGCGGGTTGCGACCTGGTGATCTGCGTCGGCGGCGCATCGGTCGGCGACAAGGATCTGCTGCGCCCCGCACTGACCGCGCTCGACGCATCGTTCATCGTCACCGGTGTGCGGATGAAGCCCGGCAAGCCGGTCGCGCTCGCGCGGCTCGACACGCGGCCCGTGGTGCTGCTGCCCGGCAATCCGGGGGCTGCCATGACCGCGTTCGCGCTGTTCGTCGCGCCGCTGATCCGCTGCCTGCAGGGGCGCGACGCGCGCCTGCAGGCCGTGCCGGCGCTGCCGATCGACACGGACTTCGAGCCGGATGCGCAGCGCGAACGCTTCGTACGGGTGCGCTGCACGGTCGGTGCCGCTGGCGCGCCCGTGCTCGATACGCTGCGCCAGCAAGGCGCCTGCACGCTGCAGTCGCTCGTGCAGGCGAGCGGGCTCGCACGGCTGCCGGCCGGGCGGGCCATCGCGCGCGGCGACGCGGTACCGTATTACGAATTCGCGCCGTGGCTCGCATGAGCGCGACGCCCATCACGCGCCCGATGCGACCCATGCGCCGCGCCCGCCGCACGGCGAACTGTATTCCTGCAATTCGGGCGCGATTGTGCCTCTGCCGGCCCAACCCGGCGGACTATGCTCACGCTGAGGCTCGTCACGACCTGTGCGCCGACACGTCGGTACACGCACGGCCGACCGGCGACGCCCCTCCGCTTACTTCATGCAGGCCGACGAACCGATCGTGAACGCCATCGTTTCAGCCGCGCCGGCCGCCGCCGCATCATCCGGCGGCGCAGCGCCCGGCGCCTTTCCCCGCCCGTCCGACACGCTCGGACGCCCGCTGCGCGACCTGCGCCTGTCCGTGATCGACCAATGCAACTTCCGCTGCGGCTACTGCATGCCGCGCGAAAGCTTCGGTTCGGACTATGCGTTCATGCCGTCGTCCGAGCGCCTGTCGTTCGCGCAACTGGAAAAGATCGCACGTGCGTTCACGTCGCTCGGCGTCGAGAAGATCCGCATCACGGGCGGCGAGCCGCTGCTGCGCCGCAACCTCGAGGCACTGATCGAACGGCTCGCCGCGCTGACGACCGTCGACGGCAATCCCGTCGAAATCGCGCTGACGACCAACGGTTCGCTGCTCGCCGCGAAGGCACGCGCGCTGCGCGACGCCGGATTGTCGCGCGTGACCGTGAGCCTCGACGCGCTCGACGACGCCGTATTCCGCCGGATGAGCGACGCCGACGTGCCCGTGTCGCGCGTGCTGGCCGGCATCGAAGCCGCGCATGCTGCCGGGCTCGCGCCGGTCAAGGTCAACGCGGTGATCGAGCGCGGCGTGAACGACGACCAGATCCTGCCGCTCGTGCGCCACTTCCGGCAGTCGGGCGTGGCCGTGCGCTTCATCGAATACATGGACGTCGGCGGCGCGAGCTTCTGGTCCGGCGACAAGGTCGTGCCGGCCGCGCGCATGCGCGAACTGATCGAACAACACCATCCGCTCGTGCTCGTCGGCGAACCGGGGCACGACGCGACCGCGATCCGTTGCGCGCACATCGACGGTGCGGGCGAAGTCGGCTTCATCGCGAGCGTGTCGCATCCGTTCTGCGGCACCTGCTCGCGCGCCCGCGTATCCGCCGACGGGCAGCTCTATACGTGCCTGTTCGCGACGCAGGGCACCGACCTGCGGCCGTGGCTCGACGATGCGGCATCGACCGCCGACCTCGCGGCCGCCGTGCGCGATCGCTGGACGCGGCGCGACGACCGCTATTCCGAGCACCGGGCCGCGCGGCCGGCCCGCACGCCGGGCAAGACCTATCCGACCGTGCGCATGTCGCTCGTCGGCGGCTGACGGGCCGCCGCGCGATACAGGATGCGCCGCCCACTGGAGAACCTGTCATGACGACCTTCACCGAATCCCGCGCCGGGCTGCCGGACGATCCGCTGCCAGCCGGCAGCGCCCCGCCGCCCGCCGACGCGACCGACCCGCCTCCCGAACCGGCGCCCGCCATTGCCGCCGGCTTCGAAGTACGCGTGCAGCATGCGCCGATCGACGCGGGCGCGGAGCTTGCACCGATCGTTCGCAATCCGAATGTCGGGGCGGTCGTGAATTTTCTCGGGGTCGTGCGCAAGGAAGGCGACGTCGACGACGTCGTCGCGCTGGAAGTCGAGCACTACCCGACGATGACCGAGCAGGCACTGTGGAGCATCGTCGAGGAGGCCACGGCACGCTGGCGGCTCGAAGCGGTCAGGATCGTGCACCGCGTCGGCCGCATTCCGCTCGGCCAGCCGGTCGTGCTGGTCGTCGTGGCCGCCGCGCATCGCGCATCCGCGTTCGATGCGTGCGAATTCCTGATGGATTTCCTGAAAACCCACGCACCGTTCTGGAAGAAGGAGATCCGGCACGACGGCGAATCCGGCTGGGTCGAGGCGAAGGCCCACGACGACCACGCGATGCGGCGCTGGGGCTGACCGCGTCCACTTCGCGCTTTCCGATTCCGCCGCTCCTGCTCGAGACATCGCAATGAAACTGAAGATCAAATATTTCGCAAGCATTCGCGAACAACTGGCGCTCGACGAGGAAACCGTCGAGATCGATGCGCGCGAACTCACCGTCGACGCGCTGCGCGGCACGCTGGCCGCGCGCGACGCGCGCAGCGCGGACGCACTGCGGATGGACCGCCCCGTTCGGGCCGCCGTGAACCTCGAAATGGTGACCGGGGAATTCGTCGTGCGGGAGGATAGCGAGGTCGCGTTCTTTCCGCCGGTGACGGGTGGGTGAGCTCACCACGCACGCCGCCCGTTTCGACGGCGATCCTCGACCGTCCTGGCCCGGAACGCGTTGTACACCGACGGGCGGTCGATCGTGACGGTCGCCACGCCGCGCGCCTCGCGATACAGGATGTCCTCGTCGCTCATCGGGCAGCCTCCAGCACCGTCAGCGCCGCGTCGAGCGCGTCCAGCCCCTCGTTCAGCTCCGTGCGCGAGATGACCAGCGGCGGCGTCACGATCACCACGTTGTAGCGCCCGTACGCGTGGACGCCGCGCTTCAGCAGCTCGCCATAGAACGCCCGCATCGGCGCCGATCCCGCCGGGTGGTGCCACTCGACGAGCGGCTCGCGCGTGTCCCGGTCGCGCACCAGCTCGATGCCGAACTGGGCACCCATGCCCCGCACGTCCCCGATCGACGGATGACGGTCTGCGAGATCGCCGAGACCGTCGCGCAACCAGCCTTCGATCTCGCGCGCCCGGTCGAACAAACCCTCTTCCAGATAGACCTTCAGCGCGGCGAGCCCGCCGGCGACCGCCAGCACGTGGCCCGCGTGCGTGTGGCCCACGTCGAAGAGTTCGGTATCGAAGTGGCGGGCCACGCCTTCGCGCACCAGGACACCGCCGAGGGGTGTATCCGAAGAGCTGGCCCCCTTGGCGAACGAAATCAGGTCCGGCAATACGCCGACACGCTCGGCGCAGAACAATGCCCCCGTGCGCCCGAAGCCCGTCATGATCTCGTCGAAGATCAGCAGGATGCCGTGCCGGTCGCACAGGTTGCGAACGCCTTCGAGGTAGCCCGGTGGGTAGACGACCACACCGCTGGACCCGGTCATCGGCTCCATCAGGATCGCGGCGACGTTTTGCGCGCCTTCGTGCGACAGGACGCGCGCAAGGTGATCGAGGGCACGGCGCGTCTCCTCGACCGGATTCGACGTGTAAAAGGGGCTGCGGTACGGATACGGTGCAAAGAACTTCACCATGCCCGGGAGCGCCGGGAAAGGATCGCGCCAGCGGTCCACGCCCGTCATCGCGCTCGCGCTGATGGTGCTGCCGTGATACGACCGATGGGCAGTCAGCACCTTGGGCCTGCCTGTCACCAGCCGGGCGATCTTCACCGCGTCATCGTTCGCCTCGGCTCCGCCGCACGTGAAATGCACACGCAGTCCTTCCGGCCACGGCGAAACACTGTTCAGGAGTCCAGCGTATTCGGCACGCACGTCGTTGAAGTAGCTGGATGCGACCCAGCACATGCGCTCGGCCTGTGCCTGGATCGCCTGGACGACCTTCGGATGGCCATGGCCCAACGACACCGCGACATAACCGCTGGTGAGGTCCAGATAGCGCTTGCCGTTCGCATCGTGGAAGTAGCATCCCTGCGCATGCGTAATGACCGGCGGGTTGAGTCCGCCCTGGACCGCCCAGGGAACGAGCACCTTTCGAAACGACGGCGCGAGCGCGCGATCCGACTCGCCGTGAATGCGTAGATCCATGTTGACTCCGGAAATGTCATGGCTCACTATTTCTGAGCCTCGTGATGTGAGGCTGATAGATTAAGCACGCATTTCACGCACAACAAATCAAACGTTTCGACACTGAGCCTCAATTTAACTTAGTCATGGCACGACAAATTCCGCCCCTGCTCTCCGTGCGCGCATTCGAGGCGGCGGCGCGCCATGGCGGCTTCGCCCGGGCGGGTGAAGAGCTATGCGTCACGTCCGGTGCGGTAGGGCATCAGGTACGGCTGCTGGAGGAATGGCTGGGAACGCCGCTATTCATGCGCGGCGCCCGGTCCGTCCAGTTGACGGACATCGGACGGCGGTACTTCCTGGAAATCGAGCGCTTGATGGACGAGCTCGAGCGTGCGTCGCTCGGCATCCGCCAGGCCGCGGACGCCCCGGAGGTGACGGTCACCGCGATGCCATCGTTCGTGACCCGCTGGCTGATGCCGCGCCTGGGTGAGTTCAGGCGGCTGCATCCCGACATCGAGGTGCGCTTGCTGGCCTCGGTGCCCGCCGTCGACTTCAGCCGCGAGCGGGTGGACGTGGCGATCCGGCTGGGCTCGGGCCCCTATCCGGGGCTCGTCGCGGAAAAACTGATGTCGGAGACGTTCCTGGCGGTCGGTCAACCTCTGGTGTGCCGGGCGTTGCACACCGTGGACGATATCTTGCGGGCAACCTTGCTGCATGACGAATACGAGGCCCGCATTCCGGAGCAGGTGGACTGGGTGCGCTGGTGCCGCATGCAGAACGTACACGCGAGCGCGACCCGTTTGCGACAGGGCCCGAGCTTCTCGCACACCTATCTCACGCTCGATGCCGCGATCGCGGGCCAAGGCGTGGCGGTGGCGTCGGACGTCCTCGCCGCCGATGCGGTCAGGCAGGGGCTGTTGGCCATGGCGCCGGGCAAGCCGGTACAGGGACCCTACAGCTACCACCTGCTGACGACACGCGCGGCAACCGCACGGCCGCCAGTCGACGCCTTCTGCAGTTGGCTGCGATCGGCCGCACGGTCGTTTTCGGAAGCCGGCTGGGCTTGAACGACGCGAATCGCCGCGCGGCGGATACCGACGCCCGCGTTCCACCTCGCCCGCCCGATCACCGCATGCACGCGGCGGCCAGCTTCCCGACCGCGATCACCGCCTGCTCGATCTCCGGCGACCACGGGCTGCTGTAGTTCAGGCGGATGAAGTTCCGGTAGTTGTCGGTGATCGAGAACATGTAGCCGGGGCCGATCGTGATGCCCTGCTCCAGCGCGAGCTGGTACAGCCGCATCGCGTCGACCTGCGCGGGCAGCTCGACCCACAGCACGTACCCGCCCGCCGGGCTCGAGATGCGCGTGCCCTCCGGAAAGAACCGCGACACCATCGCCCGCATCAGGTTCGCCTGCTGCGCATACGCCTTGCGCAAGCGCCGCAGGTGATGCTCGTAGCCGTCGCGTTCGAGAAACTCCGCGATCGCCAGCTGCGGCAGCGACGGCGTCGCGAGCGTGTTCAGGAACTTCAGCTTCTCGACCTGATCGCGATAGCGGCCCGGCAACGCCCAGCCGATCCGGTACGCGGCCGTCAGGCTCTTCGAGAACGACGAGCAATGCAGCACGATCCCGGTCCGGTCGTAGGACTTCAGCGAACTCGGATGCGTATCGCCGAAATACAGCTCGTTGTACACGCCGTTCTCGATGATCGGCATGCCGGTTTTCGTTGCAAACTCAACCAGTTCGCGCTTGCGCTCGTCGGGCATCTGGAACCCGAGCGGGTTCTGGAAGTTCGGCATCACCATGCACGCCGCGATCGGCTGCGACTTCGCGATCGCGGCCAGCGCCGCGATGTCGATCCCGTACTCCGGATGCGTCGCGACCTCGATCGCCTTCATCCCCATCCGCTCGATCGCGTGCAGCATCGCGTAGAACGTCGGCGATTCCACCGCGATCGTGTCGCCCGGCTTCGCCACCGCCTGCAGGCACAGGTTGATCGCCTCCGTCGCGCCCACCGTCACGATGATCTCGTTCGGGTCCACCGACATCCCGTTTTCCAGGTAGCGGCGCGCGATCTGCCGAATCAGGCGCGGATGGCCGGGCGGCAGCCCGTCCGTCACGCCCCACAGCGACTTGTCGCGGCCGGCCGCATACGCGTAGCGGTTCAGCTTCTCGAACGGAAACAGGCTCGGGTCCGGATACGGCGAGCCGAGCGGCACCGCGTCGTCCGTGCCGATCGAACGCAGTGTCGACAGCACGAGCCGGCTCACGTCGACCGACGACGAGATCGCGATCGGCTTCGACGGCCGCAGCTCGCGCACCGGCGCGTGGCCGTCGTCGCGGCGCAGGTTCACGAAATAACCCGACTGCGGCCGGCTTTCCAGCAGCCCGCGGCTTTCCAGCAGCAGATACGCGTGCAGCACGGTCGTGATGCTGATCCGGTGCTGCTGGCTCGCCTGCCGCACCGACGGAATCCGGTCGCCGTGCCGGTACACGCCCTGGCGGATCAGGCGCTCGATGTCGTCCGCGAGTTTTTCGTAGAGTTTCATCGTGCGTCTCCCGCCGGCATGCGCAGCCGCGCCGCCCTGCCGTGTGCGTCCGGCACGCACGTGTTTCGCCCGCCGACCGGGCCGTCGTGATTCCTGATCCTTCCCTCCGGTTTTGCCTTTTCCATCGCGGCTCTCTCTTGAAGATGCGCCGGCAGGGTTCCGGTACGACTGGATCCGCGGCACTGTGCACTTGATGGTGGAATCTTAAGAGCAGAACAGTTGGCGGCGAGTACACACATCGACCACGCGAACAAGAGTACAGTTCGGCGCGAATCGCGCATGGCGGGAGAACTGTACGTCTTATGAAATGGCCGGGCGGCCGGAAACCGCGCGCGGCGCGGCCGGATCGGCCTGGAACGACCGCGACACGGGCATTCGCCCGACCGTCTCGACGGGAGTGCAATACTGTGCGGCCGCACGGTTTTTCATGACCGGAGTCAGCCCCGCCGCGCATGCGATCGAACGGGCCGCCGCCCCCGGCGCCTTGATCCGCAACGCCCGACCAGTACAGATGATGAAATGGTGTCAGAACGTAACGACTGCCCGCGCATCGCGCGCCGCCGGCCCGGAAACCGCCGATGACTGATCGCGACCTCGCCGCGCGGCTCGTCGCGCGACTGACCGGCAGCGCCGACCATCCGCGCTTCACCGGCGCGCCGATCGACCTGTCGACGCTCGATGCGCACACGCTCGGTACGGTCTGGCCGGCGCTGCGTCGCGCCGAGCACGACATCATGCTGCGCGACCACGCGTACGACGACCCACGCGCCGAATTCACGCGCTGGCTGCGCGGGCAGATCGACGCGCTCGGCCTCGTGCCGCTCGTCGACGCCGATGCCGCGCTCGAACTGTTCCGCGACATTCCGCCCGGCGGATGGAAACGTGCGCTGGAAGACCTGCCCTGTCTCGACGCGCTGCCGTCGCCCGCGCTGCAGGCCGAACTGGCGCGCATCGCGGGCGAACCGGAAGACGGCGAACCGCGGGCGAAATCCGCGTATGGCGCGTATGCGCTCGACTGGTTCGCCGGCCGCCGCGACTTCTCGGCGCGGCGCGATGCGTACGCGCAGGCGCTGGCGGATTCGCCGTTTCGCGTGCGCGAACTCGACGTGTTGCCGGAACTCGGGCCGGCCGCGCTGCTCGCGCTGGCCGCGACGAACGACGGCTATTTCGCGCCGAAACGGCTGTGGCTCGACTTCGGCGACCCGGCCGTCACGCTCGCGGAAGACGCCGCGTACGTCGCGTTCGCGCGCGACGCGCTGACCGAGGCCGCGCGACTGGTCGCCGCGCTGCACGCCGGCGCCGCGCCGTACGAGGCCGATCGCGCGTTCACGACCGACGACGCGCAGGTCGTCGCGCGCGCCGCGCGCGTGGCCGCCTATCGCGACGAAGCATGGCTGCGCCCGCTGATCGGGCCGCTGCTGACCGGCGTATGCGTCGCGCCGACGACCGCGAAAACAGTGCCGTCGCAGTCGCTCGCGATTGCGCTCGGCCATGCGGTCGAGACGATCCCGACGCCGGAGAGCGTGCGCGCGCTGCGCGACGCGCTCGCCACGGTGCGTCACGCGGGCGTGCAGAAAAAGCTCGCGCGCAACCTGAAACCCGCCGAACGTGCGCTCGGCGAGCGGCCGCGTACCGCGCTGCGCATGACGCTCGACGCGAAACCGGACAAGAAGCAGCTCGCGATGCTTGCCACCTGCATTGAAGCCGGCTTCTGGCAGCCGATGTCGCTGGGTCATGCCGAATGGCACGAGCGTCTCGTCGATACGCCGGCCGGCGCCGCGTTCTCCGCGCGGATGATCTGGCAAGCGTGCGGCCGCGATGGCTCGAAGCAATCGTTCATCCCCGACATCGCGAAAGGCAAGGTCGTGCCGCGCGACGCGGCGGGGCACGCATGCGAGATCGCCGACGACTGCACGATCCGGCTATGGCATCCGCTGCTGGCCGACGCGCACGAGCGGCTCGCGTGGCAGCGCGCGATCGTCGACCGCACGCTCCGGCAGCCAGTGCGGCAGGCGTTCCGCGAGTACTACGTGCCGGCCGACGGCGACGCGTCGGCGAGCGATTCCGCGATGTTCGAAGGTCACGTGCTGTCGAGCCGGCCGCTGCTCGGCGTCGCGCGCCGCGAAGGCTGGTCGATCCGCGCGTACGACGACGGGCTCGCCCGTGAATTCGGGGACGTGCGCGCGACCTTCCTCGTCGATGCGCGGCTCTATCCCGGCACGGAGGGCCACGGCACGTCGCGCCGGCTGGTCTTCGAGCGCCGGCACGACCGGCGCTGGGTGCCGGTGCCGATCGGCGAGATCGACGCTGTCGTGTTCTCCGAAGTGGCGCGGGCGGTCGACCTGCTGGTGAGCGTGGCCGCGTTCGCGCTCGACGACCCCGCGACACGCGCGGCCGCCGCTTCGCTCGCGGCGGCCCCGGCCCGCCAGCGCGACCTCGAAACCGAACGCCGGCAGCGCCTGAACCGGTTGTCGGCGCTGCCGCTCGGCGTGATGGCGCGGCATCGCAAACACGTGCTGTCGCTCGTGTTCGCCGAACCGGTCGCGCAAGGGAAGATCACGATCGACGATCGCCACGTGCACGTCGGCGCGTGGTCGGTGCATTGCGCGACCGGCCGCGTGACGCGCGACGGCGAGCCTGTCGACGCCCCGCTCGAGCCGCCGCCATCGCCGCTGCGCGCGGTGCCGTGGCTACCCTACGACGAGGCGCTGCTGCAGCGGATCGTCGACGTCGTCGCGCATCTGCTCGAGTAGGCCTTGCGAACGTGCGTGCCCGCCGTCAGATCGACCCGAACAGCGCGCGCGGCCGGTCCTTCAGCGTGCCCGCCAGGATCCGCAGCCCGTTGACGAGTTCGTCGCGCGTGGCCGGACACGCGAGGTTGATGCGCACGCCGTGCTCGATTTCCGCGCGGTCGACCGCGAACGTCGACGACGGCATCACGATCACGCCGCGCGCCTTCGCATTCGCGGCGAAATCGTCGGCACGCCACGGCGGCGGCAGCCGCAGCCACACGAACATGCAAGCCGGGTCGGCCTTCAACTGCCCGGCCGGCAGCAGTTCGCGCGCGAGATCGACACGTGCGCGGATCTCCGCGAGTTGCGCGGCCATGATCCGCTCGGCGGTGCCGTCCTCGATCCACACCGTGGCGATCAGCATCGAGGTCGGCGCGGGCATCCATGCGGTCGTGCGCACGGCTTCCGCGCACAGCGCGACGCTGTCGCGCGGGCAGCTCAGGTAGCCGAGGCGCAGCCCCGGCGCGAGGATCTTCGACGTCGCGCCGAGATGGAACGTCAGCTCGGGACACAGCCCCGCGATCGCCGGCAGCCGGTCGCGCACGAGCGGGCCGTACACGTCGTCCTCGATGATCGTCACGTGATGGCGGCGCGCGATGTCGACGAGCGCCATCCGGCGTGCGAGGCTCATCGTCGTCACGGTCGGGTTCTGCAGGTTCGGCACGACGAAGATCGCCTTGACCGGCATGCGCTGGCAGATCCGCTCGATCTCGTCGGGCAGCAGGCCGTCGTCGTCGGCCGGCGCGCTGACGATCTCGAACTGGAATACCGGCGCGAGCGCCTTGAGGCCGTAGTACGTGAGGCGATCGGCGACGATCACGCCGTCGGTGCCGATCAGGCTGTTCAGCACCGCATACAGCCCGTGCTGCGCGCCGCTCGTGACAACCACCTGGTCGCGCGACGGCGTGAAGCCGGGCGCGGCAAGCCACTGCGCACCGGCCGCCCGCGCCCAGTCCGGGCCCTGCGGCGGCTGGTATTCCTGCAGCGCGGCGAACCGCGGGTCGCTCGGCAGCGTGCCGAACGTCTGCGCGAGGCTCGCGAGAAACTCGCCGGTCGCCGGGCGGTTCACGGTCAGGTCGATCACGCCGTTGCCGGCCGCGAGCGCCGCGCGGGCCGGCGCGATGCTCGGCATCGCGCCGCCGGTGACGAGCGAGCCGCGCCGCTTGCTGCCGATCACGAGGCCGCGCAGCTGCAGTTCCTTGTACGCACGCGACACGGTCGACACGTTGATGCCGAGCTCCGTCGCGAGCTGGCGCTGCGGCGGCAGGCGACTGCCCGGCGGATACGTGCCGCTGCGGATTTCCTCCTCGATCGAGCTCGATACCTCGACATAAGTCGGCCGCTTCGCCTGCGCCGGCAGGCCGCCGTCACGCTCGCCGGAAAGTTTGTCTGATGCCATTTGTCGCCCATGACCACACAAAAAGCGTTTGTCTGCCGTTTTGACTTGCTCAGCGATTGTATATGACATCCCCGCCCCGTCAAACGCTTAAGGAAAAGTCTGCGGAATCAGCGGGTTGAAATCGGGTAAACACCAACATCACACAATCTCTTTTTGATTGCACACAAAAATTTACTGTGTGATTCTTGATCGCAACTTTGTGTGAACCTTGTGGACCGGAGGGGAAGCGTCATGGCGAACGTCGCCATCGTGGGTGCGGGCTTCATCGGGATCGGCGCGGCGGCATGGCTGCAGCGCGACGGGCATCGCGTGACGCTGTTCGATCCGGCCGGCATCGGCGAGGGTGCATCGTTCGGCAATGCCGCGACGTTCGCGCCTTACGGCTGCGTGCCGGTGAACGGGCCGTCCGTGTTCCGCGAGCTGCCGCACTTCCTGTTCGCCGCCGACAGCCCGCTGCGTATCCGCTGGCCGTACCTGCTGCACGGCGCACCGTGGCTCGCGCGGTTCCTGCTCGCATCGACGCCCGCGCGCCACGCACGCAGCGCGAGCGCGCTGGCCGCCCTGTTGTCGCGCGCCGCCGACGGTTATGCGCCGCTGCTCGCCTCGCCGCGGCTCGCGGCGTTCGTGCGGCCGCGCGAATGCCTGTACCTGTATGCGCGGCAGGCGTCGTTCGATGCCGCGCAACCGTCGCTCGCGTTGCGACGCCGGCTCGGCGTGCCGTTCGAGACGCTCGACGCGGGCCCGATCCGCGCGCTCGAACCCGCGCTCGCGCCGATCTTCACGCGCGGCGTGCTGTTCGTCGGCAGCTGGCATTTCTCCGATCCGCACGGCTTTCTCGGCGCGTTGTTCGCGCACCTTTCCGCCGGCGGCGCGACGCTCGATCGCGCGCGCGTCGAGCGCATCACGCCTGCCGGCGATGCCGTGAACGTGCAGGCGGGCGGGACGGTCCGCGCGTTCGATCACGTCGTCGTCGCCGCAGGCGCCCGCTCGCGCGAATTCGCGGCCGCATGCGGCGATGCGGTGCCGCTCGACACCGAGCGCGGTTATCACGTGCAGTTCGGCGCGCCCGGGGAGCGCGTCACGCGGCCGGTCGGCTGGGCCGAACGCGGCTTCTACATGACGCCGCTCGACGAAGGGCTGCGCGCGGCCGGCACCGTCGAGCTCGGCGGCTTCGACGCGCCGATGAACCCGTCGCTCGTCGCGCTGCTCACGCGGTCCGCGCGCGAAGCCGTGCCGTCGCTCGGCGCGCCGACGCGCAACTGGCTCGGCTTCCGGCCGACGCTGCCCGACGGCGTGCCCGTCATCGGCCACGCACGCGGCAGTGCGCGCGTGATCCATGCATTCGGCCATCAGCATCTCGGCGTGACGCTCGCCGGCATCACCGGACAGCTCGTCGCCGACCTCGTCGCCCGGCGCGCCCCGCCGCTGGACCTCGCGCCGTACCGGGCCGCGCGATTCTGACGCGCGCCACGCCCCCTTCCACCCACGCAAGGAGAAGCATCATGAATCGTCGTCACTGGCTGGTATGGCTGGCCGTCTGCTCGATCGGCACGGTCGCGGGGTCGGCGCTCGCAGCCGACCCGGAAACCGTCAAGATCGGCTTCGCCGGCCCGCTGACGGGGCCGGTCGCGCGCGTCGGCAAGGATCTGCAATACGGGGCGCAGCTCGCCCTCGACGAGGAGAACGCGAAGCATCCGACCGTCGGCGGCAAGCCGGTGCGCTTCGTGCTCGACGTGCAGGACGACCAGGCCGATCCGCGCATCGCGATCCAGGTCGCACAGAAGCTCGTCGACGACGGCGTGGTCGGCGTGATCGGCCACTACAATTCCGGCTGCAGCATTCCCGCGTCGGCCGTCTACAAGCAGGCGAACGTCGCGATGATCACTCCCGGCTCGACCAATCCGCAGCTGACGATGCAGGGCTTCAAGAACGTGTTCCGCACGATGGGGCACGACGGCGTGGGCGGCGTGGTGGCCGGCCGCTTCGCGGTCGAGCAGTTGAAGGCGAAGCGGATCGGCATCATCGACGATCGCACCGCGTTCGGCCAGGGCCTCGCCGACGCATTCGAGAAAGGCGTGAAGGACGCGCACGGCAGCATCGTCGGCCGCGAATACACGAACGACAAGGCCGTCGATTTCCGCGGCATCCTGACGACGATGAAGAGCAACAACGTCGACCTGCTGTTCTTCGGCGGGCTCGACGAACAGGGGGCGATGCTCGTCAAGCAGATGCGCTCGCTCGGCATCCGTGCGCAGCTGTTCGGCGCCGGCGCATTGAAAAGCAACGCATTCCTGAAGATCGCCGGCAACGCGGGCGAAGGCACGCAGGATCTGGAGCCCGGCCCCGCGCTCGACAAGCTGCCGTCGGCCGTCGCGTTCGCACAGCGCTACAAGGCGCGCTTCAACCAGGACGTCGAGCTGTATGCGCCGTTCGCCTACGATGCGGCGCTCGCGATGATCGCGGCGGTCCGCAAGGCCGATTCGCTCGATCGCGGCAAGATCGTCGCGAGCCTGCCGGGTGTGGCGGTGACCGGGGTGACCGGCAAGATCTCGTTCGACGAGCGCGGCGACCTGATCAAGCCGCCATACACGCTGTTCCGCGTCGAACAGGGGCAGTGGCACAGCATTCGCACGGTCGGCGGCGCGTCGAACTGATCGACGCCGGGCAGCCGACGGCGGGCGGCGTCACCGTGCCGCCTGCTGCCGCTGCACCTCCTGCGCTTTCATCTGCAGATACGCGCTCCGCTCGACTTCGTGCAGTTGCTGCGGATACTGCTCGGTGGCATCGAACCAGCGCGCGAGGCGCTGGTCGAGCGGCTTGTCGAGCGTCGCGAGATACGTGTCGATCGCGAGGTAATAGCGCATCGTGTTGCGCTCCAGCAGCCCGCGCACGCCGCCGACATATTGCGGCTGCGCGGCCGATGCACCGACGTTCGTGAATCCGACCTTGTCGCTGCCGACCGTCGCGAGGTAGGTCTTCATCGCCATCCGGCCGACCGTGCCGAAACCATACGAATACGTGAGGTGAAGGAACGTGCGCGACGCGCCGACCGGCACGGCCTCCAGCGCGATCCGGTAATCCTTCGTGCCCATCGGGCCGCTGTCGGCGGCCAGATCGACCTGGAAGTAGTCGGGCGTCGCGGCCGCCACGCGATAGCGGAACTGCACGCGATAGGTGTCCGACAGCTTCTGCTGGATCTTGCGGCCGAGGTTCACGTCGAGCACCGGCCCGTTGCCGCCGCTCGACGCATGACAGTATTTCGTGTTCAGGTGCAGGATCAGCACCGCGCACCAGTTCGCGGGGCCCTGCGCGGGATCGTCGAGCTGGCCGCTCACGACCGCGAACGGATAGTCGACCACCGCGTAGATGTCGCCCTTCAGCGACGACGACGCCTCCGCCGACTCGAGGTACAACGGCCGGTGAAACGCGTTGTCCTTCAGTTGCGCGCCGAGGCTGCGATAACGATCGAGCAACGCGGCCGCGCCGTTCGCGCCATCGGCGCCGAACGACAGCGCGCTCCAGCCGACGCACAGCGCCGCGACGCACGCGTGCCAGACGCGGCGGGCACGCCACGTGCCGCGCGAATGTCCGGATGTCTCCATTCTTGTACTCCCTGCCGCGCGATGGGCGCGCGCATGTGTCACAGAATACGCCTGCATGCCGCGCGCTGCCGCTATCGGTTCCGCTTCACCGGCATCGGCAACTGCGCGGCGGTGATCCGGATCAGCGCGGCCAGCCACTCGCGGTCGTCCCAGCGATCGCCGGGGATGACGAGGTGCGGCTTCGCGGCCGGATACGGCGGCGCCTCTTCGCAGGCGCCGAGATACGCGCGTCCTTCCGGTGTCGGCTTGACGAACAGCCGGTCGTCGCAGACGAGCGCGACCATCCTGCCGTCGCAATAGATGCCGTATTCCCCGAACATCTTGCGCGCCGATACCGTACCGGCCGCCGCGCTCTGCTCGACGATGAAATCGACCGTGCCCTGGCTCGATGCCATGCGCTGCTCCTTGCAAAAAAAATTATGACCGCAGCGTACACCGACCGTTCCGTTGCCTCGGCGGATACGCCGTGGCGCGTCATCCATTCGTCGACGGAAAGCGTGTTCGGTCATGGACCGGCGTTCCCGGCCGGCCGTCTCCTGACACACCTGACAGTTACATCGCGGCGCGATGAATCGTCCAATGGCGCTTCACGAAAATCCGGCCTCGATCGTATGTCGGGCGCGACGCGCCGGCGATCAGGCCGCACAATGAAGCATCACGAATCACGACGAGGATGTCGATGAGCGTACCCGCCAACCTTCCCGCATGGCTCGGGCAAGCCTACGAACGATGCCGGTCTCTCGTCCCCGGCGCGATGCGGCGCGAGACGGTTCCGGTCGACGACGCCGCATGGCGCGTCACGGCTGAAGACGTCATCGCCCCCGACGACGTTCCGTCCGTTCCGCTCGCCGCCTGCGACGGCTACGCGCTGCGCGCGGCCGATACCGCAGCGGCCTCCCGCCGCGAACCCGTCGAGCTCGATTGCGAACTCCGGCTGGCCCCGCTGGCGTCGCGAACGGCCAGCCAGGCCGCCCGCGCACTCGACGCACGGCAAGCGGCCGGCATTCCGGCCTACGTCGCGATGCCGGCGCACGCCGACGCGGTTGCGCCGAAGGCCGAGCATCGATGGATCGACGGGAACGCGGGCGCACGCCTGCGCTTCCATGCGCCGCTCGCGGCCGGACAGCACGTGATCGCCGTCGGCAGCGAATTCCGGAAAGGACAGGTGCTGCTCGCGAAAGGGATGCGGATCACGCCCGCACGGCTGGCGGGGCTGATAGCCGCGGGCGTGCGCGACGTCGTCGTCACGAAGCGGCCGCGGATCGGCGTCGTGATCGCGGGGTACGACGTGGTGCCGCCGGGCCATGCACGCGAGCCCTGGCAGCGATTCGACTCGCTGGGTCCGTATCTCCGCGCGGTACTGCGGCAATGGGGATACGCGGTGCCGGCCGCGGAAACCCTGCCGTTGCCCTCGTCGTTTCCGTGCTCGCCCGATACGGAACGCGACGAAAGCGCGTTCAAGCAACAGCTGGGCGCGCTTTCCGGGCGCTATGACCTGATTGTCGGCGCCGGATTGCCGGCGGGCGCGCCGTTCGAGATGCGAGGCCTGAATGCGCAGACGGTCTACGCGAACGATCGCGAGACGATCCGGATCAGGCAGACACCCGGCGAGCGGTTCAATGTCGGGCGAAGCGACGACCGTTCGCCGCCGACGAAGTGGACCGTGCAATCCACCCGGCCGGACGGCGTCGTCTACCGAACGGAAACATGCGTCGGTTACGACCAGGCCGTGCTGGTCAATCTGCCCGGCCATGCGAGCGGCGTCGCCGTGCTGATGCACACGATCGTTCCGCACGTGCTCGACCTGCTGGAACATGTTGCGGCGCCGGGCCCTTGCTGGGAAACCGCGCCGACCGTGCACGACATCGAACCCGATGCCGAATGCAACGGGATGCGATGGGGCTGCCTGTCCGCTACCGAACGCGGCGAATCGCGAGTCCGCCTGCTGCCGTTCCAGGGCGACGGGCCGATTCGCGGTGTCGCCGAGGCCGATGCGCTCGTCGCGATCCCGGCGGGCGTCGAGGTACTGCCGGCCGGGACGCCCGTTCTGTTTCTGCGGCTGGATGGCACGGGCGCGCGCGCCTCGCACGCCGGCGTGACGCCGGACGAAACCGCGAACGTTCCGGCGCAACCGCGGCAGACCTCACCTTCTCCCGACGTACCGGTTGCCGGCCCCGCGACGCCTGATGTTCGCGAAGCGTGGCAACGCATCGAACGCGCGATCGCCGCTCATCCCGCCAGCTTGCCGGGCGGCCTGAACGGGCCGGCCGACGATCATGTGCTGGCCGAATTGCCTGCCGCACTGGGCGCGACGCTGCCCGATGACGTGATCGACAGCCTCCGGCTGCACGACGGGCAAGCCGATCCGGACGCCGTCTTCACCGAAAGCGATGCGCTGCTCGGCGCGCAGGCGATCGTCGCGCAATGGACGATCTGGCGGACACTCGTTTCCGGCGGCGATTTCGCCGGCATGACGTCGGAACCCGATGCCGGCGTCCGCGACGACTGGTACAACCTCAAGTGGATTCCGTTCACGCACGACGGCAGCGGCAATCATCTCTGCATCGACCTCGATCCCGCGCAAGGCGGCGTGAGCGGCCAGGTGATCCGCGTGTGGCACGACGACGAGCTGCGTGAGCGCGTCGCATCGAGTTACGCGGAATGGCTCGCACGCGTGGCGGCGGAACGCGACGGCCCGGCCGCCGACTGACCGGCTCGCGCAAACGGGTGCAAACGGGTGCAAACGGGCGCGAGCGCCGCCGCGCCATCCGCTTACTTGTCGGCCGCAAACGCGCTCGACATCTGCCGCGCGCGCTTCACGTCGTCGCCGTGCAGATAAATCGACGTCGTCGAGATCGACGCATGCCGCAGGTTGTCGCGCACGGTCGTCAGCTCGGCCCCGCGCGCAAGCGCGTGCGTCGCATGCGTATGCCGCATCCAGTGCGGGCTCGCCTGCCGCAGCTTCTGCGCGAGCGCCGGGTTATCGGCTTCGACGGCATCCGCCGTCTGCGCAAAGAAGCGCTGCATCACCTTCCACAGCCGCACGCTCGTGATCGCGGCCGCCTCGTCTTCCGCGAGACTCGCGATCAGCGGCGTATCGGGCCGCCAGCGCACCGGTGTGACCGGCAGCCGGCGCGCGACCAGATAGCGGTCGAGCGCCGTGCGCGCGAGCGGCGGCAGCGCGACGCGGGCGGCCTTGCTCCCCTTGCCGATCACCTTCAGCCACGCGTCGCCGTGCGCATCCGTCTCGATGCCGCCGAGCGTCGCGCCGACCAGCTCGCTCGCGCGCAGCCCGGTCGCATAGCCGAAATCGAGAATGAAGCGCAGCCGTTGCGCGGCGGCCGGCGTCCAGCCCGACTGCGGCGCGCCGTCAGCCGTGCGCGTCCGGAACTCGAGGCCGTCGGCGATCGTGCGGACCAGCAGCCACTCGCCTTCGGTGAACGCATGCGACGTGTCGAGTGCGTTCGCGCCGCGCGTATCGCGCACCTTCACGCCCGCGAACGGATTCGCGAGCAGGTAGCGCTGCTCGATCAGCCAGCGGAACAACGCCCCGAGCACCGACAGCGTGTACGCCGCCGACCGCGCGGACAGCGCGCCCGAGAACGGCCGCCAGTCGGGCGCGCCGCGCGGCCGCACGGGCCCGACCCAGCGTTCGTGCGGTGTCGGGCGCCGGATGAACGCGCGATAGGCGACCGCATCCTCGGTCGTCAGCGACGACAGCGCGCGCCCGCGCTCGACGATGGCCCACAGGATCAGCCGCTCGGCTTCCTTGCGGTATGCACGCCGCGTCGCGGCCGATTCGTGCAGCGACAGCCACGCGTGCACGGCCGCGTAATCGTTGTCCGCGTCGAGCGTGCTGGTCGCGCGCGGCGCGCGGAACGTGCCGGCCGAGCCGTCGACCTCGTGCGGCAGCTTCAACTGCTCCCACGGCACGATGCTGCCGCGCGGCGTCGCGGCGATCAGCGCGCGCGCCCGCTCCGTCAGGTCGGGATGCTCGGCGAAAAATGCCTCGATGCGCCGCGCGCCGGCCACGCCGAGGCCCGCGATCGCGGTCCACCACTGGCGCCGGCGCGGAATGCGTACCGTCAGGTCGGCCAGCGTCGCGATGCCGTGCGCCCGCAGCGCGACGACCGCGCGCGCGGGCAGCCAGAGGCCGACGTCGTCGCTGATCTGCGGCAACGGCGCGCGCGCGTGACGCAGCAGGCCGATTGCTTCGGTCGCGGCCTTCGCCTCCCGCACACGCTCACCGTCGGGATGGCCGAGCCGTTCCGCGAGATCGGGGCGGCCGGCCTGCCGCGCGACGCGCACGAGGCGGCGGCGAATGGCGCCGATCACGCCGCGCGCCGACCGTCCTGCGCCGAGGCGATCGGGCAGGTAGCGTTCGACGGCCTGGCGCACGGTCATGCCCGCGTACCACGCGCGCAGCGCGGCCAGTTCGTCGGCGTCGGGAAAGCCCGCGGGCGCAGGCGCGGCATCGGAGGAAGGCGGTGAAATGAGGCGCGGTTTCATGGGCGCCAGTTTGACAGAAGCGTGCGCGGCCGGGTACACGCGGCCGCGCGTCCCGGCGTCACTCCTCGCCTTTCGGCCCGGGATTGAGCATCACGACGAAGCCGGCCACGCCGACGATCAACGCGATCGCGCCGCCGCGCAGCGCCGTCGGGGTATCGAACAGCAACCCCGTCACGACGGCCATCATCCCGGCGAGCGACACGAACACGGCGATCGCCGCGACGACGATGCGGTACTGGCGACGTATCATCGAGTGTCGTCCGCGTTACGCTGCCGCGGCAGCCGCCGGCTCGTCGGCATCGTCGCCGCGAATCAGCAGCACCGGACACTTCGCGCCGCGCACGAAGTGCTCGGCGACGCTACCGAGCAGCACGCGGCGGATACCGCGCCGCCCGTGCGTGCCGACCACCGCGAGATCGATGCCGCGTTCCTTCACGTAGCGCTGCAGGCGTTCCGCGATATCCTCGCCGATGCTTTCGGTCTCGACGAGTTCGGCCTCGCCCTTCGCGCCGGCCAGCGCGATGACCTGTTCGGCTTCGCGCAGCACCTTGCGCCCGTCGTCGCGGATTTCCTCGATGAGCGCGTGCGGATCGAAACGTCCCGCATACGTGAACAATACCGACTTGTCGACCACGTACACGGCGCTGACGTGCGCGCCGGCCGCCAGCGCCACCTTCACGGCCTCGGCCAGTGCCCGTTTCGACGAAGCGCTGCCGTCGACGGCCACCATGATCTTTTCGTACATACGAACCTCGCTGGGGTGAACGCCGCGCGCCCCCTCGCACGCGGCCATGTCACCATCATCGGCCGACGCGGGGGCCGGATATTGACGATCGTCAACCCTGACCGGAACCGTGCATGCGGCAAACCGACGCGACGCAGGACCGGCCCCTTGCGTCGTCGGCAGCGCGGCGAACCGGGCGGATGACCGGCCCGCCGAGGGGCTTTCGAGCGGCCATCGCGCCGAAGGCGCTATCATCGGATGTGCGACTTTCGTCCGGCCCTTTTTTGCCGGCCCCACTTTCAACTCGCTCAACCGACATGACAACGACTACCGAACGCGTGGACGGCGCCGCCCAGCATCTCGTCGCCGCCCGCCATGCCGGCTCGCCCGGCCCGCTGCTGCCCGATGCGCTGCGCCCCGAGGACGTCGACACCGCGCTCGCGATCCAGCAGCGCGTGGCCGACCTGCTCGGCGAACCCGTCGGCGGATGGAAATGCGCGCTGCCGCCGCCCGACCGCGTGATCCTCGCGCCGATCTTCGCGTCGACGATCCGCGAAGCCGATGCGCCGTACCGCGTCGTCGGCGGTCCGATCGTGCGGATCGAACCGGAAATCGCATTCGTGCTCGACCGCGACCTGCCCCCGCGCGCGCGGCCCTATGAAGAAAGCGACGTGCGCGCGGCGATCCGCGAAGTGCGCATCGTGCTCGAGGTGCTCGGCTGCCGCTACGCGGAGCCCGCGCGCGCGTCGAAGTTCGAGTTGCTGGCCGACGGGCAATTCAACCAGGGGCTGTGCGTCGGCCCGGTCGTGCCCGACGGGCTGAACGTGCCGCTCGAGACGCTGGCGCTGTCGTTCGAAGGCGCGCTGAACCGCACGATCGACGGCCGCCATCCGGACGGCGATCCGCTCAAGCCGCTGGTGTGGCTCGTCAATTTCCTCGCGGCGCGCGGCGAGGTGGTGCGCGCCGGGCAGATCGTGACGACCGGTTCGTATGCGGGTGCGATCGACGTGCCGCTCGGCGATGCGCTGACGGTTCGCTTCGGCGAGCTCGGCAGCCTGTCGGTGACGTTGACGGCGTGATCGATCCGGCGCGTGGCGGCAGGCGCACGGCGCCGTGCACCTGCCGCCCGCCGTGATACCGTTGCACAACGTCGCGCGTTCCGGCCCGAAGGCCGCCCCCGCGAACCGCCTTTACGCCCGAACCCGCCATGTCGCTGACACCGCTGCCCGCCCTGCTCGACGAAACCCTGCGCATCGTCGCTCGTCGCTACCGGCTGCCGCCGCTCGACAGCGCAGCGTCGTTGACCGACGCCACGCCTCCGGCCACCGCCCTCGCGATCGTGATCGAGGAGGCGCGCCGGATGCGGGCGGACGGCGAGGCGCCCGGCACGGCATTGCGGCAGCGCTTCATCGATGCACTCGCGCGGATGATCCGCGACGCGATGGACCCTCGATCCGGCGATCCGTCGTTTCAGGCATCGGTACTGCGGCACGATGCGCCGAACGTGCGCGAATATGCGTCGCTGTCCGCGCACGCCGAGCAGGACCGGCGCGCGCTGTACTCGGCCGTCAATGCGATCGCGCACCCGGCCAAACTCGAGCGCAGCGCCCAGACGTGGCAACGCGACGCGCTCGCGCGACTGCATGCGGCCGCCACCACCGCGTCGTGGGCCGACCTTCATGCGACGCTGCGGCAACTGCTCGCGCTGCCCGAGATGACCACCGACACCGCTTTCGAGCAGGACATCGTCAAGCTGAAGGACAGCCCCGCGCTCGAACGCCTGTTGCATCTCGACAGGCTGGCTTCCGACGACGACGTCCGCCGCTACCGCGCGCTGTGGGTCCGCCAGGGGCCGCTCGAAGGCAGCACGATCGCGGTCGCGCAGGGCGTTGCCTCCCAGCAGCGCGGCGCGGCCGTCGAGGCGCTCGCGGCACAGGCGCTCGACGCATTGGCCGGCAGGCTCGAAGCGGTGGACGGGCAGCGGTCCTACCGGGTGGTCACGTCGATGCGCGTGCCGTCATCGATCCCCGGCCGCCACGACCGTGCCAAGACCGAGTGGGACGCGATCCTGCTCGAACGCGCACGAAGCGACGACGCGGCATCCGCATGGAACGTCCGCTTCCTCGTCGAAGCAAAAGCGTCCGCCGATGCCGCGACGACCGATCTGCCGCGGCTGCTGCGCGGCCTGAACCTGCTGGCGCAGGCCGATCCGGACACGGTCTACGCGTTCGAGACGCACCAGGGCACGGTGCGCGTGCATGGCGCGTCGCTGCGCGCGCTGACCACCGACGCCGCCGCGCTGCAACGGGAAGTGCTCTATTGCTGCGACGCCGCCGCGGACGCGACACCGCGCCTGCTGGGCGCCGGGAGCCGGATGCAGTTGCTGTCGGCGCAGGCGAGCCTCGAATACGCGAGCGCGCTCGCGCAGCAGCGCCCGGATGCCGATCCGGACGGCCTCGGCGTCATCTGGCACGCGCTGCTGACCGTGCCGCAATGGCACGCCGTGCTGCATCAGTATCCGTCGTTGCGGCAGGTGCGCGAACTGATGGTGGCGATCGACGACCTGCGGGCCGCGATCGGCGACGCCGACGACGGGGAGGTCGCCAGCAGCGTGTGCGCATGACCGGCGAGCGGCCCGGTCCGCTCAGTGGGTGAGCACGCCGAACGGCAACGTCCACCCCGCCAGCCGGCCGCCGTCGGCCCATCGCGCGTCGGTCGCGCCGCAAGGCAGCAGCACCGGCGCGGCCGCGTACTCGAGCGTTTCCTTCGGCGTATGGCCGAACTCCGCCTTGAACAGCCGGTGGAAATACTTCTCGTCGGGGAAGCCGTGCGCCCAGGCGATCTCGGCAATGCGCCGGTGCCGGCGCTGCGGATCGCCCAGCACGTGGTAGGCATGACGCAGCCGCCTGCGCGTGATCCGCCGCATCACGCCGCCCTCCTCCTTGAACAACTGATAGAGCCGCGCCCGCGACACGCCGATGTCGCGGCAGATCCGCTCGGGCGTGAGGTCCGGCTCCAGCAGGTGCACGTCGATGTAGCGGCGCACCCGGTCGACCAGCGCATGGTCGATCGGGCCGCGCGCATCGCCCAACGCCTGCGCGGTGGGCGCCACGGCCGCGGCCAGCAGCAGCAACATCGACTGGACGACGCTCGGCACTTCGTGCGTGCGCAGGTTCGGCAGGTTCCGGAACAGCGACAGCATCTGGTCCGCGACCAGGCGGCCCACGCCGCTCGTCAGCGTCTGGCCGTGCGCTTGCGCCGCATGGCCCGGCAACAGGTATCGGGGCACGACGAGGCTGATCACGTCGCCGGCGTCGACCCGGCAGTCGTTGATCTGCGCGACATCGTAGACGAACAGGTCGCCGGCGCGCTTGACCAGCTCGGGGCCGCCCGTATGACTCGCGAGCCGCCCGCCGAGCAGCAGCGTGAAGCGGATCGAATCCTGCCCGTCGAGGCGGATGCGCCGCGGCGTCCTGCGAACCGTATAGGTCGGCGCGCGCGAGCGCCATTGCCGGCCCGACAGGATCAGCGGGCCGATTGCCGCGCCGCTCGCCTCCGCGTCGAATGGGCCAAGCCCGCCGTCGTCATCGAGCCGGTAATCGCACAGCATGTCCTTGACCCAGACGTGGAACCGGTCCGGCTCGGGATAGTCGATCGTGCGAAACTTGAAAACAGGGACGAATGCCGCTTGATCCATGACAGTTTTTTATCGAACCGGTGGAAAAGGAGGAATCGGTTCGTCGATTATCGGACCAAATTGCGCCGGCGCAAGGCCGACGCGGCCATTCGTCCATTCAAGCGGTCGGCCGGCGCCCGCTGACGGGCGCCGTCGTCACCGCGGCCATCAGCGTTGCGGATGGCATTCCCAGTTGTTGTACGTCGGCCGATCGAGCGGCGTGAGCCCCGGAATCATGAACACCGTGCAGCCGAAACGCCGCCCCTTGCCGGTCGTCGCGTCGTAACTCACCTTCTGGCCGCCCAGCCCGTCCTTTTTCGCGTACTGCACGTTGGCGATGGTGATCTCGTCCGACGACGCGAGCCCGAGCGTCTTCGCGGTCGACGTCTGGACGTCGACCATGTTCATCTGCGTCGTGCCGCATGCGGACAGCACGAGGGCGGCGACCGTGACGCCCAAGGCGGTCCGGACGGTGCAATGCAAGGTTCTTTTCATGTTTTCTCCTTCAAATTCATGGCGCGAATCCGTTACGAGCCCGGTGTGTAAAAACTTGCCTGTACCTGGCTGCCGACGCTCGGGACATACGACAGCCACGCCAGCGCCATCGCCCCCGTCGCGTTGACGGCCAGCGCCGGCCACGATGCGCTCTGTGCCGCCACCGTCGACGCGCTCCATGCGCCCTTCCGGTAGCTGGCCGCGATGACGGCCGATGCCCCCGGCAAGCCGGTGTCCTGCCAGGCGGCCGTCACGTTGCCGGCCGCATCGATCACGAGCGGCGGGTACTGGCCTGCCGCGCCGTTCAGGTGTTCAGTCAGCCGCTGCAGCGGCCCCCAGTTCCCGCTCGCATCGGACACGCTCACCTGCAGCGCCGCGCCGCCTTCCGCCCACATCGCGGCGGCCACGCCGTTGTCGTTGACGGTCAGCATCGGCGTCGCGATGAACCCCGTCGGCTCGACGATCGCCGGCGAAACGGGCTGCGCGGGTTGCCACCCGGTTCCGGACACATAGCGTTGCGACATCGTGGCGGTGTAGATCTTCCCGTTCGTCACGTCGATCTGCCCCCAGAGCAGCGTGATGTTGCCCTTCGCGTCCATGCCGGCCACCGGCGAGATGATCGTCGTGAACAGGCTCGTGTTCGACACGGCCTGGTTCACGTTGGTCCAGCCGTTGGTCGCGTCGTACGTGGCCGTCCACAGCGCCGAGTGCGTATGGTTGGTCTGCCGCCACGCGAGCACGGCACGGCCGGACGCCAGCACCGAGATCATCGGCCGCACGTTGTCGGTGTCGCCGGTCACCGCACCCGGCCCGGTCTGCACCGGCATCTGGATCACCGCCGCCGGCGACCACTGGCCGGCCGGGGTGTAGCGCGACCACGCGATGCGCGTATCGAGCAGGCTGATCGACTGCGTCCACGCGACGAGCGCGTTGCCCTGGCTGTCGATCCCGGCCGAATAGGTCGAACCCGCCACGTCCGGCACCAGTTCGAATGCCGCGCCCCATCCGCCGGCCGGGCTGTACGGGCGCGCCCACAGCGCGTACGTGTTGGGGCCCGGTTTCCATTCGGTCCAGAATGCGACGGCCTGCCCGCTCGCGTTGCCGACCAGCTGCGGCGGGCTCGAACTCGTCGTGTTCATCGAATGCGAGCCGTCGCCCGTGTCGAGCCGCGTCGCGCTGCCCCAGCCCGAGCCCGCGACATAGCGCGCGCCCCACATCTCGTTGCCGTTCGCGCCGGCGGGCCCGTTGGTCATCCAGGTCGCAAGCGCGTTGCCGCTCGCGTCGATCGTCACGCTGGGCTCGCCCTCCGGCCCCTTGCCGTCGACCGCCGCGGCCTGCGACCAGCCGGCCTGCGGTTGCGCGGTCCCGCCGCCCGTCGGGCCGCCACTCGAACCGCCGCCGGGCGAGGTCGAACCGGAAGGCGAACCGGGCGTGTTCGGCGTCGACAGCGACGCGCCGCCGTTCGGCGCGACGTCGTCGCCGCCGCATGCAGTCAGCGCGAGCGCGGCTGCCATGACCATCCATGTAATGGGTTTCATCGGAATCCTCTTGTTTTCATTTGCCGGCGCACGCGCGTCTGCGATGCGGAGAAACACGCATCGCACCGCCCGAAAGATTGATAAGCAATACTATTTAAAAGGCATGGAAACCGGCATGCGTTCGCGCCCCTGTCATGATCGAAGCCGTCGTTAGGATCGGTGCGAACGCCGCTTTCGGCAGACGGCCCCCCGTCGGGCAGCGAGGACGACGACAGGTCGTCTATCGTCGGATGTCCGTCACTGCCGGCTGCATCTTAATTCAGGCAGTCCCGATTCAAGGTGGCGTTGCGTCCACACTGGGTGGACTTCCGTTTCACCCGGCGGCGATCGACGCGATCGGCCCGCGCGTGCCGGCAACCGTTGCCGGCCGTGAGGTACGATACGCGCCGGGGCGACGCGCCCCGCCTGAGAGACCCGGCCATCGCGGCCCCCTACCCAGCACAAGAAAAATGCCAAGCAACCCATTGCTGCACCGAAACCTGTTCGCCGCGCTGGCGGCCAGCCTGCTCTGGATTCCGGCCGCCCACGCCAGCGGGGACGACGGCTGCTATGCGCCGACCACGCTCCGGCAATCCGGCTACTCGTGCGCCAACCTGCCGATGCTGAGCCCCGCCAACGACACGCGCGTCAACGCGATGCTGATGATGGTCGACAGCGCCAGGGTCGCGCAGGTGTTTCCGGACCCGAAGACCATCCCGGCGAAAGACCGGATCAACCAGATCATCGTGCCGTTCCCGATGGACTTCTCCGGATGGATCTATATCGGCCAGAAGGAACCGGAGAAAACCGGCGGCACGCCGGACGCCGATGCCTCGTCGAACCGGTATGCCGACGGCGAAGGCAGTATCTGCCGCAGCATGAACGCAGGCGCCGATGCGTTCAACGACGCACTGACCGGCGCCGGCGGCCTCCCCGCCGACGAAGCCGCGCGGCTGCGCACGGCACGCGCCGACATCGCGCAGAAGACCTGTGCCGCCGGCGGCGCGAGCGCCGCCTGGACGAAGCCGCCGGTCAAGTCGCCGCTCGGCCAGCAGTTCGCCGCGTACCTCGACGGCACGAACGCGTTCTACCGCGCCGACTTCCTCACCGCGACCCGGTCTTTCGCGCAGGCGTCGCACAGTGCGAACCCGTGGCTGAAGGAAACCGGCCTCTACATGGCCGGGCGCGCGCAGCTGAACGCCGCGCAGGCCAACGTGTTCGACAACGACAGCCCGACGCCGACGCGGGCGCGCGTGACGAAGGTGTCGCTCGACGCCGCGAATACGGTGTTTCGCACCTACCTGAAGGTGTATCCGCAGGGGCGCTACGCGGTGTCCGCGACGGGGCTGTTGCGACGGGTCGCGTGGCTCGGCGGGAACGTGACGCAGCAGGCCGATCTTTACGGCCACGCGCTCGCGCGCTGGTCGCCGGCGACGTCGAACGTGCCGCTGATGCAGCTGGCGAACGAACTCGACAGCAAGCTGCTGTTCGGACCGGATTTCGACGCACGCCAGATCCAGTCGCCGACCGTGCTCGCGACCGTCGACCTGATGCGCATGCGCGTGTCGGACAGCGGCGATTCGAGCAGCAGCAAGCCGATCACGCTGGACGAGTTGCAGGCGCAGAAGCCGCGCTTCGCGAACGCGCCCGTGCTGTACGACTATCTGCTCGCGACCTGGTACGTGCAGATCGGGCACAAGCCGGAGGCCGCGCTCGAATTGCTGCCGCAGACGCCCGCCGCGCCGCTCGACTACTTCGGCCTGAGCCAGCAGGCGCTGCGCGCGTTCGCGCTGGAAGACAGCGGCCAGAGCGACAAGGCACGCCAGCTGTGGCGCGACCTGATCCCGCTCGCGAAATTCCGCTTCCAGCGCGAAGCGCTCGAACTCGCGCTCGCGATCAACCTGGAGCAGGCCGGGCTCGTCAACGACGTGTTCGCCGACGATTCGCTCGTGCAGAACGTTGCGATTCGCGCGGTCCTGCTGAGGCGCGCGGCCAATGCGGACCTGCTGCGCGCACAGGCGCAAAACCCGGCGGCCGGCGCCGCGCTGCGCGACGCCGCGCTGTACACGCTGCTGTACAAGGAGCTCACGCGCTCGCGCTACGCGGAGTTCATCGCCGATACCGCGCTGGTGTCGGGCACGCCGGCCGACCCGCTGAAGCCGTTCGTCGCGGCCGGCCCGCGGAAAGACGACGGCTACACGTGCCCGTCCGCGCGCGACATCGCGACGGTACTCCAGCAGAATCCCGCCGACGCGAAAGGGTTGAACTGTCTCGCCGATTTCGTGCGACTCAATCCGCTCGAGGCCAACCTCGAGGGCGATGCGTCGCCGTGGGCGCGTTACGCGCCGCCGTCGAGCACCCCGCGCACGGCGCCGCCGACACTCGGCAACGCACCGTCGCAGTTCGCCGGCAAGCCGTACGAGCGGATGTCGAGCTATGTGACGGTGATGGCCGATGCGCAGGCGAACCCGAACGACCGCGCCTACGCGTTCTACCGCGCGATCAAGTGCTATGCGCCGTCGGGCAGCAACGAATGCGGCGGCAAGGAAGTGCCGAAGAATACGCGCAAGCGCTGGTTCGATACGCTGAAGACCGCCTATCCGGGCAGCCCGTGGGCGCAGAAGCTCCGCTACTACTGGTGAGCGCCGCATGACGCGCATCGCGTGCGTCGCGCTGCTGCTGGCCGCGCGCGTCGCGCTGGCCGGCACCGTCGACGCCGCCCGGTACGACGCGTTCTGGCTGTGGGCGGGCGTGAAGCCGCAGGCGGTCGTGCGCGACGCGCGCACCGTCTACGTGCTGCAAGGGCAGATCGAGGCGGCGCCGCGCGACGAATCGCAAGTCCGCGTGATCGCGCAGGGCGTCGCGCTGCCGCCGGCGCCCCGCGCACGCGTGTGGCTTGTCTATCGTGCGCACACGCTGCGCTGGACGCCGCGCGTGACGCAGATCATGCTCGCGCAGCTCGAGCGCTGGCGCGCGTCGGGCCGCACGATCACCGGCATCCAGATCGACTTCGACGCGCGCACGCGCCATCTGCAGGATTACCTCGAATTCCTGCGGACGCTGCGCGCGAGCCTGCCCGCCGATTGCCGGCTGAGCATCACGGGGCTGCTCGACTGGAGCAGCCGCATCGATACCGACCAGGTCAACCAGCTCAGGGGCATCGTCGACGAAGTGGTCGTGCAGACCTACCAGGGGCGCAGCACGATTCGCGACTATGCGGACTACCTGCCGCGCGTCGCGCGGCTGCAGCTGCCGTTTCGCATCGGCGTGATCCAGGGCGGCGAGTGGGACGCGCCGCCGTACCTCGCGTCGAATCCGTGGTTTCGCGGCTACGTCGTGTTCCTGCGCAACGGCTAGCGGCCGGAACCGGGCCAACCCGCGTGCCGCCGCTCCTCACGCGTGATCGCGAACGCGGCGCCGGTCACGTAGATCGCCGACGTCCTACGCGGCACGCGCGATCGTGCCGGCGAGCCCCGCGAGCGCGATCACGAGCAGTGCGAACGCCGATGCCGCGGTGATCCAGCGCTGCTTCCGGTGAAGCAGCGGATGATTGATCGCGGCCATGTAGCCGGTCAGGATCGTGAAATCGACCGCGATCCACAGCGCGGCCAGGATCGCCAGGCTCACGCGCGAATCCGGCGTGATCGCGACGAACTGCGGAAAGAACGCGACGAAGAACAGCAGGTCCTTCGGATTCGCGATGCCGACGAGAAAGCCGCGCACGACGCCGGGCAAGCCGCGCGGCCGCGGTTCCCGTTGGGCACGCGCGTCATCGTCGCCGCCGCGCATGCGGCCGGTGCGCCATTCGCCGAGCAAGCTGCGGATCGCCAGCACCGCAATGAACACGCAACCGATCACGTGCAGCCCGTCGAGCAGGCGATCGCTGACGAGCACGACGCCGAACACCATCAGCATCGCGCCCGCGATCATCACGAGGCTCGCGGCATTCGCGCCCACCGCGGTCAGCATGCCCTGGCGGAAACCGCGTCGCGCCACGGTGCCCGTCACGAGCATGACGACCGGGCCGGGCGTCGCGATGAGCAGCACGATCGCGGCAAGATAGGCGAACAGTAGCGGGTAATGGAGTGACATGACAAAAAGTTGTTCTACCGTTTGACGTGCGAGCCGGTCACGGTGGCATCATGGAAGCCGGGCATGCCGAATTTCGCCTTTCCTGGAGTATCACGCGTCCGGGACACTGACGAAAAACGGAAAATCCTGCCACATGACATGAGTTTTATTCATATTCGAAACCCATGAAGGCCAAACCGCTTCCCCCTGTCTACGCACTGCGCGCATTCGAAAGCGCCGCGCGCACCGGCTCGTTTACGCTGGCCGCCGAGGAACTGAGCCTGACGCAGAGCGCGGTCAGCAAGCACGTGAAGACGCTCGAGGCCTACTTCGGCCGGAAGCTGTTCGTCCGGCGCGGGCCGAAGATGACCGTGACGGCGGAAGCGCACATCCTCGCGTCGGGCTTGCGGCGCGGCTTCCGGCAGGTCGAGGAAGCGTGCATGCTGTTCCAGACGCAGCGCGACGTGCTGCGGCTCAAGGCACCGTCGACGCTCACGATGCGCTGGCTGCTCGACGCACTCGCCGCGTTTCGCGCCACGCGGCCGGCCTTCGAAGTGCAGATCGCGAGCGTGTGGATGGATGTCGATACCGTCGATTTCTTCAGCGAATCCTACGATTGCGCGATCCTGCTCGGCGCCGGCGGGTTCGGCGAAAGCACGCATTGCGTGAAGCTGTTCGACGAGTGGCTGATTCCGGTGTGCTCGCGCGCGACCGCGACGGTCGCACGAGCGAACCCGTCCGCGTGCGAGCTGATCCACCCGTCGCCCGACCGGCGCGACTGGCGCCGCTGGCTCCAGGGCAGCGGCCACGCTCTGGACGTCGACATCACGCGCGGGCAGGTGTTCGACATGCTCGAACAGGGGATGGCGGCGGCGATCGCCGGCCACGGGATTTCGATCGGCGACCTCGCGCTGTGCGCGAAGGCGATCGACGAGAAGCAGCTCGTGCTGCCGTTCAAGACGGCCGTCGGCACCGGCGACGCGTACTACCTCGTCTGGCCGGAAGACACCGGCAAGGCCGCGCAGGTGCGCGAACTGCATGCGTTTCTGGCCGCCCGGATGCCGCGCCTCGCGCATCCGGGCGTCCGCTTCAACGGGGTGGGCTGAAACGCGCGGCCGGCCATCGCGCCGCCCCGTTCAACGGGGGCGACGGATCGCCAGCCGCGCATCGCGACGCCGCCCGCCGCAGGCAGGCGTGCGCCGGACGTCGTTATGCCTGCACGAACGCCAGCAGGTCGGCGTTCAGGACGTCCGCATTGACCGTCAGCATTCCGTGCGAATAACCCGGGTAGGTTTTCAGCGTGCCGTTCTTCAGCAGCTTGACCGACTTCAGCGCGGCATCCGCGATCGGCACGATCTGGTCGTCTTCACCGTGCAGCACGAGCGTCGGGACGGAAATCGACTTCAGGTCGTCGGTCTGGTCCGTTTCCGAGAACGCCTTGATGCCGTCGTAGTGCGCCTTCGCGCTGCCTTCCATGCCCTGGCGCCACCAGTTGCGGATCACGCCCTGATGCACGGTTGCGCCTTCCCGGTTGAACCCGTAGAACGGGCCGCTCGGCACGTCGAGGAAGAACTGCGCGCGATTGTCGGCGAGCGCTTTCCGGAAACCGTCGAACACCTCGATCGGCAGGCCTTCGGGGTTCGATGCGGTTTTCAGCATCAGCGGCGGCACCGCGCTCACCAGCACGGCCTTCGCGACCCGGCCGGCCGGCTCGCCGTGCTTCGCGACATAGCGCGCGACTTCGCCGCCGCCGGTCGAATGACCGATATGCACCGCATTGCGCAGGTCGAGCGCCTCGACGACCGCGAAGGCATCCGCGGCGTAATGATCCATGTCGTGGCCGTCCGAGACCTGCGCCGAGCGGCCATGGCCGCGCCGGTCGTGCGCGATCACGCGATAGCCCTTCTGCACGAAGAAGAGCAACTGCGCATCCCAGTCATCGCTGGACAACGGCCAGCCATGGTGGAACACGATGGGCTGCGCATCCTTCGGGCCCCAGTCCTTGTAAAAGATCTCGACGTGATCCTTCGTGGTGACGTATGGCATCGCGATGACTCCTGTGAGGTGAATGAACGTGGCGCACTGGCCGACGACCATTATCGGGGATTATTGTGAAACCCGATTCGACGGTGACATGCCCGGGCCAATCATCCACCCGCAGGAAGCGAACGCGCCGTTTTGCCCCGCGCACCGCGCGCGTCAGCCGTCCGTCGAGACCGTCACGGCCTCCCACGCGCGGATTTCGTCGTCCAGCGCCGACAGCTTGTTGCGCACCAGCCGCAGCGCATCGCTGCCGAGCAACAAATGCGCGGGCGGGTGGTCGGCGGCGATGACGGCGAGCATCGCCCGCGCGGCCTTCGCGGGATCGCCCAACTGCTTGCCGCTCTTTTCCTCGCGCGCCTGGCGGATCGGGTCGAACAGCGCGTCGTAGTCGGCGATCGAGCGCGGCGTGCGCGCCATCGAGCGGCCGGCCCAGTCGGTGCGGAACGATCCCGGCGCCACGGCTGTCACCGCGATACCGAACGGCTCGAGCTCCTTGCCGAGCGATTCGGAAATGCCTTCCAGCGCAAATTTGCTGCCGCAGTAGTAGGCGATGCCCGGCATCGTGATGTGGCCGCCCATCGACGTGATGTTCAGGATGCGGCCGCGCCGGCGTTCGCGCATGAACGGCACGACCGCCTTCATCATCGCGACAGCGCCGAACACGTTGACGTCGAACTGCCGGCGCATCTCCGCGAGCGGCGCTTCTTCCATGATCCCTTCGTGCCCATAGCCCGCGTTGTTCACCAGCACGTCGATGGGCCCGACGTTCGCCTCGATGTCCGCGACGACGCCGTCGATGCGATCGAAGTCGGTCACGTCGAGCACGCGTGCGACCGCCGCGTGCGCGGACAGCGCCTCGAATTCCCGTGCCGCCTGCGCGCTGCGCACGGTGCCGACCACCGTGTGACCGGCCGCCAGCGCCTCCTGCGCCAGCGCGCGACCGAATCCGCTGCTGACGCCCGTGATGAGCATGATGTTGCCGGATGCCATGTGTGCTTCTCCCGAATGTCGATTGAAGCATGCATACTAGTCTGACGTTCGATGTCGATTAAGCCAGATTCCGCTGATTTTCTTGCACAAAACTATGAGCGACGCCCCAACCTCCGCCCGATATCCGTCGCTGTCGCCGCGCGACCGGAAACGCCTGGTGACGCTGCTGCGCACGCTGGCGCCCGACGAAGGCTACAACCTGACGGCGCTGCCGAGCGTGCGCATCCTGCGCTCGAACCGCGCGCTGTCGCGCACGCCGGTGCTGTACGACCCCGGCATCGTGATCGTGTGCCAGGGCTCCAAGTGCGGCTACTTCGGCGGCGAGCGCTATCTGTACGACGAACACCATTACCTGGCCGTGTCGGTGCCCGTCCCGTTCAGCATGGAAACCGACGCCACGCCCGAGCGCCCGCTGCTCGCGCTGTACCTGCACCTCGATTTCACGCTGGCCGCCGAACTCGCCGCGCAGATCGACCGCGAAGGCAGCGCGGAACCCGTGCACGCACCGAGAAGCATGATGTCGACGCCGATGGACGAAGCGATGCACGCGTCGGTGCTGCGTTTCGTCGAGGCGATGCACCGGCCGCTCGACGCCGCGATACTCGGCCCGGCGCTGCTGCGCGAACTGTATTTCCGCGTGCTCACCGGCGCCCAGGGCAGCGCGATGCGCAGCGCGCTGGCGATGCGCGGACAGTTCGGCCGGATCGGGCGGTCGTTACGCGTGATCCATGCCGACTACGCGCAGCCGCTCGACGTGTCGCGACTGGCCGACGCGGCCGGCATGAGCGTGCCGAGTTTTCACAGTCACTTCAAGGCGATCACGCAGGTGTCGCCGATGCAATACCTGAAGTCGACGCGCCTGCATCAGGCGCGCCTGTTGATGGTGCGTCAGGACCTGACGGCGGAGGCCGCCGGTTATGCGGTCGGTTATACGAGCCCGTCGCAGTTCAGCCGGGAATTCAAGCGTCTGTTCGGCCTGACGCCGGCAAAGGAGACGCGGCGCATGCGCGACAGCTTCGCGATTCCGGATGCATTCGACGATGCGGTGTTCGTGTCGTCGCATTGACCGGCGTCGATCACACCGGCATCCACACCCGGCCCATCCTGTTTCGAAGCCGGATCATCACCCCCTCACGCGAGATTCACATGACGCCGTATGCCTTTCGCCTGTTGAATGTCTTCGCCGAATCGACGTTCGGCGGCAACCCGCTTTGCGTGTTCGACGACGCACGCGGCATGGACGACGCGACCATGCAGGCGCTGGCCGTGCAGTTCAATCTGTCGGAGACGACCTTCGTGCTGCCGTCGGCGCGCGCGCATGCGCATGTCCGCATCTTCACGCCGGGCTACGAGATGGCTTTCGCGGGCCACCCGACGCTCGGCACCGCGCACGTCGTGCGCGACCTGCGCAAGACCGGCGACACGCTCACACTCGAATTCAAGGCGGGCATCGTCGACGTCCACGCGCGCGACGACGTCTGGACCTTCACCGCGCCGCATGCGGGCATGCCGAACACGGCGCCGTGCGAGCTGTCCGATGCGCAGACGGCAGCGCTGCTGGGGCTCGCCGAGGACGACCTGCTCGCGCCGCCGAAGTGGATCGACACCGGCACCGATCAACTGCTGGTCGCGCTCAGGGATCCCGCCGCCGTGCGGCGCGCGCAGCCCGACAGCGCCTGCCTGGACATCTGGCCTCGCAGCAGTCTCGGGCGCAGGACCGCATACGTGTTCGCGTTCGACGCCGAACGCCCGGGGACGGTCGTGTCGCGCTACTTCTTCGTGAAACAGGGCGGCGGCGTGTCGGAAGATCCGGGCACCGGGTCGGCCTGTGCGAATCTCGGCGGCTGGTTGCTTGCCGCCGGACACGATCTGCCCGCCGCGTTTCTGGTCGAACAGGGCGACGCCGTCGGCCGGCCTTGCCGGCTGCGGCTGTCGATCGGCGCAACGGGCGACATAGGCGTCGGCGGACGCGTGATCGAAATCGGCCGCGGCGTCGTCAACCTATGACGCACGCGCGCCGGGCGTCGCCTTCGTTCATCGTGCCCCTACCCGCCACACCGTCACTTCGTGCAGCGTCTCGCCCGGCTTGAGTACCGTCGTCGGGAACGCCGGATGGTTCGGCGAGTCGGGAAAATGCTCGGCTTCCAGCGCGAACGCATCGGTTTGCCGGTAAAGCGTTCCGCCCTTGCCCGCGACGCTGCCGTTCAACCCGTTGGACGTGTAGAACTGCAGCCCCGGCTGGGTCGTGTACAACTCGAGGAAACGCCCCGACGCCGGGTCGTAAGCGCGCGCGGCAAACGCCGGTGCCGGCTGGCCGCCCTGGTCGAGCACCCAGTTCTGGTCGTAGCCGTGCGCGATCATGAGCTGCGGATCCGCGTCGCGCAGACGCGCGCCGATCGGCGTCAACTGGCGCAGGTCCATCGGCGTGCCCGCGACGCTCGCCAGTTGCCCGGTCGGAATCGACGTGGCGTCGGTCGGCGTGAAGCGCGATGCGGCGATCTCGATCAGTTGCCGCTCGACGCTGCCGCCGGCCTGCCCCGCCAGGTTGAAGTAGCTGTGGTTGGTCAGGTTGACGACCGTGTCCTTGTCGGTCGTTGCGCGATAGTCGATGCGAATGACGTTGTCGGGCGTCAATGTGTAGGTCACGTCCGTCGTCAACGTACCGGGGAAACCGTTCTCGCCGTCGGGGCTCACGTAGCGCAGCGTGACGCTCGAACCGTCCGCGTCGCTCCGCGTACCGGTGACCGTCCATACCTTCGCGTCGAAACTGTCGGGGCCGCCGTGCAGCGTGTTCGGCCCGTCGTTGACCGGCAGCTTCCACGTGCCGCCGCCGAGCGCGAAACGCCCGCCGGCAATCCGGTTCGCATAACGGCCGATCAGCGCGCCGAAATGGATGTTGCCGTTGTGGGCCTCGTAATCGCGCAGCGAATCGAAGCCGAGCACGATGTCGGCGACGTGACCCGACCGGTCCGGCACGTCGAGCGCGGTCACGATGCCGCCGTACGTGATGATCTTCAACGTCACGCCGCGCGGGTTCGCGAGCGTGTACTGGGCCACCGGCTGCCCGGCGGCGGTCTTTCCGTAATCGGCGCGGTGGATCGATACGTCGGGCGCCGCCGAGGCGATACCGGCATGGAACCCGATCGTTGCGACCGCACAGATCGCGATCAGCGGGTGTGGTCGTTTCATGGAAGCCTCCGAAGCGTTGCGACGGGCGGCTGCGCGCAAGCTGCGTGCCCGCACGCCGCCGGGCGACAGGCGGAACCGGTCTCGTCTCGGGGATCCGAACACGGCGCCGCGCCATCGCACGCGCATGATCGCACGGAAGCGCATCGATACGGCGGCACGTCCGGCTCGCACGCACCGGATACGGCGCGGCGCACGGCAGGCTGAAACGTCGGTGTCGAGCCGGCGCCGATGTCCGCACCGCTCAGGAGTAGCCGGTCAGCGCACCACCGCTTCCGTATTCCGGACGCTGCCCAGAAACCGCGTCAGCTCCACCGTCTGCGGCCGCTCGAAGATCTCTTCGGCCGTCCCGGTTTCCCACACCCGGCCCTGGTGCATGAACACGATCCGGTCGCTCACCGCGCGCGCGAAGTTCATCTCGTGCGTGACCATGATCAGCGTCATGTCCTCGCGCGCGAGTTGCTCGACGACGCCCAGCACCTCGCCGACGAGCTCGGGATCGAGCGCGGACGTGATCTCGTCGCACAGCAGCACGCTCGGTTTCATCGCGAGCGCCCGCGCGATCGCCACGCGCTGCTGCTGGCCGCCCGACAGCTGTTCCGGAAACGCGTCGAACTTGTCGCCAAGGCCGACGCGCTCGAGCATCAATTCCGCGATCGCGCGCGCCTGCTGGCGATGCGCCTTCTTCACGACCGATTGCGCGAGCATCACGTTCTGTCCGGCGCTCAGGTGCGGAAACAGGTTGTACTGCTGGAACACCATCCCGACCTTGAGCCGCAGCGCGCGCAGGTCGGCGTGCCGCGCATCGACACGCTCGCCGTCGACCGAGATCGTGCCCGCGTCGATGCTCTCGAGCCCGTTGAGCGTGCGCAGCAGCGTGCTCTTGCCGGAGCCGCTGCGGCCGATGATCGAGACGACCTGCCCGCGCTCGACGGAGAAATCGATGCCCTTGAGCACATGATGGGTACCGAAGTTCTTTTCGAGACCACGGGTTTCAACGAGCGACATGCCATCTCCTTTGCAACGTGCGCGCATAACGGGTAAGCGGGTAACAGAGCGCGAAATAGATCAGCGCGACGAGCCCGTACACGACGAACGGCCGGAACGTCGCGTTCGAGATCGCGATGCCGACCTTGGTCAGCTCGGTGAAGCCGATGATCGACACCAGCGCCGTATCCTTCACGGCCTGCACGCCGAAGCCGACCGTCGGCGCGATCGCGATGCGTGCGGCCTGCGGAAGGATCACGTGACGCAACTGCTCGACATAACTCATGGCCAGGCTTGCCGAGGCCTCCCACTGCCCTTTCGGCACCGCCTCGACGCAGCCGCGCCAGATTTCGGCGAGATACGCACTGGTGAAGAACGTGAGCCCGGCCGTGGCCGCGACCCACGGCGGCACGTCGAGCCCGACGAGCGGCAGGCCGAAGAACACGATGAACAGCTGCATCAGCAACGGGGTGCCCTGGAATACCTCGATGTACAGCTTCGCACCGCCACGCAACACCGGCGAACCCGACACGCGCATCACGAGCACCCCGAGGCCGACCAGGCCGCCGGACAGGAACGACACGATCGACAGCACGATCGTCCAGCGCGCGGCCAGCAGCAGGTTGGCGAGAATCTGCCCGAACGTGAAATCGATCATCGCGCACCTCGCACACGACGGGAGAACAGGCGGCGCCCCATCGAACCGAGCGCGCCGCGCAGCAGCAGCGCCATCGCCAGGTACGCGAGCGTGATGACGAAATACGTCTCGAATGCGCGGAAGTTGCGCGATTGAATGTAGCCCGCCGCATAGGTCAGGTCGGCCACCGAGACCTGCGACACGACCGCCGAACCGAGCATCGTGATCACGATCTGGCTCGAGAGCGCGGGAAACACCTTGGCGAGCGCCTGCGGCAGCACGACGTGGCGCAGCATCTGCGCGCGCGACATCGCAAGCGCGGACGCCGCCTCGAGATGCCCGTTCGGGACGGCGGCGACGCCCGCGCGCACGATCTCGACCGAGTACGCGCCGAGATTGAGCGTCATCGCGAGAATCGCGGCCGTGTATTCGTCGATGTGCACGCCGAGCGCGGGCAATCCGAAGAAGATGAAGAACAGCTGGACGACGAACGGCGTATTGCGGATCGCCTCGACGTACGCGCCGATCAGCGGGCGCAGCCGCACGACCACCGGCGCGTCGACGCTGTACGCGGCCGCGCCGAGCACGCCGATCGCCACGCCGAGCACGGTCGCGACCGCGGTCAGCGCGAGCGTGATCGCCGCGCCGCTCGCGAACACGCCGGCGTATTCGGCGAGATCGCCGAATTGAAGCTGGTAGCTCATGACGATTGAGTAAGTTCAGGTTCGGACAACGACACCCGCCGCGCCGGCGGCGCCGGCCGCGGCGGTGTATCAGGCAACACGGCGATCCGTCACAGCCCCGCCGGCAACGGCTGGCCGAGCCATTTCCGCGACATCGCGCCCAGCGTGCCGTCCTGCTTCGCATGCGTGATCGCATCGTCGATCTTCGCGAGCAGGCGCGGCTCGTTCTTGTTGACGCCGACGAAGCACGGCGAATTCTTGATCACGAACTTGACCTCGGGCCGGCGCGGCGGATTCTTCGCGAGAATCGCCGCCGCGACGATGTTGCCGGCGGCGATCAGCTGCACTTGCCCCGACAGGAACGCCTGGATCGTCGCGTTGTTGTCCTCGAAGCGCTTGATCGTCGCGTTCGGCGCAAGCTGCGTCAGCGCGATCTCCTCGAGCGCGCCGCGCGTGGCGCCGACCGTCTTGCCGGTCAGGTCGGCGGGCCCGCTCACCTTCACGTCAGCCGGCCCGAACACGCCCTGGAAGTACGGCGCGTACGCGGTCGAGAAGTCGATGACCTTCTCGCGCTCGGGCGTCTTGCCGAGCGACGAGATCACCATGTCGACCTTGTTGGTCGTCAGGTACGGAATCCGGTTCGCGCTGTTCACGGGCACCAGCTTCAGCTTTACGCCGAGCGATTTGGCGAGCAGCTCGGCCATGTCGATGTCGTAGCCCTGCGGCTGCATGTCCGTGCCGACCGAGCCGAACGGCGGATAGTCTTCGGGCACCGCCACGCGCAGTGCGCCGTTTTTCGCGATGGTGTCGAGCGCGTCGGCATGTGCCGGCGCAGCGGCGAACAGCGCCATCACGGGTGCGGCGATCAGCGCAGCCAGCCAGGTGCGTCGGGGGAACGGTCGAGTCGTCGGGCTCACGGTGAATCTTCCTTGTCTGGTATGTCGTCGGGCAGCGCGCAACCGTTGCGCGGCCGATGCAACTCCAGCAAAAACCGGGCCATTGCCGTGAAACGCTTGCCGTGCCGGCACGAGCGGGAAATGCCGGCAACCCGCATTCCTCATTTCGGTGCATGAGTCGGCATCGGCGACAGCTGTTGCCCCCGCAGTGCGCGCGGGCGCACCAAATTACCTAACCGGTTCATCCGGGAAACACGACCGCCGTGCATGCGCGGTGCCGGCCGGCGCGTTTTGCTGCGCGATCATCGTGGCCCATATGCACGGATTCGAACAGGTTCAGTCCAAATTTGCATTCCGTTTGTGACGGGAATTACGGCCGAATACGTTCGCGACATACCGTGCGTTTCGCCGCGATCGGCAAATCGCAAGCAGGACGGGCGCGCCTGATTCCGCGCCCGGGTTCTCCGGTACGAGTCGTTCCCGATCGTCCCGCGATCGGGACGAATGCAATCACTTCAGAGCACGAGGACGCAATCATGGCATCGCTTCCGGAACCGTCGACAACGGGCGAAACCAACAAACGCAGCTGGCTCGAATCGCACGAAGCCGGCTATCACAAGACCCTCGGCAATCGACAGGTACAGATGATCGCGATCGGCGGGGCCATCGGCACCGGTCTGTTCCTCGGCGCCGGCGGCCGCCTGCAGGCCGCCGGACCGTCGCTCGCGATCGTCTACCTGGTATGCGGCGCGTTTTCGTTCCTGATCCTGCGCGCGCTCGGCGAACTCGTGATGCATCGCCCCAGCAGCGGCAGCTTCGTGTCGTACGCGCGCGAATTCCTCGGCGAAAAGGCGTCGTTCGTCGCAGGCTGGATGTACTTCCTCAACTGGGCGATGACCGGCATCGTCGACATCACCGCCGTCGCGCTGTACATGCATTACTGGGCGCCGTTCGCGGCCGTGCCGCAGTGGATCTTCGCGCTCGTCGCGCTCTGCATCGTCGCGACGATGAACCTGATCGGCGTGAAGTGGTTCGCCGAGATGGAGTTCTGGTTCGCGCTGATCAAGGTCGCCGCGATCGTATTGTTTCTCGCGATCGGCTCCGTGCTCCTCGGCACGGGCGTGCCGGTGGCCGGCCACGACACCGGCATGCATCTGATCACCGACAACGGCGGGTTCTTTCCGCACGGGCTGATGCCGGCGCTGGTGCTGGTGCAGGGCGTGGTGTTCGCGTTCGCGGGCGTCGAACTGGTCGGCACGGCGGCCGGCGAATGCAAGGATGCGCGCAAGGTGCTGCCGCGCGCGATCAACAACGTGATCTGGCGCATCGCGATCTTCTACGTCGCATCGGTCGTTCTGCTGGTCTGCCTGCTGCCGTGGAGTGCGTACAAGGCGGGCCAGAGCCCGTTCGTCACGTTCTTCGGCGCGCTCGGCGTGCCGGGCATCGGCTCGGTGATGAACCTGGTGGTGCTGACGGCGGCGCTGTCGAGCCTCAACTCGGGCCTCTATTCGACCGGGCGCGTGTTGCGTTCGCTGTCGATGGGCGGCTCGGCCCCCGCATTCCTCGGACGAATGAGCGCGCAATCCGTGCCGTACGCGGGCATTCTGGTGACCGTCGCGATCTATGTGGTTGGCGTCCTGCTCAACTATCTCGTGCCGTCGAACGTGTTCGAGATCGTCCTGAACATCGCGTCGCTCGGCATCATCAGCACGTGGGGCTTCATCGTCGTGTGCCAGATGAAGTTCCGCGCCGCGGTCAGGCGCGGCGAGGTGGACGACGTGTCGTTCAAGATGCCCGGCGCGCCCGTGACGTCGTGGCTCACGCTGCTGTTCCTGCTCGGCGTGCTGGTATTGATGGCATTCGACTATCCGAACGGCACCTGGACGATCGCCTCGATCCCGCTGGTCGCGCTGCTGCTCGTGGCCGGCTGGAAATGGCTGAGCAGCCGCGCACGCCGCGGGTTGCTCAAACCGACCATCCCGTCGGTCACGCTGACCCAGCAAGTACTCGAAAAAGGCAACGACTGAGCCGACGCGCAATTGGCGGACGGCCTGAGGCCGACGCAGGCCGCCTCGCAGAACAAGAGACAATTCAATGGCACCGTTTGACGAAATGCTTGCGGGCGATCAGGTTCGCCCGCCCTACTCGCGAGTCAAGGCATGGCTCGACACGCAGAATCCCGCGAGCCTCGCCCAGAAAGCCCACGACGCGGAAGGCGTGTTCCGCAAGACGGGCATCACGTTCGCCGTCTACGGCGACGCGGAGGCCGCCGAGCGGCTGATTCCGTTCGACATCGTCCCGCGCATCATCTCGGGCGCCGAATGGAGCCGCCTCTCGCTCGGCATCGAGCAGCGCGTGATGGCGCTGAACGCCTTCCTCGACGACATCTACCACCGCCAGGAAATCGTGCGCGCGGGCATCGTGCCCAAGCACCTGATCGCGCACAACGAGGCGTTCATCCCGGAGATGATCGACTTCCGGCCGCCCGGCAACGTGTACACGCACATCATCGGCGTCGACATCGTGCGCACCGCCGAGAACCAGTTCTACGTGCTGGAGGACAACGCGCGCACGCCCTCCGGCGTGTCCTACATGCTGGAAAACCGCGAGACCATGATGCAGCTCTTCCCGGAGCTGTTCCAGCAGGTGAAGGTGCGCCCGGTCGAGACCTATCCGCAGATGCTGCGCCAGTCGCTGGCCGCGGTGTGCCCGCCGGGCGGCAACGCCGACAACCCGACCGTGGCCGTGCTCACGCCCGGCATCCACAATTCCGCGTACTACGAACACTCGTTCCTCGCCGACCAGATGGGCGTGCACCTCGTCGAGGGCAGCGACCTGCAGGTGATCGACGGCCGCGTCGCGATGCGCACGACCGAAGGCTTCCAGCCGATCGACGTGCTGTACCGCCGCGTCGACGACGCCTTCCTCGATCCGCTCACGTTCCGCCCCGATTCGGTGCTCGGCGTGGCGGGGATCATGGACGTGTACCGCGCCGGCAACATCACGATCGCGAACGCGCCGGGCACCGGCATCGCCGACGACAAGGCGATCTATTCGTACATGCCGGAGATCGTCGAGTTCTACACGGGGCGCAAGGCGCTGCTGGAGAACGTGCCGACCTGGCGCTGCGGCGAGGCCGACAGCCTGAAGTACGTGCTCGAGCATCTCGACGAACTGGTCGTGAAGGAAGTGCATGGCTCGGGCGGCTACGGGATGCTGGTCGGCCCGTGCGCGTCGAAGGCCGAGCTCGAGGCGTTTTCCGCGAAGCTGCGCGCGCGTCCGGCGAACTACATCGCGCAGCCGACGCTCGCGCTGTCCACGACGCCGATCCTCACCGACGCCGGCCTCGCGCCGCGCCACGTCGACCTGCGGCCGTTCGTGCTGGTGTCGGACCGGATCCGCATCACGCCGGGCGGGCTCACGCGCGTGGCGCTGAAGGAGGGATCGCTGGTCGTCAACTCGAGCCAGGGCGGCGGCACCAAGGACACCTGGGTGCTGGCCGACTGAGCCGGATGCGACCGCGCGCGCCGCAGCCGGCGCGCGAACCGAACGAAGACGGAGTGGACACGAGATGCTTCTAGGACGTACTGCAAGCGGGCTCTACTGGATGTACCGCTATATCGAGCGCGCGGAGAACATCGCGCGCATCGTCGATGCCGGGCTGCGGATGGCGCTCACGCGCACGTCCGACGCGCCGGCCGAATGGTCGTCGGTGCTCGTCAGCTCGGGCGCGGACGACGGCTACCGGGAGAAATACGACGCGTATGCGGCCGATACGGTGACCGACTACCTGCTGCGCGACCGCGACAACCCGTCGAGCGTGCTGTCGTGCATCGAGGCCGCGCGCTCGAACGCGCGGATGGTGCGCACGGCGCTCACGCGCGAGGCGTGGGAAAGCGTGAACGGCGCGTGGCTCGCGCTGCGCCGCGCGCTGGCGCAGCCGGTGCCGGAGAGCGAGCTGCCGGCCGTGCTCGACGAAGTGAAGCGCGAAACCGCGCTGATCCTCGGCAGCTTCTACAGCACGATGCTGCGCAACGAGATCTTCGATTTCGCGCAGATCGGCGCATTCATCGAGCGCGCGGACAACACCGCGCGGATCATCGACGTGAAGTACCACCTGCTGCTGCCGTCGGTGTCGCACGTCGGCACGATCCTCGATACCAACCACTGGGAATCGATCCTGCGGTCGGTCGAAGCGCACAACTCGTACCGCTGGGTGTACGGCGTGAAGTACAAGCCGATGAACATCGCCGACTACCTGCTCCTGAACGGCCGCATGCCGCGTTCGCTGCGCCATTGCTACGGGCGCGTCATGTCGAGTCTCAACTTGCTCGTGAAGGAGCATGGCACCGCTCACGCGTGCCACGACACCGCCGCGCAGACGCTCACGATGCTGTCCGACAGCACGATCGAACGCATCTTCAAGAACGGCCTGCACGAGTTCCTGACCGGATTCATTCGGCGCAATCAGCAACTGGGGCTCGACATCGCCCAGGCCTACAATTTCGATTGAGTACCGCAATGCATATCGGAATCGCCCACACCCTGCGTTATACCTTCGACACGCCATTGCCGCAGGCACTGCAGCGCCTTCGACTGCGACCGTTGTCGAATCCCGGCCAAACGGTCGAACGTTGGGAATTGCTCGCAAACGACAGGCAGCCGGAATTGTCGTACATCGACGGATTCGGAAACCATGTCGACCTGGTGCGTCGCCCGAACGACGACCCGGAGATCGTCATCGTTTCACGCGGCGAAGTGACGACGCACAACAAGGACGGCGTGCTGGGCTCCGCGGACGATCGGACCAATCCGTGGCTGTTCCTGCGCGAATCGCCGCTCACGCGCCCCGGGGACTCGCTGATCGAACTTGCGTCGGCCCTGAAGAGCACGCAGAACCGTCTGCTGCAACTACACGAATTGATGGACATCGTGCACGATCGCCTCGCATCGGGGTTCGAGAACGACGACGACGCCACCGATGCGGAAGCGGCGTGGATCCGTTCCGGCGGGACATGTCGCGACCATGCGCATGTCTTCATCGCCGTGGCGCATCGGCTCGGCCTTCCCGCGCGCTTCGCTTCCGGTTATCTGATCAGCGACGATGACGACACCGGAGCCGCTGATCATGCGTGGGCTGAAGTTTACGTCGACCCGCTCGGATGGATCGGCTTCGATCCGGCGAACAACCTCTGCCCGGACGAACACTACGTGAAGCTGGCGACCGGCATCGACGCTTGCAGCGCCGCGCCCGTCACCCGCATCCGGTCGAATTCGGGCGCGGAAACGCTGGCTGTGGACATCGCGGTCACCCTGCCGGCCCGATGAGTCGAGCGACGAAAATCCCGGCACTCGCACCGACGATGCAAACGACCCGCGCCCTGCCATCCGACTTCGAGCTGCCGGATTCGATCGACGCGATCGACCGCTATCGCGCCCCGGCGCTCGACAAGGGACTCGACATTCTCGAACTCCTGTCCGAGCAGAAGGAAGGCCTCACCCGCACCGAAATCACGAAGGAACTCGGCCGCAACGCGAGCGAGATCTACCGGATGCTCGAGCGCCTCGTCGCACGCCGCTACGTGATGCGTTCGACCGGCGGCGATCGCTACACGCTCGGCCTCAAGCTGTTCGCGCTCGCGCACCGGCATCCGCCGATGAGCCGGCTGATCGCCGATGCGTTGACGCCGATGCAACGCTTCGCCGATGCGGTCGAACAGTCGTGCCATCTGACCGTCTACGACCGCGGCAACCTGCTCGTGATCGCGCAGGTCGACGGCCCCGGCACGTGGGGTGTATCCGTGCGGCTAGGCTCCCGTATCGCGCTCGCCGATACCGCGTCGGGGCGCGTGATGCTGTCGTTCCAGGGCCCCGAGCAGCGCGCGCACATGCTGGCCGAGCATCGCAAGGTCAAGGGCGAGGCGCCGCTGAACGAGCAGGAACTCGCGTATGCATGCCAGTCCATCCGGCAGTCCGGCTACCTGCGCCAGGACAGCCGTCAGGCCTATGGCGTGACCGATCTGAGCGCGCCGATCCTCGGGTCGTCCGACCATGCGATCGCGGTGCTGACCTGTCCGTACATGCGCCGGATCGACGCGCACATGGCGCCGACGGTCGACAAGGTCGTTGCGGCCTTGCTCCGCACGGCCGATCATCTGTCGATACCCCAACACCCCCCCTGTTGACGGGAGACCCGGCACGAGAGCCCGGCATGGCGGAAGACAGCAGACTACAACCATCGCTCGCGGGGATCGGCCAGATAAGACTCCCACAGGCGCAGATAGCCCCCTACCCATATTTGGCTCAGCGGCAATCTAATATCGACCGCAATGCCTTGCTGGCAAAGGGACGTCGAGCAGTTTCCCGCCAAAATGCCCCCAAATTGCCCGCACGAACTCGGTTACGTTCGGGACGCTCGCTACAAGCCTCCAAGAGGCTGGCATGTGGTCCGACGAGAGTGTTAATTATGTTACATTGATTGTGTGCGCAACTATATGGATAGTGGCGATGCCCATCACTGCAGCCGATGAGGCTCAAAGAATTACACGAATGAGTTTCGCATGCAGGTCGTAGCGGAAATACGAGCCCCGACACGTTCACTGGCGGAAGCTGCACGCGCGCATGGGTTGAACGCGGATCTCGTGTCGAAGTAGCGTCGGGATTCCGATCTTTATAAATAGTCGCCGGAGTGTTGTCGCGTTGCCCTCCCTCGTCCGTCTCTCGAACAGCCTGACACTACCCTCAAGCGAATTGTCGGGTTAGAGAAATCAGCAGGTCGCCAATCTGGCTGCCCCGCTCGCTAGAGGCTCGTTGGCCTTCTTCGTATTGGAAGAGGAACCGCTCCATCAGTTGGGGATCGATCTCCGCCACACGTTTCTCCATCGCTTTGCCTCTCGGCGGCTCGGCGCCGGTCTCGCGCGCATGCTTGTCGATGCCGCGCATCAATTTGAAAAAACGAGTCTCATCCTCATCGCTCCAGTTGCATTCGGCCTTCAGGCACGCTTGAACGAATCTACAAAGGGCCGCGACGAATTCTGCCAGCATGTCCGGATTCCGGGCCAACGAAGACGCCGCTGCTACCAGCACGGCGGCTGCCCTTGCCCGGTTCCCTTCGGTGGGCTCAACGGTCGCCTCCTGGGCCGTTTGCGCCACGGCCGCCCACCTCGCGTCCGCCTGATGCGAGCCGTCCATCTCCGCGACATGCAGCGCGGCCACCTCGTCCCGAATCGCAAGCAATGCCGCGTCCCCGCCCAGCGTATCCGAGAGAAGCGGACTCACCAGAATGGCGTTCAGTAGCCGGCGCGGCAGCGCCGAGAGGTTGGCGCCCACCGGTACGCTCTCCAGCCAGTCGGCGACGAACACCGCGACGTTGAAATTGGTGCCGCGGTAGCTCGACAGCACTCGCGCCAGTTCCACCACATCGGTCGGCATGCCCAGCGCGGTCGCCCACTCGTCCGGGTCGGACGAGCCGACGACAAAGGCGAACGCACTGCTGACGTTTTCCGGCCACATGGGGACGCTCCGTGGCGGTTGCATGCGCGTCAGATAATCACGCAGACGTGCAATTCGATCTGCTTTCACTTGCGGATCGCCGCCGAACGCAGATAGCGCGACATCGGGCTTCGACAGTTGCGTGACGGTTCCCAGGTACGCATCCAGGTAGCTGGCGAGTTGCGTGGCCGAACGAGGCCCCACCATGCGGCCCGCCTCGTGGGCGCCTTTCATGAGCACCAGGGTGGGAATGCCGCACACGCCGAAGCGCTTGCGCAGTGCTGGGTGCTCGTCGACGTTGACCTTAACGATGTCGACCTTCCCTTCGAAGCTCCGCGCCACTTTCTCGAGCGTCGGCGCCAGCGCCTTGCACGGTCCGCACCATTCGGCCCAGAAGTCGATCAGTACTGGGCGGCTGTTCAACGTCACATCGGACTCGAAGCTCGCTTCGGTCACATCTTTTAAATCACTCACTTCAGGTTCCTGTTTGCTAGTTCGATCGCAATCGGCCGTGCCTCACTGACTTGCGGGCCGTCGTCGCGACTCCTCCGCGGCGCCAGGCCGGCGAATTGGTCGGCAAGCTCGCGCGTCAAAATCGAAGACATAGAGAGGAGGGTTTCGATAAGATCAGGTAGCCCTGCAGTATCGCTCCAGACGCTTCGCAACTTCGTCGATCACCTTGACGGGGGCGACTTCCAGCTGCAAATCATGCGTTGTCAGCACCCTGGCGAACAGATGGAATGCGTCGCCGTCGAAATGGAAATGCCCATGGCGGCCCGAGGAAAAACGCGTGGTTCGCGATCTTTTCCAGGTCCTCTCCGGCAAGTGGTAGCGGCTCATTCAGGTTTGCCAGGATCAACGACACACACCCTTTCAGGCGGATCCGAGCGATGTCCGATAGCCCCACGCGTGCGTCAATGCCGGTGAGGTTCGCACCTTGTTCAACGAGTGCCGCCGCATGCGCTCCACCGCCACACCCCGCATCGAGCACGCGAAGATTGGCTACATCGCCGGCCATCGAAAGAATCGCTGGTCGTTCATTGAAGGCATTCCAAGCATTCACTTCGTTGCCGGCGTCATACGCTGCAGCAAACGCGTCGTAATCATTTTCAGGCATTAAAAATGCCGTATCCATTGGATGGGGCAATTGAAATCCGTGGCCCGCTGTTTCGCATTCATCACTGCCGATATTTATTTATTAAATAGCAAGCAAAGGCGATAACACTGTAAGTGAGCGTAAATATCGTGACGAACGTTGCGAACTGCCAATTTGGCGTATGGAAAAAGAAGTGGATGACCACTGCAGTGAAAATGGATGCATGAAATCCCAACAAAATACTGCACACTCGGCGTTCCGCAGGACGGATGTTTGTGGATTTCACTGGAAACCTCATTCTAAGAATATTTGGTAAGCCATGTGCACGCGCACTTCCTATTCTGTAATTTTCGCCGAAATAATCTGGAATTATTTTTCAAAAAAATCGTGATTTTTGCAAATTCTTGCCGATCGATATCGAGACGCTTTGGAGTTAAAAAAAGCAAGCGATACGCCTGAAGGTTTCCAAGCCGAACTGTCCCGGGTTGGGCCGTGGGCATGTATTTTCGAGCGGGGGTTTACGAAAAGGTTGCTGGACAGGTTGGAAGGTATTCCAGAACGAGAAAGCAAAAATATTCCAATTGGCTCCGGTTATTCTGTGACATCAACCAGAATCAACAAGCAAACAAGAAGCTGAGTCGGCCATCGACATGATGTCGTTTAGCGCGTATATGCGCAACGCGTCATCCAGCGAGGCAAGCTGGGACTTCGGATAAGAAGGCGCATGTGTCGTGAGAAAAAAGGTTATCCAGTACGTCACCTTAGGTTTGGCCATTTCAATAGTGGTGGCCGTCGCCTTCAGATATACACGGCACGACAAGCCAAATATTCAATACGTTACCGCCCAGGTTTCGTATCAGGACATCGAATCGACCGTCGAGGCCGTAGGTACGATCCGCGCAGCGGATCTCGTTAGCGTCGGCGCGCAGGTCAACGGCCAGATCAAGTCGATGCACGTGACGCTCGGCGACCATGTCAGGAAAGGTCAGCTGATCGCGGAAATCGACTCGCAGCCACAGATCTACGCATTGGACACGGCTCGGGCCCAATTGCAAAGCGCGGTGGCCGCAGTACATTCGAGCGAGGCGTCGCTTGTCCAGGCCAGGCTCGCGCTGCGACGGCAGAAGGAACTGGCTGAACATGACGCCGGGTCGCATGCCGATTTGGAAACGACACAGGCAGCCTTCGACGTGGCTCGCGCAAATGTCGAAACGAGTCATGCCCAGATGAAGGTAGCGCAGGTCAATGTGGACACTGCGCGCGTCACGCTTGGCTACACGCGCATTGTTGCCCCGAGCGACGGAGAAGTCGTCGCCGTGCTCGCGGTAGAGGGCCAAACCGTCAACGCCAATCAGACGACGCCGAATCTGGTGAAGATCGCGCGCCTCGACACGATCCAGGTCAAGGCGCAAATCTCGGAGGCCGACGTGGTGCGGCTCAGGCCTGGCCTGCCCGCCTATTTCACGATTCTCGGCGACCCGTCGCATCGATATGAAACCACGCTGAAAGCCATCGAGCCCGCGCCGGACTCGATCATGACCGACACGACCACCAGTCCCACGACAACTTCGTCGGCGACGAATACGGCCATCTATTACATCGGCCGGCTCGATATGCCGAATCCCGATCATCGACTTCGCATTTCGATGACGGCACAGGTGTCGGTCGTGCTTGCGCGTGCGCGACACGTGGCGGTCCTGCCGGTCGCTGCACTGACTGCACCGCCACGCGACGGGCGCGCGACGGTGCGGGTGCTGGCGGCCGACGGCAACGTCACGAGCCGGATAGTACGGACTGGCATTGCCAACGACACCGTTGTGCAGATCGTCAGCGGCCTTGGGGCGGGAGATCGTGTCGTCGTCGGACAGTCTTCCGGCGCAGGGCCGCGTGATCCATACGGCATGGCGGGGTAACGGAATGTCCACGCCACACGCACAGACGTCGAATCCGGCGCTGATCGAACTCGAGGGTGTGAGCCACACCTATGGAGCCGGCGAGGCGGCGGTTACCGTCCTGCACCAGATCGATCTGCGCATCGAACGAGGGGAGATGGTGGCCGTCGTCGGCGCATCGGGTTCGGGAAAATCGACCTTGATGAATATCCTCGGTTGTCTCGACACGCCGACCTCGGGTACTTACCGGATCGCCGGGGTCGAGACGCAGTCGCTCGATGCAGACGTACTCGCGCAGTTGCGTCGGGAGCATTTCGGCTTCGTATTCCAGCGCTATCAGTTGCTGAACGATTTGACCGCACTCGCCAACGTCGAAGCACCCGCCGTCTATGCGGGCCTCGACGCAGAACAAAGACGCGGAGCAGCAACGAAGCTGCTCGAGCGTTTGGGTCTTGGTGACCGCCTCAGCCATCGGCCGTTGCAGCTCTCTGGCGGCCAACAGCAGCGGGTCAGCATCGCGCGCGCCTTGATCAACGGCGGCGACATCATTCTCGCCGACGAACCGACAGGCGCACTCGATAGCCAGAGCGGCGAAGAACTGATGGCGCTGTTCCACGAGCTCAACGGGCAGGGCCATACGATCATCATCGTCACGCACGATATGGACGTCGCCCGGCATGCGCGCCGGATCATCGAGATTCGCGACGGGCGCATCGTCGGCGATAGGCGGCCGGAATCGACGGGACCGGAAAAGCCCCCCAATGTGCAATCTGCGTCACCGGTCGAGCCTCCGGTTTCGCTTCGGCGCAAGCATGCGCAGCCGCTTGCATTGGGCCGGCTCATCGAAGCATTCCGGCTTGCCATGCACTCGGCGGCGAACCATCGTCTGCGCTCATTCCTGACGATGCTGGGCATTATTGCCGGTATTGCGTCAGTTGCCTGCATGGTCGCTCGTGGCGAGGGAAGCCGCAGAGCAATCATCGATCATTTACGGCAGTTTGGCACGGATACGATCAGCATCTATCCAGGACGGATGGCCGGCGATTTGCGTGCGAACTCGATTCATACGCTGAGTCTCGGCGACGTGCACGCGCTACAGGCGCAAAGCTACATTGATAGCGTGACGCCGGAAGTGACGAGCACCGGAACGATTCGCGTGGGCAATAAAAACGTATCCGCGACAGTTCATGGCACAGGGCCCGATTATTTTCGCGTCCACGGCATCCATATGATCGAAGGCCGGCCTTTCGACGAGTCGCTGGTCGAATCGAACGCTCCGGTCGTCGTCGTCGATGAGAAGACCCGGCAAACGCTGTTCGGCTCCGATTCGCCGATAGCGAAAGTGGTACTCGTCGGAAATCTGCCGTGCCATGTGATCGGCGTGGCGGGTTCGAACGCCATGTCGTTTGCACCCGGTACGCTGGGGCTCTATATGCCGTACACCTCGGTCATGTCGCGTATGACCGGATCGTACGATCTCCAGAGCGTCACCGTCCGGCTCGCCGACGGCGTACCTTCGAGCGCCGCGCTCGCCGGCATCAACAAGGTTCTGAAGATGCGCCACGGTGCCATCGATTTCACGACCTTCAATTCGGATGCCTTGTTTCAGGTCGCGACGGCGTCGAACGAAACCTTTCGACTCTTTATTGCGTCGATTGCGGGCATTTCCTTGCTTGTCGGTGGCATCGGCGTGATGAACATCATGCTCGTGTCGGTGACGGAGCGCACCCATGAAATCGGCATCCGCATGGCGATCGGCGCGCGTCGATCCGATATTCGCGATCAGTTTCTTATCGAGTCCGTCTGGTTATGCGTCGCCGGTGGAGCGGTCGGTGTGGCGCTCGCGTTAGGTGTCATCCGGTTTTTTTCCGAGCCTCATAGTCGTTTCTACATGGTGCTGTCGCTCGACTCGATCGTGACTGCGTTCGCCAGTGCCGCGCTCGTGGGTGTCGTGTTCGGCTACTTCCCGGCGCGTCAGGCCGCGCGCCTCAACCCGGCAGAAGCACTGGCCCGCGAATGAACAAGTTCCCTCATTCATTGCATGCTGTTCTGATACGTACGGCTCTACGGCAGGTTCGAGCGTCCTGGTCGATGTCGCGATTCGGCACGATCGCCTTGTTGATCGTGTCGCTGGGCGTCGCCGCATGCGGGACGTTGACGCGCACGACATGGACGCGGCCCGAGGTCTCGATTCCCCGGCATTGGCAGACAGAGTCTGCTGCCGTGAGGCAGACACCCGCTTCCGTGTCGGTCGGAGCATCGTACAGCTGGAGTGACGTTCCCGATGCGTCCAGATTGTCGCCGGCAGACACGGAAGCAAACCCCGGTGGTGATGCGAGTATCGACCCGTGGTGGAACGCGTTCGGCGATCCCGAACTGAGCCAGCTTATCGAGCGGGCGTTGGCTGGCAATCACGATCTCAAGACCGCCGTCGTCAATCTGCGCGCGGCGCAATTTGCCGTCGATCTCGCCCGCGCAAACCAATTGCCCCTGATCAGCTCTAGTGCGGCGTTGTCGAATTCTCATTCGCTGCGTGGTGCGCGCGTGGTGTCGCACTCGAAATCGCTTCTCGCATCGGCCAGCTATGTCGTCGACCTATGGGGTTCGCTGTCGAGTTCGACCGATGCATCGCGCTGGGAGGCGCGGGCAACCGAGCAGGATGAACGGACGGTCAAGATGACCGTCGCATCCCTGGTCGCCCAAGACTATTGGTTGCTCGCGCTGCTGGCGGAACAGATCGAACAGAGCGATGCATCGATTCTTTACAGCGAGCAAACGCAGGCATTGACGAATGTCCGGTATGCGTCGGGGGCGATTACGGCAGTGGACCTGCTTGCCGCCCGTCAATCGCTCGCGTCGCAACGCGCGTCGCGCAATGCGCTACTGGCGCAGCGAACCCAAACCGAAAACGCGCTCGCGATCTTGCTCGGTCAGCCACCAGGCGAAATCTTCGTTGTACCTTCTGCGCGTCTGACGACCCCGTTGCCCGCCGTCGCCGCGGGTGTGCCGGCTTCCGTGCTCGTTCGGCGTCCAGACGTCATGGCGGCGGAGTTGCGCACGCGAAGCACACTCGCAAGGGTGGATGCCGTACGGACCAGTTTCTACCCTAACCTCACGTTGACGGGGTCGGCCGGTACCGCGAGCGACGCATTGCGCAATCTGCTGCAAAACCCGCTCGGCACGATCGCAGCCGATATCGCGGCGCCGTTTCTGAACGTCTGGACGATGAAAGCGCAGGTGGGTTCGGCGCAAACCGCCTATGATGCCGCGGCGGTCGCATTCGCCAGGACGTTTTATCAGGCACTCGGCGACGTAGAGAACGCACTTGCCGCGCGTGCCGACTATCAGGCCGAGATCACGCAATGGGCCGATGCGCTCGAAGCAGCACGACAACGCGAGCAACGCATCGGCTGGCAATATCGGGCGGGTTCAATTCCCCTGCAGAACTTACTCGACGCGCAGCAGGCGAGCCGCAACGCCGATGCCGAACTCGCAAGCTCCCGCTATGCGGCCCTTATCAACCAGGTGGCACTTTATGTTGCGCTCGGTGGAAGGTAGTCAAGCCTTGCAGCATCGCACGCTTGCACCGCGTCGAGCCATATCGCTATCTGGTCTGGCTGTTCACCAGATTGCCGCTCGCTGCAACCGCCGACGACTACGCGGATCTCATGCCTTGGAGAAGGCCTTCCACGGCGCAACGTCATGTCTCGCGCGCATCAAGTAAGATAGCTCCGCCCTCATCGCAGCCTTCGCACATTCGAATTCCACCCGTCGCCGATACCGGATGCGCGCGCCCGTGTGCCATGCCCAAGTGTCCGATGACCGTCGCACGACGGCGCCCCCGCGCGTCTCGATGCCGCTACGTCGCCGACATGACAAACACATGTCATCAGTGAATTCGTTATTTACCTCTTGATCGCCTCCCTGCCCTGCTGGATAGAATACCCAGCCGCTCATAATGAAATACGGAACAGTTAGTACATTCACTAACAATTCGATTATATCAAAAGAAAAGGAGTCCATACATGAGAGACAAGGACGCGGCGACACCCTTATCCGAGGAAATCGCCGGGCTCGGTATCATCGAAAACATAGCGCGGCGCCATTTCCTGATGGGACTCAGTGCAACGCTCCTGGCAGGATGCGGCGGAGACAGTGAAAACGCGTTTGCCGAGGGCGTGCGCACAGCGCCGGCCAGTAGCGGTCAGTCGTCGGGCGCCGTGCCCGCATCGAACGGTAGCGAGGATGGTACGCCGTCAACCGGCGCCGCTCGAATCCGCACCTTCTCCCATCCCGGCCTGCTCCATACCGAAGCGGATTTCGCACGCATGCGCGCCAAGGTCGGCGCACATGCTTCGCCGTGGATCGACAGCTGGAACCTGCTCCTCTCCAACTTCCATACCCGCCTGACGAGCATCCCGAACCCGCAGCCCGAGATCAGGCGCGGCGGCAGCAACGAGAACTACTGGATCCTCTACGGCGACATCGCCTTCGCCTATGGCCATGCGCTGTGCTGGCGGGTATCGGGCGACAAGCGTCACGGCGACAAGGCGGTGGAGTACCTGGACAGGTGGTCGTCGACGCTCACGGCGCTCGGCGGCAACAGCAACGTGGCGTTGGCTGCCGGCATCTACGGCTACGAATTCGCGAACGTGGGCGAGATGATGCGCGGTTACGACGGCTGGAGCGCCGGCGGCCTCGCCGCGTTTCAGAAGATGATGCTCGACGTCTTCCATCCGATCAACCACGGGTTCCTGCACCGCCCGGTCGACCGCCAACGCACGCATTACTGGGCCAACTGGGAACTGTGCAACCTCGCGTCGATGCTGGCCATCGGCGTACTGTGCGACAACGCGGATATCGTCGACGATGCCGTCTCGTACTTCAAGAACGGCGCCGGCAACGGCAGTATCGGCATGGCCGTGTATTTCGTACACCCCGGTTACCTCGGCCAATGGCAGGAAGCCGGCCGCGACCAGGGCCATACCCAGCTCGGCATCGCGCTGACCGGCGCGATCTGCGAAATGGCGTGGAATCAGGGCATCGATCTGTACGGTTACGACAACAACCGCTTCCTGGCGGGCGCCGAATACGTGGCGAAGTCGAACCTCAAGCAGGCGGACGGCTCGTTCTTCCCCGTGCCGTTCGCCACCTACCAGAACGTGGACGTCACGCAGACGGCGTTCGCGACCGGTTCGCAAGGCGGCGGCCGCCCTTGCTGGGCCCTGGTGGCAAACCATTACATCAATCGAAAGGGTCTCGCGGCACCTTACACGCAACGCTTTGCCGAATTCGTTGCGCCGGAAGGCGGCGGCGGCAACTACGGCAGCGCCAGCGGCGGCTACGACCAGCTCGGCTACGGCACGCTCACGTGCACGCGCGATCCGGGCGCACCGGCCCCGACGCCGAGCGGCCTCACCGGCTACGCAAGCGCGGACAAGGTCGTGCTGTCCTGGTGGGGATGCAGCAATGCGAGCGGCTACAACGTCAAGCGTGCGACGATCGCCGGGGGGCCGTACACCACCCTCCGCACCGGCGTCACCGATTGGCTGACGCACACCGATACGCCGCCCGGGCCCGGCACGTACTTCTATGTCGTCACGGCGCAAACGCCGGCGGGCGAATCGGCCGCGTCGAACGAGGTGAAGGTGGCAACCTCGACGCTGTTGCTCGCGCACCTGACGTTCGATGAGGGCAGCGGCCTCACGGCCGCCGACCGGTCGGGCAACGGCCACCACGGCACGCTGAACGGGGCGACATGGGCCCCGGGACGCCGCACCCATGCGGTGTCGCTCAACGGAGCCGGCGCGTACGTCGAACTGGCGGGCGAGATTCTGTCCGACGTAGCGGATTTCACGATCGCGGTGTGGGTGTACTGGAACGACCGCGGGCAAAGCTGGGCACCGATTCTCGACCTGAGCGGCCGCTTCGGCAGCTACGTCACGCTGATGCCGCGTACCGACTGGCGCACCGACAATCAGTCGATGCGCTTCGCGATCGCGGTGAACGGGTTCGGCGACCAGATGGTCGACGCACCGACGATGCCGGACAAGCAATGGGTGCACGTGGCGGTCACGCTCGCCGGCCCGACGGCGACGCTTTACATGAACGGCAAGCCGGTCGCCGGCAACACGGGCATGTTTCTCGCGCCGTTCCGGCTCGGCGGTCTCACGCATAACTGGCTCGGCAAATCGCAGTACCCCGTCTCGACCTTCAACGGCCTGCTCGAGGACCTGCGCATTTACCGCGGCGCGCTCGGCGCCGCGCAGATCGTGGCGCTGATGAACGGTTGAGGCCGGCCAGCGCACGCCGTCCGGCCACACGGCGGCACGATCGGTGCATCGAGAACCGGTCGTGCCGTTCGTGGCTGCCGTCCGGCGGTGACGTTCGGTCTCCAGGCACCGCCGAACACGCGCACTTCCCTACGCCGTGGACGGATGCGATGCACCGAACAACCGGATCACGACACCGCGCAGCCATCGATTGCCGGCCTCGTGGTGATAGCGCGCATGCCAATGCTGCCGAACCGCGAAGCCTTCGACCGGGATCGGGCAGGCATGAACCGCCAGATCGCTCGCCTGAGCCAGGGTCTGGCCGATATGGCGCGGTAACGTCGTGATCAGGTCGGTCGTCTGGACGATCGCACCCAAACCCAGGAAACCCGGCAACTCCAGCACGACGTCTCGCTCGATGCGCGCCTGCCGCAGCGCCTGTTCGAGCAGTTGCGCCCCCGTTCCGCCCGTAATGGCGACATGGCCTTCGGCACGGTACTGCTTCGCGCCGAGGCGGCCGCGAATCCTCGGATGATGCCGGTTGGCCAGACAGACCCAGTCCTGGTCGTACAGCTTCTGCTGATAAATGCCGCCGCCCAGCCACGGCACGTAGCCGATCGCGAGATCGGCTTCGCCGGATTCGAGCGCGCGTTCCGTATTGCCGTCGATCCGTGCGGCTTCCAGCCGGACGCCGGGCGCCTGCGCGCGGACATGGGCCAGCAGCCGCGGGAGCAGCGTGACGTGACTCGCGTCGGTCATGCAGATGCGAAACCGTCGCTGGGCCGTCGCGGGATCGAACGCGATCTCCCACGCGGTGAAGCGCCGCAGGGATTCGAGAATTTCCCGGCAGGGCCCGATCAGCGCGTCGGCTTGCGGGGTCGGCGCCATGCCGCCGGGTGTGCGAATGAACAGCGGATCGTGCAGATGTTCCCGCAAGTGCCCGAGCCAGATGCTGACCGTCGGTTGGCTCTGGCCCAGTTGCTCGGCGACGCGCGTGACGCTGCGCACGTCGTACAGGAGATCGAAAAGCTGAAGCAGCTTCAGGTCGGGCAGGTCGGCGGGCATCGTGGCGTTATTGTCCATGGCAATGACGACATTGTATCCATTGCATTGTCGGCATGAGCAGCGACTCCTATCGTGACGCCATACGTCAAGGAGAAGCCATTGAAAATAGCGATTCTGGGGGCCGGCGCACTGGGCTGCGCGATCGGCGCCACCCTCACCCAAGGTGGCCACGAGACCTGACTGATCGACCGCTCGCCCGCGCACGTCGATGCGATGCGCGATAACGGCCTGCGCGTCGACGATACCGGCGGCACCCGCCACGTACGGGTCCACGCGACGACGCGGGCTGCCGATGTCGGCGTGGCCGACCTGGTGGTCGTGCTGGTCAAGTCGTTCCACACCGATGCGGCCATCCGCGGCGCCCAGTCGCTGGTGGGGCCCGATACCACCGTGCTGTCGCTGCAGAACGGCCTCGGACACGAGGACATCCTGATCGACGTCGTCGGCCGCGAGCGCGTCCTCGCGGGCAAGACCTACGTCGGCGGCGTGCTGCGCGGCGCGGGTCACATCGAATCCGGCGTGATCGGCAAATACACCTATATCGGCGAACTCGACGGCCGCATCACGCCGCGCGTCGAGGCAATCGCCGCCGCGTTCAATGCCGCGGGCCTCGCCACGACGATCAGCGACAACATCGTCGGCACGATGTGGGACAAGCTGCTGGTGAATGTCGCAACGGGCGCGCTGACCGGCCTGACCGGTCTCACCTACGGGCAGCTTTACGACGAGCCGCTGTTGAAGGCGACGTCGCTCGCGGCCGTGGCCGAGGCGATCGCGGCCGCCCAGGCGGCGGGCGTGAAGCTGTCGATGACCGATCCCGAGCAGGCATGGACGTTGGCCGCCGAGGGGCTGCCCGCGAGCTTCAAGACGTCGATGCTGCAAAGCCTCGAGAAGGGCTCGATCACCGAAATCGACTTCATCAACGGTTCGGTCGTGCGCTGGGGGCAGCGCTACGGCGTGCCGACCCCGGTCAATGCCACGCTCGTCGCCTGCATCAAGGGGCTGGAACGCGCGATGGCCGACCGTCAACGGAAGGAGACCGCCGCATGAGCGTCCCGAAAGCCTATCTCGAACACGTCGCGATCTGGGTGAAGGACATCCGCTGGCACATCCGTTTCTTCGAGGACGTGCTCGGCATGACCCTGCGCGAAGTGGACGGCACGCTCGACGCGCCGCGGCAGTACTGGACGCTCGGCGGCCTGCAGTTCATCCACGCGCCGGAACACGACGGCCCGGAAGGCCGCCTCGCCCATCTCGGCGTGATGTGCGAGGACCTGGAGGCCGCGCTGGCCGCGGCACAACGATTCGGCGTGACGGAAATGCCGCAGGGACGGAACTGGCTTCGCCTGCCCGACGGGCTGGCGGTCGAACTGATCCAGGCCAGGCCGGCTTCCTGCGTCGCGCAGGCACTGGCGATCAACCCGCGCGCGGAGGCATGACCATGACGATCGTCGAAAAATACTGGGACGACGCCCGCGAGGGCGACACGTGCACGAGCCCGACTTACACCGTGACCAAGGCGCGCATCCTCGCGTACGCCGACCTCACCGGCGACCATACGCCCGTCCACGTGGACGAGGAATACGCGAACGCCAGCCACTTCGGCTGCCTCGTCGCGCACGGGCTGTTCGGCCTGTCCATCGCCGACGGCCTGAAGACGCAGAGCGACTATCGCTTTCTGCCGGGCATGTCGCTCGGCTGGACCTGGGATTTCCTGCTGCCGATCAAGGTCGGCGACGTGCTTCACGTCAAGTTTCGCGTCGGCTCGATGCGGGCGAGCAAGAGTCGCCCGGGCTGGGGCATCGTCGTGCTGCCGTCGGAGCTGATCAATCAGGACGGTCAGGTCGTTCAACACGGCGAGCATCGCCTGATGGTGCCGCGCCGCCCGGAGGCACTGTAATGCAGGCTCGCCCACTCGAAGGCATTCGCGTCGTCGACTACAGCCACTTCCTTGCCGGGCCGTATGTCGGACGCTGTCTGGCGGCGCTCGGCGCCGAAGTCATCAAGGTCGAGCGCCCCGGGTCAGGCGACGCCGGACGGCAGCACGCGACCGTGCTCGACGACCAGCAAAGCGGCTACTTCCTGCAGCTCAACATGGGCAAGCGCGGCGTGAGCGTCAACATGAAGGATGCGCGCGGCAAGGCATTCATGCAGCGGCTGTGCGACTCCGCCGACGTGTTCATCGAGAACTATCGGCCGGGCGCGCTGGACAAGCTCGGGCTCGGTTATGACGAACTGTCGGCGCGCAATCCGGGCCTCGTCTACTGTTCGATTTCCGCGTACGGGCATACCGGCCCCGATGCGCATCGCGCGGGCTTCGGGCTGATCGCCGAGGCCAAGAGCGGGATCATGCAGATGGTCGGCACGCCGGGCGAACGGCCGCCGCTGCTGCGCATCTCGCTCGGCGACATGTACACCGGCATCCATGCGGTCGCGGCCATCAACGCCGCGCTGCTGGGGCGCGTGAAGAGCGGCCGCGGGCAGCACATCGACATGGCGCTGTACGACACGCTGGTATCGATGCACGAATATGCGGTGCAGTGCTACACGCTGCAGGGCGTGCTGCCCGAGCAGACCGGGCACGACATGCCGACCTCGACGCTCTACGGCGTGTTCCGCGCGTCGGACGGCGATCTCGTGATCGCCGCGCAAGTCGACGATGCGTGGAAACGCTTCGCCGAGCTGATCGCGACGCACGGCGGGCCGGCGGATTTCGGCGCCGATACGCGCTTCCACGACAGCGTCGGGCGCAACGCGCACCGCGCGGAGATTCTGTCGGTCGTCGAGCCGTGGGTGGCCGCGCGCTCCGTCGCGTCGGTACTGGACCTGCTGGACGGCATCGACGTGCCGTGCGCGAAGGTGCAGCGCATCGACGAAGTGCTGAACGATCCGCAGATCCAGGCCAGAGGCATGGTCGTCGAGCAACAGCATCCGCGCTACGGGACGCTGCGCCTGCCGAACCTGCCGTTCCGGTTTTCCGATTGCGACACGACGATTCGCGACGTCGCGCCCGATCTCGGGCAGCACAACGCGGAAGTCGCGCGCGCCCTCGGGTTCGATTCGGCCGAGATCGACGCGATGCAGGCCGACGGCGTCCTCTATTCAAAAGCGAGCCAATGATGACCGACCAATACGCGGTGATCGGCAATCCGATCGGGCACACGAAATCCCCGCTGATTCACGGTCTGTTCGCGAAGGAAACGCGGCAGGACATCAGCTATACGGCGATCGAGGGGCCCGTCGCGCCGGCAGGCGCGTTCGCGGCCGCGGTTCGGGCGTTTTTCGAGGGTGGCGGCAAAGGCATCAACGTCACCGCGCCGTTCAAGCTCGACGCGTTCGCGATGTCGGACGAACGCAGCGAGCGCGCGCGGCTGGCGGGCGCGGCCAACGCGCTCAAGTTCGACGGCGGCCGCATCCTGGCGGACAACTTCGACGGCATCGGGCTGGTGCGCGACATCGAAGCGAACCTCAACCTGCCGATGGCCGGCAAGCGTGTGCTGGTGCTCGGCGCAGGCGGCGCGGCGCGCTGTTGCCGTTCCTCGAAGCGGGACCGGCCGAACTGGTCATCGCGAATCGCGACGTCGACAAGGCGCGCGCACTGGCGGAGCAGGTCGCCGGACGCGGTCCGCTCGTCGCCAGCGGCTACGCGGACCTCGCCCGGATGGGGCGTTTCGACCTGGTCGTCAATGCGACGTCGGCCAGCCTGACCGGCGACCTGCCGCCGGTCCCGCCGAGCGTGTTCAGCCCGGCCGGCACGGCCTACGAACTGGCATACGGCAAGCGTCTGACGCCGTTTCTGCGGCTCGCGAAAAACGCAGGGGTCCACGGGATCGCGGATGGCGTCGGCATGCTGGTCGAGCAGGCGGCCGAAGCATTCGCGTGGTGGCGCGGCGTACGCCCGCAGACCAGCGCGGTGATCGATCGCCTGGCCGTGCCCTTTGATTGAACCCGCGACGGAGATTCGCATGAAGAAGATCCTGATGCTGCACGGCATCAATCACAACATGTTCGGCAAGCGCGATCCCGCGCAGTACGGGACGATCACGCTCGCGCAGATCGATGCGCGGCTGCAAGCGCTGGCGACGGAACTGGGCGTACAGGTGGAGTCGTTCCAGACCAACGGCGAAGGCGCGATGTGCGAGCGCATCCATCGCGCTTTCGAGGAACGCCAGGACGCGGTGCTGATCAACGCGGGCGCATGGACGCATTACAGCTACGGCATTCGCGATGCCCTGGCGATCCTCACGTGCCCGATCGTCGAGCTGCACATGTCCAACATTCATGCACGCGAGCCGTTCCGGCATCACTCCGTCCTGGCCGAGATCGTCAGCGGGCAAATTTGCGGGTTCGGGGTCCAAAGCTATCTGCTCGCACTGAGGGCCGCGGTTTCGGCGCTCGGCGACGAATAAGCCGATTCCCGCATCGGCTGCCGATGCGGGACCGACGCGCATGCGCAGCCGTCGCCAGCGCGCGGCGTTGCGCACCGCGCGTGCTCGCCGCGCGCCGTATCGACGGGCCGCGGTCTGGTCGCACGACGGAGTCGACACATCGGGCAGTGACGACGCCGCGCATCACCCGCCTTGCCCGGCACGCATATCAATATCCGGAGACGACGATGACCACGACCTTGCGAGACGAGCCCAGGGGTAGGCACCAATCGAGAAAAGCCGCCATCAGCGGCTGGATCGGATCGGTGCTCGAATACTACGATTTCTTCATCTACGCCACGGCATCGGCGCTGATCTTCCCGCAGATATTCTTTCCGCACGGCAGCCCCACCACCGCCATCATCGCGTCGCTGGCCACTTACGGCGTCGGCTACGTGTCCCGCCCGATCGGCGCGTTCGTGCTGGGCCACCTCGGCGATACGCGCGGACGGAAAACCGTCCTGCTGTTCTGCATGTTCCTGATGGGCATCTCGACCGTCGGCGTCGGCCTCCTGCCGACCTATCAGCAAGCCGGGCTGATCGCGCCCGCGTTGCTCGTGACGCTTCGCCTGCTGCAGGGTTTCGCCGTGGCCGGCGAGATCACCGGCGCGAGCTCGATGATCCTGGAGCACGCGCCGTTCGGCCGGCGCGGCTACTTCGTCAGCTTCACGCTGCAGGGCGTGCAGGCCGGGCAAGTGCTGGCCGCCGCCGTGTTCCTGCCGCTCGCCTACTACATGCCGTCCGCGCAATTCGACAGCTGGGGCTGGCGCATTCCGTTCCTGCTGAGTGCGCTGGTCATCGTCGCGGGCCTGATCATTCGCCGCGAGGTCGACGAGTCGCCGGCCTTCGACGAAGCGGTGCGCAACCGGTCGCAAGCCGGCTCGCCGGTGGCCGACGCTTTCAGGCACCACTTTCCCGACATGCTGCGCGTGGCCTGCATGTCGATGATGAACGTGATTCCGGTCGTCGCGACGATCTTCGGCGCGGCCTATGCGGTCCAGCCGGCGTATGGAATCGGATTCCAGAAGGATGTCTATCTCTGGATCACGGTGATGGGCAATATCGTTGCGATGATCGTGATTCCGTTCGTCGGCAACCTGTCCGACCGCGTCGGCCGCCGGCCGCCGATCATCGTCGGCTCGCTGGCCGCCGGACTGCTTGCGTTCGCCTACCTGTATGCGATCAGCATCCGGAACGTGCCGCTCGCCTTCGTGATGTCGATGCTGATGTGGGGCGTGGTGTACCAGGGCTACAACGCGGTATTTCCCGCCTTTTACCCGGAACTCTTCCCGACCCGCACGCGCGTGTCTGCGATGGCCATCGCGCAGAACCTCGGTACCGCGGCCACGGCGATGCTGCCCGCGCTGTTCACCGCGGTCGCGCCGCCGGGTGCCCATCACGTCTGGCTGATCGTCGGTGCGATCGCGTTCGGCATCACCATGATCGCGTCGCTCGCGGCCTGGAGCGCACGCGAGACCAGTCGTGTCCATTTGAACGATTTGGGGCGAGCGAACGCGCAACCGGTCGGCAAGGCAGAATACGACCTGCTGCGCGCCGAGGCACTGTCGCACGATCGCGTCGTGCGCGAACCCGTGCCCGGATCCGTCGGCGGCTAACCGGCGTTCGGCGGGGCGTCGGGTTCGGCGCCCCTTCCGTCCAGCCATTTCAGCTCGCCGCGGCCGCCCTCGCCGCACGAGCAACCTTGCGTAACCGCTGCCCTTATTCGAAGCTCGATGCCCGATACCGTGTCGAAAACCGCCATGCCGGACACCACGCGACCCGCTCGCCTGAACTTCGCGCTCATGTTGCCGCTTCTGCTGGCGGCCCAGCCGGTGGCGACCGACAGTTACCTGCCGGCGCTGCCCGAAATCGCCGCCACGCTGGGCTCCGCCAGTGTCAGCCTCACGGTTTTCGCGCTGATATTCGGTGTCGGGCAATTGCCGATGGGCAGCCTTGCCGACCGGTTCGGCCGCCGCCCCGTGCTGCTGACCGGCCTTGCGCTCTATGCGCTGACCGCGCTGGCCGCTGCGCTGGCCTCGACCGCGGCGATGCTGGTGGCCGCTCGCGCGATGCAGGGGCTGGCCATGGCCGCGATACTGGTATGCGCGCGTGCGACGGTGCGCGACCGGTATTCGGCGGGCGACGGTCCGTACGTGATGGCGCGCGGTTTCATGGGGATGGGGATGATGGCGTTCCTCGCCCCGCTCCTCGGTGCGTATGTCGCCCAGCAAGCCGGATGGCGATGGGTGCTCGCCGGGATGAGCGTGTATGCGTTCGGGTTGCTCGTCATGTGCTGGTACGGCTTCGAGGAAAGCTTCGTGCGCAGCCCGCCGAGCCGGAACTCGACCCGGGAGGTGCGCGAGATACTCGGCAATGCCCCGTTCAGGGTATGGACGCTGCTGGCCGCGTCGACGTACACCGGCATGTTCTGCTTTCTGCTGCTGTCGCCGACGATCTACATCGGGCAGCTCGGCATCTCGCCCCAGCGTTATGGCTGGATACCGGCAACCGGGACGCTCGTCTACGTGCTGAGTACGTTTGGCTGCCGCGTGTTGCTGCGCCGCCAAAGCATGTTGCGAACGGTACGACAAGGCGCGACGTTGAGCCTGTCCGGCGCGGTGATCCAGGCATTGGGGTGCGCGCTGCTTCCCGGCAGCATCTGGCCGCTGCTCGTCGGGCATGGCGTGTATTGCCTCGGCCACGGCATTCATCAGCCGTGCGGACAGGCTGGAGCGGTCAGCGGCCTGCCCCACCTTGCAGGCCGCGCCGTCTCCTGGTCCGGCTTCATCATGATGTTCTTCGCGTTCAGCGCGGGCCAGACGGCAGCGAGCTTCACCGATCCGCGCTATCACCTGGGCGCGTGGCCCATGGTGGTGCCGATGCTCGTGGTGGGCGTGACGCTGGTGACGATCGCGTTTGCATGGCTGCCTCGAATCAACCACGCAAGCGCGTGACCGCGTGACATGTCGCGGCACGCTCGCCGCTACTCGACGTTGTCCGAAACGTCCGTCATCCGGATCATGTGCGGCTTGACACCCTCGTCTTCCGCCGTGACGGCCTCCTTCGGATGGATCAGTGCCTCGAGCCGCGCTTTCGTCGCGATGAACTCGGGCGTATTGACCTGCGAGAGGTCGCGCGGCCGCGGCACCGGCACCTCGATCAGTTCCTGCACTCCGCCAGGGTTCGCTTTCAGCACCAGGATCCGGTCGGCCAGAAAAATCGCCTCGTCGAGGTCGTGCGTGATGAACAGGATCGTCACGTCGATGTTGCGCCAGATGTCGAGCAGGTGCGCCTGCATCCGCGCCCGCGTCTGCGCGTCGAGCGCACCGAACGGTTCGTCCATCAGCAGGATCCGCGGACGGTTCGCGAGCGCGCGGGCAATCGCCACACGCTGCTTCATGCCGCCCGACAACTGATGCGGATACACGTCCGCGAAACGCGTCAGCCCGACGAGATCGAGCCACTGCAGCGCCTCGCGCTCGGCCTCGCCGCTGCTGCTGCCGTTCATGCGCAGGCCGAACATCACGTTCTTCTTCACCGTGAGCCACGGAAACAGCGTATAGCCCTGGAACACCATCCCGCGATCGGCGCCCGGCCCCTGCACCGGCTTGCCGTCCAGCAGCACCTCGCCGCTCGACTGCGCCTCGAGCCCGGCCAGGATGCGGATCAACGTCGACTTGCCGCAGCCGGACGGGCCGATCACGCACACGAACTCGCGCCGGTGCGTGCGGAAACTGATGTCGTCGAGCGCGATGCATTCGCCTTGCGGCGTCGCGAAACGCTTGCCGACGTGCCGCACGTCGAGTATCACGTCGCGGGCCTTCAGCCGCGCGAAGCGCTCGCGCACCGCGTCGGATTGAACCAGGTAATCGGGAACGGCCTGGGGGTTCTGCATGATGCCCTCTGCGAGAAACGGTCGATGGGGTTGCGTCAACGGATGTCACGCCTTGAGCGTGCGGTCCCACGGAAAGAACCGGCGGCCGAGCAGCCCGAGCACGATGTCGGTGCCGAGGCCGATGATCCCGATCATCAGGATCGCCGCATACACGTTGTCGAAATGCTGGTAGCGCGCCTGCTGGCTGATGTACCACGTGATGCCGGAACTGGTGCCGACGAGTTCGGCGACGATCAGGTAGGTCCATGCCCAGCCGAGCAGGATCCGCTGATCCCGATACAGGTCCGGCAGCACGCCCGGAATCACGACATGCGTGAGCAGCTTCAGCTTCTTCGTGCCGAGCGTCATCGCGGCCTCGAACAGCCCGTATTCGAGCTTGCGTGTGGTATTCGCGATGATCAGCACCTGCTGGAACAGCGTGCCGATCACGATGATCGCGATCTTCGGCGCATCGTAGATGCCGAGTATCGCGACCATCAGCGCGCCGAACGCCGGCGCCGGCAGGTAGCGGAAGAACTCCAGGAACGGCTCCTGCAGCCGCGCGAGCGCGCTGAAGGTGCCGCAGACGATGCCGAGCGGCACGCCGATCGCGGACGAGATCACGAAGCCCCAGAAGATGATGCGGATGCTGTGCCACAGGCTCTCGTGCAGCCATACGCCGTCGCGGGAGGCCGGCGGCGTCGTGAACGCCGTGTAGAACGCACGCAGCACCTGATGCGGCGCCGGCAGGTAGACCGGATTCGCGCGCACGCCTTCGGGCACCGCGGCGTGGGCGGCCCGCGCATGCGCGAGCTCGTCGTCGAACACGTCGCGATCGACCTGCATGCCGGTCTGGAAATAGTCGACGCTGCCCGGATTCGTCACGCGCATTTGCGGATGCCAGACGAACGGCACATAGCTGATCAGGCACCAGACGGCGAACGGCAGCAGGAACGACGCCAGCCCGAGGGTCCATTTGCCGCGCGTCGTCAGCTCGCGGCGCACCGCGAGCCAGCCGGTCGTGTAGCGGGTCGTTGTCATGGGAATCTCCATTTCGGTTTCGGGTACCGGTCGCGCGGCTGCCGCGGCAGCGCGCGACCGTGCAATCAGTGCAATGCGCCGCCGGACTGCGCGCGGTAGGCCCGCCAGCCGCCGAAGCGCGTGATGTCCTGCGCGTCGCCCAGCGCGACGCTCTCGCACAGGAAGCCCTGCACCCGCGAATCGTCGGCGAGCGTAAGCGTGCCGATACCGAGCGGCGCCGCGATGCCGGCGACGAAGCTGCCGTATGCCTCGACCGGCATCTCCCAGATCTCGACCGCGATCGGCGCGCCGCCGTCCGGCACACGCACGAGGCCCGGCTTCGCCACGCCGCCGCTCGCCTCGGCGGAGAGCGCATAGAGGCGATAGGCGGGCGCCGTCGTGGTGGCGGCGACGAAGCGCGCGCCGCGTTCCGTGAGCTGCCCGTTCAACGGTTCGCCGCGAAGATGCGCGCCGACGACGGCCAGCCGCACGACGCCGGCCGATGCGGCACGCGGCGTGACCGCGGCTGCCGATGGCCGGAGGTCGCCGGCGCTCGCGGCGCCGTCGCCCCACGCGTGCGCGAGATCGAGCAGCCGCGCATCGTCGTGCGCGCGACCGACGAACGTGATGCCGAACGGCAAGCCCGCGTGCGGCCCGGTTTCGCACGTGCCCGCCGGCACCGCGATCGCCGACAGGTCGAGCAGGTTCACGAAGTTCGTGTAGTAGCCGAAGCGCGAATTGATCGCGATCGGATCGGCTTCGAGCGCGTCGACGGTGGCCGTCGTCGCCGAGGTCGGCATCACGATCGCGTCGAGGCCATCCCACGCGCGGGCCGCGTCGATCCGCAGCGCGGCGAGCCGGTCGAACGCGGTGAACGCATCGGCGGCGCTGAAGCGCGACGCGCCGCCGACGATTTCGCGGATCACCGGATGCAGCGCATCGGGTTCGCGCGCGGCGAACGCGCCGATCGCGGCGAGCCGCTCGGCCACCCACGGGCCTTCGTACAGCAGCCGCGCGGCGGCCAGGAACGGGTCGAAGTCGATCTCGACGAGTTGCGCGCCGGTCGCGCGAAGCCGCTCGAGCGCCGCCGCCCAGGCCGCGCGATACGACGCGTCGCCGAAGAATTCGAGCTGATCGGCGCGCGGCGTGCCGAAACGCACTTGCCCGAGCGGCCGCGCCGCGTGCGCTCGCAAGCCGTCCGCGCCCAACAGCGGTTGCCACGCGCGCCCGTACGGGTCGCCTTCGGTCACGCCGTGCGCGGCGGCGAACACCGTGCGCGCATCGTCCGCCGAACGCGCGAACACCGATACGCAATCGAGCGACCGGCAGGCAGGCACCACGCCGAGCGTGCTCAGCACGCCACGCGTCGGCTTGAGCCCGACCAGCCCGTGGAACGCGGCCGGCACGCGCCCCGAGCCGGCCGTGTCGGTGCCGAGCGAGAACGCTGCGACGCCGAGCGCGACCGCCACGGCCGACCCCGAGCTGGAGCCGCCCGACGCGTAGCGCGGATCGAGCGCATTGCGGCACGCGCCGTAAGGCGAGCGCTGCCCCGAGAGCCCGGTCGCGAACTGGTCGAGATTGGTCTTGCCGACGGGAATCGCGCCGGCCGCGATCAGCCGTTCGACGACGGGCGCGCTGCGTGCCGGCGTGTAGGCGTACGCGGGGCAGCCTGCCGTCGTCGGTATGCCGGCGAGATCGATGTTGTCCTTGATCGCGAACGGCACGCCGTAAAGCGGCAGCGACGCCATGTCGCGACCGGCCAGCGCGTCGGCATACGACGACATCTCGTCGCGCGTCAGCGGCCGGATCCACGCATGGTGCGGATCGCCCGCGTCGAAATGCGCGGCAATCGCATCGACGAGCGCATGCGGCGTCAGGTCGCCCGCCGCGTAACGCGCGCGCAGCGCGGCAATCGATTGCAGCCCCGGCAGGATCGAGTGCTCCGTCGTGCTCATGCCACCTCCTCGGCGGCACCCGCCTTCATCACCATCAGCCGCTGCCCGGCCACCACCGCCGCGCCGGGCGCGCAATCGATCGTCTCGATCGTGCCGTCTTCCGTTGCCGTCACCGCCACCTCCATCTTCATCGATTCGACGATCGCGACGACCTGCCCTTCGGTCACGCGCTCACCGGCTTCCACCAGCACCTTCCATACGCTGCCCGACACGTCCGCGGCGATCGCCCGCTGCGTATCGTCGAGCGTGGCTGCCGCCGGCGCCGCATGCGCGTCGTCCTGCTCCGTCTCGCCGACGTATTCCGCATGGCCGGCTGCCCGCCACCGCTCGCGTTCGGCGTCGAATGCGGCCTGCTGCGTCGCTTTGAACGCCGCGATCGAGTCGGCCTCGTCGTGCAGGAAGCCGTTGTAGGCGCGCAGATCGAACACGGAATCCTCGATCTTCAGCGTCGCGCGGCCCGCGATGAAATCCGCGCGCAACTCGCTCAATTCGGCCTCGCTGACTTCATAGAAACGGATCTCGTCGAAGAACCGCAGCAGCCACGGCTTGCCGGCTTCGAATTCGCGCGTGCTGCGGTGACGGTTCCACATCTGCACGGTACGGCCGACGAACTGATAGCCGCCGGGCCCTTCCATCCCGTACACGCACAGATACGCGCCGCCGATGCCGACCGCGTTCTCCGGCGTCCAGGTCCGCGCGGGGTTGTACTTGGTCGTCACGAGCCGGTGGCGCGGATCGATCGGCGTCGCGACGGGGGCGCCGAGGTAGACGTCGCCGAGCCCCATCACCAGGTAGCGCGCGTCGAACACGATGCGCTTCACGTCGTCGATGCTCGCAAGGCCGTTGATGCGCCGGATGAACTCGATATTGCTCGGACACCACGGCGCGTCGGGCCGCACCGACTGCATGTAGCGCTCGATCGCGACGCGCGTCGACGGGTCGTCCCACGACAGCGGCAGATGCACGATGCGGTTCGGCACGCGCATGTCGGCCACGTCGGGCAATTCGCGCTCGGCGGCCTGCAGATGCGCGAGCAGTGTTTCGAGCGACAGCACGCTTGCATCGAACTGCACCTGAAGCGAACGGATGCCCGGCGTCAGGTCGAGCATGCCGGGCAACCGGTGCGCGTCGAGCCAGCACATGAGGGCGTGCACGCGAAAGCGCAGGTTCAGGTCGAGCACGAGCGGCCCGTATTCGACCAGCACGTTGCGATCGCCCGAGCGCCGATAGACGACGCCGACGCCGCCGGCCGACGGGTCGCGATGCAGCACGCATTCGCCGGGCGCCGCGGCGACGTCGCGCGTCGGCTGCACGATCTCGTCAGCCGGTTTCCCGGCCGACGCGCCCGCACGCACGAACTGCACGGTATCGCCCGGCCGCAACTGCCCGAGCTTCCACAACTCGTCGCGCACGACCGTCACCGGACACACGAAACCGCCGAGGCTCGGCCCGTCCGGGCCGAGAATCACCGGCATGTCGCCGGTGAAGTCGACGGCACCGATCGCATACGCGTTGTCGTGGATGTTCGACGGATGCAGCCCAGCCTCGCCGCCGTCCGCACGCGCCCACCGCGGCTTCGGCCCGATCAGCCGCACGCCGGTGCGGCTGGAGTTGTAGTGGACCGTCCATTGCGTGCCGTGGAGCATCGCGATGTCGTCCGGCGTGAAGAAATCCGGTGCGCCGTGCGGGCCATCGAGCACGCCGAGCGTCCACGCATGCGTCAGCGCGGGAACGTCGGCCGTCGACAGCGCCGCGCCCGCGTCGCCGCGCCCGGCGTCCGCGTGCAGATGCAGCACGTCGCCCTTGCGCAGCGCGCGGCCCGCGTGGCCGCCGAACTGGCCCAGCGTGAAGGTCGCCTTGCTGCCGAGATAGTCGGGCACCTGCAGCCCGCCCTTGACGACGAGACACGCACGCACGCCCGCGCCCGTCACGCCGCCCAGTTTCAGCACCGCGCCCGCCCGCGCGCGAACGACCTGCCAGAACGGCACGGGCTCGCCGTCGAGCGTGGCCGAGAGCGGCGCGCCGCCGAGCGCGAACAGCGTCGCGGTATTGAAGCGCAGCGTCGCGCCGACCATCGTGAACTCGAGCCCGGCCGCGTCGCGCGGGTTGCCGATCAGCGCGTTGGCGAGATCGAACGCGCGATCGTCCATCGGACCCGACGGCGGCACCCCGACACTCCAGTAGCCGACGCGCCCCGGGGACTGCTGCACGGTGGTCTGCACGCCGCCGTCGAGCACGTCGATCGTGTGCGGCGCGAACGCGAAGCGCGACAGAAAGGCGGTCGTCGGCGCGCCGCGCGCAAACGTGTCGGAGCCGGCCACGGCACGCAGGTAGTCGAGATTGGTCTCGATCCCGTACAGCTCGGTCTGTTCGAGCGCGGCCCGCAGCGCGGCCAGCGCGTCGCGCCGCGTGTCGCCGCGCACGATCAGCTTCGCGAGCAGCGGATCGTAAAACGCGCTGATCTCCGTGCCTGCCTCGATCCAGCCGTCGACCCGCACGTTTTCGGGAAACGCGACGTGCGTGAGCAGCCCGGCACTCGGCTGGAACTGCTTGTGCGGATCCTCCGCATAGAGCCGCACCTGAATGCTCGCGCCGCGCGGCGCAACGGCAAGCGTGTCGAGCGGCGGCAGGTCGCCTTCGGCCTGCAGGATCATCCATTCGACGAGATCGACGCCCGTCACCGCTTCGGTCACGCCATGCTCGACCTGCAGCCGCGTGTTCACCTCGAGGAAATAGAACCGCCGCGCGCTCGCGTCGAACACGAACTCGACCGTGCCGGCCGACGCGTAACCCACCGCGCGCGCCAGCCGCACCGCGCTCGCGTGCAACGCGTCGCGCTCGGCGTCGGTCAGGTCGGGCGCGGGCGTTTCCTCGATCACTTTCTGGTTGCGCCGCTGCACCGAGCAATCGCGTTCGCCGAGCGAGATCGCGCCGCCACGGCCGTCGCCGAAGATCTGCACCTCGATGTGCCGCGCGTGTTCGACGAACTTCTCGAGATACACGCCCGCATGCGCGAAGTTCGCGGTGCCGAGCCGCACGACGGATTCGAACGCCGCGCCGAGCTGCGCGGCATCGCGGCACAGCGACATGCCGATGCCGCCGCCGCCGGCGGTGCTTTTCAGCATCACCGGGTAGCCGATCGCGTCGGCTTCGGCGAGCGCCGTCGCCACGTCGTCGAGCAGCCCGGTACCCGGCAGCAGCGCGACGCCCTGCGCGGCGGCGAGTTCGCGCGCGGTGTGCTTGAGACCGAACGCGCGCATGTGATCGCCGCGCGGCCCGATGAAGCGCAGGCCGGCCGCTTCGCATGCGTCGGCGAAACCGGCATGCTCGGACAGGAAGCCGTAGCCGGGGTGCACCGCCTGCGCGCCGGTCTCGCGCGCGGCCGCGAGGATCGCCGCGACGTTCAGATAGCTGTCGGCCGCCGGTGCCGGCCCGACTCGCACGGCCTCGTCGGCGAGCGCCACGTGGCGCGCGTCGCGATCGGCGTCCGAATAGATCGCGACCGACGCGATGCCGAGGCGCTTCAGCGTGCGGATCACGCGGCAGGCGATTTCGCCGCGGTTCGCGACGAGCACTTTGGAGAATCTCATGCGGCCTCCCAGATCGTCAGCCGCACGGGCGTCGGGTTGTAGCCGTTGCACGGATTGTTGAGCTGCGGGCAGTTCGAGATCAGCACCGTAACGTCCATCTCCGCGCGCATCTCGACGTATTTGCCGGGCGCGGAGATGCCGTCCTCGAACGTGAGCCCGCCGCGCGGCGTGACGGGTACGTTCATGAAGAAATTGACATTGCCGACCAGGTCGCGCTTGGTGAGCCGCGCGCCGGTTCCGCATGTGCAGTGCGCGATCGCGTTGAGGAAACTGTCGCGGCAGTTGTGCATGTAGCGTTTGTCGAGCGCATAGCGCACCGTGTTGCTCTCGGCCGCGCAGGCGCCGCCGAGCGTGTCGTGGCGGCCGCACGTATCGGCGACGATCGTCGCCATCGGATTGCCGCGGCTCGAGACGAGCACGCTGCCCGCGCTCAGGTACAGGTTGCGCTGCGCACGGATCGTGTCCTGCGCACTGTAGCGCTCCTCGGGATCGTCGGAGCGGTAGAACAGCGTATCGACGGCCTGGTTGCCCTCGAGGTCGAGAATGCGCAGGACCTGCCCGCGCTTCAGGTCGTACAGCCACGGGTCGCCCGCGTTCAGCGTGACGTCGTGGATTGCGTCGCGCGGGTCGAGACGGCTTTCGATGATCGGCATGGCCTCGCTCCTTATGCGAACAGACGGTCGGTGTTGGCGAAGCCGCGCGTGTTCTCGGCGCACGCGCGCCGGCACGGGTCGTCGTCGGGCGCCGCGCCATCGGCCGGATACGCGCGGTACGCGATCAGCTTCACGGCCTTCGGCGCATAGTCGGGGCGCGGATCGAACGGATGCGGCGCGGTCGAGAACGCCGCGAGCGTGTTCATCTCGAAGCGCAGGTCCAGCGCGCTGCCGGCCGGCGAATGTCCCGCGACGAAATCGAGCGCGCCGTCCTCGCGCGTGTCCAGCTTGCTGAAGAAGTTGACGTTCGCGGCCAGGTCGCGCGCCGACAGCCCGTATTTCGCGAGCTCGAGCACGAGACTGTCGCGGCCGTTGCGGATCATCGCGTTGCGATCGGCCTGGTACGACGTCGTGCCGTACTTGTGCGCAAACAACCGCGCATCGCCGACGCCGCCGAGCGGGTCGTGCCAGCCGAGCGTATCGGCGGTGATCGACGCGATCACGCGCCCCATGTCCGTGTACAGCGCATGGCCGCGCGTGAGATGCGCGGTGTGCTGCGCCTTCAGCGTGTCGGCCATGTTGTAACGTTCGAGCAGGTCTTCCTGGCGATGAAAGACGGCGGACAGGTTCGCGCCGCCGTCGACGTCGACGATGCGCAGCGCGAGACCGCGGCGCAGGATGCCGGACCAATGGGTTCCGGCAGGAATCAGCGTTTCCCACGCGACGTGCGGCGGTGGCGCGAGGACAGAGACGGGGGTGGCTTGGGGGCTCGGCGACATGGCGGCTCCGGGGTCGGTTGGACAAAAGGCGTGAGAGGGCGACCGAACGACATCGCGACCTCCCGGGCTTTTATCCCTCCGTGGAGCCTCGCCGTTTCCTCGCATCGAGGCAAAGGCAAGACCGGATTGCTCTCGGACCAGGCATCGCGCGGCGTACGCCGCACGACCGGAACCCTAGCGATCCTGAAGATGATGCAAATTGCTTCGCACCTCTCGAACGTCGATCAAGCGAATTGCGTGCCAACGTCCTCGCCCTGACCGCACGACGCCGCACGGCGGCGCGCCGACGCCCGCCATGCGCGAAGCCGCCGTGTACGGTTGCCCCCGCACCGGGCGCGCGGCGCACCACGCACACGCGAACGCGCACCGGCGCAGTGCGTGCAATGCGATCGCGCATGGTGCGATACACGGTGGCACGGGCATTGCTGAATCGGCACACCGTCACTCGATGTCCCGCCCCTCATGAACAAGCTCGACCTGCTCCGGCGCGTATTGACCGCGCTGTTCGCCGCCCGCTTCATCGAACTTCAGCGCGCCACGCGCCGCCGCTGAAACGCGCCGCCGCGTGCCGTTGGCACGCTTCTCGCTCGGCATGACGCCGAGAGGTGCGGCGGCGTCGCATCTTAGGGGTGCTAGGGTTCCGGTTCACCGAACGTCTGGTCCGAGAGCAGCCCGGCGCGGGTTCGTCCGATCGCGAGAGCGGACGCGCATGCGCTACACGGCGGGACAAAAGCCCGGGAGATTGGCGATGGCAACGGCCATCGTGCCTCTCCGTGGCCGCTTTTTCCGTTCCGCATCCGCAGGAACCGGTCACGCAGTCGGACCGTGCGTTCGCGCGGTCCGTATCGACGATCCCGATCCCGGTCTCCTGGAGAACAACGATGACCCGTCCCGCCCCGGCGTTCCGCCGCCTGTCGTCCTTCCGTTTCGTCCGCCACGCAGTGGGGGCCGCCGTCGCGGCTGCCGCGCTGTGGGCCGCCCCCGCCGCGCAAGCCGCCGCCCCGCTGAAGATCGGCTACAGCGACTGGCCCGGCTGGGTCGCGTTCCAGGTCGCGCTCGACAAGGGCTGGTTCAAGGAAGCCGGCGTCGACGTCGATTTCGAATGGTTCGATTACTCGGCGTCGCTCGACGCGTTTTCGGCGGGCAAGCTCGACGCGGTCGCGGCGACCAACGGCGATGCGCTCGTCACCGGCGCGTCCGGCGCGAAGAACGTGATGATCCTGCTGACCGACTATTCGGCCGGCAACGACATGATCGTCGCGAAGCCGCCGTTGCGCACCGTCGAGGCGCTGAAGGGCAAGAAGGTCGGCGTGGAACTCGGCCTCGTCGACCACCTGCTGCTTGAAACCGCGCTGCAGAAGCACGGGCTCAAGAACAGCGACGTCACGCTCGTGAATGCGAAAACCAACGAACTGCCGCAGGTGCTCGGCTCGTCGGCCGACATCGCCGCGGTGGCCGCGTGGCAACCGAATGCGGGCGAAGCGTTGAAGCGCGCACCGGGCGCGCGGGCGATCTTCACGTCGGCCGATGCGCCGGGGCTGATCTACGACGCGATCACGGTCGCGCCGACGAGCCTCGCCGCGCGCCGGGCCGACTGGGCGAAGGTGGTCAAGGTCTGGTATCGCTGCGTCGCGTACATCAACGATCCGAAGACGCAGGGCGACGCGGTCAAGATCATGTCGGCACGCGTCGGACTCGCGCCGGAACAATACCTTCCGCTGCTGAAGGGCACGCACCTGCTCGACGAGGCCGCCGCGAAACGTGCGTTCCGCAAGGGCGACGGGCTCGACTCCATCTACGGCTCGACGCGCAACGCGAACGCGTTCAACGTGCGCAACGCCGTGTACAAGCAGTCGCAGGACGTCGACGCGTACATCGATCCGCGGTTCACCGCGCCGCATTGACGGCGGCCGGCCCGCGTGCCGCCCCGGTTACCGATCCGGCCGTTCCCGACGAACGGCCGCGCGGTGGCCGCCGCGGGCCGACTGTCGAATCGGCGCACGCTGCCACCAGCCGGTCGCGAGCAACAGCGCAGGATCTCTAACGCAGAAATCCGGATGCACCATCCCACAGCAGTTTCAGGGCCGTGACCATCAGCAGGCCATAACAGGCTCGGTACATCTGACGCTGGTTCAGCCTGTCATGCAGGCGCCAGCCCAGCCAGACGCCTGCGGGAATGGCGGGAAGGCAGATGGCCATCAACGCCCAGACAGCGCCCGTCGGCCTCGCCAGCGCCAGCCAGGGCAACGCCTTGAGGAGGTTGCCTACCGTGAAAAACATGCTGGTCGTCCCCGCATACATCTGCTTGCCGAGACCGAGCGGCAGCAGGTACATCGCCAACGGCGGCCCTCCGGAGTGCGCGACCATCGTGGTAATGCCCGAGGTCATGCCGGCTGCGACCGCTTTGCGCGACGAGCGCGCACGCACCACGACTTCACCCCCTCGCATGAACCACATTCCGACGAACGTCAGTGTCACGACGGCCATCACGATGGCGATTGCCCGGTGGTCCAGCCCGCGAAACAGCACATAACCGATCCCGATGCCGACGACCAGTCCGGGCACCAGCCACACGAGGTCGGGCTTGGACCAGGTCGACGGCCTCCAGTACCGCAGACCGAACAGATCCATTGCAATGAACAGCGGCGCAAGCAAGCCGCCCGCCGTGACGGGATCCATGACGAGCGACAGCAGCGGGATGCCGACGATGGCGAAACCGCCACCGAAGGCGCCCTTCATGAAGCAGATCAGGAAAACACCGGCGAAAGTGATGAGGATGACAGTGACGTTCAGTTCCATGTTGCCTCCCTTCCCTTCACCTCGGTAACGGGAAGCGTATTCGGTGAGATCGACCCCGCAAACGACGGCGCATGCAGTCCGGCGCGCCGGGTCGGTGTGACGCTCGCGCTGACCGTCAGTGCGGCGATCTGCCGGAAATCGCGGGTCTGGCTTGAATCGACAATGCATCGTAGTTCGCCATGTCAGTACAATCAAATTATTGTCATGGATACATCCGGCGATGTCTTGGACGTGCAGCAGCCTGCCAGGCCGGCTCCCTTCAGGTCTTTTCCGGGCCGGCAAGCGTCATCCGGATCGCTGGTTTCGGCGTATGTAAATCTGTCGAATTGCGCCGTAATTTCTGATCCTGGAGGCGCGTGACCTGCACAAATGTCGATGCGTAAAGGCGAGCGACTGCGACAAGACGCGAGAAGCGTTGGTATCACGCGCGATGTTTGGAAGATAATCGGTACATTCAAACGATTGTATTGAATCGACATGCCTCGACTTCGCTACAAGGAAGTGGTTGACCGGTTCGCGGCGGACATCCACGAAGGTCGACTGCGTCCCGGAACCCGACTGCCGACCCACCGCGATCTCGCCGCCCGAGAGGGCCTGTCGCTCGCGACCGCCACGCGCGTCTACGCCGAGCTCGATGCAATGGGATTGGTCAGCGGTGAAACCGGCCGCGGCACGTTTGTGAAGGAAGTGCTTCCGCGCGGTCATGGCGTCGATCTCCAGGCCTGGAACGACGGCGCGATCGACCTGAACTTCAACAACCCTTCCATGCCGGGTCAGGGCGAGCTTCTGAGAACGGCGCTGCGAGAGCTGGCGGGGTCGGGCAACCTGGACGCATTGCTTCGCTACCATCCCCATGGCGGGCGGCCGCACGAGCGGGAGACCATGGCCCGCCATCTGACGAGCCGCGGCTTGTCGGCGTCACCCGAGAACACGGTGCTCGTGAGCGGCGCACAGCACGGGCTCACCGCGACCGCCATGGCATTGCTCGACCCCGGCGACGTCGTCGCGGTGGACGCGCTGACGTACCCCGGTTTCAAGCTGACCGCCGAGGCTTTCCGGCTCGAACTCGTGACGATTCCAGGTGCGGCAGACGGCCCCGATCTGGATGCCCTGGCGAAATTGTGCCGGCGAAGACGGGTGCGCGCGATGTACACGATGCCGACCCTGCATAACCCGCTGGGATGGGTGGTGAGCGCCCGTCAAAGGCGTCATCTGGTGTCCATTGCCCGGCAACACGGACTGATCCTGATCGAGGATGCGGCTTATGCCTTTCTGGAGAAGCGTCCGCCGCCGCCGCTTGCGATGCTTGCGCCCGAACTGACGGTGTACGTGTCCAGCTTGTCGAAGAGCGTCGCGACGGGGCTGCGCATCGGCATGGTCAGCGCACCGCGCGACTGGGTCGGCAAACTGGAACGCACGATCCGGGCGACCGTCTGGAACACGCCCGCCGCCATGACGGCGATTGCCTGCGGCTGGATCGAGGACGGCACCGTTGCAAGGCTCGAAGCGGAGAAACGGCGTGACGCTTCCCTGCGCCAGGCCGTCGTGAGCGAAGTCCTCGGTCATTTGAAGCCGGTCCGTCACTCCTCGTCGTACTTCGTCTGGCTGCCGCTGCCACACGAGGTTCGGGCGGATGCCGTTGCGAAGGCGTTGCTGCGTGAGCGCATCTCGGTGTCGACGGCACATCCCTTTGCTGCGTCGAGACACGTTCCGCACGCCGTTCGCCTGGCACTGGGTTCGGTCGACCTCGACACGCTCCGGCGCTCCCTCGAGACAGTCGCGAACGTGGTGAAAGACCATACTGATCGGTAGTCAGTCTTGTCCCGGCCGGCATTGCCGGCCTGCGAAGGCCGGATCTCGTCTCACCTGCCTGTCACCTCCCGCCGCCGCATCGAGTCGCCGTCCGGCGTCGGTCCGATTCCGTGCCACGGCCCGACGCCCCGAAGTCACCGCGCAAAGAACAAACGGGGCGCACCGGATCGCCTCTCCCGATCTCGACTGCAAGCCATGGCTCGCCTTCCCGCAGCGTCAATCCGTTCGCCGCCGGGCTCGCAACCGGACGCAGGTCGACTCCGCGTCGCGAGGCGCCGGGCGATACCTTCATCGCCCGGCGCGCTCATGCCTCCGTTGTCACGCTGGCGCTGGGTTCGAGCGCGGAACGGCTTTCTCCTGCCGCGGGCCGGATCTTGAACCAGATCGAGTACATGGCCGGCAGAAACACCAGCGTCAGAATCGTTCCGGCGAAGGTTCCTCCGATCAGCGTATAAGCCAGCGTGCCCCAGAACACGGAATGGGTCAGCGGAATGAACGCCAGCATCGCGGCAACCGCCGTCAGGATCACCGGCCGCGAGCGCTGCAGGGTCGCCTCCACCACCGCATCGAACGGCATCATGCCCGCGTGCGTGTTCACCTCGATCTGGCCGATCAGGATCAGCGTGTTGCGCATCAGGATGCCGGACAGCGCAATGAGTCCCACCAAGGCGTTGATGCCGAAGGGCTGATTGAACAGCAGAAGCGTCGGCACCACGCCGATCAGACCCAGCGGACTGGTCGCGAACACCATCATGGTCGCGGCAATCGAGCGCGTCTGGAAAATGATGATGAGCAACGTCAGCGCGATCATGATCGGAAACAGCGGCGCGAGTGCATTGGTCGCCTTGTTGGCCTCCTCGATGGAGCCGGCCTCCTCGATCCGGTAGCCGCCCGGCAGCTTCGCGATGATGGGCTGCAGCTGCGCGAGCATCGCGGTCGACACATCGGGCGGTTGCAATCCTTCGGCGATATCGCCGCGCACGGTGATCGTCGGCGTTCGATCGCGACGGCGCAGGATCGGATCCTCCATGCGGATGTCGACCTTGCCGACCTGCGAGAGCGGCACCCGCTGCCCCGCGGTACCGACCAGCGTGAATCCTTCGATCCGTTGCGGGTCGAGCCGGGTGTCTCCCGCCGAACGCGCGACCAGTTCCACCGAACGAATGTCCTCGCGCACGTGCGTGACGGGAATCCCGGTCAGCAGGAATTGCAGTTGCTGCGCGACCGAGCTGGACGTCAGCCCGAACGACCCGAGACGAGTCTGATCGAGCGTGAAGTGCACGGTGGGTACGCGCGGCCCCCAGTCGGCGTTCACCGTTCGCATCATCGGGCTGGCGTTCATCGTCCGTTCGACCTGTGCGGCGATCGTGCGCAACGTCCCCGCGTCCGGGCCCATGACCCTGAACGCGACGGGGTAAGGCGAGTAAGGGCCGAACACCAGCTGCGTGACGCGAACCTGCGCCCCGGGCACCAGGCCTGCGGCGACGACCTTGCGCAGACGGAATTTGAGCGCTTCACGTTGACGCTCGTCGTTCGTGCGGATCACGATCTTCGAGAAGGACGAATCCGGCAGCTCCGGAGACATCGCCAGATAGAAGCGCGGCGCGCCCTGCCCGATGTACGAGGTCACGATCTGCGCTTCCGGCTGCTTCGCGAGCCACGCCTCGACCTTTTCCGTTGCCGACGCGGTCTGCTCGATCGAAGTCCCGTAGGGCATCTGCACTTCGACGAGCACTTCCGGGCGATCGGACGTCGGGAAGAACTGCTTCTTCACCAGCCCCATGCCCATCACGGCGATCACGAACGATGCCACCACGATCCCGGCGACCATCCACTTGCGGCCGATCACGCGCCCGAGGAAACGGCGAAAGCGCTGGTAGTTCCGCGTGTTGTAGATCGCCTCGTGGCCGCCTTCGATCACGGCGATGTCGGGCAACAGCTTGACGCCGAGGTACGGCGTGAAGACGACGGCCACGACCCACGACGTGATCAACGCGATGCCGACGATCCAGAACATGTTGCTCGTGTATTCGCCCGCCGTCGAGCGCGCGAAGCCGTTCGGCATGAAGCCGACCGCCGTGACCAGCGTGCCCGACAGCATCGGCGCGGCCGTGTGGCTCCACGCGTAAGCCGACGCCTGGACGCGGTTGTAGCCCTCCTCCATTTTCACGACCATCATTTCGATGGCGATGATCGCGTCGTCGACGAGCAGGCCCAGCGCGAGAATCAGCGAACCGAGCGTGATGCGGTCGAAGCTCTTGCCCGTGGCGGCCATCACGACGAAGACCCCCGCGAGCGTCAGCGGCACCGCCGCCGACACGACGATGCCGACGCGCCATCCCATGCTCGCGAAGCTCACGACCATCACCACGAGCAGCGCGACGAAGAACTTGACCATGAATTCGTCGACGGCCGAATGGATATTGACGGCCTGGTCGGTCACCTTCGTGAGGCTCATGCCGAGCGGCATCCCGCCGTTGATCGATGCGACCTCCGCGTCGAGCGCCTTGCCGAGGTTGAGCCCGTTCCAGCCGTCCCGCATCACGACGCCGAGCAGCAACGCCGGTTCGCCGTTGTTGCGAATCTGGAATGTGGCCGGGTCTTCGTAACCGCGTTCGACGGTCGCCACATCGGAAAGCTTCAGCGTGCGGCCCTGAACGACGATCGGCGTGTCACGAATGGTCTGCAGCTTGTCGAACGCGCCTTCGACGCGAATGAAGACCTGCGCGCCCGCCGTATCGATCGAACCGGCCGGCGTCAGAACGTTCTGGTTGTTCAACGCGGCGAAGATCTCCTGCGGCGTCACGCCGAGCGTCGCGAGCCGGTCGTGCGAAAACGAGACGTAGATCCGTTCCGCCTGCTCGCCGATGATGTTCACCTTCTTGACGCCCGGCACATGAAGAAGCCGCTGGCGCAATCCCTCGGCGTCGCGCACCAGCACTCGTTGCGGCTCGCCTTTCGCCTTCAGCGCGAACAGCGCGAACGTCACGTCGGAGTACTCATCGTTGACGAGCGGGCCGATCACGCCGGGCGGCAGGTTGCCCGCTTCGTCATGCAGCTTCTTGCGCGCCTGATAGAACTCCTCGGGCACGTCCGCGGGCGGCGTACTGTCGAGCAAGGTCACGGTGGTGAAGGCCAGCCCCGGACGCGTATAGGTCTCGGTCCGGTCGTACCAGCGCAGTTCCTGCATGCGCTTTTCGAGCGGCTCGGCCACCTGGTCCTGCATTTCCTGCGCGGTCGCGCCGGGCCACGCCGTGATGACCGTCATCGACTTGACGGTAAAGGGCGGATCTTCGGCCCGCCCCAGTTTCAGGAAGGCCACCACGCCGGCGATCGAAATCAGGATGATCAGAAACAGCGTGACCGAGCGCTCCCGCACCGCGAGCGCCGACAAGTTGAAGCCGCTCATCGCGCCGCTCCTTGCGCGGCGACGGATGCCGCGATCATCTTGTCATTGGCGAGACGCACCTGCTCTCCGTCGTGCAACAACTGGGCACCGAGCGCGACGACCTGGTCGCCGTCGCGAAGGTCGCCCGTCACCGTCGCACTGTCGTCGCTCAATGCGGTGACGCGCACCTTGCGCCAGGTCACGCGCGACTGGGCCCGGTCGACCGTCCAGACCCCGGTGCCCGTGCCCGGATCGAACACCGCGCCGACCGGTACCACCATGGCGGCGGGTGCGTGGCCGGCGTCGCCTGCGAGATCGAGCGTCACGGTCGCGCCGAGCGGCGCATTCGACAGCGCGCCCTGGAGAACGTATCGCGCCTCGTAGGTCCGTGTCAGCCGATCGGCGGAGTCGGAGAGCTGGCGCAGGACGGCGGGAACGGGCTTCTGGGCCGCGCCGTACAGCGTCGCCTCGGCGATCGAGCCGGATGCGGGACGCAGCGTCTCGGGAAGCTGGACGACGGCCTCGCGGGGGCCGGCATGCGCGAGCCGCACGACGATTTGTCCCGGCGCGACGACCTGGCCGGGCTCCGCCAGCGTCTCGACCACCACGCCGTCGGCGTCCGCCATGACGACGGCGTAGCCGGACGCGTTGTTGGCGAGCACCGCCTGCGCCTGCGCCGCGACGAGCTGGGCCTTGGCGGAGTCGGCCGCCGCCTTGAGCTGGTCATAGGTCGATGCCGAAACCGCGCCGGCCGCGACGAGATCCCGATAGCGCGCCTCGTCGGCGGCCGTCTGCGTCGCGCGCGCCTGGGCGGCATCCACGAGCTTCTGCTGCGCACGGGCCTGCAGCCCCAGGTCGATCGGATCGATGCGCATCAGCGGCTGGCCGCGCTTGACCGTCTGGCCCGCGTCGACCAGCCGCTCGATGACCTTGCCCTGAACCCGGAAACCGAGATCGCTCTGAACGCGGGCGCCCACGACACCCGAAAACGACCGGCTCGCCCCCGCCGCGCCGTGAACGGCGCTCGTACGCACAAGTGGCGCCTCGGTGCGCGGATCGGCGGCCGGATGCTCGCCGCATGCCGCGAGCGCAAGCGAAGCCACGCCCAATGTGTAGACAAAATGATGGCGCCGGAACATGAGGTCCCCTCTCGCAAAGAACAGGAGCCCTCATTCTGATACCAGTGACCAATTCAGTCAACAGTCACAAAAAGATTCATGGCGCGAGACTTCTGAGTACCAGGTTCGCAAGTTGGGTCGTCGCCTCTTCCGCACCCTCGAGGTTGTACTGGAGCAGCAGCGGATTGAAATAGGGCTTCATCACCAGAAAGATCCCGTTCACCGCCTCGTCTTGCGGCGTCTTGCGTTCGAATTCGCCGGTTTCGCGCCCGAGCCGCAAGATCTCGGCGACGAGTTGCCGGATCTGGTCCTCATAACCCTGGACCGATGGCCAGGGCGATGCGGCCGACACGGCGGCGATGTCGTAAAGCTTGCGATCCTGGAAGAAGAGCTCGCTTCCGGATGAAAGCAAGGTCTTGAACATACAGCGAAATTTTTCCGTCGCGCTGTGCGCGCCGTCGATGTTTTCCTTGACCGCGGTGATCATCGCGGCGAGGCGATTCGCGCAGATGACTTGACCGATCGCCTGCTTGGAATCGAAGAATTTGTAGATATAGGCTTTTGAAAACCCGATTTCCTTCGCGAGGTCGGAAACGGTGGTCTTTTCGTAGCCGTAGCGGCTGAAGTATTCCGTTGCGGCGTCGACGATCTGCGCGCGAACTTCGTGGTCCGAGGGGCCGCGGGACGGGGAGGCGGAGGGAGTCGGTTTGTTCATGTCTCAAGCTTAGCCGCTCACTCGCGAGTTGACAACTTGTGACCATATTGTATATTGGTCACACTATCCGCTCTGCCGTTGCGCTCCCGAGATGATCATGCCCCTGCACCGTCCACTTGTTCTCCTGGCCAGCGTCGCCGCCCTTTCGGCGTGCGCCGTGGGTCCCGACTACCACCGCCCGCATGCGCCGCTGGCGCAGCACTACCTGACCCAGCCGTCCGCCGGCACGGCACAGGCTCCGGTTGCCGATCTCTCCGCCTGGTGGGAAAGCTTCAACGACCCGCTGCTCACGCGTTACGTTTCGCTGGCGCTGGCGCAGAACCTGGACCTGGCTCAGGCCGTCGCGCAAATCACTCAGGCACGCGCGCGCCTCGGCGCGGCCAACGCGGCGCTCCTCCCGTCGGCCTCGGTTTCCGCGTCGGCGGCACGCGCCTATCAGTCCGTCGACACGCCGTTGGGGCAATTGCTCAATGCCACGCCGGGTTACGCGCGCTGGGGCACCGAGTACGAAACCAACCTGGAGGCCAGTTGGGAGATCGACATCTTTGGCGGTCTGCGCCGCCAGCGTGAAGCCGCGCTCGCCGATTACTCGGCGACGCAGGCGGCGGCGGTCGCCACCCGCCTTGCCGTCGCGGCCCAGACCGCGGACCTCTACGTCACGATCCGGGGGCTCCAGGCCCGTCTGGACATCGCGACCCGGCAGGTGCAGACGCAGCAGACACTGCTCGCGGACGTGAAACTCCTGTATTCGAAAGGTGCGGCGGCCGACTATCAGGTTCAGCAGGCGCAAGGCGCGCTCGATCAGGTTCAGGCCAGCGTGCCCGTCCTGCTCGCGGCGCTCGACGCGGCGTCGAACGCCCTCGACGTGATGCTCGGCACGCCTCCCGGCACGCACCGCGCGGAGCTGAGCCCGCCCGCCATGATCCCCGTTGCGCCATCGCTCGCGGAAATGGGCACGCCGGCCGATCTGCTGCAAAGACGTCCCGACCTGATCGCCGCCGAACGTCACCTCGCCGCGGCCAATGCGCGCATTGGCGCCGCGATCGGCGAGTACTACCCGACGGTCTCGCTGAACGCCTTCCTCGGCAGCGCGACCGCCGCCGCCACCGGTACGTTGTTCTCGAGCGGCGCCAACCAGGCGGCCGGCCTCGTCGGGCTGCGCTGGCGCCTGTTCGATTTCGCGCGCATCGGCGCCGATGTCGAAGCGGCGAAAGGCGCCGACGCGCAGGCACTCGCGGCCTATCGGCAGGCCGTCCTCCGCGCGTCCGAGGACGTCGAGAACTCGCTCTCGTCATTGGTGAATCGACAGGCGCAGGCGGCCACGCTGTCGCATGCCGAGTCGTCGTTTTCCCGCGCCAAGGATGCGTCGATGGCCGCGTACCGCAGCGGTGCGGCGAGCTTCATCGACGTATTGCACGCGAACGAGACGCTGCTGCAGGCCGCCGACGCGCGCGCGCAAGCACAGACGGAATCCGCGCGGGCCGCGATCTCGACGTTCAAGGCGCTCGGCGGCGGCTGGGACCCGGCATCGCACGTCGGTCAGACGTCGTTGAGTTCACGCTGACGAAGCCGCCCTGCGTTGGCGCGCGCAACGACGCCCGCGCACCGTCCGGTTCCGCGCGAGTGCGAATCGCACCATTGCCGTGCGCGTCGCACCCGCGATCGGACAGCGTCACGCGCGTGACTGCACGCATCGCGCGGCCGTCATCGAATTGCGATAAATTGGGCCTGATTTCATTTGAACCCGCCGTCGGGCAAAGGCACGCCAAGCCCGACCGGGCGCACTCCAGGGCGCGATGAATGAACGACAAGGATCCTGTCGATTTCGGTCAACCGGTTGCAGACGACACGCTCGCCAGACGGTTTCTCCTGCGAGACGCACCGACCGTGCGGGCCGGCGTTTTCTCCCACGGGCAACCGATTTCGTTCACCCGGTTGATCAACCCGCGGCCCCAGCCGGGGCGCTCGCTCACGCCGCAACCGGAGGAAGCCTTCGTCTTCCAGATGCCGCTGATACTCGGCCCCGATCCCGGCCTCCGTTATTCAAGCGGCAATCTCGACGCGTCCGCGTCGTGCAGTCCCGGCAGTTGCTTTCTGCTCGACCTGCGCTCGAGCCCGACGCGCCGTCTCGACATGCCGTTCGATACCATGCGGCTCTATCTGGCCCAGGGCGCGATCGAGGAATTCACCGATCAAAAGCGGCGCCGGCGCATAGGAGGACTCGTGCAGCCGCATCTCGGCGCCAGCGACCCGGTGCTGCTCAGTCTGTCGCATACGCTGCAGACGGTCCTGCAGCAGCCCAACCTGACGAGTGCGCTGTTCATCGATTACCTCGCGCTGGCGTTCTGCGAACACGTCGTCACACGCTATGGCCGAGCCGATCCGGCGCTCCGGCCGCGCCGCTCCGGACTCGCTCCTTGGCAGATGCGGCGCATCGAGGATTATTTCGCGTCCCACCTGCACGACAATCCGTCGATCGCCGATCTCGCGCGCGAGTGCAATCTCTCCACCAGCTACTTCGGCGAAGCCTTCAAGCAGACCACCGGCAGCACGCCCCATCAGTGGCTGCTCAAGCGCCGAATCGAGCGCGCGAAATCGCTGTTGCGGGACACCGATGCGAGCCTGGCCAGCATCGCGTCGGACTGCGGATTTTTCGACCAGAGTCATTTCTCGCGCGTGTTCTCGCGTCTCGAGGGGTGCGGGCCGAAAGACTGGGCGCAGCGCAACCGATAGCACCGCACCGGTGCAAACGTCACGGGCGGCGCATGTGTGTCCGCTCGACATGCGCCGACGCACCCCGCACCGCCGCCTCCTGATCCGGATTCAGCCCCTGCCCCCGGTATTCGACGGTCGTCCGCGAATCGTCCAACGAACCGGTGTTTTATACAAGATCGCGCGGGCACCCCGCGGGTACGCTTCTCTCACATCGACTCGTCGATGCCTCCGTGGCGCGTCACTCGTCGAACGGGTGGCCATCGCGGTCCGGCCGTTTCATGTCGGCGCACCTGCCGAAATTGCACGTTGATTTTCCCGTAAAGCCTCGCGCGGCCGCCCGCCCCGAAACGGCATGGCGCCGCGCCGGTCCGCCCACCCCTCCTGGAGTCGACGCATGAAAAATCGCGATACGTCTACGCGTCTCGATCACGCAACCGGTGCGCCCGTCGCCGACAATCTGAACATCGAAACGGCCGGCCCGCGCGGTCCCGCGCTGCTGCAGGATATCTGGCTGATCGAGAAACTCGCGCACTTCGACCGCGAGGTCATTCCCGAACGACGCATGCACGCCAAAGGATCGGGCGCGCATGGCGTATTCACGGTCACGCACGACATCACGCGCTACACCAAGGCGAAACTCTTTTCGGAAATCGGCAAGGCAACGCCGGTATTCATGCGCTTTTCGACAGTCGCCGGCGAGCGCGGCGCCGCCGATGCCGAACGCGATATCCGGGGCTTCGCGGTGAAGTTCTATACGGAAGAAGGAAACTGGGACATCGTGGGCAACAACACGCCCGTGTTCTTTTTCCGTGATCCGCTGCGTTTTCCCGATCTCAACCACGCGATCAAGCGCGACCCGCGCACCGGACTGCGCAGCGCAAACAGCAACTGGGACTTCTGGACGCTGCTGCCGGAGGCGCTTCATCAGGTCACGATCGTCATGAGCGACAGGGGCATCCCGCGCAGCTATCGTCACATGCATGGATTCGGCAGCCATACGTTCAGCCTCGTCGATGCCGACAACCAGCGGACGTGGGTGAAATTCCACTTCCGTACGCAGCAAGGCATCGAGAATCTGACCGACGGCGAAGCCGAACAGCTCGTGGGCAAGGACCGGGAAACGCATGGCCGCGACCTTTACGAAAGCATCGAACGCGGCGAGTTCCCGCGCTGGACCCTCTTCATTCAGGTGATGAACGACGACGAGGCCAGGGCGCTGCCGTTCAACCCGTTCGACCTGACCAAGGTCTGGCCGAAAAGCGATTTCCCGCTGATCGAGGTCGGCGTGCTCGAATTGAACCGCAACCCGGGCAACTACTTCGCCGAGGTCGAGCAGGCCGCGTTCTCGCCCGCGAACGTCGTGCCCGGCATCGGCTTTTCGCCGGACAAGATGCTGCAGGCGCGGCTCTTCTCTTATGGCGACACGCAACGTTATCGACTGGGCGTGAACTTCAATCACATTCCCGTCAATGCGCCGAAGTGCCCCTTCCACAGCTACCACCGCGATGGCGCCATGCGCACCGACGACAACCTCGGCGGCACGCCGTCCTACTACCCGAACAGTGCCGGCGAGTGGGAAGTGCGGCCCGATCTTCACGAGCCGCCGCTGCGAATCGAAGGCGACGCCGCACATTGGGACCACCGCGTGGACGTCGATCACTTCGCGCAGCCCGGGAATCTGTTTCGCCTGATGAGTCGGGCGCAGCGACAGGTGCTGTTCGACAACACCGCCCGGCAGCTGGCCTCCGTCCACGCGCCTATCCAGGAACGCCACATCCTCCATTGCGCGAAGGCGGACGCCGGTCGATACGGTTCGCCGCGCAGTGTCAGCGTGCCGCCGTCCGGGCGCAGCGCGCCGCTCAGGATCTTGACGAAGGTCGACTTGCCCGCGCCGTTCGCGCCCATCAGCGCGACGACTTCGCCCGCGTCGATCGACAGATTCAACGCCGACAGCGCGACGGTCGCGTCGAAACGCTTCGCGATGCCAGCCGCGCGCAGGACCGGCGGCGACGCCGATCGATGTGATCGACTTTCGCGCGTCGCACCGGCAATCCCGTTCGCCGTCGCATTCATGCCGGATACCCCTGTCGGGCACGGCGTGGTTGAAACCGGAACAGCACGTCGTGATTCACGTCACGTACCTCCCCTGGTAGCAGCTCGGTATCGCCCGGCTCGTCACCGTTCGTCGGATGCGGATTGCCGGAACGACGCGCCATGCGCGGTGTCCGGCAGACGGTCGCGGCCGCTCAGCCGCGAGCGGAAGGTACCGGCCGGCGAAGTCGTCCGGTACAGGCCGCGCTTTTTCAGTTCCGGCACGATCAGTTCGGCGAAATCGTCCAGCGTGCCCGGGCTGATCAGCGGATTGAGCATGTAGCCGCTCGTGGTCGACTGCCGTGCATGCTCGGCGAGCTGATCCGCGACTTCGTCCGGCGCGCCGACGAGGATCAGGTCGGTGCCGCGCGTGACGCTCGCGAACTTGCGCCGCACGTCGCCGGCCGTGAGCGGCTTGCCGCCGCCGTCGGGACGCACGACGTAGGACGTGAGCCCTTCCGTGCGCGTCGTCAGCGGTTCGTCGTCCGCGTAGCGGTCGATGTCGATACCGGTGTCGCCCGCATAGCTGACGAGCTGTGCGTGCTGATGGTAGTGCTGCTGCAGCGCGTGGTATTTCTCCTTCGCGTCGCTCGACGAGCGCGCGGTCACGATCCGCAGCACGGTCAGCGACTTCACGTCGTCCGCCGCCCGGCCGCGTTCGGCCGCCAGCCGGCGAATCTCGTCGAGGCCGGCGCGGATCTCGTGCGGATTCGACTTCGCGACGAATACCACCTCCGCGTGCTTCGCCGCGAACTCGCGCCCGCGCCCGGACCAGCCGGCCTGGATCAGCACGGGCGAGCGCTGCGGCGACGGCGCACAGACGTGCGGCCCCTGCACGCGATAGTGCGTGCCCTCGTGTGCGATCGGCCGCACGCGGTCGCCACGCGCATAGCGCGGCGCGTGCTTGTCGGCCACGACCGCGTCGTCCGCCCAGCTCCCTTCCCACAGTTTGTACACGACGTCGAGAAATTCCTCCGCGCGCGCGTAGCGTTCGTCGTGGCCGACCATCCGGTCGAGCCCGAAATTGCGCGCCGCACTCGTCAGGTAGGACGTCACGATGTTCCAGCCGATCCGGCCGTTGCTCAGATGATCGAGCGTGCTGAAGCGGCGCGCGAGCGCGAACGGATGCTCGTAGGTCGTGCTCGCCGTCACGCCGAACGCGAGCCGCTCGGTCTGCGCGACAAGTGCCGGAATCAGCATCATCGGATCGTTCGCGGGCGCCTCGACCGCCCATCGCAGTGCCGCGTCGGCCGACCCGCCGTAGACGTCGTACAGACCGAGCACGTCCGCGAAGAACAGCATGTCGAGATCGGCCTGCTCGGCCGTGCGTGCGAGATCCGACCAGAACGCGAGCGTATTCGCGCGCAGCCGTTCGTCGGCCGGATGGGTCCACAGGCTCGGCGCGCCGCCGCAGCCGACGCTGGCTTGTTCGTACAGGGAAAACAGCAAGGGGCGAGGATCGGACATCGTGGGGTTCGTTACCAGGGCAGGAATCAGTTGGGTGCCGCCCACGCGTTGGGCGACGCGCGGCGACGGCGTGCAGGCACGCGAGCGTGGGGGGCGCGCGCCAGATGGCGATTGACATGCCTCTCGAGACGAGAGGCCGGAATGGTGAGGAGCGCGACCAGCACGACATAGACGACGGCCGCGCCGGCCAGCGGCTCGTAGACGCGCAACGTCTCGAAGCGCAGCGTATTGGCCGTTCCCATCACGTCGAACACCGTCACGGTCGACGCGAGGACGGTCGATTTCAGCAGCAGGATCGCCTCGCCGATGAGCGCGGGCAGCGCGAGCCGCCACGCGCGCGGGCCGACGATGCGGCGCAGCACCTGCACGCGCGTCATGCCGTATGCGTACCCGGCTTCGATCTCGCCGGCCGGCACGCCGGCGATCGCGCCGCGCAGAATCGTCGCGACATACGCGCTCTCGTTCACGCTCAACGCGACGATTGCGTACCAGAACGCGTCGCGCAGCAGCGGCGATGCCCAGCTGTCGCGCATCCATTCGCGCGGGACGATCTGCCCGAATCCGTAGTACAGCAAATACAGCTGAACGAGCAGCGGCGTGCCGCGAACGAGCATGATCCAGCCGCGCGCGGACCAGCGCAGCGGCGCATGGCGCGCACCGGCGGCGAGCGCGAGCGGCACGCCGAGCAGCACGCTGGCCGTGCCCGACAGCAGCGTCAACGCGAGCGTCGTCGGCACCGCGGCGAGCAGCTTCGGCATCACCGTATCGAACAGGAACGGCAGCGAGAAGATCATGCGGTCGCGCGCCTCGTGCCACGGTTCGCGTGCCGCTCGAGCACCGCGAAGATGCCCGTCGACGCGATGCTCAGCAGCAGGAACAACGCGGCCGTGACGAGATAGAAGAATACGTAGTGACGGGTCGCGCCGGCCGCGAGCTGGCTCGCCTTCAGCAAGTCCGTGAACGAGCCGAGCACGCTGATGAACGACGCGTCCTTGGTCGCGTTCAGCCACACGTTGCCGACGCCCGGCAATGCGAGCCGCGCGGCGGCCGGCAGCCGGATGCGCGTGAACGTCTGCCATGGCGTCATCCCGTATGCATGCGCGGCTTCGATCTCCCCGATCGGCACGTTGACGAGCGCCGCGCGGAAAATGTCGGTCAGATACGCGCCCTGGATGAAACCGAGCGACAGCGCAGCAACGAGGAACGGCGGGAACGCGAAGCCGTCGGGCACCAGGCCGCCGCGGTGCAGCGCGACCTCGACGGCAGGCGCGAGCGCATAGAACGCGAGCAGCAGGCACAACAGCTCGGGCAGCGCACGCACCAGCGTCGTGTAGAGCCGCGCGAGCCATGCGAGCGGCGCGTGGCGCGACAGCTTGCCGAGCGCGCCGGCGATGCCGAGCAGCACGCCGGTGCAGAACGACGCCGCCGCGACGCCGAACGTCAGCGCGAACGCGCCCGCGAACACGTGGCCATATCCACCGTCGTCGAATGCAAGCAGCGCGAGCAGCGAGTCGTCCGCGGCCATCGGGTCAGCGGCCCTTCTCGATCGTGCCCTTCAGGTTCGGATAGCGGGCGGTGATCGCATCCCACGTACCGTCCTGCTGCAGCTGCGCGATCGCGGTCGACAGCTTGCCGCGCAGCGCATCGCCGCGGCGCACGCCCGCGCCGACCCCGAGGCCCAGCAGCGGATTGTCCGCGCAGGTCGCCTTGACCTCGAAGTCCTTGCCGTCGCGCGACGCGAGGAAGGCCGTGAACAGCCCCTTGCCTTCCTGCACGTAGTCGACACGGCCGGACACCAGATCCGCGAGCGCGTTGTCGAACTTGTCGAATGCCTTGATCTGCGCGTCCTGCTTGAAGCGGGCATCGAGGAACGCCGAGAAGTTCGTGCCGGCCTCGACACCGATCACGCTGCCCTTGACGCTCGCGGGCACCGCGCAGTCGACGCGGCGCCGGTCGCTTTTCGCGCCGACGAACACCGTCGGCGATTCGTAATAGGCACGGCTGAAATCGATCGCTTTCTGCCGCTCGCCGGTGATCGTCATCGACGACCAGATCACGTCGATCTTGCGGTTCTGCAGTGCCGGAATCAGGCCGTCCCACGCAATGTCGGTGAGCTCGCACCGCACGTTCAGTTTGCCGCACGCGGCATCGAGCACGTCGATTTCCCAGCCCTTCCACTTGCCGCCCGCGTCCTTCGAAAAGAACGGCGGATACGACTCGGCGTCGATGCCGACGCGCAACGTCGGCTGGGCCGCATGGGAAGCCGGCACGAGGCCGAGCACGAACAGCGCGGCCGCGGCACGGCGGACCCTGGAACGCATCAAACGATTCATGTGGCGAATTTCTGAAATAACGTCGGAACGACCGGCGTCGCGGCCGGCAGGAGGCGAGACTGTAATGCGTGCCGAAGCGTGTACCAAATGGTTATTTTTTCGATGAATATCTGATCGCGCGATATGGCGGAACGGCGCACCGCCGAACGCGACGCACGGTGCATCGTTCGCCCGCTCACGCCTCCGCTGTTTCGCGCCGCAGCGCCGGCAGCTCCAGATTCGCGCGGAAATCGCCGCCCACGTAGTCGGTATCGAGCAGGCCGCGACGCCGCAATTCAGGCAGCAGGCCGTTGAGCAGCAGGTCTTCCTGGTCCGGCTGGCCGAGCCCGTGCAGCGACAGCACGTCGACGAGCCCCTCGCGATAGCGCGCCTCGATCGCATCGGCGAGCTGCTCGGGCGTACCGGCGACGAACCAGTGGCCGGTCTCCTGTGCGCGGATGATCAGTTCGCGCAGCGTCAGCCGCTGGCGCGCATAGGCGACGAAGATGGCGACACGCCCTCGCCGGCGATGGACGCTGTCGATAGCAGGCAGCAACGCCGCCGGCAGCGGCTGATCGAGCGGCAGGTCGCGCAAGTCGACACTGCCGCCGAGCATGTCGGCGAGCTTCAGCCTGCCTTGTTCGTAATCGATGCGCTCATGCTTGTCGCGCAATCGTCGCGCGACGTCGGCATCGGACTCGCCGATCACCGAATGAAACGAGTTCATCACGAGCGGCGGCCGGTCGCCGCGACCGAAGGCGGCGGCCTGCCGGCGCAGCTCGGCGACGAACGCGCGCGCATCGTCGTGCGTCGGCTGAGACGTGTAGACGACCTCCGCGTACCTCGCGCCGAGCGATACGCCGCTGGCCGACTGCCCGGCCTGAAACAGCACCGGCCGGCGCTGCGGCGACGGCGGCACGTTCAGCGGCCCCCGCACCTGGAAGTGCTCGCCGTGGTAGTCGATCGCACCGAGCTTGCGCGGGTCGACCGAGAGGCCGCCGCCCTGCGCGCGCCGCGTCGCACGCGGATCGTTCGCATCGAACAGCGCGTTGACGACTTCGACGAATTCGGCCGCACGGGCGTAACGCCGTTCGGGGTCGGGCAACGCCGCGTCGCCGAAATTCTCCTCGCCGACCGACGACGTGACCGCATTCCACGCGGCCCGCCCGCCGCTGACGTGATCGAGCGTGCCGATCAGCCGCGCGAGGTTGTACGGATGGTGATACGTGGTCGACACCGTCGCGACGAGCCCGATCGACGAGGTCGCCTGGCTCAATGCCGCCAGCGCGACGATCGGCTCCTGGCTGCCCGTGGTGCCGGCCAGGCCAGCCGCGTCGGCCTGCAGCAGGTCGGCGGTAAAGAGGCCGGTGATCTTCTCGGCTTCCGCCTTGCGTGCGAGCGACGCCGCGCGGCGCACACCGTGCACGACGTCCGGGTCGCCGGGCGCGTACAGCACGCTCGCCGCACCGACGAGCGTCTTCAGTCGTCTGCGCGCGCCGCTCATGACGCGGCTCCGTTCGTCGCGCCATGGCGTGCGCTGCGCGTCGCGTATCGTTCGCGTGGATCGTTCATCTGCATTCCTCGTGATTCCGTTCGATCGGTGGCAGCATGCCGGCATCGCGACGGCGAGCACGCGCGCGCCGGGCCGTCCTGCATGCGCCGGGAACGCGCCGCGGGGGGCGCAACCACTGACCATAACGCAAGCGCCCGGGGCGGCAGGAACGAATATTTTCGGCTTTCGATATTCTTCTTGATTGTTTGACCGTGCGAACGGCGCCGCAAAATAATTCGGCATGCAAAACCCGTTGATCAGGCCGCCTCGACCCGCGCCGATCGCCTCATCATGACGTTCGACGCCATCCGCTCCCACTCCGATTTGTCTGCGCTACCGTTCCGCTTGAGCGTGCTCGACAAGAGCCCGGTAGCATCGGGGGACACGCCCGCCGACGCGCTGGCGCACCCGTACACCGCGTCGCTGCTCGATGCGCTGCCGGCGCTGCCTGGCGTGCATGCCGCGGCGCCGCCCGCCGTGCCGGCATGAACCTCGACCGTTCTCATTGAAGCGCCGCCATGAGACGGCGGCAGTGCCGAACCGGCAGCGTCAGCTTTCCCCGCGAACGCCGCCGCGTTCACTGCCGATGTTTTCGGCAGCCGTTCGAGCGATATGACGATAGGCCGTCGGCGCATGTCCGGACATGCGCTTGAACGCGTTACTGAATGCGCTTTCGGACGAATAGCCGAGCGACTGCGCAAGCAGGGCGACCGGGATGCTCTCGTCGCGCAAACGGCGTTCCGCAACCCGCATGCGCCACTGGCCGAGATAGGTCAGCGGCGCGACGCCAGCGCTCGCCCTGAAGTGCGCAGCGAACGTGGTTCGTGACATCGCGCACGCGGCGGCAAGCTCGTCCAGATGCCACGCGCGTGCGGGATCACCGTGCATCAATCGCAGTGCCGGTGCGATGCGTGGGTTGCTCAACGCACGCAACCATCCCGCCAACGGCGCGGACGCGTTCAGATGGGCGCGCAGTATCTGAATGAAAAGCAGTTGCGAGAGCTGGGCCGATACGAGCTGCGCGCCGGGCAGATCGGCCGCACGCTCTTCCACGAGTTGCTCGAGAAGCCAGCGCACCCTCACTGCCTGCGGCGATGCGGCCGGTACGTGAATCCAGGGCGGCAGTACGTCCGACAGCAAGTTGCCGGTTACCGGATCGAGCAGGACGTGTCCTCCGATGTGGGCGAAATCATCGCCGTTGCCCAGTTTCGCCGACGACTTGCCGGCGCCCGAGAACAACGCCATCGCATCGACGGGTGGAACGCCAGGATCACTGGCGAGGACAAAGGATCGTTTTGCCGTCAGCAGACCGACATCACCGCTTTCAAAGCGGATCGGCGTTTCCTCTTCGTCGATGCAAACCCAGCACGTGCCCTTCACCACCGCAAAGAATTTGATCTTGTCGGGTGCCGGAAAGCGAATGGCCCAGGCGCCGCCGGCCGAGAAGCCTCCCGTTGCCAGCGATTCGGCGTTCGCGAGTCTCAGGATGTCGGAGAAGGGATCGTCGCTCATCATCGTACTGTCGCGCAAGTAAATCGCACTATAAAGCATTAACAAGCGGCAGACCGGCCCTTAACCTTCCGGTTCTTCATCCCTGACATTCAACGACATGAACAGCAATACCAGCCTCGAATCGGTTCTCGTAACGGGCGGCACCGGCTTCATTGCACAACACTGCATCCTGGCGCTGCTGCATCGCGGCTATCAGGTACGAACCACCGTCCGCTCGCTCGCGCGCGAAACGCAGGTGCGCGCCCAGCTCGAAAGAGGCGGCGCGGAACCCGGAGATCGTCTGTCATTCGTCGAGGCGGATCTCCTCGCCGACGACGGCTGGCAACGGGCAACCGCCGGCTGCGCCTACGTCGTGCATGGCGCGTCGCCCACGCCCACCGGCACGCAGACGAGTGAAGACGATTGGGTCAAGCCCGCCGTGGCAGGCACGCTGCGCGTGCTGCGTGCGGCGCGGGACGCGGGTGTCCGGCGCGTCGTGCTGACCTCCGCTTTCGGTGCGATTTGCGCCGGACACGGGCCAATGAACCGCCCCTTCGACGAAACCGACTGGAGCAACCTGACGGCCGCCGATGTCTGGCCTTATCAGAAGTCGAAGACGTTGTCGGAACGCGCGGCATGGGACTTCATCGCGCGAGAAGGGCACGGCATGCAACTGTCCGCGATCAACCCGGTGACGGTTGTCGGGCCCGTGCTCGGCGACGACTATTCGCACTCCATCCGCCTGATCAGGGGCATGCTGAACGGCCAGCCCGGCAATCCGCGCATCAATTCCGGTTTCGTCGACGCGCGCGACGTCGCCGACCTGCATGTGCGGGCGATGACCCACGACACCGCGAACGGAGAGCGCTTCATTGCCATTGCCGGCGAAAGCATGTGGCTCGCCGAAGTCGCGCAGGTGCTCAAGACGCGCATGGGCGATGCCGCGCGCCATGTGTCCACCCGGGTGCTGCCCGACTGGCTGGTGCGCATCGGCGCGCTCAGGGATCCGGCGCTGCGAGGATCGTTGCCGCTGCTCGGCCGCAACCTGAACGCCACCAGCCAGAAGGCCATCGGCTTGCTCGGCTGGTCGCCCCGCCCGCGCGAGGACGCCCTTGTTGCTACCGCCGAAAGCCTCGCGCGCCTCGGACTGCTGCGCGATGCAGGCCAGCGATAACGACAGCGGATTTCATCGCCCTTCGTCGAATGACTGCTCAGTCTTGCGACGAGCGCATCGACACGTCGCCGATCTGCACGCCTCTCAACCCTTCTCGCAACGCCGTCACATTGGCCACACCGTTCAGTTGCTCGAACTCCCGTTGCGCTTCCTGCCAGAGCGGGGAGGCTCTTTCGTGCAGGCGCCGTCCCTCCTCGGTAAGTTCAACGAGGCGGCTGCGGCCGTCGGTGGGCGACGGCTTGATCGTGACGAAGCCGTCGCGCTCCAGGAAGCCAACCATCTTCCCCATCGCCGTTCGTTCGATATCGAGCCGTTCGGCAAGGGCGTTGACCGGCGTACTTCCCACTTCGCGCAGGGCGGCCAGCGTGAGGAATTGCGTGATGCGCAAGCCCGAGGGCTCGAGATGACTATCGTAGAGTCGGGAGATCTGCCTGCTCGCCTTCCTTACGGTGAAGCAGTTGCATTGATCGATGCCAAGCGGCTGGTTGACGGGCAACATCGGGTTCACTCCTGATTTCGGTTCCTTGCGCGAGCGCGACGCACACGTCGCGCAAGGGTATGGTCGTATCCATCGATGATAGCCGGGAGCGACAACGCTGGCGCACGATCCGCGCACCTCGTGTCTCGCCGCCCAATCCGGCCCGTGTCGACCGCGGTGTTCAAAGCCCTGCCGGCGGCGTGATGTAGCCGGGTATCTCGGCCGCGAGCGTGCTCTTCAGCACCGCGGTCCCCTCGTCGGCCATGACCTCGCTCTTGCCGGCGGCGAGCGCGTCGTAGGTCCGTCGTACGACGTCGCCGGGACTGGCTTTGGGCACGTCGATGCCGTTGGTCAGATCGGTATCCACGAACCCGACGTGCAGGCCGAGAACCTGGATGCCGCGCTCGCGCAGGTGAAAGCGAAGCTGGTTCGTGTAGCTCCAGGCGGCGGCTTTCGACGCGGCATACGGCGTCAGATAGGGCCGAGGGAGCCACACGATATCGGAGAGCACGTTGATGATCGCGGCATGCGGCTGGGCCGCGAGGATCTGTTCGAAGGCCTGTGTGACGCGCACCACGCCGTAGTAGTTGGTATCGAACAAGCGGGCGGACTGCGCTTGCATGTCGGCCGCCAAAGGCCCGTCGATCAGCGCGGCGATGCCCGCGTTGTTGATCAGCAGCGTCGTGTCGGCCGCCCGTTTCGCGGCCTCGGCGATCGACGCCGGATCCGTGACATCGATCCTGACCGGCACGATGCCCGGCTCGTCGAAACCGCTCGTGTTGCGCATACCGGCGTACACTTTCGCCGCCCCGCGCCGCAGCGCCTCGCGTGCAAAAGCGAGGCCCAGGCCGCGATTGGCGCCGGTGATGAAGACGGTGGCGTTCTTGATATCCATGACAAGCTCCTGTTTCAAAAGCCGCGTGCCGGGGGCGTGTCGACGCCCGCCACGAGCACGCGGGTGCCTGGCTCAGAGAAAGACGTGTTCCGGCAACTGTTTCGAAAGCGACTCCCGCAGATGGGTCGCGAGAGTCAGTACGGCGCCAAGCGGGCTCATTCGCACGCTGACTCGCGGCACCGAGCCGTCGGCGTTGCGATCGACGACCACGACCGCGCTCAGCATCTCGCCGCTCGTCAGTACGGCCTCGTATTCGAGAAAGAGCCGCGAGCCGACGGCCTGAACGAACGTGGGCGTCTGCGAAACGTAAAAGGTCCCGACGGCGTCGACGGCGAGCCGGATTTCGTCGCGCCCGGTCACGGGCGTGCGCAACACCGAGCTGACCAGTTCGGCATCGGCCGTCAGATCATCGAGAAACGGGTGACGATCAGGCTGGATGGGTGACATGTTCAAACCCCTCGATTCGTTTCAGGGACGTGTTCACACGAATGCGGCCCGATATTTCTCGACGAACTGCTGGACCGACAGCGGCGGCGTTCCGGTGATCTTCTCGACGGCGTCGTTGGTGCCCGAGAAGATGCCGTCTCGGTAGTTCTGCGCGACTTCGACCAGATGCTGCGTGAGGAACGGCGGAAACTTGTAAAGGGTCTCCATCTTGATTCGGAATGCCTCGATGGAAATCGGCGCGTATTCGATCCGGGCGCCGAGAACCTCGCTCATCGCGTCCGCGATCTCGACGTGGTTCATCTCGACGGGGCCGTGCAGCGTGTAGGTCTTGCCCCCGTGGCCTTCGGGTTTGGCGAGGAGGTGGGCGATCACGCGTCCCTGGTCGTCGCTGGAGATGGGCGCGTGACGGCCGTTGCCAAACGGAAATTCGATCTTCTTCGTGGCCCATATCTCCCGCGCAAAATGCGGATAGACGAGCCAGTCGGCAAAGAACGTCGGGCGCAAATGCATCGTCGCGACGCCCGACCAATCGAAGACCTGCTCGGAGACCCAGTGATCCTGTGCCGCGTGGCTCAGCGACGCCCGGCGCGCGGAAATCTGCGACATGTTGACGATCGCCGTGACCCCCGCCTCCTTTGCCGCCTGTGCGAAATAGGCTGCGGCCCCGATGATCCCCGGCGCGATCGGATGAAGGAAATACGCCGATCGGATGCCTTCCATCGCTGCCCGAATGTCGTCGATGCCGGTGAAGTCGCCGACCGCGACATCGACACCGCGCCGCCTCAGGGCTGCCGCCCGATCGTCATCGGTGCGCACGTAGGCACGCACGCGTTTGTGCATCTTGAGCAGTTCGTCAATCGCCATACCTCCGGTGCGACCGGTTGCACCGCTCACAAGAATCTCAGGCTCGTTCATCGCTTCGCTCCGTTCGAAAATGAGAGCATATGCTCCCTTGAGACAAAGAATAGGAGCATATGCTCTCACAGTCAAGATTTTTGGTTGGCGGGGCGACGGCGCTGGAGTTCATCAGTCAGGAGCCCGAGTATTCGACCTGCCCGCCGATTCGGCCGGGCTGCAAACCGCAAATCGCCGTTCGCGCTGGCCCTCGCCAACGATTCGCTCAGCGACGATGCGACTCATCAGCGGGATGGCCAAGGGATCGCACCATCTCTGGAGCCGACAGTTGAGTGCGCATCCGGCGGGCGCGAGCGAACAAATGAAAATGGCAGGAATCAACCGACAGCCGCCCTCCGACTGGCGACTTTCGATTGCGAATTCAACCCGTCAGCGGCCGCACGTTACGTCGACTTCCCTCTTCCCGCCTTTTGTGGCGCCCGATTGCCGAGCAGTTCGACCAGCCGCGCCTCGCATCCGGAAAGCGCGTACCCGCGCCGCTGCGAGATCATGAACGTCAGGGGACGCATGTGCCAGGCACGCCGCTTGAGCTCGACAAGGGCGCCGTTGGCGAGGTCCGCCTCGACCATGTGGCGCGGCATGTGCCCCCAGCACAGGCTGCCTTTGAGCAAGTCGTGCTTCGCGCCGAGGTCGTTTACCCACCATTGGCGTTCACTGGCGACTCCCTGCTGGGTCTTTTCCGCATCGGGCTGGTTGTCGGTGACGACGAGCTGGATGTGCCGGCCGAATTCTTCCCGCGGGATCGGCATCGCCATCGCGGCCAGCGGGTGCGATGGCCCGCAGACGGTCACCATCTGCGCATCGCATAAATGATGCCGTTCCACGGTGCCCGGGCTCAGCTCGGGCACGTCCGTGATCGTGACTGCCAATGCGCACGTCCCGTCGAGAACCAGACGCTCGCCGCCCTGCATGGTTGTCATGCGCAGATTGATTGCAACCGTCGGAAAGTCCGCCTGCACGGTGTGCAGGCATTCAATCAGGTGCGCCCGCGAAAAATAGGTGTCCACGGCGATCGAGACCTGCGGGACGCCGGTCTCGGCAATCGCCACCGCACGCATCTTCATTTCCTCGGTGCGCGAGATCACCCCGCGTGCATCAGGCAGGAGGCTGCGGCCCGCGGCCGTGAGCGTCGCTTTGCGCGTGTTGCGCTCGAACAGCACCACGTCGAACGCGCTCTCGAGCGCGCTGATCGCATGACTGACCGCCGACTGTGCACGCCTCAGCTCCCTCGCGGCGCCGGAAAAGCTTCCCTGGTCACACACGGCAACGAACGCCCGAAGTTGATTGATGGTGACGTTGTCCAGCATATCTATCTATAAAGTAGATGGTACTTATAGATATTCAGTCAATTGGCTTCATGAATCAAGTGCTCCAGAATCGGCGTGTCACTTTTGTTTCGAAGGATGCACGACATGAACAGACTGAATGGCAAGACTGCCGTGATCACCGGCGGCGCAACCGGCATCGGCCGCGCCGCGGCGCAGCGCTTCATCGAGGAAGGCGCTTTCGTCTACCTGTTCGGCCGCCGGCAGGCGGCACTCGACGCCGCGGTGGCCGAGCTGGGGCCCAATGCCCGCGCGGTGAAGGGCTCGGTCGCCGATCCGGCCGACCTCGACCGGCTCTACGCGGCGGTCAAGGCGGAGCGCGGCACCCTCGACATCGTCTTTGCCAACGCCGGAGCGGGAAGCCCGCTTCCGCTCGGCCAGCTCACCGCCGAGCACATCGACGAAATCTTCGACACCAACGTGAAGGGTTCGATCTTCACGGTCCAGAAGGCGCTGCCGCTGATGGGCCCGGGTGGTTCGATCATCCTGACCGGATCGAGCGCCGGCACCACGGGAGCCCCGGGATTCACGGCCTACAGCGCGAGCAAGGCCGCGGTGCGCAACCTCGCGCGGACCTGGGCTGCGGACCTGAAAGGCACCGGCATCCGGGTCAACGTGCTGTCGCCCGGGGCGACGGCGACCGAACTCGCCAAGGAGGCGCTGGGCGAAGCGGGCCAGAAGGCCTACGGCGCGCTGACGCCGCTCCAGCGTATGGCCGATCCGGCCGAGATCGGCGCGGTGGCGGCCTTTCTTGCGTCGTCGGACAGCAGCTTCATGACCGCCAGCGAGGTCGCCGTTGACGGCGGCCTGGCACAGCTCTGAGGAGAAAAACAGATGACGCAATCACTGAAGGGCAAGACCGCGCTCGTGACCGGGGCATCACGAGGCATTGGCCGCGCCATCGCCGAACGTCTGGCAAAGGACGGGGCGACCGTCGCACTGACCTACAACGCCAGCAAATCCGGCGCGGACGAAACGATCGTGGCCATCGAGAAAGCGGGAGGCAAGGCGTTCGCCGTCCACGCCGATCTCGTTGATCCGACGACCGTCCCGGCATTGTTCGAAAGACTCGACGACGAGTTCACGAGGCGGAACGGAAGCAAGACTCTCGACATTCTGGTCAACAACGCCGGCAATTCCGGCTGGCTCGGCTTCAAGGAAGCGACGCCGGAGAGTTGGGACACCCTGATGGCGGTCTACGCCCGCGCGCCCTTCTTCATCATTCAAGCCGCACTGGATCGCCTCGCCGACGGCGGACGCATCATCAACATATCTTCCGCGGCCGCCACGAAGCCCGTGACGGCCGCGCCCGTCTACTCGATGGCGAAAGCAGCCATCAATACCCTGACCCATACGCTCGCAATCGAGCTGGGGCCGCGTGGCATCACCGCGAACGCCGTGGCGCCGGGCTTCACGCGAACGGATGCGAACGCCGCCTTTCGGGAGAATCCCGAACTCGTCAAGGCGGCCGAGGCCCAGATCGCGCTGGGCCGCTTCGGCGAGCCTGCGGAAATCGCCGCTGTCGTGGCGTTCCTGGCGTCCGATGAGGGCCATTGGGTCACCGGCCAAACGATTGAAGCGAGCGGCGGTTACAAGCTCTGACCACACTGGGAAACGAAGGAGAAACCCATGCGTTACGCAATCGTCGGCTTCGGCAAGATCGGCCACGCACTGGCCAGGGCGTTCGCCCGCAACGGCATCGACGTGGCCGTTGCAAGCACGCGCGATCCGGCAAGCTTCGCGTCCGATGCGGCAGCGATCGGGCGTTCGATCATTCCCGCCACGCTGGCGGAAGCGGTCAAGGCGGACATCATCTTTCTGGCGGTCCGTTTCGAGTCGCACCCGGCGGTCGCGAAAGCGCTGCCGGACTGGACGGGCAAGATCATCGTCGACGTGACGAACACCTTCGCCCCGCCCGAGGAACTGGACGGTCTTCCCTCCTCTGCGTTCGTCGCGCACGCGTTCACCGGAGCCAGGCTGGTGAAAGGCTTCAATCATCTGGCGGCGGCCATTCTCGGCCAGGACCCGGCCGTACAGGGCGGCAGGAGAGTCGTGTTCCTCGCGAGCGATGATGACGGTGCCGCGGCGGAGATCGGCGCGCTTGCGGAAAAACTGGGTTTCGCGCCGATATCACTCGGCGGACTTTCGGACGGTGGACTGCTTGTTCACGCGCGCGGAAACAACTGGGGAAAACTGATCTTTAAGGACTTGATCACGTTTGACTGACGGTCAACGGTTTCCGGATGTTCCCTGAGCCGACGAGTCGGAGGGCGCCCACGACAGAATTATTTTGATTCGCATGACGAATCACCTCCTCCACCGATGCCAGGTCGACGACGCCGTTTCGCCGGTCGTCGTCGACCCAGGGAAGTGAAACCACCGTGAGTTCAAACGGTTGTCCGCCACACGCTCGAGTCGTCTTCCAGCGGGCATCGCCTCGAGCCTCGCGGCCGCATGCGCGTGCGTGATCGCTGGCGCCGCGCCGCATGGCGCGGCCAGCCGACCGGTTCGCGCAGATCCGTTCAGCATCCGCCCGCGCGAGCCCTCCGCTAAATCGCCATTTTGGCCGCGAAAACGTCGCGTTCCTCTGCGTAAATCGGAGGATCAGATAACGGTATGAGAATTTGTTGGTTCTTGGATGCGTTCCACATCCCGAGAATACAGGCTCCCGACAACCGGGCGCGCGACGCTCCGCCCCGCGTCGCTCCAACAACGTTCCTCTTTCCCATGTTCAGCAGATCGTTTCGCACCACGTCGGGCCACGCGCTTTTCCTCGCCGCCCTCCTTTCCGCTTTTTCCGGTGTCGCTCGCGCGGACAGCACGCTCGATCGCATCCATCAACGTCACAAGATCTCGATCGGCGTGATCCTGTCGGGCCCGCCGTTCGGCTCGCTCGATCCCGCGACGCAAAAACCGGTCGGCTTCAACGTCGATCTGGCGAACGACGTCGCGAAGCGGCTCGGTGTCGACGCCGAGCTGACACCGGTGCAGCCGTCGAACCGCGTGCAGTTCCTGCAGCAGGGCAAGGTCGACGCGCTGATCGCCAACATGGAGCTGACGACGGAGCGCGCGGAGATACTGTCGTATGCGCCGACGCCATTCGAATCCATCGGCGGCGCGCTGATCGCGCGCAAGGACAGCGGTATCAAGTCCTGGGCCGACTTGCGCGGCAAGCCGGTCTGCGTGTCGCAAGGCAGCAACTACACGAAGCCGCTCGCGACGGAATACGGCGCGCAGGTGAAGGCCTTCCGCGGTCAGCCGGAATCGCTGCTCGCACTGCGCGGCAACAACTGCGTGGCCGCCGTGCACGTCGCACCGACGTTGCGCATGCTCGTCGCGCGCAACCCCGACTGGAAGGACTATACGACCCCGCTGTCGAGCGACCTGATTCCGTCGCCGGCCGTGATTTGGGTCCGCAAGGGCGAGACCGATACCCAAAACGCGCTCGACCGGATCGTCCAGGACTGGCACCGCAGCGGCTGGCTGCTCGACGTCGAGCGGAAGAACGGAATGACGCCGTCGCAAGCCGTGCTCGACCTGCACGCGAAGCTCAAGGCGCAGCGCACATGACGGTGGCCGCCGCCGTCGATGCACTCCGCACGTTCGGCCTCGATTACAGCTTCGTGCTCGCCCCGGACGAACGCGCGTCGTTCGTGCACGGGATGGGCGTGACGCTCGAACTGTCGATCGCGACCGCGTTCGGCAGCCTCGCCTGCGGCATCGTGCTCGCCGCGCTGCTGGTGTCGCCGAGCGCGGCGCTCGCGCGCCCTGCGCGTGCCTTCGTCGAAGTCACCCGCAACACACCGACGCTCGTGCAATTGTTCTGCGCATTCCTCGTCGTCAACATGCTGATCAGCGCCGCGCTGCGCGATCTGGGCGGCAATCCGCTGACGCCGTTCCTCTGGAGCGTCATCGTGATCTCGCTGCACAAGGGCGCGTTCCATGCTGAAGCGCTGCGCGCCGGCCTCGAAGCGGTCCCGCGCGCAACGCTCGAGGCAGCGCAATCGCTCGGCTACAGCCGCCGCCAGCGGCTCTGGCACGTGCAACTGCCGCTCGCGGTGCGCTTCGCGCTGCCCGCGCTCGTCAACAACCTGGTCGACCTCGTGAAGATGACGACGGTCGCCTCGGCGATCGCCGTCGGCGACGTCACCTATGCGTCGATCATGATCTGGACGCAGCGCGACAATGTGCTCGAGCTGATGATCCTGATCCTGCTCTTCTTCGGCGCGCTCACGTTCGCGGTCAACCTCGCGGGACGCTGGCTGGAACACCGCCTGAGGATACCCGGCTATGGCCATTGACTTGCGCGCACAGCCCGTGCGCGTCGTACGATGGCCCGCCGTCGCGGCGACACTGACCGCACTGGCCGTCGTCGCGCTGGCCGTCGCGGCCCGCCATCACCCGACCCTCGTCGCGCTCGCCACGTGGCTGCCGGCGCTCGGCAAGGCGATGCTGGTCAACATCGGCATCAGCGCGATCGCGATCGCGATCGGCACGCTCGCCGGCCTCGTGCTCGGCCCGCTGACGCTGTCGCGGCTCGGCATCGCACGCGTCATGGCGCGCGCGTACGTGCAAGTGTTCCGCAACGCGCCGCTTCTCGTGCTGATTTATTTTTCGACCTACGTATTCCCGTTCGAGATCAGGTTCGGCCATGCGGCGCTGCCGTTTCCGGACTGGTTCAAGGTGACGCTCGGCCTCGCGCTGCCCGCGAGCGCGAACTTCGCGGAAATCTTCCGCGGCGCGATCCAGTCGATTCCGAATGCGCAGTGGGACGCCGCCCGCTCGCTCGCGTTCAGCCGCGTGCAGGTGTTCCGCTGGATCATCCTGCCGCAATGCGTACGCCGCATGCTGCCGCCGTGGATGAACCTGTATGCGAGCATTGCGATGGCGACCGCGCTCGCGTCGCTGGTCGGCGTGCACGACCTCCTCGACACCGCGCAGGTCGCGAGCAACACCGTCGCGCGTGCCGACTTCACCGTCGTCGTCTATTTCACGGTACTCGGCCTGTTTTTCGCGTACTGCTACCCGATCGCCCGTTTCACCCGCCTTCTCGAACGACGTCATGCATTCCACTGAAACTCCGCGCGGCGCGGACGAGCCGCTCGTCCGCCTGCGCGACGTGCATCTGTCCTACGGTACGACGCCCGTGCTGCGCGGCATCGATCTCGACGTGCACCGCGGTCAGGCCGTGTCCATCATCGGTCCGTCCGGCTCCGGCAAATCCACGATCCTGCGCTGCATCACCGGGCTGTTGCGGCCGCAGCGCGGCCTGATCGACGTCGACGGCACGCGCGTCGACCGGCTCGCATCGGAGCGCGACGAAATCGCGCTGCGCAAGCGGGTCGGTTTCGTGTTCCAGCAATACAACCTGTTTCCGCACCTGAGCGTGATCGACAATCTCGTCGTCGCGCCGGTACGGATTCTCGGCCGCGATCGCACCGACGCGGTGCGCACCGCACACGCACTGCTCGAACGCGTGCGTCTCGCGGACAAGGCGCATGCCTACCCCGGCGAGCTGTCGGGCGGCCAGCAGCAGCGCGTCGCGATCGCCCGCGCGCTCGCGATGCAGCCCGACCTGATCCTGTTCGACGAGGTGACGTCCGCGCTCGATCCGGAAACCGTCGGCGACGTGCTGGCGGTGATTCGCGATCTCGTGCGCGACGGCATGACCTGCGTGCTCGTCACGCACGAGATGCGGTTCGCCGAGGAAATCAGCGACGTCGTCTACTTCACCGAGGCGGGCGTGATCGTCGAGCACGGGCCGGCCGCGCAACTGTTCCGCGCGCCGCAAAGCCCGCGCACGCGGGCCTTCCTCGCCCATGCGCTCGGCCCGGCCGGCAGCGCCCACGCAAGCCGCGACGACGCGCCGATCGCCCTGGACCTGACGCGCTTCGCGGTCTGACTCAACGCGCGGCGTAGCGGCTCGGCGGGCGCGCGAGCCCGAGATGGTCGCGCAGCGTCGTGCCCTCGTATTCGGTGCGGAACAGGCCGCGCCGTTGCAGTTCCGGCACGACATGCTCGACGAAATCGTCGAGTCCGCCCGGGAAATAGGGCGGCATGATGTTGAAGCCGTCTGCGGCGCCGCCATCGAACCACTCCTCGAGCGCGTCCGCGACCTGCGTCGGCGTGCCCCACACGATCCGATGCCCGCGTGCGCCGGCGACGAGATAATAGAGTTCGCGCAGCGTGAGGTTCTCGCGGCGCGCGAGATCGGTCAGCAGCTTCGCGCGGCTCTTCAACTGGTCGGATTCGGGCAGGTCGGGCAGCGGGCCGTCGAGCGGATACTTCGACACGTCGTGGCCGAGACGGTCCGACAGCAGCGTCAGCGCGCCGGACGTATCGGTCCATTGCTGGAGCTGCGCATATTTGTCCTTGGCTTCCTGCTCGGTGCGGCCGATCACCGGGAATACGCCCGGCATCACGGCAATTGCGTCCCGGGCGCGGCCGTATGCCGCGAGCCGCCCCTTCAGGTCGCGATAGAAAGCCTGCGCTTCCTCGAGCGTCTGCTGCGCAGTGAACACGACTTCCGCGGTGCGCGCGGCTAGCTCCTGGCCGGGACCCGACGAGCCGGCCTGGATCACGACCGGATGGCCCTGTGGCGGACGCGACGCGTTGAGCGGCCCCTTCACGTTGAAGAAGTGTCCGGCGTGATCGAGCGTGTGCACCTTCGCCGGGTCGAAATACACACCGCGCGCCTTGTCCCTGACGACCGCGTCATCGTCCCAGCTGTCCCACAGCCCCTTCACGACATCGACGAATTCGCCGGCCATCTCGTAGCGCTGCGCGTGATCCGGATGATTGCCGCGCGTGAAATTCGCGGCGGTGCGGTCGTATGAAGTCGTCACGACGTTCCATGCCGCGCGCCCACCGCTCAGGTGGTCGAGCGAGGCGAACACGCGCGCGATATGGTAAGGCTCGCTGTACGTCGTCGACGCGGTCGCCGCCAGGCCGATGCGCCGCGTATGCATCGCGAGCGCCGACAGCAGGCTCAGCGGCTCGAAGCGCATGGCCATCGACGGATGCGCGTCGGGGCCGCTCGTCAGGCCGTCGGCCAGGAAGACCATGTCGAACTTCGCGCGCTCGGCGGTCTGCACGACGCGGCGCATGAGATCGAAGTTCTCGCTGCCGGATTCGGCATCGGGGTGGCGCCAACCGGCGACGTGGTGTCCAGCGCCCTGGAGGAACAACCCGAGACGCATCTGGCGGCGGGAAAGTGTGCTGCGATCGGTGCTCATGATTGAAGCGGCGTAAAGGTGTGGAAAAGCCGGGCGAGATCGGCCGTGCTTCGCATCGTGTCGATCAGTGCCGGGACGAACGCGAGTGCGGGATCGTGAGCGGTCGCGTCCGCGAACTTCGCGGCAAGGTCATCGGCACCGACGAGGCGTTCGGTGCGTTGCCGCAGCGTGTCGCCGTTGCGCAGCGCAATCTCGACGACCGAGAAACGCGTCGCGGGATCGGTCGACGCGCGCGGCGCCGCGGCATCGTGGCGCCGCGTCACGCGTGCGGCGAGCGCGATCAGGTCGCCGCGCACGGGCACGTCGGCGAACGTCGCGACACCGGGCGGCCCGTCCGTCAGTGCGGCGGCCACCGCGTATTCCACGCTGAAGCGCGCTTCGAGGCCGGTGGCCGGCAGTCGGTTCGACAGCGGCGTATCGCCGCCGGGCGGGAACGTGACCGCGATGCCGTCGATGTCCGCCGGCGCGATGCGATGGCGGGCGCGCAAATCGAGCGCGGCCTGCACGGCGTAATGAGTTGCCGTGCAGCACGGCCACGGCTTGAAGTACAGCCCCGGCGCCACGATCTGCCACGGCGCGCCCCAGTCGGCCAGCACGCGCGCCGGTTGCGACGCACCGCCGCCGAACACGGCGAAGAATCCCTCCGGGCCGTCGAGTGCGCCCGGTGCGCCGGCCAAGCCGGCCTCGGCGAGTTCCGCGGCGAGCAGCCCCGCGCGTGCCGCCAGGCCCGCGTGCAACGGCTTGACCTCGCTACCGAACTGCAGCCGCAGCCCGGCCGATTGCGTCGCGGCGATGCCGAGCGCGTTTTCGGTGGCCGCCGCATCGAGCCCGAGCAGACGTGCGGCGGCCGCCGCCGCGCCGAGCGTGCCGAGCGTCGCGGTGTTGTGGAAGCCGAGTTCGTAGTGGCGGCTGCCGAGCGCGAGACCGATTCGCGCCATCGTCTCGACGCCGACGACGTATGCATCGAGCAGTTCGAGCGCGCCGCGGGCGCGCACCTGCGCGAGCGCGAGCAGCGCCGGCAGCAGCACGGTGCCTGGATGGCCGCGCACGCTGCTGTGCACGTCGTCGTAGTCGAGCGCGTGGCCTGCATAACCGTTGAGCAGCGCGGCATGTTGCGACGATGCCGGAATCGCACTGCCGATCACCGCTGCCGCGCCGGTCGATTCTCGAGCGCACACCGCCAGCAGCTTGCGGTAACCGTTGTCGCGAGCGCCGGCGAACGCGGCGGCAAGAAAGTCGAGCAGGCCGCGCCGCGCGGCAGCGATCGCGGACGGATCACGCGCGGGTTCGGCGCACGCGATCGCCTCGGCCAGCCGGCGCGTGATGTCGCCGGCCGTGCCGTCGGGAATCAAGTGGGAAGACATGTCGGCAGTTGGAAAGTCGCGAATCGCCGCAACGGGCGGCGCAACCGGGAACCGTCCGGTTCCCGCTCGAATGGGAGCGTTGGATACTAGCGAAGCATCCGTGCGCGCCCAACCAAGTATTCGAGCTTTCTATATCGCGTAATCAGCGTTGCCTGGACGGAGGCAGGCTGTCGCAAAACGCGCGATCGCATCCGTCCGGGCTTCCCCAAGCGGGTCAGTTGGCCCGGATATCGAACGCGCCACCGGTGAGCGTCCGATCGCGCAACGTGACCGGTGTTTTGCCGGGCAGCAGCGGAAACACCAATTCCGCGAAACGAATCGCCTCTTCCAGATGCGGATAGCCGGACAACACGAAACTGTCCACACCGAGGTCCGCATACTCGTTGAGTCGCGCGACCACCTCTTCCGCGCTTCCGACCAGCGCCGTGCCCGCCCCTCCGCGCACGAGGCCGACGCCCGCCCACAAATTGGGACCGACCACCAGTGTTTCACGGCTGCCGCCGTGCAACGCCGCCATCCGTTTCTGCCCGACTGAATCCATGCTCGCATAGTTGCGCTGTGCCGCCGCGATTTCCTCGTCGGTCAGGTGACTGATCAGTCGATCTGCGTCCGCCCATGCCTCCTCGCTGGTTTCGCGCACGATGACATGCAGCCGCACGCCAAAACGAATCTCGCGACCATACTGCCGGGCGCGCCGACGCACGTCGGCGATCTTCTCCGCCACGGCATCGGGCGGTTCACCCCAGGTCAAATAGGCATCGACATGCTTCGCGGCCAACTCGTGCGCCGCTGGCGAGGAGCCGCCGAAATACAACGGCGGATAAGGCTGGCTCGCCGGTGGGAAGAAGTTCTGCGCGCCCTGCACCTTCAGGTGCTTGCCGTCGAAATCGACTTTCTCGCCCAGCAACAGACGACGCCAGATCGTGAGAAATTCGTCGCTGGCCTCGTATCGCTCGTCGTGGCTGTAAAACACGCCATCGGCAGCAAGCTCGGTTGCGTCGCCGCCCGGCACGACATTCAGCAACAGCCGCCCCGCGCCGAGGGCCTGGTCCAGCGAGGCCGCCTGGCGTGCGGAAGCCGTCGGATTGCCAAGTGATGTCCGCAGCGCCACCAGCAGCTTGATACGCTGCGTGACCGGAATGAGGCTGGCCGCCGTCACCCACGGATCGAGACAGGAAGCGCCCGTCGGAATCAGCAAACCGTCGTAACCGAGTTCGTCGGCCGTGACCGCAATCCTGCGCAGGTAAGCGTTCGTTGCCTGACGGCCGAAATCCGATCTGCCGAGATAGCGCGTATCGCCCGAAGTGGGCAGAAACCAGAAAATATCGAGACTCATCATGTATTCGTGAAATCATCATCCGCAGCGCGCGCGGGTCGATGCAATGCCGGGTTCTCGCACGATCGGCGCCACGGCTGTCGAAACGCGGCAAGCAGGAGCGACGACGGCGAGCTCGGGACATCGCTCGGCCCGATGCTGTCGATTGCGCATCCTGTCCGACTTCCGACCGGCGGCCCCGTCACGCCGAAGTCGTCACCAACGTCCGTTGTGCCCGTCTGGCCGCATATTCGACCGGCGTACCGCCAAGATAGGCATCCCGTAAAGCATCGAGCTCCCTGAGTTCCGCCGACGTGCCATGCGCGACGACTCGACCGCTTTCCAGCACGTAGCCATAACCGGCAAAGCGCAACGCAATCGACGCGTTCTGCTCGGCGAGCAGGAAACTCACGCCCTCGTCACGGTTGAGCGTCGCGACGACCTCGAAAATCTCCTCGACAACCAGCGGCGCAAGTCCCATCGACGGCTCGTCCAGCAACACGAGTGACGGGTGCGCCATCAGCGCCCGGCCAATCGCGAGCATCTGCTGTTCGCCGCCCGACGTATAGCCGGCCAAGGCTTTCCGCTTCAACTTCAGGCGTGGAAAGATCGTGTAGATCCGCTCCAGATCCGTGTCGATCCCGACCCGCTTCGAGCGCCGCGCGAAAGAACCGATCCGCAGGTTCTCCTCGACCGACAGGTGTCCGAAACAGCGACGCCCTTCGAGTACCTGGACCAGACCACGCTCGACCAGCGTCCACGGCTCGACACGCGTGACGTCCTCGCCGCGATAGACGACGCGGCCGCTCGTCAATTCGCCGCGCTCGGCATGCACCAGGCTCGACAGTGCCTTGAGCGTCGTGGTCTTGCCCGCCCCGTTGCCGCCGAGCAGCGCAACGATCGCGCCCTCGGGGACCGTCAGCGACACCCCGCGCAACGCGGGAATGATCTGGCTGTAAGTTACGGCAATCTCGTCGACCTGCAGGATCGGGGCGCTCATGCTCACGGCTCCTTGCTGCAATCGCGCGGCGTGATGCCCTTTTCCTTCGCATAGGCGAGCGCCGACTTCTCGATGATCGGGCGCAGCAGCGCGCGATCGGCCTGCACCCAATCGCTGATCACGTGCCACTTGGCACCATCCCATTGCTGAAAACGCACCGCGCCGCCCCCTTCGTGGTCCGCGCAGGACAGCTTGAGCGGCTGCACGAGACCGAGCGCGCCGAGCTGCTTGAGCCGGGCGTCGTCGAGATTCAGATGCTCGAAGCCCCAGCGCACCTGCTCGCCCGTCAGCGGCTTGTTGCCGTACTTGCGCTGCGCGACGCGCACCGCCTCGACATTCAGGATGCCGTTCACCACGCCGAGGTTGTAGTACACGGTGCCGAAGCGCGCGGGATCCTTGAGGTTGCCGTTACCCGGTTTGATCACGAACTGGTTGATCGCCTGCAGCACCGGGTAATCCGTTCCCGACGGGTGCGTGGTGATCGAGATGAAGCCCTTGGCCGCATCGCCGGCCGGGCGCACGTCCTCCTCCGAATTGCTCCAGATGTTGCCGATGATGTGGTCGACCGGATACCCGACCTTCTGTGCGGTCTTGATCGCCACCGGGTTCATCACGCCCCAGCCGCGCAGGATCACCCAGTCGGGATTGATCTGGTGAATCTTCAGCCACTGCGAACCCTGCTCGTTACCCGGGTGCGGAACCTCGATCTGGGTCACGATGAAGCCGTATTTCTTCGCCAGCAGATCGACCACGGGAATCGTCTCGCGGCCATACGGCGAGCCGTGATAGAGCACGACGATCTTCTTCCCCTTCAGGCTCGCCAGTCCGCCCGAGCGCTGCCCGACGTAGTTGACGATCGCCGACACCTCGCTGTACGGATTCAGCTGCAGCGGAAACACGTACGGGAACACGGAACCGTCCGTGGAGTCGGTACGTCCGTGGTTGATCGTAATGAGCGGGATCCTGTCGGCCGTGGAACGGTCGAGCGTCGCATACGCGATACCGACCGACAGTGGATTGGTGGCCGCGGCCGGAGCGCCGTCGGGGCCGCTGTTCTTCAGGCGTTCGTAGCACTCGACACCCTTTTCCACGACGTATTCGGTCTCGCACTCCTTCCACACCAGCTTGACACCATTGACGCCGCCGTCGCGCGCGTTGATCAGCTGCAGGTAGTCGATAAAGCCGCCGAAGAAGCCGCTGCCGCCCGCCGCGTACGGACCGACGCGGTAACTTTGCAGCGGGAAGTATTCCGCGCCCGCCGCGCGCGCCTGCGGCACGACCGCCGGGCAGAGCGCGAGCACGGCGGCAAAGGCGCCAACCCATCTTCTCCATGCCGAACCCGAAAATTGTTTTCGAACAGCTTCCATATGATTGGATTCCTTGTTGATATGACTAAAAAAATTCCTCGTCGACACGGCTTCATTTCTTGTTCACGAATCGCGCCCACGCTACCTGGACCAATCGTACGAGCCCGTCCGGCTCCTTGATCAGGAACACGATGACGAGGCTGCCGAATATGATCTTCTGCAGGTTCTGCACCTGTTCGCCGCCGATCCCGAATCGCGCGAGCTCGCCGCCCGCGTTCGACAGCAGGATCGGGAGCAGCACGATGAAGGCGGCGCCGAGGAAGTTTCCGCCGATGCTGCCCATGCCGCCGATGATGATGATGAACAGGATCTGGAACGACAGGTTGAGGCTGAAGCCGTCCGGTTCAATCGTGCCGAGGTAAGCGAAGGCCCAGAGTGCGCCGGCAATCCCCAGCACGAAGGAACTCAGCGCAAACGCGAGCAGTTTGGTCCGGCCGATCGGAATGCCGATCACGCGCGCCGCCGTATCCATGTCGCGCACCGCCATCCAGCGCCGCCCCAGCTCGCTTTTCACGACGCTCGCTCCCAGTGCGAATAGCACAGTCGCGACGCCGAGCACCAACAGATAGCGCGACGCCGGCTTGTCGATGTGCCAGCGACCGATCTCAAGCAGCGGCGCGCTCAGCACACCCGACGTATCGTTGTTCGAAAACCAGCTCACGCGGGTAAACAGCCAGACCACGAAAAATTGCGCGGCCAACGTGGAGACGATCAGATAGAAACCCTTGATGCGCAGGCTGGGCAACCCGAATAGCACGCCGACCGCGGCACTCACGCCCCCGCCAAGCAGCAGACTCGCCGGCAACGGCAGCGCCGGCACGCGCACGAGCAGGTTGTAGCTCGCGTAGGCCCCGATCGACATGAATGCCGCCGAACCCAGCGAAAGCTGCCCCGCATAGCCGGTCAAGAGGTTGAGGCCGAGTCCCGCGATCGACAGGATCAGAAACGGCACCAGAATCGCATTGAGCCAGTAATCGTTCGCCCACAGCGGCACGCCAACGAACGCGACGAGCACAAGCACACCCGGCGCGATCCACCGGCGCGGGTTCACGCGACGCGATACGGGGACCGAAGCGGTATTCGTCAATTCCATGTGACTTCCCTCAGACACGCTCGACGGGCGGCTCGCCGAACAGGCCGTACGGCCGCGCCAGCAGGAACAGCATCGCCATCAGATAGGGGAACCAGTTCTCGATGCCGTCGCCGATCAGCCCACCCGCGTAAACCTCGGCCAGCTTCTCGGTGGCACCGACCAGCAGCCCTCCCGCGATCGCGCCGCCAATCGACGAAAAGCCGCCGATGATCAGCACCGGCAGCGCCTTGAGCACGACCAGCGAAAGCGAAAACTGCACGCCAAGCCGAGCGCCCCACAATAGCCCGGCGACGAGACTCGTGAACCCCGCCAGCGCCCAGACGACCGCCCATACGCGCGGCAGACGCACGCCAACCGCCAGTGCGGCAAGCGGATCGTCGGCCACCGCACGCAGCGACAGGCCAAGGCGGGTTCCTCGCGCGAACAGCGACAGTCCAAGCACCAGCGCGCCCGCCGTCGCAGCCGCGAACAGATCGAACTGGCTGACCATGACGCCGGCCAGATGCAGCGGCTTGTCGTCGATGCCGAGTTCGAGACCGTGCACCTGCGCGCCCCAGAGCAGTTGCGCTCCGCCCTCGAGCACCAGGCTCAGGCCAAGCGTCGCCATGAACAGCACGATGGGCGGCCGGTTCACGAGCGGGCGCAACACCAACCTCCCCGTCAGGATCGCGATCACGACCAGCGCGCCGAGCGTGGCGACAAACGCGAGCCATCCACTCCAGCCGCGCTCGACAAGGCTCACGTAGGTCAGCGCGCCGAACAGCACGAGCGCGCCCTGCGCAAAGTTGAAAATGCCGGACGCCTTGTAAATCAGCACGAAACCGATCGCGACAAGCGAGTACATCACGCCCGCAAGCAACCCGCCGGTCAGCACCTCGATGAAGAACTCCATTACCCCCCCGTTGTCGTCCGTTCCCGTCAGTGACGGGTGCCCAGATAGGCCGCCAGCACATCCGGATGCCTGCGCACCTCGTCGGGCCTGCCGTCGGCGATTTTCCTGCCGTAATCAAGCACCACCACGTGATCGGACACGCCCATCACGACGCCGATGTCATGCTCGATCAGCACCACGGTCACCCCGAGATGCGCGTTGGCATCGAGCACGTATTCGGCCATCGCATGCTTCTCGTCGGCGTTCATCCCGGCCATCGGCTCGTCGAGCAACAAAAGGCGCGGCGCGGCCGCGAGCGCGCGCGCCAGTTCAACGCGTTTTTGCAAGCCATACGACAGCGTGCCGACCACCGTGTCGCGATGGTCCTGCAGGTCGAGTTTCTCGATCACACGTTCCGCGTACCTGCGTTGTTCGGCCTCGTCATGGCGTGCGCGTCCGACATGCAGCGTCTGCTCCAGCCAGGTGCTGCGTCGATGCAGGTTGCGCCCCGTGAGCACGTTGTCGAATACGCTCATCCGGCGAAACAGCGCGAGATTCTGGAACGTGCGCGCGATGCCTCGGTGCGCGGCGCGATACGGATCCATGCGCCGGTACACCTGCCCGTCGAACCGGACGGCACCCTGCTCCGGCCGATATACGCCGTTGATCACGTTGAGCAGCGAACTCTTGCCCGCGCCGTTGGGTCCGATCAGCGCGCAGATTTCGCCCGCCGCCACCTCGAAACTGATGTCGGTGACGGCCTTGACGCCCTTGAACGACAGCGAGATGCGCTCGAGCGCGAGCAGCGGCGGTGCGGTCTGAGTCATGCGTCTCGCTCCGGGTCAGGCCGCGACCGGCTGCTGGCGGCTTTCGAGTTCGCGCACGAGCGGCAGCACCTTCTTGCCGAAGTACTCGACTTCCTCGATGAAATGCAGGAACCCGGCCAGCACCAGATCGACGCCGATCGCCTTCAACGCGACAATGCGCTCCGCGATCTGCCGCGGCGTGCCGATCAGGTTCGTGCGGAAGCCGTCGTTGTACTGCACGAGATCCTCGAACGTCGATTTCGCCCAGTTACCCTCGCCTTCGGGCGACGCCTTGCCCGCCTGCTTCACCGCATCGCCGAACGCATTGACCGCCTCGACGTGCGCATGCGCAATGATGTCGTCGAGCACGGCCTTCGCCTCTTCCTCGGTATCACGCGCGATCACGAACGCGTTCACGCCGATCCGCACGCGATGGTTGTTCGCGGCGGCCTTCGCACGGATATCGTCGATCTGCGCCTTGAGGTTCTCCGGCGTGTTGCCGTTGGTGAAATACCAGTCCGACACGCTCGCCGCGTTGTCGCGCGCCGCGCGCGAGCTGCCGCCCTGGAAGATTTCCGGGTGCGGTTTCTGCACCGGCTTCGGGCTCAGCGTGTAATCGTTGAAGCGGTAGAAGTCGCCCTTGAACGTGAAGTTGTCCTGGGTCCAGATGCCCTTGAGCGCCTGGATGAATTCCTTCGAGCGCCGATAGCGTTCGTCGTGCTCGAGCCACGGCTCGCCGATCGCGGTGAATTCGCCCTTGAACCAGCCGCTCACGACGTTGATCGCGATGCGCCCGTTCGAAATGTGGTCGATCGTCGCGAGCTGCTTCGCGACCACCGCCGGATGCCACGGCCCCGGCAGGATCGCGGCGAGCACCTTGAGCTTCGTCGTCGCATGCAGCAGCGCCTGGCTGAACGACACCGACTCGTGCTGGTATTCGGCGCCGTAGCCGGCCGTGAAGCGGATCTGGCTCAGCGCGTAGTCGAAGCCGGCCGCCTCGGCCGTGCGTGCGAGTTTCTGGTTGTATTCAAGGCTCCAGTCGGTACGCTGCTCGATCGTGCTGACGACGAGGCCGCCGCTGACGTTCGGCACCCAGTACGCGAATTTGACGGCATCGCCGGAGGAAGTCGTGTTGCTCATGGAAATGTCCTGGTTGGAAAATGTCGAGATTCACGCGACCGGCACGGCCGCGGAAGATTCAAATCCGCCGACTTCGCGAACGAGCGGGACGGCCCGCTCGATGGCCAGCCGGATGCGCCCGCGCAACTCGGGGCTCGTAATCGTGTAGTTCTGGAAATCCCGTTCGGACGCGTACACGCCGATCGGCAAGGTACGCGCCTGGAAAAAACTGAACAGCGGGCGCAATTGATGGTCAATGACCAGCGCATGACGTTCGCTGCCCCCCGTCGCAGCCAGCAGAACGGGCACGTCGATCAGCGCCTCGTGATGCACAAGATCGAACAGATGCTTGAAGAGCCCCGTATACGAAGCCCGATAGACAGGACTTCCTACGATCAATGCATCCGCCTCCTCGATCGCGCGCAACTGTCGCTCCAGTTCGTCTCCGGCATCCGCTCTCGACAGCACACCGGACAGCACCGGCGCGATCACCCCGAGTTCGATCAAATGCGGCTCGACAGGCAACTCGGCACGCAAGCCGGACAGCAACGCCTCCGACAGCGCGAGCGTTCGTGACGGCCGCGAGGTGTTGCCCGATACCGCAACGACCTTGTATGTCTTCTTTCCCATCAAGCATTCCTCTTCATCTGTCGCACGAGTCCGATAACGTCGACCAACCATCTAGCGAATACCGTGCCAAACACGCCTCTTCCATTCCGCAACGGAAAAAATGGGCTCAATCTACGGTCACGCCGCGACATTTCGCGGATCGCAAGCCGATCCTTAAATCATTCCGAACGGACTGGAATCCATATCTCCGATCCAGATGACTGACCCGCAGCATCCCTGCTTCCGGGCCGCGTCACGAGCAGCATCAGGAGTAAAAAGAAGGCGTCGGAAAACGCTCGTTGAGGGCCCAGTCCCCCAACTCGCGAATCTTGTAGTCGATCGGATCGTGCAGGGTATGAACACGCAGGTTCCGCCAGAACCGATCGAACCGCAGCGCGGCCGTCGTTGCCCGCGCGCCGGTCACTTCGAACATGCGCTGCGTGATATCGAGACCAGCCTGCGCAGACGAAACCTTGGCCGCCGCGACGGCTATCGCCACCTCGCCCCGTTCGCGTTCCGTCAGCGCCGCCTCGCGCCGCCAGGCCACATCGAACGCGCCCGCGGCGCGCTCGACCAATGCGCTTGCCCCCTCGATGGCAAGCCAGAACCGACCGTAGTGACCCTGCACATACAGATCCTCCGTCGGATGCGATGCCGGAGACGCGACCCACGATCGCGTACTCTCCCGCGTAAAATCCCGCGCGGCGCCTATCGCGCCTTCGCCTAGACCAAGATAGATATGCGCCAGAATCAACTGGGCCAACAGCGGCCGCAAGCATGCAAACGGCGAAGACAAAGGCCCCGGATCGGCTAGGATCTCGTCGCCGGCCACCTTCACCTGTTCGAACAGCACCGTCCCGCTATCCGTCTGACGCTGCCCCATGTTGTCCCAATCGTCGAGGATCGCGATCCCTTCGCGCGCAGTCGGCACCACGCCGATCAGCAAACGTCCCTGCGCATCGAAAGCCGACGCCAGCAGGCGATCCGAATCGGCCGCGCCGGAGCAGAAGCTCTTGCGCCCGACGAAAACCCATCCGTCCGCCCCATCCGATTCCGCGCGCGTACCCTTGTCGAGCGGATTGAGCGCGTTCCCCCAGAACCAGCGTTGCGAAACGGTCCGCTCCAGCCAGGGCTCCCACTGCTGCGGGCGCCCGAACAAGCGCACTGTCGCGAGATGCAGATGGTGAAAGGCGAAGAGATGCGCGAGCGAGCTGTCCACCCGAGCGAGACGCCGTACGACGGCCAGCGTGTCGGACCAGGTCGCTCCGTGCCCCCCGTATGCGCGGGGCACGCTCAGCGCAAGCAAGCCGCTATCGCGAAGTACTCGACGCTCGTGCAACGCCGTTCCACCCGCCCGGTCGCGCGCTATCGCCGTACGTGCCAGCTCCTGCACGACGGACTCCACCACGGGCTGCCACGCGGCCATTTCGACTGTCTCCGCACCGATATGCTTCATGAGCGAAACACCTTCTGATCGACATTGTTCGAGCAGACGCTCACGCATGTTCCATGCCATGGGCGAATGGAATCAAAAGCATCAGAACCAGCAGGCGCCGCTCTTGCCCCGTAACGGGCTTGCACACGACCGACGACGGTTGCAATCCAAGCAGTGCCAAGCTGATGACGATCGATGCGCGTATGGCCGGCACCGCGCCGCCGCCCGTCGGGAGAAACTCATTCGTGGCGTTGCCCGCTCTGACGCGCCGATCGCCGCGCGTGCTCATCAATCAGCATTCCGTCAGCAGGATGCTGACCACCAAGCAACCGCGCCCCTTCCCGCTGCCTGAAAATCAAGCTTCTGATTTGGATATGAAAATTCGTTGCTTTCCAGGAAGCATCGACGCAAAGAGAATCCCTCATACCGGAACACTACGCCGCACTTCACTCCTACCTTTCACATGGCAACACTCTCGACCTATCCGGATACGATCGGGCTTCGCGGCACGCCCTCCGATACCTCGGCAGTACGCGTCATCGCCGAAGAACTGGCTGCCCGATTCGGGCAGACCGCCGCCGAGCGAGATCGTGCGGGCGGCACGCCAAAGGCCGAGCGCGATGCGCTACGCGCCAGCGGCCTGTTGCGACTCAGTATTCCAGCCGCCTATGGCGGACTCGGTGCGAACTGGCTGACCACGCTGGACGTCGTGCGTACGCTCGCGCGTGCCGACGGCTCGCTTGCCCACCTGTTTGGTTTTCATCATCTGCTGCTTGCCACCGTCCGTCTGTTCGGCGCCGCCGAGCAATGGGAGCCATGGTTCCAGCAGACGGCCGCCCACGACTGGTTCTGGGGCAACGCGCTCAATCCGCTCGACGAGCGCACGATCAGTTCTCCGGGCAACGGCTGGCTCGAGTTCAGTGGCCAGAAAAGCTTCTGCTCCGGCGCACTCGATTCCGAAATGCTGATCGCTTCCGCTCGGGACGTCGACACCAACGCGCTGCTCATCGCGGCTGTCCCGACGCACCGCAGCGGCATTTCCATCTCCGAGGACTGGAACAATATCGGCCAGCGCCAAACCGACAGCGGCACCGTGACCTTCGAACGGGTGCGCGTCGAGCATCACGAAATCCTCTCTGATCCCGGACCGCTCTCCACACCGTTCGCCTGCCTTCGCCCGTTGATCGCGCAGCTCGTCCTCACGAACGTCTACCTGGGCATCAGCGAGGGCGCTTTCAACGACGCACGACACTACACCTTGCACGAGGCCCGACCCTGGCCCTCGTCCCGTGCGGAAAGAACCGACGACGACCCCTATATCCTCGGCCAGTATGGAGAGTTCTGGGCTGGCCTCGAGGCCGTCCGCGTTCTGGCCGACCGCGCCGCCGCCCGACTCGACGATGCATGCGCACTCGGCGCGGCACTCAGCGACGATGAGCGCGGAGAAGTCGCGATTGCGGTCGCGAGCGCAAAAGTCTCGGCGATACGGACCGGGCTGGACGTTTGTACCCGCATGTTCGACGTCGCGGGCGCACGCGCCACCCACGGCGCACTGGGTCTGGACAGACACTGGCGCAACCTGCGCACCCACTCGCTGCACGATCCGTTGGCCTACAAACTGCGGGAACTCGGCGAGTGGGCACTCAAACGAACCTACCCCCAACCGACCTTCTACTCATGAACCGCCCGCTCCCTCCCGCCCAACCGGGCGACCCGGATGACACTGCCGACCCGGACGTGCTGACCTTGCCGGACCGGCACGCGCTCACCACCTCGATCCGTGCACGCGCGCAGGTCTTCGTCGATCCGCGCTCACTCGCGTTGCTCAACCAGATACGCATGATCGCGCCCAGCGACGCAAGCGTGCTCATCATCGGTGAAACCGGAACCGGGAAAGAACTGATTGCCCGCCACGTACACAATCTGAGCCATCGCAAGAATCAGCCGTTCGTCGCGGTCAACTGCGGCGCGTTTTCGGAAACGCTGGTGGAGAGCGAACTGTTCGGCCACGAGAAGGGGGCGTTCACGGGCGCGTTCAGCGCCAAGCCCGGATGGTTCGAGGCGGCCAACGGCGGCACGTTGTTCCTCGACGAGATCGGCGATCTCCCGCTGTCGATGCAGGTCAAGCTCCTGCGCGTGCTGCAGGAGCGCGAAATCGTCCGGCTCGGGGCGCGTCACAGTATTCCGATCAATGTGCGCGTGGTCGCGGCCACCAACGTGCATCTCGACGATGCCGTCGCGGCAGGCCACTTCCGCGGCGATCTGTTCTACAGGCTCAACGTCGTCCAGCTCGCGATCCCCGCACTACGCGAACGCCCGGGCGACGTCCTTCCGCTCGCGCGATACTTCATCGAAGACTATCGCGGTCGTCTTGGCTACGGCCCCGCGGATATCGACAGACGAGCCGAACAGAAGCTGCTTGCGCATCACTGGCCCGGCAATATCCGCGAACTGGAGAACGTGATCCACCACGCACTGCTGGTCAGCCGCCATGATCTGCTCCAGGATTCCGATCTCCAGATCCGGTATGGCGACACGACGTTCGCCCGCCGTCACGAGTCGACGCCACACCTTGATCCTCAGGAAACGTTCGAGCAGGCGCTACGCTGCCTGTTCGACGCGGAACACGACAATCTGTTCGAGCATATCGAGGATACCGTGATGCGCGTGGCCTTCGAATTCAGCCACCGCAATCAGATCCAGGCAGCGAAGCTGCTCGGCATCAGCCGCAACGTATTGCGTGCACGCCTGATCCGGGCAAAGGAAATCAACGCCTTGAAGTAGCACGCGCCGAAGCGATGCCGTGCATGACATGCATTGCGTCGCCGGCTCATGCGCGAAAGCATCGGAATACATGAATCGCTCGCAGTCGTCGCTCACGTGCACGCATACCGAAAAGCAGCGATGCCGAACATGTACACGTTACGCAGCAATCCTTTTCAATTCGGCAAGTCCTGCTTGAAGAAGTAAAGGGAGCGGGATACACCTAGTCCGCTCCTCGCACGCGTTCAGGCGGCAACCGTGGAAGTGCCTTGCGCACCCGGCCCGCTGCCGATGGCCCAGACATACGGCGGCTCGGTACCGTTGATTTCCCGATCGCCGACGATGCGGGCCTTGAACACCAGCGGATTGTGCGAGGCCGCCGTGCGCGCGTTGCGCCAGTGGCGATCGAGGCCCTTCGCGGCACTCGAGCCCGATGCGCCAAGCGCGTTGAACAGATCGGTCGTCGCGCGCAGCACGAGGTCCGACACCACGATCTGAGCACGCGCCGAATCCAGTTCCGCGTCGACATTCGCACGGTGCTCGGCTTGCTCGTCGCCGCCAAAACGTGCCTCGTACGCACGCTGCGACGCCTCGCTCGCGCGCACCGCCGTGGCCTCGGCCGCGAATACGCGCGCAGCCACCTCTCCCACCACTTGCTGGATCTGCGGGTCCTGCGCGAACGACGGGGCGTTGCCGTGGCTGAAGATGCGCTTGCGCGAACTCACCTCGCGCGCGATGTCACGCAGCGCGGCGCGCCCGGTGCCCGCGAGCACCGCGAGCAGCACGAGCTGGTAGAACGCCGTCTGATACTTGAAGCGCGTCGCGAAGTCGAACACGTTCTGCGCATCGACTCGCGCCGCGTCGAAGCGGGTCGTGCCGCTACCGGTCGTGCGCTGACCGAAGCCGTCCCAGTCGTCGCTGCGTTGCACGCCGGGTTGGTTCGTCCGGACGGCCGCGATCACGTCTCGGCCGTCTTCATCGCGCGCGAATACGTCGATCCAGTCCGCGAAGATGCTTCCGGTCGAATAGTATTTCTCTCCGTCGAGGATCCAGCCATCCCCGTCGCGCCGCACACGGGTAATCACATCGCCTATCGCGACGCTGCCAACCTCGGTCCACGCGTTGCCGACGAGTTCTCCGGCGACAAAGCGCCGGAACCATTCGTCACGCGCCACATCCGGCGCGGAATTCAGCCGATCCTCGACGAAAGCGAAGTGGCCTCGCAACGCCTGCGGCAGGTTCGAATCGGCGGCGGCCAGTTCGATGAGAAGCTGTATCAATTGCGGCAACGACGCGCCCGCGCCGCCATGCTCGACCGGTACGCGAACCGCGCCGAACCCACTCTCCCTGAGCCATTCGATCGGGTCATACGGCAACGTGCGGGAACGTTCACGTTCGAGCGCCCCGTCTGCGATACGCGCGAAAACCGGGCGGAAGCGCTCCGCCAGGCGCTCGTAATCCGTGCCCCGCGACAGCTGGACATCGGAATGATGGACGGATTTCAGATGATTTGAAGCGGTCACGTCGGCTCCGGCAGATTGGAAATGGCGTCGAAAGCATCACCCGATGCAGAAACCGTGCCATACCGCACAAGCACCGTCCGGCATTGAAATCCCCTCACCGCAATTTCAATGCTGCTGATTCCGCAGCAAACATGCTGACATGCTGCTGGCGGACAGCGGACATCGGGTGTGTCGCTTCATGATCTCCTTCGCCGCGCCTCCATATCGCCGGAACGGAACGCCCTCAGGACGCCGGATCCGCCGGCACCGCGTGCCATCGCGCGGCAAATTGACGGGTATGAGGCATCAACGGATGCGGCTTCGATGTCGCGTGCGGCGCGTGACGCGCACGTCGGTCCCCGGCACGCCGTAATCGGCGTGCGGCGTCGACTCGTCGAGGCCTTCCAGAGACGCGCGAAATAGCGCGAAACCAGGGTCCGGGTATCGCCCAGGCCCGTCGTGATGATCGGTACCCGCAGACGGTTGATGACGTCCAGCGTCCTGTTCGCGTCTTTTGCATGTCGACAACCTCGGTACGCGCGAGCCCCCGCGGAACGCCCGACCCAAGTGACCCTCTTTACATCATAAGATTGCATTTTCACATTTAATGTGATTTTATTATCACATACTACAGTCGTCGCCCCATTCTCGCGGCGCACCTCATATCAAAGGAAGAGACGCAGATGGAGACAATCGCCGTCATCGGCAGCAACATGGTCGACCTCGTGACCTACGTCACACGCATGCCCGGCCGGGGCGAAACGCTCGAGGCGCCGAACTTCGAGCTCGGCTGCGGCGGCAAGGGCGCGAACCAGGCCGTCGCGGCCGCGCGCCTCGGCGCGCGTGTCGTGATGGTCACGAAGGTCGGCGACGACGTGTTCGCCGACAACACGATCCGCAACTTCGAACGCGAGGGAATCGACGCCACGCACGTGCGCAAGGTCGCCGGCGTGCCGAGCGGCGTCGCGCCGATCTTCGTCGAACCCGATTCGAGCAACAGCATCCTGATCGTCAAGGGCGCGAACCGCCACCTGCGGCCGGCCGACATCGACGCGGCCGCGCCGGCGCTCGCCGAATGCGCGCTGATCGTGCTGCAGCTCGAGATCGAGCTCGACACCGTCTATCACGCGATCGAATTCGGCGCACGGCACGGCATCCCCGTGCTGCTGAATCCCGCGCCGGCGGTGGCCGACCTCGATTTCGAACGGATCCGCTCCGTCGAATTCTTCGTGCCGAACGAAACCGAGCTCGCGATCGTGTCGGGCATGCCGGTCGATTCGCGCGAAAGCGCCACTCGCGCCGCCGAAGCGCTGGTCGCACGCGGGCTGAAGCACGTGCTCGTCACGCTCGGCGACCAAGGCTCGCTGCTCGTCTCGCGCGACGGCGCCCGGCACGTGCCGGGCGTCCCGGTCGACGCACGCGACACGACGGGCGCGGGCGATGCGTATATCGGCTGCTTCGCGCGCTGCTACGCCAGGTCGCGCGATGCCGTCGACGCGATGCGCTACGCATCCGCGTACGCCGCGCATTCGGTCACGGGCCTCGGCACGCAGAAGTCGTACGCCGACGCCGCGACGTTCGAACGCTTCCTCCACGACGCCGGCCTCTGAACGGCGCCTTCATCGACGAGACATTGGGAAGGAGACACCCATGAGCCGAGCCAGGATCGAACACACACCCGACGGCTACTACCTGAACCGCACGCCGCTCTTCGCGTTCACGCTGCTGTGCTGCCTGTTCGCGCTGTGGGGCACCGCCGCGAACCTGAACGACGTGCTGATCGCGCAGTTCAAGAAGTCGTTCTTCCTGTCCGATTTCGAATCGGCATTCGTGCAGTCCGCGTTCTATCTCGGCTACTTCTTCCTCGCGATTCCAGCCGCGACCGTCGTGAAGAAGTTCAGCTACAAGACAACGATCCTCGTCGGCCTGCTGCTCTACACGACCGGCTGCCTGCTGTTCTTCCCGGCCGCGTCGATGGCGAAATACGGGATGTTCCTCGTCGCGCTGTTCGTGATCGCCGCGGGCCTGTCGTTCCTCGAGACGGCGTCGAACTCGTATTCGACGCTGATGGGCCCGCGCGACACCAGCACGCGGCGGCTGAACATCTCGCAGACGTTCTATCCGTTCGGCGCGATGGCCGGCGTCTACATGGGCAGCTTCCTGATCTTCAAGGAAGGCGACGCGTCGCATGCGCAGCTCGCGGCGATGTCGGCCGCCGACGCACACGTACACCAGCTCGCGATGATCCAGGCGACACTCGAGCCGTACAAGTGGCTGATCGTCGTGCTCGTCGCGGTATTCATCGTATTCGCGCTCACGCCCTACCCGGCCTGCAAGGGCAACGGTCCCGGCGCGGTCACGCACCGGATCGACGCGCGCGGCACGCTCGCACGCCTGTTCGGCAACCGGCGCTTCGTCGCGGGCGTGGTCGCGCAATTCCTCTATGTCGGCGCGCAGGTCGGCGTGTGGAGCTTCACGATCCGGCTCGCGATGCAGATCGGCGGCCTCACCGAGCGCGGCGCGTCGCGCTACCTGCTCGCGACGTTCTTCGCGTTCTTCGTCGGCAAGCTGGTCGCGACACTCGTGATGAAGCGCGTCGGCCCGGCCAAGGTGCTGATCGTCTACGGCATCCTGTGCATCGCGCTGCTCGCGTATACGATCAGCGTGCACAACATCACGGCCGTCTATGCGGCCGTGTGCGTGAGCGTGTTCCTCGGCCCGTGCTGGCCGACGATCTACGGCCTGACGATCGACGGCCTCGGCAAGGACACCGAATACGGCGGCTCGATCCTCGTGATGAGCATCGTCGGCGGCGCGGTCGTGCCGCTGATCCAGGGGCTGATCTCCGATCACACCGGCGGCAACATGCAGCTCGCGTTCGTCGTGCCGCTCGCATGCTTCGTCGTGATCGTCTACTACGGCTTCCACTGCCTGCGTCACCTGCCGGCCGCGACGCCCGACGCAGCCGCCGACGGCCGTGCGCCCGCGCGCTACGCCGCATCGCGCAACACGTCGGGAGCGTGACCATGCGCGGCGAAATCGAACTGCGGCGCGACGACTTCCGCGAAACGCCACGCACGCTGTACCGCACCGACGGCCTCACCGTCACCGCGTTCGCGTATCCGTCGGGCGTCGAGGCGCTGAAGCTCGAAAACCGCCGCGGCCATCTCGTCGTGCTGCCGTATCTCGGCCAGATGATCTGGGCCGCCGAATTCGACGGCCGCGACCTGACGATGAAACACATGTTCCGGCAGCCGAAGCGCGCCGCATCGATCATCGATACCTACGGCTGCTTCATGTTCCACAGTGGGCTGCTGCGCAACGGCTGCCCGGGGCCGGACGACACACATGCGCTGCACGGCGAGATGCCGTGCGCGCCGATGGACCGCGCGAGCCTCGTCGTCGGCACGGATGCGCGCGGCGCGAGCGTCGAAGTGACCGGCGAATACGAGTACGTGCAGGGCTTCGGCAGCCACTATGTCGCGCGTCCGTCGGTACGGCTCGCGGAGCACGAGGCGCGGATGACGATCGCGATGGGCGTGACGAATCTCGGCGGCACGCCGATGGACCTGATGTACATGGCCCACCTGAACTACGCGTACGTGCCGGGCGGCCGCTTCGTGCAATCGCTGTCGCGCGGCGGGTTGCGACTGCGCGACAGCGTGCCGGCACACGTGAAGCCGACCGCCGCGTGGCGCGACTACACGGCCACGCTCGCGCGCGAACCCGAGCGGCTGACGACGCTCGATACGCCCGCGCTGTACGACCCCGAGATCGTGTTCTTCATGAACGGTGCGGAAACGGACGCCGATGGCATCGCGCATTTCCGGCTCGCGCATCCGGATGGCGGCGCATTCCACACCGCGTACCGCCCCGGGCAATTCCCGCATGCGACGCGCTGGATCCTGCACAACGCGGACCAGCAGGTCGCCGCGTTTGCGCTGCCGTCGACCTGCGAGCCGGAGGGATATGAAGCGGAGCGCCGCAAGGGCCATGTCGCGGCGCTCGCGCCGGGCGCGACGCGCCGCTTCGACGTGCTCACCGGCTACCTGAGCGCGGCCGAAGCACGTGATGCCTGATGCGATGCAACGCGCGACGCATGGCCGCGGGTCATCAGGTCACGAGCGCGATGCCGTGTTCGCGGATCGCCGTTTCGTAGCGGTGGCTCAGTTGCCCATCGGAGATCACGTAGTTGAAATCGGTCAGCTCGGCGAAATAGGCCGCGCGCACTTCGTCGAACTTCGTGTGGTCGACGAGCAGGAAGCGGTTCTGTGCGCGCGCCATCACCTTCTTCTTCGCGTCGACCTCGTGGAAGTTGAAGCACGTGACGCCGCAGCGCTCGCTGACGCCGGCCGCCGAGATGAATGCCTTCGACACGCGCACCGAGTCGAGGATGCCCGTTTCGGCGACCGATTCGAACACCATGTTCTGGCGGTGATACGCGCCGCCGCACAGGATCACGTTGCAATGCGGCTTCTGCTGCAGCTTCGCGAATACGTTCAGCGAGTTGCAGACCGCCGTGAACTCGAGGTCGTCCGGGATGAAATCGACGATGAACGGCGTGGTCGAGCCGCAATCGACAAAGATCGTGTCGCCGGTCGTCACGAACTGAGCGGCCAGCTTGCCGATGCGGCGCTTTTCCTCGGTCTGCCGGTTGTTCTCGGCACTGATCAGGTACTCGCCGATGTCGCTGCGCTGCGCGGCGAAATGGCGCGTCACATAGCCGCCGATCAGGCTGAGGCCGTGCGGGTTGTCCGCGAGATCGCGGCGGATCGTCATCTCGGAGACGCCGAACAGCTCGGCGACTTCCTTCAGATGAATCGCGTTCTGCCCTTGCAGCACGTTCATCAAGGTCTTGATCCGTTCGCCCTTCTTCGTTTCCATGCCAGTATCCTGCCTACCCGTCGCGTGTCGTGCCGGGCGCCCAGGCCCGGCCGGAATGTCGTATTTGTAACAAACCGATGTGAAAACATCAACTTTCCGTGTGCCCTTCCGGCACACGAACCGTGGAGTCCTGACACATGCCGCTTTCCAACGCCCAACTCGCCCACACCATCGATCACACGCTGCTCGCGCCCGACGCGCGCGACGCGCAGATCCGCGAACTCTGCCGCCAGGCGGCCGAGCATCGCTTTTACTCGGTCTGCGTGAATTCGGCGAACGTGCCGCTCGCCGCACGCGAGCTGGCCGATACCGGCGTACTCGTCTGCGCGGTGGTCGGCTTCCCGCTCGGTGCGGGGCTGTCGGCCGCGAAGGCATTCGAAGCCACCGCCGCGATCGACGCGGGCGCCGGCGAGATCGACATGGTGATCAACATCGGCGCGCTGAAGAGCGGCCGCGCCGACGACGTGAAGGCCGACATCGCGGCCGTCCACCGCGCATGCGGCGCGGTGCCGCTCAAGGTGATCCTGGAAACCGGGCTGCTGACGGACGACGAGAAGGTGCGCGTGTGCGAGATGTGCCGCGATCTCGGCGTCGCGTTCGTGAAGACGTCGACCGGGTTCGGCCACGGCGGCGCGACGCTCGCGGATGTCGCGCTGATGCGCCGCACGGTCGGCCCGGCACTCGGCGTGAAGGCCTCGGGGGGCGTGCGCGATCGCGCGGCCGCACTCGCGATGCTCGAGGCCGGCGCGACGCGGCTCGGCACGAGCTCGGGCGTCGCGATCGTCACCGATCAGGCAGGCGGCGGGGCGGGGTACTGACGACGCCAACGGCGCACGGCCGCATCGGGCCGACGGGCGTCGTCACGCGCGACGTTGCGCCCCGTTCAACCCGTCCGCCGAATCGGCCCGCCCTCTTCGGCGCCGCGTTCGTCCGCAAGCCGCCCCGCGTAATCGCGCGCGAACTGCACGGCGATGCGGCCCGAGCGCGCACCGCGTTCCAGCGCCCACTGCAGCGCGGGCTCGCGCGCCGCGCGGATTGCTTCGTCGTCGAAGCCGGCCGCGCCGAGGCGGCTCTCGACGACGGCCAGGTACTCGTCCTGCGTAAAGCCATAAAACGTGACCCAGATCCCGAAGCGCTCCGACAGCGAAATCCGCTCCTCGACCGCGTCGCCCGGATGCAGTTCGCCGTTCTCCGCGCGCGTCACGTTCGCGTTGTCGCTCGCCTGCTCGGGCATCAGGTGGCGGCGATTGGAGGTCGCATACACCAGCACGTTCGACAGGTCGCTCGCGACCGAGCCGTCGAGCACCGTCTTCAGCCCCTTGTAGCCGGTCTCGCCGGCCTCGAACGACAGGTCGTCGCAAAACACGATGTAGCGCTCGGGCCGCGCGCGTACGAGCTCGACGATCGCAGGCAGGTCGCTCAACCCTTCCTTGCTGACCTCGATCAGCCGCAACCCGTGCACCGCGAACGCGTGCAGGCACGCCTTCACGATCGACGACTTGCCGGTGCCGCGGGCGCCGGTCAGCAGCACGTGATTGGCCGCGAACCCGCGCACGAATTGCCGCGTGTTCCGTTCGACGATCGCCGCCTGCCGGCCGATGTTGCGCAGCGCGTCGAACCCGACGAGCGCGGGCGTGGCGATCGGCTCGAGCGGCGCCGTTCGAGGGCCGCCGCCGAAGCCGCGCCAGCGAAACGCGACGGCCGCCTCGAAATCGACGTCGGCCGGCCGCCCGGTGTGCGCCATTGCTTCGAGCGCGGTCGCGATGCGTTCGAGCTGGCGCGCAAGCGACGGGTCGGCGCAGGTCCGTCCGGCAGCGCGGCAATCAGGTCCCGCATGTCGAATCCGGCGCTCATTGGCGGACCTCTTGCGATGCCCTGGCATGGAGCGGAAACCGCTGCGCGATCGCCACGCCGACGAGCGCGACACCGCCGCCGACCAGGTGATACAGCCGCAGCGATTCGCCGAGCAACACGATCGCGCCGGCGGCCGTCATCACCGGCAGCAGGTTCATGAACATCGCGCAGCGGCTCGGGCCGAGCAGCCGCACGCCCTGCATCCACAGATACGGCAGCACCACCGACGCCAGCACGCCGGCGTACAGGATCAGCGGCACGCTCGCGCGCGTCGGCCAGGCGGCCTGCGCGGGCAACCGCAGCAGCATCGGCAGCATGAACACGAGCGCGGCCAGCGCCTGCACGTAGGTCGACTGCCATGCCGGCAGCGCGCCGATGCGCCAGCGCTTGAGCAACACGCCGTACAGCGCGTACGCGGCCGACGCGGCCAGCATCAGCAGGTCGCCCATGTGCACGCCGCGGGCGGCGATCGCCGTCGGGTGCCCTTCGGCGATCAGGTAGACGACACCCGCGAGCGACAGCCCCCCGCCGCCGATCATGCCCGCGCCCGGCGGATCGCCGAGCAGCAGCGAGCTGAGCACCATCGTCATCAGCGGCACGAGCGCGGTAATGATCGCCATGTTGGTCGCGCTGGTCGTCTTCGCGGCCTCGTAAGACAGGCTCTGGAACAGCGCCATCGCGAGAAAGCCGAGCGCCGCGAGCTTCGGCAGGTGCGCGACGAGTACCGCGCGATTGCGCCATGCGGGGGCGAGCGTGAAGACGCTCATCAGCACGACCGCCAACAGCAGCCGGTAGAACGTGATGGCCGACGGGTCGATCGTCGACGCCGACAGCTTCGACACCACGACGTTGCCGGCCCACAGCGCGATCGCGCAGAAGGGAAACAGAAAAGGTGACTTGTTCATCGCGTTCGACGGATTAATATCCTGACAGGGAATCTGGCGTGAATCGGAACGCCATCGTGCCCGTCCGCCCAACTGCCTGTCTCACGCCAAAATGTCAGGACTTATCGCCAATCGGACATTCGAGTCCACCCAGCCCTTCGCGCACCTGCGCTACGAATCGACGCCGATGCCGGTGTCCGCGATGGCGGCGGCCTATACGCACGGCACGTCGATCCCGGCGCACCGGCACCGCCGCGCGCAGCTTCTCTACGCGATCGAAGGGGTGATGCACGTGCAGTCGGAGGGCGCGTCGTGGGTCGTGCCGCCGACGCGCGGCGTGTGGCTCGAAGCCGGCCTCGACCATACGGTGCAGATGAGCGGCGACGTGCAGATGCGCACCGTGTTCGTCGAACCGGGTGCGGTCGAGCACCTGCCCGCGCGCAGTTGCGTCGTGGAAGTGCATCCGCTGCTGCGCGAGCTGATCCTCGCCGCGGTCGAGGTACCGCTCGACTATGCGCCGGGTTCGCGCCACGATCACCTGATGCACCTGCTGCTGGCCGAGGTGACGGTCGCACCGCTGCTGCCGCTGTACCTGCCATGGCCGCACGACGCGCGCCTGCGGACGATCTGCGACACACTCGTCGCCGCGCCCGACGACCTGCGCACGATCGCCGAATGGGCCGACCTGCTCGGGCTGTCGGTGCGCACGCTGCATCGCGCGTTCCGGCGCGAGACGGGGCTCAGCTTCCGCCGCTGGCGCGAGCAGGCGCGGCTGCTGCTCGCGCTCAAGCGTCTGGCGCACGGCGAGAAGGTGGTCACCGTCGCGATGGATCACGGCTACAGCAGTCAGAGCGCGTTCTCCGCAATGTTCAAGCGGCACTTCGGCGTGTCGCCGTCGGCGTTCTATGCGTAGCGCGGGTCGCCCCGGCCCGACTCACTGGCCGCCGTCGAGATTCACGACTTCGACCCGCCGGTTCACGGCCGCACGCGGATGCGCCGGGTCTTTCGGGCGCGCACTGCCCACACCCTCGACTGCGAGCCGCGTGCCGTCGATCCCGAAGGTCGACACGAGGTAGTCCGCAACGGCCTGCGCGCGCCGCCTCGACAGAGAGAGATTCGTGCTCGGGTTGCCAGACGCGTCGGTGTGCCCGACGATCCGGAACCGGGCGTGCGCGAGCGCGTCGTCGCTCAGCGCATGACCGAGGTTGTCGAGCAGCACCCGGCTGCCCGGCGTGAAACGGGCCGACGAGAAATCGAACTGGATCGCGAGGTTCACGGACGGCGGGCCCGGCGTATCATCCTGCGTGCGCACCGGTGCCCGTTCGACGACGATGCCGCGCAAGCTGCGGCTCGCGCCATGCGGCGCGAGCTGACGCACGATTTCGTCGGCAGACGGCCGCATGTCGGCTACATCGCCGGCATGGACAGGCAACGCGGCAAATCCGCCAGCGCACCACAGGCAGGCCGCGATGCGCGCGGCAAGCATCGTCTTCATGCGTTCACTCCTTCGCCACCGTCTTCAAAGGCAACACGGCAACCGCCACTGCGTCGTGCGCGGAGGCCGCCGGATCGGGGTCGAGCAGCGGCATCCGGAATTTCGTCAGGAATTCGCGATCGACCTCCTTGTCGGGCAGTGTGCCCACGACGAGCCGCCGGCGCGACGCGATCACGACGACGATCTCGTCGCCAAAAGGTTTCGCGACGCGATACACGGGCTGACCGTTCCTGCCACCGCCGAACACGAGCCGGCTGCGCGGTGGAACAGGGCGCGGCGACGCGCCTTCCGGCCAGCTCAGATAGACGACTTCGCCGCTCGCCTGCAGGTACGCGACATACAAGTAGCTCGGATAGCCTGGACTCGTCACCTGCAGCGCGAGCGAATCGCCTTCCCGATAGCGCTCGGCCGGGTGTCCGACCGCTTTCACGTCGAGCCCGCCCGCATGGCGCAGCCCCTGGTCGAAACTCAGGTAGACCTCGCATTGCGGCCACGGATGCACGGTCACGCGATTGTCGACGCGCCCTGAATCCGGCATCGCAGCAACGGCCTTCAGCAATGCGTCGAGATCGCCCTGAGAGCCGACGAAGCCCGTTAGCGCCACGCTTCGGTCAGCCGCCACACCGGCGTCAACGCGCGCGCACTGCAGTTTGTCCACGCGGCGCCGGATCGCATCGCGCAGCGCATCAGGCGACACGTTCTGTCGAATCACCGGCGGCACCGGCGGCGGCTCCGGTTCGACATGCGCGGCGGTCAGCAACCGCCGAATCCCGTCCGGGTCGATTTCATCGATGACGAACGGGCCGTTCGACAAGTTCGTGAGCAGCGTTTGGTAGTCGATGCGCAGCAGCCCCTGTTCGCCCCAGTGCTCGCCCCATGAGTTGACGACAGTGAAGGTCTGGCTCGCGTCGTCATAGCCGGCGATGACCATCGCGTGCGCATTCTCCTTCGGCAGCACGTCGCGGAAAACCCCGCCGCGGTATCGCTGCAGCGCGCTCGTGATGTCGCCCGAATAGATCCCGATCACAACCGGCTTGCGCGCGAAGACCGCGCCGCGAATCTTCTCGAGGACGTCGCGGTCATCCTTGTCGATCAGGCTGTAGGTAAGCAGGCGATTGTTGCGCGCGTCGCGCATGCGCAGGTCGTCGGGCAGCGCCGAACACGTCTTCGGGTCGTACGGCAAGCCGTCGAACGTGACGAGGCCGTTGTCGTGAATCGCATCGAGGGCGGCCGTGACCGACGTGCCGCCCTCGCAGCGGCCGCGATGCAGCAGGTTGAACAGGTAGGCCGGGCTGAAGGCAACGCGACGCCGCTCACCGCCCGCCGCGCCCTGCCGTTCGAGCTGCAGGTTGAAGGCGGCGCTAAGCGCGTTGTAGCCGGTCGCCCAGGCCGTACAGGAACCCTGCTCGCCCTGCGAGCGCACGAGCGGGAAATAGCGTGTGAAATCCGAGCGCGGAGGCAGGTACGCGCGATAAGCAGGCTGGCGCGGCACGGCCGCGAGCACGGCGGGCGGGTCGTCGACGAGCCCCGTGGCATGACCGGTCTGCGCGGACACGGGCCGCGCGGCGGCCGCAAGCAGAACGCACGCGATGGAGAAGCGGAGGCGACGGCACATGATCGTACTCCTCGGCAGCCGGATACGTGTGTCACGTTTTCGTGAACGACATCAGTTCGCGGCGCTCGCTTGCGGACATGACGCCGTGCCGGTCGTAGTTCACGGTATCGATCGCGACGAAGCGCGGCACCTTGCCCGGGGCGACCCAGTACGTCCGGGCGCGCCGCGACGGCACATACAGCCGCCAGCCGTTCGCCTCGACCCGAAACGCGTCGAAGCGACCGGCCGGCACGTCGATCGTCTCGCGCGCGACCACCCTGCATGTCAGTTCGACGACGTCCACCTTGCCATTCGGAAACGTGTAGTCGAAGCGCGTGATCCATTCCTTGCCGATCGAGTACTCGCTCGCGAACAGCTGGTTGTCGCCAAGCACGCCGCCGTCGGCCTCTCGGCGCGGATTGCCGAGCAGATCGGTCACGAATTTGCCGCCGTTGAATTCGATCCGGTCGCCGACGATACGCGTTACGCGATGCACGAACACCCGCTCGTCCTGATGAAGACGATCGACGAACCGGTAAACGTAACGGTCGCCAAGCGCGATCCTGCCGGCTTCCGCACTGCCCTGGCTGTACGGATTCGCGGATGAGGTCTGAACCCTGATCCGTTGCTCGCCGCTCTCTGCCAGCAGACGATCCAGTTCGACCTGGGCGATTTCGCTGAAATGTCCGTTCGGATGCGCTTTCAGGTACGCGAAGATCGCTTGCGCGGTGCCGGACTGCTGCGCCGCCTGCCAGTCATCGCGATCCTTGCCGAACGCCGCGTCGCGCTCCGCCTGCGTCGGCACATGTGCGTCGGCCGGCGGCACGAAAAAGAAGTCGTCTTCGAGCGACGTGCTCTCCCACGGAATCTGCCGCCCCTGCGAGCGCTGCCGCACGGACAGCCGCACGCGCTTGAACACGTCCTCGATCTGCACGCCCGGGCGCACGATTTCCTTGAGCAGGTTCTCGGTGTAGAGACCGTTTCGGCCATCGCCGTCCGACGCGACATTGCCGGGTGCGGTTGCATACGCGAGCAGCGTGCGTGTCGGCGCGTCCATCTGGCTCAATCCCGATCCCGTCTTGCCCGCCGCACCGAACGGATTATCGCGGCACGCATCGAGAATCACGACACTTGTCGGCGTGTCGGCCTTGCCGAGGCCGTCGAGCAGCGTCGCGACATCGACGGACTGCCGCATCACGTCGTCCGCGCGCGCGAGCCGGACATCGATGGGCAGCAAGTAGTTACGCCAGTCGATCTGTATCCCGTGCCCGGCGAAATAAAACAGCGCAACGGATTGCGTACGCGTGACCTTCGCGCAGAATTCGCCGATCGCGTCGACCATCGACTGGCGGCCTGCATCGAGCCGGCGATCGATCGAAAAACCGAGTCTGCCCAGCACGTCGGCGATCGCGGTTGCATCGTTGACGGGATTGTCGAGCGCCGCGCGCGGATACGCGGCATTGCCGATCACGAGTGCCGCACGCGGCGCATCGCGAAGCGCCGCCTGCACTGCCGGGCCATCGAGCCACGGCAGCGCGGCTAGCGCGGACAAACGGCCGAGCATCACACGACGCCGTGGATCGAATCGTAATTGCGAACCCGGCCGCATGTCTCCTCCCTTCGCCTAGCGAGCGGCCGAGGTCGGCGCGGCAATTCGCGCGAATGGTCTGACGATTCCGTTCACGGCACCTCCCCGGTACATCCCCGACACGCGGTCGGTCGCGTGCCCGATGTTTGTCCACATATCATCCGGGGAAAGCGTATTCCGTTCAAATCGGGTGTTTCGCCAATGCGGCCGGAGCACGATGCTTCAATATCCTGACGATTGACGGCGATACGGTCCCCGTTGCATCGGCCGTGGCGCCTCGCCCGCACTCTGCCGCTACCGCGCCGCAATCCCCGCGATGAAACACACGCACGCAACCGCCGACGCGACCGTGCGCACGTGATTCCACATCGTCCAGTCGCGCAGGTAGCGCGTCCAGAGCGCCGCGCCTTGCGCGGTCGCCGGATCGGCCGCGGCGAGCGCGTCGTTGAGCGGCACGTTGACGGCCATCGTCACCGCGAACATGCCGAATACATAGAGCACGCCACCCGCGACCGCCGCCATCGCGCCCGGCTGGCCGCGATCGAACAGCGCGATCACGACGAGTGCGAGCGCCATCAGCGTCGTGCCGAGGAACAGCGGCATGAACGGCGAGCGCACGATGTCCACGTTGATCGCGTTCATCGCGGCCACGCCGGCCTGTGGCGCGAGCCGCCCGAGCGACGTCATCACGAACGTCGAGAACGCGAAGTACACGCCGGCCATCAGCCCGCAGCCGATGGCCGAACCCCACAGCAACGCGGCAGTCACGAACGCGATCATGATCAGGCGCTCCACACGCCGGTTGCGGCCGTCGCCCGCGCGTAGTCGGCGAAATCGCGCGCCGGCCGCCCGAGCGTCTCCTCGATGCCATGCGCCACCGCGCTGTTGCGCCCGTCGAGCACCACGCGGAACAGATCGTCGAGCAACGCGACGACCGGCTCCGGCACCCCGACCTCGTGCAGTCCGGCGACGAACGCGCCGTGTGAAATCTCGCGATAGGTAACCGGCCGGCCGGCGGCGCGTGCAATTTCGCCGACGGCTTCGGCAAACGTCAGCGCGCGCGGGCCCGTGACTGCGATCACGCGGTCAGCGAACCGCACGTCGGTGAGCGCCGCCACGACCACGTCGGCGATATCGTCCGCATCGACGAACGGCTCGCGCACGGCGCCGGCCGGCAGCGCGACTTCACCGGCCAGCACGCCGTCGAGCAGATAACCTTCCGAGAAGTTCTGATTGAACCAGCTTGCCCGCACGACACCCCAGCCGATGCCCGACGCCTGCAATGCAGCCTCGGCCGCTTGCGCGCCGGGCTCGCCGCGCCCGGACAGCAGCACGACGCGCGCGACGCCGCGTTCCCGCGCGAGCCGCGCAAAGGCCGCGATCGCTTCCACAGCGCCTTCAACGGACAGGTCGGGCTGGTAGGTCACATATGCAGCCGACACGCCCTCAAGCGCGGCCGGCCAGGTCGCCGGCGCCGTCCAGTCGAAGCGGACGGCCGACGTACGCGATACGGGCCGCGTCGCGATGCCGCGCGCGCGCAGCCGTGCATCGACGCGGGCGCCCGTCTTGCCCGAACCGCCGACGACGAGGATGGGAAGTGCCGACATGTGCGTCTCCTTTGACAAAAATGCGAGAATTTCTCGCGTTTTAAAAACACGATAGACTCTCGCATTAGCAACGTCAAGTTTTTCCGGAGGCGGCATGGGCCGACAAAAATCGGGGCAAACCACCGAGCCCGAAGCGGCGGCAGCGGACGCACCGGCGCGTGCACGGCTCGTCCCGACGCAGCAGCGCAGCCGCGAGCGGTTCGAGCGCATCCTGGCGTGCGCGTCGGAAGTAATGATCGAGAAGGGGTGCGACGCGTTCCGGATGAGCGACATCGTCGAACGCACGGGCATCTCGTTCGGTTCGCTGTATCAGTACTTTCCGGACAAGGCGGCCGTGATCGGCACGCTCGCGGAGCGCTACAACGCGGCCGGGCATGAATGCGTGCGGCGCGACCTCGCGACGCTGAAGACGCTGGGCGACCTGCACGACACGCTCGCGCGCATCACGGACAGCTACTACCGGATGTTCGTCGACGAGCCGCTGATGCGCGACATCTGGCGCGCGACGCAGGCCGACCGCGCGCTGCAGGCGCTCGACCGGGCGGACGGCGAGTTCCTGGCCGGCCTGCTCGCGGACGCGTTGGGAGAAGTGGCGCGCGACACGACACGCGCACAGCGGAGCGCGTTCGCCGAGCTGATGATGATCCAGATCGCGGCGGCCGTGCGTCACGCGATCACGCTGCCGCCGAAGGCCGCGCGGCAGATCCTCACGATGTTCAAGCACACGCTGCCGCGCGATCTGGCGGTGCTCGACGCATAGCTGCGGAACGGCGCCGCACGGTCCCGCCCCTTGCACGACATCGGGCCCGCGCACCGCTTCTTGCAGCGAAGCGCGCGGCACGGGTATTTCACGCGATCAACCGAGATGAAAAAGGATGACTGCGAGCGAACCGACGCGATAGACGATGACCGCGCGCGCGACGGTCGTCCAGATGCGATTCTCGACGTTCGGCGCACACATCCATGCGCAACGCATCCATGCACAGAACGGCACGATATAAGCGACGAATGCCACGATGCGCAGCGCGACCGGATACGCCGGCCCCTGCACCAGCACGAGCAACGGGATGAACAGCAGGCCGAGCGGCACGCCGATCAGCCACCAGACTTTCCAGAGGCGCTCGGTGCCGCGCCAGGCGTTTTTCAGGGTGTTCTTCATGGCTCACGGTAGCGTCGCGATCAAGTTTCCCGCGATGTCGGCGGCTCGCCTTTTTTCCGCGTCATCCAGCCGCCGGGAAATACGCGCCTCGACCCGCGTCGCGGCAACGCCGTACTGTCCGAGACCGGGCATCGCATCGAAGCTCGCACGCGCACGCTCGACCCATGCTGCGCCCAGCGCCCGGTCTCTCGGCAAGCCGTTGCCGGTCAGGAACCGGATACCGGCCGCGTATTGCATGAACGGATCGCCACGCAACGCCTCGTTCAGGCTCGACAAGCCCTCCCATTGACGGTTGGCGGCCGCCAACGCATTGACCGGCGGATCGCTCCACAGCGTCGCCACCGGATCGGCCGGCACAAGCCAGCGCCGCTCCCCGGTCGACAGCCCTGCCTCCGTTCCGCGCGTGACGCTGCGCAGCGCCAGCGCGATCTCGGAGAGCACCGAACCCTGGCGGGACGCGCGACGATGCAGGTCCTGCGCGGTCGCTTCATTCGCGGGCACGCCGTCGCCGGTTTCGTACATCACCGCAAGTTCGCTTTCCGCCCACGGCGATCCGGCCGACGCCGCGCGGTTGAGCCAGACGGCCGCTTCCTTCGGATCGCTCGCTACGCCACGGCCGTGCAGATAGGCGACGCCCACCATTCTCTTCGCGTCGGCGCTCGACGGCGCGGCACGCAGCGCCCAAGCGAACGCCTCGTAGTCGTCGGTTCGACCGCCGAGCCCGTTCGACAGATGCCAGGCGAGCGAACCCTGCGCCGAGACGTCGCCCCGATCCGCCGCGCGGCGGAACCAGTACATGGCGGCATCGAAGTCCACCGGTACGCCATCGCCCAGATCGTATGCATCGCCGAGCATCGACTGATACGCCGGTTCGCCGCGATCCGCGAGCTTCCACCGCCAGTACGCCCGCTCGTCGGCGGCAACCAGACCGTTGTCGGCCGACGCCAGCACGCGCATGGCGCCGGCGTGGTTGCCCACGGCCGCCGCGCGGCACCAGCGCGCGGCCTCGACCGGGCTGCGCGGTGTGCCGCTGCCATCCAGATGCATCGTGCACAGCATCGCTTGCGAGCTGACGTCGCCCAGCTTCGCGCCGCGCGAGAACCAGTCGAACGCGGTCGCCGGCTGTTCACGCCAGTACAGCGATCCCAGCGCCGAATACGCGGCGGGCACCTTGCGGTTCGCGAGATCCGAGAGCCACTGGAGCCCTGTCCGGCCCTCGAACGACTGGTGGTGCTCGCCGAGGTAGAACCCGATCAACACGCCGGCGGCCTGATCGCCGGCGTCGGCGGCCTGCGATAGATAACGCAGGCCCGCCTGCTCGTCGCGCGGCATGCCGTCGGCACCCGTCAGAAGCTGATAGCCGACCCAGCGCGCCGCGTCGATATCGCCGCGGTCCGCGGCGAACCGGAACCACCGCATCGCCTGCGCCCGGTCGACACGCGTCCCCTCTCCGCGCCACGTCATGCCGGCGGCGATCAGCGCGCCCGCCGCATCGCCGCGCTGCGCACCGCGTGTCGCCAGCCGCAACGCCTTGTGCAGATCCACCGGTTCACCGTCGCCGCGTGCCGCGTAACGGGACAGGTTGGTCGCCGCCGCACCATCGCCCTGCGCGTCTGCCTTTTCGAACCACGGTCTCGCGGCGGCCGGATCCGGATGCGTCCCGAGGCCGTTCCGCAGCATCGCGCCGAGATCGTTCTGGGCGGCGGCCAGGCCCGCTTCGGCCGCCCCCCGCATCCATCCCAATGCGGCCTCCTTGTCGACCGGGCCGCCCCGGCCAGACAGATAGAGCTTGGCCAATGCATGACGCGCCCGCGCGTCTCCGGCCAGCGCGGCTTTCCGGTACCAGTCGCGCGCCTTTGCATCGTCGCGCGCCACCCCCGTCCCGCTGCCGTACAGGTCGCCGAGCCTGCGCTGCGCATAAGACGAGCCGGCCTGCGCCGCGGCCGACATCAGGCCGAAACCCCGACGCGCGTCTCGCGGCACGCCGATGCCGTCGAGATAGAGATTGCCCAGCACCGCCCGTGCTTCGGTATGTTGCTGGTCTGCCGCGGCGCGCAGCCACATCGTTCCCTGGCCGACATCGCGCGGGACGCCGTCGCCCCGGACCAGTATCAGCCCGAGCAGGAACTGACCATTCGGTTCGCCACTGGCCGCGGCGCGCGCCAGCCACGCCACCGCGACCGCCGGGTCGCGCGGCACCCCACGGCCTGCCAGCGCGAATTTCCCCGCATTGGTCGCGCCCGCGGCCGACCCGCCCTCGGCTGCCGTCACGAAGTAGCGATAGGCGGCAACGTCGTCGGCCGGCTGCCCGGCGCCGTCAGCACTCATCCCGCCGAGCTGGTTCATCGATGCCATGTCGCCATCGCGCGACGCCGACGCGAACCATGCGTGCGCCACCGCATAGTTTCGCGGCAGCGCGACACCGTCGTAGTAGAGGTAACCGAGTGTGCGCTTGGCCAGCGTCGACCCGTCGTTCGCCGCCGATTCGAGGATCGTCAAGCCGTGCATCCGGTCCGGCCGACCCGCATAGCCGTGCAGCACCATCTGCCCGTAGAGCGCGCGGGCCGTCAGGTTGCCGGCCTCGGCCTCGCGCCGGCAGAGGCTGCGCCGCCGCTCCGGTCGATCGGGCGACGGAACGCTGCCGAACCAGGCGCTCAATGCCAGCACGCAGGGCGTCGTGTCATCGGCGACAGGAACGGACACCGTGCGTTGCATGGCCGGTATCGCCGCATGGCCGATGGGCGACAGCGGCGACCATTCGGGTTGCGACGCAGAAACGCCGCTCGCCCCGACACTCAACGCCACCGCCATGCCGACGGCACGCGCCGGCCATGTCGGCGCACGGCCAAACACCGCCCGCCCGCTCGCGACCGCGCGGCGCGCCGGTTCATCCGTAGGCCTCATGGCTGCGTGACCGTGACGTTCTTGATGATGACGTCGGTCCTGCCATCCTGGTCGTCGATCGTCCGGGTCAATTCGACCCGGTAGTCGGCCAGCCATACGGAGCGCACGCGCGTCTTCGTGCCGTCCTTGCGGACCTCGCTGCAATCCAGGTTGACGGCATTGCCGGTCAACGTGCCGAAGATCGTCGACGCGGGCTCCGTCTTGCCGATGTCGCATCGGCGGGTCAGTTGCCCATGGCTGGACGGCTGCGGCAACGCGATCTCGATACGCTGGCCCTCGGTCATCGGTTCGTTCGCCGCCACGATCGCGGACGCTGCCTTCAGCGTCCGGAGCGTGGTGGCGTAGCGGGGTGCGCGCACGGTCTGGTCCAGCAGTTCGGTGAGCCCGTAGCCCATGCCGAATGACGCCCAGTTCGTGTTCCCCGACGCGTCTTTCGTGGTCATCAGCTCGGCGACCACACCGTTGTTGCGTCGATTGACGTAGGTATCGACGTACGGACCCGAATCCCGCGGCGTCGTCTTGTTCACCCATTCCCCGTCAATGCTCAGGCGCGCATAAGGCAGCGGCCGGCTGCCGTCGGGCGGCAATTGGCCGCGAATGGCATCCGGCAGGCGGCGATCGTCGAACACGTCGTCGAGATACGCGCCGGGATCGGCCAGCACGGTCTCGGACGCCGACTTCCCGCCGGCGATCAGCTTGAAGAGTTCATAAGTCGCCCGCCGCTGGTCCGGCTCCGGAAACTTGTCGAGCGAATCGACGGCGAACCTGATCAGCGCACACGTGCTCGGCTCGTCCTGCTTCGCGAGCCATGGCGGCACCTCGATCTCGTCCATCCGCGCGTTGACGGCGAGCAATTCGGCGACGGTGTAGTGTTCATCGTCGCCGGACGAGACGCCCTTGCGCTCGCCGATCAGGTCCATCAGCTCGAACGTGCCGCGCAACGCCTTCGGCGACGACGTCTTCGCGATCGATGCCAGATTGCCGCCGGTCACCTTCGGGATTTCGCAGCCGCTCCCGGATTCGTTCGCGATGTCCCTCATCAGCCGAAGGAACCGCAGCCGTTCGGCCGGAGGCAGGATCATGTTGCTGCCGTCGGCGGACAGGCTGCGCATGCTGGACAGTCTGGCGAGATAGTCCGGGTTTTGCGCTACCCGGGTGAACCACGCAACGATGATCCGCCCGTTTTCCGAATCGGGATCCACCCCGATCTGCACCATGTAGGCGCGCGCCCGTTCAACGATCTGCGCCTGCGTCAGCTTGACGGCCGGACTGACCGCCGGTGCGACAACCGCCGGTTCGGCAGGTGCGCTCTGCACGCCCAACCCATATGCCGTTGCCGTCGCAACGGACAGCAACACCCCGAAAAGGCCCGTATTTATTTTCATCTTGTTGATATTCGATTGCGTTGATCAGACGACCGCGATGCTGCGTCGGAGAGTCACGGGAAATCCGGCGCGAATCGCACCACCGCATGATGCCGCAATGTCGAGAATGCGTCGTCATTCCAACAGCGACGGCAAGCGGTGAAGTGCTTGTTGCCGCGAGATCATCCGTTGTCTTTCAGCAGGCCCGGCAGACGATCCTCTCGATCCGGCCGTTCCTCGTCGAGCGGGCCGCCCGTCGATATTCTGCATGACGGGCCTCGCTTGCCCGTCCAATAGTTGCACAGACGAAACCGCGGGATGGTCAGGAATTGTCATCGCATGCAACGCCCATGCCGCCATCATTTGCACGTCGCCCAATAGACAACGCGGATGACGAGCCGACACCGGGGCACAAGCTCCGATGCGACGCGTCATCCGCGTTGAAGACCGGCCGGCGTGTCCGCCGCGGGGGGGCAGCTGTAGTCGTACACCCCGCGCCCGGTCTTGCGCCCGAGCCGCCCTGCCGTCACCATCTCGCGCAACAGCGGGCATGCGCGATACTTGGGATCGCCGAAATCCTTCAGGAACACGTCCATCACCGCGAGGCACACGTCGAGGCCCACGAGGTCGGCCAGCGCGAGCGGCCCGATCGGGTGGTTCGCGCCGAGCTTCATCCCCGCGTCGATTTCCTCGGCCGACGCGATACCTTCGGCCAGCACGAAAAACGCTTCGTTGATCATCGGCACGAGAATGCGGTTCACGACGAAGCCCGGCGAGTTGCGCACGCCGATCGGCGACTTGTCGAAACGCTCGGTCAGCTCACGTACGGCCGCCGCGGTCGCGTCGCTCGTCTGCAGCCCGCGGATGATCTCGACGAGCGGCATCAGCGGCACCGGGTTGAAGAAGTGCATGCCGAGAAAACGCGACGGATCGGCAAGGCGCGCCGCGAGCGCGGTGATCGAGATCGACGACGTGTTGGTCGCGATGATCGCATCGGGGCGCGCGACGGCCTCGATCTGCGCCAGGATGCGGCCCTTCAGCTCGACGTTCTCGGTCGCGGCTTCGATCACGATGTCGACCGATGCGAGCTTCGCGTAGTCGGTCGACGTCGTGATGCGCGCCAGCGCCGCGTCGCGTGCGGCCGCGTCGAGCTTGTCCTTCGACACGAGCCGTTCGAGGCTGCCCTTCAGCGTCGCGACGCCCTTGTCGAGCGCGGCGTCGCTGACGTCGATCATCACGACGTTGAGTCCCGCAACGGCCGCGGTCTGCGCGATGCCGTTACCCATGGTTCCGGCGCCCACGACGCCGACGATTTCGATGGCCATGTAGTTCCTGTGTGTTCGGGTGCTGAGGGTTCGATTATCAGATGTTCTCGAAGATCGCAGCAATACCCTGGCCGCCGCCGATACACATCGTCACGAGCGCGTAACGCCCGCCGATGCGCTTCAGTTCGTACAGCGCCTTCACCGTGATCAGCGCACCGGTCGCACCGATCGGGTGACCGAGCGAGATGCCCGAGCCGTTCGGGTTGACCTTCGCGGGATCGAGGCCGAGCTCCTGCGTGACCGCGCAGGCCTGCGCGGCAAACGCCTCGTTCGCCTCGATCACGTCGAGATCGGTGATCTTCAGGCCCGCGCGTTCGAGCGCCTTGCGCGTGGCCGGCACCGGGCCGATGCCCATGTAGGCCGGATCGACGCCCGCGTGCGCATACGCGACGAGGCGGGCCAGCGGCTTCACGCCCTGCGCGCGCGCGGCATCCGCGCTCATCATCAGCACGGCCGCGGCTGCATCGTTGATGCCCGATGCGTTGCCGGCCGTCACGGTGCCGTTCTCCTTCGCGAACACCGGCTTGAGCTTCGTGAAATCGTCCGCGCTGGCATCGTGGCGCACGTGCTCGTCGGTATCGAACGCCACCTCGCCCTTCTTCGTACGGATCGAGATCGGCAGGATCTGGTCCTTGAAGCGCCCTTCCGCGATCGCGCGCGCCGCGCGACGATGCGATTCGAGCGCCAACGCATCCTGCGCGTCGCGCGAGATGTCGTATTGCTTCGCGACGTTCTCGGCCGTCACGCCCATGTGGATCGTCTGGAACGGATCGTGCAGCGCGCCGAGCATCATGTCGACGAGCTTGCCGTCGCCCATGCGCTGGCCGAAACGCGCGGCCGGCACCGTGTACGGCGCGCGGCTCATGCTTTCCGAGCCGCCGCCGATCGCGACGTCGGCATCGCCGAGCATGATCGTCTGCGCGGCCGACACGATCGCCTGCAGGCCGGAGCCGCACAGACGGTTCACGGTCAGTGCCGGCGCGTGCTGCGCGACCCCGCCGTTGATCGCCGCGACGCGCGCGAGATACATGTCCTTCGGCTCGGTGTTCACGACGTGGCCGAACACGACATGGCCGACCGCATCGCCCGACACGTTCGCGCGCGACAGCACTTCGGCCACCACCTTCGCGCCGAGATCGGTCGGCGAGAAATCCTTCAGGCTGCCGCCGAAATCACCGATCGCGGTACGGACACCGCTCACCACCACGACTTCCTTCGCTGCATTGCTCATCGTCTCACTCCGGTTCGTTCGCGCCCGCGGGCGCGGGGATGCGTTGCGTTACATGTTCGGGTAATTCGGCCCGCCGCCGCCCTCGGGCGTGACCCACACGATGTTCTGCGTCGGGTCCTTGATGTCGCAGGTCTTGCAGTGCACGCAGTTCTGCGCGTTGATCACCAGCCGGTCGCTGCCGTCGTCGTTCTTCACGAACTCGTACACCGCCGCCGGACAGAAACGCCCCTCCGGCCCCGCATACGTGCGCAGGTTCACGTTCACCGGCACGCTCGCATCCTTCAGCGTCAGGTGCGCCGGCTGGTTCTCCTCGTGGTTCGTGTTCGAGATGAACACCGACGACAGCCGGTCGAACGTCAGCTTGCCGTCCGGCTTCGGGTATTCGATCGGCTCGCACTGCGACGCCGGCTTCAGCATCTCGTGATCCGCATGCTTGTGGTGCAGCGTCCACGGCACGTTGCCGCCCATCACCTTCTGCTCGAGCCCGACCATCAGCGTGCCCAGGTACAGGCCCTTCGCCATCCACTGCTTGAAGTTGCGCGCGCGGTACAGCTCCGTGTACAGCCACGACTGCTTGAACGCGTCCGGGTACGCGTTCAACTCGTCCGACTGGCGGCCGGCCTGCACCGCGTCGAACGCCGCGTCCGCCGCCAGCATGCCGGTCTTGATCGCCGCGTGGCTGCCCTTGATCCGCGATGCGTTCAGGAAGCCCGCGTCGTCGCCGATCAGCGCGCCGCCCGGGAACACCGTCTTCGGCAGCGACAGCAGGCCGCCGGCCGTGATCGCGCGCGCGCCGTACGACACGCGCTTGCCGCCTTCGAGGAACGCGCGGATCGACGGATGCGTCTTGTAGCGCTGGAATTCCTCGAACGGCGACAGGTACGGGTTCGTGTAGCCCAGGCCCACCACGAAGCCGACCACGACCTGGTTGTTGTCCATGTGATACAGGAACGAGCCGCCGTAGGTGTCGGACTTCAGCGGCCAGCCGGCCGTGTGGATCACGAGGCCCGGCTTGTGCTTGGCCGGATCGATTTCCCACAGTTCCTTGATGCCGATCCCGTACGCCTGCGGATCGGCGTTCGCGTCGAGCTTGTACTTCGCGATCAGTTGCCGCCCCAGATGGCCGCGGCAGCCTTCGGCGAACAGCGTGTACTTCGCGTGCAGCTCCATGCCGAGCTGGAAGTTCTCGGTCGGCTCGCCGTCCTTGCCCACGCCCATGTTGCCGGTGGCGACGCCTTTGACCGAGCCATCATCGTTGTAGAGGATCTCGGCGGCCGGGAAGCCGGGGAAGATCTCGACGCCCAGCGCTTCGGCCTGCTGGCCCAGCCAGCGCGTGACGTTGCCCAGCGAAATCACGTAGTTGCCGTGGTTCTTGAAGTTGTCGGGCAGCGCCCAGTTGGGCGTGGTGACCGCGCTGCTCTCCGACAGGAACAGGAAGCGGTCTTCCGTCACCTCGACGTCGAGCGGCGCGCCGCGTTCCTTCCAGTCGGGGAACAGTTCGGTGATCGCGCGCGGGTCCATCACCGCGCCCGACAGGATGTGCGCGCCGATCTCGGAACCCTTCTCGAGCACGCACACGCCGATCTCGGTGCCTTTCTCGGCGGCCAGCTGCTTGAGCCGGATCGCCGCCGACAGCCCGGCGGGGCCGCCGCCGACGATCACGACGTCGTATTCCATCGATTCGCGCGGGCCGTATTGCGCGAGCAAGTCCTGTGTGGTCAAAATCCTGTCTCCTCCTGCGTCCCGACCGTCAACCGGTCAGAACTGGTCTTCCGTCAACGCGAGCACGCTCTCGTTGCCCTTCGCGCCGACGATCGACGCCTCGAGCGCGCCGGCCTGCACGAGAATGTGTTCCGCATAACATTGCGCGATCGCGATCTTCGCATCGAAGAACGCCGGGTCGCTCGCGCGGTTCGCCTGCGCCGCCACCAGCGCGCGCGCCATCTGCCACCCGCACAGCACCACGCCCGCCAGCTTCAGGTACGGCACGCTCCCCGCGAACACCGCGTTCGGGTCCTGCTTCACGTTCGCCAGCACGTAATCCACCGCCGACGCCAGCGCGCGGGCACCTTTCTCCAGCTGTACCTTCATCGACGCGGCCGCCGCACCGTCCAGCTTGCCCAGCGCCGCCACCGTGGCGTCGATCTCCGCGAGCAGCCCCTTCGCCACCGCGCCCCCGTCGCGCATCGTCTTGCGGCCCACCAGGTCGTTCGCCTGGATCGCCGTCGTCCCTTCGTAGATCGCCAGGATCCGCGCATCGCGGTAGTACTGCGCCGCGCCCGTCTCCTCGATGAAGCCCATCCCGCCGTGCACCTGCACGCCCAGGCTCGCCACGTCGTTCACCATCTCCGTGCTCCAGCCCTTCACCACCGGCACCAGATACTCGTAGATCGCCTGATGACGCGCCCGCGTCGCCTCGTCCGCATGGCGATGGGCCATGTCGCTGTGCGACGCCGCCACGTACGCCAGCGCCCGCGCGCCTTCGGTCAGCGCGCGCATCGTGCCGAGCATCCGCCGCACGTCCGGGTGATGGATGATCGTCACCGACTGCCTGGCCGAGCCGTCCACCGGGCGGCTCTGCACGCGCTCCTTCGCGAATGCCGCCGCCTTCTGGTACGCGCGGTCCGCCACGCCGATCCCCTGCATCCCGACGCCGAAGCGCGCCGCGTTCATCATGATGAACATGTATTCGAGGCCGCGGTTCTCCTCGCCCACGAGGTAACCGATCGCCCCGCCGTGATCGCCGTACTGCAGCACCGCCGTCGGGCTCGCCTTGATCCCGAGCTTGTGCTCGATCGACACGCAGTGCACGTCGTTGCGCGCGCCCAGCGACCCGTCCGCGTTGACCATGAACTTCGGCACGATGAACAGCGAGATGCCCTTCACGCCTTCCGGCGCGTTCGGCGTGCGCGCCAGCACCAGGTGGACAATGTTGTCCGCCATGTCGTGCTCGCCCCACGTGATGAAGATCTTCGTGCCGAACACCTTGTACGTGCCGTCGCCCTGCGGCTCGGCGCGCGAGCGCACCAGCGCGAGGTCGGAGCCCGCCTGCGGCTCGGTCAGGTTCATCGTGCCGGTCCATTCGCCGGAAATCAGCTTCGGCACGTAGCGCTGCTTCTGCTCGTCGGTGCCGGCCGTCAGCAGCGCCTCGATCGCGCCGTCGGTGAGCAGCGGACACAGCGCGAACGACAGGTTCGCGGCGTTCAGCATCTCGATGCACGGCGTCGCGATCAGCTTCGGCAGCCCCTGGCCGTCGTACTCGGCCGGATGCTGCAGCCCCTGCCAGCCGCCTTCGACGAACTGGCGGAACGCGTCGCCGAAGCCGGGCGTCGCGCTCACCACACCGTCCTTCCAGCTGCTCGGGTGGCGGTCGCCCTCGACGTTCAGCGGCGCCAGCACCTCGCCGCAGAACTTCGCGGACTCCTCGAGCACGGCCTGCGCCGTGTCGTAACCGGCATCCTCGAAACCCGGCAACTGCGCGACGGCGTCGATGCCCGCGAGTTCCTTCAGCACGAACAGCATGTCCTTGACGGGGGCGTTATAGCTCATGGTCGATGTTCCAATCAGGCGGTGAATGAGGCGCGATCGGGCGGGCGGATACGGCAGAACCGGCCAGACCCGGGCGACGTGATGACCCATCGTAATGCCGCCGTCGCCGATTCTCATTGTCATATCCGGCCCACATAGTGACAAAACCGGCCACGGGATGGGGAGGTGTGGCCGGGAACGGTCGGCTGGACACGGGTTTGGCGGGAAGGCGTTTCAGGGATTCGGCCTGCGTTCGACAGTACACCCGACCTGAGAAATCGGCTGCTACGTGTACCATACCTCTCAAATCGCACATCTCGACCGATCAAACATCACGCAAATAGAAAATGACCATAACGGATGCAGTGATTCGAGCCGGGGCATTGGCTGCAGTATTGCTTGCGGCAAATCGAATCAGGAAAAAAGGGACAGCCTCCCGACCGCCTGTCAAGTCAAAATCGGCCGCGGCGCAGCGCGTGGCAGCCACCGCAGTGTCGGCAGTCATCTTGCTCATTTACCTCTACGCCATGCGCCACTATCTGGCGGCACTCTTTCGCCATTAAGTCCCCATAGAAAAGCGAATACGAGGTGATGACGCCGTCGGTCAGTCCGCACCACGCTTCTTCGACATCCATTCTCGCAAGCGCACGTTTGGCTTGACGAAAACGAGGCCGCGCCGGTTCGATATTCGATTCGATTGCCGTCCGGCGCATGGACACCCTTCGGGCGCGTGGCGGTGCGCTGCAGTGAGTCAAATCGCGTTTTGCCTTCGCAAATGCCCACGTCATAAAGGGAGCCGGCTATGGGACCAACCGATGGCAGCCGGTTATGGGAGCCGCCCGCGAAATCCGGCTGCCCCCGCACGTATCAGGCCTGGCGCCGGTAAGTCCCCGGCGTGCTCCCCGTCCAGTGCCGGAACGCGCGATGGAACGCGCTCGGATCGTCGAAACCGATATCGGCGCCGATCGCCGCGATCGTGTCCGGCGTGTCCGTCAGCCGCTGGATCGCGATGTCGCGCCGCAACTCGTCCTTCAGCACCTGGAACGTCGTCCCTTCGGCAGCAAGGTGACGGCTCAGCGTGCGCACCGAACAATGCAGGTGCTCGGCCGCCTGCTCGATCACGGGCAGGTCGGGCAGCGCCGCCGACAGGTACTGCCGCACGCGATGGCACACGAGCTGTTCGCTGAACGTTTCGAAGATCCAGTCTCCGGGCGCACGCGCGAGAAACTTGCGCAGGTTGCGCTTGCTCTGCCGGATCGGTGCGTCAAGGTAGTCGGCACTGAAGCGCATCAGCGTGCGCTCGCGGTCGAACTTCACGGAGCCGGTGAAGAAATACAGGTGCTCGACCGCGTGGCGCGGCCGCGGGCACGCGAACTCGATCTGCAACAGCGGGATCTTCTGCCCGATCAGCCAGGAACACACCCCGTGCACGAGCTTGAGCATCAGCTCCTGGCCGAGCGCGCCGATCGGGCCGATCGCGTCGTTCGGGCGCAGCAGCACCTGCGCGACGAGGCCGTCGCGCTTCGATTCGACGGAGAAGTCGTCGAGCAGGATATGGAAGAATTGCCCGAAACGATGCAGCGCCGTTTCGAGGTTGCGCGCATCGAGCAGGCTCAGGCACAGGTACTTCAGCGTGCCGCCGCGCAGCGGGCGCGAGAAGATGCCGGGCATCTCGTCGTCGAGGTCGATCGCGAGCGTGCGGTACAGCGTCGAGAACTGCTCCTCCGTCACGCGCGCATGCGGCTCGCCAAGCAGCTCGAGCGGGATGCCGGCGCCGCGCAGGTAGCGCTCGACCACGTCGCGCTGCGCGCCCGCACTTGCCAGGAAGCCGTTGACAAGCGAGATCGGCACCGTCGCGCTCGGCGACGGCAGCGCATGCCCGGGCCGGGCGGAAAGTGAGTCAGAACCGGTCATCGCGTCCCCGTCGGTCGAACCGCTCGCATTGTACTTGAGCGGCCTGCGCCGGGCCTTCGGGGCCTTCGCGGTCTTCGACGCGCGGGGCCGCGCCGCGGCGGCAGCGCGGCGCATCGTCGCCGTCAGTCGATACGGCTCAGTTCCCGCCGCAGGATCTTGCCGACCGTCGACTTCGGCAGCCGGTCGACGAAGCGGACGATCTTGGGCACCTTGTACGCCGCCAGGCTCGCGCGGCAATGCGCGACGAGTTGTGCCTCGCTCACGTCGGTATCCGGCAAGCGCACCACGAACAGCTTGACGGCCTCGCCCGTGCGCGGGTCCGGCACGCCGATGCATGCGCATTCGGCGACGCCCGGCAGCGCGGTCGCGACCGCTTCCACTTCGTTCGGGTACACGTTGAAACCCGACACGATGATCATGTCCTTCTTGCGGTCGACGATCCGCAGGAAGCCGGCCTCGTCGAACACGCCGACGTCGCCGGTACGGAAATAACCGTCCGCGGTGAACGCGGCCGCGTTCGCGTCCGGCTTCTGCCAGTAGCCGCTCATCACCTGCGGCCCCTTCACGCAGATCTCGCCCGCTTCGCCGATCGCCACCTCGCGGTCCTGGTCGTCGAGGAGCTTCACGTCGGTCGACGGCAGCGGCAGGCCCGTGGTGCCCGTGAAGGCATCGATCGACTGCGGGTTGAACGACACGACCGGCGACGTTTCCGACAGCCCGTAACCCTCGCGGATGAAATTGCCCGTCACGGCCTTCCAGCGCGACGAGATCACGTCGATCACCGCCGCGCCGCCGCCGGCCGACAGCTTCAGCCGCGACCAGTCGACTTCCTTCAGCCGCGGATGGCCGGCGAGCCCCGCGTACAGCGTGTTCACGCCGACGAACACCGTCGGCCGCGCGGCCTTCAGCACGTCGATGAACCCGTCCATGTCGCGCGGATTCGCGACGAGCCAGTTCTGTGCGCCGATCGCGAAGTAGGACAGGAAGTTCACCGTCAGCGCGAAGATGTGATACAGCGGGATCGCCGTGACGACGACCTCTTCGCCCGGCGCCCGCGCGGCCGGCACGATCGCCGCGAACTGTTCGATGTTCGCGACGAGGTTGCGGTGCGACAGCGCCGCGCCCTTCGACAGGCCGGTCGTGCCGCCGGTGTATTGCAGCAGCAGCAGGTCCGCGCCGCCCAGCGCGACCGGCGCGTACGCGAGCGCTTCACCCGCGGCAATCGCGTCCGCGAGCGCGATCGAGCCGGGCGGCAGCGCGTCGCACGTGCCGGCCGGCGCATCGACGACGCCGAGATCGCCGCGCCCCACGCTCAGCACGGTGCGCACGCGCGTGGCGCCGACCACGTCGGCGAACGTGCCCATCGAGCCGCCGCAGACGACGGCCACCTCGACGCCCGCGTCGTCGAGCTGATGCTCGAGCTCGCGCGCGGTGTAGTGCGGGTTCACGTTGACCTGGACTGCGCCGATCTTCGCGACGGCGACGAACACAACCGGAAACGCGAGCACGTTCGGCAGCATCACGGCCACGCGATCGCCCTTGCGCACGCCGACGACCTGTTGCAGATAGGCGGCCAGCGCGGTCGACAGGCGGTCGACGTCGGTATAGGTGAGCGTGCGGCCGTACGCATGGAACGCCGGGCGATCGGCAAAGCGGCGCATCGCATCGTCCAGCAGCGCGCTGACGGAAGGGTGGCGATCGGCGTCGATCTCGGCGGGGATCGAGCCATACGACCCGGTCCAGTGTCTCTTCGTCATGTCTCACTCCTCGGCTCGGGGGACGGTGCGCACCCGGCGCACCGTTCGCACGGCGGCCTGCACGCCGAAAGGACGCGGGCCGTCGCCTGACCGGCGACTATCGCCCGCGCGACGCGCTTTGCAAATGATCCGGGCGGCCGAAAAGATGATCGAAACGGACATGCGGGCAGGCGCACTTGTCCAGACAACCTCGCTTGCCGCGGCGGGCAGCCGTTTATTCCGCAACGCGGATTGCAAAGCATCAAGCGGCATGGCAGCGCCCGCCGCCCTTCTTCATAATCGACGATCGCCCTTCATTCGCCAAAACGATGCAGCCGCTTTCCCTCGCTCCCGCCGACACCTTCTCGTCCGTTCGATTTTTGCTGACTGACATGGACGAGACCCTGACCCATCGGGGCCGCCTGGCCGCGCACACCTATGCGGCCCTCGAGCGGCTGCAGGCGCACGGCATCCGCGTGATTCCCGTGACTGCCGCGCCGGCGGGCTGGTGCGACCAGATGGCGCGCATGTGGCCGGTCGACGGCGTGATTGCGGAGAATGGCGGACTCTTCATTCGGCGCGGCCCGGACGGGCACGGCGTCGAACGCCGCTACTGGCACGCGGACGACGCGCTCGCCGACGCGCGTGACGCACGCCGACGTATCGCGCGGCATGTGGAGCAGGCCGTCCCTGCCGCACGCCTCGCGGACGACCAGGACTTCAGGCTGACGTCGCTCGCGTACGCACGCACGGGCTCCGGCCAGGACGACCGGATCCTCGACGCGCTGGTCGCGGCCGGTGCGGACGCGACCATCAACAATCTGTGGATCATCGGCTGGATCGGCGGATACGACAAGCTGTCGATGTCGCTGCGCGTGCTGTCGGGCACGTACGGCGTCGACGCCGACGCCGCGCCGGCGTGCGTCGCGTATTCCGGCGATTCCACGAACGACGCGCCGATGTTCGGCTATTTCACGCACACGGCCGGCATGAGCACCGTGGTCGACTATCTGCAGCACTTGCCCGTCCTGCCGCGATGGATCACGCAAGGCCCCGGCGGCAGCGGATTCGTCGAGTTCGCCGACGCGATCCTGCGTGCTCGCCCGGACGTTCAGGGCTGACCCGGTGCGGCGGTCCGACTATCGCCCTGCCGGCATGAACACCATACGGGATCGGGCGATTCCGGTCGCCGGCCGCGCCTGATACGATCGCTTCGCTTCCGGTTCGCGACGGTCCACCCTTCCGCAACCGCCGCCGATGAAGCCGGCGCATCCGCACGACGGATCACGTCCGTCTCGTCGCCCGGTCACGCCGGTCGCCCCATCCTCCTCATGATAAGGATTGCTTCGTAACTGCCAGCTATCCCGGCAGTGCACGGAAACAAGACCGGACTCCTCGGTCAACCACTCGATCAAAGGTCAATCGCCATGCCTGAACGCATCTCGTTTGGACAGCTTCCCGCCCGACTGCTCGACGTCGTGCTCAACGTCGAGGAATACGCGAACCACACCGGTCACGACTTCAAGCTCGTCGAACTGGTGCGCGCACGTGTGTCGCAGCTGAACGGCTGCGCGTATTGTCTCGACCGCCATATCAAGGAAGGCATCCATGCCGGCGACGATCCGCTGCGCTACAACCTGCTGCCGGTATGGCACGAAACGCCCGATCTCTACAGCCCGAAAGAGCAGGCCGCACTGCGCTGGGCCGAAGCGCTCACGTTTCTCAGCGAGCACGCGATCGACGACGCGCTCGTCGCCGCGACACGCGAGCACTTCGATCGCGACGAACTGGCGACACTCACGCTGATCGTCGCGCAAATCAACACGTGGAACCGGCTCGCGAAGCCGTTCGCATGGCAAGCCGGCGTGTTCCAGGCCGGCTGACGCCGGTCGAGGCCGGGTGCGCCGGGTCATGCCGGCGCGCGTATCAGGGTGAACCCTGTAGCGCATGGGACCGTTCCCGCGCAGAATTGCGTGCCGTAAACGATATCGATTCGGACGCAGGATCCCGCCATGCCGCGCAGTGCGCTCTTGAACCCGACGGCCACCCGCGCAGCCCGCCTGCCGGACGCCGCGCCCGCTCACGCGCTGCGCGAGCAGCGCTTCACGCCGGCCAAGCTGGCCGTGCTGCTCGACGTGGCCGCCCAGGCCGGCCTCGACCCGGCCGCGGTGCTCGACGGCACCGGCCTGACACCGGCCGACGTCGCGGACCCGTTCACGCTCACGTCGCCGCTGCAGTTCCTGACAGCCGCGCGCCATGCGATCGGCCACTACGACGGTACCGATCTCGGCGTGCGCGTCGGCCGCCGGCTGCACGCGTCGAGCTACGGGATGTACGGCTACGCGATGCTGTGCTCGGAATCGCTCGCGCACGCGTTCGATTCGGCGGTCAAGTATCACCGCCTCGCGAACGGCATGCTCGCGATCCGCTGGGTCGAACAGGGCGACACCGCGTCGTGGCTGTTTCCGGACCGGCACGAAGTCGCGCTGCCGGATCTCGACGCGCCGCTGTACCGTTTCCTGATCGACATGCAGTTCGCGCTGCACGTGACGATCATCAAGGACGTGATGGGCGCGTGGTGCGTGCCGGCGCGCGCGCAGTTCGCGCAGCCGGAACCGCCGCACGCGGCAGCACTGGCCGACGCGCTCGAATGCCCGATCGCGTTCGACCAGCCGCACCACGTGCTCAGCTATCCGGCCGCCTGGCTCGCGCGCGCGCCGCAGCTCGCGAATCCGATCACCGCCGCGCAGGTGTCGTCGCACTGCGCGAGCCTGCTCGAGGCATTGCGCAGCCAGGCCGGCGTCACGCGGCGCGTGTACCAGGAACTCACGCGCACGCCCGGGCAGTTTCCCGACATCGACGCGATCGCGGACACCTTGTGCATCACGTCGCGCACGTTGCGCCGCAAGCTCGAAGCCGAAGGCACGTCGTACAGCGAGCTGCTGACGAGCGTGCGCAAGGCGCTCGCGATCGACTACCTCAGCACGACCACGCTCAGCACCGAGGACATCGCGCTGACCCTCGGCTTCAGCGATGCGGTCGGGTTCCGCCACGCGTTCAAGCGCTGGACCGGCACGACGCCGAGCGACGTGCGGCGCAAGCGCGGCGGATAAGCACGGCGGATGCCGCCGACGGCGGTCAGCGCGCGTCGCCGGCCGCCGCCGGCGCGACCGCCAGCGCAAACTCAAACACCGCGCCGCGCCCGGCCCGGTCGACGAGCCGGATGCCGCTGCCGTTGAGCGCGAGCATCCGGTGCACGATCAGCAGACCGAGCCCGCCGCTCGTCACCGTGCCGCCGCTCATCGGCCGCTGCGGCCGCTGGAACAGCCCTTCGCGCCGCGCGGCCGGAATCCCCGCGCCGGTATCCGCCACGGTCACGACCACGCGGTCGCCCCGCGGCTCCAGCGCGACCTCGACCTCGCCGTGCGGCGGCGTGTGCCGCAGCGCGTTGTCGAGCAGGTTGGTCAGCACGCGCTCGATCATCCCGAGATCGGCCGACACGACCGGCACGCGCGGCGGAATCCGCGCATGCAGCGCGACGCCGCGCGACGCCGCGGTCAGCTCGAATTTCTGGAACACGTCCTGCACGAGATCGACGAGCGAGAACGGCTCGCGCTCGGCCTGCACGCCGCCTGATTCGAGCCGCGCGAGCTCGAACAGCGCCTGCGCGAGCCGGCCGACCTTCGCGCTCTGCGCGAGCGCGATCGACAGGTAGCGCCGCCGCTCGGGTTCGGCGAGCGTGTCGGCCTTCAGCGACAGCGTCTCCAGATAGCCGTGCAGCGAGGTCAGCGGCGTACGCAGGTCGTGCGAGATGTTCGTGATCAGTTCGCGCCGCTGCTGGTCCTGGCGCGTCAGCGCGCGCCACTGGTCGCCGATCCGGTCGGCCATCTGCGCGAACGCGGATTCGAGCACCACGATGTCGTCGCCGCGCCGGCCCGGCGAGCGCGGCACCGGCGGCTGCGTGTCGGGCGCGCCGTTCGCGTCGAAGCCGCGCATCGCCTCCGTCAGCCGGCGCAGCGGGCGCGTGATGAAACTGAACGCGGTGAGACCCGCGATCAAGCCGAGCAGCGCGACCACCGCCATCGACCACAGCGTCGTGCGCAGCACGTTGCCTGCATCGACGCGCGCGGCAAGCCGGTCGTGCGCCTCGCCGAGCAGCACCACGTAGATGTAGCCCAACGGCGGCTGCCCCGCGCGCTGCAGCGGCGCGGCGCTGAACACCTTGCGCGCGTCCGGGCTGCGCGGGTCGTCGCCGAGGATCGGCAGCGGCCGGCCCGCGATGAATTGCTGCACGGGCGCGAGATCGATACGGTCGCGCTTCACGTGGCCGGGCGGCGCATCGTCGCCCTTGATGCGCCCGGCGTTGTCGAGCAGGTACACCTCGACGCTCGGGTTCACGCCCATCAACTGGCTGAACAGCGTGCGCACGGCGTCCGGGCGCAGCCCGTTCGCGTCCATCAGCGGCGCGCTGTTGGCGATGTTCGCGGCCAGGTCGCGCGACAGCGCCTGCACGACTTCCTTTTCACGCATGTCGTTCGCGCGGATCTGCAGCCACGCGGACGCGCCGGAGCACGCAAGCAGCAGGATCGAGAACACGAGCGACAGCCGCTGGGTAAGCGTGAGCTTCATCATGCGTCCCGCTGGCCCGGCGCGGCGAGCTTGTAGCCGCGTCCCCACACGGTGAGGATCCGCACGGGTTCGGCCGGATCGACCTCGATCTTCGCGCGCAGCCGGTTGATGTGGGTGTTGACCGTGTGTTCGTAGCCTTCGTGCTGGTAGCCCCACACCGCGTTGAGCAGGTCCATCCGCGAAAACACCTTGCCGGGGTGCCGCGCGAAGAAGTACAGCAGGTCGAATTCGCGCGGCGTGAGGTCGATGCGCGCGCCGTCGACGCTCGCCTCGCGCGCAATCGGATCGAGCGCGAGCCCCCCGACGTCGAGCGTGCCCGCGTCGATGCGCGAATCGCGCGCGAGCGCATCGACGCGCCGCAGCAGCGCCTTCACGCGCGCGACGAGTTCGAGCACCGAGAACGGTTTCGCCAGGTAGTCGTCGGCGCCGAGCTCGAGACCGAGGATCCGGTGGACCTCGCTCGACCGCGCGCTCGTGATGATGATCGGCGTGTAGCGCGTCATCGCGCGGGCGCGCCGGCAGATCTCGAGGCCGTCGACGCCCGGCAACATCAGGTCGAGGATCAGCGCATCCCAACCGCCCTGTTCGAGCAGGCGCAACCCTTCGGCACCGTCCGCGCTGTGCACGACTTCATAGCGCTCGTCGCGCAGGTGCAGGCTCAGCACGTCGGCGATGTCGGCGTCGTCCTCGACGATCAGGATGCGTTTCGGTTGGTCCATGGCGGTGGGCGGCGGCACGTCGAAGCTCGGTTCGATAACGGTGGTCGGCGGGCGATCGGCGGCCCGGGTCGAGTCGCGGCGGAAAAGCCGCGCTGCCGTCATTGTGCAAAATTTTGCCGCGGGAAGTGATCACATTTCGTTGAACTCTTGATCACCCTCGTTCCGCGAGCCGGTGCCCTGAACGCTTTCCGCCCCGTCCCCCAAAACAACAGACGAGTTGTCCCGCCCGAACACGCGATTGGCGCCCGGTATGCGCGGCAAGCCGTGCGGCAGGCGAACCCGGAAGCCGGCCGGCTCGGCCGACGCGACATCGAAACATCGAATCCAGCCCTATTTGTCAGAGGGGCACCATACCCACGCGAGCCCGATATCGGCATAATATTGCCCGCCGCGCGAGCGACCCGCCTTCGCTGCGCCGGTGAATCGAATCCGAAGCCCTGGAGCAAGCATGCGTGACATCATCGACGGTTTTCTACGTTTTCAGCGCGACGTCTACCCGCAACGCGTCGAACTCTTCAAGCAACTCGCCACGTCGCAGAACCCCAAAGCACTGTTCGTCACGTGCTCCGACAGCCGCGTCGTGCCGGAACTGCTCACGCAGCGCGAACCGGGCGAACTCTTCGTGATCCGCAACGCGGGCAATATCGTGCCGTCGTACGGGCCTGAACCCGGCGGCGTGTCGGCCACGGTCGAATATGCGGTTGCCGTCCTCGGTGTTCGCGACATCGTGATCTGCGGCCACTCGGATTGCGGCGCGATGGGCGCGATTTCCCGTTGCACCTGCCTCGATCACTTGCCCGCTGTCGCGAACTGGCTGCGCCACGCCGACGCCGCGAAAGTCATCAACGCCGCGCATCAATACGATACGCCGGGCGCGAAGCTCGACGGGCTCGTGCGTGAAAACGTGATCGCCCAGCTTGCCAACCTCCGCACCCATCCCTCCGTCGCACTCGCGCTCGAGCAAGGACGCATGAACCTGCACGGGTGGGTGTACGACATCGAGACGGGCGGGATAGACGCACTGGACGGCGCGACCCGGCGCTTCGTCCCGCTGGCCGAATCGCCCACGGTGGTCGCCGTGAACGCACGCAATCGCGGGCAGGTCTAGTTCGGCCGTGCGTAGGCGCGCCGCGTCTCGCGCAAACCGATGGCCGGCGCCGCCGGTTCAATGCGCGGTGCGGCGCAGCATCGCGGTATCGTAACCGAGCGTCCGTACGCGCTCGACGAGCGCGGCGGCTTGCTCGGCCGACGGCTTCGCGACGCGCGTCAGGATCCACAGGAATCGCCCGGACGGCTCACCGACGATCGACCATGAATAATCGTCGGCGTGATCGAGTATCCAGTAGTCGCCCAGAAAGAACGGCCCGAAGAACGACACTTTCAATTTCGCGTCGCCGCTGTTCGCCACGATCCTCGCCCTTCCGTCCAAACTGCGCGCGGGGCCGTCCGGCCCGCCTTCGCGACAGGTATTGCGCACGCCGATGAGGCCGTCGTCGCGTTTCGCATAGTCGGCCGTCACGCCGCCGCAACCGCGCTCGAAACGGTTTTCATAGCGCGCGAACTCATACCATCTACCCACATAGCGATCGAGATCGACCGCCTTGGCCGGTTGCGGCACCTGCGCGTTGCCGCTCTTGCCGCCCGCGAGGCCCGCGCATCCCGCGAGCAACAGTGCCGCGCCGGCAACGGCCACGGCCGCCGTCCGCACGGACGCACGAAAAACAGATCGCTTCATTGAAGCCCTCCCGGCCACGAAATCGCATCATTGTGCATGCAACCACCCTGCCGCGTCAGCAGCGGCGGGTGCAGCGGTCGTCTGCATCCCGGCGGGCGATTCGTTCGTATCTCGTTGCAACGTCTTCATACGGTTCGCCACCATGCGCGACATTCAGCGGGTCCGCCGTCGATCGCTCGATCAAGTGCATCCGGCAGTGCTATATTTCGCTCGACATTCACGCCATGGCGATTCTCGCCATTTCTTCAGCATGAACGACACGCCGGATGGTGCCGAGCGCTTCGACCCGTCAACCGACGCCGATGCCGTGCGTCGCGAACACCTGAACCAGGTCATGTCGCGGGTCGCGAGCGGCGACCAGGCGGCTTTCGCCGAGCTGTACCGGCTGAGCTCGTCGCGGGTGTTCGGCATCATCGTGCGCATGGTTCACGATCGCGGGGAAGCCGAGGATCTGCTCCAGGAGGTCTACACGGCCGTGTGGCGACGGGCCGACGCATTCGATCCGGCACGCGGCGGTGCGATGACGTGGCTGACCACGCTGGCGCGCAACAGGACGATCGACCGGTTACGGCAGCATCGCGAGGCGCCACTCGACGACGAACAGGTGCTGGATCTCCCCGACGAGGATCCGACGCCCGCCGCGCTCGCGGAGGCAAGCCAGGAGCGCCAGCGCCTCGAACGCTGCCTCGAGCGGCTGGAGCCGGTTCAGGGCCGCGCAATACGCGAGGCTTTTTTCAGCGGCGCGACTTACAGCGAACTCGCCGCGCGCCTGCGTGTGCCGCTCGGAACCATGAAAAGCTGGATCCGGCGCAGCCTGATGCAGCTGAAGGGATGTCTCGAGCAATGAATACGCCCGCCGATCACGATCCCGAATTGCGCTGCGCGGAATACGCGCTCGGCGTGCTCGACGCCGATGCGCGGCGCGCACTCGAGGCATCCGCCGCACGCGATCCGCTATTGCAGGCGACGCTGGCGCGCTGGCAGCGCCGCTTCGCACCGCTCGCGGAAGACGTCGCCCCCGTCGCCCCGCCCGGCCGGGTCTGGACGCGAATCCAGCGTGACCTCGGCTTCTTCGTTCCGCCGGCCGCACACGGCACCGCGCCATCGGACGGATGGTGGAACAGCCTGCGACTGTGGCGCTGGGTCGGCCTCGGCGCGAGCGCGGCCGCGCTGGGACTGCTCGCGGTCAACCTGATCCGGGTGAACGAAGCACCGCCGCGCGCGGCCGCCGTCGCGGGCAGCTACATGGTGGCCACGATTGCACGAGCGGACGGCGTCGCACACTGGACCGCCACGGTCGACCTGCGCCGCGCCCGGATGGTCGTGGTACCGGCGGACAAGCCGACGATCGCCGCGAATCGCTCGACCGAGCTCTGGCTGATTCCGCCGAATGCGAAGCCGATCTCGCTCGGCGTATTCACGCCGGACGCGCCGGCGTCGATGACGCTGCCGCCCGCGATCGTCGCGCAGCTCAGCGCGCGCGCGGTGCTCGCCGTGTCGATCGAGCCGCGCGGCGGCTCGCCGAGCGGTCAACCCACCGGTCCGGTGCTCGCCACCGGGGCCATGCACGCGGCATAACGGGCGCCGCGCCACCCCGCGTCGGGCAACCGCCCTTCGCGGGAGAGCGCGGTGCGCGCCCCTGTCGTCCGCGCGCAAGTCGCGGCGCATCCCGATGCATCCGTTTGGCCTTCGGCTCCGTATATGACGGATATCGCGTCTCCGGAGCCGCCCGCATGCCTGCCGTCGCCGTTGCCCTCCTCGCTTTCGTCGGACTGTTCCTGTCGTTCACGGCGGTGTGGATCAGCCAATTGCGCTCGCGGAATGCCGGGATGATCGACCCGGTCTGGGCGGTGACGCTCGGCGGCATGGCCATGTTCGTCGCGGGGCTCGGCACCGGCCCGGTATTGAACCGCGCACTCGTCGCGACAGGCGGCGGCATCTGGGGGCTGCGGCTCGCGCGGCACTTGTGGCGTCGCAACCATCGGCAACCCGAGGACCGGCGCTATCGGCAATTTCGCCTGCAATGGGGCGACGCCGCGCCGCGCAACATGTTCTGGCTGTTCCAGTTGCAGGCGCTGATCTCGATGGTGCTGTCGGTCGCGTTCTTCGTCCCGGCATACAGTCCGGACGCGCCGTCCCGGTCCGCTGCCGTCGCCGCCGTGTCGATCTGGCTCGTCGCCGTGGCCGGAGAGGCCGCCGCCGACCGGCAGCTCAAGCGCTTCCTGGCCGCCCCCGGCCGCCGCGACGGCGTCTGTCGGGTGGGCTGGTGGCGCTATTCGCGTCACCCCAACTACTTCTTCGAATGCCTGCACTGGTGCGCTTACGCGGCGCTGGCGATCGGCATGCCGTGGGGCTGGCTCACGCTGATGCCGCCGTTCCTGATGGCGTGGCTGCTGCTCAGGGTCTCCGGCCTGCCGCTGCTCGAGGCGCATCTCGTGCGAACGCGGCCGGGCTACCGGGAATACATGCGCACGACCAGCGCCCTCGTTCCGTGGCCGCCCAGGCCGGCCGCGTGCCCGCCCCTTGCCCGCCCCGACCATTCCGAAGACAGGAGTACGCGCTCATGACCGCCACCACCTCGCAACCGTCGCCCGCCCGGATGCCCGCCCCCGGCGACACGTGGCTGATCCGCTGCTGCGAACGCGGCTGGCTGCCGGATCCGCTGATCCGCGCCGGGATGCGCGCCCTGCTGCGGCAGCGCCTGCGCGACGAACATCTGCTCGACGGCGAGCGGCGCGCGGCCGCCTTCGAGCGGCTGGTGCACGAACTGAACGCGAGCCCCATCGCGATCGATACGCAAGCGGCCAACACGCAGCATTACGAAGTGCCCGGCGCGTTCTTCGAAGCCCATCTCGGCCCCCGGCTGAAATACTCGTGCGGCTATTACCCGCTCGGCAACGAAACGCTCGCGCAAGCCGAGGACGCGATGCTGTCGCTTTACGCGGAGCGGGCCGGTCTCGCGGACGGCCAGCGCATCCTGGATCTCGGCTGCGGCTGGGGGTCGCTGTCGCTGTGGCTCGCCGAGCGCTATCCGCACGCGCGGATCGTCGGCCTGTCGAATGCTCACGGTCAGCGAAACTTCATCGAGCAATGCGCGGCCCGGCGCGGGCTGACCAATCTGCGGATCGTCACGGGCAACGTGGTCGACTTCGATTTCGCGCCCGGCGAAGCGGGTTTCGACCGCGTGCTGTCGATCGAGATGTTCGAGCACATGAAGAACTACCGGCAATTGCTGGCGAAAATCGCGCGCTGGATGCACGACGACGGCAAGCTGTTCGTGCACGTCTTCGCGCACAAGCTGCTCGCCTATCACTTCGCGGTGCGCGACGACACCGACTGGATGTCGCGCCATTTCTTCACCGGCGGCACGATGCCGTCGGCCCATCTGCTGCCGCGGTTCCAGGACGACGTCCGTCTCGACCGCCAATGGTGGATCGACGGCACCGCCTATGCTCGCACGGCCAACGACTGGCTCGCGTCGCTCGACGCCGCGCGCGGCCGGATCATGCCGATTTTCGAAACGGTCTACGGCGCCGACGCGCGGATCTGGTTCCAGCGCTGGCGCATGTTCTACATGGCGGTCGCCGAGCTGTTCGGCTATGCCGGCGGCCAGGAATGGGGCGTCGCCCACTACCTGTTCGACAAGCGGCCGGTACGCGCGTGAGACGTGTGATGCCGTCCCCGATCGTCCGCCGCTTCGCCGCCGCGCTCGCGGCAGGTCTTGCACTCGCCATCGCCGCGGGCTGCTCGGGCAATACGCCGAACACGAATCCGCGTGCGGCCGTGCCCCTGTCGAGCGTGCCCGTCGACCTGCCGCGCTACATGGGCCGCTGGTACGTGATCGCCAACATCCCGTACTTCGCGGAACGCGATTACGTGGGCAGCCGTGCCGAGTGGACGCTGCGCGAGGACGGCCGGATCGACGACGTGTTCGTCGGCCGCAAGGGCGGCTTCGACCGGCCCGAGCAACGCTATCGCTTCGTCGATACGGCAAAGCCCGGCAGCGGGGGCGGCGAATGGCGCGTGCGGCTGTTCTGGCCGGTGTACGTCACGCAGTTGACGCTCTATGTCGATCCCGACTATCGCCATACGATCCTCGGCTACCCGGGCAAGACGCTCGGATGGATCTTCTCGCGCGAGCCGACGATGGACGACGCGACGTATCGCTCGCTGCTCGCGCGGCTCGATGCGATGGGCTACGACACGTCGCGCTTCAGGCGCGTGCCGCAAACACCGGGGCAGATCGGTCAACCGGGCTTCGCCTCGCCGGGCGAGCGCGACTGAAGCGGGCCACGCGCATCCGCCGCCCGCTTTGCTCCGTATCTCCGAACAACCCTTCCCGAGACCGCCGACCCGCCTGACGGAGACCCTTCGCGATGCACCAGCCCCTCACTGCCTTGCCGCCCGGGCGGCGGATCGCCGTCGTCGGCGCCGGCATCGCCGGCCTGGCGAGCGCCTACCTGCTGGCCCGTCGTCACCGCGTGACGCTGTTCGAGGCGGCCGGCTACCTCGGCGGCCACACGCACACCGTCGATGTCGAACTCGACGGCGCGCGCCACCCGGTCGATACCGGGTTCCTCGTCTTCAACGACCGGACCTATCCGAACCTGATCGCGCTGCTCGCCGAACTCGGCGTGGCCGCGCATCCGAGCGACATGTCGTTCTCGGTGTCGGTCGACGGCGGCCGGCTCGAATGGGCCGGCAGCAACCTCAACACCGTGTTCGCGCAACGCCGCAACCTGTTTTCGCCGACGTTTCTCGGCATGCTGCGCGATATCCTGCGCTTCAATGCATCCGCGCACGACCACCTCGATGCGGCGAGCCGCCAGCGGCTGTCGGTCGGCGAACTGCTCGCCGCGGGCGGGTACGGCGCACCGTTCCAGCATCATTACCTGCTGCCGATGGCGGCCGCGATCTGGTCGAGCGCGGCCGGCGACATCCTGCGGTTTCCGGCCGCCACGTTCCTGCGCTTCTGCCTGAACCACGCGCTGTTGCAGGTCAACAACCGCCCGCCCTGGCGCACGATCGCGGGCGGTGCACGGCAGTATGTCGAGCGCATCGCCGCGACGCTCGACGACGTCCGCCTGAACACGCCGGTCCGTACCGTTCGGCGCGACGAACAGGGCGTCACGGTGGCGACCGACGCGGCCGGCGGCGAGCGGTTCGACGCCATCGTGCTCGCGTGCCACGCGCCGACGAGCCTGCGGCTGCTCGCGGACGCCAGCGAAGCCGAACGCGGCGTGCTGGGGGCCGTGCGCTATCAACGCAACGTCGCGGTGCTGCATACCGACACGGCCTTGCTGCCGCGCCGCCGGCGCGTGTGGTCGGCGTGGAACTACCTGAGCGGTCGTGCGGCGCCCGCTGCCGACGGCGCAGCGCCCGTGTGTGTGAGCTACCTGATCAACCAGTTGCAGCCGCTGCCGTTCCGCACGCCGGTCGTCGTCACGCTGAACCCGATCGACGCGCCCGCGCCCGACACGCAGCTCGGTCGCTACGACTACGAGCATCCGTTGCTCGATCTCGCCGCCGTCGACGCGCAGGATCGCCTGCCTGCGCTGCAGGGGCGGCACCGCACGTGGTTCGCGGGCGCGTGGACGGGCTACGGTTTTCACGAGGACGGCCTGAAATCCGCGTTGCGCGTGGCCGACGATTTCGGCGTGAAGCCGGCCTGGGCCAAGCCATGAACGTGCCGTTCGCAAGCGACGGCAGCGGCGCGCGGCTTCTGGTCGGGCACGTGATGCACGAGCGGCTGCGGCCCGTGCACCATGCGTTCACGTATCCGCTGTTCCAGGTTTGCTGCGACATCGAGCGGCTTCACGAAATCGGCGGCCACTGGTTCGGCGTCGATCGCTGGCGGCCGTTCGGACTCGCGTCGCGCGACTACGGTCCGCGTGACGGCCAGCCGCTTGCGCCCTGGCTGCGGGCCCGCCTCGCCGAAGCCGGCATTCCGGCCGACGGCCCGATCTGGCTGCAGACGATCCCGCGCCTCTTCGGCCATGCGTTCAACCCCGTGAGCTTCTGGTACTGCTACGACCGCGCGGGCCGCCTTCGCGCGTTGTACGCGGATGTGCGCAACACGTTCGGCGCGCACCACGGCTACCTGCTGAGCGCGACGCGGCACGCGCCGATCGGGGACGACACCGTCCTCGTCTGCCGCAAGACGTTTCATGTATCGCCGTTTTGCGACGTCGCCGGGACGTACGCGTTTCGCGTGCGTCAGCGCGGCGACCACCTGCTGGTCGCCATCGACTACCGCGACGACGACGGTCCGCTGCTGCGGACGGCGCTCGTCATGCAGGCCGGCCCGCTGAGCGCCGCGCGGGCGTGGCGCGCGCTCGCGCGGCAGCCGTTCAATGCGATCGGCGTGCTCGTCCGCATCCATTGGCAAGCGCTGCGGCTCTGGCTCAAGCGCGTGCCGTTCCACGGCAGGACGCCCCCTGCCCGGCCGCCCCGCGCCGGTGCGCTGCCGCCCCCGTCGGCACCGGTGTCGCCGCCATGCCGCCCTGCGGTATCCGACCACGAGGTCCGCCCATGACCCTGCTGCGCCTGTTATCGAATGCCTCGCAACCCGCGCTGCCGCTTTCCGCGCGGTTGTTTGTCGCGCTGCTGCGGCGGCTGCGGCACGGCCACCTGATACTCGTGACGCCCGAAGGCGCGCAATACGTGTTCGGCGATCCGCACCGCCAGCCGGCCGCGACGCTGCAGATCCGCGACTGGCGGGCGTGCCGCGCGATCCTGCGCGCCGGCGACATCGGCTTTGCCGACGCGTATCGCGCGGGCCGCATCGACACGCCCGACCTCGTCGCGCTGCTGCGTCTGGCGATCCGCAACGAGCCGGCGATCGCGCGCACGGTGACGGGCGGCCGCTTCGCCCGCCTCTGGTATGCGCTGCGCCACCGGCTGCGGGCGAATACGCGCGCCGGCAGCCGCCGCAACATCCACGCGCATTACGATCTCGGCAACCCCTTCTACGCGCTTTGGCTCGACGAAACGTGGACGTATTCGAGCGCGTGCTTCGACGGCGACGCGCGGCGCTCGCTCGCCGACGCGCAGACGGCGAAATATCAGCGCATCGTCGATTCGCTCGGCCTGCGCGCCGGCATGCGCGTGCTCGAGATCGGGTGCGGCTGGGGCGGCTTTGCCATGCATGCGGCCCGCCAGGGGATCCGCGTGCACGCGCTGACGATCTCGCCGTCGCAATACGCGCTGGCGGCGGAACGCATCGCGCGGGCGGGGCTGTCCGGTCTCGCGACACTCGAGTTGCGCGACTACCGTGACATCGACGGGCGCTACGACGCGATCGTGTCGATCGAAATGTTCGAGGCGGTGGGCGAAGCGTTCTGGCCGGTGTATTTCGACACGCTCAGGCAGCGCTTGAAAGCAGGCGCGCGGGCGTTGATCCAGTCGATCACGATCGCCGAATCGCAGTTCGATGCGTACCGCGCATCGAGCGACTTCATCCGCGAGTTCATCTTCCCGGGCGGCATGCTGCCAAGCGCCGAGCGCTTCGTCGGCGCGGCCCGGCACGCGGGCCTCGTCGCCGAACCGGTGCATGCGTTCGGTCTCGACTATGCGCGCACGCTGGGCACATGGCGCGCGGCGTTCGAGGCGAGCCTCGACGCGGTCCGCGCGCAAGGATTCGACGAGACCTTCATCCGCACCTGGCGCCTGTACCTGGCGTATTGCGAAGCGGGATTTGCCGAGCGGCGCACCGACGTGATGCACTTCGTCGTCTCGAGCGGGGACCGCCATGACGCGTAGGCTCGCGATCCTCGTGGCCGTGGCCGCGTATGCCGCCACGCAGGTGGCGAACGCGGGATGCGTCGACGACGTGGCGTCGGCGCGGATGATCGGATCCGGCCGATTCTGCGTATTCGGGCTTTGCCTTTATGACGCGCAGCTTTGGGCGTCCCGTTCGCCCGCGGCATTCGATACGCCGTTCGCCCTTTCGCTCGCGTACCGCCACGACGTGAAGGGCGAGCGGTTCGTCGCCACCGGCATCGCCGAAATCGAGCGCCTGGCCGCGACGCCGTTGCCGGCGGCGACCCGCGACGCCTGGCGCGCCGACATCGCCGGCGCCTTTACCGACGTGCTGCGCGGCGACGTGCTCTGCGGCGTCTACCTGCCGGGCCGCGGCGCGCGTTTCTACAAGAACGACCGCTTGATGTCCGACGTCGCCGATCCGGACTTCGCGCGCGCGTTCTTCGCCATCTGGTTCGATCCGCGCACCCGGGCAGCATCGCTGCGCCGCGAGTTGCTTGGCGACCCGGTCCGCCAAGGGCCGAACATGTGAGCGTGCGACGACGGCCGCCGGCCGGCCGAACGCGCAGCGACTCATGCTTCATTCCGCCGCCGTCGAAACCGCCGCGTATCTCGTGCTGTCGCAAGCCGGCTGGCTCGTCTGCGTGTCGAGCGCCGCACATGGGCGCGGCTGGATCGGGACGCTGTGTGCGGTACTGCTGGCGGGCGGCCACCTGCTGCGCACCCGTTTCCCCGCCCGCGAAGCATCGTTGATCGCGATCGTCGCTGCGATCGGCTGGAGCTGGGATGCCGTACCCGTTGCGACGGGCGCGCTGCGCTACCCGAACGGCGTCTTGCTGGAAGGAACGGCGCCTTACTGGATCGCGGGTTTGTGGGTGCTGTTCGCCGCCCAGCTGAACGTCCTGCTGCGCTGGCTGCGCGGGCGCTGGCTGGCCGCCGCGCTGCTGGGCGCCGTCGCCGGCCCGCTCTCGTTCCGGGCGGGCGCAGCGCTCGGCGCGGTGCGCTTCGTAAGCCCGACCGCGTGGATGCTGCTCGCATGCGGCTGGGCGGTCGTGCTGCCTGCGGCCGTCTGGTTAGGCGAGCGCCTGGACGGAACACGCGACGATCATTGACACGGTTCCGTGGGCATTACCGCTTGCCTGTCAACCGTTCTCGCTCTTCAAGACACGGGCCTTCCCGTTCTCCCGGACGCGTTCCGGACCGACATGACATTCCGGCCGGTCGTTTCCTTTAGTTGCGCCGACAACCGCTCGCCAAGTCGCCCCGTGTCGTGAGCAATACTGGCAAGCGTCGGTAACCGATCCGCTGCAAGGCGCTCGGGGCCTGCCCTGTCGGCAGCGGCGCCGGTCACGTGCGGCGGTGCCAGGCACCCGCGCCGGATCGCCGATCGAGAACTCGTGCGCGTTCTCGCGCAAGGTATGCGGTAGCGTCGCGACAAGGCCGCTCTCGAAACGATTGGACCGCCGGATCCGCTTCAATGAGCCGCCGCGGTTCGGGGGCGTCGCGTTGAAACAGCGACCGGCGGACGACACACCTGGAATCCGCAGCCGCTTCCGTCGCGGCCGCGAAGGGGGTCGAACATCGCGCTCAGTGATGCTCGTACAACGGCTGCGCGTCAAGCGACGCGAGCGATGACACGGCCGCACCGGCGACGACGGACGGGCGAGCGGCAACCGATTGCGACGACTGCGCGGCGATCTTCGCCTCCGCTGCCTGAATGTCGTCGGGATAGTACGGATCGCTGCCGACCGGCCGATAACCGGCCTTTTCGACCCGAACGAGATCGGCGCGCACGTCGGCGCGCGTGACCATGCCGTCGGCGGTTTGCGCGAAGGCGACGATCGGCGCGCTCAATGCGCAGGAAAGCAGGACTGCACGAATCAGGTTGTTCATGATGTTCACCTCTCAAGATGGCGTATTGGCGTCCGCACACCAGGCCGGACCGTCGCTCCGCATCGATGCGATGAAGAGTGGAATCCATTCTGCGATTCGCGCGCTTTCCGGAAGGTGAGGCTTCGATTACGGTCTTGTCATCTGATGGCTGCCGCCTGTCGGCCGTGAGCCGACCGGTCCGGTCGGACGCTGCGCACCCGCGCGCCGGCACAGATAACGGTTTCGTAATCTTCGGGTCAGGGTCGGGTCAACGCCGCGCCGGCAGACTGCACGCTCGTCGCATCGAATGCGCATCCGAGCCCTGCTTCGAGGAGCACCATCATGTGGATCGTCCGGCTGGCGTTACGCAGGCCCTACACGTTCGTCGTACTCGCGCTGCTGATCTTCATCGCGGGACCGCTTGCGCTGCTGCGCACCCCGACCGACATCTTCCCGAACATCGACATCCCGGTCGTCAGCATCGTCTGGTCGTACAACGGCTTCTCCGCGGAAGACATGGCCAAGCGCATCACGTCGAACTACGAGCGCGCGCTCACGTCCGACGTCGACGACATCGAGCACATCGAGTCGCAGTCGCTGAACGGCGTGTCGGTCGTGAAGATCTTCTTCCACCCGGGCGCCGACATCAATCGCGCGATCGCGGAAGCCGCGAGCAACGCCGCATCGATCCTGCGCATCCTGCCGCCCGGCACGCTGCCGCCGAACATCATCACGTACAACGCGTCGACGGTACCGATCCTGCAGCTCGGGCTGTCGAGCGACACGCTCGCCGAGCAGCAGCTGTACGACCTCGGCAACAGCTTCATCCGCACGCAGCTCGCGACCGTCCAGGGCGCGGCGGTGCCGCTGCCGTTCGGCGGCAAGATCCGCCAGATCGTCGTCGACCTCGACACGCGCGCACTGCAGGCGAAGGGGCTCGCGCCGATCGACGTCGTGAACGCGATCAACGCACAGAACCTGATCCTGCCGGGCGGCACCGCGAAGATCGGCACGCACGAATACAACGTGCAGATGAACGGCAGCACGCAGACGGTCGCCGCGCTGAACGACCTGCCGGTGAAGACGATCGGCGGCAACGTCGTGTACGTGCGCGACGTCGCGCATGTTCGCGACGGCTACGCGCCGCAGACCAACATCGTGCGGGCGGACGGCAAGCGCGCGGCGCTGCTGACGGTCGAGAAGACCGGTAGCACCTCGACGCTGACGATCATCGACCAGGTGAAGGCGATGCTGCCGAAGATCGCGGCCGGGCTGCCGAAGGCGCTGCACATTTCGCCGCTCGACGACCAATCGGTGTTCGTGAAGGCGGCCGTCCAGGGCGTCGTGCGCGAAGCGCTGATCGCCGCGTGCCTGACCGCGCTGATGATCCTGCTGTTTCTCGGCAGTTGGCGCGCGACGCTGATCATCGCGATCACGATCCCGCTCGCGGTGCTCACGTCGCTGCTCGCGCTGTCCGTGCTCGGCCAGACCATCAACATCATGACGCTCGGCGGCCTCGCGCTCGCGGTCGGCATTCTCGTCGACGACGCGACCGTCGCGATCGAGAACATCACGCATCATCTCGAGCGCGGCGCGCCGCTCGAGGACGCGATCCTGACCGGCTCGGGAGAAATCGCGGTGCCGACCTTCGTGTCGACGCTGTCGATCTGCATCGTGTTCGTGCCGATGTTCCTGCTCACGGGTGTCGCGCGCTATCTGTTCGTGCCGCTGGCCGAGGCCGTGATCTTCGCGATGATCGCGTCGTACTTCTTCTCGCGCACGCTGGTGCCGACGCTCGCGATGGTGCTGATGCGCGCGAAAGGCAACGGCCGGCCGCCGCGCGGCGTATTCGCGCGCATCGCACGTTTCCAGGCCGCGTTCGAGCATCGCTTCGAAGCCGTCCGGCTGCGCTATCGCGCGCTGCTCTCGGCGGCGATCGCGCGGCGCCGCCGCTTCGCGGCCGCGTTCCTGCTCGCGTGCGTCGCGTCGACGGGCCTCTACGCGTTCGCCGGGCAGGACTTCTTCCCGTCGGTCGACACCGGCGAGATCCGCCTGCATCTGCGTGCGCCGACCGGCACGCGGATCGAGGAAACCGCGCGACTGACCGACGAGGTCGAAGCGAAGATCCGCGACGTGATTCCGGCCAACCAGCTCGCGAGCGTGCTCGACAACATCGGCGTGCCGGTGAGCGGGATCAACCTCACGTACGACTCGTCGGACCCGATCGGTACCGAGGACGCCGACGTGCTGGTCACGCTGAAGCCGAATCACGCGTCGACCGCCGCGACCGTCGCGACGCTGCGCAACGTGCTCGCGCAGTCGTTCCCCGGCGTGACGTTCGCGTTCCTGCCGGCCGACATCGTCAGCCAGATCCTCAACTTCGGGCTGCCCGCGCCGATCGACATCCAGATCGTCGGCAACAAGCTCGACCAGAACCGCGCGGTCGCGAATGCGCTGCTCGCGAAGCTGCGCGGCGTGCGCGGGCTCGTCGACGCGCGCATCCAGCAGCCCGGCGACGAACCCGCGATCAACGTCAACGTGGACCGCACGAAGGCGATCCAGGCCGGCCTCGAACAGCGCGACGTCGTGCAGAACCTGCTGATCGCGCTGTCCGGCAGCTCGCAGACGACGCCCAACTTCTGGCTGGATCCGCGCAACGGCGTCAGCTACCCGGTGCTCGTGCAGACGCCGCAGTACACGGTGAATTCGCTGCAGTCGCTCGCGAACGTCCCGCTGCCCGCCGGCACCGCGCGCGCGCCGCAGACGCCGGCCGGCGGCCCGGCCGCGGGCGCGCCCGCGCAGAACCTGCTCGGCTCGTTGGGCTCGTTCTCGCGCACGACGCAGCAGGCCGTGGTGTCGCACTACAACGTGCAGCCGGTGCTCGACCTCTTCGCGTCGGTGCAGGGGCGCGACCTCGGCGGCGTCACGGCCGACGTGACGAAGCTCGTCGACGCCGCGCGCGCGCAACTGCCGCCGGGCTCGTCGATCGTGCTGCGCGGCCAGGTGCAGGCGATGCACGAATCGTTCGCGGGCCTCCTCGGCGGCCTTGCGCTCGCGATCTCGCTGGTCTACCTGCTGATGGTCGTGAACTTCCAGTCGTGGCTCGATCCGCTCGTGATCGTCGGCGGGCTGCCGGCGTCGCTCGCCGGCATCGCGTGGATGCTGTTCGTCACGCGCACCACGCTGTCGGTGCCCGCGCTGACCGGCACGATCCTGTGCATCGGCATCGCGACCGCGAACAGCATCCTCGTCGTAAACGCGGCGCGCGAGCTGCTCGCGGCCGGCGCATCGCCGTGGCAGGCGGCGCTCGACGCCGGCTTCAACCGCTTCCGGCCCGTCGTGATGACCGCGCTCGCGATGCTGATCGGCATGTTGCCGATGGCGCTCGGCCTCGGCGACGGCGGCGAGCAGAATGCGCCGCTCGGCCGCGCGGTGATCGGCGGCCTCGCGTTCGGCACGCTCTCGACGCTGCTGTTCGTCCCGGTGCTGTTCGGCTTCGTCCACGCGTGGCTCGCCCGGCGCCGCGACGCCGCGGCCGCCCGGCGCGTGCAGTCCGCGCCCAATACGCCGGCGCTGCGCTGACGTGCTGACGCGCGGACTGCCGCCCCTTCTCATCCTTCGATTCGCCCGACCCGGACCCATCATGAACGACTCGATCGAACCCGTCGCCCCGCCGCCCGCCGCGCGGGGCGCTGCCCCCGACACCGCACCGGCCCGCCACGGCCGCAAGCGGGCCGTGCCGCTCGCGGCCGTGGCGCTCGCCGCCGGGCTGCTCGCGCTCGGCATCGTGCCACGTATCGATGCACGCGCCGCGCAGCGCATGCAGGTGGCCGCGCAGCAGGCGCTGCCGGTGGCGGTCATCATGCCCGGCACGGCGCCGGCCGATCAAACGCTGACGTTGCCCGGCTCGGTGATGCCGTATGCGGACGCATCGATCTATGCGCGCACGAGCGGCTATATCGCGCACTGGAGCGCCGATCTCGGCACGCACGTGAAGGCCGGCCAGGCGCTCGCGCGGATCTCGGCGCCGGATCTCGACGCGCAGTTGCGCCAGGCTCGCGCCGACGAAGCGAGCGCGCAGGCGAACTACGACTATGCGAAATCGACCGCGCAGCGCTGGCAGGACATGCTGAAAACGCAGTCGGTCTCGCAGCAGGACACCGACACGAAGGTCGCGGACATGAACGCGAAGCGCGCGATGCTCGCGTCCGCGCAGGCGAACGTCGCGCATCTTGCCGAACTCGTGTCGTACGAGTCCGTCGCCGCGCCGTTCGACGGCGTGATCACCGCACGCAACGTCGACGTCGGCACGCTGGTGACCGCGGGCGGCACGCCGGGCAGCCCGGGCCTGTCCGGCGAACTGTTCCACCTCGAACAGACGGACACGCTGCGCGTGTTCGTCGACGTGCCGCAGGACAGCGCGGCCGGCGTGTCGACCGGCACGCCGGTCTACCTGACGACGCCGCAGTTTCCGGGGCGGCGCATCGCCGCGCAGGTCGCGCGCAGCGCGGGCGCGATCGACCCCGTCACGCGCACGCTGCGTGTCGAGATCGACGTCGACAATCGCGACGGCACGCTGATGCCCGGTGCGTATGCGCAGGCGCATCTCGTCGTGCCGAGCGCGGCGCCGGCGCTCGACCTGCCGGTCAGCGCGCTGCTGTTCCGCGCGAACGGCGTGACGGTCGCCACCGTCGGCGCGAACGGGCGCACCGCGCTGAAGACCGTGCAGATCGGGCGCGATTTCGGCACGCGCGTGGAAATCGTCGCGGGGCTCGCGGCGACCGATCGCGTGATCGACAACCCGGGCGATGCGATCACGGCAGGGGAAGCCGTGACGATCGTGTCGACCGCGCACGATGCGGCGCCAGTGGCTGCTTCGTCCGCTTCGTCCGCTTCGTCCGCTTCGCCCGCGCAGGCCGCTCGGACCGCACTGGCCGATCAACCGGCGTCCGCGTCCGGTGCGCGCGACGTGCCGCCGCGCGAGGCCGGCGTTGCACCGGCTACGTCAACGCCCGCTCGGGCGCCCGCCCGCGGCTGACCCTTCGACGCCTCCCACGAGATGCCTGCCATGCGCCTTCTTCATCCGCTCCCGTTCGCTCGCCGCATCGTCGCGCTCGGCGTTGCCGCCGCACTGACTGCCTGCTCGACGCTGCCGCCCTATTCACCGCCCGCCGTCGCGGTGCCCGCCCACTACGCGGGCGCACCGGCCGCGCAAGCCGGCTGGCACGTCGCGATGCCCGCTGACGCCGCCGCGCGCGGCGCGTGGTGGACCGTGTTCGACGACGCCGACCTGAACGCGCTCGAAGCGCGCGTCGACGTGTCGAACCAAACGGTGAAGAAAGCGATCGCCGATCTGCAGCAGGCGCGCGCGATGGTCGACTATCAGCACGCCGGGTTCCTGCCGACGATCACGGCAGGCGTCGCGCAGAGCCGTGCGCGCGTGTCGCAAAACCGGCTCGGCTCGTCGCTCGCCGGCAAGACGACGCCCGACTACCAGGCCGGCGTGGCCGCGAGCTGGGAACCCGACGTATTCGGCCGAGTGCGCGACGCCGTAGCGGGCGCGCAGGCGAACGCCGCCGCGAGTGCAGCCGACCTGCAGGCCGTGAAGCTGTCGGTCACGGCCGAGCTCGCGACCGACTATTTCGCGCTGCGCTCGCTCGACACGCAGAAGCAGCTGCTCGACGATACGGTGCGCGCCTACTCGGATGCGCTGACGCTGCTCAAGCAGCAGCTCGCGGCCGGCGCGATCGACGCATCGGCGGTCGCGCAAGCCGAGACGCAGCTCGAATCGACCCGCACGCAGGACACCGACATCGACGCGTCGCGTGCGCAGTTGCAGCACGCGATCGCGACGCTCGTCGGCGAAAGCGCGTCGACGTTCGCGCTGCCGCCGCGCGTGCAGGCGTTCCGCGTGCCGGCGATTCCGGCCGGCGTGCCGTCGCAACTGCTGGAGCGGCGGCCCGACATCGCGGCGGCCGAACGCCGGGTCGCGGCCGCGAACGCGCGGATCGGCGAGGCGCGCGCCGCGTTCTTCCCCGATCTCGTGCTGTCGGCGAGCGCCGGCCTCGAAAGCGCGTTCTTCGCGCCGTGGCTCGCCGCACCGAGCCTGTTCTGGTCGCTCGGCCCGCAACTCGCCGGCACGCTGTTCGACGGCGGCCGTCGCAGCGCATCGCTGCGCGGCGCGCACGCGCAGTACGACGGCGCGGTCGCCGACTACCGGCAGTCCGTCCTCGTCGCGTTCCAGCAGGTCGAGGATCAGTTGTCGGCGCTCGATGCGCTTGCGTCCGAAGCCGGCAGCCAGCAGCGCGCGACCGACGCGGCCGACCTGTCGCTGCGGCTGACGACGAATCGCTTCAACGCGGGCGCCGTCAGCTATCTGGACGTGGTGACCGCGCAGACGATCGCGTTGACGAACCGGCGCACGGCCGATCAGATCGACGCGCGCCGGATGGAGGCCGAAGTCGCCTTGCTGAAGGCGCTGGGCGGCGGCTGGCAGGCGGGCGCGGACGTGGTATCGAAAGCCGGTACGATGGAACGAGCAACAGCCGCTCAGCCCGCCCCCGCCGTCACGCCGCCGGCGGCCGGTTGAACGTGAGCACGAAGCGCGTGCCGCGCGCGTCGCTTTCGACCTGCGCGGTGCCGCCGTGCAACTCCATCACCGAGCGCACGATCGCGAGGCCGAGCCCCGCCGTGCCGCCCGGCACACCGCCGCTGCGCGCGGGGTCGCCGCGCACGAACCGGTCGAAGATTCGCGGCAGCAGCGCGGGATCGATCGGCTCGCCCGGATTCTCGACGACAACGTTCACCGCCTCGGCCGTTTCGTCGACACCGAGCGTAATGACGCCGCCGGCGGGCGTGTAACGCAGCGCGTTCGCGAGCAGGTTGCCGACGGCGCGGCGAAACAGCTCGACATCGGCGGTCAGGTGCCCCTGCCCTTCGACGCGCAACGTCGAGCCCGCTTCGTCGGCAAGGCCCTCGAAATACCCGGCGATGCGCTCGAGTTCGTCGCGCACGTCGAACGCGCGCTGCCGCGTGACGAAGCTCGGATGCTCGGCGCGCGCGAGAAACAGCACGTTCTCGATCATCCGTGCGAGACGGTCGTATTCCTCGAGATTCGATTCGAGCAGCGTCTGGTACTCATCCACCGAACGCGGCCGCGCGAGCGCGACTTCGGTGGCGCCGCGCATGTTGTTCAGCGGGGTGCGGAGGTCGTGCGCGAGGTCGGCGCTGAATTGCGACAGATGCGCGAATGCCTGCTGCAGGCGGCCGAGCATCGCATTCTGCGCATCGACGAGCGCACGCAGCTCGGGCGGAGCGCGCGACGCGTCGAGCCGCGTGTCGAGCTTGTCGACCGTGATCCGGCCGGTGTTGTCGACGATCTCGCGCAGCGGCGCGAGCGCCGTGCGGATCAGCCAGTAGCCGAGCAGCAGCGCGAACAGCGCGCCGAGCCCGCCGGCGAGCTCGAGCCGGTCGCGGTAGCCGTCGAGCAGGTCGGCCCGGTCGCGCATGTTGCGCGCGATCGCGATGCGGATCGGCGTGCGGTCGCCCAGCGCCGCCTCGATCACGACGCCGCGCATCGGCGTGCCGCCGCCGGCCGTCCACGTGACGAGCCGGTCGGCCGTGATCCGGTCGTTTGCCGGAACCGGCACCGCGTGCGGCGCGAACAGCTGCACGTCGGCGAGCGGAACCGATGCGGCGGCAGGCGCGTCGTCGAGCGCGGCGAGCCGGACATTGTGCCGCGCGAGCACCTCGCCCCGCGCATCGACGACGGCCATCGACAGCGCCTCGTTGCCCAGCACCTGGCTCGTCAACCGCTCCGCGTGCGCACGCACCGCCTCGAGCGACTCGAGCTCGCCCGCGAGCCGGCGTGTGTGGCGCGCGGCCAGCACGATGTCGAGGTCGTCCTGCGTGTTGACCTGCCGCTCGAGGCCCGCATACACATACGTCCCGACGAGCGCGAACGACGCGAGCGTGGTCGCGGCGAACGCGAGCGCGAGCGTCGCGGCAAGCGAGCGCGGGCGCATCATGCGTCGTCCTTCGGTTCGAGCACGTAGCCGACGCCGCGCACGGTATGGATCAGCTTGACCGGAAACGCGTCGTCGATCTTCGCGCGCAGGCGCCGGATCGCGACCTCGACGACATTGGTGTCGCTGTCGAAATTCATGTCCCACACGTACGATGCGATCTGCGTGCGGCTCAGCACCTCGCCCTGCCGGCGCGCGAGCAGTTGCAGCAGCGAGAATTCGCGCGGCGTGAGGTCGATGCGGGTGGCGCCGCGCTTCACGCGGCGGCGCACCACGTCGATTTCGAGATCGCCGACCGTCAGGTGCTCGGTCTCGCGCGGCGGCCCGCGACGCGCGAGCGTGCGGATGCGGGCGAGCAGCTCGACGAACGCAAACGGCTTCACGAGGTAGTCGTCGGCGCCGAGTTCGAGGCCGTGCACACGGTCCTGCACGTCGTCGCGCGCGGTCAGGAACAGCACCGGTGTCGTGTGCGTGTCGCGCAGCCGCTTGAGCACGGCCCAGCCGTCGAGCACGGGCAGCATCACGTCGAGCACGATCACGTCGTAACGCTCTTCCTGCGCCAGCATCAGCCCTTCGCCGCCGTCCTTTGCGAGATCGACGCTGAAGCCCGATTCCTCGAGCCCCTTCTTCAGGTAAGCGCCCGTCTTCGGTTCGTCTTCGACTATCAGGATGCGCATGGCCGGCTCCGTCGCTAGCGTGGGGACATCCGGCGATGTTACCCGGAAATGGCGCCACGGCTTCGCTGCGTGCAGGCGCGCACGGCGTTGATGACAAAACCGTAATCAGCCGGTCAGCGTGGCGAGATCTTCTTCGCGACGCGGCCGAACCCGGTCCGGCTAGAGCCGCCGGCTCGCGTATTGCCGCTCGCTTGCGCCGGCGCGGTCGACCCAGCCGCGGTAGAACGCGCGGTACTTCAGCACGAGCTTGTCGTACTTGCTGTACGCGCCGCCGCCGTCCGGCTTCATCCCGTTCCAGATCTTGACGTCGTACCCCGCGGCCTGCCGGGTCTGGAGCCCGAACAGCAGGTAGTCGGTCGCGCGACGCAGGAGGCCGCCCGCCTTCCGGATCGAGATGAGCATGTGCATGACGTTCTTGCCGTCGCTCACCGGCGTCACGCACTGCAGCAGCTTGTATTTGACGTCTCCGTCCAGCGCGACGGTCATCACGCACCCGCCGGGGTAGCCGTCGAAGTGCAGGTTCATCTGCGACATGTTCATGCCGAGCGCGCGCGACAGCATGCCGAAAGGCCCGAAGTACCGGTCCACGGTGAAATCGATCCCGGCACCGAACCACGCGCCCGCCCGTGCCAGCGACTCGACCTCCGGCCACGGGCGCCAATCGTCGAAGAGCTTGAGCTCGAAGGCCGATATCGGCAGCGCGTGGACGGGCGCCGCGTGCTGCGCGTCGTAGAAATTCTCGACGATCCGCAACACCGCCGTCGTCGTCTCGAACGCGAAGTGCAGGTGCATGAAGTCGCCGTTGTCGACATCGGCCGCGGCGATTTCGGGCAGCGGGTGCAGCGGCTGCGCGGAGCCGTACCAGACCCACACGTAGCCGTACCGCTCGGCCGTGACCCACGTCGGCTGGCGCGCCCCGCGCGGGACCGGCTCCAGGCGGCACACCGCCGGGCTGTGGCCGGGGATATGCACGCACTGGCCGTGCTCGTCGTACCGCCAGTGGTGAAACGGGCACCGGATGCACCCGTCCTCGACCTGCCCGTCGGCCAGGTTCGCGCCAAGGTGCGCGCAGTGGCGGTCCATCACCACGGCCCGTCCCGACGCGCCGCGCCATGCGACGCACGGCTGGCCGAAGAGCGTCAACGCCGCCGGCTTGTCCTTGAGGTCGGCCGTGCGCATCGCGACGTACCAGCTCGCGGCCACGCGCGTGGTCGCGTCGTATGCCGCCGCCGGATGCGCGCCGGCACCCACCTGATTCAATTGAATGTCGTCGATCATTTCGATTCCGGGGTCGGGCGACTACTTCAGCGCCAGGCCGATGCGGGTCGTGACGTACGCCCTGAGCAGCGCGAACATCGGGTTGTAGTCGAAATACCTTTTCACCTCCGCCGGCGCGCTGGTCTGCGTCCAGTGCAGCAGCTTCATCGCCGGCAGCAGGCTGTACTTCGAGTTGTTGAGCTGCGGCCTGGCCCCGGTGATGCAGTATCCGAAGCCGAACATCGGCTTGGCGAACTCGCGTTCGTTGATGAGCGCGTGAATCCGCGCCGCGGCCTCCCCGGCCGGCTTGCGCCCGGCGCTCACGGCCTCGACCTCGGCCTTGGCGTCGTTGAACAACTGGTAGTACCCCTCCATGTCCGCGCACAGGAACCCGAGGTACGGCGCGTCGTCGTCGAGGCGATCGAGGTCGCGCTCGTCGCGCGACGCGCGGAACCGCGCGTGGGCTTGCACGAGCCGGAACTGGCCGAGGATCGTGCCGACCGCCCACAGCCGGTGGAACGCGTCCCACAGGCGAAAATCCGAGAACGCCGTGTAGCAGCAGCTGACGAAGTCGTCGTTGTGGTCCAGCAGCTTCTGCTGGAGCCGCTCGATGTACTCGAAGCGCTCGGGGGAGAAGTCGTCGTCGCGCAGCGCCTTGATCAGGCGCGCCGCGAGCGCGTGGATGGTCACCGCGGTGTTCTCGAGCCCGCGGGAGAAAAGCGGATCGATGAACCCGTTCGCGTGCAGCATCAGGCAGTAGCGATCGCCGACGCACGCGCGCGACGAGAACTGCAGGCGGTCGGTCCTGACCCAGTCGCGCACCGGCACGGCGTCGCGGAACTGCGCCGCGATGCTCGGGAACCGCGCGAGGAATGCGTCGAATTCCTGCTGCGCGGGGATGTCCGTTTTCGGGTGGACACGCGGGTCGAGCTGCAGGCCGACGCTCACCAGGTTGTTGGTCGACCGCGGGTGGTTGTTGAACGGAATCACCCAGAGCCAGCCGCCCTCGAACATGTGGTGCAAGGTCCCCTCGTGCCAACGCCAGCGCTGCCCCTTCACCTTGAAGATGTCGTCGAACGGCTTGACCCCGAGCATGTGCGTGTAGAGGCTGCGCGAATGCGTCTTGAAGCGGCATGGCTCTTCGCGCAGCGCGAACTTGGTCGCGAGCGGCGCGCGGGGCCCGCCGCAGTCGATCATGTACCGGCCGGTGAACCGTTCGCCCTGGGCGGTGGCCACCGCGACGCCGTCCTTGTCCGCGTGGTATTCCGTCACGGTCGTCTTCTGGCGGACCGTGCAGCCGTATTTGATCGCGGCTTGCAACAGGTAGGCGTCGACGTCCTGCCGGTAATAATGGCTCTCCGGCCCCCACGGCAGTTCGGGGATGACGCACTGCGTGAACTCCTTCGGATCGTGCTCCTCGCCGGGCTTGTGGAATACGAAGCCGAAGTTGCGCTTGATGCCCGTGCTCGATGCGACGTACCGCTGCGTCGCATAGAACGACGTGATGTGGTCAAGCTCCGGAATGCCGTAGCGATCGGCGATGATGCGGTTCATCAGGGACGTCTCGGGGATCGACGATTCGCCGATCGTGAACCGCGGGTGCGACGACTCCTCGATGATCAGCACGCGAAACCGTTGCCTGGCCAGGATGGCGCCCATCTGAGTGCCCGACATGCCCGAGCCGAGAATGATCACATCGAAGTGGTTGCTGTCGCGCCCGTTCGCGGGGCTCTGCTGAGTCATGGGGGCACACTCTCCTGGTGAGATGGAACACATGGCCGCGCGCGTCAGGCGCCGGATTCGTCGAGCGCGGCGCGCACGCGCGATCGCGCGGCACGCGTGAGCGTCAGCAGATCGCCGAGCATGCTGGGCGCGTACCCCCCGCTGCCGATCGACGGGCCGTTTTTACCGGCTTCGTATGCGCGCTCCGCCAATTTGACGTGAGGCGCCCGGAAGTGCAGCAGGACCTCGAATACGCGGTCGAGGGCCGCCAATCCGGCCGCGACGGGCTCGCCCCGCGCACGGGCCGCTTGCGCGTCGCCGAGCGCACGGTCGACGAGCGACGGCTGCCCGGCGAACCGCGCGTAGATCGCCCTGAATGCGGGCAGCACGTAGGGCAGGTACGTCTCCTTGAATTCCCGATACGCGTGATGGTCCGATTGCGACCCCCACAGCACGTGCTCCAGCACGAAGAGCGGCATTTCGACGGCGCCGGGGCCGAGGTAGCTGCGGCCCCCCACTCGAATCGGCTCGTAGAACGGGCGAAGCTCGTCGTAGAAGACCTGCAGCGAGATGAAGCGGTACGCGTAAACAATCGAGTCGACCATTTTCCGCAGATAGGCCGCCAGCGCGTCGCACCCTTGCGCGAACGCGGGTGCCTGCAGCGGCACGTCGGACAGCTCGACGGTCAACGCGATGGCCGCCTCGAGCGCCGCCATCGAGAGGCGCACGCTCTCGAGCAGGTGCGCTTCGTCGCGCAGCCCGGTGTAGCTGCGCTGCGCGTCGGCCGCCGCCGGGTTCCAGACCGTCACATGCAGGAGCGTCTCGCGCGGCGGCAGGCCGGTCGCGCGCGCCAGGTCGAGCAGCATCGGCTCGAGCCCGGGCACCGCGTCCACTGGCTCGTGTCCGTGCCGCTTGAGCGACCCGAGGAAGAACCCGATATCCCGCATCGCGGCCGCGGCTTCGACGAAGCCCCAGCCCGCAGGCATGCCGCGCACCGGAAGGAACGCGCGCAACAGGCCGACGATGCCGGGCACGTCCCGTTGACGGTTCAGGCCGGGCAGTTGCAGGACGAACGCCCGCGCCTGCAGCGGATCGCACGCCGCCACGGCGTCGTGCGTGGCCGCGATGGCGCGTACCCGGGCCTGGGTGCTGTCCACTACAGGATCTCCGGCGCCGCGAGCGTCGGCCCGGGCTGGCTGCGAGACAGCCCCGCGTGGCCCTCGCGCAGCGAGCGCAGGTAATCGTGGTTCGTCGGCAGGCTCTTTCGCAGATGCTCGGCCTCGCGCCGGATCCGGGCGAACATCGCCTCGGCCTTGTCGATCGACTCCGGCCGGTGCCGCAAGAGCGGCAGCGACCGGTCCGGCAACAGCCCCAGGCCGGCAAATATGCAGTAGTAGTTGCCGTTCAACCAGAAGTTCTTGAATTCGTAGTCGAAGGTGTCGTAGTACGTCGAATCGTCGAACGACGCGGTGGTCAGCGGCAGCCCCGCCTTGTAGCGTTCGACCTTTTCCTGGATGGCGTCCGAGAGCCGCAGGTCGTGCCGGTTCGCGCGCCAGAACGGGGTGTCGTCGCGCGACGTGGTGAAATAGTGCGCCTGGACGAAATCCCGGCAGTCGTCGAACATGTAGACGATTTCGGCATTGAATGCGTCGGTCAACCGCGGGTCGAACGACGTGTCGGGGAAGTGCTTCACCAGCTGGTAAAGCGCCGCGTAGATGAAGTAGATGCCCGTCGATTCCAGCGGCTCCAGGAAGCACGACGACAACCCGATGGAGACGCAGTTGTTGACCCACGCCCGCCGGTTGCGCCCGACCCGGAACTTGATCTGGTTGAGCGGCTGCTCGTCCGAGAGCCCCCAGAGGTCGAGGAAGTCGGCGGTGGCCTGGTCGCGCGACGTGAACTTGCTCGAGAACACGTAGCCGCTGCCGAACCGGCCCAGCATCGGGATCTTCCAGGTCCAGCCCGAGTTCATCGCGATCGCCGAGGTGTACGGCTCGATCCCCACGCGCGCGTCGTCGGCGGGCACCGCGCTCGCGACCGCGCTGTCGCACAGCAGGTAGTCGGACATGTCGATGAACGGCTCCTTCAGGGCCTGGTTGATCAGGAGTCCCCGCATGCCGGAGCAGTCGATGAACAGGTCCGCTTCCAGCGTCCGCCCCTCCTTGGTGGACAGGCTGGAGATATAGCCGCGATCGTCCAGGTGAACCTGCTCGACCTCGTCGACCACGCGCTTCACGCCGCGTTCGACGGCCCAGCGCTTCAGGAAGTCGGCCACCAGGTGCGCGTCGAAGTGCCACGCGTGGGACATCTGGCGGGTGCCGTCGGCCAGGCACGGTGCCAGCTTGGCGTCCAGCGCCTCGGTCTGCGGGTAGCAGGCGTACGCCATCGGCTGCTGGAAGCCCTGTTCGCGCTTGCGCAGCCAGTAGTGGGTAAGCGGCACGCCGTCGCAGTTCGGCACGTTGCCGAACAGATGATAGAAATGATCGCCGGGCGCGCGGTCGGGCGACTTCCGCCAGTTCACGAACCTGATGGCAGACTTGAACGCGCCATTCACCTGGGGCATCCACTCCCGCTCCGGTATTCCGAGAAAGTCGAAGAACACCTTCTGCAGACTCGGAATGGTCGCCTCGCCCACGCCGATCCGGGGAATCGCCGCGGATTCGACGAGCGTGATGTTCGCCTGCTGCTGGAGTGCCCGGACGAGGTACGAGGCGGACATCCAGCCCGCCGTGCCGCCGCCCACGATGACGATATTCCTGATCGGATTACTCATGACACGCTTCCCATGGGATTGAAAACCTGAATGGATAGTGCCGCCTTTTCGAATTGAACCGGCAAATTGTTCGGCAACGCGTCACAACATGACGCCACCCATCATGACAAGTCAAATCGCAAAGACGCGGTTAATTGAAGCGAATTCAATCAACAATGCGAATCCCCATCGAATGCGGCGGCACACCGCGCAATGGATTCAGCCTCGGCAGATTGACTTGCCGATTCGACGATCGCCGTTAGTGCACGGCCATGATCAATTGCCCTGATTGCCAGCAGGATTGATACGCCATGCACTTGACCGCTGCGGCACACCTTAACAGCGTTCAGGACGGCACGCCGAGAAAAATTTCATATCAATCTAAAGTTATCCAGAGAAATTATAAATCCCGCAAAATATCGACGAAATGCTGCACAACGATCGATTTAATTTCTCAAGCCAAATGAATTCTGTTTTTTATTTAAATCGCATAAACAAGTACCCAATTTTACAAAAAAACGCGAAATGACCGACCTAATTAACAGGAAAGAAATAAAGCCCTCTTCATTTCCAAAACAACGAAGTCGATCTTTTCGAATTTCGGCAGTTTTGATGCCGACCTGAAAATAATCCGACTCGTCGCCGGAGAAATTCGTCATCATGTGTCCGGGCGGACACGAAGGCCATGCAATGAAAACGGGCACGTTCCCGAAAGAGCGGATCGCCTCTGCACTGAAGCATTCCAGCGGCGCCCCGGCTTCGGCCGGACGCGAACCGCGACACCGACGAATCGAGGAGGCCGCGTGCCCATCCAGGAAGCGTTGCTGAAGATGTCGATGTACGTCTCGCTGGTGCTGATCGTGCCGGGGCCGACCAATACGTTGCTGCTGTCGTCCGGGCTGAAGGTCGGCCTGCGCGGTACCTGGCCGCTGGTGATCGCCGAGGCGCTCGGCTACGCGATCGCGATTTCCGTATGGGGATTCTTCCTGGCCGCGTTCGCTGCGGGCCGGCCCTGGCTGTATGACGTGGTCAAGCTCGCGAGCTCCGTCTACATCTTTTTCCTCGCGCTCAGGATGTGGACGCATAGCCGCGTGCTGCAGGACGTACCGATCGCGCCGGTGAGGTTTCGCGATGTGTTCGTCGCGACGACGATGAACCCGAAGGCGCTGCTGTTCTCGAGCACGCTGTTTCCGTTGGAGGCGTTCAGGTCGGCCCACTATTTCGCATGGACGCTCCTCGTCTTTCTGGTCGTGCTCGCGCCGATCGGCGTGGGCTGGTCGTCCCTCGGCGGGCTCCTGACCTCGCAACGCGCGTGGGCCGGTCGAACGTCGACGCTGCTGCGCGGCGCCTCGCTCGTGCTGTTGATGTTCTCCGGCACGCTCGTGTACTCGGTCGTGAACCGCTGACCGCAGGCTGCCGATCGTCGCGACGCGTGAGCACGCATCGCGCCGCGACATGACCGCGACCGCCCTGAGCGCGGCCTGGCGCAGAGCCGGCGCCGCTTCACGGTGAGTTCGCCCTCTCCGTCGGTACCCGGAACGATTCCCGCCGCCCTACGTGCATGCCGCGCCACGCGCCGGCATGTCGACGGCCGATTGCATGAACCGCTGATCGACCGTCGCGGCGATGCGCTGGGCCGTTTCGTACAACGCCGCGCTGATCTGCTTGACCGACATCGCGCCCGCTTCCCCCGACAGCGCGAGGTACGGGCACGCGAGGATCGCGATGGCCGAACCCGACTTGTCGACGATCGGCGTCGCGATATCCGTGATGCCGGGAATGCGTGCGTTGGGGCGGCAGAGATAGCCGTCGACCAGATGGGGCGGCAACGTGTCGTCACCGGGCGGCGGATTGCGCGACCCACCGGCGTGCCCGTCGGCCCGCGACAACCGGGCCCGCACGTCTTCGTCCTGAAAGGCCAGGTACATCTCGCCCGCCGCGCTCCCGTGCAGCGGCATGCGCGTGCCGACGCGGACCGCGATGTTCCATTCCGTCTCGGCGCCGGCCGTCGCGATGACGATCATCGTGTCGCCGTCGAATACCGCCAGGTAACACGACTGGACCGTCTGCAATGCGAACTGTTGCAACAGCGGCGTGACGAGCGCGCCCAGCGATCGGGTCGGCGCATGATGCTGCCCGAGAAAGTAAAGCTTCATGGTGAGCGCGTACCGGTCGTAGCGATCCACCCGGTAGATGTAACCGCGATCCTCGAGCACCTGCATCATCCGGTACAGCTCGCTTCGGCTGCGTTTCAACGCGCGGCAGATGTCCGCCTGCGCCATGCCGTACTGGCGATCGATCAGCAGCTCGAGGATATCGAGGCCTTTCTCGAGCGCCGGGGCGCGATAGCTCGTCTTCTTCCTGGGTCCCGGGCTGTCCGGGGGAGCGACCGGGTCCATGTCGGGATTCCGCATATGCCGCATTGCCTCTAAATTCAGTTCATTCGAGTCATGCCGGATCGCCCGGCGTCGCTTCAGGACGCCGTTGCCGACCGGCCGTCAGCGCGTTTCCGGCCACCATGGCTGCGGCGTCTCGCGGATCAGGTAGTCGTCGAGATTCTTGCCGGCCAGCCACCGGGGACGTGCGCCCTTCCCCGACCACGAGCGGCCGGTGTTCGGGTCGTAGTATTTCGCCGGCGCCTTCTGTTGCCGCGCCTTGATGAAGCCCGCCGCGCGCAGCAGTTCGATTTCGGTGATGCTGAACTGCCGGACGTACTCGGCGATCTCCTTGAGTCGGGCCTGCTTCTCCTTCTGCCGGACTTCTTCGACGATCAGGTTCAGTTGACCCAGTTGCTGTTGCAGTTCGCGAATGGTGGGACTTTTCATTTGACAGGTTCAAGCGAGACTCGACAGGTTGCCGTTCGACCCCGCGCGGCGCGGCTTCGAACGGGGTAAAAATGGCGGAATACCCGCTCACGACGGCTGAATCGCGTGGATCACGCCGCGCAGGTTCCTGCACGACGCCTCCTTGACGCGCGGCAGCGCGGCATGCACCTGGTCGCGCAGCTGGGGAAGCTCCGACACGAAGCGGTCGAGCACCGCCGCCAGGCGCGTCGCGCGCATCGCTTCGTCAGGCTTCATCAGGAAGGTGTCCGGCAGCCCGAAATGACTGAAAAGGCCCTGGAACTTGTCCTGGTAGGTCAGCGCCGCGACGGGCACGCCCATGCCAAGACTGGCGATCGCGAGATGCATGCGGCCCGTCACCACGCCGTCGACCTGCCCCGAAATGGCCTTCAGCTCGGCCGCCGACATGCGGGTGCGCGGGTAGTACAGCCGGTCGCCCATCTTCTCGGTCAAGGCGTCGTGCAGTGGTTCGAGACAGGTATCGTCGCCGTCGCGGCCGCGATAGTCGTGAGACAGCAGCACGACGCTGACGCGATGCCGCGCCGCGAGCCCGTGAAGCGCCTCCTGCGCCGACGCGACGAGCGCCGCGATATCCGTGTCGCTGGCCCGGCGAATCAGCATCGGGTGCAAGTTGAAAGCGATCACGATGTCGCCGGCCGCGCGCCGCGATTCGACCCACGATGCCGTCCCCCTGACGCAATCCGACGCATGGTCCGGCTGAAGCATGAATGCGGAATCCGCCACCAGCTCGGCGGGCGCCGAACTGAAACGCCTGAATCGGTCGAGCGACACGCCGTCGCGCACATTGACCAGCAGCCGCGCGTCGATCTGGTCGAATGCATGCCTCAGTTGCCGGTACGGCTGGCGGTTGAAGCTGAAGCCGAGAATCGTGCCGGCCACGCCGCGCCGGACCAGCAGGTCCGCCGTCGCCAGCAACCGCAGCGACGTCATCGGCGAGTAGTAGCCGTCCATCACGTCCGCGCCGATGACGACCACCGCGCTGGGCTGCAATGCGGCCAGCCGTTCGACGGTGTCCATCAGGCGCCACGGCTCGCGCCATGCGTCGACCGCCTGAAAGCCGAGCCGGGTCGCGGCGTCCGCCGCCTCCGGCGTGGCCGTGACGACCGACACCCGCAACGCGCCGTTCGCAACACGCAACCGCTCGACGACCGCGCGCAGCATCGCTTCGTCGCCTTTCGAGCCGACCAGCGTCCACGGGTCGCACGGCAGGACCAGCAGATGGGCGCCGGGCGCGGCGGCGTCGCTCGCGGCACGCCGTGCGGCCTCGCGACGCCATTGCAGCGTCAGTCGCGTGACGTACAGCCGCACGCGCAGCCGCTGCTTCAGATCGGCCAGTTTCGACATGTTCGATTCCCCTGGTTGGTTCGATGGTTTCGATGGATGCATCCGTCACGCGTGCGCTGCAACCGGCCGCCGCCGGAGCGTCTCGCGCAGGACATCCAGCTGCGTTTCGTGCCAGGCCAGCGCGGCGGCGCGTGCGGCGGCCCCCTGCGCGACACGCTGCGCGCGGTCCGTCGCGAGCCGGACGACCGCATCCGAGAAGCCCTGCGGATCGCCGTCCCGCACGACGGTCACACCGCGCAGGTCCTGTTCGCCTAGGCCGCGCGCGCCGGTCCGCGTGCTGACGATCGGCACGCCGAGCGCCATGCTCTCGAGCAGCTTGATGTTGATGCCGGTGCCGAGCAGCATCGGATTGATCGAGATCGGCGCGATCGCGAACGCGTCGCCCAGCTCGGCGACGGTGCCGCGCTTGACGAGGTGCGGACCGTCCGGCACGGCCGCCGCGATCGTGCCGGCGAGATGCAGGCGAAATGCCGGCAGCCGCGCCACGACATGCGGCAGGATCTCGTCGACGAAGTACTTCACGGCGTCGCGGTTCGGCTGGTTGTCGCTGCCGAGAAAGGTCGCGTCGGCATGCCCGGCGCAGTCCACCTGCGGCGGAAACGCGAGCAGGTGACTGAGGACCGCGACCGACGGCGTGTCGCCGCCGCCGAGGCGTGCCGTCAGCGCGTCGCCCTCCTCGGCCTGGATCGCCAGCGCGACATGCGCACGGCGCAATCCGTCGCATTCCCGTTCCGGCGGAATCGAAAACATGTAGCGCTTCGCACCGGGGCGGCCGATAAACGGCACGTGCCGGTCCGCGAAGATGTCGTGCGTGTCGACGACCTTCACGACCGAATCGGGAAACGCATCGAGCGCACGCGAATAGAACACGTATTCGACGAACACGGCGTCAAACGCGTGGCGGTGCTGCAGCGCGCGCAACTGCGCGGAGAAGCTGTCGCTGAACAGCTCGTCGAGCCCCGTGTAATACGCATGCCGGCTGCCGGCCGCTTTCGCGGCGAGGCGACGCGCAAGCCACGCGACCCGCTTGAACCGATAGCGCGCCAGCGCCAGGCCCGCGCGACGCAATACCGACACGCGGTCCGCGCCGAACTCCTCGCGATGCGCGTCGAGATCCATGCCGCCCGTCTGGCGCGATTCCAGATAGACGAAATGCACATCGCAGCCGAGCGACCTCACCGCCCGCGCGAGATTCAGGACGCGACTGCGATTGCCCGCGTTGACGGGAAACAGCGGAATCGGCGAAACGATGGCGACTTTCATGAAGCGTTTCCTTGAAGCGGAGCGGGCGGCGGCGTGTCATCCGGCGCACGGTGACGAATGGCGACGAACGCCCCCACGCGCACGGACTGTCCTCGCGCGAAGCCGACGCCGTGGACATAGATGCCTTTCTCGTGATCGGCGTCGTACCTGAACGGGCCGCCCGGCACGGGCAGCCACCGGAATCGCGCGTCGTCGAGCGTGCGCGCCGGCGTGTCGGTGCGCAGCGTCATCGGCGGGTACGCGCCGACGCGCACGGCGGCCGCGCCTGCCCCGCCGCCTTCCGGCACGCGCACCGATGCGTAGAGATCCCAGCGCCCGTCGCGCGGCAGCTTGTCGAGCTTGAGCTGGACCGCCCATGCGCCCGAATCGCCGCGCATCGCGATCGCGGCGCCGTCGAGCGAACCCGGATCGGCCACCAAACGCGCGCTGTCGTAGAGGTTCACGCGCGACACGTCGATCGCGCGCCAGTCGCCGTCGGCCAGACCCGCCACGAGCGGCGGCGCGACGACGGGATGCCGGTCGATATCGAGCAACGCGCCGAGTGCCGCGAGATTGCCGCTTTGCCGATACTGACGAATGCCTGCTGCCGCGATCGCCGCGTCGAGACGGGCGCGTCGCGCGCCGACGTCGAGGTCCCAGCCGTCCTTCGCGGCGCGCGCCGCGTAGCGCTCGCGCAGGGCCAGGATCACAAAATCGAGCGGCACGCGCGCCTGTCGCACGCGCGCGCCGCGCACGGCGTCGCCGTCGACGGCACGGGCGGCCGCGTCGAAATCACGTTCCGCCTCGCGAACGAAGTCGTACGTGTACATCGACATGCCGACCGGCGTCTGCTCGGCGAGCACGTCGCCGCTCGCGCGCAGCGCCGCATGCATGCGGTCGATATAGCGCATGACGGCCGGGGCCGCCGCACCGTAGTAGGCGTCGCAATATTCGCGGACGAGCGCACGCGGGTCCGCCGTCGGCGTCCACAGCATCCGTGCGATCAGCCACACGCGCAGGCTCGCGAATTCGCCGCCGCGCGACTGCCAGTCGCCCTCCGCGAAGTAGCCGTCGACGTTCGGCAACGTGGCGAGCCACGCAATGCTGCGGCCGACCGGATAGAGATTCGGCGTCGGCTGCAGGTAGCCGCCGAAGTTCACGACGTGATCCCAGACGGTGACGTGCCGCGCGATCTGGTTCCATTGCTTCAGGCCGTCGCGCAGCCGCGCGTTGCGGTCCTCGTTCAGCGCGACGCTGTAGTCGACCTGGATCGTCATCGGATAGACGCGGACGTGATCCGGCACCTGCATGCCGTCCGGCGGCGTGAAGCCCCAGTGATAGGCCGGCATCGCGAAACGCGCGCCCGGCACCGCGGCCCGGACCTGCGCCGACACGTCCCGCACCATGTCGAGAAACGCGGCCGACAGCGCGCCGCCGTGCGTATCGGCGAACGCGCGACTCGCCTGATCGGGGTCCCAGCCCCAGTCCATGTCGCGGATGCCGAACCAGATGCTGCCCGGATCGGGCAAACGCTTCAGCCGCTTCACGATCTCGGCGGCCATGGTGGCGCGGACGTCGGCCGACATCATCGCGAGTTGCCCGCCCGCATACCAGGACGGGTGAGCGGCCGCGTAGCGGTCGCGCGGCACGAGCGTCCAGAAGTCGGCGTCGCCATCCCGCGCGAGCCAGCTGCGATCCCACATGTCGATCCCGGGCGGGGACGCGCGGTACGACGTCCCGTGCGACTCGCCATTCAGCAGGTTATGCGCGCGAAACGGCTTGTCCTCGCTTTCCGCACTCAATACCTCGCGATACGCGAAGCGCGGAACCTGTCGCACCGGTGCCGCATCGACCCGCAGTTCCGCCTGCCGGGGCACTTCGGTTGCATCGGGCGCGAGCCACTTCACGCCGAGCTTGCGGTCGAGCCACCAGTACGCGCCGAACAGCGTGCCGCGCGGCGTCCCACCGGCGATGACGAGGTCGGCGCCGCTGCGGCAGACGACGAAGCCGTCGCTGCCGAGCCCCGCCGCGTTGGCCGGCCCGCATCGTTGCGCCGCATGCTCGCCGCCGACGACGATCGCGGGTGTCCGGTCCTGGCCGTCGTCCGACACGGCGAACGACGCGCCGCTGATGCGCGACAGGTAGTCGGCAATCTCGTCGGCCGCGTGCCGTGTGACGGCATCCGCCGCACCGGCGCGCACGCCGTAGCGCGCGACGCCGTCCCGCGCGAGCAGCACGCGCGACGCCGGCGGCACGGGCTGCGCGCCATCCGCGCCGTGCATGACCAGCGCGTACAGCGCGGCGGCCACGGCACACCGGACGACGCGAGACGGACGGACTGGCGTCATTGCCGGGCGATCCGCGACACGCCGGGCGGCAACGACAACGGCACGTGGAATTTGCGATAGAACCGCCACAGACTGCGCAGATGATGGCGTCCCGCACGGGAGACGGGGCTCGCCGCCGACTGCCGCTGATGCTCGTGCACGAGCGTGACGCCCGGCATGCCGAGCACGCGATAACCGGCAAGCCAGGTCCGTGCGCACAGATCGACATCCTCCATGTAGAGGAAATACGATTCGTCCATGCCGCCGAGCGACTCGAACAGGTCGCGTCGCACCACGAACCCCGTTCCCATCACCCATTCGGCGTCGAACGGGCTGCCGCACGACCAGGCATCGATCATCAGATGCCGAGCCATCCGCGCGCGGAAGCGGTTCGAGCGGCCGAGCGCGGTGCGGCGCGCCAGGATGTCGAGCCAGCTGTAGAACCGTCGTGCCGAATACTGGCGGCGGCCGTCGGGATACTGCAGATCGAGCCCGACGAGCCCGGCCTCCGGGCGCGCGTCGAGCAGGTCCAGCACCCTGGCCAGCCCGTTCTCGCTGAAACGCGTATCGGGATTGACCACCAGCACGTAGTCGCGCCGGCAGGCGGCCATGCCGAAGTTCACACCCGACCCGAAACCGCGATTGCATGCGGCACGCAACAGCCTCACGCCGTGCGGCAGTTCGCGTCGCAACCGCGCATACGAGTCGTCCGGCGACGCATTCTCGACGACGACGATATCGTCGGCAAACGCGACGCGTAACGACGTCAATGACGCCACGCATCGTATCGTCAGGTCGGGCGTGCCGTAATTGACGACGATGACGCTGATTCTTCCTTCCGTTTCCATCGTGATACCCCCGCGCCGTGATTGATGGTGTCGGCCGGTTTGCCCGGCTCTGTTGATTGACGGGCGCGTCATGCCGACGCGCCGACCTGCTCGACGAGCCGCCAGAACTTGCTCGCCGATGCGTTCCAGTCGAACCGGTGGATCTGCTCCCGGCCCCGCGCGACGAGCGCGTCGCGCGATGCGGCCTCCGTGCCGAGCCGGCGCATCGCGACCGCGATGTCGACGACCGACAGCGGATTGACGAGCATCGCGGCGGCCCCTGCCACTTCCGGCATCGCCGACACGATCGACGTCAGCACGGGCACGTCGGACGCCATCGCCTCGAGAATCGGCAAGCCGAAACCTTCGTACTGCGATACGAACGCGACGAACAGCGCGCCACGGTACAGCTTCGGCATCGCATCGTTCGGCAGGACCCCCGCGAACACGAGCCCGTCGGCGCACCGGTGCTGCGCGGCATGCGCAAGCAGCGCCGGGTCGGGTTCGCCGGTCAGCATCAGGCGCACGCCGAGCGGCAACAGCCCGCTCGCGCCGAACGCCTCGATCAGCCGGTGCAGGTTCTTGTAGTTGCGCCGGTTGCCCGGATACAGCACGTACGGAAATGGATAGCCGAGCGTGTCGCGATTGCGCCGGTACGCGTCGTCGGTGCCGTTGTGGATCGCGTGAACGCGCTCGGGCGGCATGCCCGACCAGCGCAGGAATTCGTCGCGCGTGAACTCGGACACGCAGACGATCGCCGTGCAACGCCGGTACAGCGGCCGGAGGATCGTGTCGTAGTAGAAGCGGTGCGCGCGCGTATAGAAATGGCGATGCGTGAGGTCGTGCACGACGACGACCGACGGGAAATCGGGCAACGTGGCCGGAACGAACCCGGGATTCCAGAACACTGCATTGCGGGCCGGCAGCCGCCGCAGCGCCCGGCTCAACGCCAGCGGCGACAACGGATGCGCGACACCGCCGCCGACCGTCAGCGGCGCGATGCGCACGGTCGACGGTGCACGCTCGGCATAGGCCGCCATCACGTTGTGGATGCCGGTGCCGACCGGCCAGCGCGTGTCGGTGTAGACCGTGAGCGGTGCGCGCTCGACGCGACCGGCGCGATCGGCGCTGTCCGTCGACGGGGAGAGGATCGTGCTCATCGTTCAGTCCATCCAGCCCAGCAGCCGATGCGATGCGGCGATCCAGTAGTACTTCGCCCGGCGGGGATTGCGGCGCGCGCACGACAGCACGCAGCCGGCCACGGGCCGCGCGATCATGTAGAGGACGTACGCGAGCGGATAGCGATTGATGCGCAGCACGTGCCCGAACCCGCGGTTGTAGCGTCGTCCGCGCGCATACGCATGCTCGTCGAGCACGGCCAGCGGCTCGGGATGATGCACGCGCAGGTGCGGGTCGTAGTCGATCCGGCATCCGGCCCGCAACGCGCGGACCAGGAAATCCACCTCTTCCCCCGCGCCCCAGCGCGAGGTCGCGCCGACGCCCAGGTCGACGTCGAACTGCCCCGCCGCGGCGACGGCAGTCCGGCGCAGGAAGATCGTGTACGACGTCGCGCACACCCACACGTTGAAACGGTTCACGGTCTGCGCCGACGTCGCCCATCGTCCTTGCGACGGCCTGCCCGCGGCGTCGACGCTCATCCCGGTCATGCCGTCGATCGTGCTGTCGGCCGACAGGCGCGCCGCGACCGCATGGAGCATCCCGGGCCGATACCAGCAGTCGTCGTCGGGAAAGCCGACCACGTCGCCCGTCACGGCCTTCAGCCCGACGTTCGTCGCACGCGACTTGCCCTTCTCCGATCGCAGGTGGACGATGGTCAGCCGGTCGCGATACCGGTCGACGATCCGCTCGACGCGATCGTCCGGATTCTGGTCGACGACGATGACTTCGAGGTCGGCATAGGCCTGCAGCAGCAGCGAGTCGAACATGCGCTCGATCTCGTCGCTGCGGCCGAGCGTCGCCATGATGAGGGAGAATTTCATCGAATAGACCCGGACGGAAAAAAGGATCGGGGCCGCGCGACGCGCGGCGCGGTGCGTGCTTTGCGGGGTGCCGCCCGAGGAGCGAGGGCGAACGACGCGAGGTAGCCGATGAACAGGTACGACGTTTCGCTCTGGTGCATCGGGTTGATCAGCGACCAGGCGGCGATCGGCGCCAGCATGACCATCGCGCGCCGGCCCTGGCCGAGGCCGCCGAAGAACACCGCCCACGCGAGCAGCCCGATCGGGCCGGCGACCAGCATCAGGTCCAGCGGCGCGCAGAAGACGGCGCTCGTGCCCTCGCCGAGCCCGCGCACGGCGACGGCCGAGTGCGAGAAGTAGTGTTCGACGAAGCCGAAGCCGTGACCGATCCAGTCGCGGCCGACCAGCTTGATCGATTCCGTGAAGGCCAGCCCGCGCTCCTGCTGCAGGCGGACCTGCAACTGGTCGCCGGTCAGCTCGCGCGTGAACATGTACAGATAGAACCCGGCGCCGGCGGCCATCGTCAGCGCTTTCGCGAAGAAGTAGCCGCGCACCTGGAACAGGATCACGATCGCGCACGCGATCAGCACCGTCTTCGATTCGCTCAGCAGCGTCACGACCAGTGCGAGCACCACGAACTTCACGACGTCGGGAATGCGGCGCGGCGACTGCAGGAAACATGCATAGGCGCTCAGGAAGAAGAACGCGGCGAACCAGTTCCGCTCCTTGAACGAACCGTGAATCGCGTTCTGCATGAAATCGACTTTCTCGTACAGCACCGGGACGTCGAAGTGCTGCAGCGCATACTGGAACGCCAGGAATCCCGTGATCGCGACATAACCGAACGGCAGCGGCCGCTGGCGCGCCCGTGCGCCGTAGTAACGGCCGATCAGATAGAACGCCGGCATCACGAACACGAATTTCACGATCTGCTCGGCCGCCTTGAAGTGCGGATAGCCGGACAGGAACGTCGTCGACAGCGCGGCGCCGACGAACAGCGTGAAGGTCCAGATTTCCCATGCGCCGACGGGGATCCGGCGCCGCACCAGCAGCACCGGCAGCACGAGCACCGCGAACAGCTGGCCGAGTTGCGCGCCGCCGATCTTCAGGAACTGGATCGCGTTCAGCAGCAGCAGCACGAGCAGCACGGCATCCGCGAGATCGAAGCGCGCGCGCGGCGCGGCCGGCGCCGCACCGGGCGACGCCGCATGCTGCCGCGGCACCTGCCGGACGAGGCCGTTCATGCCGCTTTCCTCGCATCGCGCAACGCGATCAGCATCGACACGGTTTGCCGGGCGGCCTGACGACGCAGCATCCAGGTCGCGCCGGCATACGCGGCGACGAAGCAGACGATCAGCAGGACCAACCGGGCCATGACCGGCACGCCGCCGAGCCATGCGCCGAGCCGCGAGACGAGCAGCGCGCAGCCGAGCGCGATCAGATAGGGCGGCACGAGCCGTCCCAGCAGGCGGCCCGGGTCGACCGACAGTTCGACGACGACGGCGCCGAAGCTGAGCGGCGTGATGAACAGCACCGCACCGACGTACAGCCACGCCAGCCCGGCGACATCGTGCGACGGCAGACACAGCATCGCGCCCAGCACCAGCACGAGCTTGACGACCGTCAGCCACATCGTGACGCCGGGGCGGCCGCGCGCCGACAGGAATGCGCCGTTGACGAACTGGACCGTCTGGACTGCGCCGAGCGCCATCAGCGGCGTCATGACCGCGGCACTGTCGGCCCAGCGCGCGCCGAACAGCACGATGGTGATGTCGCGGCTCATGACGGCCATCAGCACGAACAGCGGCGCCGCGGCCATCGCGGCCAGCCCCGTGACGTCGAGGTAGGTGGCCGCCATTTTCCCGGCGTCGTGCGCGACGCGCGACAGCACCGCGAGCGCGACGTCGGTCGCGGCGCGGCACAGCAGTTCCAGCGCCGTCTGGTAGAGCCGCGCGCCGATCGCGTAGATGCCCAGCCCGGCCGCGCCGTACAGCGCGACGACGATCAGGTCGACGGTGCGCGTCGCCCACCAGTCGATCAGCCGCGCCGCGACGACGTGGCCGCCGAAGCGCGCGATGGGCCAGAAAGTCGACGCGTTGCGCCGGCCGCGCGGACGCCAGACCGGTTTGCGCCAGAGCCAGAACGCGGACATCGTCATGAAGGTCGCCGCCTGCGCGATCAGGCTCCACGCACCGGCACCCGCCACCGCCAGCGCGACCGCCACGGCGCCCGCGACGCTCACCGCCACGAGTTGACGCATCGCCAGCGTGCGGAAATCCAGCCGCCGCTTGTACAGTCCCTCCTGGAACGAACTGGCCGAGCCGATCGGGACGAATACGCAGGCCACCCGCAGGTAAGGCGCGAGGCCCGGTACGCCCAGCCAGGTCTCGACATGCCCGGCCATGGCGAACAGCACGGCCGCGAGCACGACGGCCATCGCGATCGACAACACGAACGGCCATTCGAGATCGTCGTCGTCGAGCGTCGCGCGCTGCACCACCGCGTCGCCCAGCCCGCCCTCGGCGATCATCAGGACCAGCGACAGCGACAGCGTGACGGCCGCCGCGAGCCCGACGTCGGCCGGGCCGAGCCAGCGCGCGACCAGCAGGTACGTGACGAGCGTGACGAGCTTGCCGCCCCAGGCCTGCACCAGCGCCCATGCCAGGCCGCGCACGGTGCGCGCGCCGAGCCGCTCGCCGCCGGACCACGCATGGCCGTTCGCGGCGCGCGGCGCAAGGTCGCGCAGCGCGGGCTCAGTGCTCGGTTTCATACGCGTAGTTCCCTTCGCCATACGCACCGTAGACGGCCTGACGCCGCGGCACGTCGTTCAGCACGACGCCGCTGATCGCGATGCCCGCGTTGCGCAGGCGACGTTCGGCCTCGCGGATCTCCGGCATCGAACTGCGGCCATGCCGGACGCACAGCAGCGTCGTCGCGCCGTGGCGGCCGATGGACGCCGCGTCGTGCAGCGCGAGGATCGGCGCCGTATCGACGATAACGATGTCGTAGAGCCGCGACGCCGTGTCGAGCAGCCCCTTGAAGCGGCCGTCGGTGAACAGCTCCGAGGTGCGCGCAACCGCACCGCGCGCCAGCACATCGACGCCGGCGATTGCCGAACGCTGCACGCCGCGCTCGAGCGTGCCGCTCGCGATCGCGTCGGGCAGGCCCGGCGCCGGTTGCAAGCCGAAGTGACGGTGCGCCTGGCCGCGGCGGATATCCGCGTCGATCAGCAGCACGCGCTTGCCGCCCGAAGCGAACAGCGACGCCAGGTTCGCGCAAAGGAACGATTTGCCCGCATTGGGCTGCGGGCTCGTGACCATGATCACGTGGTGCCCCGACTCGGACAGCGTGAACTGCAGCGTCGTGCGCAGGCTGCGGATCGCGTCGACGGTCACGTCCTCGGGAATTTCCGACGCGAGCACATGCGCGCCCTGGGCCGCGCGTTGCTGGCTTCGCACCAGGCGTCGCTGCTCGCGGCTGTGCGGGACCACCGCATAGACCGGCACGCCCAGCGCCTGCTCGAGGTGCTCGGAGTGCTCGACGCGCCCCCAAACCGCGCGTTGCGCGAACGGGGCAGCCACGCCCAGAGCGAGCCCGACACACAGCGACAGCGCGACCAGCAGCAGGCGCTTGGGCTTGACCGGCTTCACCGGCAGCACCGGCTCGTCGACGGCCCGCACGTTGCCGATCTCGCTTTGCCGGGCGATCTTGAGCTGTTGCGCGGTATTCAACAGGTTGGTGTACAGCTCGGTGTTGACGCGCACGTCGCGCAGCACCGCGAGACCTTCCCGCTCCGTACCCGGCAACCTTGCTTCGAGCGCCTTCAGTTCCTGTGCCTTGCCCGCCAGTTCCGCGAGGTTGGCGTCGAGGGCCTGCACGGCCGGATGGCCATCGGCGAATCGCGCGATCAGGTCGACGCGCTTCTGCTTGAGTTCGAGCGTGCGCGTCTCGATGTCCACTTCCTGACCGAGCAGCAACTTGCCCTGTTCGTCGAGGTCGACCGTGCGCGTACGCGAACGAAATGCCGCGTACCGTTCCTCGGCATCCTTCAGCGTCTTCTCGACCGTCGGCATGCTGGCCTCGAGCGATTTCAGCGTCGCGGCGGCCTCCTCGCTCCGGTAATCGCGGTTCTGCGCGACATAACCGTCGACCACGGCCTTCAGGATTTCCCGGATGCGCGCCTTGTCGTCACCCTCGAGCGTGACGGACAGGATGCCGGACTGCTTGGCCTTCTCCTCGACGGTCAGATCGTCCTGGAGTTGCGACACCGCCTCGAGCTGCGGGATGCGCTTGAGCCGCAGCACCGTGCCCGGGCGGGCATCGAGATCCGCGACCAGCAGCGTCAGCGGCTGTCCCTTGAACGCCCCGTGCGCCGGCACGCCCACCGCGCCCTTCAGCACGACGTCGTCGTCCTCGTCCCGAAGCACGTAGCGACCGCCGCCTTCGGCTGTCACGGTGAACCCGATCCCGTCCAGCACGTCGATGCCGTCGTGGCTCTTCTTGCCGACCGTCCCGAACGCGGCGACGTTGAACCGCTCGCCGCCCCATGCAAACCGCGACAACCCCCACAGCGGCGGCGCCACGCCGTCGTCCCGGTAGCGGCGTGCGACCCAGCGGCCGATCAACGGGAAATAGCGCGGTTCGGCGATGATGTTGAGATGCTGCTTCGACACGACCTGGTCGATCACCATGCGCGCGCGCACGAGTTCGAGTTCGGCGGCGGTCGTGCTGCCGTTGTCGAGCAATGCCGCGATGTCGTGCAGCGGCGAATTGCCGGCCGTCGTCGATTCGTTGACCTGGATCGTCGCGTCGACCCGGTAGATCGGCGTCGCGAACACGACGTACAGCAGCCCCAGCAGGAACACGCCGGCCGCGATGCCGAGTACCAGCCGCCACCGTGCCAGCACGATGTCGACGTACGACGAAAGGGGGGCCTCGTCGTACAACGCCGCGTCGTACAGCCGTGCTTCGGAAGGGTCGGTCATGGCAAATCCAGTGTCTATCGGGTTCCGGCGGTTCATTTCGCGACCAGCGCGCCGGTCATGCCGGCATTGATGGCGGGCAGCAGCAACGACAGCACGCGGCTGAGTCGGACGAGGCCGTTGCCGTCGACGTAGACGACGTCCTTCGGCGCGAGCCTGAAGTCGTTCGCGAGCACCATCGCGACCGGCGACTTCGCGTCGAGATGAAACACATCGGGCGTGCTCGAGCCGCGACCGCGAATCACATAGACCTGCGCGGTGTCGGCGGTGCCGCTGTTGAAGCTGCCGGCCTGCTGCAATGCGTCGCCGAGCGTCAACGAACCGTCGCGCAGCGGCAACGCGAGCGTCGGCTTCGCGACCTCGCCCATCACGAATGCACCGCTGTCCTCGCGCGACTGCACGCGCAGCACGTCCCGGTTGCGCAACAGGATGCGGGCCGGGTCGATCCGTCGTGCAACGAGCTGCGACAGATTCAGCACGTAATGCTCGTCGCCGCGCATCAGCTCGATCCGGCTACGGTCGGCCGTGGGTTGCAGGCCGCCCGCGCGATCGAGCGCCTCGATCAGCGTCATCGGCACGTCGTTGATCGGCTGGCCGCCCGGATTGCGCACTTCCCCCTCGACGTACACCTGCTGGCTGCGGTACGACGTCACGCGCACGGTGACCTGCGGATCGCGGAAGGTCTTCGTCAGCGCGACGCGAAACGCATCGCGGACCTCGGTCGTCGTCCGGCCCGCGACCGCGATCGTGCCGACATACGGAAACTGCACGCTCCCGGTGTCATCGACGACGAAGCCGTTGACGGGATCGCTCGGCCGTTGCGTCGACGACGACTGGCTCGTCGGCGCCGCGGCGGACAGCTCGGGGTGATCCCACACCGTGATCTGCAGCACGTCGCCGGCGCCGATCCGATAGCCGCCCTTCGCGCGCTCGCGCAGCAGCGTGTCGACGTTCTCGGCCGCATCGCTGTCGTCGCGCATCGATTTCAGCAGGTTGACGTCGATTTCCCGGATCGGCACATCGAGCGACCGCGCCGGCTCGCCGTTACGTGTGCTGGCCACCGGCAGTTCCTGCGAACCGGTCATTCGCATGCCGGGTGCGACCGCACATGCCGTCAGGAACACCGACAGCACGAGCGGCGCCAACGCGCGGCCCCGTCTGCTGCCTGTCGATATCACGTCGAATGCATTACCCATTGCTGCCTCGTCTGTCGCGCTGTCGTTCATGCCGTCCGTGGCGCGTTGCTCGCGGTTGTTTTCATGACGTCGATCGAGGGCGCGACTCGTCTCGCCCCCGTCCCGTGCCTGCCGATCGATCACCATGGCGAGCGGGACCAGGGCGGCACGATGCCCGGCCAGTCGCCCGCCGTGCCGCCGGCCCCGGCGGGTGTCCGAATCGGGACGCGTCGCGCACTGCGCGCGCGATGCACGGTCGGCATGCCCAGCGCATCGCTCGACAACGCACGCATCTGCCGCTCGACCGGCAGCGGCGCATAATTGCCGGCCGACGGCACGGCGACGCCGGATGCGACCGCCGGCTTCGCGATCGAACCGCGCCAGGGATTCGACGTGTGTGACGCGGGGTCCACAAGACCGGTGATCCACCGCGGCGGATTCGGCGCAGCGCTCGTCGCGGGGCGCGCCGCCGGCGCGCTACCATGCGCGGCCGACATGCACGCCAGGCCGGCGAGCAGCGCGAAGTGGCGAGCGCGCATCAGCGGCCTCCCCGTGCGATGGCCGCCGGAATCCGCGCGATCCAGTACGCGACCGCGCGCTCGATGTGATGCGCCACCGCATCGAACACGTCCGCCGACTTGCCGACGGGATCCGCGATATCGCGCTTCGTCGCATGGTCGAGCTGGAATACGCGACCCCGCGCGAACGGATAGCGGCGCTCGATCTCGCGGCATTGCACGAGCGTCATCGCGAGAATCAGCTGCGATGCGCGCACGTGGCCGAGATGCACCGGCTGCGCGATATGGGACGTGATGTCGAAGCCGCGTTCGCGCATGACGTCGATCGCGGCCTGTGCGGCCGGCCGCCCGGCCAGCGCGATCAGCCCGGCGCAATGCACGTGCACCGACGGCAGTGCGCGCGCCAGCATCGCGCTCGCCATCGGGCTGCGACATGCATTGCCGTCGCAAACGACCAGAATGCGTTCGATCATGGCCGGGCTCAGTAGGCGTTCGGATGAACGAAGCCCTTCAACACCGTGGCGGCGACAATCCTCATGTCGAGCCCGAAGGACCAGTTGCGCAGGTAATAGAGGTCGTGCTGCACACGGCCGACCATCTTGTCGAGGTGATCCGTTTCGCCGCGATAGCCGTTGACCTGCGCCCATCCGGTGATGCCGGGCTTGATCCGGTAACGATGGATGTAGCCCTCGACGAGCGGCCGGTACAGATCGTCGTGCTCGATCGCGTGCGGCCTCGGCCCGACGACCGACATGTCGCCGCGCAGCACGTTGAAGAACTGCGGCAGCTCGTCGAGGCTCGTGCGGCGCAGGAACGCGCCGATGCGCGTGATGCGCGCGTCGCCGCGCGTGGCCTGACGCACGATGCCGGCCTGTTCGGCGTGCACGCGCATCGTGCGGAACTTGTAGATCCTGAACACCCGGCCATCGGCGCCCTTCCGATACTGCGTAAACAACACCGGGCCCGGCGACGACAACTTGACCGCCAGCGCGATCAACCCGAGCAGCGGCGCCAGCGCGACGAGCGCCGCGGCCGCGAACACACGATCGAACAGCGCCTTCTGCATCAACGCGCGATGCGACATCGGCGACGCCACCAGGTTGATCGCGGGCATGCCGACGAGATCCATCATCGTTCCGCCGAGCAGCGCGATGCTGCACATGTCCGGCATGAAGCGGATATTGATCAGGTCGTCGCCGAACGTCTTCAGGACCCGCCGGATCGTCTGTTCCTCGGAGATCGGCAACGCGAGCCAGATTTCCGTCGCGGCTTCGGCGCGCACGGCCGCGGCGAACTCGGCGAAATCCGCGATCGCCGGGATGATGCCGCCGGCCCCGCCCGCGGGATCGTGGAGCACCACCGGGCGGAACCCGCTCGCAGGGGACAGCGCGAGCGTTTCGATCACCCGCACCGCATGCGCGCCGTTGCCGACGATCGCCACCTTGCGAAGATTCAGGCCGGCATGCCGCACGTGCGCGAGCATCGTGTAGGCAGCCAGGCGGATCACGACGAATCCGCATCCCGCGATCGCCGTCCAGTAGACGAACCACAGCCGCGACACGTGATCGACGCGATGCATCGCGAACAGCAGCACGAGATTGCCCGCCTGCACCGCGACCCATGCGGCACTGATGCGGCTGATCATCGCGATCCACGACCGCCCGCGCCACGACTGGTACACCTGAAATGCGGGAAAGACGGCAAGCGTCAGCATCGCGACGAACGGGACGACCATCGCGTCCGACCGGCCGAGCGTATCGTCATCGAACCGCACATGCGACGCGGCGGCCGCCGCCAGCACCACGACGAGTGCATCGAACAGGCGCGCAACAATCGACTGAACTCCGAACATGATTCTTCTCCAGGCGGCGCGCGACGGCGCCGCATTTGCCGTCACGCGCGCCCGTATGCATCGTCGAAGCGCACGATGTCGTCTTCGCCGAGATAGCTGCCGGTCTGCACTTCGATGATTTCCAGCGGCAAGCGCCCGGGGTTCTCGAGCCGGTGCCGCACGCCGATCGGGATGTAGGTCGATTCGTTTTCGCCGAGCAGGAATTGCTCGTCGCCGCGCGTGACGGTCGCGGTGCCTTTCACGACGGTCCAGTGCTCGGCGCGGTGATGGTGCATCTGCAACGACAGACGCGCGCCGGGATCCACCACGATCCGCTTGACCTGGAAGCGTTCGCCGCGGTCGACCGAGTCGTACCAGCCCCACGGGCGCCGCACGAGCCGGTGCGTCTCGGCTTCCGCGCCATGTTCGGCCTTGATCCGGGCCACGAGCGACCTGACGCCCTGAACGTGCTGCCGGTCCACGACCAGCACGGCGTCGGGCGTTTCCACCACCGCCACGTTGCTGACGCCGACACACGCGACGAGCCGGCCTTCCGAATGCGCATAGCACGCAGTCGCGTCCTCGAACATCACGCGTCCGCGCCCGGCGTTACCGTCCTCGTCCTTGTCGAGCGCGGCCCAGACGGCGTCCCACGACCCGAGGTCGGACCAGCCTGCATCCAGCGGCACCGCGACGGCCACCGGCGGTTCGGTCATCGCGGCCAGCCGCTCCATGACCGCGTAGTCGATCGAATCCGACGGGCTCGCGGCGAACGGCTCCGGCGCCGGGTGAAAGCAGCCGTCGTCCGCGCGGCCATCGCGGATCGCGGCGACGCACGCTGCGTGAATGTCCGGCGCAAGCGCCTCGATCGCGCGCAGCCAGACACTCGCCCGGACCACGTAAATGCCGCTGTTCCACCAGTGCGAGCCCGACGCGACGTACTGCGCCGCGATTTCCGGCGCGGGCTTTTCGACGAACGCATCGAGCGTGTAGCCGCCGGCGGCGCCGTCCAGCGAGACCTGGCCACCGGTACGCAGATAACCGAAGCCCGAATCGGCATGCGTCGGCCGGACGCCGAGCGTCGCGATGCACCCGAGCTGCGCGTAACGCAATGCGGTTGCCATCGCACGCTCGAAACCGGACGTGTCGTGGATCGCGTGATCGGCCGGCATGACGACCAGCACGGCGTCGCCGTGCTCGGCCAGCGCAAGGGCTGCCGCGAGCGTCATCGCGGGCGCCGTATCGCGGCGCGCCGGCTCGACGACCACGCGCGCCCGCAGGCCGCCGGCCGCAAGCTGCCGCACCGTGGTGTGCCGATGCGCGTCGCCGCATACGACCTGTGCAGCAGCCAGCCCGAATGCCGACCCGAGTCCGCTCACCCTGCGCAGCGTCGATTCGAGCAGCGTTTCGTCGCCGACGAGATGCGTGAGTTGTTTCGGGTGCTGCTCGCGGGACATCGGCCACAGCCGGGTTCCCGACCCGCCGGCCAGAACCACCGGCACCACCGCGCCCGCGGCGACACGATGCCGATCCTGAACGCCCGGATCGGCATGGCACGCCTTGTCGATCAACTCGATTTCACTCATCTCATGTACTCCTCAACATCCACCTTTCCCATCACGACACCGCATGGCACTGCCTGTCCCTTGCACCCATTGCCTCGCCTGCGAGCATGTCCGTGCTGACGCCGGACATGCTCCGCCCTCGGTATCCCGATACGTCGACAACATTCATCCCGGACGTCACCCGTCCATCGATGAATTAATCAATAAATTCGCATTCCTATATGTAGTGGAACGCGCGGTTACCGGACGAGCGATTCGATTCCCGCAAGGAACCGGGACGATGAACGGACTGCGAATTGCCTAGGCGCACGCCTCCGCACCGATGCACTGTCGCCGCGATGGCGTGTCGGCCCGGTTCGGCATGGCAATGAAAATGCCGCGTCCGAGCCATCCGGAACGGATTGGCGCATGAACGCGATTGATCACGTGAAGGCCCGGAATCGACCGCTTCGCCCCCGCGTCGCGTCCGGATATCGGAATAAGGATGTGATTCATGATCGGTCTAACGTTATGGTATTAACTACTTCGGCACGTGCCATTTAACGCACGATCCGTGCCATTGCGTCCCTTTCTTTTGCTGCAACGCAGAAAAACCTCGACAAACCAATGACCTATGTCCGGAATTGAAAAGGTATGAATAAATAGAAATAATCGTGTTTAACGTTTGCGGGGATGAAACGCTCTCGCCCGTTACGTAACGATGCGCCGTAACGCACGCCGGACGGGAACATGGCACGGAACACCCGGATCGTTGCGATTGCGGAACGGGTGCGGCCGGAGAGCGCGGCCTGAACGACAGATTCACCGCATATTGCAGCGCGTATCGGAATGCGGTGAATATCGGCGGCCGGTAATCCACAATCCAATCCAAAAAAACCTGTCAACCGATTTAAATACCGGCAAGGTGCGCTGGAAATGGCGGATGCCTCGCCATCGTTTGCATACGACAGCGCGACAAAAATGGATCGACGGCCGCGACGCATGACGCAAGCGGCGTGGAATCGAACGGGGAGCGTATCGGTCGCGCGCGCAGTGCGGCGCGTGTACAAGCCTGGACAGGCAGGGATCCCGGGATGTTTCGGATGTCGTGCCCGGGGAAGAGCGACGCCATGCCCGGTCGTGCATGATCCGGATCGTCCGGTCGATCACGTCGATCGATTCGCGCACGACGTATCGTGCGCCGTGGCCGGACCGCTGGCGACCGCGGAGCACTTGCGCATGGCCTCGCCCCGCGGTGCACGTGTTGGCGGCGACGGCCGGGCGTTGCCGGCCGTCGCGCGCTCCGTCACTGACTCAAGTTCGCGCTCGCATCAGGCCTTCAGCATGCCGAAGACCTCGCTCAGCATCGACTTCGCGTCGCCGAACAACATCCGGTTGTTGTCCTTGTAGAACAGCGGATTGTCGACGCCCGCATAACCCGAAGCCATGCTGCGCTTCATCACGATCGACGTCTTCGCCTTCCATACCTCCAGCACCGGCATGCCGGCGATCGGGCTCGTCGGGTCGTCCTGCGCCGCCGGGTTCACGATGTCGTTCGCGCCGATCACCATCGACACGTCGGCCTCCGGGAAGTCGCCGTTGATCTCGTCCATTTCGAGCACGATGTCGTACGGCACCTTCGCTTCGGCGAGCAGCACGTTCATGTGGCCCGGCATGCGGCCCGCGACCGGGTGAATCGCGAAACGCACGTCGACGCCCTTTTCGCGCAGCAGCTTCGTCAGCTCGAACACCGTGTGCTGGGCCTGCGCCACCGCCATCCCATAGCCGGGTACGATGATCACGCGCTTCGCCTCGCGCAGCAGCTCGGCCGTTTCCGCCGCGCTCACCGCGACCGCCTCGCCGGCCGGCTGCGCGCCGCCGCCGGCTGCCGCCGGCGCGCCTGCGCCGCTGCCGAAGCCGCCCGCGATCACGCTGATGAAGTTGCGGTTCATCGCACGGCACATGATGTACGACAGGATCGCACCGGACGAGCCGACCAGCGCGCCGATCACGATCAGCAGGTCGTTGCCGAGCATGAAACCGGTGGCCGCCGCCGCCCACCCCGAGTAGCTGTTGAGCATCGACACCACGACCGGCATGTCCGCGCCGCCGATCGCCATCACCATGTGCACGCCGAACAGCAGCGAGATCACCGTCATCACGACGAGCGGCAGCATGCCGTCCTGGATGCTTTCCGCATGCAGGAACGCGCGGCCGAAGTAGATCACGATCAGCAGCGCGGCCAGGTTCATCCAGTGCCGCGCCGGCAGCAGCAGCGGCTTGCCGCCGATCTTGCCCGACAGCTTGCCGAACGCGATGATCGAGCCCGCGAAGGTGACCGCGCCGATCAGGATGCCGACGTAGATCTCCACTTCGTGGATGGCCTTCTCGGCGCCGGTGAACTGCAGCGACGTGTCGATGTAGCTCGCGAAGCCGACCAGGCAGGCGGCGAGACCGACCAGGCTGTGCATCAGCGCGACCAGTTCCGGCATCTGCGTCATCTGCACCTTCTTCGCGGCGTACAGGCCGACGGCGCCGCCGACGACCAGCGCGGCGACCACGTACGGAATGCCCGCGGCCGACACGCGCGGGCCGGCCACGGTGGCCAGCACGGCGATCAGCATGCCGATCATGCCGAGCAGGTTGCCGCGACGCGCGGTTTCAGGGTTGGCCAGCCCGCCGAGGCTGAGGATGAACAGGATCGCGGCGCCGATATAGGAGACGGTAGTCAGGTTTGCAGTCATTGTTGTCGTCCCCTTATTTGCGGAACATCGCCAGCATGCGCCGCGTCACCGCGAAGCCGCCGAACATGTTGACGGCCGTGAGCGTCAGCGCGCCCACCGCCAGGCCGAGGATCAGCCCGGACGGGCGATCGCCCGCGTTGGCCAGTTCACCGAGGGGCGGCGCGACCTGCACGAGCGCGCCGATCGCGATGATCGACGAGATCGCGTTGGTCACGCTCATCAGCGGCGTGTGCAGCGACGGCGTGACGTTCCAGATCACCATGTAGCCGACGAAGCACGCGAGCACGAACACCGTGAAGTGCGACAGGAAGCTCGCCGGCGCGTACTGGCCGACGACCAGGAAAGCCAGCGCGCCGACCGCGAACACGATGGCGAGCGCCTTGGCCGACATCGGCTCGCCGCTGTGGCCATGGCCCTTGGACTTCGCGGGCGCGGCCGCCGCGGGCGCCGCCGGGGGCTTCGGCGCGACGACCGCCTGCTTGATCGGCGGCGGCGGCCACGTGATGTTGCCGTCCTTGATGACGGTGAGGCCGCGGATCGCGTCGTCGTCGAAATCGACGTTGATCGTGCCGTCCTTGGCCTTGCACAGCTCCTCGACCACACGCAGCAGGTTGGTCGCATACAGCGTCGACGACTGCCGCGACAGGCGCGACGCGAGATCCGTGTAGCCGACGATCGTCACGCCATGGCGCACGACGGCCTCGCCGGGCACCGTGAGTTCGCAGTTGCCGCCCTGTTCGGCCGCCATGTCGACGATCACGCTGCCGGGCTTCATCGACTGCACCATCTCGGCGGTGATGAGCTTCGGCGCCGGCTTGCCGGGAATCAGCGCGGTCGTGATGATGATGTCGGCGTCCTTCGCCTGCTGCGCGTACATCGCGCGCTGCGCCTGCTGGAAGCCTTCGCTCATCACCTTCGCGTAGCCGCCGCCGCCCGAGCCTTCCTCTTCGTAGTCGACCTTGACGAACTCGCCGCCCAGCGACTTGACCTGGTCGGCCACTTCGGCGCGCGTGTCGTTCGCACGCACGATCGCGCCGAGGCTCGCGGCCGTGCCGATCGCGGCGAGACCGGCCACGCCGGCACCGGCGATGAACACCTTGGCCGGCGGGACCTTGCCGGCCGCCGTGACCTGGCCGTTCAGGAAGCGGCCGAACGCGTGCGCGGCCTCGATCACCGCCCGGTAGCCGCTGATGCCGGCCATCGACGTGAGCGCGTCCATCTTCTGCGCGCGCGACAACGTGCGCGGCAGCGAATCGATCGCCAGCACGGTGGCGCGCCTGGCGGCCAGCTGCGCCATCAGTTCGGGATTCTGCGCGGGCCACACGAAGCCGATCAGCGTGCCGCCCTCGCGCATCAGCGCCACTTCGTCGCTCGTCGGCGGGCGCACCTTGAACACGATGTCGCTGCCGGACCAGAGCTCGGCCGCCGTGGCGGCAATGCTCGCGCCGGCCGCACGATACGCGTCGTCGTCAAAGTTCGCACCGGCCCCGGCGCCGCTTTGCACGGCCAACGAAAACCCCAGCTTGATCAGTTTCTCAACCACCTCGGGGACGGTCGCTACGCGCCGTTCGCCGGTGGCTATCTCCAGAGGAATCCCAATCTGTAATGTCATATTGTGAACTGTCGGTTGCGGCCGCGCGAAAAATTCAGCCCCGAGTGTCGAGTGGCCAAATTCAGGCTCCCGGCCTTGGTGAAACAGGTCAACCTGGATCAACAGCGCAGCCCTGATGCAGCCGCGAACACGTTGTCTCCATCGCCAGGTTCCGTACTCGATATCCGGCGTCGGGCCGTGGGACAGCGGCATCAAGCATACCGGCCGACGCGGTCTTCTCGAAATTTATCTTCTGAATCGAGCAGCATTCGTTTCATGAATCCCGTGCCGAGGATTCAGCGACAGTCTGACCGTTTCGGTTTACTCGTTCAAGTCGCGTGTGATCTCCGCACGCGCCCCTTTCCCGGCGAGGCTTCGAAGGAATCGGTTCCGCCGACGGAACACATGTCGGCCGGCCATCACGGATCATTCGCTTTCCTGCCGCGGGGGCGCTACAAACGAACGCCAGCCAGGTCTTTCGATATGGCCCTTTAACTCGCACCGATCCATGCACTCATCGCACCCGACCACGCATTGCGCCCTTGATCGCCACCGCCCGACGTTGCATGCTTCGGCGACTTCACGCACCGCTGCTCGGCGGTCGCGCGCCGGCCGTCGGCTTGTCGCCCATCGGATTTCACAACCGAATCATGACGACGGGATCAAGCGCTCCCGATCGCATTGCCTTGCGCGGTCATGTCGATGAAATGCTCCGCCGGCATCGGACGCCCGAGCAGGAAACCTTGCAGCGAATTGCAGCCGAGCGTGGTCAGGAACTGCTGCTGCGCCGTCGTTTCAACGCCCTCCGCGACGATCTTCAGGTCGAGTGCCCGGCCGAGCGCGACGATCGCGGAAATGATCGCGGCATCCTCGGTGTCGTGTTCGAGATCGCGGATGAACCCGCGGTCGATCTTGAGCTCGCTGGCCGGCAGGCGTTTCAGATAGAGCAGGCTCGAATAACCCGTTCCGAAGTCGTCGATGGAAATACGCACGCCCATGTCGTGCAGCTGCTCGAGGATTCTCAAGCTGGCATCGGCATCGCGCATCGCAGTCGATTCGGTGATTTCCAGCGTCAGGCAGCGCGGTTCCAGCGCGTGCCGCTGCAATGCGGCCTGCACGACCTGGACCAGGCTCGCGTGACCGAATTGCAACGGCGACAGGTTGACGGCCATCGTCCAGTCGGTTCGACCGGCATCGCACCACGCGCGCATCTGCCGGCAGGCCTCGTCCAGTACCCACTCGCCGATCGGGACGATCAACCCGGTCTTTTCCGCGATCGAGATGAACTGATCGGGTGAAATGAGGCCGCGCGTCGGGTGCATCCACCGCAACAGCGCCTCGACGCCGATGATCGGTCCATGCGGCACTTCGAACTTCGGCTGGTAATGCAGGACCAGTTCACGCCGCTCCAGCGCCAGGCGGAGTTCCTGCACGATCTTCAGGTGCTCGCGGACATTCGCGTTCATCGATGCCTCGAAGAAGCAGTACGCGTTTCGGCCGAGCGCCTTCGCGTGATACATCGCTGCATCGGCATTGGTCATCAGGTCCCGGAAATGGCTGCCGTTGCCGGGATAGAGCGCGATTCCGATGCTGGCCGACACGCGCAATTCGTGCTCGGCCACGCGGAACGGTTGTCGAATCACCGCCAGTACCTTGTCCGCCACGCCGGCCGCGTCCGCGGGTTCGTCGACGGACACGACCAGCACGAACTCGTCGCCCCCCAGACGGGCGATCGTGTCCTGCGTGCGCAGGTTCGCGCCGATGCGCTGCGCCACGTCGACCAGCAGCAGATCGCCGACATGATGGCCATACGCGTCGTTGACCGCCTTGAATCCGTCGAGATCCATGAACATCAGCGCGAAACATCCTTTCTCGCGGTCGGTGCCCTGGATCGCCTGATCGATCCGGTCTTCGAGCAGCACGCGATTGGGGAGCTTGGTGAGGTTGTCGTGCAACGCCAGATACGTCAATTCCTGGTTGGCTTCGGCCAGCGACGTCGCCAGCACTGCCGTGCGGGACTCCAGACGCAGATCGAGGATGGAAACGACCAGCGCGATGGCGAGGATGGCCAACGTGGCGACGATGATGACCAGTGCGAGCCAGCCAGCGTCCATGCGCGAGCCGGCTGCGCCGCAGATGCTGCCCAGCGGGAACCGGGCGGCGGCCATCCCGGTATAGTGCATGCCGGCGATGGCGGCCCCCATCAGCACGGCGGACCCCAGGTTGAGCAGGCGCACGCGGGACGAGTTCGCACGCCGGATGAACACGATCCACAGCACGGCGCCCGACGCGACCACGGCGATCGCGACCGACAGGCAAACGAGCAGCAGGTCGTACCGGATGCCCGGCGACATGTGCATGGAGGCCATGCCCGTGTAATGCATTCCCGCGACGCCGGCCCCCATCAACACGGCCCCGCCGCACAGCCGGTGCCACTTCAGCGTATCCCGACAGACGAGCCACAGTGCGCACGTGGAGCAGGCGATGGCGATCAGCAGCGACAGCAACGTGATGGCCGGATCGTATCCGACCGGAATCGGCAACGCGAAAGCAAGCATGCCGACGAAATGCATCGACCAGATGCCCGTGCCCATCACGCAAGCCGCGCCGACCAGCCACCAATGTGCGGCGCGCCCCTGGGCGGTCTTGATGCGCCCGGCCATGTCCAGCACGGTGTAGGACGCCAATATGGCGATCAGGAGCGAAAGAAGAACGAGCAACGCGTTGTAGCTTGTCGGCAGCATTGTTATTTACAGATCGCTTTCGGTTCGGCGGTGACGAGATCACACGTTACACGGGGTCTGCGTGAATTCGCGTGAAGGTCGGGCACAAAAGGAAAGCGGTGCCCGAAGGAACGGACTGGTCGTGCGACCAATCAGGCGATTCCAGCGACCACCGCTTGCATGGCGGATCATAAACGCGACCTTCGGTTCAGGGAAGGATTTACCGCTGCGGGGTCGGTGAAGAACGCGGCCCGAATTGTACGGGCATCCGCGGGCATGCCATCGGGCGGCCATGCGTCAGGCGCGGCCGCCGTGTTTGTCGATCGACGCCATCGACGGCAGACATCGACACGGGCGAGCGGTCACACTCGGCGTCGACCCGATCGTCTCGCATGGTGCGCAGCAACCGCGCGGTTGACGAGTTCGGCTGTATCGCGATCAATGTACAGTCGCTCGATCGCCTCGACACGCTGCTGCGCCGGCTCGATTCCGGGTATGAGCGAGTCTGTCGATTCCGGCCGGCCTTCAGGCCAGCCCGGTGCGGGCGTTCCAATCCCGGCGTCAGATCGACTGGAGCGCACCGCTCTGCTTGCCCTCGGCACGAAGTTGACGTCCGATGCGGCGAATCTCGGCCTCTCCGCGCTGAAGCGCGTCGACACTGGTGTGCACGGAGTAGTGGCCGAGCACGAGTTCGTAGGGATGCTGAGTGGCGGAACCCAGCACGAAGCGCGTGTCGCCCTCGGCGACCAGTTCGATCGCCGTCTCGGCGCGCTCGAAGATCGCGACCTCTCCACGCGTGATGCGGGATGACGCACGCAGTGCGCCATCCATCACGGAAACCCACGCGACGTCCTGCCCCGGAGGAGGAACAAACGCCCAATGCTCGCCATCCTTCAGCGTGACCACGAGGTAGGTCATCGGCGGTGCATCGACAGGGCTCGTCATGCCATCGTACGTGCCCAGGATCACGCGCACGGGGCCCGCGCCCGGAACCTGCTCCGGCATCACATATTGGCTCCTGGTCGGTGCATTCTCCAGATCTGGCGGGAGCGCGACCCAGAGCTGAAAGCCCCGCAGGGGTGCCGTGTCAAAGGTGCCCGTGTGCCACACACCGCCGCCCGCCTGCATCCATTCCACCCCACCCGCGGGCAGCACCCCGGCGTTGCCCGTCGTTTCCGCATATTGGACCGCGCCGTCAAGGACGACCGTTACCGTGGCGATGCCGGAGTGCGGATGCCAGCCGAATTCAAGCGGTCGGGCGTGACTGCCATTGGACTCGAAGAGATCAAGGAACACGAACGGCTTGATCAACCGACCCAGGTCAGAGGGACTCACCAGCCGCGTAATCGACCCGTTGCCCAACCCGCGCGCGCGGCGGACGATACCACGTGAACGCTGCTCATGCTTGAGCGGAAACTGGGCGTTTTCGCTTCCCGTCGTGCTTGTTGTCATGGCATTCATCCTTGTTTTCACGTCTTCTTTCGACTTGCCGCTCGTGCGAAAGTGAGCGAATAGTGGCTGACCAACCCGCGCGTCGCGCAATACCCGGTTGGGGTCCCGCCTATCATCCGCGTCCATGACGATATCGAATCGGCATCCTAACTTCTTGCCACGCTGATCAAGCCGGCATGTTGACCTTGGCCCACTCCGCAAAGCCGGTGATCTGCCCGTTGACCAGCGCATCTGCGCGCGCCCTCTTGGCGTCCGCGTCAGGGCCGAAGTAACTGTAGTCTTCGAAGTAACCCATTATCGCGCAGACTTCGTCCGCGCCGGGATAGAACATTTCGTAGGCCTTGCCCGGCACCTGGTTCACCACCACGTTGTGGCCCTGCGCATTCAGGATATCCGCGAACGCCTGCCAGCTGTAAGCGTCGGCGCACAACGACAGAATCTGCCCCTGACCGGCTATCTCCGGATGGTCGAAGACTTCCTTGACCAACTTCCCCAGTTCGTGGATGTCGCCGGCATGGACGCTCTTGCTGTTGATATCCATCGGAACCGCCCAGGCCTTTTGATTCCCGTTCCCGGTGGGTTGCGGCGCCATCTGGCCAAGGAAATTCTGAAAGAAGAACGGCGCTTCGACGAAGCTGTAATCGGGAAAGCCCGCGTCGGCGATCACGGCGTTGGCCCGAGCTTTGTGGGTGAAGTGCGAAACCTCATACCGACCGCCTGAAATTTCGTGAGCGTCGGGTAGCGTCGACCAGACCATGTGAGTCACGCCGGCAGATTTTGCGGCGCCGACCACATGCCTTACCTGATCGTATTCGCTCGTCCCTGTTGCGGGATCCCAGAAATTCGTGACCAGGAACACCCCATGGGCTCCGCTGAGCGCGGGCGCCAATGTGTCTACCCTGTTCAGATCTGCGGCAACCACTTCGACGCCTCGAGCGGCGAGCCGTTTGGCCTGATCCGAGCCGACATCTCGACTGATCGCCCGGACGGTATAACCGCCTTGATCGAGCAGCGCATTCACCACGCCTTGCCCCTGTCGCCCCGTCGCGCCAAACACGACAATGGTTTTTTCCGACATGGTCATTCTCCTGCGTTTTCTGCAGATTGCCGCTGATACCAAGGAGCCGAGGACATCGCTCGGGGAGCAGGATCCTCAGCGCTCGTCTCGCACCCAGTCGTAGCGGTGTGGTGCGTTCACGTAGCGTGATCGGAGTGAAACGGACTCACTTCACATGCTTGTCGAACCATGCGATCAACTGCTCCGGGTGTTCGGAGAAGTAGTTGTAGCCATCCCAGCGCCGGGTGCTGCCTTCGAGCCAGAACAGCTGCTTGTCGGCAACGGGAATGTTGTCGAAGATCGACTGCACGTCGCTGGACTTGGTCAGCGCGTCGTCACGCACCTGCAGCAGGAAGGCCGGCGCCTGCCAGTTCTTCGCGTATTCCAGCGGCGACACCTGGTCGATCCTGAAGCTGGTAATCAGCTGCACCTCTCGGTCGATCGCATCGAACTGGTCCGCAAGCCCCATGTACTCCAGGTTGCGCTCGACCATGGCTCGCATCGAGATCGGCTGCACGGCAACAAGCGCCTGTACGTCGGCAAAGAACTCCGGATATCGCGTCTTCGCGACGAAGGTCGCGTTCGCACCCATGCAGCGGCTGAGCAGGCCCAGCTTCATGCCACGGGTATCGGGGCGGGACTTGACGTACTTCAGCGAACCGGCGACGTCGCGGGATTCGAACAGGCCCCACGTGAAGATGTTGCCGTTGGCCGCGCCGCTCTGGCCGTGGTTGCGCGCGTCGTAGGTCAGCACGTTGTAGCCAGCCTCATGCAGGTGCTGATATTCCCGCATGTAGTTGACCTCGATGTCATTGCCCGGAACGAACTGCCACCGCGGCAGGTGCGAGGGGAAGCCGTAGCGGTTCATCGGCATCGGGTGGTTGGCGATCACCAGCTTGTTCGAGCCCGCTCGGGGAATCCACCACGCCTCCAGCGGAGTGCCGTCCAGGGACGGGAACGTGATGTCCTCGTACGCCATTCCATACTCGTCCGGCGTGTGGAGGATCGGTGCGCGGACCGGGGTGCTGAGGCCCTGGGCCAGCGTCGTGAGCATCTGCGAAGTATCGGGCATGACGGTTTCTCCTTAGCTATCCGATTCGGGAAGTTTTCCCAGTCCGCAGAAGATACGTCCGAGCCTTTCGTTGAACAAGACGGGCATTTTTATTATCATCGTTCCATGAGTGGAACAATCGATCTCAACCAATTCCTGATCTTCATCCGGGTCATTCAGGCGGGAAGCCTGAGTGAGGCAGCGCGACGCCTGAACCTGCCGAAGTCCACGGTAAGCCGAAAAATCTCCGACCTGGAAGACCGGATCGGCGAGCGGCTCATTCAGCGCACGACACGCAAGCTCAGCCTCACCGAGGCCGGCCGCGTCCTGTTCGAACGCGTCGGCCCCGCCATGAGCGACATCGAAGAGGCGGAGAGCGCAGTGGCGGGAATGCGTGGGACGCCCCGTGGCGTGCTGCGAGTCGCGGCGCCGATGTCTTTCAGCCCACTCAGACCGATCATTGCCGAATACCTCGCTCGCCATCCCGACGTCGCGATCGAGTTGGTGAACTCAGATCGCCTTGTCGATCTTGTCGACGAGCGCTTCGACGTCGCGATTCGGGCGGGCGCACTCGTCGATTCGTCGCTCGTCGCACGCAAGCTCGGAACAGCACAGTTCATGCTGGTGGCGACGCCCGAATACTGCGAACGCCATGGCGTCCCGAAGACACCTGCCGAACTGACGAACCACGCATGCATCGCCCTTGGCGGTAAAGCGACGTCGCGCGTCTGGCCTTTGGAATCAGGAAGCAAACGTACCGAAGTCCGCATTACGCCACGACTGATGGCCAACGACATCGAGATGGTTCGAGTGGCCGCTCTCGCCGGCGTGGGAATCGCATGGTTACCCAAGGCCTTGTGCACCGACGATCTCGACGGGAAGCGCTTGCGGCACCTGCTCGTCGACTGGTCCTGGGAAGACATTCCGGTCTATGCGCTCTACCCGACGAGGCGCCATCTTTCACCCAAGGTCGTCGCCTTCGTCGATCTGCTCGCCCAGCGGATCCGGTTGGGCAACGATTGACGTGCCGCGTGCGGCACGCTCGAACCGGATCCGGTGATCTCTCGAACCAGCTCAAATCGACGCGCGAAAGCGCGTCGGACATTCTTGTGGATGTTCATCCGGCCGGGTTCCTGGAAGATCGGGGGTTTGGCGACCTCCAGTCGCCCGGACCCCGTCCGGACGAACCATCGAACCAACCTATCGAAGCTTCACAGCCAGCCATTCGTTCATCACGCGCGCGTCCTCCAGCCGATCCAGCGCCAGGCAGGCGTCGCCCAGCGCATCGACCTGCGGCCGGTCGAACGCCATGCCCGCCAGCGTGCGATATTTCGCGAGCAAGGCCGCGTCCGGCAGCGGATTGCGCGGATCGCCGAGCGCGATCGGCACATGGCACGATGCCTGCCGCCCGTCCGTGCCATGCAGGATCACCGTCGGCTCGTCGAGATCGCCGAGCGCCGGGTCGACCTCGAGCGCGATGCGCGCCAGCAGCGCGGTCACGCGCGGATCGCTGCGCTGCGCCGCGCGATACACGCCGATTCCCGTGTCCCCGAATGCAAGCGCCGCCGCCACCGCATACGGCAGGCTCATCTGCGCGGACGACAGCGTCGTCAGATCGCAACCGCCGCACATGCGCATGACGAACGCGCTCGCGCGCACGACCACCCGCTCGATGTCGCCCGCATCGAACCTGCGGCCGTTCGCGAGCTGCAGCGCCGCGTCGACAGCCGCATGCGCGCTGCGGCACGATGCGTGCGGCTTGATCGAACAGCGCATCAGCTTCCAGTGAGTGCCGAGGCCGTCGGTCAGTGCATCGGGCGCATGCGACTGCGCGGCGAACGTGCTGAAGAAACCGCCCCATACGTCGTCGAACACCCGCGCGGGGCCGCTCACGCCTTCGCGCGCGAGCAGCGCCGCGAGCACGCCGCCCTCCGCCGCCCGCCCGGCGTGCAGCCGCTTCGTCTGCGAACCGTCGTGGATGAAACCCCACAGGCCGCCCGCGAAACTCGCCGCATGGCCGAGCGCGTCGCGCGTGCGCGCGGCGTCGAGCCCGAGCACGCGCGCGCTCGCGGCCGCGGCGCCGAACACGCCGCAACTGAGCGTCGAGTGCCAGCCCGCCCCGTTGTGCGCCGCGTAGCCGCCCGCCGCTTCGAGCACGCGCCGGCCGACGTCGTAGCCGAGCACGATCGCCATCACGCATTCGCGCCCCGTCACCGGGCGGCCCGCGCACGACAGCGCGGCCAGCACGGCCGGCAACACCACCGCGCCCGAATGATCGCAGCCGCCGGAATCGTCGAGTTCGAGCGCGTGCGCGGCAATGCCGTTCACGAACGCCGCATCGCGCGCGCCCGCGGCGTGCCGCGTGCCCCACAGCGTCGCGCCGCCCTGCGCGACCGTGCCCGTCAGCGCGCGGGCGCTGCGCGTCTCGGCGGCACACGTGCCTGCCAGCGCCGCGCCGAGCGTGTCGAGCACATGACGCCGCGCCTTCGCGACGACGTCATCCGGCAATGCCTCGGCGGCCGTTTGCGCGACGAATGCCGCCAGCCGGGTAGCGCGCGTTTCCGGCGCCGCCGTCATCGCGCGGACGCGTCTGCCACGCAGTGCGCGAATACGTCGACCGGATGGCCCGGCGGATTGACGGGCGCCTGCGCACGCCACCAGCGTGCGATGTCGCGCCCGGTCGCGAACCACGCGTCGCCCGCATCGCGCAGGTGCGCGAGCAATGCGCGCAGCAGGTCGATACGCCCCGCCGTGCCGATGATCTCCGGATGCAGACGCACCACGCAGCACAGCCCGAACCGCCGAAACCCGTCGACATCGCGCCGCCAGTTGTCGAGCACGTCGCGATACGCCGCGATGCGCGGCTGGCCGGCCGGCACCGGCGGCGACAGGTTGAACTCGAAGTACGGCTCGTCTTCAAGCTCGTAGTGCAGCGGCAGCTCGACGAGCCGCGCGCCGTGTGCGCCGCCGTCGCCGCGCGGATGCACGTACGGCAGATCGTCGCCGCGCCATGACGACGACCACGTGAAACCTTCCGCCACGAGCCAGTCCGCGAAGCCGCCGGCCCAGTTGCCGGTGAACGAGCGAAACCCTTCCGCGTCGCGGCCGGTCGCATCCGCGAGCGCCGCGCGCCCGGCACGGCAGGCATCGATCTGCGCGGCGAGCGGCAGCGCATCGAAGTCTTCGCAGCGATACCCGCTCACGCCGAGTTCGTGGCCCGCCGCGCCGATCTCGCGCACCGCTGCCGCGTGGGTCTCGGCGACGATGCCCGGGACGAACCAGCTCGCGGGTACGCCGAACGCATCGAAGGTGTCGAGCAACCGCTCGACGCCGCGCGTCGCGCCGTAACGCCACACCGACAGCGATTTCTCGCGACCGGCGATACGCGGCTCGCGTGCCTGGATACCGTGAATGTCGTTGAAATCGACCGTGATCGCGACCGCGCAGCGCGCGCCGCCCGGCCACGCAGGAAGGGTCGTCATCGGCCGCTCCGTTGCGTTTGCGCCTCTCGCGCATGCTGCGCGAGCCACCAATCGGCCACTTCGCGACAACGCGCGAACCATACGCCGTCGCGCGCGCGCATATGGCCGAGCCACGCTTCGAGCAGCGCGATGCGCCCTGGCTTGCCGCACACTTTCGGGTGCAGCAGCGTCGTCAGGCACAGCCCTTCCCGGTAGACGCCGTCGAACTCGCGCATCCAGTTGTCGAGCGTCGCGTCATAGCCGGCGATCCGATCGAGCCCGGCCGGATAGTCGGGGTTGCGGTGGTACGCGAGCGACGCGTAGTCGTCGGTTTCCCAGCGGCCCGGTATCTCGACGAGCGGCGGCTCGCCGTCCGCGCCGTGCAGAAGATACGGCCGGTCGTCGCCGCGCATCGAGCTGGAATAGCGCACACCGGCCTCGCGCAGCACGTCCACCGTCGCCGCGCTCCAGTCGCCGGACGGCGTGCGGAATCCGACCGGCCGCACGCCGAGCATCCGAACGAGGATCTCGGCCGACTGCGCCATGATCTCGCGCTGCCGATCGGGTTCGAGTGTCCAGAAGGCTTCGTGCCGGTAGCCGTGATAACCGATCTCGTGGCCGCGCTCGACGATCGCCGCGCATCGATCCGGCCACGTCCGCGCGACCCAGGCGGGCACGAAGAAGGTTGCGGGCACCTCGAACGACGCCAGCACGTCGAGCAGCCGGCCGAGCGCGCGCCACGGCCCGTAACTGCCGAGCGTGAAATACGCGGGGTTGCGCCAGATCGACCCGTTGAGCATCGCGTCGCCGGTCGGACCGTCGAGATCGAACGCGAGCGCGACGCATGCACGCTTCGCGTCCGGCCAGCGGGGAGCCAGATCCGTCATCGCGCGCTCAGTGCGTGCCGTTGATCATCGCCTTCGCCACCGCGTGTTCCTGCAGCCCCCACTTCGCGAGCAGCTTGTGGTACGACCCGTCCGCGATCATCTGGTTGAGCGCCGTGCTCAGCGCGCCGCTCAGCGCGGTATTGCCCTTCGCGACGCCAATGCCCGTGTACTGCGACAGGAACGGCTTGCCGACCGGCGCGTACGCGTTCTGCTCGAGGCTGTTCTGGTACGGCAGCGTCTCGCCGCCCTGCACGGCCGCGTCGATACGGTTCTGGCGCAGCTGCATGCGTGCGTCCGACGAGCCGTCGGTGCCGACCACGACGATCGCCGGCTTGCCGGCCTTCACGCAGTTCTCCGCGCTCCATGCGGTCGTGTTGTCCGGGAACGACGTGCGCCGGCTCGACCCCACGCGTTTGCCGCACAGCGCGCTCATCTGCGCGAACTCGCCGGCGCGTGTCTTCAGCGTGTAGAACTGCGGCCCCGTCTCGATGTAGTCGACGAACGTCACCGCGTCGCGGCGCGTCGGCAGGTCGGTCATGCCGGAGAGGATCATGTCGACGCGTTGTGTCGCGACCGCGCTCATCATCTGGTCGAAGCTCGTCTCGACCCAGTTCAGCTTCGCGCCCATCTTCGCGGCGAGCGCTTCGCCGAGATCGACGTCGAAGCCCGCCAGCTTGTCGGTGGCCGGATCCTTGTATTCGAACGGCGGATAGTTCGGCACGATCGCGACGTTCAGCGTGCGCTTCGCGCCGGCGGCCTGCGCGGTTACGTGGGACGCATGCAGCGCGAGTGCGCCGAACGCGACAGCGGCCAGCGTGCGGGTCAGGACGGATGCTTTCATGGGATGTCGCCTTGTCATGGTGAGTAGTGAAGTGCTGCGCCGGTCTGCGTGCCGGCTCGCTCGGGTGCGGCGGGCCGGGCGGCCCGGCCCGCTCATGCGATCACGGCCGAGATGAAGTCGCGCGTGCGCGCATGCGACGGCGCGGACAGCACCTGTTCCGGCGGCCCGCTCTCGACGATCCGGCCGCCGTCCATGAACACGACGCGATCGGCCACCTCGCGCGCGAAGCCGAGCTCGTGCGTGACGACGATCATCGTCATGCCGCTCTTCGCGAGATCGCGCATCACGGCGAGCACTTCGCCGACGAGTTCGGGATCGAGCGCCGACGTCGGCTCGTCGAACAGGATCAGTTGCGGATGCATCGCCAGCGCCCGCGCGATCGCGACGCGTTGCTGCTGGCCGCCCGACAGCTCGACCGGAAACGCGTCGCATTTGTGCGCGAGCCCGACGCGCGCCAGCAGCGCGCGCGCCTCCTCCTCGGCTTGCGCGCGGCGGCGCTTGAGCACCTGCACGGGGCCCTCGATCACGTTCTCGAGCGCGGTCTTGTGCGGGAACAGGTTGAAGCGCTGGAACACCATGCTCGTCGCCAGCCGCTGGCGTGCGACCTGACGCTCCGACAGCGCGTGGAGCCGGTTGCCGGTGCGCCGGTAGCCGGCCAGTTCGCCGTTGACCCACAGCGCGCCCGCGCTGATCGTCTCGAGCTGGTTGATGCAGCGCAGGAACGTGCTCTTGCCCGAGCCCGACGGCCCGATGATGCACAGCACTTCGCCCTGCGCGACGTCCAGCGTGATACCGTGCAGCGCCTGGAAATCGCCGTACGCCTTGCGTACGTCCACGGCGCGAACGACTGCGTTCGTCATGACGTTCTCCCGATGGTTGACGGTCGCGTCGCTCATGCGCGGCCTGCCGCACGGCCCGCGCCGCGCGCGAAGCGCCGTTCGACGCGGGCCTGCGCGAGCGACAGCACGGTGACGACCGCGAGATACCAGATGCCCGCGACGATCAGCAGCTCGATCACGCGGGCGTTCGCGTAGTAGATGTTCTGCGCGTTGTGCAGCATCTCCGCGTACTGGACGACGCTCGCGAGCGAGGTCAGCTTGACCATGCCGATCAGCTCGTTGCCGATCGGCGGCACGATCACGCGCATCGCCTGCGGCAGGATGATGCGGCGCAGCGCCTGCAGGTGCGGCATGCCGATCGATTTCGCGGCCTCGTACTGGCCGGTATCGACCGACAGCAGCCCCGCGCGCACGACTTCCGACGTATACGCGCCCTGGTTGATGCCGAGCCCGAGCAGCGCGGCAAGGAACGGCGTCATCACGTCGACGGTCCGGAATTCGGCGATGCCCGGGATGCCGAGGGTCGGAAACACCAGCGCGAGGTTGAACCACAGCAGCAGCTGCAGGATGATCGGCGTGCCGCGAAACAGCCAGATGTAACCCTGCGCGATCGCGCCGAGCACCGGGTTCGACGACAGCCGCATCACCGCGGTGACGACGCCGAGCACGATGCCGAGCGTCATCGCGAGGACGGTCATCACGATCGTGTTGCCGAGCCCGGTCAAGATCGAGCGCGCGGTCAGGAACTGGCCGACGACGCGCCACTCGATCTGCCCGCGCGCGAACGCGACGGCCACGTAGGCGAGCGCGACGATGATCGCGATCGAGGCGGCATAACGGCCCCAGTAGCGCCGGCGCACGCGCACGAGGCCGGCGGTCTCGTCTGCCGCGGCGCCGGCCGGCACCGGCGATGCGCCATCGAGGCGCCGCGAATCGGATGCACTCAGCATGACGGCCCCCGGTAGTCGGCCGCCCACGCGGCCTGGCGTTCGATCGCACCGCTCAGGCGGCCGATCTGTTCGCGCACGCGTGCGGGCGACGTGCCGCCCGCGCCGCCGCGCGCCGCCACGGCCGCGTCGAGCGTCAGATGCGCGCGCACCGCCGGCGCGAGGCGCGGATCCACGGCCTGCAGCTGCTCCGCGCTCGCGTCGGCCAGTTCGATGCCGTCGTGCTCGCACACGCGCACGAGCGCGCCGGTGATCTCGTGTGCCTCGCTGAACGGCACGCCCGTCAGCGCGAGCCAGTCCGCGACCTCGGTGGCGAGCGTGAAGCCGAGCGGCGCCTGACGGCGCATCTCGTCGACGTTCACGCGCATCGTGCGAATCATCCCCGCCATCGCGGGCAGCACGAGTCCGAGCGTATCGATCGAATCGAACGCGGCGATCTTGTCTTCCGCGAGATCGCGGTTGTACGCGAGCGGCAGCGATTTCAGCGTCGCGAGCAGGCCGGACAGGTTGCCGATCAGGCGCCCCGCCTTGCCGCGCGTCAGCTCCGCGATGTCGGGGTTCTTCTTCTGCGGCATGATCGAGCTGCCGGTCGCGTAGCTGTCGTCGAGTTCCACCCAGCGGAATTGCCGCGACGTCCACAGGATCACTTCTTCCGACAGGCGGGACAGGTTCACGGCCAGCATGCTCGTGACGAACACGAATTCGGCGACGTGATCGCGCGCGGCCACCGCGTCGATCGAGTTCTCGCAGGGTGCGTCGTAACCGAGCTCCCGCGCCGACAGCTCGGGCCGCACGCAGATCGCCGAGCCGGCGAGCGCAGCGGCGCCGAGCGGCGAACGCGCAGTGCGACGGTCCCAGTCGACCAGGCGGTCGGCATCGCGATACAGCGCCTGCGCGTGCGCGAGCAACTGATGCCCGAACACGATCGGCTGCGCGGGCTGCAGATGGGTGAAGCCGGCGGTCACGGTGTCGACGTGCCGGCTCGCCTGGCCGACCAGCGCATCCTGCAGGTCGAGCACGCCGCGCACGAGCCGGCGTGCGTGGTCGCGCAGATACAGGCGCAGGTCGTTCGCCGCCTGGTCGTTGCGCGAACGCCCGGCGCGCAGCTTGCCGCCGAGCGCCGGCAGCCGCTGCGTGAGCACCCGTTCGAGAAACGTATGGACATCCTCGTCGGCGAGCGACGGCGCGATCGCGCCCGCGGCGTAATCGCGTGCGATGCCGTCCAGCGCGGCCAGCAGTTGCGCGAGTTCGTCGTCGTTCACGATGCCGGCGCGGTTCAACTCGCGCGCATGCGCGCGCGAGCCGGCCAGGTCGTACGGCACGAGGCGGAAGAAACTCGGATCGGAACGCGACAGGTTCTGCAACGCGTCGGACGGTTCGGACTGGAAACGGCCGCCCCACAGGCGTTCGATCGGTTCGGTAAGGCTCATTGCGGTCGACCTCGACTCGGTTGGATGGCTCCCACTGTAGGCATTCAATTTTTTTTGTTGTAGCGAGAAATTGAATCCGCTTAAATGAAATTTTTCTCAGTATCGTCGCCGCCGACGCTCCCCCGATGCGCAACCGCCTGCCCCCGCTGAATCCGCTTCGCGCCTTCGAGGCCGCTGCCCGGCGCGGCAGCGTGGCGGCCGCCGCCGACGAGCTGCACGTGACCGCGAGCGCGGTCAGCCACCAGATCCGCATTCTCGAAAGCACGCTCGGCATCGCGCTGTTCGTCCGATCGAAGGCGCGCGTGAAGCTCACGCCCGAAGGCGAGGGGCTGCTGAAACCGGTCAGCGCCGCGTTCGACATGATCGCGAACGCCACCGTCAGGCTCGAATCGCCGGCCGCCGTCGGCGATCTCGCCGTATCGACGCCGCTGTCGCTGACGTCGCGCTGGCTCGCCCGGCACATCGGCGATTTTCTCGAGCGCTACCCGGGCATTCATCTGAAAGTGATTCCGTCGAACGACGAGCGCGAGATCCATTCGCCGGACGTCGACGTCTGCATCCGCTACGGGGAGGGCAACTGGCGCAACCGGCATGTCGAGCTGCTCGCGCATCCGGCGCTGTTCCCGGTCGTGAGCCCCGCGCTGATGAACGGGCGCGATGCGATCCGCAAGGTGCAGGATCTCGCCGGGCGCACGCTGTTCTGCGAACATGCGGGCTCGTGGATGCGCTGGCTGGCCGCAGCGAACGCCGACAAGCTGCCGGGCATCCGCATCCTCGAGATCGGCAACGCGCACATCGGCGTCGAAGCCGCGGCACACGGGCAAGGCGTCGCGCTCGGCGACAGCCTGTCGGTGCGCGACGACCTGATCGACGGCACGCTCGTGCGGCCGTTCAGCGAGACCGTGCCGTCACGCCACGCGTACTATCTCGTCACGCGTCACGAGCTGACCGAGGCGCCGCTCGTGACCGCGTTCACGTCGTGGCTGCGCGCCCGTCTGGTGTGACGCGTGCCGCCGGCGGGTACCGCGGCGGCCGTGGTGCGATCAGGACGCGAGGCGCGCCAGGTCGTCCCATACGATGACGACGTTGTGCGACCGCCAGACCGGCCCCGCATCGACGTACTCGCCCGCGAGCCGGCCATCCAGCGCCGCGTAGAAGGCGAGCGCGGCATCGTTGCCCTTGACCACGCTCAACGCGGCGCCCGGATAATGCAAGCGGCTCAAATGCGTCGCGAGTCGTGCGAGCAGCTGGCGGCCGATGCCGCGGCGCTTGAATTCGGGATCGACGTACAGGAACTTGATTTCGCCGCGGCCGCCGAATACGGGCTCCGACGGCGCGCCGGCCATCCCGATGCCGACGATCCTGCCGCCGGCGTGTGCCACGAGCACCCGTTGACGGCCGTCGTTCGACATCAGCTTTTCCCGCCATGTCTTGCCGCGGTAATGCTCGTCGAGAATCGCATGGGCCTGCGCCGGCGCGAGGTCCCGATAGGTATGCCGCCAGACCTTCACGTGAAAATCGGCGATCGCCTGCGCATCGTCGATATGGGCAGTCCTGATGGATATTCCGGTCATGGGAGATTCTCTCGGCGGCCAGGCAAGCGCGGATGCGGTACACGCGGAGGATTGTCGACGATCCGGTCGGCGATGTCGAACGGCCATCCTCACATCGCGAGCTCGAAGAACGACCGCGCGACGACCTGGCCGTTGACGATCAGCTCGACCTCGTGCCGGCCCGCATAGTGCCGCCGCGTCGTGAAATCGCGGATCGCCCGGCTGTGCCGCAGCGCGACGCGCGCGCCGGGCTCGAGCGTCAGCCCCTTCAGCTTGAACACCTTCGGCGACGCCTCGCCATTTTGCTTCACGTACGCGATCCGGTAATCGACGACGAGCCGCTGCGCGGTGTCGGCCGTGGAATGCAGCTCGCAGTCGAGCGTAATCGATTCGCCGAGCACCACCTGCACGGGCGTCACGCCGAACGGGCCGACGGCAAGCCGCGGCGCGCGTTCGGCACCGAGTATCGCGAGTGCGCGCGCATCGCCCTGCTTCACGAGCGTGCGCAGCGCATGCCGGACGATCCAGCGCGTATGCGGATGGTCACCGCCCCAGCGTTCCGCACGGTCGAGCACCCAGGCCGGATGCGACTTCGCCACGTCGTTCAGGTGATTCGCGACCGAGCGGCGCACGTAGGCGCTCGGGTCCGCGCGCAGCGTGTCGAGAATCGGCGCCGCGAGCGCCGGGTCGGCCTCGATGTCGCGCAGGCGGAACGACCACGGCAGGCGCGGGCGGCTTCCCTCGCTGGCCAGCCGTCGCACGGCATCGTCCGCGTCGTGCGACCAGGCTTCCATGGTGGCGAGCGCACGCGCGGTATCGACGCGCAGGAATTCGCGCACCGCGAATTCCGACGTACCGAACGACGTGAAGCCTTTCAGCGCGTCCATCGAACGGTCGAACGCATGCCGACCGTACTGCCCGACATAATCGGGCGCGATGAGCGACACGAATCCGCGGCCCAATCGTGGCGCCGCCTCCTGCAGCAACGCCAGCACGGCGTCGTAGCCGCCGGGCAATGCTTGCGCCGCCGCATCGATCGCCACGCTGGCGCGCCTGACGCGCGCCATCAGCGTCAGGTCGTCGAGGCCGTCGAGCGCCGTCGTCAGAAATGCCGCCCGATCGAAGCCGGGTTCGATCGCATGCAGCAGGTCGGATAGTGTTCGGAATTGTTGCTCGCCCAACGAGTCTTTCAGCGGGGCGGAAGCCTGAGTAGTGGTCATGACGGAAGGGCGCCGGTGTGCGCCGCGGATCAACGGATACGAAAGCGCACAGTATCGCCGAAGCTCGTGCCAATTCCTGTCAGTAGACTATGTGCGGCCGGAACCCTCTCGCGTGAGACTCAGCCGGCACACGTGGATCGCCTCGCCGGCGAGGGCGTCACGGGCACACGCCGCCCTTCACGGCTGCTCGCGCGAAGCGCCTCCGGCGAACAGGTTTCGCCACTGCCCGCCGGCGAACGCAACGACGATCAGCGACAGGTAACCGGCGACGAGCAGATGCCGCCAGCTGTCGAGCGCGGCGCGATGGGCCACCAACGCGACGTCGGGGGCCGGCGCGGCGAGACTGCCCGGCACGACCGCGCGCGTCATCTGCACGAATCCGGCCGCCGACAGCACGGGCAGCAGGACGAGCACGCCCAGCAGCACGAACCGCGCGCGATGGAAAAACGCGCGCCGGCGCAAATGAAACCATAGCCCGAGGCTGCCGTGCACCCACCCGGGCGCGAGCAGCGCGATCTGCAAGCCCTGCGTGCCGCTCGTCAGCAACGCCACGACGACCCGCGCATAGTTCGGTTCGAAGCCGTAGAACGACGTCGCGACGCGTGTGCCGACGACGTGACGGATCAACAGCAGCGGCAGGCTGAGTCCGGCCCACAGACGCAGCCATTCGGCGGGCGGCAGCGCCCAGCGCCGGCGGCCGTAGATGGTGCGGATCGCCAGCGCGAAATGCAGGCCGGCCGCGCCGTACAGCAGGATCGTTCCGGGCAGGCTTTGCCAGACGCCGATCGCCAGATGCAGGCCACGCTCGGCGACGTCGATCGACCAGATGCCGAGCGCGTGATTGATCATGTGAATGGAAATATAGATCCACAACATGATGCCGGACCCGAGCTGCAGCCTTCGCGCGGCACCGCGCACGCGGTCCCGGAACGCCGGCGATCGTGGCCCGTCGTTCGTCGTCGAGGCGGACCCGCGATCGCACGATGACTGGTCCGGAACGTCCCCGCGTAGCTGCTCCCCGTCGCTCATGGCTCCTCCCTGTCGATGCGTCCGGCACTTGATCCGCATACCGCGGCGCGGGCCGGTTTATTCCGGCAACGTGCGACATCCCGCGCGCGAAGCACCTCGCGCGGCGGCGGGAATCGACGCCGTATGCGCAGGGTATACCGTGTGCGGGCACGACGGATCGCGCTCGTGACGCGCCGCCCCGCTTCCCCTCGCGGCGAGCGGGTTCGAGGAGACCATCATGTCCAACGTTCTGTCGCACTGGATCCTGATCGGCTGCGACGCATACGACGAGTATGTGTTCGTGCCGTGGCTCGGCAAATCGCTGTATCTGAGGACGGTCGCGCTGCGTCGCGTGTGCCTGCTGTGACAGGTTGGTCAGCGTAACTGGACAATGATATGGACCCGAATCTTCTGCCGCTGCTCCCTGCGGCCGCGAAAGAACGGAATTTCCGCGCGGCGGCAGACCGGATGGGCGTCACCCGCTCCGCGGTCAGCCAGGGCATCCGGCGCTTGCGGTTGACGCACGCCGCCCCACGTGAAAGCCCCCGCGATGGTCGTCACATATGAGGCTCGTCAGGTCGTCCCACACGAAGGCGATGATGTGCGACCGCCGAACCGGTCCCGGATCGACATACTCGTCTGCTGGCCGGCAATTCGGCGCTTCGTAGACGTAGACAAAAATAAGGTTGTCATCGTGCGTGGCATCGCGAAAACCGTGTCAACTCCCTGCGATGGTGTTGCAGCGTCCAGCCGCCGCGGTCACGCGTTGTACGCCCTCGAAATAGTCGCGATAAGCAAAGCGGGAATCGTTGTTTGCCGCGCCGCGCCCGGTTGCCGAAAATGTGCGTTTCCCCGCGCGCGGCTCCCGCGTGCAACCCGTGCCCGACCATGACCGATTCCCGCTTTCCTCCCCGCGCTTCGCGCCCCGGCCGGCGCGCCGCGCTGCGCCAGCTCGCCGGCGGCTGGGCGGCTGCGATGCTGCCTGCCGGCAGCGCGCTCGCGAGCCAGCCGCTCGAGGTGCCGCCATGGACGCGTGCGCCCGGTGCGCCACTGCTGTCGCCACCCTACGGCGTGCCGGGGCAGCACGAGCACGACGTGATTCGCCGCAGCGCCCGCACGCCTGCGCTGCCCGGTTCCGGCTCGTCGATGACGCCGCTCGCCGACCTGTTCGGCGACATCACGCCGAACGGGCTCGTCTACGAGCGTCATCACGCGGGCGTGCCGGACATCGATGCGCAACGCCATCGGGTCGTCGTGCACGGCCTCGTGCGCGAGCCGCGCGTCTTCACGCTCGACGACCTGCTGCGTTTTCCGTCCGAATCGCGGATCCACTTCCTGGAATGCTCGGGTAACACGGGCAGCGAATGGAACGGCCCGAGCGGGCTGCCGGTCCAGTTCACGCACGGCTTGCTGTCGTGCTGCGAATGGACCGGCGTCCGGCTGTCGACGCTGCTCGACGAGACGGGAATCGATCCCGACGCACGCTGGCTGCTCGCCGAAGGCGCGGACGGCGCGGCGATGACGCGCAGCCTGCCGCTCGACCGGATCCTCGAGCGCGCGCTGGTCGTCTATGCGCAGAACGGCGAACGGCTGCGCCCCGAGAACGGCTACCCGGTGCGGCTGATCGTGCCGGGTTTCGAAGGCAACACGAACATCAAGTGGCTGCGACGGCTGAAGCTGGTGCGTGCGCCCGAGATGACGCGCGAGGAAACGTCGAAATACACGAATCTGCTGCCCGACGGCTGCGCGCGCCAGTTCGTGTTCGAGATGGACGCGAAATCGGTGATCACGCGGCCGTCGGCCGGCCATCGGCTCGCCGCGCACGGCTATTACCCGATCAGCGGCTACGCGTGGTCGGGCCGCGGCCGGATTCGCGCCGTCGACGTGTCGACCGACGGCGGTCGCACGTGGCAACCCGCACGGCTCGCCGGCGACGTACGCGATCGTGCGTTGACACGCTTCGAGGCCGACTGGGTATGGCGCGGCGAGCCGGCCGACCTGCAAAGCCGGGCAACCGACGAAACCGGCTACGTGCAGCCGACCCGAGACGCGCTCGTCGCCGCACGCGGCCTGAACTCGCAGTACCACTACAACGGCATCCAGAATTGGCGCGTGGGCACGGACGGCGAGGTGCGCAATGCGTAAGGTGCTCATTTGCCTGCTGGCGAGCTGCGCGATGACGTCGGGCGCGTTCGGCGCCGGCTTCGGCCTCGGACAGCCGGTCGATCGCGCGGCGCTCGCCGCGTGGGACATCGACGTCGCGCCGGACGGCACCGGCCTGCCACCCGGCGCGGGCACGGTCGCACGCGGCGGCCACGTGTTCGCCGACAAATGCGCGATGTGTCACGGCGCCGGCGGCGAAGGCGGTGTCGGCGATCCGCTCGTGGGCGGCATCGGCTCGCTCGCGAGCGCGAAGCCCAAAAAGACGGTCGGCAGCTACTGGCCCTACGCGACGACGCTGTTCGACTATATTCGCCGGGCAATGCCGTACAACGCGCCGCAATCGCTGAGCGCGGACGACGTCTACGCGGTCACCGCGTACGTCCTCCACCTGAACGGCATCGTGCCCGGCGACGCCCGGCTCGACGCGCGCACGCTGCCGCGCGTGAAGATGCCGAACCGCGACGGCTTCGTGCCCGACCCCAGGCCGGGCAAGCTATGACCCGTCTCGCTCCGCTTGCCGCCGCATCGGGCAGTGCACCCGCGCGCGTCGCGCGGATCGACGGCATCACGGGCAGTCATTCGACAGGTCCCTGTTCCGGTAGATCGGGGAAAATCGCGGCGGCGGCGCGCGACGCGGTATCCGTTACCCGGCGTACGTGACGCGCCGTCCGCAAGTATCGGGCACCCCGCCGCGCGCGAAAAACCGGCTTCAGCTTACGTTTCGCATGCGCCGGAATTGATCGCGTCCGGACGCATCAATGCTCAGTGCTGAATGCCCCAGCGCCGCACGGTCGCGCGTTCGAGCGTATCGAACACGAGGTTCTCGACCAGCAGCCCGATCACGATGACGGCCGCGAGGCCCGCGAACACGCGATCCGTATACAGCTCGTTGCGGTTCTGGAAGATGTACCAGCCGAGCCCGCCCTGGCCCGCGCTCGCGCCGAACACGAGCTCGGCCGCGATCAGCGTGCGCCACGCGAATGCCCAGCCGACGCGCAACCCCGACAGGATCGACGGCAGCGCGGCAGGCACGAGAATCAGCGCGATCTGGCGCAGGCCCGTGAGCCCGTAGTTGCGCCCGGCCATTTTCAGCGTGACCGGTACGCCGGCGAAGCCGGTATACATGCTCAGCGCGAGCGGCCACAGCACCGCGTGCACGAGCACGAACAGCAGGCTGCCGGTGCCGAGCCCGAACCACAGCAGCGCGATCGGCAACAACGCAATGGACGGCAGCGGATTGAACATCGACGTGAGCATCGTCAGCAGATCGCGGCCGATGCGCGTGGACACGGCAAGCGACGTCAGCGCGAACGCCAGCAGCACGCCCAGCGCATAGCCGCGCAGCAGCACCGACATCGAGATGCCGGTCTTGACCAGCAGTTCGCCCGACTCGATGCCTTGCACGAATGCGGCCAGCGTCGCACCGAAGGTCGGGACGAGCAGATCGTTCGCGACGATGCGCGCGACGATCTCCCATGCGGCGATCAGCACGAGCGCGATGACGCCGCGGCGAAACCACGCGGCCCCGGCGATGCGGCGCAGCAGCGGTGCCGGCGCCGCGCGCTCGGCTTCGGGCGGCGTGACGAGCGTGCGGGTGTATTCGTCGCGCACGGGCGGCAGCGGCGGCAGGACCGGATCGATCGTACTCATGATGCGGCGTCCTCCGTCGTCGGTACATGGGGGGCGTCGGTGTCGAATAGCAGGCGATGGATCCGTGCGACGTTGTCGCGGAAGTCGCCGGTGTCGACGTTGTCGAGCGAATGCTCGTGACTGTTGAGTTCCGCGCGCACGCGGCCCGGGTGCGGCGACAGCAGCAGAATCCGGTTGCCGACCACGAGCGCCTCCTCGATCGAATGCGTGACGAACAACAGCGTGAAGCGGAATTCGTCCCACAGCCGCAGCAGTTCCTCCTGCATCTTGCGGCGCGTGAGCGCATCGAGCGCGGCGAACGGTTCGTCCATCAGCAGCACGCGCGGCTGCATCGCCAGCGCCCGCGCGATCGCGACGCGCTGTTTCATGCCGCCCGATAACGTATGCGGATAGGCGTCGGCAAACGCGCCCAGGCCGACCTTGTCGAGATAGTGCAGCGCGCGCTCGCGTGCTTCGGCGCGCGACAGCTTGGCGGCGACACGCAACGGAAACGCGACGTTCTCGACGACCGTCTTCCACGGCGGCAACTGGTCGAATTCCTGGAACACGACGACGCGGTCGGGCCCCGGCCCGCGCACGGGCCGGCCGTCGAGCGCGATCGAACCCGAGACCGGCTCGATGAAGCCGGCGATTGCCTTCAGCAGCGTCGACTTCCCGCATCCCGACGGGCCGAGCAGCACGAAGCGGTCGCTGCCGTACACGTCGAAGCTCACCTGATGCGTCGCGCGCACGATCCGCGCGCCGCTGCGGTATTCGAGGCTGACCTGGTCGATGGCCAGCAGGCGTTCGCTGTGCGCACCGGCCTGCGCGGCATCCCCTGCCGGCTGCCCGGCGGCGCCTGTATCGGGGGCGGCGGATGCGACCGGCGACGCGCCGCCGCGTGCCGCATACGGCGGCAACCAGGTTCGGGGAGAAGTGGCGTTCACGATCGAATCTCTTGCGGGAAAAACATCAACATACGGCCGGGCGTCGCGCGGACCAACCATCGATTGCGCATATCGAAACCGCGCCGACGCATAAGCGTCGATCGCGGCGTCGCAGCGTCGACTCCGCTCAACTACCGCCGGCGGTCGCGGGATCGTCGAAGAAGTAGTCGCGCCACGACTTCGGCTCGTTGCGGATCGCGCCGGTGCGATGCATGAACTGCGCGAGCGGCAGCGTGTTCTGCGGCGCGGTCTTGAACTGCACCTGCGGATTGCGCAGGATCTTCAGCAGCAGTGCGCGATCGATCTTCGAACCGTTCACGCGAATATAGGTGTCGGCCGCGCGCTCCGGATCGGCCGCGATCTGCCGTGCGGCGTCGGCCAGCGCGGCGACGAACGCACGATAGGTCTTCGGGTTGTCGTCGCGGAATTTCTCGGTCGCGTACAGCACCGTCGCGGAACTCGGGCCGCCGAGCACGTCGTACGAATTCAGCACGATGTGCGCGTTCGGGTTGCCGGCAAGTTCCTGCTCCTGGAACGGCGGATTGCCGAAGTGGCCGGTGATCACGTTGCTGTTCGCGAGAATCGCGGCCGTCGCGTCGGGATGCGGAATCGCCTGCGTGAGCGGGTCGAGCTTGTCGAACTGCTTGTCGCCCCACTGCTTCGCGGCCGCGTACTGCAGCACACGCGACTGCACCGACACGCCGACCGCCGGCACCGCGATGCGGTCCTTCGCGCTCAGGTCGGCGATCGTCTTCACGTTCGGGTTGCTGCTCACGAGGTAGTACGGAAAATTGCCGAGCGACGCGACGCCCTTCACGTTCTGCCGGCCGCGCGTGCGGTCCCACACGGTCAGGAGCGGGCCGACGCCCGCGCCCGCGATGTCCACCGCGCCGGACAGCAGCGCGTCGTTGACGGCCGCGCCGCCCGACAACCGCACCCAGTCGACCTTGATGTCGAGGCCGGCCTTGCGCCCTTCCTTCTCGATCAGTTGCTGGTCGCGCGCGACGTTCAGCATCAGGTAGACGACGCCGAACTGCTCGGCGATGCGGATGCGGCCCTCCGCCTGCGCGGCTTGCGGGATCACCGCGCCCGCGAAGGCGAGCGCGGCGGTGAGCGTGGCCGCCAGCGCGCGACGCGCCGGCAAGAACGAAAACGACATCGGAACTCCGGTCGGGATGAGGCAGGAATGAATGACGCGGCGCGCGGCTCAGAAAGGCGCGTCGCCTTCGATCGTCGTGCGGTACAGCTTGCGGCGCAGGTGGTCGGGCGTGCCGGCGGCAAGATGCATCAGCGAACGGTTGTCCCAGAACACCAGATCGTGGTCGCGCCATGCGTGCCGATACAGGTGCTCGGTGCGTACGCTGTGCGCGAACAGTTCGTCGAGCAGCGCGCGGCTTTCGTCGTCGGGCAGCCCGACGATGCTCGTCGTGAAATGCTCGCTGACGAACAGCGCCTTGCGGCCCGTTTCCGGATGCGTGCGCACGACCGGATGAACGACCGCCGCGACCTGCGCGATCTGCTCGGGCGACAGGTTCGGCCGCCACGGGCTGCGCGCCTGCAGTTCCGCATAACGCGCGAGATACGTATGCTCGGCGCGCCGCCCTTCGACCGCGCGACGCAAGTGAGCCGGCAGCGTGTCCCACGCGAGATGCATGTTCGCGAACAGCGTGTCGCCGCCTTCCGCCGGCAGTTCCTGCGCGTGCAGCAGCGAGCCGAGGCTCGGTTTTTCCTTGTACGACAGGTCGGAATGCCAGAAATGGCCGGCGTCGCCGAGCCCGACCGGTTTGCCGTTCTCGACGATGTTCGACACGATCAGCACTTCCGGGTGGCCGGCCAGCGCGAACTGATGGAGCACGTGAATCTGCAGCGGGCCGAAGCGGCGGCTGAACGCGATGTGCTCGTCCGGCGTGATGCGCTGATCGCGAAACACCAGCACGTGGTGATCGAGATGCGCGCGATGGATGCGCGCGAAATCGTCGGCGTCGAGCGGTTTCGACAGGTCGAGGCCGATGACCTCGGCGCCGAGCGGCGCGTCGAACGGCACGATGTCGAAATGCTGCGCCGCGCCGTCCGGCCGCAAGGCGGGATGCCCGGCGGAAAGCGTTGCGGCATCGCGGATGGCGGTAGTCGTCACGGCACGGCCTCTGATTCGGTCAAAACGCGAATCTACGAGGCCTTGCCGGCACGCGTCAACGAAGCGATTCGGATACGTTTATCTGCTGCGGTGATAAAGATCGCTGCTCGCGCATACGGGGCCGATCGGGGGCGGTGCGCACCTGGCTGAACCGGCAATGCTCGAACGCCTCCGGGAACTTCAGGTGCTCCGGGCGAATCCGGTTGCCGTTCGATACGAGCGGCGCCAGGTGCATGACGTTTTCCAGCTCGCGGACATTACCGGGCCAAGAGTGCGCTTGCAGCGCATGGATCGTGCCCTCTGACGATATCGGCTGCGGCCACTCGCGCAGCGGCGGCAGGCGCACGCGGACGAGATTGATGCGATCGCGCGCGCACCGAAAGGGGGCGATGCTCGCTTTCTGGCAACGCAATGAGCGGAGGGGAATCTGTGCGGTCGCCCATGGTCCGTGCGCGAGAGGAACGGTTGACGATACCGGCATCCGCCCAAGCGGCTTGATCATAGTCAACCTCGAGCGCCCCCAAAATTCCGATTGCGGTGATGCTTCGCTGCCGCGCGCAAATAACGAATCTAGTGCGTGTCGCGCAACGCGGCCAGTGAACGGGCGGCCGCATACCCCGTCAGCCGACGAATCTAGCCTCCACCCCGCTGTGCACGAGGAGGTCGAAACGCTCCGGCCGAATGTGGAACACCGTCGATTCGCAGGTACGGCCGTCCGCCAGGCGCGACGTGCGCCGCAGCACGAGTAGCGGCGAATGCGCGCCGACCCGGAGGCGCTCCGCAACGTCTTCGGGCGCCCCCACGGCCGTGACCGACATGTCGGCGTCCGTCATGCGCCAGCCAAGCACGCTTTCCAGCACCTCGTAGGTCGACATCCGCTCGGCCTGCTCGAAGGTGACGGTCGCGGCGTCGGGCAGCAGGCAGGTCTGCGCGAGCGCGATCGGCTCGTCGTCGACCCAATGCACGCGTTCAAGATAGACGCAACGCGCGACGTCGTCGGCAAAGACGTGGCGCAGGCCCGGCGGCACGTCGCATGCCTCGAACCGCAGCAACGTCATCCGGGCGCGGGCGCCCTGATCGGCGATCGAATCGTGGAGCCCGCGCAGCACGTCGAGCCGATGCCGCAGCCGCTGCTTCGCGGCGAACGTCCCTTTGCCCTGCTTGCGCTCGACGATGCGCGCGTCGCTCAGCCGATCGAGCGCGAGCCTGACGGTCACGCGGCTGACCTGAAAACGCTCGCTCAACTGTGCCTCCGAAGGCAGCTTGCCGCTCGGCTCGTACACACCGCGTTCGATCTCGTCGCGCAGTGTCGTCGCAAGCTGCTCGTAAAGCGATGTCGTGTCGTCACGCACCAGCGTCATCTGGTCCTTCCTCGTCGTGCTGGGCCCGCGCTATGCGCGTCTCCCGATATCGATATGAAAAGCAATTGGAACGCCCAACTTGTATTAATACGTATTATCACATCTCGACAGACGTTCGGGGGCCGCGTTTCGCGGTCCCGACGCCCGGGGAGCATACCAGTGACTGAAAACGCAATCGGCACGCCGCCGCTCGATGGCGCGCAGGCCAGCCGACCGACACGAACCGAACCGGCCATTGCGCCGCGCATCGATCCGCACGCGACGGGTCGGTCGCGCGGTGCACGGTGGCGTGCGGCGATCGGCTTCACCACCGCGTGGCTCGCGTTCTTCGCGATCGCATGGTGGCTGCCCGCGCCTGCGCATCTGTCGGCCGAAGGGAAGGCGACGCTTGCCGTCGTCGCCTGGGTCGCGATCGTATGGATCACCGAAGCCATTCCCGTCGGCGTAAGCGGCATCCTGCTGCCGATGCTGCTCGTGCTGTCGCACGCGAGCCCGTCGTTCCCGAAGGCGGCCAGCGGCTTCGCCGCGCCGGTCGTGTTCCTCTGCCTCGCCGCGTTCCTGTTTTCCGCGATCATGCAGGCAAGCGGGCTCGACCGCCGCGTCGCGCTGCTGCTGCTCGACCAGCTGAAGGTGCGCACGGCCAACGGCGTGATCTGGGCAATGTTCGCGGTGAACTGCGTGATGGCGCTCGTCGTACCGGCCGCGAATGCACGTGCCGCAACGCTGCTGCCGGTCACGAACGGCATCGTCCGGCTGTTCGGCGAATCGCCGCGCGAACGCGCGGCACGCAAGGCGATCGTGATCCAGACGCTCGTGTACGGCGCGATGATCAGCGGCATGTGCATCCTGACGGCTCATCTGCCGAACATGGTCGTGTCCGGCTTGCTCGAGAAACAGCTCGGCATCCGGATCTCGTACCTGACGTGGCTGAAGCTGCAGTGGCCGTACCTCGGGATGTTCGCGATCACGCAAGCCTGGGTGCAATTCCATTTCCGCTCGCGCGCCGTCGCGATTCCGGGCGGCCCCGGCGCGATCGCGGCGATGCGCGGGACGCAACCACCCGCGGCGCGCAACGACTGGGCCATACTCGCACTGTTCGCGGCCGTCGCCGTGTTGTGGGCGACCGAGCCGCTGCATCACCTGCCGTCGGAAATCGTCGCGCTGATCGCGCTGGCGCTGCTGTTCGCGCCCGGCGTGCTGCGCTTCGGCTGGGCCGAAGTCGAACAGCGCACGATCTGGGGCACGCTGTTCCTGCTCGCCGGTGCGTTGTCGCTGTCGTCGGCGATCAGTGCGTCGGGGCTCGCAAGCTGGGCCGCCGATCACGTCTACGTCGCCGCGCGCGGGCACGGCTGGTGGCTCGCCATCGCGATCGTGATGCTCGGCACGCACGTGATCCGTATCGGCATGCTGTCCAACGTCGCGGCCGTCACGATGATCGCGCCGATCGCGCTCGCGCTCGCACCGCGCCTCGGGCTGCATCCGGTCGCGTTCACAATGCTCGTCAGCGATACCGACAGCTTCGCCTATCTGCTGCCGACGCAGATCACCGCCGGCGTCATCGCGTACAGCAGCGGCGCGTTCTCGACGGCCGATTATGCGAAGGTCGGCGCGGTGTCGGTGCTGATCGCGATCGTCTACGGCCTCTGCGTGATCGCACCGTGGTACGCGTACATGGGCATTCCCGTGTGGGACGCGAGCGCGCCCTGGCCGTTCGCGCATTGACGCGCGCCGCCTTCCCTCGACATCAATTTGCATTCCACAATGAACGCATCCCACGACGCCATCGATACCATTGACGCACGCGCCGCCGCGCTGCGCGACCGCCTGGGCCCGCACGTTGCGCCCGACGGGCTCTACGAACGCCACAAACGCCTGCCGTTCGCCGGACGCGTGCAATGCAACGTGACGCGGCTCGAAGCCGGCGAGTGGAGCGAAATCGTGCTCGACTACGAAGTCGGCTCGTCCGGCATCGCCGACGGCGGCTGGCTAAAGGCGACCTTCAAGTTCTATTCCGACTGGGCGCTGTTCCAGACGAGCGACCCGAGCGCCGCGAACTACATCAGCGCCGAGTACCACGCGGCGCCGCTCGTGCCGGGCCAGAGCCCGGCCACCGTGCAGGCGCTGAACGTGCGCTTCGATCAGAAGGGGCATGAGCGGCCGTTCCAGAAGGCCGTGATCGTCGACATCGTCGACGGCTACGTGAATGCCGGCGACCGGATCGTGATCCGTCTTGGCGACCGCCGCCGCGGCCCCGGCACGCGCGTGCAGACCTTCGCCGAAGACAACTTCCGCTTCCGGCTCTACGTCGACCCGCTCGGCACGTCGCGCTTCGTCGCCGTGCCCGGCGACGTGTCGATCGACATCCGTGCCGGTGCGCCGTCCGACGTGCTGCTGAACGGCCCGCGCTTCGTGCAGCCCGGCACGCGCGCACCGTTCCGGCTGTCGCTTCAGGACCGCTGGGGCAACGCGTGCCGCGATGTCGGCGGTCATGCCAGGGTCGTCGCGTACGATGCCCGCGGCGAGATCGTTTACCGGCGCGAACACGCGCTGCCCGATACAGGCTTTGCGAGTTGTGCGGTGGACGACCTGCCGGTCGACGCGGGCACGCTGCGCATCGTCGCCGACGTACCGGGGCACCCGGACGTGCGTGCGGCCGAAGCGTGGCTGACGGTCGACGCGTCGCTGCCCGTGCCGCGGGCGCTGTATGCGGACCTTCACGTGCACGCACATGACACCGTCGGTACCAACAGTCCGGAGTACAACGCGCGCTACGCACGCGACATCGGCGGTATCGACGTGCTCGGCTACACCGCGAACGACTTCCAGATCACCGACGAGAACTGGCGGCTCGGCGTCGACGCGGTCGAGCGCTTCAACGAACCGGGCCGGTTTGTCGTGTATCCGGTGCAGGAATGGTGCGGCAGCTCGACGGCAGGGGGCGACCACAACGTGGTGTTCCTCGGCGACGACCAACCGGATTTCCCGTACAACGCGCGCGGCGAGCACAATCGCACGCTGGTCTGGAACGAAGACATGAAGGGTCATGCGGTCGAACTCGGCCGCTGGCCCGTCGAGGAACTGTGGGATGCGTATGCGGACAATGCCGCGCAACATCTGGTCATGCCGCACGTGGGCGGTCGTCGTTATATCCCCGACTGGCATCATCCGGAGCTCGAGCGGCTCGTCGAGATCGCATCGTCGTGGGGCCATTTCGGCTGGCTGTACCAGGACGTGATCGCACGGGGTTATCAGCTCGGCGTCGCGGCCAGCGGCGACGAACATCGCGGCCGGCCCGGCGGCGGCGCACCCGGCGTGCAGGTCTTCGGCGTGCATGGCGGGCTGACGGGCGTGCTGGCGCCCGGGCTCGATCGAAAGCACGTCGGCGCAGCGCTGCGCGCGCGCCGCACGTGGGCGACGACCGGCGAGCACAGTGCGCTGCTGGTGCGCTGCGGCGATCACCGGCAAGGCGACGCGTTTGCGCACGAAGGCCCCGCGCGGCTCGACTATCGGCTGCTCGGCCAGTCGGGCTGGGAATACGTGGCCGCGTATGATCACGATGGCTTGCTGTGGGAACGCAACCTGCACGCGGAACTCGGCTACGCGGAGCGGCTGGTCCGGGTCCGCTGGGGCGGTGCACGCATCCGCGACCGCTATCGCTGGGCTGCGTGGCGCGGCCGGATCCGGATCGTCAACGGCACGATTCACCGTTTCGGGTCGAACGGGTTCGAGCATGTCGAGGAGTCGGCATGGCGCACCGGCGCGACCGACATCGAGTTCCGCAGCGACACCTACGGCGACGCGGACAGCATCGAACTCGACGTCGGCAATCTCGCCGCCGCGACGATCGTGGTCGAGGGCACGATCGACAGCTTCGCGAAGGTCGGCGACCCGCTGGAACGCAATCCGTTCGTACACGCCCCTGCGTTCCGCTTCGAAATCAGCGGCGCGGAGTTGCTCGCGCGCGAATCGGCGACACACGCACTCGGCGGCACGGAGCTTTTCGTCGCGGTCGAACGGCTGACAGACAAGCCGCTGCCCGTCGATCTCGCGGGCAGCATCGACGTGGCGCCCGACAACGCATCGTTCGGGTATCGCCCCGTCTATTTCTTCGGGCGGCAGCGCAACGACAGCAAGGTATGGTCGTCGGCACAGTTCATCACGTTCGAGTGAGGCGTTTGCAGGCGTCGGTCATCTGACGCCTCGAACTCGATCGCATTGGGCCGGTCAAGCTGTCACGACGCCAGCATTGCCGATCCGGCTAGCCGCGCGGCGGGTGTTGAAGTTCGCAGATACGGCTAACGGCGTCCGTTCGCGCGTTAATCTTGTTCAATGATTCGGATAATGCACTTATCCTGACAGGACGCCGGATGGCTCGAGCTCAACTTCTCTTGGCAGGCTGCATCGGACGTTGACGTTGACATAGCGAACTTCCGCGTTTGGCCGGTTTCCGCCCAACACGATCGGCTGTAGCCGACCCATAGGGGGCCTTCAATTTCCTCGATCCCGGTCGTTCGCGGTCGACACAGTTCTGTCACGTGTGCATCGACTCGTATCGGCCAATCACAGCCAAGCCTGCTTGTCAGACTAGACTGCGGGTCCCTCCGGTGGCTCTTCCCGGATGGCGACAGCGATTGCACTCCCGACAATCCCAATGATTCCGACGACTGGAACGACATCTAGCTTTTCGCCCCATACGAAGAAGCCGAAAAGCGTTGCCCAAATGATACTTGTGTAAGTGTAGGGCGCCAGTTTCGCAGCGCTGTCACGCCGGACTGCCACCGTAAATAAAATCTGGCCGACTGTCGCAAATATTGCAAGCAGCACTAAGATAAATAAGTCTTTGAGTGTCGGAGTCCTCCAGGCAAACAATAAAGAAACACCCGTAACGGCAGTCCCGAAGGCTGTGAAGAAAAGCACCGTAATGCTTGAGTCATCGCCAGCTTTGAGCTTGCGAATCTGAATCATAGAAAGAGCACCGCACAAAGCGCTCAGTAGCAACAGACCGGGGCCAAGGAAGTTCGACAAGCTGCCCTGAGGTCGGACTACTAGAAGGACCCCGACAAAGCCTACGGACGCGGCAACGGCATTTCGCGCGAGTAAGCGTTCCCCAAGCAAGAAAGGGGCGAGGACAACAACAAAAATAGCCTCCGAATAGACGATTGCCACTGCCTCGCTCAACGGCAGATACGGCAAGCCCGCGAAAAAGAGTCCTGAGGCACCGAGAAGCGTGAGTGCACGAATTGTCTGTCCGCGAAGGTCGATCCTTCGGATCCGAGGGCCAAGCGAACCACCATGAAGACTGGCGAGAACAGCCGGCACAATCCCGAACAGCATTCGGAAGAATGTCACCTCGTTAGCTGGATAGTTGCGGGCTACCGCTTTGCCCAGTGCATCGACGACCGCAAAACAAAACATCGAGACCAGTATCAGCGCAATTGTTTGATACTGGGCGGTGCGATCGGAGACTGCAACGTTGATGCGCATATTATCTCGGCAGTGGTAAGTCCAATGTGAGAAAGCGAATTGTCAACGATTCGGCATTGCTTGTCCAAGAGCCGGGTCTGGCCGAACCCGGTCGAATGGCATCGCGGTAGCGTCGGACCGGCTGATGCCGCCCCTAACCCGTTATCTCATCCTCCGCGCCGTCAGCGACCGCCGACAAGCCACTCCTGGCAGCTGCCGCATTGCTTTCACACGCTCGGCGTGTACGGCAGGCGCATGCACGGGGTGACTCAGCGGATGTTGACGCGCACGTTACGACAACTCGAACGTGACGGTCTTGTGCTCCGTCACGATTTCGATGAGGTGCCCGCTAGAGTCGAATACGAGTTATCCGACATGGGCATGGACCTGCTCGTTCGCGTGGTCCCGCCGTGGACCTGGATCGCCGAGAATGCGGACCGCTTCCGAGAAGCAAGGCGGATTTTCGACAGCCATCACCGCGACGCGAACTCGTAGCTTTCCGGTTATTGATTTGTATCGCTTATTTTCCTGGCGGGAGACGGGTTCGAGTCTCTGAGTGAGCGGCTTATGGCGGTCGCACCTGTCGTACTTCGTCGCCTATCCATTCCAGCTAGCCGCACAGTCCAAGATTCGCGCTATCGCTGGCGTCTTGTTTCGGCTGACACAGGAAGACTGATTGTGATCGGGAAAAACAATCCTGTCCTGCGAATTCGCACTCAGCAGGTGACGCGAGCGCGAACACCGCCAAGGCCGGTGTTCAAATATTCGATGACAGCATGTATCAGAAGACCGGCAACGCCGGTCTCCTATGCATACGTCTCGGAATCCCCGGGCCAACACTTCGCAAGCGACTGCTCCGCCGCCGCGAAGCGGAAGTCGAAAGTCTTCACGCTCAACCGGCACTGCGCTCGATCAGGAACCGGTCGCGACGGCCGCCTTTGATCCAGGCCGGCTCGCGCCCGCGCCCGCTCCACGTCGCGCCGGTCTTCGGGTCGCGATAGCGCGGCGCCGACGCGCGCTTTCGCGGCGCCGCTTTCGACGCGCCGCCGCGGCGCCCGAATATCTGTCCGGCGGTCAGGCCATATTCGGCGACCCGAGTGCGAATCTCCTGTATGACGGCCTCCAGTTCGGCGAGCCGGGCTTCCTCGACCTGCTTCATCAGTTCATCGGCTTGCGCCTTCAATTCGCGATAACCGGGCATGCAACTTCTCCACATTCTGTTGGTGAAAAAAACGAACGGCCGCGACGATGCGATCTCGTGAAACGGCGCGACCGGAACATCCATTCGATAAAGCCTGAAAACGGATCAAGCGCGGCCCGGCGCGTTTTCTGCGCGAAATTCACAAACCAGTTCGCCGCCGGCCGCGAGTTCATCGATCTGATCCAGCGTCAACGCGTCGATCGATGCGGCGATTTCATCCGAGATACCCAATTGCCGCTTGCCCTGTTCGTAGTCGATCCGCAATATGCGCTGCGCGAGCACGAGATACGCGCGGTTGAATTCCGCAATTGCATCGAAGATATCGCCCCGTTCGGTCATGACTGCTCCTGAGCCGACGGCGATCGTCGCATGCCGCACGCGCGGCGCCGAGACCGGCCGTCCAGTAATGGATGCCTGAATCTATGTCATGCGATCGACGTCATGCCGACAATTCCTAGATGGCATCAGACATATTCGAATTCGGCAATCGCAATTCGCGATTCACCATTCATCGCTGTCGGATTCAGCCTAGATTCGGTCTCCACTCGAAACGCGAACACTCATACGATGGTCGAACGACGCGCGAGTCCGGCTGCGCGAACGATATGGCACCGGCGCGCGACGATTGCATGCACGCATCGCCGGTTACCCTCGGCATTGTTGATGCCTGATCCTGAACGGATGGAATTCGAAAATCATGTTGAAAGTGACGAAAGCCGTATTTCCGGTTGCCGGTCTCGGCACGCGATTTCTGCCGGCGACCAAAGCCAGCCCGAAAGAAATGTTGCCCGTCGTAGACAAGCCGCTGATTCAATATGCGGTCGAGGAAGCGATCGACGCGGGCATCACCGAAATGATTTTCGTGACCGGCCGCAGCAAGCGCGCGATCGAAGACCACTTCGACAAATCCTATGAGATCGAGGCCGAGCTCGAAGCGCGCGGCAAGGAAAAGCTGCTGTCGCTGGTTCGCGGCATCAAGCCGAGCCACGTCGACTGTTTCTACGTGCGCCAGGCCGAAGCGCTGGGGCTCGGCCATGCCGTGCTGTGCGCGGAGAAACTGGTCGGCGACCAGCCGTTCGCCGTGATCCTCGCGGACGACCTGCTCGACGGCCCGACGCCGGTGCTGCGCCAGATGATCGACGTGTTCGATCACTATCACGCGTCGGTGATCGGCGTGGAGGAAATCGCGCCCGACGCATCGAAGTCGTACGGCGTGATCGAAGGCAAGCGCTGGGAGGACAACCTGTTCAAGCTGTCCCGCATCGTCGAGAAGCCGGAGCCGGCGCAGGCGCCGTCGAATTTCGGCGTGGTCGGCCGTTACGTGCTGAAGCCGAAGGTGTTCGAGCATCTGCGCGCGCTACGGCCCGGTGCCGGCGGCGAGCTGCAGTTGACGGACGCGATCCAGTCGCTGCTGTCCGACGAGCAGGTGCTTGCCCATCGCTACGACGGCACGCGTTTCGATTGCGGCAGCAAGCTCGGGTATCTGAAGGCGACGGTCGAGTTCGCGCTGCGGCACCCCGAAGTGGCCGCGGATTTCGAAAGCTATCTGGCCACCCGCATGTCTGCGCTGCTGGCCGCCTGACGGCGCGGCCATCACGAATCCGATCATGTGGGCCGCCGTCAGCGATCTCGGCGACGCGGCGCTGACGCTGCCGCTGGCCGTCGTATGCATCGCGTGGCTCGTGCGCTCGACGGCCGGACGGCATCGCGCGGCGTCGTGGGCGCTGATGCTCGCGGCCGGCATGGCGCTCGTCGGCGCGACCAAAATGCTGTACGCCGGCTGCGGTATCCAGATCCGCCCGATACATTTTCGTGTGATCAGCGGGCATACGATGCTCGCGTCAGCAGTCTGGCCGATGGTGTGCGTGCTGGCACTGAGCGGTGGCATGCAACCGCGGGCGAGCGCGTCGCGAGCGCTGCCGCTAGGGCTCGGGCTCGCGCTCGGCGCGCTGATCGGCATCGCGCGCGTGTTCGACGACGCGCACACGCCATCGGAAGTCGTCGCCGGCTGGCTCGTCGGCTCGGCGGTCGCGCTGGCATTCGTGTGGCGACACGGCACGCCGCGTGTCGACGCACGCTATCGCGCGCTCGTCGTCGGCTCGCTGCTGGCCGTGTCGGCCGCCGCATACGGGCGCCACGTGCCGATTCAGGAGGCGATCGAACTGTATTCGCCGTTCTTGTGCGGGCGATTCGCGTTTCAGCCGTGACGGCCGCGCCTGGACCGTACGCTGCGAACGCCCTCGCCGGCCTCCGGCACATCGCGCGCTCCGCCGACCCCGCCCGAAACGGACAGAATGCCGCCCGGATCGGACGGCCCGGCTCGCCCGACTGTCCAGTCGTCTATCCTCGGTCGCCGGAAGCGCTTCGTCCCGGACGACGAACGCACATTCCGCGTGCGACGCGGCGCGACACGATGCCCGCCCTCCCCGCGGGCACCTTGCCACGCGCCGCACGACCTCTCGCCGCGCGGCGCCGGCACGGCCGGCACGCAGCGGATCCGGAGCCTCCGATCGGGCACACGCATGTCGACCTTGCTCTTTTCAGCCAGCGTACTGTTCTTCTCGCTCAACGCGTTCAGCGTGCGGGCCACCTTCGCCGCGTATGTGCTGCTGTGCGCGCTCGCCTTTCTGCGCGCGCCGACACTGATGAACCGGCAGCGCCACCTGTTTCCGGTGTGCACGTACTGGCTGATCAGCACCTGCCTCGCCTTCATCCTGTCCGCGTTCGGCGATTTCTACGTGAACTTCTTCATCAAGTTCGTGCTGATCCAGACGTACATCGCGTTGAGCTACTGGATGTTCGCCGGCGGCGTACTCACACGGGCATCGCTCGACACCGCGTGCAAGACGCTGATCTACGTGCATGCCGCGTTCTTCACGTTCCAGCTCGTCTTCTACCTCGGAACCGGCACCTTCATCGATTTCGACAGTTACGTGCGCGAAGCGGACTCCGAAGCGCTCTATGCGACCAAGGCGCTGTCCGACAGCCTGATTTCGATCCGTGCGCTGGGCCTGTATTCCGAACCGTCGTTCTATGCGATGACGGTCGTCCCGAGCGCGGTGATCCTGCTGCTGTCGAAGCGGCGCATCACGCTCGCGCCCGTCATCGGGTTCGCCACCGCGCTGCTCAGCTTCTCGGTCGCGTCGATGGTCGTCTGCGCGGCGCTGTGCGGGCTGCACGTGCTCACCGGGCGCGGGCGGCTGCGGACGCGGATCGCCGTCGTCGTCGTCGCGCTCGCGTGCGTGCCCTGGCTCTACAGCGTGTACGATCAGCGGGTGAACCAGTCGGTCGATTACGATGCGGTCGGCAGCCGGACGCTCGTGCTGACCGAGCTGACCGAGCGCGACGTCGTCGCGGGCGTGTTCGGCGGCGGCCTGTTCTGGGACGAGCGCAACAACGTCGGGAAAACGCACCTGCGCGGCTACCAGGTGCGGGACAGTTCGTTCTACGTCTACCTCGTGTTCGCCGCGGGCATCGCCGGTTCCGTCGTGTTCGGCGGTGCGCTTGTCATGCTGTTCCGCCGCAAGGGCCGGCGCAAGTATCTGCTTTATTTGCTGCCGATCCTGCTGTTCAAGTATCACGTGCTCTATGGCATGCTCTGGCTCACCATCCTGCTGTTCGTCGTGCTGGCCGACCAGGACGCGCCCAACCGGCGCGCGGTTGCCCGTCCCATCCCGAACGCATCCGGCGGCAAGCCGCTCGCGCACCTGACATGAACTCGCTTCGACCTGCCTCGACGTTCCGCGCGCTGAAACGGTCGACGATCGCGGCGCTATGCCTGGGCTGCATGGTGACGGCGGTTCGCGCGCAAACCGTGCCCGCGCCGCCCGGCGAGGTGATCGCGCACAGCCCGGCCGCCACGCGCGTCTATCTCGGCTCGCCGTCGCTGGCCGTGCTGCCGAACGGCGACTATGTCGCGAGCTTCGATACATTCGGCGCCGCGTCGGCGCAGAACCGGGTGTCCGTGTTCACGTCGCACGACAAGGGCGCGACCTGGTCGAAGCTCGGCGACGTGTCGGACCAGTACTGGTCGTCGCTGTTCGTGCTGAACGGTGCGCTGTACCTGATGGGGACCAACCGCTCGATGGGCACGCCGACGATTCGCCGCTCCGAAGACGGCGGCGAAACGTGGACCACGCCGGTCGACGCGTCCACCGGGCTGCTGCCTTATGCGGGGCGCTACATTACCGGGCCGGTGCCGGTCCTCGTCGATCGTGGACGCGTGTGGCGCGCGTATGAAAGCGTCGAGGACGGCGACCTGCGTGCACTGGTCCTGTCCGCGCCCGTCGATCGCGACCTGCTCGATGCCCGCAACTGGCGCGCGTCCGCGCACCTGCCGTCGGACAAGCGCTGGCTCGACGGCAGGTTCCAGTCATGGGAAGAAGGCAACGTGGTCGGCCGGCAAGGCGCCGCGCCCGCCGTCGTGCTGCGCGTGAACACCGCGAACGGCCCGGAGAAGGCCGCGCTGGTGGCGACGGGCAACGACGGCCGCACGTTGTCGTTCGACCCGGCACGCGATTTCATCGACCTGCCCGGCGCCGGGAAGAAGTTCACGATCCGCTTCGATCCGCAGTCGAAGCAGTACTGGACGATCACGAATGCGGTGCCGAAGAGCGCCGGGCGGATGAACCTCGAACGCGTCCGCAACACGCTGGTGCTGCTGTCGTCGCCCGATCTCCGGCAGTGGACCGCGCGGCGCGTCGTGTTGCAGCACGCCGATCCGAAACGGCACGGCTTCCAGTACGTCGACTGGCAATTCGACGGCAACGATCTCGTCGCGGTGCTGCGCGTCGCGTTCGACGACCCGGAAGGCGGCGCCGCGAGCCAGCACGACTCGAATTTCGTCACGTTCCTGCGCGTGCGCCGGTTTCGTCAGGACGCGGCATCCGCCGCGCTGACGCAAAGCCTGCAATAGCGCACGCCGGTGTGCCGGCACGTCTCCCGCGCGCCGCCCCACGCGGCGGGCGCGGCCCGTTCGCTATTTCTTGAACACGCCGACGACGTCGCCGCCGTCGACCACCAGCAACGCGCCGATGCGCTGCTGCTGCATCAGCAGCAACGCATCCTCGACCCGCGTCCCGGGCCGTACCGTCGACGGCTCGATCGACATCATGTCGGCGGCCGTGCGCCGCAGCACGCCGTCCCCATGCCGCTCGATCGCGCGACGGATGTCGCCATCGGTCACGATGCCCCAGCCGGTGTCGCGCCTCACGATCGCGAGCCCGAGCCGGCCGCGCGTCATCGCGTCGAGCACGTCGAGCGTCGACGTCGCCTCCGTCACGAACGGCAGGTTGCCGCGCGCCATTTCGTCGTCGACCGTCGACAGCAGCCGGCGGCCGAGCGAGCCGCCCGGATGGAAGCGCGCGAAGTGTTCCGGCTGGAAGCCGCGCGCCCGCATCAGCGTGACCGCCAGCGCATCGCCCATCGCGATCGTTGCCGTCGTCGACGCGGTCGGCGCGAGCTGCAACGGGCACGCCTCGCGTTCGACGCCGATGTCCAGATGAACCCGCGCGGCGCTCGCGAGCGTCGACGCCGGGTTGCCGGTCAGCGCGATCAGGTCGTTGCCGTTGCCGCGCAGGAACGGAATCAGCTTGATCACCTCGTCCGTTTCGCCGGAATTCGAAATCGCGAGAAACGCGTCGTCCGGCGTCACCATGCCGAGGTCGCCATGATAGGCCTCGCCCGGATGCATGAAGAAAGCCGGCGTACCCGTGCTGGACAGCGTCGCGGCAATCTTCCTGCCGACAATGCCGGACTTGCCCATCCCGCATACGACGACGCGGCCGCTCGACGCGAGGACGATCTCGACCGCTTGCTCGAAATTCGCATCGAGCCGCGCGGCCACGCCGGCCAATGCCCGCGACTCGATCTCGAAGACCTGCCGGGCGGATTCAATATGGTTCTGTCGCATCATGGGTTTGTCGTTTGAGAAGGGAGACGACACGGGCGACGTCGTCGGGCGTATCGATGCCGGGGGGCGGCGCATCGGGCCAGCGCATCACGTCGATCGGCATGCCGAGCCACAGCGCGCGCAACTGCTCGAGCTTCTCCAGCTGTTCGAGTTCGCACGGTGCCGCGCTCGCCAGCGCCTGCAGCGTCGCATTCGCGTAGCCGTAGAGGCCGATGTGGCGCAGAAACCCGGTCCCGCTCGCACCGTCCGCCGCCGGCCGCCCGTCGCGGCAGAACGGGATCGCCGCGCGCGAGAAGTACAGCGCGCGGCCGTGGCGATCCACGACGAGCTTGACGATCGCCGGCTCGTCGAGCAGCGCGCCTTGCCCGACCGGGCAGGCGACCGTCGCGACACCGAGATCCGGCGCCGCGCCGCAAAATCCGGCGAATGCCCTCAGCAGCGCCGTCGGCACGAGCGGTTCGTCGCCCTGCACGTTGAGCACCGCATCGGTGTCGGGCCAGCCAAACGCCCGCGCGAGTTCCGCCGCGCGGTCGGTGCCGGACGCGTGACCGGTATCGGTCATCGCGAACCGGATGCCGCGCGCGTCGAGTACCTCGGCGATGCGTGCGTCGTCGATCGCGACGACGATGTCGGTATCGGGCAGCGCGCGGCGCACGCGCGCATGCACGCGGACGATCATCGGTTCGCCCGCCAGATCGACGAGCGGCTTGCCCGGCAGCCGCGCCGAACCGTACCGCGCCGGAATCACGACGCGCACCGTCCGCCTGTTATTGAACGACGTCATGACCGCTCCATTGTTCGAGCAACGGCCGGTATGCGTCGTCGAGCGACAGCCCGGCCTCCATCAGCAGATGCTCGGCCACCTCGCGCGCGACGCCGCGGCCGCCGGCCGCGCCCGCGACATGGTCGACGCGGGTGCGGACGAGCCGATGCGCATCGGCCGGCGCATACGACACGCCGACGCGTTCGATGACCGGGAGATCGTTCACGTCGTCGCCGACATACGCGACTTCATGATCGTCGACCCGTTGCCGCGCCTTGATGTCCGCATAACCGGCGCCCTTGTCGTCGCAGCCGCTCACGAGCACGTCGACGCCGAGTTGCGCCGCGCGCCACGTCAACGCGCCGCTGTGCTTGCCCGACAGGATGCCGGTGCGGATGCCGTGCGCGCGCAGCAGCGCGACCGCGACCCCGTCGTGCGCGTGAAAGCTCTTCATGCACTCGCCTTCGTGCGTGACGTGCAGCAAGCCGTCGGTCAGCACGCCATCGACGTCGAACAGCACCAGGCGCACGGGCCCGCGATACGTCGCGCCGCTCACCGGACATCGAGCGGCGGGAGCCGCTTGACCAGGTCGTCCACCGCCTTCACCTGCTGCAGGAACGCGTCGAGCAGCGCGAGCGGCAGCGCGCTCGGGCCGTCGCAGCGCGCGCGGTCGGGGTCGGGATGCGCTTCGAGGAACAGCCCGGCCAGCCCGACCGCCATCCCGGCGCGCGCGAGGTCGAGCACCTGGCGCCGCCGGCCACCCGACGCAGCACCGCCCGGATCGCGCATCTGCAGGCTGTGCGTGACGTCGAAGATCACCGGGCAGTCGCCCGTCGTGTCGCGCATCTGGCGGAAGCCGAGCATGTCGACGACGAGATTGTCATAACCGAACGACGAGCCGCGCTCGCACAGGATCACGCGGTCGTTGCCGGCTTCGCGGCACTTCGACACGATGTGCTCGACCTGCGTCGGACTCATGAACTGCGGCTTCTTGATGTTGACCGCGTTGCCGGTCCGCGCGATCGCGACCACCAGGTCGGTCTGGCGCGCGAGGAACGCCGGCACCTGCAGCACGTCGACGACCTGCGACACCGGCCCGGCCTGCCAGGTTTCATGCACGTCGGTGATCACGGGCACGCCGAACCGGCGCTTGACCGCGTCGAAAATCCGCAGCCCCTCGTCGAATCCGACGCCGCGATACGAGTGGATCGACGAGCGGTTGGCCTTGTCGAAGGACGCCTTGAACACCAGCGGAATGCCGAGACGGCGCGTGACCTCGACGAACGTCCCGCAGACGTCGAGCGTGAAGTCCAGGCTTTCGAGCACGTTGAGGCCGCCGAACAGGACAAACGGCAAGTCGTTGCCGACGGTGACATCCGGGGTGAGGGTTACATTCATACGGTTCTCCACGAAATGGGGGTTGCTGTCGTTAGCGGGTCGCCCGTGCAGCATAGAGCGGCACGAGCTCGCCCAACAAGCGCGCCTCGGCGAAGCGGTGCCGCGCCTCGCCGCTCGCCCGCCGTGCCAGCTCCCGGCGCAGCGCGCCGTCGCCGGCGAGACGCTCCAGCCACGCGACCGCGTCGGCGGCCGACGCGTAGATCACACCGGTCTGCAGATGGCGCACGACATCCACATTACCGGCGCACCCGGACACGACGACGGGCCGCCCGGCCAGCATCGCCTCGATGACCGACACCGGCATGCCCTCCCACGACGACGTCGACAGGTATACGTCCGTGCCGGCAAGCCGCCGCGCGACCTCGTCGTGCGGCAACCATCCGGTCACCTCGACGCCCGCCTCGGCCAGGCGCGCCTTCGATGCATCGTCGCCGTCGCCGATCCAGACGAAGCGCACGCCGCGCGCACGCAGGCCGTGCGCGATCTGCGCGAACAGCGCCGGATTCTTTTGCGCGCGAATGCCGCCGACCGTCACCACGCGCAGGGGGCCGCCGGCCGGCCGGCCGTCGTCGCCCGCCGGTACCGACGACGGCCGGTCGATTACCGCATTCTCGACCACCACCACCGGCTGGCGCAGCCATGCGCGGATCGCCCGGCCCTCGCTTTCCGAGCACGCGACGTACAGGCATTTGCGCACGCATGCGACCCATTCGAGACCGACGAATGCCAGCCGCTTCACGCCGGAGATGTCGCGGCGCATGAACGAGATGCAGTGCGGGCTGTAGAAGAACGCCGCTTTCGGCAGCGCGAACAGCGTCGACAGCCGCCCGAGAAAGCCGGCGAACGACGAGTGCAGGTGTACGACGTCCGGGCCGATCTCGTTGAGCGTCGCGCGCAGCCGTCCCGCGGTCCGCAGCAGGCCCGCGCCTTTCATCTGGACGTGGCGCAGCGACACCCGCTTGTCGAACATCGCGGCAAGACCGGGCGGCGTATCGGGCCGCACCGAGTAGACGACATGCACGTCGTGGCCTTCGCATGCCAGGCGATTCGCGATCAGGCACACCATCGACAACGTGCCCGTGGCGCTGGATTCGACCATGTGGACGATCTTCATCGGAATCCGTTCCATGAGGGATGAGCCGCCGCGCTGACGGCGAATGACGTCGTCAGGCACCCGGACGGCGCCCCGCGACCGCATCGATAAACGCGAGCACGCCCGAGCGCTCGATCACGCGGCCCCATTCGAGCGACTGCATCGCCGCCGGGTCGGGCCGGATCGCCCGGACCCGCGACAGCGGAAACAGTTCGTCGAAGATCGCCGCACCGGTGACGTGGCACTGGATGCCGAGTTCGTGCGCGGTGCGCACGTTCGACGGCGCGTCGTTGCAGATGATCTTCTTGCCGAGCGACGCGTACTCGAGCAGCTTCGTCGGCGTCTGGAAGCAATGCGGCCGGTGATACGGAAAGAAGCACACCGCGTATTCGCTGTCGCGGACGATGCGCAGCGCGTCCGGTTGCGGCACGCGGCCGACGAAACGGATACCCGGCGTATCGACGAACGCCGCGTGGATCTCGGGCTCCGGCTGGCCGACCAGCACGAGCGTGTCCGACGAGTCGCGACGCGCGTCGCGATAGGCGGCCAGCACCTTCTGAAAACCGCGTTCGCGGCTCATTTCGCCGATATAGCAGAACCTGGCGGACGGCATCGGCGCGACACGGTCGCTCCCCGCCTCGGCCGGCGCGAAGATCCAGTCCGGCACGCCCATCGGCAACAGCAACGTGCGCACGCCATCTCGAAACGCCATCGCGTCGCGCATCTGCTCGTTCTGGAAGATCCGCAGATCGGGCCGCACGTTCAGCACGCGTTTCACGCCATCCTTGACGGCCGCGAGCCGGCCGACCGACAGCGACCGGTAATCGTGAATCACGAACCGCGCGGGCGGCAGCGTGCGATAGAAACCCATGATGCACCACAGGATGCAGACGTCCCGATCGGGAAAGCGCCCGTACGCGTCGATATCGCCGTCGAATACCTCGAACCCGTGCTTCCCCAGGCGGCTGCGGTAAGCGGCTATCTCGGGATAGTTCGCCTTGCCGGGATGCAGAATGAACACTTTCATGTCGGTTCCTGTTCGTTGTCGAGAATGCGCGCCGGAACGCCGACGGCCACGCAACGGTCGGGCACGTCACGCAACACCACCGCGCCGGCGCCGATCCGCACGCCGTCGCCGACCCGCACCGCGCCGAGCACAACGCTGTGCACGCCGAACTCCACGTGATCGCCGATCGTCGGCACGCCGCCGAGCGTGCCGTCCTTCCGGATCGTGTTGCCGATCGTCACGCCGTGCCGCAGCGTGCAGTAGTCGCCGATCACCGCGTAGCCGTTGATCACGAGGCCGGTGCCGTGATAGAGCGCGAGCCCCTTGCCGATCTTCGTCTTCACCGGAATCTCGATGCCCATCAGCCAGTCGCACAGCACGATGTAGAGCAGGATCAGCGGCGCGCCGGCCAGCAGCGTGAACCGGCTCCGGCACGCGAGGTAGTGCACGACGCGGTAGAAGATCACCACGCTGCGCGTCTTCACGAACGCATTGCGGCGGCAGTCTTCGGCGATCGCCTCGGCGGTCTGTCGCAACGTGACGCCCATGTCAGTGCCGCCTCTCGAACACGCGCCGGGCCGCATCGGCGGGAATGCGCGCGGCGCCGAAGTAGTCGATGCCGTCGACCAGGAACGAATGGATGTACTTCAGCAGCCGCTCGCGATCGAACTCCTTGTAGAAACAGCGGCCGAGCGACACCACGCGCTTGCCGTACAGCATCGCCTCGAGCCCGACCGTCGAATTGATCGTGACGACCGCATACGCGTGCCGCAGCAGGTCCGTCGTCGGCGACGTGACGATTTCGAAGCGATACGTCTCCTGCAGGCGCACGATCGCTTCGATCTCGGCCGCATCGGTTTCGGCCGGATGCAGCTTCACGAACAGGTCGGCGCTCTCGTTCGCCGCGAACGCGAACGCACGGCGGATCGCCTCGAGATTGTCGACGTCCGAATGCAGCTTGATTTGCGTGTCGCCGGATACCTGCAGCGGCAGGAACACATAGCGTCTCGTCGCCAGCGCGTCCGCCGACATGTACGTGGCCTGGCGCGGCGCCGGCATCCCGTTGCGCGCCCGCACGCTCGTCAGGCGCCGGCGGCCGACGCCGCGGCTGACCACCTTCATCACGTAGTTGGTCGCCGACATGGCCTTGCGCGCGAACGACGTTCGCGCCTGCGGCAGCGGCATCTGCTTGTAGCGCTCGTAGGCCGACAGCCAGCGCGCATGCATGTGCTCGTCGGGCAGCGGCAACCGATCGATGCTCTCGGGGTGGCGGCTGATCGTCGACAGCGCATTGACGCCCTGCGAATCGACGAACAGCTTGCCCGGCAGGTTCGAGATCTCGATGAAGCGGGTCGCGACACCGTACACCGTGCACGCCTGCCGCACCGCGCGGCACACCAGTTGCTGTCCGTTCCACATCACGCACTGCTCGATCCGCAGGCCGCGCAGCACCTCCGATGCGATATGGAAGATCGCCGCCGACTCGCGCTTCGCGCGCGCCTCGGTCATCTGCCCGTTCAGTACCTCGATCGACAGCGGGTACGGCGTGCGGTCGGCCGCGTGCCCGTCGGGCACGTCGATCGACATCAGCCGGTTCAAGTACACCGAGCGATAGCCGTTCAGCAGCAGGCCGAGATGCGCGACCGGCTCGCTCGTCAGGAACGCGAACTCGTATTCGTGCCGCACCGCGCTCACGAGCCGGGTCGCGAAGTAGTAGCGCTCGAGGGAATCGATGACGATCAGGATCATGGTGTGCTCATTCGTCGTTGCGGCGATCTCACGCCAGCGCGCGGAATCGGGACAGGTTCGTGTCGAGGACCCGGTACGTGAGCGCGATGCCGGCTGCCATCAGCGCCGCGCCGGTCAGCGAAAAAACCTGCACGCTCGCCGGGGCCGACAGGTTCATCAGCCGCGCGATGCCCAGCGCACCGGACAGGCACACGCCGCAGGTCAGCTGAAACAGGAAATCGACGCGCTGCGCGCGCGTCGCGAGGAAGATCTGCGACAGCGGCACGTAGATCAGCTGCAGCGCGAACAGCGGCATCAGGCTGTGATAGAACCCGACCGAGCCGTGCCAGCTCGGGCCGAAGAACCGGTTCACGAGCGGCGCGAACAGCAGCAGCCCGCCGGCCATGTACACGACCGCGAGCACCGCGAGCGCGCGGGCGTAGGTCCGGTACACGCGCGGCACGGTCGCGCCCGCATCCGGACGCGCCATCGCACCGATCGCGTCACGGCGAAACACGCCGCCGACGCTCTGCGCGATCAGCGACACCGGAAAGAAGCCGAGCCGGTACGCAGCCGCGAAGTAGCCGGCGCTCTGCGCGTCGAACCAGTGCGGAATCGCGATCGACAGTGCGTAGGTCAGCACCGACGCGCACAGCGTCGACGGCAGGATGTACAGCGCGAAACGGCGGTTCCTGACGAAGAACGCGCGCGACAGCCTGAACGCGTACCCGGCGCGATAGCCGGAAAGCAGAATGGCCGCGGCCATCACGATCGACACCGCCGCGGTCGCCCACGTGTACAGCGCGAACACGTCGACCCTTCCGCACGCTGGGCAGGCGAGCGACAGCACGAGGCCCGCGAGGAACATGCCGTTGACCACCACGCGCGACAGCGCGATCCAGCCATAACGCCTGAGGCTGTTCAAATAGGAACCGGCGGCCAGTTGCACGAACGTGGCCAGCGCATAGACGGCGACGAGAGAGAGATCCCGGCGCCCGGCGACGGCAATCACGACGCCGAACGCCGCGGTCACGACCAGGCTCAGCGCCGTCACGTTGACGAACGCGTTGAACGACTCGCCCGGCCTGTCGTCGACGCACGCGAGTTCGTAGCGGAACGCGAGCAGCGTGCCGACGAAGGTCGCGAGCGCGAGCAGATAGTTGAAATGGCCGAGCGAGTCGGGCCCGAAGCGCCGTCCGATCACGAAGATGCAGGCGAACAGCGCGATCTGGCCGAGCACGACGCCGGCAAGCGACACGATCGAATCCCGTGGATTGATCATCTCGCCTCCGTGCGCGATGCGCGGCCGGATACGCGGGCCGGGCCGCCGGCGGCGGTGAGCGCGTCACGCATCCTGCGCCCCGTATTCATACGCGACGTAGCGGTACCCGCCGTACTTCGACCCGTATCCGTACTGCCCAAGCCGCGGGTTGACGCCGTTGAAGATGACGCCGCTCAGGCGGACCCCGTTCTGCGCGAAGCGCTTCACGGATTCGCCGATCTCGCCGAGCTTCGTCTTGCCCGCCATCGTGACGAGCAGCGCGGTGCCGGCGACCGCGCCGAGAATGCCGGTATCAGGCACGGCGAGCACCGGCGCCGAGTCGATCACGACGATGTCGTAGCGTGACGACAGGTCGTCCATCAGCGCCGCAAGATTGCGGTTCAGCAGCAGCTCCGCGGGGTTCTTCGGCATCGTCCCGGTCGAGATGAAGTCGAGACCGTCGACCACTTCGCGGTGAATCACGTCCTCCACGCGCGCGCTGCCGGCGATCAGCTCCGTGAAGCCGCGCCCGCGCGGAAAACCGAGATAGTCATGCAGCCGGCCCTTGCGGATGTCGCCGTCGATCAGCAGCACGCGCTTGCCGGCGCTCGCCATCACGACCGCGAGGTTCGCCGACAGGAAGGTCTTGCCGACGCCCGGCGTGGGGCCCGCGATCAGCACGATGTTGTTCTTCGCCTCGAGCATCGCGAACTGCAGCGCGGTGCGCAGGCTGCGCAGGCACTCGACGGCCGGTTCGTTCGGGAAGTCGATCGACAGGATCGACTTGTGACCGCGCTTGCGCGCGGCCTCCTCGGCCAGGTCGCGCTGATGGTCGCTGATCGGCACCGTCGCGTACACCGCGAGGCCGAGACGGCGCTCGATCTCGTTGTGATCGGAGATGCCATGGAACAGCATCGAGCGCGTGATCGCGGTGCCGCAGCCGGCGAGCAGCCCGAGCAGCAGCGATGCGAGCGCGACGAGCGCCTTCTTCGGCCGCACCGCCACTTCCGGTACCGCCGCCGTGTCGACGAGGCGCACGTTGCCCGTCTTGCCGGCCTGCACGAGTTGCAGCTGCTGCATGTTGTTCAGCAACGCGGTGTAGAGGTCGGTGTTGACCCTCACGTCGAGCATCAGCCGCACGGTATCCTGCTGCAGGTCCGGCAGGCGCCGGATCTGTTGTTCGGCCGTATTCCGATAACCGTTCAGCGCGGCGATCTGCTCGTCGATCACCGCGACGCTCGGATGCCGCTCGGTGAAGCGCGACATCAGCTCCTGACGCTTCTGTTGCAACTCGAGCAGGCGCGTCTTCGCGTCGGCGGTCTGCGCCAGCGCGAGCTTCGCTTCCTCGGTGAGGTCGACCGTGCCGTGCTCGTTGCGCAGCTTCGTCAGGCGCGCCTCGGAATCGGTCAGCTGCTGCTTGAGCTGCGGCAGTTGCCCGCTGAGAAACTCGAGCGACTGCGCGGCCTCCGCCGACTTCCGCTCGATGTTCTGCCGCACGTACTGGCGGCCGATCTCGTTCATCGTGTCGCTGACCCATTTCGGGTCGGTGTCCTGCAGGCTGGCGACGACGACGTCCGATTGCTTCACGCGCTCCTGCACGTTGAGGCGATCGCGGATGTCCTCGATCGTCTTCAGCCGCGAGTTGCGCACCAGCACGAACGCGGCGCCCGGCTTCGCGGCGATCGACGCGACCAGCAGCGTGACCGGCCCGCGCGGCGAGCTGAAATGCTCGAGCGTGCCGACCGTGCCCTCGACCGGCGCATCGAAATCGCCGCCTTCGAGCCGGTAGCGCTTGCCGCCGAGGTTCGTCAGCGAGAACGCATCGCCTTCGTTCTTGCGCGGCACGTCGAAGCGCGGCACGTCGATGTGCTCGCGGCCCCATGCGTAGCCGCCGAACCCGGCCAGGCCGGGGTCGGACAGGCCGTCGGCATGGCGCGCGATCCAGTCGCCGATCAGCGGAAAGCGCTTCGGCTCGGCGTCGATGAACAGGTTGAGCTTGTCGACCGCGCGTTCGACGACGAGGCGCGACGCGAGGATCTGCTGCTCGGCGGCGGCCGAGGACTTCACGTCGAACAGCGCGGAGACATCGCCGAGCAACGACTTGGCGGCCGACGTGTCCGGGCTGTCCTCGACCTGGACCATGATGTTGGCTTCGAACACGGGCTTGCCGAGCATCGCATACGCGAGGCCCGCGGCCAGCAGCACGCACGTGATGATCGCGATCAGCCAACGGCTTTCCAGCAGGATATCGAGCACCGCGACGAAGTCGGTCTCGCTGCCGTCTTCGGCGGTGGGCTGCGGCGGGGCGGAGGGTTGGGTCATGGCAGCGACGGGAGGCATATGGGGTTTCATTGGGGCATCGACCTGCGGCCGCGTCAGACGATACGCAGGCGCTTCGACCACTCGGACACGCCGAGCTCGATCAGCCGCGCGCAGCGTTCGAACACGAATCGGGGCTGGCGGTAAGGGTCGTGCACGTCGAAATCCGTGTACTCGCCGAGACGGAACACGCGTCCCCGCACGAACGGGAACTGGTTCTCGAGTGACGTCCGCTGGCGACGGTCCATCACGAGGATCAGGTCGGCGTCGGTACACAGCAAGCGGCCGATCTGCTGCGCGCGATGCGTCGACACGTCGAAGCCGCGCATCCGCATGACGTCCTGCGCATACGGCGCGGCCGGCATGCCGACCAGCGCGTTCAGGCCGGCGGACGCGATGCGGCGCCCGGGCATCGCGTCACGCAGCATCGCTTCGGCCATCGGGCTGCGGCAGATGTTGCCCTCGCAGACGATCAGGATCGATTCCATCACTTGGTCGCAATCGCCGCGGTCAGGCCGGCGTTGATGGCCGGCAGCAACAGGCTGAGCACACGGCTGAAGCGCACCAGCCCGTTGCCGTCGACGTACACGACATCCTGCGGCTTCAGCTGGAACTGATTCGCCAGCACCATCGCGACCGGCGAGCGCGCGTCGAGGTGATAGACCTGCGGCTGCTCGTCCTGCATCCCGCGCACCACGTAGACCTGCGCCGCATCGGCCGTGTTCGCGTTCAAGCTGCCGGCCTGCGAGATCGCCTCGCTCAGCGTCAGCCGGCCATTGCGCATCGGCAACGCCGTCACGGGCTTGTTGACCTCGCCCATCACGAACACGCCGCTCTCGTCGCGCGGCAGCACGCGCACGAGATCGCCGTTGCGCAGCACGATCGTCGACGGGTTGCGCCCCTGCTCGGCCATCTCGGTCAGGTCGAGCCGGCGTTCGACGCCGTCGCGCACGAGCACGACGCGGCTCTGGTCGGCCGACGCCGCGAAGCCGCCGGCCCGCCCGATCGCGTCGTACAGCGTCATCGGGATGTCGTTGACGGGTTGCGAGCCCGGCGTATGCACCTCACCCTCGATATACACCTGCTTCGCGCGGAAAGATGCGATGCGCACCGTGACTTGCGGATTCCTGAACGTCTTGTCGAGACGCCGCGTGAGCTGCGTCTGAACCTGCTCGGCCGTCAGTCCGGCCACCGGCAGGCGCCCCGCGAACGGGAACTGCAGCGTGCCGTCCTGGTCGACGACGAAGCCCGGCGGCGCATCGGCCGGTCGCGGCGCCGCCTGCGCCGGCGCGCCGAGCGCCGCCGCGAGTTCGGGGTGATCCCAGACGACGATCTGCAGCACGTCGCCGCGCCCGATCGTGTAGGCATCCGGCGACCCGACGACATCGCGCGCTTCGCCGCGCGTACTGCGTTCGGTGTCGCGCATGCGCCGGATCAGCGACAGATCGATGTTCGTGATCGACACCGGCAGCACGGTGCTCTCCGCCTGCGCGGCCACGCTTTGCAGCGGAATCGACGTCGGCTGCTGCATGCGCATGCCCGGCGCGATGCCGCACGCGCCCAGCAACGCACACAGCGGCGGGATCATCACGAGCGAACCGACACGCATTGGCCGGCGCGGCGCGATCGCGCGCGCCGACTCCATTTGACGCAACCTCTGCATTACACCCTCGCACTCTTTTAATTTGAAATTTCACCGGTCGCCCCGCGTCGTGTCGTGTCGAACGCGAGTACAGCACCCCTGTCGAGACCGGACATGCTTGCCGCCACTGCTCACTGCCGAACCCCGCCGCGCCTGCCACGGTGACGCGCCGCCGCCCATCCTTCGCGACGTGCGCGCGGCAGCGGCTAATACGCGCCCGATCCGCGCACCACCACGTTGATCGTCCGCAACAGGATGCCGATGTCGCGCCGCAGCGACCATTCGCGCACGTAGGACACGTCAAGCGACACGCGCGTCGAATAGTCGGTGTCGTTGCGGCCGCTGACCTGCCAGAGTCCGGTCATCCCCGGTTTCGCCATCAGGTAGTAGCGCACGTCGGTGCCGTAGCGTTCGAGTTCCGCCTCGACGATCGGGCGCGGCCCGACGAGGCTCATGTCGCCCTTCAGCACGTTCAGCAGCTGCGGCAGTTCGTCGAGACTCGTCTTACGGAGCAGGCGTCCGATCGGCGTGATGCGGACATCGTTCTTCAGCTTGAATTCGCGATCCCATTCCGCGCGGGCGTCGGCATCGCGCTCGAGCAGCGCCTTGAGCACCGCATCGGCGTTCGTCACCATCGAGCGGAATTTCAGGCACTTGAAGCGCCGGCCGTCGCGGCCGACGCGCTCGTGCCCGAAGATCGCCGGGCCGCCGTCGCGCCGCACGATCCACGCGATGCCCAGCAATACCGGCGCCAGCATCAGGAGCAGCAACGACGCGCACACCAGGTCGAAGCCGCGCTTGACCAGGCGCTTCACGCGCCCCACCGCGCGGTGGCCGATCTCGCGCTGGCCGCGCAGGTCGGCGTGCGCGATGGCCGCCGCACGCATCCGATCGCCGGCACGCTCGATCATTCCGAAGAGCGCGAGCGTCAGCGCACGGAACGCGATCAGGCCGATCCCGCTGGCGAGCGTCCAGTACACGAACCACTCGCTCGACAGCACGTGCGCGCGATGCAGCATGTACAGCAGCGCGGTGCTCACGCCCTGCACGACGATCCACGCAAGCACGGTTCGACCAAGCACGTGCAGTGCCGAACGCGTGCGCGCCGCGTCGTAGATGCCACAGGCGGGAAATACCGACAAGGCCAGCGCGGCGGCAAACGCGACGAGCGCGCCGTCGAACAGCGTCCCGCGCGCGCCGCCGGTGGCACCGATCAACGCGGGAATGAACGCGCCCAGCACGATCAGCCCGATATCGGTCGCTCGATTGATCAACGAATTCATTGATATGAACTCCTAATTTTCAGTCCAGCATCCATCCGCGTTCCGCACCGGCACTTCACGTCAGAACTCATGGCGCCGCGAGGCGGTCATTCCGCTGTGCCGCGGCACGCTGCGGTGCGCTCGCCGGTCAGCGTGCCCATCCGTGTGCCCGTCGGAATGTCGTCATTTCCGTGTTTCCGCAGTGCATCATATTCATCGCGACTCGCGCATTTATCGCTTGCGTCCGAATTCGCCTTGTTGATGGCTGATGGAATCAAGGGTGAATCCATGCCGGATTTATCCGATCGCCCTCACGATTGTCCGGATAACATCCCGTGCGAAATGACGCACGTCTTTTCAGTGATTCTCGAATCACGACCGCTACGGCACTACGCCGCCTCCCGCCAATGCAGGATTCATGTTGCCGGTGACATTCGCCATGCCAGACGGCGATTTCATCGCCGGGTGCCACGCGGAACAGACGAGCGAGCATCGGCGGTCAATGTCCGCGCGAATGCTGGTTCGAGGAATAAAAAGGCCTGCACGGTGCGCTCACGAACACACGGCAGGCAAAATTCCGAGGAGTACCGGGGTGCCGCCTCCTCGAAAGGCCAGTCGATAACCTAATCGAGCGGATACGCGGTTCGGGCGGCGGGTGTCGGACGGCGCCACGATTGTGGCCGAATCCGCCTTCGTTGCGCGTCGATCCACCGATATACGAATTTTGCAGTACGAATCGAGCGCCCTGTCATTCGATTGAAATACCGTTCATCCGGAAACTCATTACGCCCGGCACGATGAATTGACGTATCGGCTTCGAGTGACGAAAGGCACGCTCGCGACTACGATGTCGCGTTGTTCATCCAGCTGCTCAGATCCGACGCATACAGCATTTCCGCCGAGGCTTCGCCGCCTTTTCGAGCAGCGGCCCGATACTCGGTTGGTGAAGTCTGCAAGTGCTGGCGAAACAGCTTGGCCATCCGGTCGCCGCTGCCAAGGCCGGTTCGTCTCGCGACCTTATCGGCCGGCAGGTCCGTTTCGATCAGCATGCGACAGGCCTTTTCAAGGCGGATTCTCAACACGAACTCGGTTGGCGTCACACCGATCTCGTTCTTGAATCGCCGGAGGAAATTGCGCTCGCTCATCGCGGCGGCCTGCGCCTCGTCCGCGATGGAGATCCGATTCTCGCTGTTGACGCGCAGGTGATGGGCCGCGCGTCGGATCAAGGTGCTGGCGCGCGCGACACGAGCGCCGAACAGCACGTCGGTCAGCTTGCGGTTCGCACCGGATACCATGCACGCCACGATTTCCTGCGCGATTTCGTAACCCATGTCCACGCGCACGATCGACAACGCGTCCGAGAACGGCCCGTCGTCTTCGTCACCCGCACATTCGATGTCGTCGCGTCCGAGGTGCGAAGCGCCGTCGTCGTCCGCCGACGGCAACACCTTCTCGGCCTCCTTTTGCGCCAGGTGAATCTGCGTCAACAGCTTCCGGCCGCCACCGCTGCCCCTGACCACGCGCGCGCGCTGATGCGCGTGCCTGAGCCACGCGATCAATTGCTCGTCGAGAGCATCGATCCCACCCTCTCCGCTCAGGACGAACATCGCGTGAACCGTGCTTGCATCGAGCATGCGGGTGGCGTCCGTCCAGATTCCGACACCGGACGACGAACGAACCGGGCCGCCATGGATCGAATAAAGCCGCAATTCGTAGTGGTCGGCGAATTCGCCCTCGGCCCGACCTAGCTGATTGGCGAGTTCGAACACTGCCGCCAGCTTGCCCATCTGCATAATCGAAAAACCCTCGAGCAACAGTACGATTACGCTTACCCGTTGATGCCCGGTTCCGGAGCCTCTGCCACGATTCACGCTTAACCCCGCCGACGAATGATTCGATACTGTTTGCATCTTGCGGCCCTTTAACAATTTCTTACATTTCTTGATTTCTGCGCCGCATCATATGCGGCTGGGATTGTTAGCCGATTTATCAATGTCCGTTTCCGCCGTGTTGTTGTCGGAATCAATCAAGCCCGTGATGCGACCCTGTTTATTGACAATAGCCGGATGGAATGTGAATTAATTCTCAAAATTCGATAGAAAATTGACGCTAGTCATCGACAGCGGATATCGATCGGGATAACGGGAAACTTACCGGGCTCAGGATAATTGCGACGAAATTCGGGCCGCCCGGTGCATGACGCCCGTGAGCCGGTGGATCAGGGCTGGATGAGGGAAGATGTTTCGGCGACCGCATGGGTGTGCGGACCGCCGCAAATTCGGGCAGTTGCCTCGATTATTCGTGCACCTCGGCGTCACGTTCAAATCGATGTCGCGTGCACGGGTCCCGGGTGTAATGCAGACGGCAATCGATGTAATCGTGTGAGCCCTGATCGGAAATTGCTGAACACGAATGGGTGGTGCGAAGTACGATTTGTATTCGCTTCGATATCGAGGCAAACGTTCGCGACGGACATATTCATCCGATGTCATTGGAAATCCACGCAGTATCCCGTGCTGTATCGACGCTCGAATAGCGGTGCAATTACCGAATATTTCGAAACGGTGCCACGCAAACGTTTCGTTAAATATGGATATACCCCTGATGGGCGCACCAAATTGATGCAGCAATGTCGCGCCGACGCCCTATTCGACATATCGACGTCGCCGGAGAGCGGCAAAATGCGACGCGTTGCGTTCGAACTCGTTTCGACGCTATTGGCACAGCTCGCGGCGTGCCACCGCGCCAAAGCCAATGTGCCTGCAGGCAGCGTGGCACACAAATTGACGGGATGGCCGGGCAATTCGTGAATACGATGACACGCGACCACGTCGCCTTCACGGCAGAAACCTGTCGTGGCGCCGGCAACGACGGATTCGATGCCGTTGTCCGACCGTATGAACGCGGTCGTGTCGCGACAGCCAGTACGTCACGATTGGCGTTCCGGCCATGCGTTCGCATCAGGCGAGCCGGATAGAGGCATGTAGATCGTTTCGACATCCCGAGCAAGAGGCTTGCAAAAGGCGGCGGGGCCATACATGCACGAAAAGCGGGAAATCGGCAAACCCTGCGGTCGGCTTTGCCTTCGAAGCGACCCGTATCCTGCACCGCCGGCAACCCGTTTTGCCGCGCCGGGCCACAGACCATCACCTGTAACCGATCGCTCCCCGCGATCACGCGATGCGACGGAGCGTCCGAGAAGGCAGCCCGCGCGTCCGGGAATTTGTCGACATTGCACAACGGAACTCGGCAGACCGCGCCATCCGTCAGGTGCTTGCCGTTCTCAGGCTTATTCGCGATGCGGGTGACGCTGGACAAACATCAGCAACGCTTCACGGAAATGCGACGCGGCGGGGTTTTGCAAATCATGCCGGGTAACCAGATGCAACGGCGCGCGAAACGCATGATCGCCGGCCACACGGCAGTAGCGCACGCTTTCCTGATGGTAACGTTGCATCCACGCCGGAACGAGCGATACGCCGCCGCCCGCCGCCACGAGATTGATTGCCGTCACCATGCGCGGCACCTCTTCCGCGACGTGCGGCTCGAATCCCTTCGCCTGACAAGCGCGAATGAAGTCCGCGTACATGCCGGGCGCACCCGGCCGACGCACGAAGATGAACGATTCGTTCGCGAGCTGTTTGAGCGACACGGAACGACTGCTGACCAGCCTGTGCCCCACCGGCAGCACCAGCAACATGCGTTCTTCGGCGAGGAGTTCGAAGCGTAGGTCAGCGGGCGTTTCGACCGGTTTGCGGAGAATGGCGGCATCCGCGCGGCCGTTCAACATCATTTCGATGATCTCCGCCGCATTCACCTCGCTCATCTCGATCGAAATCTCGGGGTACATGTCCCGAAAATTGCGAATAGCGGTAGGCGTAAGGGGGTGAAACGCCGCCGAACTCGTGAGCGCGATACGCACCGTGCCGATCCGGCCTTGCGCCACTCGGCGCGCATGGACGACGGCGTTGTTCAGTTCGAGCAGTACCGTACGCGCGCGTGCGGCGAAGATCTCGCCGGGCGCCGTCAACACGACGCCGCGGGGCTGCCGCACGAACAGCGCGAAGCCTAGTTCCTGTTCGAGTTCCTGAATCTGCTGCGACAACGGCGGCTGCTGGATATGCAGTCGCGCGGCGGCCCGAGTGAACTGACCTTCTTCGGCGACGGCGAGGAAATAGCGCAGCTGTCTGAGTTCCATCGTTTGTCTGGTATATGCGTTGGATATGGCAACCGTGTCTCATCGGTATTTTACATTCGCGACATCGACACGTACGCTTGCTTCAAAAGCTGGAAGCGCATCAAAGGAGACACATGCAATCCACCTTGCAAGCGGCTGTGCACGCGTCGGCCGCAACGGCACTCAGCCGTTCGCAAACCCGCCGCGCGGTGCTCGCGTCGGTCATCGGCAATGGCCTCGAGTGGTTCGACTTCCTCATCTACGGCTACTTCGCGAAGATCATCGCGCAGGTGTTTTTCCCTGTCGGCAACGGATTTGTGTCGATCACGCTGACGCTTGCGACGTTCGCGGTCGGCTTCGTGGTGAGGCCGCTAGGCGGCATCGTGATAGGCGCATGCGCGGACCGCTACGGTCGGCGCAAAACCTTGTCGCTGCTGATTCTGCTGATGGCGGCGAGCACGCTGATGATGGGCCTGACACCCAGTTACGCAGCCATCGGCATGGCCGCACCGCTCCTCGTCGTCCTCGCCCGTATTCTGCAAGGGCTCTCGGTGGGCGGCGAGTTCGCGACAGCGGCCGCGATGCTGACGGAATACGCACCGCCAGGGCGCAAGATGTTCTTCGGCAGTTTTCAGATGACGTCACAGGCCGTCGCGCTGCTTCTGTCGTCGCTGTGTTCGTACTTGCTCACCACGCAGCTGTCGCACCAGTCGCTCGTGACGTGGGGTTGGCGCGTGCCATTTCTGCTCGGCGCGCTGGTGGGGCCCGTGGGCTTCTACATCCGCCACAAGGTCGGCGAGTCGCCGGAATTCGTACAGTTGCGGGAGCGCCTTGGACATGCGCCACGCCAGTCGCTACGGACATTCATTCGCGAGCGCGGCGATGCGGCGCTATGCGCGATGGGCGTCATCATCATCGGCGCCGCGACCAATTATCTGTGGCACTCGCATATGCCGCTCTATGTCGAACACCAGTTGCATCTACCGCTCAAGAATGCGCTGTTCGGTACGGCGATCTCCGGATTGATCGGCATTGTCGGCTATCCGCTGGCAGGGAAGCTTGCCGACCGCTTCGGCGCGTATCGGCTGTTCTTTCCGGTGACGATCGCCTGGGTATGCGCTGCCTATCCGCTTTTCGCATGGGTGCTCGCGGCGCCCTCGCCCGAACGCGTCTTCAGCGCGCAGATAATCGCGACGGTCGTGCTCAGCGTCATGTCGGGCGCGCACCCCGGCATGCTGACGCAGTTGTTTCCGACGGCCATGCGTTCGACGGGCGTGGCGCTGTCGTACAACGTGGCCGTCACGCTGTTTGGCGGACTCGCGCCGCTCACCGTTTCGACATTGATCGACGTCACCGGCTCGCGCATCGTACCGGCGTGGTATCTGGTGTTCGCCGGCATCGTCTCGTTGTTGCTGGTCGGGTTCACGTCGTCCGGGCGACGCTTGCGCCGCGAGCCCGACCTGTGGCCGGGTGATACAGCATGAGCGCCGCGATGTGCCTTCCCCGGAACCACGAGATGCGTCCACGCAACGAAGTACCCGTCAAAGTCGTCGCCAGCGAGCGGTTGACCGTTTCGACGTCACGCGGCGCAGCGAACGTGCCGCTGTTCACGGGCGGCACCGCCGCACGGGCAACCGCGACGCAGGTCGTCGTGATGCTGCACGGCCGATTGCGCGACGCCGACGCATACCTTCGATCGACGCAGCGCGCGCTCGACGCCTCCACGGCCGATGCGAAAAGCGTGATGCTCGCCGTGCCGCAATTTCTCGCGACGGCCGACGTCGCGTATCACCGGTTGGCGGACGCCTGTCTGCATTGGGAATGGACCTCGTGGATGGGCGGACTTGACGCAGTCGGTCCAGCGCCGCTCAGCTCGTTCGATGTGCTCGATGCGCTCGTCGAACATTATGTTCAGGGCATGCAGAGCGGCCGCTATCCGAAGCTGCGCGAGATCGTGATCGCGGGACATTCCGGAGGTGCGCAGGTCGCGCATCGGCACGCGATACTCAGCAACGCTACGGCATGTTGTCTCGCACGCGGTGTGAAAGTACGTTACGTCATCGCGAATCCTTCGTCGTATGTGTATTTCGACGCGTGGCGTCCGCACTGCGAGGGCATCGATCGAACCGCATGCGCCGGATTCAATGAATGGAAATACGGCACGTCGCGACTTCCCCGCTATGCGGACGGACTCGACGCGCAATCGCTCGAACGTCGTTATGTCGATCACGACGTCACCTATCTGCTCGGTGCGCACGACGACGATCCGGCGCACCCGGCTCTCGACCGCTCATGCGAGGCGATGATGCAAGGCCCGCACCGCCTCGCACGCGGCCGCGCGTACTACGCCTATCTGCGCGCCCGGCATCCGGCATTGCGGCATGTGCTGCATGAAGTTCAAGGCGCGGGGCACAGCGGCGATGCAATGTTCGTATCGCAGGCCGGCGTGTGCGCACTGTTCGGCCCCTCCGTTCGGCTCGCCGAATCTGGCGTCGAGCAGGCAGGCGGTGCTGTCGAATAGCAATCCATTCATCCTGGAGACGACGATGGACAACAGACCGTTGTGGGGGGCGCTCGCCCTCAGCCTTTGCATCAGCGGGTGCGGTGGCAATGAGTCGAGCGGCGGCGCTTCGGCGAGTTCGCCGCCACCGCCGTCAGCCGCGGCCCAATGTGCGGCATTGAACGGCCTGGCGATTCCGGCATCGTCGATTGCCGAGCCGACCGGCGGCGCGACGATCACGAGCGCCACGCTGGTGGAGGCCGCCGGTGAATATTGCCAGGTGAATGGGGCCATCGCTCCCGTCGATCCCGCGGCGCCGTCGATCAGGTTTCAGGTCAATCTGCCGACCCACTGGAACCGCAAGGCGCTGCATTATGGCGGCGGCGGCTTCGACGGTACGCTGATTACCGGCGTCGACGCGCTCGACATGGCGCCAACGGGCACGCCGACGCCGCTTGCCGACGGCTACGCGACGTTCGGCGACGATTCCGGGCATCAGAGCGCCAGCATCACCGACGGCAAGTTCGCCGCGAATGACGAGTCGCTGGCGAACTACGGCGGCCTGAGTCTGAAGAAGACACACGACGTCGCGATGGCGCTCATCAGAAAGCGCTACGCGAGCGCGCCCGGCAAAACCTATTTCTTCGGCAGTTCTACAGGCGGTCGGGACGGGTTGAGCGAAGCGCAACGCTGGCCCGCCGACTATGACGGTATCGTCGTGAATCGCCCGGCGCTCAACTATACCGGGCTGCGTTTGAGCAATGTCGTGCTCGGCCGCGCACTCTACCTGAACAACGGCGCAGGCTGGCTCGATGTCGCCAAAACGGTACTGCTGCAAAATGCCGTCATGAGCGCGTGCGATGCGCTCGACGGTGTCGCCGACGGCATCGTGTCCAACGTGGCGGCGTGCAAGGCGCAATCGGCGACGGTGCTGGCGTCCGTGCGTTGCCCGAACGGCGCGGATTCGGGCGACACCTGTCTGTCGGATGCGCAGATCGCGACCATTCAGACCATCGCTGCACCGTTGCAATTGCCTTATCCGCTTGCGAACGGCGTGACGCAATACGCCGGCTACAACATCCTCGCCGGTTCGGTGTTCGCGGGGCCGTACACGACGCGTGATCTCGGCGAATCGAAAGTACCCGCGAATCCCGCGGGAAAGAAAGACGCGAACCAGTGGGTGACAGGCGATCAATGGGTCAAGTACTTTGTCACACGCGTGCCCACGTTCGATTCGTTGACGTTCGATCCGGTCAATCCCGGTGCGTATCAGTCGCGCGTCCAGGCGCTTTCGGCGCTGACCGATGCAACGAGCACCGACCTGAGCGCCTATGTCGCGAAAGGCGGCAAGCTCATCATGACGCACGGCCTTGCCGACGAGATCGTGAGCACCGACTCGAGCACCGACTATTACGCCGGTCTGGTGCAGCGCTTCGGACAAGGAACGGTCGACGGCTTCGTGCGGTTTTATCTGATGCCGGGGGTCGGCCACGGCACGGGCCCCTTTCATCCCGCCATCGATTCGCTATCCGCACTCGATGAATGGGTAGAAAGCGGCAAGGCACCTGAAACACTGACGATGAGCGACCTCAACGCCGCCACGCTCGGGAGGACGCGCCCGTTGTGCCGCTATCCACTGTGGCCCAAGTATATCGGTGGAGATGTAAAGGCAGCGGCGAGCTTCCAGTGCACTAGCTCGTAGCGCACGGCAGTTTTTCTCGTCATCGTCGTTGCCCGGTTTCACCGTCGTCTTTCAGGAACCCGAGCACAACGCCATCGCGTCGACGGGTGGAACGCGAGGATCGCTTGCGCGAACGAACGACCGTTTTGCCGTCGGTAATCCGATGTCACCGCTTCCAAAGCGATTCGGCGTTCGCGAGTCTCGGGATGTCGGAGCAAGGTCATCGCTCATGATCGTACTGTCGCGCAAGTCAATCGCACGCATGGGGTCGCGCTGCTCGAGTCCGCGGAGCGGGCGCCCCCCCTGTCGGGTGGTCACCCACGCTCGTCACGCAACGCGACGAAGCGATACGGATCGTCGCAACGGACTCAAGCAGACAAAGCGCGCGATGCGAGCTGCCGCAGCACCGTCTCGGCGACCGTGCCGGGGCGCGTGCGGGTGGTATTCGACGCACTTGGCGAATTGCTCAAGGATTGCGAGGACAGGCGGATCTGACTCCGGATTCGCCACGCAACTCAACGAAAACTAAAAAAAACACTTAAAAACGCGGCGCGAACCGCTGCGCGGTAAATATCGTCAGCTCACCCGTCCGAAGACGCTTGCCAGCTGGAACATCGACGGATTCCACCGCCCCCCTCGGAACACCCCAGATGTCACGATTCATTTAACTTTCCGTGAGGACTTCGACACCGGCCGCTGCCTACGATGGGCGCATGTTTTCAGGACCTGCTTCCAGGAGCCCATCATGCCCACCCGCAGACATCTGCTGTTCGCCGGCGCCACCGGTCTTGCCGCGCTCGCGGCGCTGTCGTCCGCCGGACGGCGTGCGCTGGTCGGCCGGGCGTTCGCCGCGCCGCCGGCCGGCGCACCGGCGGCCCCTTTCGAGATCACGCTCAGCGATGCCGAATGGCATCGCCGGCTCACGCCCGCCCAGTACACGATCCTGCGCGAAGCCGGCACCGAGCGGCCGTACAGCAGCCCGCTGAACGACGAACACCGGGCCGGCACGTTCGCGTGCGCCGGCTGCGCGCTCGCGCTGTTCTCGTCCGCCACCAAGTTCGACAGCCATACGGGCTGGCCGAGCTTCTGGAAGCCGCTCGACCACGCGGTCGACACCCACACCGACACGACGTTCGGGATGGTCCGCACCGAAGTGCACTGCCGGCGCTGCGGCGGGCACCTCGGCCACGTGTTCGACGACGGCCCGCAGCCGACCGGCCTGCGCTACTGCATGAACGGCCTCGCGCTCACCTTCCATCCGGCCGCCGCCTGATCCGGCCCCCCTTCCGACCGACTGGAGAACGCACCATGCTGCTCATCGTCCTTGCCTATCTCGGGGGCGTGCTCACGATCCTGAGCCCCTGCATCCTGCCTGTGCTGCCGTTCGTGTTCGCCCGCGCCGACCAGCCGTTCGCGCGCACCGGCCTGCCGCTGCTCGCCGGCATGGCGCTCACGTTCGCCGTCGTCGCGACGCTCGCCGCCGTCGGCGGCGGCTGGGTCGCACAGGCGAACCAGGCCGGCCGCTGGATCGCGATCGTCCTGCTCGCCGTATTCGGCCTGACGCTGCTGATGCCGCGCTTCGCGGAACACCTGACGCGCCCGCTCGTCGCGGCCGGCAACCGGCTCACCGGCTTCGCGCAGCGCGACGGCCGCCCGGCCGGCCCCGCATCGTCGCTGCTGCTCGGCGTCGCGACCGGCCTGCTGTGGGCGCCGTGCGCGGGCCCGATCCTCGGGCTCGTGCTGACCGGCGCCGCCCTGCGCGGCGCGAGCGTCGGTACGACGCTGCTGCTCGTCGCGTATGCGGCCGGCGCGGCGACCTCGCTCGGCGTGGCGCTCGTGATCGGCGGCAAGGTGTTCGCCGCGATGAAGCGCTCGCTCGGCGCCGGCGAATGGATCCGGCGCGGGATCGGCGCGGCACTGCTGGCCGGCGTCGGCGCGATCGCGCTCGGCCTCGACACCGGCGCACTCGCGCAGCTGTCGACCGTCACGACGGGCGGCCTCGAGACGAAGCTGGTCGACCGCCTCGGCGGACGCTCGAACGGTGCACCGGCCGCGATGGCCGCGACCGGCACCGCTGCCGACAGCGCAACCGGCGGCGCGATGATGGCCGCGGCCGCCGACGGCGCACCGGCCGGCGGCGGTGCGATGATGCGCGCGGCCGTCACGACGCCGTCCGCGCTGCCCGTCGAAGGCACGCTGCCGTCGCTCGACGGCGCCGTGCAGTGGCTGAACTCGCCGCCGCTGACCGCGGCCGGCCTGCGCGGCAAGGTCGTGCTGGTCGATTTCTGGACGTATTCATGCATCAACTGCCTGCGCACGCTGCCGTACACGAACGCGTGGGCACGCAAGTACGCGCCGTACGGGCTCGTCGTGATCGGTGTGCACGCACCGGAATTCGCGTTCGAGCGCGACATCGGCAACGTGAAGAAGGCCGTGCACGACCTGGGCATCGACTACCCGGTCGCGATCGACAACGGCTATTCGATCTGGCGCGCATTCAACAACGAATACTGGCCGGCGCACTACTTCGTCGACGCGCAAGGGCGCGTGCGCCATCACCACTTCGGCGAAGGCGAATACGCACAGTCGGAGCGCGCGATCCAGTCGCTGCTCGCGGAAGCCGGCCATCCGGAAGCGCTGAACGTGCCGCTCGGGCTGGCCGGTGCGCCCGCGAACGGGGCGCTCGCGGCGGCCGACAGCGCGGACGTCCGCTCGCCCGAAACCTATGTCGGCTACACGCGTGCGGAGAGCTTCACGTCGCCGGGCGGCGCCGTGCGCGATGCGGCGCACCGCTACGACGCGCCGGCCCGGCCGGACCTCAACGACTGGGGCCTCGCGGGCACCTGGAACGTCGGTGCCGAGCGCGCGTCGCTCGCCGCGCCGGACGGCCGGATCGTGTACCGCTTCCATGCGCGCGACCTGCACCTCGTGCTCGGCCCGGGTGCGAACGGCCAGCCCGTGCGCTTTCGCGTGACGCTCGACGGCGCGGCCCCCGGCGCCGCGCACGGCACCGACGTCGACGCGCGGGGCTACGGCACCGTCACCGGCCAGCGCCTGTATCAGCTCGTGCGGCAGCCGGGAGCGATCGCCGATCGCACGTTCGCGATCGAGTTCCTCGATCCCGGTGTCGATGCGTACGCATTCACTTTCGGTTGATCGCGTGCGCCGCCACCCGGCGCCGTATCCCCGACCCATTGCAAAGGAGCAAATGATGATCCCGATCTCCCCCCGTGATGCCGCGGCGCGACGGCGCGCGACCTTGCTGCGCCGCATCGGCGCCGTCGCCTTCGCGGCCGCCGCCGTGTTCGGCTACCAGCGTATCGTCAATTCCGCCGAGCCGATGCGCACCGTGCCCGCCCCGACGCTCGACGAGACGTCCGGCGCGTCGCACGACGAAACGGCCGTGCTCGCCGGCGGCTGCTTCTGGGGCGTACAGGGCGTGTTCGAGCACGTCAAGGGCGTGAAGCAGGTCACCGCGGGCTATGCGGGCGGCGCGTCCGAAACCGCGCACTACGCGCTCGTCGGCTCGGGGCTGACGGGGCACGCGGAATCGGTGCGCATCGTCTACGACCCGACGCAGATCACGTACGGCCGGCTGCTGCAGGTGTTCTTCTCGGTCGCGCACGATCCGACCGAACTCAACCGGCAGGGCCCCGATGAAGGATCGCAGTACCGGTCCGCGATCTTCCCGACCACCGCGCAGCAACGCGCGGTCGCGACCGCGTACATCGCGCAGCTCGGCACGGCGCACGTGTTCCCGGCGCCCGTCGTCACGCGGGTCGAGGACTACAAGGGGTTCTATCCGGCCGAGGCGTATCACCAGAACTACCTCGAACTGCATCCCGACGCGCCGTATATCGCGTTCAACGACCTGCCGAAGGTCGCCGGGCTGAAGCAGCGTTTCCCGGCGCTGTACCGTTCCGACGCGGTGCTGTGGCGCGACGCCCGTTCATGACCCGCCACCGGCCGCGTAACGGGATACCGCCCGCCGCGCGGCCGGGCATGACCGGCGCGCGCCGCCTGCGTCCCGATTTGCGCCGCATCAACGAAACCCGTCGCGCCATGCCGGGGCAAACCCGCATCGCGTCCGCCGTCGCGGGCAACTTCGCGTAGACTTCTCCAGATCCCCGCCGCTTCTTGCGGCGCCCGGACTACCCGCCCAGGAGGCGTCACGCATGCTCGCAGTGCCTTTGCCTGACAGCAACACCGTTGGAGAATCGTCCTCCGGCGCCACCGTGCGCGACCTGCGCCGTGTGCCGATTCATCCCGATCACTGGTACCCGCTCGCGTGGTCGCGCGAGCTCAAGCGCGGCAAGACGCTCGGCGTGCACTTCGCCGGCGAGCCGATCGTGCTCGTGCGCACCGAGTCCGGCGCCGTGTACGCGCTCGAGGATCGTTGCGCGCACCGCCAGGTGCCGCTGCACGCGGGCGTCGTCAGCGGCGAAACGCTGCGCTGCTGCTATCACGGCTGGACCTACGCGTGCGACAGCGGCCGCTGCGTCGACGTGCCCTATCTCGGCCGCGAGCGCTTGCCCAACGGCGTGCGCGCGTATCCGTGCCGCGAGGCGCACGGGCTGATCTTCGTGTTCCCGGGCGACGCGACGCTCGCCGAGGAACGGCCGTTCCCCGCCCTCGAATCGGCGGACAACCGCGCGTACAAGACGCGCCGTTTCGGCCGCGAGGTCAGGTGCCACTACTCGTTCATGCACGAGAACCTGATGGACATGAACCATCAGTTCCTGCACCGCAAGCAGATGGGGCAGATGCGCGCGCGCTCGGTGGGCCGTCGCCGCGGCGACGACTGGGTCGAGGTCGACTACACGTTCGCGCGGATGGAAGGCAAGCAGCCGGTCGGCGAGGCGCTCGTGTTCGGCGCGAGCAAGAAGCCGGCCGACCAGTCCGACAAGAGCGTGATGACGGTGCGCACCGGCTACCCGTACCAGACGCTGCAGATCCGTTCGAGCGAAGGCACGCTCGTGATGGACCTGTGGATCGTCTACGTGCCGCTCGACGCCGAACAGCGCACCAACCGCACGTTCGGCCTGCTGTCGATCCACAAGCCCGGCATCCCGTTCGCGCTCGATCTCGCGTGGCCGCTGCTCGTGTGGTTCACCGAGCGCATCTTCCGCGAGGATCGCTGGATCGTCGAGCGCGAACAGGAAGCGCACGATCGCCAGGGCGCCGACTGGAACCACGAGGTGTTTCCGGTCATCAACGAGCTGCGCGACCTGCTGCGCCAGTGCGGCGCGCGCACCGTGATCCCGATCCGCGAAACGCGCGAAGGCGCGTGACGCGTGCGACCCGCCGCGGCGCGCGCCGTTACAGGCTGAACGCGCCCGGCAGCAACGCACGGGCCGTCGTGACCTCGGCGGCCCCCTTCAGGTTGGCGAGGATCACTTCGATGTCGGGCAAGCCGATCTCGATGATCACCTGACGGCACGCACCGCACGGCGCGATCGGGCCGTCCGTGTCGCCGACCACCGCGAGCCGTGCGAAGTCGCCCGGGCGATAGCCGGCGGCGATCGCCGAGAACATCGCCGTGCGCTCCGCGCAATTGCACAATCCGTAGGACGCGTTCTCGACGTTGCAGCCGTGGAAGACCGTCCCGTCGCGCGCCTGCAGCGCCGCGCCGACCTTGAAGCGCGAATACGGCGCATACGCGCGTTCGCGCGCCGCCCTGGCCTGTTCGATCAGTTCGTCTCGTTCCATCGAAATGATGCCTCCGGGAGTGGGGTCAGCCGATCTGCTGGTAAAGGGTGGGTGGCGCTTCGCCCGTCTCGCCGAGCACGTAGCTGCGCCGCACCGCGTCCACCGCGTGTGCAGCGGCCGCGCCGTCGCGCGCATGCACGTAGCCGAGCGGCTCGCCGGCCTCGACGCGCTGCCCGATCTCCGCCAGCGCCGTCAGTCCGACGCTGACGTCGATCGCGTCCTCCGCGCGCGTGCGGCCGCCGCCGAGCGCGACGACCGCCAGCCCGAGCCCGCGGCAGTCGACCCGCTGCACCACGCCGGTCGCCGGCGCGGGAACCGGCACGATCACCGCCGCACGCGCCAGATGCCGGGCGGGCACGTCGATCAGGTCCGCGGGGCCGCCGAGCGCCGCGACCATTCTCGCGAAGCGTTCAGCCGCCGCACCCGAATCGAGCGCCTCCTGCAGCTTCGCGCGCGCCGCCGCGACGTCGCGCGCCAGCCCGCCCGTGACGAGCAGCTCCGCCGACAGCGCCATCGTGACGTCATGCAGGCGCGCCGGGCGCGACTTGCCCGTCAGGTAGTCGATCGCGCAGGCGACTTCGAGCGCATTGCCCGCGCACGGCGCGAGCGACTGGTTCATGTCGGTGAGGATCGCGGTCGTCTTCATGCCGGCGCCGTTGCCGACGTCGACGATGCTGCGCGCCAGTTCCGCCGATTTCTCCGCGGTCGGCATGAAGGCGCCGGAGCCGACCTTCACGTCCATCACGAGCCCGTCGAGCCCCGCCGCGAGTTTCTTCGACAGGATCGACGCGGTGATCATCGCGACCGACTCGACGGTCGCCGTCACGTCGCGAATCGCATAGATGCGCTTGTCGGCCGGCGCGAGCCGGGCGGTCTGCCCGATGATCGCGACGCCGACCTCGCGCACCGTGCGACGAAACGCATCCGTCGCGGGCATCACGTCGTAGCCGGGAATCGCGCTGAGCTTGTCGAGCGTGCCGCCCGTATGGCCGAGCCCGCGCCCGGAGATCATCGGCACGTAGCCGCCGCACGCGGCCACCATCGGCCCGAGCATCAGCGACACCACATCGCCGACGCCGCCGGTCGAATGCTTGTCGATCACCGGCCCGTCGAGATCGAGCGCGCGCCAGTCGAGCACGTCGCCCGAGTCGCGCTGCGCGAGCGTCAGCGCAACGCGCTCCTCGGTGCTCAGGTCGTTGAAATACACGGCCATCGCGAACGCGGCCACCTGGCCCTCGGTCACGCTGCCGTCGGTCACGCCGCGCACGAACGCGGCAATCCCGTCGCGATCGAGCGGTTGCCCGTCGCGCTTCCTGCGAATGAATTCCTGCGGTAGAAACATCGTTGCCTCTCTTCGAACGGTCGGAGTCTACTGCACGATTCAATGCAGCGAAAAGAACAGCCCGGCAATCGCGGCGCTCATCAGGTTCGACAGCGTGGCCGCCGTCAGCGCGCGCAGGCCGTACCGCGCGACTTCCGAGCGGCGCTCCGGCGCGACCGCGCTGAAGCCGCCCGCGAGAATCGCGATCGACGAGAAGTTCGCGAAGCCGCACAGCGCGAACGACACGATCGCGAGCGTCTTCGGGTCGAGCACCTGCAGGCCGGCCGCCGCGACGTGCTCGCCGCCCTTCAGGTAGGGCGACAGGTCGCCGTACGCGACGAACTCGTTGAAGATCAGCTTCTCGCCGATGAAGTTGCCGGCGAGCGTCGCATCGTGCCACGGCACGCCGATGATCCACGCCAGCGGCGCGAACAGGTGGCCGATGATGCCCACCAGCGTGACCTGCGGAAAGCCCGCGAACGCGGCCGCGCCGCCGACGATCAGGTTCATCAGCGCGATCAGCCCGACGAACGCGATCAGCATCGCGCCGACGTTGATCGCGATGCGCAGCCCGACCGACGCGCCGGATGCCGCGGCCTCGATCACGTTCGCGGCGCGCTTGTCGTCGAAATCGAGACCGTCGACCACGACGCGGCTCGGTTCGACGGTCGGAAACAGCAGCTTGCCGAACAGCAGGCCGCCGGGCACGGCCATGAACGACGCGGCGAGCAGGTATTCCATCTTCACGCCGAGGCCGGCATAGCCGACCAGCACCGAGCCCGCGACCGACGCCATGCCGCTCGCCATCACCGTGAAGATCTCGGCGCTCGTCATGTTCCGCACGAACGGCTTCACGAGCGCGGGCATCTCGCTCTGCCCGAGGAAGATCGTCGCGACGGCCGAACATGCCTCGATGCGGCTCACGCCGAGCACTTTCGCGAGCCCCGCGCCGAGGATCGCGACGATCCACTTCATCACGCCGATGTAGTACAGCACCGAGATCAGCGCGGTGACGAAGATGATCATCGGCAGCACGCGCAAGCCGAACACGAATCCGCCGTCGCCGAACAGCTGGAACATCCGCGCGTCGACCAGCCCGCCGAACACGAACGCGATGCCGTGATTGCCCATGTCGAGCACGCGATTGACGCCGTTCGCGGCCCCGGCCAGCGCCGCGCGGCCCGACGGCACGAACAGCACCAGCGCGCCGATCGCGAACTGCGTGAGCAGCGCGGCGATCATCGTCCGGCCGCTCACCGCCCGACGATTGTTCGACAGCAGATAGGCAACCAGCAACAGGAACAGCATACCGAGGAGACTGCGCAGAATATCCACCTTGTGCTCCTTTCTCACTATTTGAACTGTCCGGCGAGCGGCCCTGGCTCGCGGCCCCTGCATGGGGTGGGTGGATGTTACTCGCTCGATACGCGCGCCTGCAACGCCGACAAAATCACCGTGACCAGCCGCATCGATCGTTTCCCGTTTCGCATCTATCCGACTTGATCAGTTGTTCTATCTACCTGGCGGAAAACGCACGCGGGGCATGCCGCTCTCCGCTCGAACGGACATGCCCCGCATGACACGCGTCGTTCAACCCGCGCGCTCGACCGGATGCGGTTCGCGCAACCGGTTCGCGATCCGCGCGGCCTCGTAGTAGCCGGCCGCCGGCGGACGCTCCAGGTAGCGGCCCGCGCCGCGCACCGCGCGCAGCTCGCCGTCGGCCCACGCGAGCGCGCCGCGCGTGAGCGTGTGCGTCGCGACGCCCTGCACCGTCATCCCCTCGAACACGTTGAAGTCGACCTGCTGGTGATGGGTCTTCACCGAGATCGTCTTCGTCGCGGCCGGATCCCACACGACGAGGTCGGCATCGGCGCCGACCTGCACCGCGCCCTTGCGCGGATACAGGTTGAAGATCTGCGCGGCGTTCGTCGACGTGATCCGCACGAACTCGTTCGGCGTGATGCGGCCATGATTCACGCCGTGATGCCACAGCACCGACATGCGATCCTCGACACCACCGCAACCGTTCGGGATCTTCGTGAAATCGTTGCGGCCCATCGCCTTCTGCGATGCGCAGAACACGCAGTGATCGGTCGCCGTCGTATGCAGCTGCCCCGACTGCAGCCCGCGCCACAGCGCCTCGCGATGCTCGGCCGAGCGGAACGGCGGGCTCATCACGTGCGCGGCCGCACGCGTCCAGTCCGGGTCGCGATAGACGGCCTCGTCGATCACCAGGTGGCCCGGCAGCACTTCGCCGAACACGCGCAGCCCTTCGCCGCGCGCACGCGTGATCACGTCGACCGCGTCCTTGGCCGACACATGCACGATGTACACGGGCACGCCGAGCACCTGCGCGATGCGGATCGCGCGGTTCGCGGCCTCGCCTTCGACCTCCGGCGGCCGCGACAGCGGATGCGCCTCCGGCCCCGTCATGCCGCGCGCGAGCAGCGCCTGCTGCAGCCGGAACACGAGCTCGCCGTTCTCCGCGTGCACGGTCGGCAGCGCGCCGAGTTCGAGCGAACGCGTGAAGCTGTTCACGAGAATCTCGTCGTCGGCCATGATCGCGTTCTTGTACGCCATGAAGTGCTTGAAACTCGACACGCCATGCTCGCGCACGAGCGTGCCCATGTCGCGGTGCACGCTCTCGTCCCACCACGTCACGGCCACGTGGAAGCCGTAGTCGGCCGCCGATTTCTCGGCCCAGCCGCGCCACTCGCGGAACGCGTCCATCAGCGGCTGCTTCGGGCTCGGGATCACGAAGTCGATGATGCTCGTCGTGCCGCCCGACAGCCCGGCGGCCGTGCCCGAGTAGAAATCGTCGCTCGCGGTCGTGCCCATGAACGGCAGTTCCATGTGCGTATGCGGATCGATGCCGCCCGGCATCACGTACTGGTCGTGCGCGTCGACGACGCTCGCGCCGGCCGGCGCGTCGATCTGCTCGGCGATCTGCAGGATCATGCCGCCGTCCTGCGGATCCGCGCAAAGCACGTCCGCGCGATAGGAGCGGTCCGCATCGACCACGGTGCCGCCGCGAATCAGGATTGCCATGGGGTTGCCTCCTCGTTGACTGTCGGGTGCCGCTCGACACGCATGTCGCGCGTCATGCGCTCGCGATCTGCGCGCGCTGTCCGGCGCGCCACTTCATCCAGGTGCCGTACACGCCGGACGCCAGCACGAGGCCGACGAACCACGCGTACGTGTAGAGCGTGTTGAAGAACGCCGGCACGTTCGGGAACGACGCCGGAAAGGCGGTATGCAGGAAGCCGGGCAGGTTCGGCAGCACGCCGACCGCGAGCGCGGCGAGCGCGGCCGGGTTCCAGCCCCGCGCGTAGCTGAAGCCGCCGCGTTCGTCGAACAGCGCGCGCGTATCGAGCTGCGTGCCGCGGATCAGGAAGTAGTCGACCATCATGATGCCGGCGACCGGCCCGAGCAGCGCCGAGTACCCGACGAGCCAGGTGAAGATGTAGCCGTCCGTCGTCGCGAGGATCTTCCACGGCATCATCACGATCGCGATCGTCGCGGTGATCATCCCGCCGGTACGGTACGAGATCGCCTTCGGCCACAGGCTCGAGAAGTCGTACGCCGGGCCGACGAGATTCGCGGCGAGGTTGCAGCACATCGTGTCGAGCGTGAGGATCACGAGCGCGATGCCGACGCCGATGCCCGTCATGCGGCTCGTCAGGTCGATCGGATCCCAGATCGCGTTGCCGTAGATCACGACGGTCGCCGACGTCACGACGACCGACACCACCGACAGCAGCGCCATCGGCAGCGGCAGCCCGATCGACTGCCCGATCATCTGGTCGCGCTGCGACTGCGCGAAGCGCGTGAAATCGGGGATATTCAGCGCGAGCGTCGCCCAGAAGCCGACCATCGCCGTCAGGCCCGGCCAGAACGTCGCCCAGAACAGCCCGGCCTTCTTGCCGCCGGCCGCGAACTGCGACGGCGCCGACAGCATCGAGCCGAACCCGCCGGCCTTCGACGTCGCCCACCACACGAGCGCCACGCACATCACGACCTTGATCGGCGCGGACCAGCTCTCGAGCCAGCGGATCGAATCGGTCCCGTGCCAGATGAAGTACAGCTGCAGCACCCAGAACACGAGGAAGCACGCGAGCTGCCCGAACGAGATGCCGACGAGCGGCAGCGCCGCGCCGTGCAGTGCGTTGCCGGTCAGGATGTTCAGCAGCGTGTAGATCGCGCTGCCGCCGAGCCAGGTCTGAATGCCGTACCAGCCGCACGCGACGATCGCGCGCAACAGCGCCGGCAGCTTCGCGCCCTGCGTGCCGAACGACGCGCGCACGAGCACCGCGTACGGAATGCCGTGCTTCGCGCCCGCATGGCCGATCAGCAGCATCGGCGCGAGCACGATCAGGTTGCCGAGCAGCACCGTCATCACCGCCTGCCACGGCGACATCCCTTCCTGGATCAGCCCGGCCGCGAGCATGTACGACGCGATGTTCATCACCATCCCGACCCACAGCGCCGCGAAGTGATACCACTTCCACGTGCGCTGCGCCGGCGTCGTCGGCGCGAGGTCGTCGTTGTACAGGCTGCCGCCCCGCGCCGCGGCGCTGTCGGGATCGGCGGGATTCGCTGCGGATGTCATCGATCGCACTCCACGAAAAACGTCAGCGCCGGCATCGTGCGATGCCGGCCCAGGGGTCACGAAAAGCGGCGGCGCGGACATTGCGCGCCGCCGGACGCCGGTCAGGCCGCCTTCGCATGCTTCTCGGGTGGCGCCGCGGTGCCCGCACCGGCTTCGGCACTCGCCGGATTGTTCGGATGCGTGGTCCAGTTCGCGTAGTCGCCCGAATCGACACGCTCCATCGTGATGCATTGCTCGACCGGACACACGTGCATGCAAAGATTGCACCCGACGCACTCCGAGTCGACCACTTCGAAGTGCCGCACGCCGTCCTTCGTCGCCGTGATCGCCTGGTGCGACGTGTCCTCGCACGCGATATGGCACAGCCCGCACTGGATGCAGCGGTCCTGGTCGATGCGCGCCTTGATGTCGTACTTCAGGTTCAGGTATTTCCAGTCGGTCACGTTCGGCACCGCGCGGCCGCGAATATCGTCGAGCGTCGCGTAGCCCTTCTCGTCCATCCAGTTCGACAGCCCGTCGGCGAGATCCGACACGATCCGGAATCCGTAATGCATCGCCGCGGTGCACACCTGCACGCTGCCGGCGCCGAGCACCATGAACTCGGCCGCGTCGCGCCATGACGAGATGCCGCCGATGCCCGAGATCGGCAGGTTCGGCGTTTCGGGGTCGCGTGCGATCTCGGCCACCATGTTCAGTGCGATCGGCTTCACGGCCGGCCCGCAATAGCCGCCGTGCGTGCCCTTGCCGTCGACCGTCGGCATCGGCGCCATCTGATCGAGGTCGACCGCGACGATCGAGTTGATCGTGTTGATCAGCGACACGCCGTCCGCGCCGCCCTTGTACGCGGCGCGCGACCCCATCCGGATATCGCTGATGTTCGGCGTGAGCTTCACGAGGCACGGCAGCTTCGTGCCTTCCTTCACCCAGCGCGTGACCATCTCGACGTATTCGGGCACCTGCCCGACGGCCGCGCCCATGCCGCGCTCGCTCATCCCGTGCGGACAGCCGAAGTTGAGCTCGACCGCATCGGCCCCGGTATCCTCGACGAGCGGCAGGATCCATTTCCAGTCGCGTTCGTTGCACGGCACCATCAGCGACACGATCAGCGCGCGGTCCGGCCAGTCGCGCTTCACCTGCGCGATCTCTCTCAGGTTCACGTCGAGCGGACGGTCGGTGATCAGCTCGATGTTGTTCAGCCCCGCGATGCGCTGGCCGTTCCACTGCACGGCGCCGTAGCGCGAACTGACGTTGACGACGTGCGGATCGAGCCCGAGCGTCTTCCAGACGACGCCGCCCCAGCCCGCCTCGAAGGCGCGGTTGACGTTGTAGGCCTTGTCGGTCGGCGGCGCGGACGCCAGCCAGAACGGATTCGGCGAAGTGATGCCTGCGATGGTGCAGCGAAGGTCGGCCATGGTCGGCTCCAGAAGAATGGTGTCGTGATCGGTATGCCTGGATACGTCCCGCGTTCAGGCCGCCTTCGCGTCGCGCGCCGCCAGCGCCGCATCGATCGAGGCGGCCGCGCGCTTGCCGTCCTGCACCGCCTGCACCGTGAGGTCGATGCCGTCCGTCGCCGCGCAGTCGCCGCCGGCCCATACGTCGGGCAGCGCCGTACGCCCGTCGGCCGCCACCGCGATGCGCGTGCCGTCGGCCGTCAGCAACGCGGCCGCGATTCCGTCCGGCACCAGCGTCTGCCCGATCGCCTTCAGCACCATGTCCGCCTCGACGGTGAAGCGCTCGCCCGACGCCGCCTCGAATTCGACGCCGCTCACCTGCCCGTTCGCGCCCGCGATGCGCACGGGCTTCGCGTGCGTGACGAGCGTGACGCCGCTCTTCTGCGCAAATTCGCGCTCGGCCCACGTCGCGCTCATCGCGTCGACGCCGCGCCGATACACCATCGTCACGCGCTCGGCGCCGAGCTTGCGGCTCTGCACCGCCGCATCGATCGCCGTATTGCCGCCGCCGATCACGACCACGCGCCGCCCGACCGGCACGTTCTCGAGCCCGTCGGCCTGCCGCACCTGCTCGATGAAGTCGACCGCGTTCATCACGCCGCCCAGTTGCTCGCCGTCGATCGCGAGGGCCCGCACGCCGCCCAGACCCATCGCAAGGAACACCGCATCGTGCTGCTCGCGCAGCGCGTCGAGCGTCACGTCGCGGCCGAGCGCGACGCCCGTTGCCAGCGTGATGCCGCCGACCGACAGCAGCCACTCGACTTCGCGCTGCGCGAAATCGTCGACGGTCTTGTACGCGGCGATCCCGTATTCGTTGAGGCCGCCGGCCTTCGGGCGCGCGTCGAACAACGTGACGCGATGCCCGGCGAGCGCGAGGCGGTGCGCGCACGCGAGCCCGGCCGGCCCCGCGCCGACCACCGCGACATGGCGGCCCGTGTCGGGCGCGCGCCGGAACTGCACCGCGCCGGTCGCCATCGCCCAGTCGGTCGCGTGCCGCTGCAGCGCGCCGATCGCAACCGGCTGCGCATCCTGGTGATTCCGCACGCACGCGCCTTCGCACAGGATCTCGGTCGGGCAAACGCGCGCGCACATCCCGCCAAGCGGATTCGCGGACAGGATGTCGGTCGCGGCGCCCTTCAGGTTGCCGTTGCCGATCTTGCGGATGAAGCTCGGGATGTCGATCTGCGTCGGGCAAGCCTGCACGCACGGCGCGTCGTAGCAGTAGTGGCAGCGGCTCGCGGCGGCCGCCGCGGCAGTCGGATCGAGCAGCGGCGCGATATCGGCGAATTCGCACGAGAGTTGCGTGGACGACAGGCGATGCGCGGCGATATCGCCGGTTGGCTTGGTGGTCATACGCGTTCCTTCGACTGAGTGGAGACAAAGCCGTCCCCGCCGGCTGCGAACGCACAGTCGGGGCGGTCATGCTGAGGCATCCTGCAATCAGGCGATACGCAGCCTGCCGACTGCTACGGTCGATGCGTCATGAAACCGGCTCGCAGGCGCGCGACAGCATCGCGTGCAGCAGCACGTTCGCGCCGGCCTCGATCCATGCGGGCGTCGCGTCCTCGATCTCGTTGTGGCTGATGCCGTCGACACACGGCACGAACACCATCGAGGTCGGCGCGACCTGCGCCAGATAACATGCGTCGTGTCCGGCACCCGATACGATGTCACGATGCGAGTAGCCGAAGCGATCGGCCGCGCCGCGCACGGCCTCGACGCAGGCGGCATCGAACGCAACCGGCTTGTAATAGAAAATCTGCTCGAGCGCCGTGTCGAGCCCGATGTCGGCCGCGATGCGCGCGACACCGTCGCGCAGCGCCGCATCCATTTTTGCGAGCACCGCGTCGTCCGGATGCCGGAAGTCGACGGTGAAGAACACGCGGCCCGGAATCACGTTGCGCGAGTTCGGGTGGACCTGCATCATGCCGACCGTCGCGCAGCCGAACGGCGCGTGATCGAGGCCGATCCGGTTGACGAGATCGACGACGCGCGACGCACCGAGCAGCGCATCGCGGCGGCGCGGCATCGGCGTGGGCCCCGCGTGCGCTTCCTGGCCGGTGAACGTGATCTCGTACCAGCGCTGCCCCTGCGCATCGGTCACGACGCCGATCGTCTTGCATTCCGCTTCGAGAATCGGTCCCTGTTCGATATGCAGTTCGAACGCCGCGTGCAGCTTGCGCCCGCCGCACGGCACGTCGCCCGCGTAGCCGATGCGCGCCAGTTCCTCGCCGATCGTCTTGCCGTCCACGTCCTTGCGCGACAGCCCGTACTCGAGCGAAAAAACGCCCGCGAACACGCCGGACGCGACCATCGCGGGCGCGAAACGCGAGCCTTCCTCGTTGGTCCAGATCACGACCTCGACCGGATGCTCGGTCTCGATCCCGTGATCGTTGAGACTGCGAATCACCTCGAGGCCGCCGAGCACGCCGTAGATGCCGTCGAAGCGGCCGCCGGTCGGCTGCGAATCCGCGTGCGAGCCCGTGACGACCGGCGCCGCGTCGGCCACGCGGCCCGCGCGGCGCATGAACACGTTGCCCATCGTATCGACCGTCACCGTGCAGCCGGCGGCCTTCGCCCAGCCGACGATCAGGTCGCGGCCGCCCTTGTCGAGATCGGTCAGCGCGAGGCGGCACACGCCGCCTTTCGGCGTCGCGCCGATCTTCGCGACCTCCATCAGGCTCTCCCACAACCGCTTCCCGTCGACCTTGATCGACGTGTCGAACGCTGCCCGCTTCACTGTTTCCGATACCGCATTCATTCGTATCGCTCCTGTGGGGTCGGTGATGTCGTCAGCCCGGTCTGTGCCGGTGCGCGTCATGCCGGTTTCGGGGCATGCACGCCCATCGGCGGTGCATGCTTGTGTCGTGTGCGACACCCGTCAAATCCTGTCCGATTGGACAGGTTTTAGACGATCAAAATCACCAAAGCAATCTCTTTCTTGCGGTAATGGACAGAGCGAGAAACGTGCCATCGCAACGCAGCATCGCGGCGGACGCGCTGTCCGCATGCGTGCGTTCGACGCGGATCAGCGGCTAGAATGAAGCCCAACGCGGCACGCCCGCCGCGCGAGGGTAACGATGAGACATGACGAGGCCGCAGCCGAAGCCACCGACAGCGACGAGACGTCCGCGCCTTTGCGGCGACGCAAGGCACACATCCGCGAATCCAACGAAGCGCATCTGCTCGCCTGTGCGGAGGCCGTGTTCGCCGAACGCGGGTTCGACGGCGCGAGCACCGCGACGATCGCGGAACGCGCCGGCTTGCCGAAAGCGAACCTGCATTACTACTTCCCGACGAAGCTCGCGCTGTACCGCCGCGTGCTCGACGACCTGTTCGAGGAATGGCATCGCGCGGCCGGTTCGTTCGAGGCCAGCGACGATCCGGTGGAAGCGATCGGCGGCTACGTGCGCGCGAAGATGGCGCTGTCGCGGCGGCGCCCGCTCGGCTCGAAGGTGTGGGCCAACGAGATCATCCAGGGCGCGGAGCACATGCAGGACATCCTGTCGGAACGCGTGAAGCCGTGGTTCGACACCCGCGTGAACGTGATCGACGGCTGGATCGCGCGCGGGTTGCTCGCGCCGATCGACCCGCATGCGCTGATGTACCTGATCTGGGCGACCACCCAGCACTACGCGGATTTCGACGCGCAGATCCGCGCGCTGAGCGGCAAGCGCGCGTTCACGCAGAAGGCGTTCGACGAGAAGACCGAGCAGGTCGTGCAGCTCGTGATTCGTGCGTGCGGCGCGGTGTCGCCGAAGGCAAGTTCTCCCGAATGAAAATCGGGCGACGGGTCACGCGCAGGTTCACCCCGCGCCAGACCCGTCGCCCGCGTTGCAGCGTGCGTATTCCGCGATGCGTTACGCGACCCGTTCGATCGCGATCGCCGTCGCCTCGCCCCCGCCGATGCACAGCGATGCGACGCCGCGCTTGAGCCCATACGTGTCGAGCGCGGCCAGCAGCGTCACCATCACGCGCGCACCCGATGCGCCGATCGGATGCCCGAGCGCGCACGCGCCGCCATGCACGTTGACCTTCTCGTGCGGCAGGTCGAGGTCGCGCATCGCGGCCATCGGCACCACCGCGAACGCTTCGTTGATCTCGAACAGGTCGACGTCGCGCAGGTTCCAGCCGGTTTTCTCCGACAGCCTGCGCAGCGCGCCGATCGGCGCGGTCGCGAACAGGCCGGGCTTGTCCGCAAACGTCGAATGCCCGACGATCACCGCCTTCGGCGTGAGGCCGAGACGTTCGGCTTCCGAGCGGCGCATCATCACGAGCGCGGCCGCCCCGTCCGAGATCGACGACGCGTTCGCGGCCGTCACCGTGCCGCCTTCGCGGAACGCCGGCTTCAGCGTCGGGATCTTGTCGAGCTTTGCCTTGCCCGGCTGCTCGTCGATCGACACGACGCTTTCCGTCTTGCCGGCCTTCACGGTCACCGGTGCGATCTCCGATACGAAACGCCCCTCCGCGATCGCGCGCTGCGCACGCGTGAGCGACGCGATCGCGAACGCATCCTGCGCCTCCCGCGTGAACTGGTACGCCTGCGCGCAATCCTCGGCGAACGTGCCCATCAGGCGACCCTTCTCGTACGCGTCCTCGAGCCCGTCGAGGAACATGTGATCGAGCACCTGACCGTGGCCCATGCGCATCCCGGCGCGCGCCTTCGGCAGCAGGTACGGCGCATTCGTCATGCTCTCCATCCCGCCCGCGACGGCCACCGCCGCCGAACCGGCCAGCAGCAGGTCATGCGCGAACATCGCGGCCTTCATCCCCGAACCGCACATCTTGTTGACCGTGGTCGCGCCTGCGCCGAGCGGTAGCCCGGCCTTCAGCGCGGCTTGTCGTGCCGGCGCCTGGCCCTGGCCGGCCGGCAGCACGCAGCCGAACACGATTTCGTCGATGCGTTCGGCCGGCACGTTCGCGCGCTCGAGCGCCGCGCGAATCGCGACCGCGCCGAGGTCGCTCCCACTGGCCCCCGCCAGGTCGCCCTGAAAACCACCCATCGGCGTGCGCGCCGTGCCAACGATTACGATCGGATCCTGAGTCGTCATGATTCGCTTCCTCCAGTGTCAGCGCGGTGCCATGCGCAACGCGCCATCGAGACGGATGACTTCGCCGTTCAGCATCGTGTTCTCGGCGATGTGGCGCACCAGCGCCGCAAATTCTTCCGGGCGGCCGAGCCGCGGCGGGAACGGCACGCTCTTGCCGAGCGCGTCCTGCACGTCCTGCGGCATGCCGGCCATCATCGGCGTCGCGAAGATGCCCGGCGCGACCGTCACGACGCGGATGCCGAAGCGCGCGAGTTCACGCGCGATCGGCAGCGTCATGCCCACCACGCCGCTTTTCGATGCAGCATACGCCGCCTGCCCGATCTGCCCGTCGAACGCCGCGACCGATGCGGTGTTGACGATCACGCCACGCTCGCCTTCCGCATCGGCGTCCTGCTTCGACATCGCTTCGGCGGCCAGCCGGATCATGTTGAACGTGCCGACCAGATTGATCGACACCGCACGGACGAAACGGTCGAGCGAGTGCGGACCGTCGCGGCCGACGACCTTCTCGCCCGGCGCGACGCCCGCGCAGTTGACCAGCGCGTCGATGCGGCCGAACGCGTCGCGCGCGGCGGCGACGGCCGCCTGGCCGTCGGCTTCGTTCGTCACGTCGGTCTTCACGAAGCGGGCGGCCGCCCCGAGTTCGTGCGCGAGGTTCGTCCCGGCATCGTCATTGACGTCCAGCAGCACGGCCTTGCCGCCGGCCCCGACGACCATGCGCGCCACCGCGGCGCCCAGGCCCGAGCCGGCGCCCGTAATCAGAAAAACGCGATCCTTGATATTCATTCGCAGTCCGTATTCAGGGTTGAGCGGCCTTCTCGGCTTCCATCTTGCGCAGCACGAAGCGCTGGATCTTGCCGCTCGGGGTTTTCGGCAGCGCGCCGACGAAGTCGATCGCGCGCGGATACGCGTGAGCGGACAGTCGCCGCTTCACGTGCAGGCTCAATTCCTCGGCCAGTTCCGGCGTGCCGTCGAAGCCCTTCGACAGCACGACGAACGCCTTCACGATCTCCGTACGCTCCGGATCGGGCACGCCGATCACCGCGGCTTCGCTGACGGCCTTATGCTCGATCAGCGCGCTTTCCACGTCGAACGGGCCGATCCGGTAGCCGGACGACGTGATCACGTCGTCCGCGCGGCCGATGAAGCTCACGGTGCCGTCCGGCTCCAGCTCGACGTTGTCGCCGGTCCGGTAATAGCCGCCCGCGATCGCCGGCGTGTCCTGCCGCCAATAGCCGCGGAACCACAGCAGCGGCGAGCGCGCGATGTCGATCGCGAGGTTGCCCGGTTCGCCGGGGCCCAGCTCGCGGCCCGCTTCGTCGAGTACCGCGACACGGTAGCCCGGCATCGCCAGGCCGGCGGAACCGACATGCACCACGTGCGCGAGACCGTGATGGTTGTTCACGACCATCCCGAGCTCGGTCTGGCCGTAGTGATCGTAAATCGGCGCGCCGAGCGCCGCGTCGAACCAGCGCACGACCTCCGGATTCAGCGGCTCGCCCGCGCTGCTGACCACGCGCAGCTTGCCTTTCACGCGCGCCGCCGCTTCCGGCCCGGCGGCCATCAGCATCCGGTACGCGGTCGGCGAGCCGGCCAGGCTCGTGATGCCGAGCCGTTCGATCACGTCGTACGTGCTCTCGACCGTGAAGCTGCCTTCGTAGAGCGTCGTCGCATGGCCGAGCACGAGCGGGCCCGTGATCGCGTAATAGAGGCCGTACGCCCAACCCGGATCGGCGATGTTCCAGAACCGGTCGCCTGCGCGCAGATCGACCGCTTCGCGCATGTAGGCGCCGAACGCGAGCAACGCGTACAGCGGCACCGGCACGCCCTTCGGCAAGCCCGTCGTCCCCGACGTCGACATCATCATGAACAGGTCCGTGCCCTTGCGCGGCACGGGTTCGAACGTATCGGGCTGCGCATCGAGCGCCGCGCGGAAATCGATGTCGCGCTCGGGCAGCGTATCGCCCGGTTCGCGCACCGTCGCGACCGGCGGGCAATCGTCGATCTCGTCGAGCTTCGCGCGATTCGCGACGTTGGTCACGACGACGCGTGCATCGCTCATGCGCAGCCGGTGTTCGATCGCCTTCGGGCCGAATGCGGTGAACAGCGGCTGGTAGACGGCGCCCGCGCGCCACGTGCCGAGGATCGTCGCGACGAGCTCGGGCGTGCGCGGCAGCAGGCCGGCCACCACGTCGCCCGGCTTCACGCCCTGCGCGACGAGCAGGTTCGCGACCCGCGCCGACCACGCCTGCATCTGCGCGAACGTGAAGCGGTGGTGCCGCCCGCCGATGTCGATCCAGTCGAGTGCGACCGCGTCCGCCGTCGCGTGCCGGTCGCAGCACTCGACGCACGCGTTCATGCCGCGCTCCAGATCGCCGTGCAGCTGCGCGGCGGCGGTCTCGATTCTGAACCGGGCCACGGCGTCGGCGTAGGCCGGCACCGCCCGGGCGGTCGCTCCATCAGGCATGCGTGTCTCCTGTACGTTATGGCCGCCGTCGAGCCAGGAGCGCGACGGGGCATACATCGATAGTAGACAGCCCGCACATTGCATTCAATGACAAACAGAATCTAGAATCGTGATCGCTTTTGCCATGTCGGGAGGACGCAGAAAAATGGGGCCGCAGATGATTTCGCCGGATTTCGTCGACGATGCGCTCGCGTGCCTGCGCCGGCAAGGCCTGCCGACGGAACCGGTATTGCACGCCGCCGGCCTCCCGGCCGCCGTGCGCGAGCCCGTCACGCCGCAACAGTACGGCCGGCTGTGGCTGGCGATCGCCGGCACGCTCGACGACGAATTCTTCGGCCTCGCCGCGCGCCCGATGCGACGAGGCAGCTTCACGCTGCTGTGCCACGCGGTGCTGCACGCCGGCACGCTCGAGCAGGCGCTGCGCCGCGCGCTGCAGTTCCTTCGCGTGGTACTCGACGAACCGCACGGCGAACTCGTCGTGGCCGGCGGGCAGGCGCAAATCGTGCTGACGCAGACGGGCGCACCCTATCCGGCGTTCGCCTACCGCACGTTCTGGCTGATCCTGCTCGGCGTCGCGTGCTGGCTGACCGGCCGGCGCATTCCGCTGCAACGGATCGATTTCGCGTGCCCGAGCCCCGACCAGCGCAGCGACTATCACCAGTTCTTCGGCGTCCCCGTGCATTTCGACCGGCCCGACAGCCGGCTCGCGTTCAACGCCGCGTATCTCGCGCTGCCGACGATCCGTTCCGAGCAGGCACTGAAAACCTTCCTGCGCGGCGCGCCCGGCAACCTGCTGGTTCGCTACCGGCACGACACCGGCTGGGTCGCGAAAACGCGCGCGCACCTGAAAGCGCTGCCGGCCGCCGAGTGGCCCGACTTCGACGCGCTGGCCGTGCGCCTCGGCACGACGCCGGCGACGCTGCGGCGGCGCCTGCGCAGCGAAGGGCAGAGCTTCGCTGCGATCAAGGACGAGCTGCGCGGCGCGCTGGCCCAGTCGCTGCTGCGCGCTCACGCGCTCAGCGTCGCGGAGATCGCGGCCGAGCTCGGCTTCACCGAGCCGAGCGCGTTCCATCGCGCGTTCCGCAAGTGGACGGGCACGAGCCCCGGCGCGTTTCGCCGCGACGTGCATGCGGCAAAAGCGGAGCCTTGACGCGCGAAGCGCACGCGGTGCGCTTCGAACATTCGGGTTGTCACCTCACGCTGGCACCGGCGCCGCGGAGCAGTCAGTCGCCGAACGAAAGCGCGCCGCTCGACCGGTCAGCAGTCGATCCCGAGCACTTCGCGTGCGGTCGCATCGACCGCCTTGCGCATCGTGCCGACCAGTTCGTCGATCTGCGCATGATCGATCACCAGCGGCGGCGCAACGATCAGGCGGCCGTTGGTCGATCGCACGATCGCACCGAGTTCGAAACCGACCGTCCGGCTGTGCCAGGTCAGGTCGGCCTCGTTCTCGAAGCGCTCGCGCGTCGCCTTGTCCTTCGCGAACTGGATCGCACCGACCGCGCCCACGCCCTGAATCTCGCCGACGAGCGGGTGACCGTTGAATGCGTCGCGCAGCGCCTTCTGCAGGTACGGGCCCGTATCCGTCCTCGTCCGCTCGACGAGGCCCTCGCGCTCGAGCACGTCGAGGTTCGCCAGCGCGACGGCGGCCGCGACCGGGTGCCCCGAATACGTCAAGCCGTGCGCATAGACGCCGCCCTTGTCGACCAGCGCATCGCCGACGCGCCGGCTCATGATCAGGCCGCCCATCGGCACATAACCCGACGTCAACCCCTTGGCCATGCAGATCAGGTCGGGTTCGAAGCCGAAGTGACGATGCGCGAACCACTCGCCGGTACGGCCGAAGCCGCCGATCACTTCATCCGCACAAAGCAGCACGTCATACTGGCGGCAGATGCGTTCGATCTCCTGCCAGTAGCCGTCCGGCGGGAAAATCATCCCGCCCGCCCCCTGGAACGGCTCCGCGACGAAGGCGGCGACGCGGTCCGCACCGATCTCGAGGATCTTGCGCTCGAGCGACAGCGCCGCCTGCCTGCCGAATGCCTCGGGGCTCAGGTCGCCGCCGTTCGCGTACCAGTACGGTTCGTCGACGTGCGTAACGTTCGGAATCGGCAGGTCGCCCATTTCGTGCATGAACGCCATGCCGCCCAGCGACGCGCTGCCGACCGTCGACCCGTGATAACCGTTCACGCGGCCGATCAGCACCTTCTTCGCCGGCTGGCCCATCACGTCCCAGAAGCGCCGTACCGTGCGGATCAGTACCTCATTCGATTCGGAACCCGAATTGGTATACACCACATGGCTGAAGCGATTGCCGAGCAGCGCGAACAGCCGCTCCGACAGTTCGATCACCGACGGGTGCGTCGTATGAAAGAACATGTTGTAGTACGACAGCGCCTTCATCTGCCGCGCGGCGGCGTCGACCAGCTCCGGGCGGCCATAACCGACGTTGGTGCACCACAGCCCGGACATGCCGTCCAGATAGCGGTTGCCGTCGTTGTCCCATAGATATACACCTTCGCCGCGCACCATCACGCGCGCGCCCTCCTCGTTCAGCGCCTTCTGGTCGACGAATGCATGCAGGTGATGCGCGGCGTCGCTGCGTTGATAGTCCTGGGTCGTACGATGCGGAAAGTGGGGGGCATTCATGGGCAAGTCTCCGGTGCGTTGTAGGGATAAAAGCGCGGTCGTGCCGCCCGGCGCGGCCATTGGCGGCCCGCCGGGCCGAATCAGTAGCTGATCCAGGTCGTCTTCAGGCCCGTGTACTTGTCGATCGCGTGCAGCGACAGATCGCGGCCGAAGCCCGACTGGCGGAACCCGCCGAACGGCGTCTGCGCGCTCAGCGCATCGACCGTGTTGACGGACACCGTGCCGGCCCGCAGCCGGCCCGATACGCGATGCGCGCGCGACAGGCTGCCGGTCCACACCGACGCGGCGAGCCCATAGATCGAATCGTTCGCGAGCCGCACGGCCTCGTCCTCGGTGTCGAACGCCATCACCGACAGCACCGGTCCGAAGATTTCCTCGCGCGCGATCGCGTCGTCCGGCTGCACGTCGATGAAGATCGTCGGTTCGATGAAGTAGCCCTTGCCGTCGACACGCGGTGCGCCGCCGCCGATCGCGAGCGTCGCGCTGTCGCGGCCGCGCGCGATCCATTCACGCACGCGCCGATGCTGCTGCTCGTCGACGATCGCGCCCATCCCGCTCGACGGATCGAGCGGATCGCCCGGCATGAATGCAGCGGCATGCGCAATCAGCCGGTCGACGAACGCATCGTGGATCGAGCGCTGGACCAGCAGCCGCGAGTTCGCGGAACACACTTCGCCCTGGTTGAAGAAGATGCCGAAGCACGCCTTGCGTGCGGCGAGATCGAGATCGTCCGCATCGTCGAAGACGAGGTTCGGGCTCTTGCCGCCGCATTCGAGCCACACCTGCTTCATGTTCGACTGCGCGGCGTACTCGAGGAATTTCTTGCCGACGGCCGTCGATCCCGTGAACGCGAGTACGTCGACGTCGGGATGCAGTCCGAGCGCGCGCCCCGCGGTCTCGCCGTCACCCGGCACGACGTTCAGCACGCCGGGCGGCAGGCCGGCCTCGAGCGCCAGCTCCGCGACACGCAGCGCGGACAGCGGCGACTGTTCCGCCGGCTTCAGCACGACGCTGTTGCCGGCGGCAAGCGCCGGCGCCACCTTCCACGCGACCATGTCGAGCGGAAAATTCCACGGCACGACCACGCCGACCACGCCCAGCGGTTCGCGCGTGACGACCGCGAGGTTACCGGGATCAGCCGACGCGACTTCGCCGTGCAGCTTGTCGACGGCTTCGCCATACCAACTGAACAGGCCGCCCGCGGCCGGCACGTCGATGCCGAACGCGTCCGCGACGCGCTTGCCCATGTTGAGCGAATCGAGCAGCGCGAGCTCTTCGCCATGCGCGGCGATGAGCTCGCCGAGCCGGCACAGCACGCGCTTGCGCTCGGCCGGCGCGCAGCGCGACCAGACGCCGGATTCGAACGCGTGGCGCGCGGCGCGCACCGCATCGTCGACGTCCGGCGCGTCGCACGACGCGACTTCCGCGATGACGGCCTCGGTCGCCGGATTGATCGCGGCGAATGTCCGCCCGCTGCGGGCCGGCACGCCGCGCCCGCCGATATGCGCGAGCGTTCTCGGGACGACCTGCGCCGCGAGACGTCTCCAGTCCGCGTGCTGACGGCTTTCTGCTGAAGTTGGGTTCATTCAAGGCTCCGTTGTGACGACCCGGCGCTTGTGTGGGGTGCTCCGCCCGGCTTCGACCCGACGACGGACGTTGGCGGCCACGACCTCGGCCCATGACCGCCGTGCATCGCGGCAGTCGTCCGGTCGGCCAACTGTCGGTGATCAAAAGGAGATTTGAAAGAACAGTTTTTCTTCTCACTGACGAGGTTATTTCTATCCATTCGATCGTCGTGCAGCGGGGTTTTCCTGCCGCGTCACGATCGCGGCGCCGTTCGTTTTGGAGGTGGTTGCTTCGGCATTCCGGTGCGAGCCTGCGTGAAAACGCGACGCAACATTGCGTCGGCACGACGTTGCGCCCCGCGCCGTCCGACCACATACTGGTCGGCCAGTCCGCACGAGGTTGCGTCGATGGGGAGTATCGATCAGGGTGCCGCTTCGGTCTTTGGCGTGATCGGCACGGCCGTGTCCCTGCTGGCGGCGGTTCCGTACGCGCTCGCGATCTACCGGCGCACCGTTCGCCCGCATCTGTTCACGTGGCTCGTCTGGTCGGTCGTCACCGCGATCGCGGCGGCCGGCCAGTTCGCTGCAGGCGCGGGGCCGTCCGCATGGTGCACGGCGGCGATTGCCGTCACGTGCCTTCTGACGCTGGTGGCGAGCATCTTTCGCGGCGATCGCGGCTGGACCGGCCTCGACTGGGTTTTTCTGGGCGCGGCGCTGTCGGCCGTGCCGTTGTGGATGCTGACCGACGACCCGACGATCTCGATCTGCCTGGTCACGCTGATCGAGCTTGCCGGCCTCGGCCCGACCGTGCGCAAGACGATCCGCGATCCGTGGAGCGAAAGCCTCGCCTATTTCGCGCTGTGCGTGCTCAAGTACGCGCTGGCGTTGCTGGCACTGAACACGTGGCGTGGCGCGGTCGCGTTCTATCCGGTCGTCAACGTCATCGCGTCGATCGGCATCTGCGTGGTGATGCTGGTCCGGCGTCAATCGCTGTCGAATGCGCGGTAGGTTTTATCCGCCGCCGCTGCGTGTGCAACCCTTCGGGGATGAAGCGAGGATCCGACATGGATGCAATCCGTACTGTCATCGAACCGCTTGAAACCGCGCTGCGTGCGGCGATGCTGGTCAACGACGTCGACGCGCTCGATACGCTGCTGGACGACGATCTGGTGTTCACCGTCCCGACCGGCCAGATCCTTTCCAAGGAAGACGACCTGTCCGCGCATCGTGCGAAGCTGCTGCGCCTGGAGAAACTCGACGTCCACGAAATGCGCGCCTGCGCGATCGACGCGATGATCCTGACCACGACGAAAGCGACACTCGCCGGCCATTTCGACGGCATCGCGTTCGACGGCACGTTTGCCTATACGCGCCTCTGGCGCCGCTCGAGCACGGGCTGGCGCATCGTCGCCGGGCACGCTTCGCAGGTCATGTAGGCTGCGCCCGGTTCCGGCTGTCCGGACATTCGCGCACAGGTGAAGGTGTCGCACCCGTCCATGCCGCGAATGTCGGGTAGCCGATACGCGCGTCGTCAAGCGGGCTGCAACGCCGACGCACGATTGTCCGCGAGCTTGAACTCGCCGACCGTCTGCGCGAGCCTGGCAGCCTGCTCGCGCAACAACGTCGCCGCGGCCGCCGACTGCTCGACGAGCGCCGCATTCTGCTGCGTCGCATCGTCGAGATGCGACACGGCCTGATTCACCTGCTCGAGCCCCGTGCTCTGCTCCTTCGCCGCCACGGTCATTTCGGCGATCACGCCCGTGATGCCGCGCACGCCCTCGACGATCTCGTCCATCGTCGCCCCGGCCGTCTGGACGAGTCCGGAGCCGCCCTCGATCTTCTCGACCGACGAGTGAATCAGCTGCTTGATCTCCTTGGCGGCTTGCGCGCTGCGCTGTGCGAGTGCACGCACCTCGCCCGCGACGACCGCAAAGCCGCGGCCGTGCTCGTTCGCGCGTGCTGCCTCGACGGCGGCGTTCAACGCGAGGATGTTGGTCTGGAACGCAATGCCGTCGATCACGCCGACGATGTTGGCGATTTCGCCGGACGCTTGCGTGATGTCGTTCATCGTCGACACGACCTCGCTCACGACCGAGCCGCCGCGCAACGCGACAGTCGACGCGGATTCCGCCAGACGGCTCACCTGGCTGGCGGCATCGGCCGAGTTGCGGGCCGTGCCGGCGATTTCCTCGAGCGCGGCGGCCGTCTCCTGCAAGCTCGACGCCGCATGTTCGGTCCGGCTCGACAGATCCTGGTTGCCCTGTGCGATCTCGGCGCTCGCGAGGTTGACGGATTCGCTGAATTCGCGAATCTGCAGCAGGATCGTGCTGATCTTTTCGGCGAACAGGTTGAACGCATGCGCGATCTGCGCGGCTTCGTCCGCGCCGTCGGCGGGCAGGCGTTTCGTCAGGTCGCCGCTGCCGCTCGAGACGTCCATGAGCGCATCGCGAACCAGCAGGATGCGCTTGAAGGCCGCGTTCGTCATCGCGCCGACGAGCGCCGCCGCGATGACCGCGACGATCAGGATGGCAGCCAGCGTCGTGGTCGCGACCGCACGCATGCCGGCCGTCACGTCGGCCTTGTCGAGCGCGAGGACCAGCGACCAGTCGGTGCCTGCGATCGGCTGTGCGCGCACCAGCTTGGTGGCCCCGTCGATGTCGACCGCGACAGGCGCGGACGCCGTTTGCAGCGCGCCGAGGTGATCGGAGTCGAGCACAGGCGAAAGGCCGGTCGCAGGTTTCATGATCAGGTCGGTCTTCGCCGACGCGATCACGCGCCCGCTCTTGTCCACCAGGAACGCGAAACTCGCCGGTGTCGGGTGAACGGAGGTGACGATCGCGCTCACGCTCTCCATGAACAGGCTGGCGGCCAGCACGCCTTTCACGGCACCGTCGCGCACCACGGGCACCGCGAACGCGACGGCCGGCTTGCCGGTCGTCGCATCACGGTAGAGCGCCGTCACGACCAGCTGGCCCGCGCTGACGGCTTGCTTGTACCAGGGCCGTGCGGTCGGATCGTAGCCGGGCGCGAGCGGGACGTTCGAGAACGCAGTCTTGTCCGGCAAGCCAAGCGTCAGCACCTCGAAGCCACCCGACTTGCCGAGCAGTTTCAATGCCGGCAGCGGGTCGCCTTCGCCGATCGCGATCGTGTCGGCGAGTGCCTGGGTCGCCCGCGCCCTGCTGGCCACCCATTCGTTGATCGCGAGCGCGTGGCCGGCGAGGATCGACTTATGGTTCTGGTCGATGGCCTCGTCGTTGTGGTTCTTGACGACGTAATAGACCAGTCCGCCCGTCACGGCCAGCGCCGTGACCACGATGGCGACGCAGGTCGCAAGTATCCGAGCACGAATCGAGGACAGCATGATGACTTCGATCTCCGTTACCGCGTTATTTGAATGGGGTTGCCGAAGGCCGGCAACGTCCTGTTTAACGACAGCGGTGGCGGGAACTTAAGGCCTGACTGGCCTGACCAGTTCAGACGAGAGGTTGGCAGGGCTGCGAAGTCGGAAAAGACGGGGTCGATTCGGCGAGATCGGACTATCGTGCCGACTGTCCGTGGTGCGTCGAGGGAAAGCGTTCAGCAGCGGATTTTCACCGGCGCCACAATATCCAGGCGCCTGAAACGTCTTCACAGGCATGGAATCGCCACCCACTTCGCACATGATGACCGACCCAGACCGCGACATCACGGCGACGGTGATGCGTGAACGATCGAGGCTAGTGAGCTTCATCCGGCGCCGGATACGCGACCCGGACGATGCCGAGGACATCCTGCAGGATGTGTTTTACGAATTCGTGCAGGCGTATCGGCTGCCTGCCCCGATCGAGCAGGCGAGCGCGTGGCTGTTCCGTACCGCGCGCAACCGCATCATCGATCGTTTTCGCAAGAAGAAGGAGCAGCCGCTGACCGATCTGCTCGAAGCCGAAGACGAACCGGACGGCGAGTATCGGCTGGACCTCGCGCTACCGGCGCACGATGCCGGCCCCGAAGCGCTCTACGCCCGCACGCTGGTGCTCAAGGCGTTGCAGGATGCGCTCGACGAGTTGCCCGCCAATCAGCGTGAGGTTTTCATCGCGCATGAACTGGAAGGGCAGTCCTTCAAGGAGATGGCCGCGCAAAGCGGTATCGCGCTCAATACCCTGCTCGCGCGCAAACGCTATGCGGTCCTGCATCTGCGCGCCCGGCTGCAGCCCATTTATGACGAACTGGACAACTAACGGAGTCGACGGATGAATTTTCGAATCAGATGTGCCGGCAAGGCACTGCTCGTGGTGATCGCCATAGGCGTGCTCGGATGGGTCGTCATGATGCTGTGGAACTGGGTGATGCCGGCGTTATTCGTCGGCGCCCGGACGATCGACTTCGCCCATGCGCTGGGCCTGCTCGTGTTGAGCCGCATTCTGTTCGGCGGATTCCGCGGACACCGTGGCTGGCACGGCCGACGCCACTGGCGCAAGTGGGAATCGATGACGCCGGAAGAGCGCGAGCGTTTTCGGGCCGCGTGGCGATCGGGCAGCAACCCGCGCACGGGAGAGTGAACATGCGCGAACGATCCACGGGCAGCTGCAAACAGAAGCCGGGGGTGATTGCGCCGGTCGTCGACCTGAAACGTTGCGAAGGCAAGGGGGATTGCGTCACCGTTTGCCCGGAAAACGTATTCGAGATCCGGCGCATCGATCAGTCCGACTACGTCGGCCTCGGCATGATGCATCGCCTGAAGTTGCGCGTGCATGGAATGAAAGTCGCCTACACGCCGAATGCGCATGCGTGCCGGTCATGCGGGCTTTGCGTGACGGCGTGTCCGGAACGCGCCATCACGCTCGCCCGAAGCACGTAGCATCGCCGGTTGGTCGGCGGCCGAACCTCAGCGCGGGAAACCCGGCGGAGGGAGCAGTCGCTGGATGCGTCGTCGACCTCATCAATCTCTCCAGGGAATGCACATGACTCCACCCACCATCGCTCTTCTGCAAAGGCTTCATGAGGAGAGCCGAGCCGAAATCATCGCGCGCGCACGCGCGCAGTTCCAGGGATCGAACGAAGCGTTCCTGACGCTCGGCGACGAATACGAGGCGCTTGCTCCCCGGCTGCGGGGACGGTTTCTCGAAATGCTCGGGTTGTCCAGCGAAGACTTCGAGTCCTCGGAAGGCAGCCCGCTATCGTTGGCCGTGTCGGCGGAAACGGGAAGATTCCTGCGCAACATGGTGCTTTCGCAACGGCCGGCCAGAATCCTCGAGCTCGGCAGTTCCCGCGGCGTGTCCACGCTGTATTTCGCGGAGGCGCTGCGCATGTTGGGCCGCGGCGTGGTCGTCGCGACCGAGCGCGACACGCTCAAGTGCGCACATCTGCGCGCGCACGCCAAAACGGCAGGCCTGGACGCTTATGTCGATTTGCGGGAGGGCGACGTATTCGAGACCGTTGCCGAATTGGACGGGGCCTTCGACCTGGTATTCATCGACGTTTGGGCCGACGCTTATCTGAGACTGTTCAAGCAGATCGAGCACCTGCTGCGCCCGGGATCGGTCGTGCTTGCCGACAACATGTACACAGCCGAGGATGCCGTTCGACCCTACAAGCAATACCTGGACAACGATCCGCGGTTTTCGACCACGACGCTGGACTTTGAATCGGGGGTCGAATTTACGGTCGTCGTATCTTGAGTCGGGATGTCGTCGAATGGATGCGATGAATCGAGCACCTTTCTGCGCCGACGTGCATTTCCGTCGCCGAAATGCAAAAACCCCCGCCTTTCGGGCGGGGGTTCCTGGCTTAGGGAGCCTGACGATTACCTACTTTCACACGGGAATCCGCACTATCATCGGCGTAGAGTCGTTTCACGGTCCTGTTCGGGATGGGAAGGGGTGGGACCGACTCGCTATGGTCATCAGGCAAAGGGGGTTGTTCTGCTGGCGTGGCCAACAGAACCAATCTGGGAAGAAGCAGTAATTTTAAGTTGTGTGTATCACACACGAGAATCCAACTTGTCGCTTGGATCTTGCGGCCGGTGCTTTCACACGGCGCCGATCTACAAGGCAGACTTGTTATAGGATCAAGCCTTACGGGCAATTAGTATCAGTTAGCTGAACGCATTACTGCGCTTACACACCTGACCTATCAACGTCCTGGTCTCGAACGACCCTTCAAGGGGATCTAGTCCCCAGGGATATCTCATCTTAAGGCGAGTTTCCCGCTTAGATGCTTTCAGCGGTTATCTCTTCCGAACATAGCTACCCGGCGATGCCACTGGCGTGACAACCGGTACACCAGAGGTTCGTCCACTCCGGTCCTCTCGTACTAGGAGCAGCCCCCTTCAAATATCCAACGCCCACGGCAGATAGGGACCAAACTGTCTCACGACGTTTTAAACCCAGCTCACGTACCTCTTTAAATGGCGAACAGCCATACCCTTGGGACCGGCTACAGCCCCAGGATGAGATGAGCCGACATCGAGGTGCCAAACACCGCCGTCGATATGAACTCTTGGGCGGTATCAGCCTGTTATCCCCAGAGTACCTTTTATCCGTTGAGCGATGGCCCTTCCATACAGAACCACCGGATCACTATGACCTGCTTTCGCACCTGCTCGACTTGTCGGTCTCGCAGTTAAGCACGCTTATGCCATTGCACTATCAGCACGATTTCCGACCGTACCTAGCGTACCTTCGTACTCCTCCGTTACGCTTTGGGAGGAGACCGCCCCAGTCAAACTGCCTACCATGCACTGTCCCCGACCCGGATCACGGGCCAAGGTTAGAACCTCAAACAAACCAGGGTGGTATTTCAAGGACGGCTCCACCGAAACTAGCGTTCCGGTTTCATAGCCTCCCACCTATCCTACACAGATCGGTTCAAAGTCCAATGCAAAGCTACAGTAAAGGTTCATGGGGTCTTTCCGTCTAGCCGCGGGTAGATTGCATCATCACAAACACTTCAACTTCGCTGAGTCTCGGGAGGAGACAGTGTGGCCATCGTTACGCCATTCGTGCAGGTCGGAACTTACCCGACAAGGAATTTCGCTACCTTAGGACCGTTATAGTTACGGCCGCCGTTTACCGGGACTTCAATCAAGAGCTTGCACCCCATCATTTAATCTTCCGGCACCGGGCAGGCGTCACACCCTATACGTCCACTTTCGTGTTTGCAGAGTGCTGTGTTTTTATTAAACAGTCGCAGCCACCAGTTTATTGCAACCCCTTCACCCTCCTGGCGCAGGCCAGTCAAGCTACAAGGGCGTACCTTATCCCGAAGTTACGGTACCAATTTGCCGAGTTCCTTCTCCCGAGTTCTCTCAAGCGCCTTAGAATACTCATCTCGCCCACCTGTGTCGGTTTGCGGTACGGTCATCGTTAGACTGAAGCTTAGAGGCTTTTCTTGGAACCACTTCCAATTGCTTCGCTCCCTAAGGAGCTCGCGCCACACCCTTGAATTACGCGCCCGGATTTGCCTAAGCGCCTTCTCCAATGCAGCGACCGGGACTTCCAACACCCGGACAACCTTCCGCGATCCGTCCCCCCATCGCATCTAACAATGGTGCAGGAATATTGACCTGCTTCCCATCAGCTACGCATTTCTGCCTCGCCTTAGGGGCCGACTCACCCTACGCCGATGAACGTTGCGTAGGAAACCTTGGGCTTACGGCGAGGGGGCCTTTCACCCCCTTTATCGCTACTCATGTCAGCATTCGCACTTCCGATACCTCCAGCACGCTTTTCAACGCACCTTCGCAGGCTTACGGAACGCTCTCCTACCATGCGAGCAAAGCTCGCATCCGCAGCTTCGGTATATAGCTTAGCCCCGTTACATCTTCCGCGCAGGACGACTCGATCAGTGAGCTATTACGCTTTCTTTAAAGGGTGGCTGCTTCTAAGCCAACCTCCTGACTGTTTTAGCCTTCCCACTTCGTTTCCCACTTAGCTATATTTGGGGACCTTAGCTGGCGGTCTGGGTTGTTTCCCTCTTGACACCGGACGTTAGCACCCGATGTCTGTCTCCCGTGATTGCACTCTTCGGTATTCGGAGTTTGCTATGGCGGGGTAATCTGCAATAGACCCCCCAACCATGACAGTGCTCTACCCCCGAAGGTGAGACACGAGGCACTACCTAAATAGTTTTCGGAGAGAACCAGCTATTTCCAGGTTTGTTTAGCCTTTCACCCCTATCCACAGCTCATCCCCTAACTTTTCAACGTTAGTGGGTTCGGACCTCCAGTACGTGTTACCGCACCTTCATCCTGGCCATGGATAGATCACCTGGTTTCGGGTCTACGCCCAGCAACTGAACGCCCTATTCGGACTCGCTTTCGCTACGCCTGCCCTATACGGTTAAGCTTGCTACTGAACGTAAGTCGCTGACCCATTATACAAAAGGTACGCCGTCACCCCTTACGAGGCTCCGACTGTTTGTATGCATGCGGTTTCAGGATCTATTTCACTCCCCTCCCGGGGTTCTTTTCGCCTTTCCCTCACGGTACTGGTTCACTATCGGTCGATCACGAGTATTTAGCCTTGGAGGATGGTCCCCCCATCTTCAGACAGGATTTCACGTGTCCCGCCCTACTTGTCGCACACCTAGTTCTTTCATACTGTTTTCGCCTACAGGGCTATCACCTGCTATGGCCGCACTTTCCAGAGCGTTCGGCTAACAATACAAATAAAGAGTGCAAGGCTCATCCCATTTCGCTCGCCACTACTTTGGGAATCTCGGTTGATTTCTTTTCCTGCGGTTACTTAGATGTTTCAGTTCACCGCGTTCGCTTCGCATGGCCTATGTATTCAGCCATGGATACTCCAAAAGGAGTGGGTTTCCCCATTCGGACATCTACGGATCAAAGCTCGTTTGCCAGCTCCCCGTAGCTTTTCGCAGGCTACCGCGTCCTTCATCGCCTGTGATCGCCAAGGCATCCACCACATGCACTTGTTCGCTTGACCCTATAACGAGTCTGTCTCTCGACAGCCGCTACAGGTTGAGTTCTCGCGTTGTGCCGTATTCCAAATTGAGTCAAACATAGAGTTCGAATCATCTTGAGATACATCGATACAATCACAACCCGGATAGTTTTCACGTCCATCTCAAGACGCTTCCGCTATCCAAATTACTTACTTCTTCCAGATTGTTAAAGAACGACAGCCGATATCTGTTGATATCCTCTGACTGGCTCAATCGCCAATGCAAAATTCTCGGTTCAGCGTGTGAACCAAGCACTTAGCGTTGGTGATTGGTGGAGGCAGACGGGATCGAACCGACGACCCCCTGCTTGCAAAGCAGGTGCTCTCCCAGCTGAGCTATGCCCCCATGAGTACAGATGCCTCAGGTACCTACCGCCAGACAATGGTGGGTCTGGTTGGATTCGAACCAACGACCCCCGCCTTATCAAGACGGTGCTCTAACCGACTGAGCTACAGACCCCTGAGTCTGTCTTTAAATTTACAGCCGATAAGCGTGAGCGCTCAACTTATGCGAGAAGCTCTGGAAAGGAGGTGATCCAGCCGCACCTTCCGATACGGCTACCTTGTTACGACTTCACCCCAGTCATGAATCCTACCGTGGTGACCGTCCTCCTTGCGGTTAGACTAGCCACTTCTGGTAAAACCCACTCCCATGGTGTGACGGGCGGTGTGTACAAGACCCGGGAACGTATTCACCGCGGCATGCTGATCCGCGATTACTAGCGATTCCAGCTTCATGCACTCGAGTTGCAGAGTGCAATCCGGACTACGATCGGTTTTCTGGGATTAGCTCCCCCTCGCGGGTTGGCAACCCTCTGTTCCGACCATTGTATGACGTGTGAAGCCCTACCCATAAGGGCCATGAGGACTTGACGTCATCCCCACCTTCCTCCGGTTTGTCACCGGCAGTCTCCTTAGAGTGCTCTTGCGTAGCAACTAAGGACAAGGGTTGCGCTCGTTGCGGGACTTAACCCAACATCTCACGACACGAGCTGACGACAGCCATGCAGCACCTGTGCGCCGGTTCTCTTTCGAGCACTCCCACCTCTCAGCAGGATTCCGACCATGTCAAGGGTAGGTAAGGTTTTTCGCGTTGCATCGAATTAATCCACATCATCCACCGCTTGTGCGGGTCCCCGTCAATTCCTTTGAGTTTTAATCTTGCGACCGTACTCCCCAGGCGGTCAACTTCACGCGTTAGCTACGTTACTAAGGAAATGAATCCCCAACAACTAGTTGACATCGTTTAGGGCGTGGACTACCAGGGTATCTAATCCTGTTTGCTCCCCACGCTTTCGTGCATGAGCGTCAGTATTGGCCCAGGGGGCTGCCTTCGCCATCGGTATTCCTCCACATCTCTACGCATTTCACTGCTACACGTGGAATTCTACCCCCCTCTGCCATACTCTAGCCTGCCAGTCACCAATGCAGTTCCCAGGTTGAGCCCGGGGATTTCACATCGGTCTTAGCAAACCGCCTGCGCACGCTTTACGCCCAGTAATTCCGATTAACGCTTGCACCCTACGTATTACCGCGGCTGCTGGCACGTAGTTAGCCGGTGCTTATTCTTCCGGTACCGTCATCCCCCGACTGTATTAGAGCCAAGGATTTCTTTCCGGACAAAAGTGCTTTACAACCCGAAGGCCTTCTTCACACACGCGGCATTGCTGGATCAGGCTTTCGCCCATTGTCCAAAATTCCCCACTGCTGCCTCCCGTAGGAGTCTGGGCCGTGTCTCAGTCCCAGTGTGGCTGGTCGTCCTCTCAGACCAGCTACTGATCGTCGCCTTGGTAGGCCTTTACCCCACCAACTAGCTAATCAGCCATCGGCCAACCCTATAGCGCGAGGCCCGAAGGTCCCCCGCTTTCATCCGTAGATCGTATGCGGTATTAATCCGGCTTTCGCCGGGCTATCCCCCACTACAGGACATGTTCCGATGTATTACTCACCCGTTCGCCACTCGCCACCAGGTGCAAGCACCCGTGCTGCCGTTCGACTTGCATGTGTAAGGCATGCCGCCAGCGTTCAATCTGAGCCAGGATCAAACTCTTCAGTTTAAACCTGTTACTGTTTTCGGTTCGGTTAAGAACCGGTCGCTCACTCAAAGCTGACAGGAATATGAATCACTTCATAAACCTGACTTACTTTAGTGTGAGACTCTTGATACTTTCGCTATCTGATCCGAGGATCAGCTCGCTGTCATCAAGCGCCCACACTTATCGGCTGTTAATTTTTAAAGAGCAATCTGCGAGGAACATCGTGTTTCCCGGCAGCGCTGCGTTTTCAGCAGCAGAGAAGCGAGATTATGAACCGTGTTTCGCAGTTCGTCAACAACTTTTTGCACTACGTCGTTGCGACCGCGGGGCTCAACTTCCGTACCGCCGAGGCCGCTCCTGCCGGGCCCCAACCGCACTGCTTCCCTTCCTTCCGCGCCGCGTTTCCGTGAGCGCGAAAGAGGCGTGATTCTATGCACCTCGCGCCGCCCGCGCAAGCCCCTTGTGAAAAAAGTTGGAAAAGCCCCCGTGCGTTGCCGCGCACGGGGGCTGGGGGTTCGACGGGCCTGAATCGCAACGCGAGCGGTTCGCTATAGCTATGACGTATGCCCGTCTTTCCCCCTATATGGAACGCAGCGGAACGGACAAGGAACCTGGCGCTGTCGAGTATCATGCCGCGACCGAACCACGCACCCCTATCGACGATGGACAGCACGACTCAATCCGGCGACGCCGATCTTCGCGACGAATATGCGGCGCTGCGCGAACGCGCCATCCTGCTGGAAGAACAAACGCCGGCGCTTCTCCAACGCATCTCGGATGTATTGCCTCGGATCAGCGGCGAATCCGAACTGGCGGACGAGCATCGCGAGCGGCTCGTCGGCGCGCGTAACGCGGCGATGGTCTCGATCGAGAACTATCAGCAGGCGATTCCTTTCCTGCAGACAGCCGATTCGATCATCGAACAACTGGACAAGACGCCAGCGCGCGATGAAGACATCGAGTGGCGCGAATCGCTGCTGCAACGGCTCGACGAGCTGATCGACGTCGCGGTCGTGATGATCAACGACGCCGAAGACTATTTCGATCAGGCGCAAGCCTGCGACCTGTCCAGCGTGCCGAAGTCCATCCTCGAGGACTGAATGGTGCCGCCGGGGATCGCGCGGCGCACCGGCTTCATGCCGTGCGCGCCGGCCATCCCGATGTTGGTGGTCGACACGCAATGCCTACGGCATCGGCGCCGGGAAGACCGCCCCTCTCCCGCAAAAGCTCACCTTGTCGTGGCAACCGCCCCACAGTCGCCACGTGCCGCCGCTATAGCGAGTCGAGCACGATCGCCTCGCTCACGATCGGCACGCGGATGTAACCGCCCTCCGTGTCACCATACGCATATGCGTTCCCGTCGATCACGTATTGCGCGGTCAACGCGCAAAGGGTTGCGTCTCGCGCATCGACGGAGCGCAGCATCGACACGTCGATCCCCAGCCGCTCCAGCAATTGCAGGCGCTGGGTACGCTTCTGCTTCGCGGACGCCACCGCCTTGCCCAGCATCGCGCAGGTAATCGCATACGGATAGGTCTCGAAACTCGCACGACCACCCGCATAGTGCACACCGGTCAGCAATGGATAGGTATCCGCCAGCGCGCGGTACACGCGTTCCCCGATGAACATCCAGTCGAAGAAGCCCGACGTGCTTGAAACGGCCTGCTCCCGCGACGGTGTCGGAAAACACGAGATCCGCTCGCAGGCGAGCGCCTGTTCGGCCGCCCGGCGGCCGACGCGTGGCCACCACACGCTCGGCGCGTCGACGCCGACGGCCACGACGTCATGGGCAACACACAGCGCGGGTATCGCCTCGGGGGCAATCCGCGCTTCGCGGCAGACGACCGTCGACCCGCGCAGGATCACGAGATCGCACAGCTTCTTGTCGCCCCCGACGTCGACACCCGCCACGGCGGGCACCTGTCGCGCGGCGGATGCGACGGATCGAGCCGATACCATGCCGGAACTTCAGTCCGCCGGCCGCGCGCCGTACGCGGTGTCGAAGATCGCCTCGAGACCGGGATGCACGCCGCGCATCGGGTCGACGACCGACTTCGCCCAGTCGAAATACGCCTGCTTGCGCTCGAGCGGCCAGTCCGCGGGCGGATGCCGCGCGATGTCGCGCAGGTTGCAGATCTTGTCGGCGAGCTTCACGAGCTTCGCTCGCCGGCTGATGGTCGACGCGTGCTCGATCTGCAGGCGCTTGCGCTCCTCCTTCGGCAACGACTTGTCGTCGGTGACCTCCATCACGATGTCCGCCACGTCCTTGCCGAACAGCCGCAGCAGTTCCTGCTCGGTCGTCTCCGTGTCCTCGACCGTGTCGTGCAGCACGGCCGCGACGATCACGCGCTCGTCCTCGATACCGGCTTCGTTGGCCAGCACGTCGGCAAGTGCGATCGGATGATTGATGTACGGTGACGCCTCTTCGTCCTTGCGACGCTGATTGCGATGCTTGTCCGCCGCGAACGCGATGGCGGCTACCAGCTTTTTCATATTTTCCCCTCGTGTGGCCAGACCCGCGACCGGTTGTCCCGGTCCCGTGCGTTTCGGAACCGCTCATACTACCTGCACGCGATGCCCCTTCCCGTGTACCGGCATCGCGGCCGGCCCGCGCATCACGCGCCGGCCGGCGCGCGCTGCAACTCGACCACATTGACCCGCGCGCCGAAGACGTCCCGCACGAGCGGCAACAGGTGGTCGTGGTGCGTCAGGAACAGCACCTGGGTTCGCGTCGACAGATCGCGCAGCGCATCGAGTCCGGCCTTCGCGCGCGCATCGTCGAAATTGATGAACAGATCGTCGGCGACGAACGGCAGCGCGATGCGGCTGCCGAGCTGCAGCTCCAGCGCCGCAATCCGCAGCGCGAGGAACAACTGGTCGCGCGTGCCTTCGCTCAGCCCGGCGACCTCGACCGACGCGCCCTTCGTACGCCGCGCATACAGCGCAGGCGGCGTCCGTTCGGTGTCGACGGTCAGCTTCGCGAATTCGCCGAGCGTGAGCCCCGCGAAGATCTCGCCCGCGCGCCTGAGCATCGGCCCCTGCTTCTGGTCGCGATAGCGATCCGTCGCCCACTTCAGCAAGCGGCTCGCGGTGGCCGCCTCCAGATACTGTTCGGCCGCATCGCCCATCGCCGCCAGCGCTTCCTGCCGTTTCGACTCGGCGACGGCCGCATTCGCCTGGCCGTCGATCGCGCCGAACGCCTGGTCGGCCACGACCTGCTGCTGCGACAGCTCGTTCAGCCGCTTGCCGACATCGCCGAGCGACTGCTTCACCGCTTCGAGATGCGCCGGTACGTCGGCGATGTCCTGCTCCGCGACCTCGGCTTCGACGGCGGACCGGGGAAGACCGTCGCCATCGCGCACCAATGCCTCGTGCGCGGCCTCGACCGCCTGCCGAAGCTGACGCTGACGATCCGAGCGCTCGGCCAGCGGCAGCGCCGCGTCGATCGACGCGACGCCGGCCAGTTGAAGCAACGGCTGGATTCGTGCATCCGCACCGGCCACCGCGGCGGCCGCGTCCGCGACCTTGCCGTCGGCGTGCCGCACGGCTTCGTCGGCACGGTCGATCGCACGCGCGATTTCCCGGGCGGCCGCGAGGCGCATCGTCAGCCGGCGCGCCACGTCCGGCCAGTCGCCGCTCGCCAGCCATTCCGGCGCGAGCGCTTCCGCAAGCCGCCGCGCGCCGGCCTCGAGCGCGGCCAGCTCCGCGCGGATCGCGGCGATCCGGTTGCGCGGCGCGTCGGCATCGGCCAGTTCGGCCGTCACCGTATTCGCGAGCGTGAGCGCCCCTTCCGCCGCGGCCAGCGTCGTCGCGCTCGCGGACAGTTTCGCGTCGGCCAGCGCGTCGCGCCACTGCGCTTGCCACGCGTCGTAAGCCGTTTGCGCGTGGCCGGCCCGCGATTGCGCGGTCGCGCATCCGCGTTCGGCTTCCCGCGCACGGTCTTCCAGGCTATCCTGCTGCGCGATCGCTTTCTCGGCCGACTGTACGAAGGCCTCGGCAATCGCGACGAGCGCCGCCAGGCCGTCCGGCTCGCCACCTCGCGATACCGTGCGCAACGCCGCGCGCAGCGCGGCTTCCGCGCCGTCCCGGGCCGCACGCAGCGCGTCGAATTCGCGGCGCTGGCGGTCGAGATCCGCCTGCGCGGCGAACACCGTTTCGCGCTTCGCGAGCCAGTCGCCCATCGCCGCCAGCGACATGCCGGGCACCGCGGCTCTCGCCGCGAGTGCGGCCCACGCGTCGCGATGCGCGGTCAGTTCGCGCTCGCGTTCGTCCAGCGCGGCCTGCCTGCGTGCCGCGCCCGCACGCGCGGACTCGACCTGCTGACGCAGCGATTGCAACGTCGCCGCGGCCTGCGTCGCGCCGAGCTGTGCATCGACGAGTTCGTCGGCGAGGCGAATCGCGCCGTCGACCGCCGGTGCGCCCGCGGCGAGATCGACCGTGCCATTGCGGATGTCGCCCCACGCGCCATCGCGCCGCGCGCGCGCCGCCAGCACGTCGGCGGTCGTGACGACCTTGTGGTTCTCCGCGAAATGCTTCTCCTGCAGTTCGAGCCGCTCGAGCTCCTCGAGCGCGCTGTCCCGCGCATCACGTGCCGCGGCGGCCGCGCTCGCGTACTCGCCGTCTTCCTTCAGCAGCGCGCCGAGCCGCGCCGCCGACGGCACGTCGAGCGCGCGCAGCGTGTCGACCGGCATGCGCCACTGGCCAAGCGCATCGAGCGCACCCGACAGCGTGCGTTCGGCGGCCGCGATCTCGTGCGCCAGCGCCTGCTCGCGCTGACCGCTGTTGCGAAAGGCTTGCGCGTCGGCCAGCGCCGCGCGCAGCGCCTCCGGCACGTCGACGGTCGACAGTCGCGCCTGTTGTTCCCGCACCTGCGCAAGCTCGCGCGTGCGTTCGTCGAGCGACTCGCGCGCGCCGGCGAGCGCCTGGTGCAGCGCGCCGTGCTCTCGCAGCAGGTTCGTCACCGTCTTCAGCGACAGCGCCGTCGGCAGCGACGCACGCAGCGACGCTTCGTTCGTCGGCCAGTCGAGCTGGGCCGCCGCCGCGCACGCGGCGGACACATGCCGCTCGACATCCGCGCCGAGCAACAGCAAATCCTGCGCGTGATTCATGCACGTGCCGCGCAACCGATCGAGCGCTTCGATATCGGCTTCGAGCGCCAGCGTGCCGGCGTCCGCATCGATCGCCTCGCGCGCCTGCCGTTTCGCGAGCAGGTCGGCGCGACGTTCTTCGAGCACCTTCTGCTCGGCCGCGAGATCGCCCTGCGCCTTCAGCAGATCGGCATACGCAGTCGGCGGCAACTCGACGACCGCACCCAGTTCGGCCAGCGCCGCATCCTTGACCGTCAGCTCCTTCAGGTATGGCGCAAGCCGACGGACGCGTTCAAGCTTCGAGCGCAGCGTTTCGAGCCGGCGCTGTTCCGCGCGCGCCTGCTCGATCTGCTGCTCGACCGCTTCGCGCGCGTCCTTGCGATCGACCCAGTCGCGCGTGCGGACCTGGACCGTCTTCAGTTCGGTCACGGCTTCGTTGAACGACGTCTCGGCCAACGCAAACGCGCTGCCGCTCCGACGCGGCGCCCACAGCTCGAGCGCGCGCGCGTCGAGCTCCTCGCGCACCGGCCCGAGACTGCCGACACCGGCAGCCGATTCGAACAACACCTGGCCGAGCTTGTCGGAAGCATCGAGAATGCTCCGGCCTCCATCGACCAGCCGTCCGTGATCGAGCCCGAACATCTGCTCGAAGAACTCACGCGTCGCGCCGTCGAGGATCGCCGCCAGATAGTCGTCGGGCAGCTTGTCGTCGCCGGGCGTGCGCAGCGAACTGCGCCCGCGCGCACGGTGGAACACGAGTTCGCTCGTACCGCTCTCCAGCACGCCGCCGATCCGCAACTCGGGCGTGCTGTGCAGGAAATCGAGCGGCGTCTGCAGCTTCATCCCGAACAGCAGCTCGGATACGGCCGTGCGGATCGTCGACTTGCCGGCCTCGTTCGGCCCGACGATCACGTGAAAATCCTCGCGGGCCGGCGGGAACCGCAGCGTCTCGTCGGTGAACTTGCCGTACTTGATCAGATCGAGCTGGCTGATGCGCATCGCTTACTCCCCCCTCGCCAGCCGCGCGAGCAACGCGGGCCCGACCTGCTCGACCAGCGCCGTCAGTTCACCGGCGCGCGCCATCGTCAGCAACGGCACCTCCTCCTTCACGTCGCTGCGTACCTTGCCGACGAACGGCTTCAGGTCGCGTTCGAGCAGCACGAGGAAATCCGGATCGTGCGCGGCATCGGCGAGGATCTGCTTCAGATCCTCCAGCGCTTCGAGCTGCTCGCTTTCGCCAGGCTGGTGATCGGCGGCGGACGTCGCGAGCCGGACCTTCTCGAGCCACAGCCGCTCGTTGCCGATGATGCCGATCTGGTTGAGCACCTCCGCGCGCAACTGCGGCGCGCGGCCGAAAAAGAGGCCGTGCGCGGGCGTGCGCCCCGTGACCGTCACGCGCACCGCGCGCGGCACGTGGCCGTCGACGGTCAGCAGCGCCTCCAGCGACTGGCCGATCTTTCTCGACAAATCGGCGACCGACAGGCAATCGGACGCGTCGACCGACACGGCTTCCCAGCGCAGCACGTCCAGATACAGGCGCTCGACCTGCGTGCGGCCTTGCTCAACCGTCACGAGCACCGCGCCGCGCCGGCCCGTCTCGCGGATGTGGCGCCCCTGGAGGTTGCCGGGAAACACGACGGTGGACGGCCCCGTCCATTGCTGGAACTCGTGCACGTGGCCGAGCGCCCAGTAGTCGTAGCCCTTCGCGTGCAGTTCGGCCAGCGTGCACGGCGCGTAGTTCGCGTGCGCGGCATACCCTTCCAGCGCCGTGTGCAACACGCCGATGTTGTAGTAGCCGGGTACCGGATCCGGATAGCCGAGCGCGAGATTGTCGACGACGGCCTTGTCCTTGAAGCTCTGCCCGTGCAGCGCGACGTCGAATTCGGGCAGCTTGACGGTTTCCGGCTTGCGGTGGCCGAACACGGTGACGTTGTCGGGCAGCGTCAGCTTCTTCGTCATCTCGCTTTCGGCATCGTGGTTGCCGCCGAGCACGAACGCGCGGATGCCGGCCTTGCGCAGGCGCCCCATCTGCTGGCCGAAGAAGATGCCCGTGTTGTGATCCTTCCAGTCGCCGTCGTACAGGTCGCCCGCGATCACGAGGAACGCGACGTCCTCTTCGATCGCACGATCCACGAGTTGCCGCAGCGCCTCGCGCGACGCGTTGCGCAACTGCGCGGCCGGCGCGTCGGGGTACGCGCTCAGGCCGTGCAACGGGCTGTCAAGGTGAATGTCTGCCGCGTGGATGAACTTCACGAAGGTTCCTCTGTTTCATGGCGAAGGGCGACGCCGCTCGCACGGGCCCGTGCCGTCAATCGTCGTCCCGCCAGCCGCCGGGCCTGCCGCGTGACGTAAGGCGCGTGCCGGACCGGATCATGCGGCCCGTTGCAAGCGGGTCGGGATGGTACCTGAAAGCGGGTAACGACAAGACGTTATCCGTCGGTCCGGATGGCCGGGAAGCACGCGATACCGGTGCGAACCGACATTGTGCCGCAGCACGAGCGAGCGACGGCGAAACCGCGCCGCCGCAGAACGGCCCGCTCACGAAACGATGGCCGCGCAATCGTCCGATAGGGGCGATTGCGCCTTGGATCGTGTTTCGGGAGATACGAAACGGCAACGGCGTTGAACGGGCAGCGGGAAAACGCGCTGGATCGCCCCGCGTGCGTCGCGACGCATGCGGGCGCCCGACTACATGCCGTTACTCGCCGCGCGGAACGGGCGGCGGCGCAAAGCGGTTGTCGTTGCCGGGGAACGGATTCGCGTTGCGGCGCAGCGCTTCCTCGTCGTCGTCTTTCTGCGCGAACAGCGCAACGCCGATCACGCCGACGTTCGCGGCATCGCCGTACTTCGAGTTCGCGACGTAGCTGTCGGGCACGGCGGCAAAGCGGAACGCGGCGACTTCGTCGCGGCTCTTGCGAAAACCCTCGATCGTCAGCGTGCGGCCCGGATACAGCACGTAGCCGCCGTTCGTATAGCTGCCCGGCCGGCCCGACAGCACGTCGAGGCCGTCGACCGTCGACACGACTTCGAACGTGCGGCGCCCCTGGTTGCGCAGCACGATGATGTAGCGCGAACCCTCGACGCCCGCCATGTGCCAGCGGCCGTTGTTGCGCGCGAGCCGCAGCGGCGCGCCCTTTTCGTCGATGAACGACAGCGCGATGTCGCCATTGGCGAGCGCGACGCGGGTCGGCAGCCGGCGAACCTGCGAGGCCGGCGGATGGCCGGGCAGCGCATCGTTGTAGTAGACCGACGCGAGATCCGTCGGCTTGGCCGGATCCGCGCGTTCGAATTCGACCTGGCGGGTTTCGGATCGCACCGACTCGCCCCACGCGGTGCCGAGCCCGCGGCGTTCGCCGGCGTCCGGTGCGGCGGGGGACGCGGCGGCGCTGGCGGACGGCGGGGGCGGCGCCGCGCAGGCGGCCAGCCAGAGCGCGCAGGCAAGCGCGAGAAGACGGAACAGGATGGTCATGACGTGATGCCTCGGAATGTTATCGGACCGCGCCGGGCTGGCCGACGCGGCGTTTTGGTGTCGTCTGTCGTCACGATGTCGATCGGACATGCTTGCCCTGGTCGACCGGCACCGCCGTCGCGGCGGCCCCGCAACCGGGAGCCTCGCTATTTAAGCATGGCGGGCCGGCAATGGGCAGGGGCCGCGCGCGCCAATAAAAAAAGCCCGGCCCGCATCGAAGCGGGCCGGGCCTTGACGGAACGCGTGCTGCTTACAGCGCGCCGCCTTGCGCCGACGCCGAACCCTTCACGCCGACCGATGCGCCGCCTTGCACTGCGTTAGCCGTGCCTTCGAGCGCCTCGCCGGCCTTCGCCTTCGCGCCACCCGCGACGTCGCCTGCCGTCGACATCGCGCCTTGCGCATGGCTCTTCACCGAACCGGCGACGTGCTTCACGTGCGACTTCGTCGAGTGGACGGCCGATGCCGCCGCATCCTTCGCCGTACCGGCTGCGGAACCGACCGCCTGCGTCGCGCCGCCGACCGCATTGCCGGCTGCCGAGCCGACGCCGCCGACCGTCTTGCCGACGCCGTTCAGCGCGCCGCCAACCACATTGCCTGCGCCCGAACCCGAGCCCGCCGCATTCGCGCCGGCGCCGGCCTGCACGCCCACGCCGCCGCCGAGCAGCGGCGTCTGGACCTGTGCGCCGACGCCAGCAGAACCCTGTGCGCCGGTTTGGGCCGTCTGTGCGAATGCAGCCGACGTCGCCATCGCCGTCAGAGCGGCACCCAGCAGGATCGTACGAATCTTGTTCATGGTCATTCTCCCCAAAGACGTTGTTGCTGCGGGCCGCCTTCGTGCGGCTTGTCGCATGCCTCACCGCGAAGTGCGGCAGGTGGGGCTAATGTAGCGGCGCCGGCGCGCAAAACGATTGAATTGCGGGGACTGTTACTTCGGTTGCAAATGCTGACGATTGACTCACACTGTTTGACAATCGAGGGCTCGCGGCGGGATGGACACCCTATTCGTCGGCGAACGGGAGCGGCGCTCCGCCTGGGTGATTCGCCCGATCGCCACGCATCGGCCCACCCGGCTGGTGAAGCGGCCAGCCTATTTCATCAGCATTCCGAACGATGTGCATTGCCCGGCCATCCATGCGGCCTCGCCATGAAAAACGGCCCTGACCGCCCGTCGGCGGACCGGGGCCGTACGCACTCACCCAGTTACGGCCGAAACGTATCGCCGAGCACGACGCCTTCGCGACGCGGATCGGTACCGCCCTGCAACGCCGGCGACTGGCCGACCGTCACGCGCATCACCGTATTGACGCCGCTCGCCTGCGCCGACGTCGACACCTTGTGCCCGAGCGCGAGCAACCCCGTGATCAGCGGATCGTTCGCACCGTTGTTCGCCGTGTTGACGTTCGGATGCTCGCCGCCGATCGTGGTCGTCGGGCTGTTGCTCGCGCCGAAATCGACGAGCCCCGCGGACTGCTGCGCGTCGAGCCCCCAGTCGAGCGCGCCGACGAGCGTCTTGACCACGTATTGCGGAATCGTGCCGCCGCCCGGCGAACCGGTCGCCATCACGAAATCGCCGCGCGAGCCGTCGGCGGCCTGCCCGAACACGATCGTCGGCGCCATCGAGCTGCGCGGCCGCTTGCCCGGCTGCAGCCGGTTGGCCACCGGATTGCCGGACGTGTCGACCGGGTTCGCGGAGAAGTCGGTCAGCTGGTTGTTCAGCAGGAAGCCGTTGGTCATGTGGAACGAGCCCATGCTCGACTCGACCGTCGTCGTCGCGCTCAGCACGTTGCCGTCGCCGTCGACGATCGTGAACTGGTTCGTGCCGTGCTCGATCAGCGTCGTGTCGACACCGAGCGGCACCGCACCGAGATTGCCCGGCTGGGCGGTCCCCATGCTCTTGGTCGTGTCGATCAGCGCCGCGCGCGACTTCAGGTACGGCTTGTTCAGCAACGTGTCCCACGTGCCGCCGGGCAGCGGCACGAAATCCGTATCGGCCACGTACTTGTCGCGGTCGGCATACGCGAGCCGCTCGGCCTCGGTGACGAGATGCACGCCCGCGACGGTCGGCTTGCCGCCTTCGAGATCGATCGCGGTCGGCTTCAGCGACTTCAGGTCGAAGTTCTCGAGAATGCCGAGCGCCGACGCGACCGCGATGCCGCCCGACGACGGCGGCGGCATCCCGCACACCCAGTAGCTGCGATAGGTCGTGCACACCGGTACGCGACGCTTCGCCTGATAGGCGGCCAGATCCGCGACGGTCGTCTTGCCCGGCGTGAGCGTCGAGCCGTCCGCACCCTTCGTCACCGCGATCTTCGCGACGATGTCCTGTGCGATCTGCCCGGTGTACAGCGCATTCGCACCCGACTGCGCCATCAGCGCCAGCGTGCGCGCGTACGCGGGGTTCTTCAGGACCGTGCCGAGCGTCTTCGGCGAACCGTCGGCGTTCAGGAAGTACGCGGCGGCCTCGGGATCGCGCTTCAGGTTCGTGGCGTTCGCCGCGATCGCGTCGGCGAGCCGGCCGCCGATCGGAAAGCCGTTGGTCGCGAGCGTGATCGCATCGCCGAACAGGTTCTGCCACGGCAGGCGGCCGTGATCCTGTTGCAGCGCCTCGATGAGCCGCGGCACGCCGATCGTGCCGATCGAGCGGCCGCTCGCGCGCGCGTTCGGCTGCGGCGCGGAATGGTCGGTCGCGTCGTCGACGTAACGCAGGTAGTTTTCCGTCGCGGCGGCCGGCGCGGTTTCGCGGCCGTCGTAGGCCTGCAGCGTCTTGCCGCGGGCATCGTAGTAGAGCAGCACGCCGCCCGACCCAAGGCCCGTCGCCTCGGGCACCGTCAGGCCGAGCACGGCCTGCACGGCGACCGCCGCATCGGCGGCCGTGCCGCCCTTCTTCAGCACCGCGCAGCCGGCCGCGCTCGCGTACGCGTTCGACGTGGCCACGAGGTAGGTCTTCGCGTAGACCGGTTTCATCCCGGTGCGATAACCCGACGACGCTTCCGGCAGCGACGGATCGCCCGGCTGGTTCGACCCGACCACGACCGTCGCACCGCTGTTGTCGACCGCGAGGCAGCTGGTGTCGGCTGAAGGTGTCGTCGCGTGACCCGCGTCGTTCTCGACATCGCCGCCGCATGCGGTCAGCAGCGCGGCCGCGAGCAATACAGAGGCATACGGAAAAATCGCTGTTCTGTTCATTGTTCGTCGATGTTCTTTTAGAGCGTTGCGATGGGCATCACGCTGCCTGCGCCCCCCTCGGTGCGCGGGCAACGCGTTCGATAGTCCCATGAACAATTTTCTTTCCGCAACAAGGAAATGACGCAATGCGGCCGATCGTTGCACGTACAACGCCACCGAACCGGCTTGCCGGCCATTTGCTGCACTGCGTCGCGACGCGGCTTCGTTACGTTGCCGTCCGGCGACGCTTGCCGGCCACGCGGCCATCACGCGCGAAACCGTGCCCCATCGCTTCGATCGCTTCCGAGAAAAACTCGAGAAACATCGTCATCGCGACAGTCGCGCTCATGTCCGCGCGCTGGTAGATGCAGCTGAACGAACGCGCGCCCGCATCGGCGAGCGGCGTCCACGCGAGCCGGCCGGCCGCGACGTCGTCCGCGACGTTCTCCGCGATCAGGAAGCCGATGCCGGCCCCTTCGGCCGCGAGTCGCCGCACCATCGACACCGAACCCGTCTCGACCAGCGGTCGCGCGTTGCGCGGCTGTCGCGCATCGATCTGGTCGAACATCGCGCGCAGCTCCGTGTCGGGTGTCATCAGGAGCAGCGGATGGGCGAAGCAGTCGCGCATTCGCACCTTGCCGCCGGACAACGCCAGCGGATGGCCAGGTGCCGTGACGACACCCAGCGGCTGCGCGAACGCGCGCACCTCGACGACGCTCGCCGCCGTGCGCCGGCGCAGCGCATAGCCGATGTCGGCCTCGCCCGTCTCGACCCAGCGCACGATGCTCTCGCCGTTTCCCGAGCGCACGCTGTACGTGACGCCGGGATAGCGCTGCATCGCGGCCAGGATCGCGTCGGGCACGAGCTTCTCGGCCGTCGATGCGGGCACGGCCAGGTTCACGTGCCCGCGCCGCAGTGCGCGCAAATCCTCGACCTGCGTCAGCGCGTTGTCGAAGTCGCGCTGGCCGCGCCGCACGGCGGCGATCACGATCTCGCCGGCGAGCGTCAGCTGCATGCCGCGCGGCAGCCGGTCGAACAGCGGCACGCCGACCTGCTCCTCGAGATTGCGGATCTGCTGGTGCACGGCCGCGGCGGTCAGGTGCAGCGCGTCGGCTGCCTTGCGAATCGAGCCGCGCCGGGCGACCTCGTCGAAACAGCGGAATGTCTGCGATATCGAACGCATGAATGGACCGTTAGATTTTTCCGAACACGCCGTCAAGAATAATCCAGTTTCACTGACTCTCCGGATCGTCTAGATTGCGCTGCATTCCCGTGTTCGACTCGAATGGAGACCGCAATGACGACCGTCGACCAGATTACCCAGCGGCGCCGCGGCGTCGGCCTCATCGCCCACGATCCCGCCCTGTCCGCGGGCGGCTACACGCTCATCGCGCCGCAAACGGCGGACGGCAACGTCTATCTCGTCGGCATCGACGGCGAGGTCGCCCATCAGTGGAAAATGCCCGTGCGCCCCGGCCGTCACGCGGTCATCCTCGCGAACGGCAACCTCGGCTACAACGGCAATCACCCGCAATCCGAATCCCGCTACGCGCCGTGGTCGATGTGGCATGGCGGCGACTTCTACGAGGTCACGCCGCAAGGCGAAACGGTGTGGCGCTACGAGGATCCCGCGCATCACCACGATGCGCAGTGGCTGCCGAACGGCAACCTCCTCTACGCCGCGTGCGAACCGGTCGACGCCGCGTTCGCGCGGCGCGTGCCGGGCGGTACGCCGCACGGCGACGACGACGTGATGTACGCGGACGTGATCCGCGAAGTGAACCGGGCCGGACAGATCGTGTGGGAATGGCACGCGCGCGAGCACCTGCGACCCGAGGATTTTCCGATCGCGGCCGGGTTCGGCCGCTATCACTGGCCGCTCGTCAACGGTCTCGCGGTCGACGCGAACGGGCGCGTGCTGATGAGCCTGCGCACGACGTCGGGGATCATCGGCGTAAACCGCGCAACCGGTCGCGTCGACCTGCACGTCGGGCCGGACGTCGTGTCGCACCAGCATGCGCCCGTGCCGCTCGCGAACGGCAACATCCTCGCGTTCGACAACGGCAATTTCCGCCACGGCGCGCACGTCGTGTTCTCGCGCGTCGTCGAGATCGATCCCGCGACGCAACGCGTCGTCTGGTCGTACACGGACGACGTCGTGAACCTGTTCTACACGCCGTTCATGGGCAACGCGCAGCGCTTGCCGAACGGCAACACGCACATCACCGAATCGTCGACGGGCCGGCTGTTCGAAGTGACGCCGGCCGGCGAAGTCGTGTGGGAATACGTGATCCCGTGGTTCGCCGAATACCCGGACGAGGCCGCGCGCAAGACCGGCCCCGGCCAGCTGAACAGCGTGTTCCAGACGTTCCGCTACAGCGCCGCGCAACTGCCCTGGCTGCGGACCTGACGCGTCGTTCGCCGTTGCATTCCTGCCATCGTCGCCGTTCGCTTCCGAGGGGCCTGCCGTGTCGCACGATCCGATCTCACCGCCCGTCGATGCACGGTTGCCCGCGTGGCAGCTCGCGCTGTTCGGGCTGCAGCACGTGCTGTCGATGGCCGCGTCGCCGATCACGGCCGTCTTCCTCATCGCGAAAGTCCTGGCGCTGCCGGCCGACCTGACGGTCCAGCTGATCGGCGCGACGTTCTTCGCGTGCGGCGTCGGCACGCTGGTGCAATCGCTCGGTGCCGGCCCGATCGGCGCACGCATGCCGTTCGTAATGGTGCCCGGCGGCGCACCGACGATGCTGTTCGCGGGCATCGCCGCGCAGTCGGGCCTGCCGACCGCCGCTGGCGCGGCGCTGCTCGCCAGCGCGTTCTACTGGGTGCTGCTGCCCGTGTTCACGCGCTGCCTGCGGCTCTTTCCACGCGTCGTCGTCGGCGCGATGCTGTTGCTCGTGTCGATCAACCTGATCCGGATCTACGCGGCGATCGTCGTCGGCCAGCCCGGCTCGGCCGACTTCGCGCAACCGCGCGCGCTCGGTCTCGCGCTTGCGACGATCGTCGCCACCGTCGCCGTCGCCGGTGCGTTTCGCGGCACGCTCGGGCGCCTCGCGGTACTGATCGGGTTGATGGCCGGCGCGACGCTCGGCTGGGCGCTCGACGCGATGCCGGCGCTCGCCGGCGTATGGCACGGCCCGTGGTTCACGCATCCGGTGTGGCTGCCGTTCGGGATGCCGCGCTTCGACGTGCTGGCCGCGCTGCCGCTGCTGATCTTCACCGCGATCTCGATGGCCGAGGCCACCGCGCAGACCGTTGCCGTCGGCGAGACGTGCGGCAAGGCGGTCTCGATGACGCGCGACGTGCCGAAGACGATACGCGGCGATGCACTGGCGTCGCTGGCCGGCGCGCTGTTCGGCACGCCGCTGATCGTGACCAGTGCCGAGAACATCGGCGTCGTACAGACGACCGGCGTGCGCTCGCGCTACGTGACGGCCGCCGCCGGCGCAATCCTGATCGTCATTGCGCTGTTCGCCCCGCTCGCGCGGCTCGCGTATGCGATTCCGGCCGCCGTCGTCGGCGGCACCGCGCTGGTCGTGTTCGCGATGATCGGCGTGATGGGCATCCGGCTGCTCGCCGGCGTCGACCTGCACGCGCGCGCCAACCAGTACACGCTCGCGGCCGCGCTGGTGGTCGGTCTCGCGCCGATCCTGGTGCCGAACCTGTATCGTCAATTCGGCGCGCCCGTCCAGATCGTGCTCGGCAACGGCATGGCGGCTGGCACGCTCGCGGCCATCGCAACGCAACTGGCATTCGCCGCGCTCGCGCGGTTGAGCGGACAGACGCAGGCAAGCGTGCCACCGGCACCTTCGCGCGAAGCGTAACGGCGATAACGGGCAGCGCGGCGCACGCTGCGCTCCGCTTGACGACATCCTCCGTTCGACCGGCAAGCGCCGCTCTCTCCTGGCTCCGGCACGCGCGTCTCCTCGGCGCCGCGCCGGCTTCGGGTATATCGGCATCATCATCGCGATGGAAACGGCGACGGCCTTGCCGTGCCGGATCGGCGCGGTCCGGTTGCTGCGCGCGCCGCGCCGGCGAAGCGGCGTTCCGCACGGCCAAGGCACACGCGATCGCCGGCCTGACGCTCGGCCTCCTCACGTGACAGGTTGCGTTCATGTCGGTCGGCGGCGAATGGTTCGGGATGGGGATGTCGAGGCAATGGAACGGCGTACCGGACGCGTTCCGCTTCTTCATCACGCTGCCGCTCGTGCTCGTCTACCTGACGATGAACACCGACGGAATCGACGAGACGCGTGTCGCGCCGAACGGATGGACATCGGGACGATTGCCGGCGTCACCGCGTCCGGCTATAAATCGTGGATGAACACGAATCGCTGGATTCACGACCCCGTCGGCGCGTTTCGCGCATGGCAGGAAACCGCCGCGACGGGCGCCGGCCGCCGGCCGTTCGCGCCGCGTTCGGTCGTGCAGCACGTCGCGATGTTCGAGCGGTTCCTGCGCCATCTGATCGCACAGCGCGTGTCGCTGGTCACGTTCGGCCCCGACCACGTCGCGGCGTTCCTGGCGGAACTCGACCGTACCTGCGCACCCGGCACGTCGACGCGCGTGCGCTATGCGAAGCTGATCGACCGGCTGGGGCGGCATCTGGTCGACACCGGTGTGCGGACGATCCACCCGGCAGGACGGACGACGCGCGATCTCGCCTGGCCGGCCGGCGAGCCGGAGCCGTGCTACCTGCCGCCCGACGCCGACGCGGCGCTGCAGCGCCATGTCCAGCCTCGGCCGGACGACTCGCCCACCGACTGCCGGAATCGCGCGATCGTCGCGCTGCTGCTTGCCAGCGGTATCACCTCGGCCGAGATTCGTGCGATGCCCCGCGCCGCGCCCGATCTCGACGCGCAGCCACCGGCGTTGTCCGTGCCGCGCGATCGCGCGCGGCCGGCGCGCCGGGTCGAACTGGCCGAATTCGCGCTGGCGCCGCTCGCCGCGTGGCACGCGTATTCGACGGATACGCCGGCACCGGCGCTGCTGTTCCCCGCACCGCGCGGCGGTGGCGCGATGAACGACATGTTCCTGCTGCTCGTGGTGCGCGAAGCGCTCACCGCGATCGGCTTCCACGCGGCGGACATGAGCCCGCGCGTGCTGCGCAACACGTATGCGCGCCGGCAGTTGCTCGCGGGCCACACGCATGCCGAGGTCAGTGCGATGCTCGGCCTCGTCAGCACGCGAACGGTCACGCGCATCCGGCAGACGCTGCCGCCGGACGCAGCCGCGGATCGCGCTGCGCACGAACGCTGAACGCACCCTTTTCCTTCCCGTTCGTTATGCGCCCGACTTCGACTGGATCAGGCGCAGGATTCGCGTGTCGTACGGCGATTGCATGACTTCCGCGATGCGAATCTCGGATGCGGCCGGATGCAGCGGATTCAACAGGAAGTTGTGCGCGTGCGGCACGACGACGCTCGGCACGCGCAGCAGCGCGCTCGGCCGCGTATGCAGCCATTCGGTGCCGGCGCTGCGGGTCCAGTCGACGTTCGTTTGCCAGTCGTCCGGTGCGTCGCCTTCCGCGATTTCGGCGACATCCACCGAATCGGGCACGTCGATCCGCAGCAGCTGGTATCCGCTCGGCAATTGGGCAACGGTGGCGATTTCGAAATGAACGAGCGTCTCGAGCAGCGCGAGCGCCGGGTGTTCGGCGAGATAGACGACGGGCTGCCCGGCAAAATGCCAGCGCCCGCCGGCCCGCAACCCGCCGATGCCCTTCAGATCGGCGTAATTGCTGATCCGCCACAACGTCGTCAAGCGAAATACCCCTCGTCGATTTGCGTGAGGACTTCCTCGACGAGGCGAGCACCGTGCTCGGTGCTCGCCATGTCGAGCGACGTGCGGCCGCCGAAGCGCTGCAACCCGTTGCGCAACCACGCCATCGCCTTGTCCTGGTCGCCGAACGTGGCCGTCGCCTGCGCGACGATGCGCGCGAGGCGGATCGCCTTGTCGGATTCCTCCGGCGACAGACGTTCGTGCGCCTGGCGACGATGGCTCAGCGTGCGGCGCGGAATGATGAAGGCCAGTTCGTCCGATTTCAGCCCGCGCTCGGACAGCCGGTCGATCACCGATACGTCGACACGCGCGCTCGCGAGCTCGGCCAGATCGGCGCCCGAACGGACACGGATCGCCAGCAGCTGCTCGAGAATCGTGAATTCGGCCTGGCGCGGATGCGCGACGCCTGAAGGATGAAAAGCGATGGTGCTCATGACCTCTCTCCGGCAATTTGCCCAGCCATTATAGGCGTTTTGCCGGAAACTTGCGGGAGGACGAGCCACAGCTGCTGTCGTCGGCCGGTCGACGGGCTCGGCCAAGGATCCCCCTCCTGCCCCTGGCAGCAGCGTCTGAGGATGGAATCGAAGATTCGCTTCGATGAGGCGAAACCATTATTCAGTATATAAAGTCCGCTGAGATGTCTTACGGTTGTCACGTAACAACCCTTTTATTGAATTAAATCGCGCCGCTGAACCGGCATCTGCCATCCCGCAATGTACATTTGTCGACCGGAGCGCCCGGCCCGGCTACTCGCCGACCGCCATGACGAAACACGTACCGCGGCCCCCTCGCTCCGGATTCGCGCCCCGATCCCGCACTTCTCGCCATCGCTCATGAACATCCGGTGCGAGATCTCATCGCCGTACGGCCCCACTTGAAGCTGTCGTCGAACCATGTCGAGCCCATGCCGACGCAGCGGGTGTCGGATACGTCCTGAGTATGGACGCCATCAGAACGCCGGTCCCGGTGGAACATCCGGCAGGGCAACGCCCCTACTCACACAGGCAGCTACCCTGCCACCGGCACGCACGGTTCCGCCCGGTGCAGCGGAACGTGCGCGATACCCGATGCAATCAGCCGGCCCACGCCGACGACCGGATCACGCTGCAGAAATTGCCGGCGCGGAAATGCGGATCCTTGTCCGCGATCACATCGGCCTTCACGTTGCCGAACGTCGTGCCGGGCTTATGCTTGATCCCGTCGTAGAACGCCTGAATGATGTCTTCCTTGAAGTGCGGCGTACGCGGATGCGCGCGAACGACGGCCTCGCGCTCGACGTCGCTGTATTCCGGATACGTGAGGCCCAGCACGTCCATCTCGACGCCCGCGGTGACGAGCGCGATCACCGGATGCATGTGCTGCGGAATACCGGGCGTGGTGTGCAGCGCGATCGAAGTCCACACAACGTCGATATCCTGCTGCGAGATGCCCTTGCCCTTCAGGAAATCGCGGGCGGCATTGGCGCCGTCCACTTCGAAGCGCTCGCATGCGCTGCTGTGCTGGTGCGTAAGCCCCATGTCATGAAACATGCAGCCGCAGTAGAGCAGCTCGGGATCGTACTCGAGCCCGCGGCGCCGGCCCGCCAGCGCCGCGAAATAGTAAACGCGGCTCGAATGATGGAACAGCAGCGGCGACGCGGTATCGCGAACGAGTTCGGTGATCTCGCGCGTCAATTGGCTATCGGGGATGGCGATGCCTGCAACGTTCTCAGTCATGATTGACCTCCATTGAAAACACTCCCGATTTTCCAAAGCCCGATAGCTGTCTTCAATAGACGTGTTACGTCAAATCCTGCCATTTCGCGCGATGGACGGACGTGATGCCCGCGTGACCGAAAAAACACCGAAAAAGGGCTCCGCCGCCTCGCTCGATGCGCCACCGGCCCCTCTATACTGCTGCGCATCACCTTAGATACAGCACGCATCCGATCACCATGCCGAAGGTCGTGGGAATTTTCGCCGTCCCGGGCGTTCAACTGCTCGATGTCTCCGCACCGCTCGACGTGTTCGCACAGGCGAATGCCGAATGCGGGAGGCCGTTCTATGCATTGCGGATCATCGCGAGCGAATCCGGTCCGATCCGCAGTTCGTCCGGTGCGCAACTGCTGCCCGACTGGATCGTTCCCGACATCCCGGAGCGCATCGACACGCTGCTGGTCGCGGGCGCGCCGAGCGCGGGCCGCGTCACGCTGCGCACCGATGTCCTCGCGTGGCTGCGATCGGCGGCCGTGCAGAGCAAGCGCTACGGCTCGATCTGCACCGGCGCGTTCATCCTCGCCGCCACCGGCCTGCTGAAAGGCCGCCGCCTGACCACGCACTGGGCCGCCGCCGACGCACTGACAGAAGCCTATCCGTCGCTCGCCGTCGATGCCGATGCGCTGTACGTGCGCGACGGCAAGCTGCGCACGGGCGCCGGCGTCACGGCCGGGCTCGATCTCGCGCTCGCGCTGGTCGAGGAAGATCTCGGCCGCGAGATCGCACGGCGCGTCGCCGCGCAACTGGTGATGTTCTTCAAGCGCCCTGGCGGGCAGCTCCAGTTCAGCCGCAAGGGCGAAGCGCGCCCCACCGGGCGCTCGGTGCTGCAGGAGGTACAACGCTGGATCGCGGCGAATCCGGAACTCGCGCATTCGGTAGCCGACCTGGCGAAGCATGCGGGCATGAGCCCCCGCCACTTCGCGCGGCTGTTTCGCGCCGAGGTGGGCATGACGCCGGCCGCGTGGGTCGAGGCAACCCGCATCTCGGCGGCCCGCCAGTTGCTCGAGAACGGCCACGACACGCCGAAGCAGGTCGCCGCGAAATGCGGCTTCGCGAATGTCGACACGCTCAGGCGGTCGTTCACCCGCCACGTCGGGATTACGCCGGCCGAGTACCGGAAACGGCAGGCGGTTCCTGTGGAGTGATAGGACAACGCATCGACGATGGCGACTGCACCGGTCAACTATTTCGGAATGCGATGTAATTGAGCGTCACGCGGCAACGGGCGGTTTGACGGTATCGAGCCCTGTCGGGCCGAATCCGGAGCGCTCATCGGCGTATGCCCGCGGCCCGTCACGCCCGCAATCATCGGATGAAACCGCCACTCACGCCGATCGTTTACCCAGTTGCAATAATGAATCACTGGAACGCGTATTTCCGACCGGTAACGCGATCGCTACGATGCAATCAACCGCTGAACGCAACGAGCGAAGCGAGAAATCCATGAAACCGGAGGTCACCATGAAGTCGTTCATCACCGCTGTCGTCGCCGCAACCGCCCTGTCCGCCTCGTACGGCGCATTCGCACAATCGAACCCGTCGGGCCAGCTGACGCGCGCCCAGGTCCGTGCGGAACTCGTGCAGCTCGAACAGGCCGGCTACAAGCCCGAAGTCTCCGATCAGTATTACCCGCGCGCGCTGCAAACCGCCCAGGCGCGTGTGACGAACGCCGATGAAGCCGGTTACGGCGCCCAAGCCGCCGCCGGCGTGCGTGCCGGCCGCGCAATCGCGGTCAAGCAGGAAGGCCGCGACTCGGTCTATTTCGGCCAGTAAGCCGATCCCGCGCGCGTATCCCGGTACGCGCGCGGTACCCGCAACACCCCGCGCCCGTTCATCGGGGCGGGGTGTTTGCTTTTCGGCCCCCCGCTCCGGACACCGATCACGTGCGGCACAGCACCGTTCACGCAGCCAGTGGATGTTTGCGCATAGAATGGCCGCGTGGTCGGCGCCGGCCGACTCGAACGCGAGCGGCACCACGACGCCCGGCATGCCCGATCGTCGCCGCGCCCGCTGGCCGGCCCGATGCCGCGCTCAACGCATTTTTCGAAAAGGAGCGGTTTCATGTCACAAACATCCGGTTCCATGATCACGTTTCGCCGCCCGGACGGCCAGGAACTGCAGGGCTATCTCGCGACGCCCGCAAAGACCGAAGGCGCGCCTGCCGTCGTCGTCATCCAGGAATGGTGGGGGCTGAACGACCAGATCCGCGGCGTCGCGGACCGCCTTGCGCGCTGCGGTTACTTCGCGCTGGTACCCGATCTGTATCGCGGCAAGTCGACGGTCGAGGAAGAAGAAGCGCACCACCTGATGACCGGCCTCGATTTCGGCGATGCCGCGTCGCAGGACATTCCCGGCGCCGTCACGTATCTGAAGACGCTGGCCTCGCGGGTCGCGATCACGGGCTACTGCATGGGCGGCGCCCTCACGCTGCTGTCGCTGCAACACGCCGATGCGGATGCGGGCGTGACGTGGTACGGCTTCCCGCCGCTCGACTACATCGATCCGGCGAAGCTCAAGGTGCCGCTGATGGGCCACTGGAGCACGCAGGACGCATTCTTCACAATCGACCAGGTCGACGCATTGGAAAAGAAGCTGACCGATGCGAAGGTCGGCTTCGAGTTCCATCGCTATCTCGCGCACCACGGGTTCGCGAACGAAACGGCCGTGGGCCCGGGCCGCATCTCCAGCACGCAGTTCGATCCGGTGTGGTCGCAAATGGCCTGGGATCGCACGCTGACCTTCTTCGGCCGTACGCTTTGGACGACACAGGCGTAACGTAACGCGACGCCCTTCGCGGGCGGCCGTGCAAATGAAAAGGCCACGGACGCAAATCCGTGGCGTTTTCGTTTCCGCATACCGCCGGTTCGAAACGACAGGCGCGGCTGCCCGCCCCTGCGCTTCGTTGCGCTTACCCGTTCGTCGCAGCCGCCTTGTCGTAATCGACCGGCGCATCCGGCGCGCGCGGCGTTTCGCCGGCCCGCTGGATCCACCCGCCGCCCAGCGCGCGGTACAGGTCGACCAGGTTCGTCCAGCGCGCCAGACGTGCGCTGATCAGCGTCTGCTGGGCCGAGTACAGGTCCGTCTGCGCGGTCAGCACCGACAGGTAGCTGTCGACGCCGTTCTTGTAACGCAGGTCCGACAGGTCGAAGCGACGCTGCTGCGCGTGCTCGTTGCGCTCCAGCGCGGCGATCTGCTGGTCGTACGTGCCGCGTGCAGCCAGGCCGTCCGCCACTTCGCGGAATGCCGACTGGATCGCCTTCTCGTAGTTCGCGATCTCGATGCGCTTCTGCACGTTCGCCAGGTTCAGGTTCGCGATGTTCTGCCCGCCTTCGAAGATCGGCATCGTGATCTGCGGCGCGAACGACCACGCCGCCGTGCCGGCCTTGAACAGGCCGCCGAGCGTCGGGCTGCCGGTGCCGAATGCGCCCGTCAGCGAGATGCGCGGGAAGAACGCCGCACGTGCCGCGCCGATGTTCGCGTTCGCGGCCAGCAGCGTCTGCTCGGCCTGCATCACGTCCGGACGACGCGTCAGCAGATCCGACGGCAGCCCGGCCGGCACGTCCGTCAGCAGGTTCTGCGCGTCCAGCGGCATGCCCGCCGGCAGGTCGTCCGGCAGCGGTTCGCCGATCAGCAGCACCAGTGCGTTCAGCGCCTGCGCACGCGCACGCGCCTGCGCCTGCTGGTTCGCGAGCGCCGTCTCGACCACCGTCTGCGCCTGACGCAGCTCGAGCTCGGAGCCCGTGCCGTTGTCGAACTGCAGCTTCGTCAGGTCGTACTGCGCCTGCGCGGACTTCAGCGTGTTCTCCGTGACCTTCAGCAGGTCGTCGGTCGACAGCAGCGTCAGGTACTGGTCGGCCACGGAAGACACCAGCGAGATTTCCGAAGCCTGCCGCGCGTACGACGTCGACAGGTACTGCGCGAGCGCCTGATCCTTCAGGCTCTGCACGCGGCCGAACAGGTCGAGCTCCCACGACGCCGACAGCCCGACGTTGTAGGTCGTCGTGATGTTCCGGCCCGGCACCGCCGTCAGCGAATTCGGCAAACGCTGACGATTGCCGGTACCCGTACCGTCGAGCGTCGGGAACAGGCCCGCGCGCGTGATCTGGTACTGCGCGCGCGCCGCCTCGATGTTCAGCACCGACACGCGCAGGTCGCGGTTGTTCTTCAGCGCGATCTCGATCAGCCGCTGCAGGCGCGGATCGACGAAGAATTCGCGCCAGCCGATGGCCGTCGCCGCCTGGCCGTTCGCGCTGCGCGCGCCGGCCGCACCCGGCTGCGTCGCGTAGACGCCGCCGGCCGGGTACGCCTGCGCGACGGGCGCATCGGGCCGCTTGTAATGCGGCGCCATCGTGCAGCCCGTGGCGAACAGCGCGGCGGCCAGTGCCGCCATCGTTGCAGTCAAAGCATGTTTTTGCATCGTTACCGCCCCTTCGAATCGTGTGCGTCGTCGTGACCGCGCTGCAGGTCGCCCTGCACGAGACGCCATGCATCGTCGACGTTTTCCGTCTCGCCGCTGAAGATCGCGCGAACCCGCACGAAGAACATCGGGATCATGAAGATCGCGAGGAACGTCGCCGTGATCATCCCGCCGATCACGCCCGTACCGATCGCATGCTGGCTGGCCGAGCCTGCGCCGTTGCTGATCGCGAGCGGCAGCACGCCGAGCATGAAGGCGAGCGACGTCATCAGGATCGGGCGCAGTCGCAGGCGCGCCGCCTCGATCGCCGCCCGCACCGGCCCCATGTTTCCGGTCGCCTGCAACTCACGCGCGAACTCGACGATCAGGATCGCGTTCTTCGCGGACAAGCCCACGGTGGTCAGCAGGCCGACCTGGAAGAACACGTCGTTCTCGAGGCCGCGCAGCATCGTCGCGAGCAGCGCGCCGACCACGCCGAGCGGCACCACCATGATCACCGAGAACGGGATCGACCAGCTTTCATACAGTGCCGCGAGACACAGGAACACGACGAGGATCGAGATCGCGTACAGGATCGGCGCCTGCGAGCCGGACTGGATTTCCTGGAACGACAGGCCGGTCCACGAATAGCCGATGCCTTCCGGCAGCTTGCTCGCGAGCGCCTCCATCGCGGCCATCGCCTGGCCGGTCGACTTGCCCTCCGCAGCCTGCCCCTGGATCTCGATCGACGACACGCCGTTGTAGCGTTCGAGCTTCGGCGAACCGTAGATCCAGTGGCCGCTCGAGAACGCGCTGAACGGCACCATCCCGCCCGAACTGTTGCGCACGTACCAGATGTTCATGTCCTCCGGCGTCATCCGGAACGGCGCATCCGACTGCACGTAGACCTTCTTGATCCGGCCATCGGTATCGAGGAAGTTGTTCACGTACTGCGACGCCCACGCGATCGAGAACGTCTGGTCGATCGCAGCGGCCGTGACGCCGAGTGCATTCGCCTTCTCGCGGTCGATGTCGACCTTGTACTGCGGCGTGTCGTTCAGGCCGTTCGGGCGCACGAGCGCGAGCGCGGGATCCTTCGCGGCCATCCCGAGCAACTGGCCGCGCGCGGCCATCAGCGCTTCGTGGCCGAGACCGGCGTTGTCCGTCAGCTCGAAGTCGAAGCCGGCGGCCGTGCCGAGTTCGGGAATCGACGGCGGGTTGAACGGAATCACCATCGCGTCCTTGTAGGTCGAATAGTGCGCAAAGGTGCGGCCGATCAGCGCCTGGACCTTCTGGTTCGAACGCTGGCGCTGCTCGTACGGTTTCAGCTTCACGAACACGAGGCCCGCGTTCTGGCCGCGGCCCGCGAAGCTGAAGCCGTTGACCGTGAACACCGAGTCGACCACGTCCTTCTCCGCGGTCGTCAGGTACGTATTGATGTTGTCGAGCGTCTTGCCGGTCGTCTCCTGCGTGGAGCCGGACGGCGTCTGCACGATCATGAACATGTAGCCCTGGTCTTCATCGGGCAGGAAGGATTTCGGCAGGCGCGTAAACATCACGCCGACCGCGATGAACACGGCCAGGTAGATCACGAGCCAGCGGCCCGAGCGCCGGATCACGTGATTCACGCCGCCCGTGTAGCGATCGCGGCTGCGATCGAAGGTCCGGTTGAACCAGCCGAAGAAGCCCTTCTTCTCTTCGTGATGCCCTTGCGGAACCGGCTTCAGGATCGTCGCGCACAGTGCCGGCGTCAGGATCAGCGCGACAAGCACCGACAGCACCATCGCCGACACGATCGTCAGCGAGAACTGGCGATAGATCGCACCGACCGAGCCGCCCGAGAACGCCACCGGCACGAACACCGCCGACAGCACGAGCGCCACGCCGACCAGCGCGCCGGTGATCTGGCCCATCGCCTTGCGGGTCGCCTCCTTCGGCGACAAGCCCTCTTCCGCCATCACGCGCTCGACGTTCTCGACCACCACGATCGCATCGTCGACCAGCAGGCCGATGGCAAGCACCAGGCCGAACATCGACAGCGTGTTGATCGAGAAGCCAGCGACGCCCATGATCGCGAACGTGCCGAGCAGCACGACCGGCACCGCGATCGTCGGGATGATCGTCGCCCGCAGGTTCTGCAGGAACAGGTACATCACCAGGAACACGAGCACGATGCCCTCGATCAGCGTCTTGACCACTTCCTCGATCGACAGACGCACGAACGGCGTCGTGTCATACGGATAGTGGACGACCAGACCGTGCGGGAAGTACTTCGACAGCTCGTCGATCTTGGCCCGCAACGCAGTCGCGGTCGCCAGCGCATTCGCACCGGTCGCGAGCTGGATGCCGAGACCGGCCGTCGGCTGCCCCATGTATTTCGTGTCGAACGTGTAGTTCTCCGAACCCAGCGCCGCGCGGCCGACGTCCTTCAGTCGAACCTGCGAGCCGTCCTGGTTGACCTTCAGCAGGATGTTGCCGAACTGCTCGGGTGTGCGCAGCAGCGTCGATTCGGTGATCGTCGCCTGCAGCACCGTTCCCGGCTTCGCCGGCGTGCCGCCGATTTGGCCGCCCGCGATCTGCACGTTCTGCTGCGTGATCGCCGTCGATACGTCGATCGGCGTGAGGCCGTAGTTGGTCAGGCGGGTCGGGTCGAGCCAGATCCGCATCGAGAACTGCGAACCAAGCAGCAGTGTCTGGCCGACGCCGTTCACGCGGCTCAGCGGATCGAGCACGTGCGAGGCCACGTAGTTCGTCAGGTCCTCCTTCGACATCCTGCCGTCCTCGGAGTTGAACGCGAACCACATCAGCCAGTTGCTGCTCGACTTCGTGACCTGCATGCCGAGCTGCTGCACGACTTGCGGCAGGTTCGGCGTCGCGAGCGACAGCTTGTTCTGCACCTGCACCTGCGCGACGTCCGGATTCGTGCCCGGCGAGAAGGTCAGCGTGATCGTCGCATTGCCCGAGTCGTCACTCGTCGACGACATGTACAGGAAGTTGTCGAGACCGCTCATCTGCTGCTCGATCACCTGCGTCACCGTGTCTTCCACCGTCTTCGCGGATGCGCCCGGGTAGTTCGCCTGGATCTGGATCGTCGGCGGTGCGATCGTCGGATACTGCGCGATCGGCATCTTGAAGATCGATGCGACGCCGGCCAGCATCAGCACGATCGCGATCACCCACGCGAAGATCGGGCGATCGATAAAGAACTTGGCCATGAAACGGACTCCCTGTTATTGCGCGGCCGACGCGGCGGCCGAACTCGCAGCAGCATTGGCGGCGGTACTCGCCGGCGTGGCACCCGCCGCTACGGCGGACGCCGCATCCGGCGCCGGCGCGAGCTGCGCCTCGACGGTCTTCACGGTCGCACCCGGGCGCACCTTTTCGCCGCCCTGCACGATCACGTGATCTCCCGCCTGCAGACCGCCTTCGACGATCCAGTTCTGACCCTGCATGCTGGTCGTCTTCAGCGGACGCGATTCGACCTTGTTGCTGGCGTTCACCACCAGCGCGATCGCCTGCCCCTTCTGGTCGTGCGTGACGCCGATCTGCGGCACCAGGAACGCGTTCTCGTTCACGCCTTCCTCGATCCGCGCGCGCACGAACATCCCCGGCAGCAGCACGCGGCCCGGGTTCGGAAACACCGCGCGGATCGTCACCGAGCCGGTGGTCTGGTCGACCGTCACGTCCGAGAACTGCAGCTTGCCCGCTTCCGAATAGGTCTTGCCGTCTTCCAGGATCAGCGACACCTTCGCCGCGCCCGGGCCGCTCGTCTTCAGGCGCCCGCTCTGCACGTCCTGGCGCAGCTTCAGCCCTTCGAGGCTCGACTGCGTGAGGTCCACGTACACCGGATCGAGCTGCTGCACGGTCGACATCAGCGTCGCCTGGCTCGCCTGCACGTACGCGCCCGGCGTCACTTGCGAGATGCCGACGCGGCCCGTGATCGGCGACACGACATCCGTATAGCCGAGGTTGATCTGCGCGGTGTCGACCGCCGCCTTGCCGGCCGCGACGTCCGCCGCGGCCTGGCCCTGCGTGGCCACCGCGTTGTCGTAGTCCTGCTTGCTGACCGCGTTCGCGGCCACCAGCACCTTGTAGCGCGCGACCAGCGCGTTCTGCGTGACGAGGTTCGCCTGCGCCTTCGCGAGCGTCGCCTTCGCGCTGTTCAGCGCGGCGACGTACGGCGCCGGGTCGATCTTGTACAGACGCTGACCGGCCTTGACGTCGCTGCCTTCGGTGAATTCACGGCGCAGCACGATGCCGTCGACCCGCGCGCGCACCTGCGCGACGAGGAACGCGCTGGTGCGGCCCGGCAGGTCGGTGAAGACCGGTACGGCCCGCGGCTGGACGGTGACGACGCCGACTTCAGGTGTTTGCGGCGGCGGTGCCGATTCTTTTTTTCCGCAGGCAGCCAGGAAAACCGCGGCTGCCGCGACAGTGATCAAGCGGTATGGAACCCGTTCGACGCGCATGGAGCGACCTCTCACAAATAGACGACATTCAATGGGAATCACCAGATCTCCTCGCGGCCTGCATGCGCGGGCGGAATGCTCTCGCTTCCGTCCGACACGCATGCGGGCACGTGCTTCGGGTGTGCGGTGCACCCTGCGGAGCGTTCGTTTGCCGAACTGCTTCCGTAAAAAGGAACGGCGAGCCCGCGGCCCCGACGGGCACGCGTTGCCGCGGCGGCCAGCCGGGACGCTAGCGCGCGGGCCGGAACGCGGCGCCGGCGAATTCGATGAACGCGCGCGCGGCGGCCGACAGACGCGCGGCACGCACATGCGCGAGCTTCAGCGTGACGGGCGCGAGCGGGCGAACCGGTGCGATGCGCACCAGCGTGCCGGCCGCCAGATCGGCGTCGACGAGATACGCGGGCAGCACCGCCGCGCCCATGCCGGCCACGGCCAGCCGTCGTGCCATCTCGAGATGGCCGACGCCCGCATTGCCGGGTGCCGAGCCCGGTCGAATCGCGGCCGCAGGGTCGTCGTCGGCCGCCGGCGGTTCGAACCGGACGGTCGTGAGATCCGGCCAGCCGCCCGATGCCGCCGCGCCGCCCTGTGCGGCGACGTAACCCGGCGCCGCGACGCGCACGGATTCGTACGCGGCCAGCGTATGCAGCGCGTGCGCACCGGATACCGGCATACCGTCGATCAGGAATGCGACGTCGATGTCCTCGGCAGTCAGGTCGACGTACGCATCGGTCAGCGTCACGGTCGGCCGCACGTCCGGAAACAGGTGCACGAAACGATCGAGCAACGCGCTCAACTGGCTGAGCCCGAACGCGACCGGCGCGGCCACGCGCAACGCCCCTTCCGGCTTGCTGCCCATCGCGACGAAACGGCCGTCGATCTCGTCGATCGCGCCCAGAATCCGCTCGACGCGCGCGAGATACAGCTCGCCGATTTCCGTCAGCGACTGGTGGCTGGTGCTGCGTTGAAGCAGGCGCGCGCCGAGCCGCGTTTCGAGCGCATCGACCAACCGGCTCGCCATCGCCGTCGACACGCGCAGCCGCGTCGCCGCGCGGCGGAACCCGCCTTCCCTTGCCACCGTCACGAATGCCCGAATCGATTGAAGTTGGTCCATTTGTCCGGATTCCCCTGCGCGGACGGCTGCCGTTCCACCTGCACCCGCCGGCACGTCGCGTGCCGATCCGCATCGGCCCGGCCAATGCAGCGGCGCCGACGCCGGCCACGCCGGGCCGGTCGGCACGCTCGCGACGGGCGCGAGCCGGCATACAACGGGCGCAAGCCAGCCTCGGCCGGTCCGATGTACGATCATTCGATAGCAGTCCTGAGTCTTTTCCAGCGATTCGCGGCGGCAACACGTGCGGCAGCGGCCGCGGATCATGCGACGGTTTTGCCTGCGTCACACGAACGCACTGGAACACATTTCTTTCAGCAGGTGCAATGGTATGAAAACCACCGGGAAATAGCTTGCCCGATCCTGCGATTGTTTTGCCTTAATTTCCGAATTTGTGCGCTGCACACCTCGCAACGACGGGCGATGCGACCACCGACCATGCAGGTCCGGATGATCGGGCTAATTTCCGACAGGTTTGGGCAATCCGGCGCACGCAACTGGTCGTACGATGTGACCGCCGTGCCGGCGCCCCTGCCTGTTTCTCGACGGGGAATCGCCGCCGCGCACCTCGCCTCGCTCACTCCGCCATCCGCTCACGCAACATGGAAACCGACGCCCGAACGCCACCGCAACCGCGCCCCCTGCCCGATCACGACCCGCGGTCGCCGGCACGGCCGCACGCGGCCCGGCTCGCGGCGTTGATCGCCGCCTACGCGCCGCACGACGGGTCGTTCGACCTGCCGGTGCGCGGCATGCGCATCTCACGCGCATCCGGCGCGCCGGCGCAGTGGAACCACGGCGTGCACCACGCGTGCATGAGCATCGTCGGGCAAGGCGCGAAGTCGATGCGGGTCGGCGACGACACCTACACGATCGACGAAGCGCGGATGCTGGTCGCGACGGCCGACGTGCCCGTCACCGGCCGCGTGACGCGCGCAACGCCCGCCGAGCCGTTCCTTTACGCGCAGCTCGAACTCGATCCGGCGCGCATCGCCGCGCTCACGCCACGCGTGTTCCCGCGCGGGTTGCCGAAAACCGTCGACTGCGGCGCGCTCGACACGCACGACGCGACGCCGGAAATCGTCGACGCCGTCGCGCGGCTGATGCAGTTGATGGCGCAACCGGTCGAGCTCGACCTGCTCGCGCCGCTGATCGTCGACGAAATCCTCATTCGGCTGCTGCGTGGTCCGTCGGGTGCACGCGTCGCGCAGGTTGGCGAGGCCGGTTCGACGGCGCAGCGCATTTCGCGCGCGGTCGCGTGGATTCGCGACCACTACCGCGATCCGATGACGGTCGACTCGCTCGCGCGGCAAGTCGACATGAGCCCGTCGACTTTTCATCACCACTTCCGTGCGGTCACGTCGATGAGCCCGTTGCAATGCCAGAAGGTGCTGCGACTGCAGGAGGCGCGCCGCCTGATGTGCCTGTCGGCGATGGATGCGCGGCAAGCGTGCCGCAGCGTGGGCTACGTCAGCGCGTCGCAGTTCAGCCGCGAATACGCGCGGCTGTTCGGCGACGCGCCGGGCCGCGACGTCGCGAGGCTGCGAGGTGAAGCGGTGCCGCTGTCGCGCGTCGCGCCATAAGCCGCTTCACGCGGGCCGTATGCGCGTGCGTGCCCCGCCCTTCTTCCCGCTCTCATTCGCCCGTTCGGCCAGCACGGCTTCGTCGATGCAGCGGGCGAAGTATTCGACCGACGACATGGGCACCACGCTGTCGCGAAACAAAAGATACAGGTGGCGCGCCGGGTGTGCGCCAGTAGCCAGCGCCGCCAGAAAATATAGGAATACGTATTATTTAAGCTAGTAAGGATCGGTATGCGGCGCTCGCGCACCGCACCATGCCTGAATCAGGAATTGCGTGACGCGCAGGACGCGGTCACCGCAGCCTCGTCGGCGGCCAGCAACTCGGGCACGCATTCGCGCAGGAAATCGACGAACGTGCGGATCTTCGCGTCGAGATACTGACGCGACGCGTACAGCGTATAGACCGTCAGCTTCTGCAACCGGTATTCGGGCAGCACGCGCACCAGCGCACCGCTCGCGAGCCCGGGCAGGGCGGCCGGGATCGGCAGCGAGCCGATCCCGAGGCCGGCACGCAGCGCGGCGCCAAGCGCTTCGGCGATGTTTACCTGGAAATCCGGCAACGGCAGCTCGAACGTTTCACGACCATTGGGGCCGTCGAGATGCCAGCGGTCGCGCGGAAAGAGCGACGTGACGATCTGCAGGCACGCATGACCTTCGAGGTCGCTCACCGTGTGCGGCGTACCCCGCGCCTTCAGGTACGCGGGTGACGCGCACAGCACGCTGCCCACGTCACCGAGCCGCTGCGACACGAGCCCGGAATCGGGCAGCTCGGTCGTGCTCAACTGCAGCGATACGTCGTAGCCTTCGTCGATGATGTCGGGCACGTGCTGCGACAGCGTCAGCTCGACCGCGACCGACGGATAACGCTCACGGTAGCGCACGACCGCGGGCACCACGTAGGACTGGCCGAAACTCGTCGTCGCGTGAACGTGCAACCGCCCCGACGGTTTCGCCTGTGCGTCGGCCGCCTCGGCTTCCGCTTCGTCGATATAGCCGAGGATCCGCTGGCAGCGGTCGAGATAGCGCTGCCCGGCGTCGGTCAGCGCAATGCGGCGCGTGCTGCGGTTGAGCAGGCGCGTGCGCAGATGCGTTTCGAGTTGTGCGACCGAACGCGATGCGTAGGCCGTCGTGATGTCCAGGCGATGGGCCGCGCTCGTGAAACTGCCCTCCTCCGCAACCCGGACGAAAATGCGCATCATCTGTAACGTGTCCATCGACCTGTCCCCGGGATTGAGATCACGTCGCGCCGCCGTGCGGCCTGGGTGCCGGCGGCTCCGGCACAGGCCGGTCTGGCGCGAATTGTGCGGAACAGTACAGCAGCGCTGCAGGCGTGTCCAGTTCGCCGTACGCGGCGTAATCCGGATGCCGAATCGTGCCGTGGAATCGCTTGTCGCATGGCATCCGGGCCGCGCGTGCACGCACCCGAGCATCAACGGGCATTGGGCATCGGGCCGGCAAAAACGCCCCGCCGGCCGCGATGCCGCGGCGCAATTTACGCCCTCCCCGTTTCGCGCGTCACGCAGCGGCCGCCACGTCGAAAGGATTGCGCAACACGATCGTGTCGTCACGCTCCGCACCGGTCGTGATCATCGACACCGGTGCGCCCGCGACCGCTTCGACGCGCGCGATGAAATCCTGAGCGGCGCGCGGCAGCGCCGCGCGCTCGCGCACGCCCTTCACGGTGCCATGCCAGCCGTCGAATCTTTCGTATACAGGCTTCGCGCGCGCCTGCGCATCGAGACTCGCAGGCAGATGGTCGACACGCGCACCGTCGAGTTCGTAACCGACGCACAGCGCGATGGACTCGAAGCCGTCGAGCACGTCGAGCTTCGTGATTGCGAGCGAATCGATGCCCGAGATCCTGACGGCCTGACGCAGTTGTGCGGCATCGAGCCAGCCGCAGCGTCGCGGCCGGCCGGTATTGACGCCGAATTCCTGCCCGCGCGCGCGCAGCGCTTCGCCGGTGACGTCGTTCAGCTCCGTGAGGAACGGGCCGCCGCCGACACGCGTCGCATACGCCTTGGTCACGCCCAGCACATGGCCGAGCTTCGACGCGCCCAGGCCGGTGCCGGCCGCGGCGGCCGACGCCACGGTGCCCGACGACGTCACGAACGGGTACGTGCCCCAGTCGATATCCAGCATCACGGCCTGCGAACCCTCGAACAGGATGCGCTCGCCGCGATCGGTCGCGTCGTTCAGATCGGCCCAGACGGGGCGCACGAACGGCAGGATCTTCGGCGCGAGGCCGACCAGCGTCGCCAGCATCGCGTCGCGGTCGTATTCGTCGAGCCCCAGGCCCCGGAACCACGCGTTGTGATGATCGACGAGCACGTCGAGCTTGGCGGCAAGCCGGCCAGGCTCCGCGAGATCGCCGACGCGCAGACCGCGGCGCCCGACCTTGTCCTCGTAGGCCGGCCCGATCCCGCGCAGCGTGGTGCCGATTGGTTCGCGGCGCTGGCGCTCCTGCGCCTGGTCGATTGCGCGGTGAATCGGCAACACCAGCGTCGCGTTCTCGGCGATCGACAGATTGTCCGGCGTCACCGACAGCCCGAGCCCGGCCATCCGCCCGATTTCCGCGAGCAGCGCTTCCGGATCGAGCGCGACGCCGTTGCCGATCACGCCGCGCTTGCCGCGCACGATGCCGCTCGGCAGCAGCGCGAGCTTGTACGTCTTGTCGCCGACGACCAGCGTATGGCCCGCGTTGTGGCCGCCGTTGTAGCGCGCAACGAGATCGGCCTGGGCCGCCAGCCAGTCCACGACGCGCCCCTTGCCCTCGTCGCCCCATTGGGCGCCTACCACCATCACGTTCGGCATGCTCCGCACTCCATGTGAGAAATTCAGACACTCGTTCGGCCGTGCCGGCCGTTTGTGTGCCATATTGGCGGAGCTGGATTGCCCGATCAAACGATTAAACCTGAACCTTCGTGTGAGTAAAAATCACGCGAAACGAAGCAATGGCCCGACGACTTCCCCCGTTGAATTCGCTGCGCGCGTTCGAAGCCGCCGCGCGGCTCGGCAGTTTCACGCTGGCCGCCGACGAGCTGTGCGTGACGCACGGCGCGATCAGCCGGCACGTGCAGCAACTGGAGGCGTGGCTCGGGCGACCGCTGTTCGAACGCCACAACCGGCGCGTCGAGCTGACCGACGCCGGCCGTGCGTATCTCGCCGAGGTCGGCGCATCGTTCGACCGGATCGCGCTCGCCACCGCACAACACTTCGGTCACGCGCAGCAGCGCGTGCTGCGCGTCAGCGCGCCCGCGACGTTTTCGCTACGCTGGCTCGTGCCGAAGCTGTCATCGTTCCAGGTCGCCCATCCGGCCATCGAGGTGCGGTTGTCGACGTCGAACGAGCCGATCGAGAAATTGCGCGACAAGGTCGACCTGATCGTTCGCGGCGGCCCGCAAGCCATCGACGGTTACGTTGCCGAGGAATTCCTGTCGGAAGTTCGGCTGCCGGTGTGTGCGCCGAAGCTGCTGGAGGGACGGCCGCTGGACACGCCGGCCGATCTCGCGGGCTTCACGCTGCTGCACGCGGCCACCTATCCCGGCATGTGGCCCGAGTGGCTCGCGGCGGCCGGGCATCCGAATCTTGCACCGCGGCACTCGCTCACGCTCGAGCATTTCTACCTGACGCTGCAAGGCGCGCTCGACGGGCTGGGCGTCGCCATGGGACCGATCGCGCTCGTCGCCGACGATATCGCCGAAGGGCGGCTCGTGCAGCCGTTCAGCGAACCGGCGCTGCCGCCGTGGCGCTACTTCACGTACGTCGCATCCGCGCGGGCAAACGACGATGCCGTGCGTGCATTCAAGGACTGGCTGAAAACGACGGGGAACGCGACCGCGCGGGACGGACGGCACTGACCGCGTCGAGGAGTCGGTCGTGCGTAACGAGAAAGGCAGGATTCCGAATCAAACAACGGAAATGCACGGAACGTGATTTCAGGCGTGCACCGCGTGATCGTGATGCACACGGCAAGGCGCGGCTCACACCGCGCCTTGCCGTCGGACGACGCTTACTGGCTTGCTGCAGCGCCGGCTTTCTTCTCCGCGTTCTGCAGGTTCTGCGGATAGTTCGGATCATTGGCCGCCGGCTTGTAACCGGCATCTTCGAGTTTCTTCAGCTCGGCGGTGTTCTTCGCACGAGCAGCCTTGCGCTCGGCCTTGCGTTTGGCCCTGGCCGCCTTGCGTGCTTCGCTCTTCGCTGCCTTCGCATCCTGTGCGGCAGGCGCGCTGGCGGCGTCGGTCTGTGCAAACGCGGGAGCTGCCGAGCCGAACAGGAAAGCGGCTGCGGTAGCAGCCAGCGCGAGTTTTCTGATCTGGATTTGCATCGCTGAACTCTCTTTTTTGATGACTATCACGGATTGAACAACCATCGAGATACCGCCCCTGTCCTGATCGGTTGTCATGTCGCGATCAGGACCTGTGCATCATAACCGTGTCGCGAAAAATGTGGCGTGAACGTGATGACGGAATCGGGATACATGTATGGGAGAAGATGGGGCTCCGCACAGGCGTCATGTGCCAGAGACCGCGACGCTTATCGCCCGGTTCGGGAACGGCGACGGATTGGGCACGCACGATAGGCCGCTGTTTCACAGGTGGTGATGTCGACATGCTCATCCATGATCCCCGCAGCAGCAGTCGATCTGTGCGCCACGTTGCCATTCGACGCGGCTCGAGCGACGGTTCCTCCCATAAACGGTCACGATTCGGTTCCTCCAGCGATCAAGACGATCGCGTCGAGTCGCCGCGCCGTGATGTTGGCGGTCACCTGTGGCTTGGGTGACCTGTCGAGGTGAAGGTCGTCATTGACGGGTACGTATGACGAAAAGCCGAACACTGTGTGGTGAAGACGTCGATCGGCGTCACTTCACGCATGCGTCGAGAAAGCGCAAGTGACTGTGCTTGCGGGTACATCACACCGTGAGCTTTGCCACAGTTTTTTTATTTGATCGCTCAGGTGGCCCGCCCGTTGAGCGGTATCGCGATCGACACGGTTTGCCGAACCCAGTGCGGTACCGAAAGGTGAGCCTTTCCGGGATCTGGAGATTCCGGAAGGTGAGCATGTCCGGGAGCCACTTGCGATTCGGCGACGGTGAGCTTCGTCATAGACCGGATCTTCACGTCGGCTCGGAACGATCTTGGGATCGGTCCTGGAGCCGGCGACCTGTGCGGAAAGTGTTCGCCATGACGATCGCTCGCGGTCGGTCGTGCGGCTTTTGGCGGCTTGCCAGAGCCATAGTGCGACGGCTCGGTTGGTCCAAAGGTAGAAAATCGGGAGGCCGCCGCGTGGACACGCAGTCCGGGACGATTGCCTCTGCGCACAGTCCACGGGCTGAATTTGTTCGAAACATGCCGGTTGGCGACCGGTAAAAAGTTGTCCACGGACGCGGGATCACGAGGACAAAAATCCACTCGCCCGCAATCCACGATGATTTCGAACTGCTGCCGGCGATTCCGAAGACAGCCACCGCGGTGGCCACGAACCTGCTCTGTCGGCCAAACGCAAGTGCGCGGGTAATCAGGAAGTGGATTCGTCGATCCCATAAACGGGAACCTGTACGCCGAATCGGGGGATTTCCTCGTGGTTTCCTCCCATAGGTTTCTACGTTTCGGCGTTTGTGAGTAGGCACTCACCTCTCCGGAAAGCCTTGTCGGGCCTGAAACCCTCGCAGGACAGGATCCCAATCTCAGGTTCTGCACGGCTGGATCAGTCGTTCCGCGCGTTTTCCGTACCACAGACGGCTACCGTAGGTAGCGGTTTATGGGGTTCGTCTTTCTGTGGGAGCACACGTGTGTTTACATCTTTTGTAAACCACGTTTACTTCTTTAACTACTTTTAGACGGCTCACAGCCTTGTGCCACAAGGGTTTGAGCGGTGTTCGGCACCCATTTATGGGAGCACAGGTGGAAGGGTCTGGGGTTTCAGGTCTGTGGATTTGGGGAATGGGGTACCGAGTTGTGGGGATTGGGGGTTGTGGATATGGGGCGAGCGTACCCGGTTATGGGAAATCGGTCGTAAATCGCGCTGGGTAGTCGTCTATGGGGATGCTTGAGGGTAGCCTTTTATGGGGCGTTTTTCTCGATCCATGAGTCCCTCAAGACACAGCGATTTTCTTTGGGTAGCCAGTTATGGGGTATCTCGAAGGTACCTTTTTATGGGAACCTGCTCGGGTCGATTGGCTGAAATTCACCGTGGTGTTCCGGAAACCTTTCCCATGGACTGGATCGTTGGAGCATAAAGGTTACCTGCTATGGGGGAAATGGCAGGTTGCCATTTATGGGAGCGATTTCCGCGGGCGGGATCGAAAACAATGAAATCGATGACGCTGAAAGGTACCCTCCTGTGGGAATCGATGAAGGTAGCAAGTTATGGGAGGAAAAACGTGCTGTGCTGCAGGGCACCACGAATTCCGCCGACGATCTCGATTGCGGTCGATTGTCTCCCATGGATGGTTACCTTAGTGGGGGCAAATCTCGTGCCGGGTTTCGGTGTCCGGACACGAAAGGTAGCGGCTTTTGGGAAGCATTTTTTTCCAAAGGTAGATGGATATGGGGCTCCTTGCAAACCAAATAATCGAAATTTCCCCTTTTTTATCTGATAGTTAGACGTGATAGTGAAAGTGATACTGGAGCAATGACGTTGCTCCCGGACGAGAAAAGGTATAAAGTCTGCTATCAACAAGGTCACCTTATCCGGACATCACG
>NZ_JBXEOX010000004.1:0-180475 GCF_056856535.1 Burkholderia sp. L-4
ACTTAACCTTTGGTTGACCAAAGCGCTGGACTCGCTCCAGCGTATACCCGACCCAAGCAGGCAGTGCATACAACCGCACGATCACGCCCTGATGCTTGCTCTCAAGCCACGCACGCACGGCCGGCAGTTCCTGCATGGCCAGCCCTGCCACCCCAGAGTGGGATTTGCCAGTAGGCTGCACAACCTCGAAGTAATAGAAGTGCGTCATGCCGGAACCCCTTCGCCAATTACGCGAAGGACCTCGTCACACGTAGTTTGACCCAAGCGCACGCGGCGCTTGGCCAGCTCAACGATCGTCTCGAAGCCAGTGCCAAACGCGATCGTGCGAATTCCTTCGCGCCCGACATCATCGGCAATGGCATTCGCCAGCGCATTGTCCACACACAGCATTTCATAGATGGGCAAGCGGCCGTAGTAGCCTGTCTGCCGACATTTCCTGCATCCGACTCCCCGCTTGCCCAGCGCGCCAGCAGCAACACCCAGCCAAACCGACTCCGCCTCTGAAAATGCCACATCGTGCGCACAAAACGAACATATGCGTCGCACCAACCGCTGGTTAATCACCAACAGCAAGTTCTCGGCAATCGCCTGGGGCAGTAAGCCCATCGGCCGCAGGCGCGGGACAACGCCGAATACGCTGGTAATATGCAGCGTCGAGAGCACCAGGTGCCCCGTGGCCGAAGCGTCCAGCGCCGCTTGCGCGGTTTCGGCGTCGCGCATTTCGCCGACCAGAATGACATCCGGGTCATGCCGCAAGAAATGCCGCAGGGCAGTGCTGAAGTCGTACCCCGCTCGACGATTGACTTCGGTCTGCCCGGCACCCGGCACGCGATACTCCAAGGGATCCTCGACGGTCAGCACGTTGCGCTCGATCAATTGTTGCATGCGCAAACCCGCGTGCAATGTACTACTTTTTCCCGAGCCGGTTGGGCCCGTGATCAGTATCAATCCGGCAGGGCACGCCATCCTGGCCGCAATCAGCCGCACATGCTCCTCGAAGAAACCGAGCTCCTGCAGCCCTTTCAGATCATGCGCTTCGGGCAACAATCGCATCACCATCCGTTCACCATGCTCTGCCACGATAGTGGAGACCCGCACGGCAAATTGCGTGTCAAGAATGGTCGTTCTAAAGCTGCCGTCCTGAGGTCGACGAGCCTCCGATATATCCATATCTGACATCAGCTTAATATAGCCAAGCAAACGCCCCAGCGCCGCTGGTAACGCCTTGATGGGACGCAGCACGCCATCGATTCGGAACAGAACGTGCAGGCTACGCACGCCCGGAGTGATATGGATATCGGTGGCACGTTCTCGCACAGCCAAGTGCAACATGTACTTCAGCAAGTTCTCCGGACTGATCTCATGCCGAGCGTCTGCTACCAGCCTGAAGACCTCCTGCTCGAAGAGTTCTTCTGGAGGGTGCTGCGAAAAATAATATGTGTGAAGAATTAAGCGCTTAACCGCTACAAACTCTGATTGCAAAAAGCGGCAATGCAATCCACACCGGCGTAGAACGATTTCGCTCACGCTTTCGGGCAACGCGTCACCGATTAAGACCACCAGCTCGCGGTCGTCGCGCCGTATCGGCAGAAAGTTACCGTTCAGGCACAGCTCCCGGTTAAATATTTCCATCAGCGCCGGCTCGGCGTCGGACACCTCATCGATCTCGATATATTCAATTCCCTGCAAGCGGGCCAACAAGCGCGCAACATCGCCTTCCCGGGCAAGCCCGGAATCGATAACGGTATGCCACATCACGTCGCGATGAACCGCATTTTTCTGATAAGCATATTCGAGCTGCGTCGCATCAATCAGCCCTGCTTCCAGCAAAGCTTGCCCCAAAGCCTCTGATAACTCTTCAATTTTGCGCGTTGCCATGATTCCGTCCTGACTGCTGCTTCATCCCGGCCTGACGCGTACGGCCATGCTGCTTTATACCCGCTGATACCGGGATCGCGGGGATCCGCGCTATATCCACCCATTGCACGTCGGCAGGTAACCCGCCGGGGGGCAACGGGGGACGCGTGTCGGTCAGTTCGCTCACCGCCTGAGGCATATTCGCGGCAGGATGCACGTCGCCATCTGAGAGAGCGCTGGCCCAAGGCGCTCTCTGATCGTCATTGCCTTCCGGCGTCTCATCTCCCACAGCCCCATGAAACGAAGTCGTCGACGCAGACGGCGCGACGCTTGAGCCTGACACACCTGGCGAGGCTGTCTTAAGCGGTTCTCGACCAGGCACCGGAGGCACTACAGCGCTCAGCAAAAGTGCCATTACACCCGAAGCCACTAATGTCCAGGACAACACCGCGCTATTTCCGACCCGCCCTTGTAAATGGCGATGCCACATCCAGTGAAGCATCCAAGTTGGATAGGTCATCATCGTTCCTCGTTTCGTACCTACAGCCCGGTCAGAGCACACGCGCACGCAGAACAATGATCAGTTCCCGATTACGATGCTGCTTTGAAATAGCGTCGAACAAGTTGCCAAGTATCGAAATATCGGCGACACCGGGCAATCCGTTATTCGTGTTGGTGGCCTGTTGATCAATCAGCCCTCCGATGATCACCGTGTCGCCGCTGTTGAGCTTCAGCGTCGTAGTCAACCCCTTTACGTCGACGATGGGTAGCGTTACCGCATTGCCCGTGGTGCCGATCTGCACTTGCTGCAAACTCGTGGCTTGAACCTGCGTTTGCATTGGGTGGACAAAGAGTTCAATTCGGCCGTTATCGTTGACTTCGGCCGACACCCCAACCACTACGCCAGAAAACAAGGAATCTGTGTCGACGTTGACCGACGTCGTCGAAGCGCCGCCTCCCGTGTTGCTCGTCGAACTGCTGATCTTGCTAATGTAACGATAGTTGGTGCCCACGCTCAGATAAGCCGGCATCCCGTTACTGAGGCGCACCACTGGGTTGGACAACATCCGTACTGTTCCAAATGTACGTAGCGCGTTAATTGCTGCGGAAAACGCGTTGCCGCTATACGCCAGGCCGTTACCATAGCCCGCGGTGGCACCCAGCGTCTCGGCGGGAATCGTGACAGTACGCGTGCCCAAGCCCGCGCTCAAAGAGGTGGTAACGGAGTTCAGGGTCGCCGCTCCAGTGCCAAGCTGCCCCACGAGATTCTTCGTCAGCAAGTTCCAGTCGACGCCCCAGTTAAATCCATCGGAGAGTTGAACGTCGATCAGTTGCGCCTCGATCTGCACCTGGCGACCCCTGACGGTACGGATGCGTTCGATGAACGCTTCAACAGCCTTCAGGCGCGACGGGCGAGCACTGACGAACAAGGTCCCGGTCGATCGATCCAGCGTCACGTAGCCGTCATCGACATTCTTGTTGGCGCCAGACGAACCCGACAGAATCGTTTGTACTGCCTTCATTATGTCTTCGTAGCGATCCGTTTTGCTGCCAACCTCACCACTGATGAGTGTATTGCCCTTTAACGCCGAACTGCCCGCATCCTTGCCTGCACCGCCGAACACATCACCACCGTCGTCGATATTCAATTGCGCCTTGCCGCCGAGCATTTCAAGACTGAATGTCTGCCGCGCCATCAAGGTAGCCACGATCAGCTTATCTTTCACGTGGCCATCGATATCGAACATCCCGAAAATCTGGTTCAATACATCGCGCGCCGACGCATGTCTCATAATGAGCGTTGCTCGTTGTCCGAGTTTCAGGACTGCCGGATCAATTATGACGTTCATATGCAATTGATCCGCCAATGCCGTTAACAGGTCCGCCACCGGCGCGTTGGTCATGTTGATATCAACCGCCTTATCGAGCACCCTTGCACTGAGGCCAGACACATCTCCCGTCTGGGCAGGTACCGCCGTATGCGACTCCACATTCTGCTGCAAGGAATCTAGACGGGCGAACACGTCACGGCTGCCTTCCGTTGCCGTTTCGCCAATTTTTTGCATTTGCTCGCCATCCGTGCCGGACATATGAGAAGCGCTGTTGGGCCAACTGGCACACCCGCCAAGCGAGCAAAGCAGCCACACTACTATCAGTCTGAAATTCATTGTCGTCACGAGCTTCTGGGAGTTGTGAAGAAATCAGGGAAATCTATTCGAATATCTCATCCATCGGACTGCGCTCGTGCGCGTGCATCGTTCACCCAGCTTCCCGCTCACATAGCCGGTTGCAATTGCATTTGCAAATCCACCACGCTCTCGACATCCACGCGCATACCAATCTGCCCAACTTCATTCACAAAACAACGACCGCTGTTCGCCGCTTGCGTCGCGCTCTCGCCAAGGGCCAAGGCAAACGCGGGATTAAATCGGGCAATCGAGCAGTCGGCCTCGACCGGCACATAGGCAGACGCCGTGTCGGGTGGCACTGTCGACGCAGTCGCCAACGCGCTTATCAGACTGCTTGCGCTGGGTGCCCCACCAAGTGTCATCGCCCCGTTGAATACGCCATAGCGCATCCGCCTGTCGTCACCCTGCCCGCTCGGACGAACGATCCCCAGGGTGATATACGGCAACCAGCCAACGTTGGACATGCAAGCGCTCCCGCTCTGGGACTCGATGCCAGTGCCGCCCGCCGTGGTGTCCGGACATGGCAAGCGGTGTTGCGTCAACGCGAACTGCATCACCGCCCGATGCGCTTGGCTCAACCGAGCACGCTGCACCATGGCTAAGCGCGCTTGCTGCCCGCTTTGCTGCAAGCGCACGCCCAACGTGAGAACCAGCGCCATCACGACCAGTAATATCGCGGTCTCCAGCAGAGAAAATCCCTTCTCTCGTGCTCGCTTGATCGGCATGGTCGGCTCCATTGTGTCGATGGCTATTTTTGAGCCTGCTGCGGCACCGTAGGCGCCGTCCCCGCGACCATCACCTCCGCACGCAACTGTTGACTCAGCGCCTGAAGCTGCGCCTGCTTCTCCTTGAGCAGGGCCTGACTTTGTGCGTCTGCTGCCGAAGCGCCGGAAGCGGGCTCGAGACTCTGCATCTGCTGAGCGATCTGCTGCATTTGCCCTGCAATCTGGAGGTTGCGTCTTAGTACACCTAGGTCGACTCCGCCCAATACACTTGAGCCATTTGCCTTCTCCAGTTCCTCCAGGGCAGCGGCCGTTAGCACTGGGTCTCGTTGACCGTGTTGCACCATGTCTTGGAACTGCGACAGGGCCGACTGCAACGCCATTTGCCGGCGTTGCGACGCCTCGCTAATCGCCGAAGCCGACGCCGCGGTCACGCCCGACGGGCTTGTAGCTGCCTCGGCTGCTATCGGGTGGGGGGTAAGATCCAAGGCCGGGACGCTAGCCGGCTCCACGCCAGCTGCCGCAGAGGCAGTGGTCTCGACCTTGGGAGGGCGCGCAAGCTGCGTCAACGGCACACTTTGAGCGACTGCACCATTGGTATGCATCACTTGGCTGGCGTAATACAAGATGCCCGCCACACTGAGCGCAATCACTGTCATTACAATCCACGTTGCTTTGGTTTTTATCATTTCCCATCCCCTTCCCGTGTTTCTTTAACCTCGGAAGCCGCGTGCATCGTAATTACGGCGGCACTGCCTTGGTGATCGATCTTCACCTTGTCCAGATAGATCGCCGTAACAACAGCACCTCCATCGAGCCGATCCCCGACATGAATGAGATGTCCATTAATAATGGCGCTGCGCTGACGCTCAGACTGCACAATGGTTGTCAACACATATTGCTCCATGTCTGCCCCCGCTTTCGCGAGTGTCGCCGGCAATGGCACAGGCACGGCCGGCACCGGTAACCGGACCGGTGGCGACGACGTGCTTGCTGCTCTTGTTACCAGATCGTTCAACGCCTCGCGCGTTTGCTCGAGCGCCTTTCCCGCCGACTCTGCAGCATCGCCTGATGGCGGGGCAAGTTCGGCGGTGCGCCCGCGATAGGTCAACGTCGTCACCATCGTGGCCGCCAGCACGACACAGATAAATGCCAGGGGGATCGCATAAGATTGTTGAGACAGCCTCATTTTTTCCCCTGACCGTCCGCCCCAAGCGGCGTCAATCGATAAGAGAAAACCTTCGCAAGCAGATTGCCGTCAACATGGCCGGCAGCCGTTTCCGCCGGCGCCGCGTCCCAACCATTCACGCGCAGTGCTTCGACAAACCGGGCAAGCCTGTCTACCTGGGTACCGTCCCCCCCTGCGGGCAACGCCCCATCCACCACCACAAGCCTTGAGGTATCGCGCAACGCTCGTCCCCCAGGAACTGCTCGGGTCGTCATCGCCGCAGGCATAGCCGTGTAAATGCGCAGAATACTCAATCCGCTAGCCTGAGCCGCCACCCCGACCGTCCCAACAATGTGCGCGACATCGAACTTCCTCTGCGCCGCCGCTTGAGCCAAAATCTGCTGGGACCAAGCGTCATAACCCGCTGGTAAGGCAGTATCAGCTCGCATCTGCTCCACCTGCGCCTGAATCTCCTGCGCTTGTCCTTGACGACGCTCTGAAACGGCATCGATCTGCCGTGCACGTGCTACCAGCACACTCGAGTAAAGCGTGCATAGCAAAGCCATTACGACCATCGCCCCGCACCACACGTGCACCCAGCGCTCCAGCGCCCAACTCATGCGCTGATTAAGGGAATTCACACTGTTCAGAAAGTAACCCGCCCTTAGGAAGCCCGGCAATGAGGAACGCGCTGCTGACGCCGTTCCAAGCGGCTGGCTCGGGGCAACCTCAATCGCCAGCGCACATGCTTCTGAAAACGCCATGATCGCCGCCGCGTCCTGCGCCGAACCAACACCTGACTCCCCCTCACACGAATGAGCCAGCACCGTATGCCATGACGCCGTGTACCGTTGTGGCAATGACGATAGTTTTGACAACTCCGCTCGCACTCGCTCCCCTAACGCGCGAGCGGCAATGGCCATATCGGCGGGTGACTCGCTAAATGACGTCGTCGAAAAATGAATCAGGTGCTTACCGACCCTCGCCAGAAAGCTCAGATGACGCCCGTTTCGAGCGACGACGGCCTGAGCTGGGCGCACCTGCTTCCACAGGACGGTCATCGCGGGTACTATCAGGCACACTCGCGGACGCGCCCGCGTCCACTCCATCAACTTCTGCCACTGCGCAATATCAACCGCCGTATAGATCACCTGATAAGTCGACGCGACCTTTTCAACGGCATGAATCAGCACGCGCGTCTCGCCATCGGTCGCGCCTTGCGACATAAGACGCCGGCTGATTAGCACAGGCGCGTGCGCTGCGTTGCCCTCAAGCTTCATCTCGCCGCTTAGCGCCTGCGCACCAAAATCCGACACCACGATCGCCGCGTCCGTGAGCGTAGGATACGCATCCAGTGCCGCGCTGGACTGCTCTTCCAGCCGGAACCAAGCGTCGCCGAAGTGTGCAACCCACGCGCTCATCGCGCCTCCAAGCGGAAGTACAGCACTCCCGATAGCGTCACTAGCAACGCTGAATCGGCACTATTGGTCGTCGGCGCTTCGAACAAGCTCCCATCGGAACTTTTCATCGACAGCTCAAACTCATCCGCACCAAACATTTGAGATGGTGTTCGGCGAATTTGGGCTAGCACCTCGTTGACTGTCTCTCGTGTCATCACCGCCTGACGTATATCCATGCGACGAGTCGCCCATTGGCCAACGCCATACCCCGCCTGCATCGCATGAGTCATCTGTGTGCGCGCCAGGCGAACCTGCTCGGCCCGGCGCCGAGCATCCGAGAGCGCATGCAGGGCCATGTCGTGCAAACGCGTCGCCGCATCTCGTCGTTCGTAGGCCGCCTGCAAGCGCTGGTGCGAAAACGAGGTGAACACCGTGGCGCCACCCAGCGCAATCAAGGCCATCACCGGATAGACAATGTACTCGCGAGCGCGCACCAACTTGGCAACGGTCAACCACCGACGTCTCACACCTGTATCCCGCCGACCAGCATTGATCTCAGCAATCATCGCTTCCCGATTCGGTTTCGATTCATTTAGCATACCGAACTTCATTGTCTAGCCACTATATTTCCGACACACTATTACAGGCCTACCGCCAAACCATCACTGGTTCATCTTGTAATCCGCAACCAGCGCCTGCACTTGCCCTTCCGCGCTATTGCCGCCACCCTGGATCGCCGCGTTATCCGAACTCCAGTCCTGTGCCTGTGTCGCCTGATTCAGCGCAGCGCCTGCGCCGACTCCGATCGCCCCTTGCGATACACCCTCTTGCCGGAAACTGCCACTGCTCGCCCCGCTCGATCCATTGATGGCTGCAGCAAGCGAGCGTGCCAGATCCGGCGTCAGGCCGGCTACCACCATAACGTTGCCAGCCCCCGAGGAGGTCCCAGGTGGGTTCCAGCGGAAGCACACCTGCAACTCCTGGGGGTTGCCATTGCTGTCCAGATAAACATAGCGATCCTCAAACCCCTGACCGCGCCCCTGCGGAAGCTGCACTCCGGCACGCAACATCAGGTCACGCAGATCCCGTCCTTGCGCGGAATCGGCAGTCGTGTTCAAACCCGAGGTCGAAGGCATGTTCTTCGGCGCCCCACCATGACAAATCATCGGAGGCCCCGACACCCCCGTCATGTTCCCACCCGAGGTCGCACCGCCGTTGCTCGCCAGATACGCTTGGCCATTGACCATCAACTGTGGCAGTGCTGGATCGTCACCTACCGGCACACCGGTGCGCTGGACATACGTGTTGTAAGCTACCGCCCACTGGTTCACGAACGTCTGCCGGATCTTGACGTACTCGGCGTTACGCTGCGCATCCCGGCCAATCATCACCGCCCCCAGAATCAGGCCAATGATCACCAGAACCACCGTCATTTCCACCAGCGAAAAACCCGCTTGCCGGCGCTTCGCGCCCGCTTGTGGCTGCCGCCGCCCCACCGCGTATTTCAGTCTCACACGCACGCTCATGTCCTCGCTCCTTAGCCCAACATCCCTTGACACTCCGCTTCCGTAATCAGCCGCCTGCGCACGAGATCCCGCAGCGACGCCTCCATCGTCATCATCCCCTGCGATTGACTGGTCTGGATTGTCGAGTGAATCTGCGCCGTCTTGCCCTCCCGGATCAGATTGCGAATCGCCGGCGTACAGATCATCACCTCCCATGCGGCCGTGCGCCCCCCACCAATTTTCCGGACCAGTCGCTGGCAAATCACTGCATTCAGCGACTCTGACAACATCGTACGCACAAGCATCTTTTCTCCAGCAGGAAAAACGTCCACTACCCGGTCCAGCGTGTGCGCTGCGGAATTCGTATGTAACGTCGCCAGTATCAAATGCCCCGTCTCAGCCGCCGTCAACGCCAATCGAATCGTCTCGAGATCTCGCAACTCGCCTACAAGAACGCAATCGGGATCTTCTCGCAATGCAGCGCGTAGCGCGTTAGCGAAACTAAGCGTGTGGCGATGCAGTTCGCGTTGATTAATTACCGATCGACAAGGCGCATGGACAAATTCAATTGGATCCTCTATAGTAATTATGTTATATCGGTAATTTTCATTCAAAAAACCAATCATTGCTGCGAGTGTTGTCGATTTTCCAGATCCAGTAGCTCCAACAACCAAAACTAGCCCACTTGATCGACTTAGGATTTTCTTAATAATCTCCGGGCTCGCCAGCGCCTCAAGATTGGGAAGATCCTGATTAATCACCCGGAACACTAAAGTTAACCCTCGCTCCTGCCACAGAACATTAACCCGAAAGCGCGCACATTTTATTAAATTAAATGAGAAATCACATTCCTTCGTCGATTCAAATATCCCCACTCGATCCAATGGCAGGATCTTGTCCAGAAAATTCTTAATAATTTCAGGCCGCAAAACTGGGAGTTCAGAAATTAAAACCTCTCCGTCTAAGCGCATAGCTGGCGGAAGGCCGGCCGACAGATAAATGTCTGAGGCCCCAGCCCCCACTGATTCCGACAAGAACCCCTCCAAACTCACCCATCCATCATCCATAGCAACATTTAATCCTTCTTTAATCTAATTCGGCTAATTCACCGATTTCCCCCACCAACATCCAAAGGTAAGCTGTATTAATCCAGCTTAACGACGTAGCGCTTGCAGACCGCGGCGCCGAGAGACTATTCTGTTAACAATTCGGGTTCGTATGTGGATTTTCGATCTTTGCGCGCGAGAACATGCTAAGGACAAGGGTACGACGCGAGCGCTAAAGGCGAAGTGTCGCGACGGAAACTTGACGACGGACGACACCCGCCAGATCAATCGAAGCAACATCCCTACACGGGTGACGACGATGTTTTTTCGAAAGTGCCGGACACCGTGCCGACACGCGGCCGCACGGCAATGCACTGGTTCAGGCATTGCTCGGCTTGAAAACAGCGTTCCCTTTGCCCTTGCGCGCCTTGCAAGGCTTTGCGCAAAGTCTGAGCGATCTGGCCTTCTCGGATTTGCCTGTGCCGAACTAAACGACCGTGTGCCGTCGTGCGAAAACGCTGCGGGTGAAACCGCATGTTTAAATTGCTGCACTTGGTCGTGAACAGCACGGGCGTGAAGGTCTACGGCGAAGGCGAGCTGAAGGTCCGCCAGCACGGTTACTCGAAGCGCCACACTTGGCGCAAGGTCCATTTCGTACTCGCCGCGAACGCCGGCCGATGGCGAACAGCACTCATGACGCGCTAAGATGTCACGGACAGCGAAGCGCGGCCCGAATTGCTTCCTTAAAACCCGACGGACGAACCTATCGATACCATCCGCGGCGGCGACGCATACGACATGTAGACCTGTTGCGCTGAGATCTCCGCGAGCGGCGCGATGCCCTGAATTCCACCTCGGGAAGGTGCAGTTCACTTGCCGCCCACCACGCCCGGCGAAACTCAGCTGAAAGAACCTGTCGACGCCATCGCTCGGGGCAGTCGACACGAATGGAAGCAGCGAAGCGGTTACCACCGTCGTTCGCTGTCCGCGAACACAATGTGCCGGTACTAGACGCTGTCGGCTAAGTGTCTGTGGGCACGTCGTTCCGTTACCCGGGCGACCGAATTTGTCGTTCGAGTGAGCGTGCTCAACGACATGGCAAAACTCGCTAGCCCGCAATCCATCCGCATCGCCTAAGGCTATCAGCAAAGGTACCACTTCGTCCTCACGCTTTTCATTTATTCAACGGCGCGTCAATTTAAGCCCGCCTTTACTCTACTTTGCCCATCGAAAATTCAAACAACCGCCGCCAAATACCCCTATAAAATGAAATATTTGCCCATATATGCATGCGCCCGGCCGTCGTCAACGACTTCACGAAAGCGGTAGCGGTAGGCTCAACGAATGGTGGCAGTACCTCCGCAGAGCGGCCATGCGAGGTAACATGCGGCCTCTTAATGCAGGCTAGGTGGCTCCGGCCATACATGCGCATGAACCGTCGCCGCAACGCCTTGGTGTCCACGATCGCCGATCGCGGACACGATCTCCCGTGATCTACACGGACTCCACCACGCCATCACCATCGTGCCCCACGCGCGCGTGAACAGGGAAACGGCCAGGCTGAGTCGCTTACCGCGCGTCAAGCCTTTGTCGAGTTGCTCTGGGGGCGTGCGACCGAGTCCGGCATCGAACAGCGGCGCTGGCCCGATCGGCCGCCGCCGGAGGGGGTTAGAGCGAATTTCGTCGAGCCGGTGGCGGCCGATTGCCTAATCCGAGGCGCGGCTGATGTCGAGGCCGAGGCCCGACACTGGCTCGCTTGCCATGCCGCGCGCGTGAGCCTCGGTGCCGCTTGGCGCGACGTGCAAGCGCGCGCGACGGCTACTGCGCGATCCGGTGTGGCCGACTGGTCGGCCACCGCATCCATCACGTCCTGGCGCGACGGTGCTTGGCTTGCGCGCGTGACGCCCGCCGGGCTTGCCTTCGTCTCCTCAAGCCAGGCGAACTGGGCAGCAGCGAACCATGTCGACAAAGCGACGCGTCAGGCGACCGATGCGGCCCGCCGACAGGTGCGTCGAGACACGATGTGGGCGGCCAGCCGGGGCGCGTGCCTGACCTGGTCCGACGACGTTGGATGGCACGTGATCGACTCGATCGCTCCAGCCGATGGCGATCTGCGGCGGCGCAGACTATTGGGGCTGCCTGCTGGACGCCCTTCGTGCTGGCTCTATCGGTCCGCCGATGGCCGCTTTGTCGCGCGCGTGGACGGTGCCCGGTTGCAGGTGCTGGCAGCCACGCCCACCGCAGCGATAATGACGCTCCGACGTTGTGCGACGGACTCTCGCCGGATCTGCCAAGTTGCGTTGCCGCCCACGGCGTCGGTACCGCTTGTTGTGCCCGAGCCGCTCACGGCACGATCGGCGGCCGACTATCGGTTTTTCGTCGCATGTGTGCGGGGCGCGCGAGGGTTCTGGGACGACGCGAGCAAGCCAGCCGAGGCGGCACGTTGCTATTGTCTCGCGCAGGCGCAGGTACAGGTAGTACGTGCTGAACCGTGATGCGTAGAGGTTCCTGTACCGCCAGAAACTGTCCGAATTCTTGTGGGCGAGGGGGTTGAACGACAGGTTATCGGCGGCCTACCGATGACCGGTGGTAACAAAATTAGTTGTGTAAGCGCCCGACGTCTCGCACAACACAAAGTGTCCCCAAATGAAGGGTAACATAGTCCTTACTATGTTACCCTTTACTTTATTGGCCAATTCGCCCCTTTTCTGAGCGAACCTGGCGCACGCGCTTGTCCGGCAAGGCTCGCCGGCCGGTCGACGACCACCCGGGATGCGGTGGTGCCCTCGCCGTCCGTCCGCCTCCGACGAAGTCAAAGGCGAGCGGACGCCGCTGCGCCGCAGGACGCGTATCAAACAACACAGTTTCCGTATTCCCTCGCAACCGCCCATGACGACCGCCGACGATCCAGACGTGCTCGATGTCGAGTTCCGCGAGCTGCCAGCGGCGCCGCGGCGCGCGACCACGCCGGCCGCGCGCCGCAAGTCGCGCTCGCGCGCAGCCCGTCGCGAAGCCGCCGCCACGCGCCGCATCGGCCTGCAGCACCTCGCCTTCTTCCGGGGCTATCTGGAAGGACTGGACCTCGCCGAGCTGGCCGACCAGTACCTCGAATTCGGCCGCGACGCGCGCAAGGCTACGGCGACCCGCACCTGGCTGGTCACCGCCTTCGTCGCCGCGGCCCGCAAGCGCCAGGACTTCGCGACCGCGCGTCTGCTCGCGATCCGGCCGGCCGCCCTCGCCGCGGCGCCGGCGACCAATGCCCCGGTGCGGGCCATTCCGTCGCTGGAGGACTTTGCCGCCGAGCACGATCCGGACGGTTTCTATACCGAGAAGGAACTGCTCGACCTGTTCGCCGCCCGGCATGCCGGCGCGGACACTGACGCCGGCGCGACCTTGCGTCGACAGCAGCGCAACGCCCGCCTGCGCGCGCGGCAGATGGCGGCGCTCGAGGCGCTCGCGCGCCTGGTGGTCGAGGATCCGCGCCCCGAACACCACGTGCTCGGCTGGTTCGATACCGCCGTCGCGCTGCGTCTGGCCGACGTCGGCCTCACCACGATCGGCAAGCTGGTGGAGACGATCAACGCGCTCGGCTATCGCTGGTACCGGCGCGTGCCGCGTCTGGGCGAAGTCGGCGCGCGCCGCATCACCGCGTGGCTGGGGCACTACGGCGACGTCGCGGGCCTGCAGTTGGCCGCCGGCGTGCAAACCCACCCGTCCGAATCCACCCTGCCGGCGCCACGGCTCGCGGTCGCCGGCCCCGTCACCGCGATCGTGCCGCTCGAGCGCTTCTTGCTGCCGCCCGAGCTGGACGGCTCGCACGGCGCACACCGCAATCTGGTCAAGAACAACAGCCGCGCCAACAACGACCGCGAGGCGATCGATTTCTGGCTCGCCGACTACGAGAACCCGCATACGCGTCAGCGCTACCGCACCGAAGCGGAGCGCCTGCTGCTCTGGGCGATCTTCGTGAAACGCAAGGCGCTGTCGAGCCTCGACACCGATGATGCGCGCGACTACATCAACGGTTTCCTGGTCGATCCGCAGCCGGCGAGCCAATGGGTCATGACGGGCACCGCGCATCGCGGCGATCTAGGCTGGCGGCCGTTCCGTGGGCCGCTGTCGGTCAAAAGCCGGCAGGATGCGCTGTCCGCCCTGAAGAAGTTCTTTGGCGAGCTGGTCGACGCACAGTACCTGGATCACAACGCGTTCGCGAAGGTTCGCGTCTTCACCGGGTCGACGCACGACGCCGCCGGCAACGAGCGGCGCGTGGCCGCGAAATCGCGTCTGCAGATCGAGCGCGGTTTGACCGCCGACGCCTGGCGCTTCGCGATGCGCGTGCTCGACGCGATGCCGGACACGGCCGCCGCGACACGCATGCGCTTCGTGCTGAGCTTTGCGTACAGCACCGGGCTACGGCGCGCCGAGTTATGTGGCGCATTCACGGACGACGTGCAAGAACGCTACGCGGGCCCCGAGCTGGGGACCATCCGGTTGCTGCGCGTGGTCGGCAAGCGCGCGAAGGAACGCTTCGTACCGTTGGTGCCGGCGGTGCTCGACTTGATGGGCGACTATCTGGAATCGCGCGGCCTGCCGCGCGATCCCCTCGCCTGCCCGGCCGCCACGCCGTTGATCCCAGCGCTGCTGTCGAATGCCGAGATCGGCAAAATCCGGCGCGCGGCGAAGGCCAGCAAAACCGATCCGGCGCCTGAGCTTGCCGCGCGCGCGCGGCAAACCGGACCGATCCATCCGATTCAACTTTATAAGGCGGTTAGGCAGTTTTTCGCGATGGCGACTGCCGCCGCGCTGCGCGAGGATTCACCGCACGCGCGGGCTTTCAGCGCAGCCAGCCCGCACTGGCTGCGCCATACGTTCGTCTCGCATGCGCTGGCTAATGGCATGAGTCTTGAGAGCGCGCGAAATTTTGCCGGTCACGATTCGCTCGACACCACATCGATCTACGCGACTGCGGAGCTTGGCCGCCAATACCGGGAGGCCGAGACCTTCCTTAGATTAGCTACCTCTTAGCGCGGCTCGGGTCATCAAAATCGATTGATGGCGAATAATCGCCCGAGAATCGGAAGTATCTGCGACGCCAACATTGCTGTTATGACCGCCGGTCTGAACGTGTACTCCGAAACATCATCAACGGTGGCGATGACGATCCCCATCGACTTCTCCTAGATTAAGTCGGAGTTATCTCCGGGGGAGTTATCGAACTACCAGATGATCTACGACTTCCGTCCTTACAGGCCGATGATCCCGCAGATAATCCTGGACATTGCGACGGAGCGTACGCTGCGGCCATCTACGCGCGCGTAGCGAAAAGTCAGTATATAAGAAAAAATCGAATCTTTTTGAGCTCACATCCCGAATACGACGAAATGTCAGTCGGCAGCCCAACCTCTCCGCCGGCAAAACGGTTCGTGATTGCTTTGGTCGTGCACGCTGGTCGCAGTTTCAACGTAGAAACTGGACCTGGCAGCGTTCGCTATCACGCTCAGCATGCGAGCTTTGTCGGTTGACCAAGGTCTGTAACTGCTTGGTCCGTTCAGTTTCCACGTAGAAACTGAACGCCCCCAGAGGCATCAGATTAGAAGTTTCCGCGGGTATTACTGATTGCATCGACGGCAGTTTCAACGTAGAAAATATATCTGCGAGCATTCGGCGTCACGCTCAGTACGCGCGAGTTGACGATTGAGTCCGGCGTCCGCAATTAGTTGGACAACTCAGTCTCCATATAGAAACTGAACGCCTTCTGAGCATCCCAAAAGAGTTCTCCGATGCCCCGGTCCGAGGGTCTCGATCGCAAAACGTTGCCTGCGCGCTCGTCTTATGCGACGGCAGTTTCTACGTAGAAACTACCCAGGGCGCTAGAACGTAAGCCCAAAAGCTGCACACGATTCGAAGAGGTCGCACAAGAGAATGTCAATTGCTTCCTTTGCGTTCGATTCGCGACGCCGTCCGCCGCGCCGTTAAGCCGCCGAAGGCGCTACTGGCAAAACCCCAAGTTTCTACGTAGAAACTACTCCTGGAAGGACGCCACTCTACAAGGTCCGGTTGATCTGCCGCGCCGGAGCGTAGCATTTCTCATAATCGCGTCGTTTTTCTTGATGTTTTTCGGGTGACATCCTAATATCCCTAGCAGCCCGCTTGGCGAGCAGTTTCTACGTAGAAACTGCTTCTGTCCGAGCACCGAGTGCATAAGGAGAACGCATGGCCGCAAAAATTATTGCCGTCTTCAACCAGAAAGGAGGGTCGGGGAAAACAACGACCTCGACCAATATCGCGGGTGCCTTCGGCCTGCGAGGCTATCGAACCATGCTAGTCGACTTGGACGAGCAGGGCACCGCAACACTCTCAGTCGGCGCGGCCCCAGATGATCGACCGTACCCGGCAGCTATTTCGAACCTGGCGCTAAGTCCTCGGCCGGATCGGGAGATTGCAAAGTACGTGAATGACTATGATTTTATTGTCATCGACTGTCCGCCCGCCATTAAATCGGCTGCGCCCTCCGTTGCCCTTCTTATTTCTGATCTGGGCCTGATTCCCATCGCAGCGTCGGGCGGCAACCTCTGGGCGGTTCAAGAGGCAAAAAAATTAGGTATGGAGGCACAGATCCGCAACCCGGATCTCAAGCTTCGTTCGTTCGCAAACATGAACCAGAACGTCACGATCGTGAAGCAGATCTTTGAAGCTGCGGCTGGAGACGATGAGCTTCCCATGCTGAAAACGAAGCTCGGCTTCCGCACCGCCTACAAGGAAGCAGAGGTATCTGGTGCTACTGTCCTTCAACTCCGCTCGGCCAAGGCCGCCCACAAAGAGCTGAATGATCTTGTCGACGAAATTCTTGAAGTTCTGGAGGTGCGTGCATGAGCAAGAAAGACTTCTCTGCGGCGCTTAATGCAGGTGTAAAGCGCGACCAGACAATGCGAGTGACGGCGGCACCTTCAAGGTTCGACCGCGTTGATGAAGCATTGAGCGGCCGAAGCAGCCTATTGGATCAGCCCAATGAGAGTGTCGCTGCCCCGACAAGATCGGCTGCAGAAGCGTATTTGGCAGGCCTGGAGCAAGCAGGGAAGGTGCAGGCGCGGTATATAACAATGCCAATAAGCCATATCGACGATAACCCGCTCAACAGTCGCACTATCTACAAAGAAGAGCTCATCGCCGCGCGCGCAGCCTCAATGGCCCGAGATGGCCAACTCGTCCCCGTGCTTGCCGGACGCCACCCCGACTTTCCCGACCGCGCAATCTTGATCGACGGCCAGTTCCGAAAGCTTGGTGCGCTCCGGAATCGCTTCGAGACGTTGGATGTGAAGCTTCTCGAAGGCCTGGACCCGATAGATTTCTACCGCCTTGCCCGAGCCGCAAACAACGAGCGCGAGCAGGAAACAATTTTGGACGTCGCACTCGGGTACAAGAAACTTCTCGATCAGGGTCATGCAAAATCGAATGACGAGCTGGCGGTCTTGGTGGAGGAAGGCAAATCCAAGGTCAGCAAAATTCTCGCGCTTCTGGATCTGCCGCAGTCAGTCCTGGACGTGATCGGTTCGCATCCCAAACAATTCGGCTTATCAACTAGCTACGAGCTCACCCTGTTCCTCAAGGCATCGGACGAGAAGCGCACCTTGGCATTTGCCGAGCGCATTCGTGACGAGGAATTGCCGTTTCAGAAGGTGAAGGCTTTACGCGAAAGTCTCGAAAATGGCCGAGCCCCACGGAAGTCCCTTTCGCGACAGTACAAGGTGTCAACTGTTGAAGGGGCTGAGATCGGTGCGATCAAGGAATGGGGCGACGGGAAGGTCCGTCTGGACCTCGCTCTAGGTTCGGCCGAAAAAGCCGAGGCATACGTTGCGGCCTTCAAAAAGCTCCTTGCGGAAGACGGCCACCAACTGAAGTAGCGATGTGCCACACCCACGTATGTCCGCCGGGTAGGCAACACAGCTAGAGTGGCATTCACCCCGTGCCGTACTACAAGCGATGTAGCGCGACGGAACTACTGCGAGGCCGTCGCGCTTCAGCTTCCGGCAGTTGCCGCTGCACTTGATTCTTCAAAGGGCAAGTCGCCGTCCAGTGCGAGGCGGCTTTGCGGATTCTGGATAAACTTGAAATCGAGCGAATTCACAGCGCGGCCGAGTTTCACCGGTGTCCAGGAAATTACAAGATCCGCCTTTGCGTTCAGCTCGTTCACAGCGGTTTCAATCACCCGACGCTTGATGTCGGCAAAGCGGTACGTAGCAGGGATTTCAAGCACGTGGCGGAAATCTTCCAACGTGATCAGGAGCCTGCCCCGATCCCGCTCTCGCATCAACAGTTCGAGGAGCCGCCACGAATAAAGTGACTGTAGCCCTCGGGCAAACTCGAGTTGATACGAGACGAAACGCCGCTGCAACATGAAGATGTGGGGCGTTAAATCCGGAGAGAAGGAAACTTCTGCCCATCCTTCTCGTTCATGATAAACCGCCTTCCACACCCAATTCAGTACCACCTTCCTCGGGCCATCCATGTACGTCAATTGACGCTTTTGAAGACTCGCACAGCCTTCTTTCAGTCCCTCATACGCGGCGGTGGCCTGCTTCTCGCCGGACCGCGGAGCAAGTGCTGCCAGCGCGGCGAACTCGTCGGCTCGAACACGAACACTTACATAGCCGTTACCCTTACCATGCAAGTACGGTGACTTCTTGCTATCTATGCATCGGAGCGCTGCCATCATGACCCGCTTCTCGTTTAGGGTCAGGCCTTGCTGGGCATTGACCAGAGCTCGGCTCATGGCAACAGTCCCCCGTACGCGGCCATCACCGTCCAGAGCAGGTTCGTCCAACGGCTCGATCTGGAGAGGTTCGAGCTCAACGATCTCGACCTGAGCCGGCTCGGACTGGTTTTTTGCCTTTTTGTTCACAAAGGTGACCTTCAGCGGAGGGTGTCACAATTATAAGGTGACATGCTCAGGGCGCAAGTCACCGTTGTGGATAACGGTCGAAATATGTCACCGCCGGCCCGCTTTGTGTCTACTTAGGGTCGGATTGCGTCACCTCCGGGTCGGCAAACGTCACAGTTTCTCGACTGTGACGTCCGGCAAAGCCTTACCTGGCAAGCCTGTGCGGGACGGGGCACAGCGTTTACAAAAGGTTTTACAAACGGTTCTACAAACTGTCTTACAAAAAGCACTGTTTGAAAGTTGCTTCTATACAACAACAACCCCCTGACACCTGCCTCCAACGCACACCGGGTCACTTAAAAGTGACATTTTCCGACCTCCACGCGGCTCTAGGATCTCCGATCGGCGTCCTATTGGCCGGAAAGACTGGGTTGCAAGCGGAAAAGGTGACGCTTTCCGACCTGACCGGCCCAAAGGTACTAAGTACTCACTCACCTTTGACCGACTAGACCCCCGGAACAATGAGGAAGCGGACTACTGGGTCGGAAAACGTCACCTTTTCCACAAACTATAAGGGCCAGTCCCACGGCTGGGGCGGGTCATCGGCGGAAAAACCATCGCGACGGGTCGGAAAAAGTCATAGGAAGGGCAGGCCCTTGGGTCGGAAAACGTCACTGTCGGTGCGAAATCCCAGCGTATGAAAGAGGAGAAGATCCCACCTCAGGTCGGAATTTGTCACTTATCGAGATGCTTACCAGGTCGGAATCTGTCACCATCAGCTCTACGTTCAGGTCGGATAGTGTCACCTTTGAAACCGCACACTGGGTCGGAAAACGTCACTTCTGAGGCGTCGAGTTAGAAGGTCGGAATATGTCACTTTCCGGCCTAAGTCAGCAGGTCGGAATTCGTCACTTTTAGCAACTGTCGCTGCAGGTCGGAAAATGTCACCTCTCGGCATCTCGGCACGCCTCGGGTCGGAAACCGTCACCATTGCGCTCCGCCGACTTATTTTGTTCCACGGTCTGCCGAAAGCACTGGGTCGGAAAATGTCACCCATCGCCTGGCAATTCCCTCGAGGTCGGAATCCGTCACCCGTTCGACAATACCGTTAGCGTCTCCGCGGAATGACCGACGGAAATAGAGCGTTCAGCAGATCTTGCAGTACGGCAAGATGGGGAACTACAAGGTCGATATGAGGCGCATCGATTCTGAGGTACCTTCCGTTTGCACCTACAGACAGTCGAAGTTCGACACCGTCTTCGGGTTGGACCACGCCCGTAGACAGTATCGATATCACTTTCGATGGAGCAATGTTGGCCGGAACGGTTAGAGCCCTTCGCGTGACAAGGTCCGTACCAACCTTCTGGATCAATTTCGCAGCGATATCTGCTGTCCGGTATGACACTTGACATGGTCCGCCGAACGAGGTGATCACGTCGGGCGGAAGCAAAGACGCTTGAATTGATCGTGTGACAATCGCCTTCGACACTTTGAAGGCGGCGGCCATCGATGCTTGACTCGGCCAAAGATGCCGGTCCAACTGCTCTCGATAGAACGTGCCCAGCACAACGGGTGGAGCGCCGGCCCCACGGAGATCCTCATGTCGCGCGACCGCGGCCAACCGATCTCGGCAGAAGCCTGTTTCCTCAGCGGCCGAACTATTACACGATTTGGAACAGGTCATACGAGTCGAGGATCGTTGATCGTCAATTGTTGTTGTTTCTGAAAAATGCCCCTCAACCGGTTGAGGGGGGCATCAGGATTCCTCGAACGAGGACCGGCTTGAGAATCGTGCGAAAACAATGATTTACGAATGGCTGCCGTCTCGTCACCACCAGGGTGTTGCGTGCAACGCGTGCAACGACGGCGTACTAATTCTATCGATGTAGTCGTAAACGCAAGGCCCAAAAAGCTCACGATTTTCATAGGGCTTATTGCCGTACGCCCCTCAACTGGTTGCGCGCAGTCGCACCGATGGCCAGCGATTCTTTGCGGCTCGAAAAGGTCCCTGAAATCACGGCTCTTTTCCCAGGTGCCGTTGTCGCCTCGGCTGTTCCAATTGATCCGTCCCAATTGGAACTCCGTGATGCGACTCCCCAGACTCTTTCCCCGTAGCAAGAAGCAGGTCGCCCTGTCGCCGGCGCCCGGCCATTACTCGAACGAAGATCCCGAGACGATCATCTTCGATCAGGGGACCCGTCTGCGCGTCGAAGCCAATCACTGGAAGACCTTTTGTTTCGTCCTTGCGATCATCGCTGGTGGCGCCGTGTACACCCGGCAACCGCCGCCGTCGGTGGTGAGGGCCTACGGTGTCTCGTCCGATGCCGGCGGTAATCCGTTGGTCAAGCAACTGGCCGCGTACAACCCCGACGATCAAGCGAAACGCACGGCGATCAAACAGGACGTCGAGCACTGGTTCACGATCGAGCCGGTCCTCACCGACGATATCCGTACCTCACGCCTCGCCAAGAACATCAACGCCGTCAAAGCAAAGATGGTCGGTAACGCGAAGAACCAGTTCCCGGCGCGCCAGCTGGCATCGTGATGGCGACGAACGGACCGTCGTCGGATGGGAACGCCGTCTTTATCCGGCGCGACGGCTCACTGAAGTGGACGGGCAGTCAAGATGTCAACGGCGTCGATCTGCACAACGTCGGCAACATCGACGCCACCGGGACGATCGCAGCGCCGACGCTTGCTGCTTCGAACGTTGCGGTCAGCAACGCGGTACGAAGCCCTGGGACGCTGGCCGTGCAGAACGCGGATGGGTCAGCGCCGGCGCCGATTGCGACAGGCGACAGCACCGTAAATGGTCAGCTGCAGGTGACGCAGACCATCACACCGGGCGCGGTTGCAACGCCGCGCGCGTGGTGCCCGACAAATGGCGCGATAGCACAAAACAGCGATGGACGCGGGCAGATGCTGTCGTGTCAGGACCACGCCTGGTTACCGATTGGTGGGCCGGCGCTCCGGCACGGATACTTCATGGTCCAGAACGGCTGGGGCGTTCCAGCGCCGAGTTGTGCAACCGGAGGAACACCGCAAATCGTTTTCAGCCCGGTGAGCTTCTACGTGAATCCGACGGCGACTGTGAACGTTTCAGCCTCGGGCAGCGGCCCGTGGACAGTGTTTATTACAGACGGGAACGGCAATGGGATTGGCGGCAGCGCAGTCGTTGAAACGTATTGCTCGTACTGAGGGGAGAGGCAAGTGAAAAGTTGGAAGAAGTGGTGCTTGGCCGTGCTGCTGTCAATTGGGGCGAGCAGCGCATTTGCAGACGGTTCGTGCCAGTCTGGGTTCAGTCTTCGGTCGTATCCGTTCTACGACAAGGCCGGTTCGTATATCGGCATGCGGCAGGCTTGCGCGCCGATCCCGTGTACACCGGGCTATCAGGATTCGACGTGCGCCGCGCCGTTGCGTAATGGGGCAATTCCACAACCCCAGTGTCAATCCGGCGCGGGTTGGACGACCGTGGCTGCGTCGGTATGGCAAGGTTCGAGATGGTCGGAGCCGCAGTGTAGTTTTCAATCCCCTCCATCCTGCCCCGCAGGATTTGACATGCTTTCGCCACCAACGTGGAACGGACAATCATGGGGGGCGCCGACGTGTGCGGCACCGCTGCCACCGGCTCCGGTCATTGATCCAAATCAGGTCTGCACGGCCGTAGCGAGCGGTTACAGGATGAGCGATGCAGATAAGCGACTGTTCGCCAGCTTTGACGGGCAAATAACGAGGGACGCCCCGTTCCAAGTTAGCAGGACGTGGAGGGACTGGAGCACCATTCCCGGCAAGAATCCAAACTACCCGTATGGTGGCGGCTACACCTCGGATAAGTACGTCGCCTTCTATGGCGCATTGACCGGTCCGTGGTACTTGTATCAGCTCGCGTGCCAACAGAGCAACACTTGGGAAGCGTTCTGCTATGTGAATAGGTCGACGGGGACCGTTGATTACTTCTGGATCAATGCGACCGGTGCAAACAACGGCCAATGCAACCACTAGGCTAAGCGAAAAAAAAGAGGACCATCGGTCCTCTTTTTTGTTTTTGCCGGAGTTAGCCGGCGGAGCTTCCGGTGGTGAAAGTGAAGTTCCGGCTAAACGGTTGCCCGTTGACGGTGCCAGTGAGCGTTGCAGAGTACTGGGTGCTCGGTGACAACGGCGCCGTCGAGTAAGCAACCGCCGTGTTCTGCTGAACGAGCTTGTTCGGATCGCTCGAAGCGTTCAGAACTTGAAGTGCAATTTGGCCCGATGCACTGGTGAGGGTGGCGGTCGAAAGAGAAACGGTGTCAGTGATGTTGCCAACTACAGTAATCGGGGTCCCCCACATGCCGCTCACGTTGGGAGGTGTCGGCGTCTCGCCGCGCGAGGCATACGGAACACCAGTTACGCCCTGGCACGGAAACGTCAGCGGCGACGAGGCGAGCTGAACAGTCGACGTGTTGCGGAGGGAGATAGACTGCCACGCGGTCGTGACGTTTGTTCCCTGAACCGCGGATTGGGTTTCATACTCGCCGAATCCAGCCAATTCCGTCGGATACATTACGGCGCTCAGGTGATATACACCCGCGACCAGCGAATTCACGAAGCCCGTGCCTGCAATACTTTGCGAGAAGCCGTTGGAAGTGACCGCGAAGCCGCCCGAGACGCCTGCACCGACCGCGCTGGACGGAAAGCCGAAGTGAGTCGCGCGGTCAGCATAGGTGGCACCGGTGAACCCTTGATTGCCGCTCACCTCCGAATCGGTGACACCGTTATTCAGGCCCATATACTGAGCATGAGCCTGAGAGGCTTGGTCAAGCACGGTGTTCTGCTTTAGCGCCGGGAAGCCACACTGGGTGCGGTACTGGTTCAGGAGGTTCAGCGCCGCAAGCTGCGCGCTGCCGGCCGCGTATTGAGGGCTGTCGACCGTACCCGGAACCGTCGTTGCCGGCGTGCCGGGGTTGGACGGATTGGGGTTGTTGCCAGTCGAGCCCGCGTTCGTGCTGCCACCATCGCCACCGCCACCGCAGGCCGCGAGCGCGAGCAGCGATGCCGCCGCGAGTGCGGAAAGGCTGATGGTCGTGATCTTCTTCATTGTTGGTCCTCGTATTGTTGTCGGGCGCGCACCTTGCGAGCCCTTGAATCCATCCTACCGATGCGGCGGCGAAGTCAAGTTCGCGCGGCCGACAGCCCAGTTTTTGAAATGGCTTGGGCGAGCCAAAAAACGCCAATTCTAAATTACGGTTAGATTTCGTCAGACTTAATGGCGAATCGCCAAAAAAATTCCCGCCATCGGGCGGGAGTCAAACCGTGGCGTCATTTGGACTTGCGGCGCTTCCAGTGAAATATCCGCAGGCCGATGAAGGCCACACCCAGCAACGCGGTCGATTTGTACGGAATTGCCTTTGAGATGGCGGGGACGGCTGCCGCGCCGACGTACATGCAAGTGAGGGCGACCAGGACCTTACCGAACCACGGTTTGGCGAGCATTCCAAGCATCGGGGTAGGCCGATTCCCAACCCAATCGGGATAGGCCTCATTGATCTGCTCGAGTTCGAACGACTCCGCGCTTGTCTCCCGCTGCGCCTGATAGAACCGTTCATATCGCTCAAATCGGCCGTCGCCGCGGCCGTCCAGCCAGGCGGCGTTGCTTTCGGCGACCAGGTAGGCGAGGTCGTCCATGTGCCCTCTAGTGAACGTAGGCTGCTGCCCACGGCAGCGCGGCTCGGACGTCGACGATGACTCGGCCGTCCGCCTCCGAGTAGTACTGCTCGGTTTCGATATGGCGGCCGCGTGCGGCGCGCTCGGGGGTCTGTTGGTACGGGTGGCCACGTTGAATGTAGTCTTCCAGATCGGGCTCGGGGAAGACGACGTGGTGCACGTCACCCTCCGTCAATGCGACGCAGAGCATCGAGAACGGGACCCCGGTCAACTCGCGGTCTGCGATTCGATTCAGGATCGCGTCACGCGTTTGGTGATCGGCGGCCAGGTTGCCCGGTCGGCCGCTGTGATGATTGATCTGGAGGATGACTTGCGTCTGGTTGTTCAGCGATTTGATGAACCTGTATCGACAAGAAGCAATTTCGCCGTTCGCGAAGTAAATGAGGTCGGTGTAGCGCGTTACGTAGTCCATACGAATACTCCGATAGCAAAGACGCCAGCGAAAGTGCTGGCTTCTTCAGGCTATCGAGGCGGTTCAGAAGTCAAGCTGCGGTGTGAGCTTGCGGTGAAGGCGAGAGGGTTGCGCGAATCCTGACCACCGTCCGCTGGCTGGTGAGGCCCAGCGCTCGCATGACGTCGTCGTTGCTCTTGCCGGCAAGCAGTTGGCGCCTCGCGAACGTGTTCCGCAGGGTGCGCGGACTCATATCGGGGAGCCGAATGTCGATCGCGAGGAGTTCGTCTCGAACGATGCGGCCGAGCATCTCGTCGGTCATCGGCCCGCCAGCACGGGGGGACGGGAACAGCAGTGGGCTGTCGGCGGCCGCAGACAGGTTTCGCCATCGCGTGAGCGCCGGTACCGCGAACTCGACTACGTCGACCCGGCGTGATTCGCGCGGGCCGCGCTTCGGGATTTCAAGGTGCGGCCGCGCCGGCGACAGGTCGAGGTCGTCGGCGGTCGCCTGCCGGATTTCCTGCGCGGTGATGCCGGTCGAGAGCAATAAGCCAACGATGGCGCGGTTCCGCAACGCGCGATCGTCGAGTCCATCAATGGCTCGGATCGACGCCTGCAGTCGACGGTCATCGGCCTCGAGCAGGTACACCGGGACGGGTTCGTCCTCTGGCCACATCTGGGTCAGTGTGTAGACGGCCGCTGGATTGGTCTTGCGCACGCCGACGTCGACCAGGTGTCGGCCAAGCCTGTCGAGAAGCTTCTCGTAGCGCAGGCGCGTCGTGGTGCCGGGTTTGCACCGGCGATCGAGATCAGCGAAGAATGATTCGAGGTGGTCGGGTCCGAAGGTGGCCAGCGACCGTTGCGCGGCGGCGAGGTGGCGCATGAAGCGTTCAAACATCGCTTCGTGCTGGACGATCGACCTCGGCGACAACGCACGCCGATCGGCGCCGGCGGCTTCCGTGCGCTGCCACTGTCGATAGGCCTCGGTCGGCGCCGACAGCCAGAAAGTCGGTTCGTCCATTTGATCTTATATACTGAACATTGGGTACCTCAAGCATAACGCGAATCTACGATTCGCGTCCTTCGCCTGCAGAAGGGTGCGGCATCCCTCCATCCATTTTTCGGCGTGGGCATCGGTACGCAGCTCGTTGAGCCCACGGATTGCGTCGCTCACGCAGCTTCCTCACTGCGCTCGAACGTGGCGGCGCCCTTCAGAAGCTCGCGGACGCACTGATAGACGATCGGCAGCGATGGATCGGACTGCCCCCAGTCGATGAGACCGCTGAAATCGACGCCCGGCAGCGTCGCCGGCCCAATGCGCGGCAGTGCGCCGACGATCGGTGGATCGTTGCGGCTCTGAAATGCCAAATCAGAAAACGCCTGCTCTTCGATCTCGAGCAATAGCGGCCAGCTCAAGGCGTGAGCAAGGCCGGCGCTGATATAGCGAGCTGCGAGCGACGTCGCAATGCGTCGCAGATCTTGCGTTGCGGACTCGAGCGCATACCCGTACCGAATCGGATCGAGCTCGGCATCGTGGCAATCAACAGTCGGGGCGAGGTTCATAGTAATCGGCGAGACAAGGGACCTGCGGCCAGCCACTCGGTAGATCGCGAGTGGCTGCTGCGCCTGGCACACTGTAAATGTATCCAGTGTTCTGCGGGAGTTCAAGACTGGGGGGCGCTTTGCTGGATTTCGAAGGGCGTGCGGTCCTTGCCGTCAATCCATGCCGGGGGGCGGCCCCGACCGCTCCAGGTCGCGCCGGTGTCGGGATGGCGATACTTCGCATCGACGCGGCCGCGCTTGCGGGTTGCGCGCGCCCCGTAGACCTCCCGGGCGCTGAGATCGAATTCGTTCACGAGCCGGCGCACCTCTTTCAAAGCTGTCTCCCGAGCAGCCCCTTTTGCGGCGTCGATTTCCGCCTCGAGTGCGGCGCGCTTTGCGAGAAGTTCGTGGTATGTCGACATGCTTTCTCCATTCGTGGTTGAGAAATTGGTATCGACTACCTTACCGGCTTCAAACGAAAGTCAAGTCCGCGTCGACAGAGCACAACACGCTCCCTCGTAAAAATCGCAGGTGGTTTGTGAGCCAGCTGATGTCGTTTGACCGCGTTATGCCTCGTTGCGACCGGCTATTCCCTCCCGATCGGGAGGTATTCATCGATCGGATTTAAGTTTTCAAGAAACGATTTTTAACATTTCTATTCGGTCCTAGCGCACACATGTAGTCGATGCGCCCGTCGCCCCCCTCGGAGCCAAAGCGCTGTCAGGCATGGCTCTGCGGTCTCTCGGCCGGGAACGGGGGTCTTTTTGATTAAATCAATCTCAAAACATTTATTTATTTTTATATTGGTCACAGTAAGCCATCGTCGATATTTTGATATTCGAATCAGCATGAAGGCAGTTTGTAATAATGATCCCGGCAGCAAGAAGGGGCATGACAATTGTTGACCATCTTTCGGTTTCTGCTGTGCGAACATCCGCTGAAAATTCCGAGTGAGACCAACCATGCGCCGACTGATGCGCGAAATAGAAGCTCGGCACGTTCAACGGGGAACGGCCAAACAGAAAATCATCTTCGGTCAAGCTTCGCTGGAAAGCGAAGAGCATGCGCTTTGGGTCAAGGCGACCGCATGGGTCATGTCGGTCGTGATGTACCTCAGCCCCGCGGTACTTCTGATCGATCAGACTGCGCATGCTGCGCCGATCATCGATCCGCGCGCGCCGATTCCGTTTCAGCCGACGGTGACCGCGACTAGCTCAGGTGTCCCTGCTATCAATATCCCCGCGCCGAACTCCAATGGGGTGAGTCTCGGACAGTATCAGTCGTTCAACGTGGGATCCGAAGGCCTCGTGCTGAATAACAGTACGATTTCGGGTACGCCTCTGCTGGGCGGTACGCTTGGCGCGAACCCGAATCTGAACGGCCGACCTGCGTCGTTGATCATCAACCAGGTCACGTCGAACAATATCGCGGTACTGAACGGACCACTGGAGACCTTCGGTGCTGCGGCGCCGATCGTGATCGCGGCTCCGGGCGGGGTATCGGCAAACGGACTGTCGCTCACGAACATCCCGAATCTCACGCTGACCACAGGCACGCCGCAGTTCATCACGGGCGTCGGTGGTGCTCCAACCGATTTCGCGCACGCCGGTGCGGTCGCGTACGACGTTCGATCCGGCAACATCTCGATCAACGGGCCGGCAGGCGTAAACGGTCCGGGAGCCGGGATCGAAGGGACTGTCGGGAATATTGACCTCATCGGGCAAACAGTCACGCTGGCGGCGCCGATCCGTGCGGATCAGCGCATCAACGTCGTGACGGGCAACCAGCTCGTCACGCCGACCACGACGGGCAATACCGGCACTGCATACGGTACCGCAGCCAACGGTCTGCCGAACAATGTCACGGCGATCCAAACCGCAAACGGCTTGGCGATCGATGCGAATCAGTTCGGATCGGTCACCGCTGGCCAGGTCTACATCGTCCAGACAGCAGCGGGCCTCGGCGCCAACATGCAAGGCCCGTTGACCGCGACAGCGGGGAATGTCGTCGTCAATTCGAACGGCGACGTCACGGTCGGTCAAACGTTTGCCAGCCAGAACGTGAATTTGACGAGCGCAGGCGCGACGACGATCACCGGAACCGGGCTCGCTAACCAGAATTACACGGTCAACGCCAACGGCGACGTCAACGCGACCGGCTCTGTTTCAGCTGGGCAGAACGTGTCGATGAATGCCAGCGGCAATTTGAACGCTGCGTCAGTCGCTGCAAACGGTTCAGCGAACCTCACTGCCGGGCAATCGATGTCGATCGGCTCGCTGTCCGCGCACGACGTCGCATTACAGGCGTCGAATGGCGACCTGACCGTCGGAGGGTTGAGCGCGCCCGGCGCGATCTCGGCCAAGGCCGGACGCGATCTGACGGTGAACGGTGCCGTTCAAGGTGGTAGCACGGTCGCGCTGATGGGCGGACGCAATGCGAGCGTGAACGGCGCCCTGTCTGGTGTCGACAAGACGTCGATTGCGGCGACTACGGGCACCGCACAAATTGCGGGCAGCGCGATCAGCAACGCGGCACTCTCGGTGACGGCTGGACAGGACGCGCTCGTAGGCGGCAATGTCTCAGCGCAGGGCCCGTTGACCGTCACCGCGAGCGCTGGCAACGCGACAATCTCCGGTACCGCGGTGACGCCAGGCACGCTGACGGTTCAGTCCGGCGGCACCACGACGCTTGGTGGGCAAACGCAGGCCGCGACCGCAAACGTGTCCGGCGGAAATGTGGCCGTCAACGGCGCGCTGACGACGACCAACGACGCGACGCTTGCGGCGAGGAACGGAAACCTGACCGGGACTGGCGCGATCGGAACGACGACGGGTAACGTTGCGCTGTCGGCGAGTCAGAGCATCGCGTATAGCGGTGCGGTGCAAAGCGGTGGTGCGGTCACAGCGACGGCAGGGCAGGATGCGACGCTGGCGAACGTATCGGCGCCGGGCGCGATCGCGATCACGGCCGGTCGCGACGCGACGGAAACGGGCAGTTTGACCGGTGGCAGCACGGTTTCGATGACGGCCGGCCGCGGCGCCAGCGTGAGCGGCACGATCGCATCGGTGAGCGACACGACGATCACGGCGCAAGTCGGCTCAGCGACAGTAAGCGGTAGCGCTCAGTCCAATGGTGCCCTGACCGTCAGTGCCGGCCAGAACGCGTCGATTGGCGGCACCGCGCAGGCAAAGGGCCCGGTATCTATTACCGCGCTGGCTGGTTCGCTGACGGGGCAAGGCAACGTCACGTCGTCGCAAGGTGCTGTCAATCTGGCCGCTGGGCAAGCGATTGCGCTGAACGGCGCCGTGCAGAGTGGCAGCACGATCAGTGCGGTGACGGGTACCGACGCGAGCTTCGGCGGCACCTTAGCGGCGCCGGGCGCCGTTACGATTCAGGCAGGGCAGGATACGACGCTGGCCGGGAACGTGACGAGCGGCGGGAACCTGAGCGTGACGTCAGGCGGTAATACCAGCATCAAGGGGACGGCCGCATCCGTTGGCGATATGACGCTCGTGGCGAACGGCGGCACCTTGAGCACGTCAGGGAACGTAGTCTCGACGGGCGCGCTGAATGCGAGCGGCCTGCAGGGCGTGAATGTGGGCGGTACGGTCTATAGCGGCGGCAACGCGCAGATTGGATCGACTGCAGGCAGCGTCGCGGTGGCCGGTACGGTATCGACCCCCGGCACGTTGAACATCAACGCGGGACAGGATGCCTCGGTTGCCGGGACCGTGCAAAGCGGCCAGAACACGACGATTGCGGCCGCACGTGACGCCAACCTGAACGGTGGTCTCGAGGTCGGCAATTCCGGCAATGCAAGTGTGACAGCTGGGCGCGACATCAACGGCACTGGCGCAATCGGCGTCGCGAACGACACGACACTGAAGGCCGGAAGCAATATCGGCATCAGCGGCACTGTCCAGACCGGCAACAATCTGACGGCGACGGCGGGTAACAACCTGTCGGTCGGCGCGACCACGGCTGTGGGTAGCAGCACGCTGACGGCGACGAACGGCGCCGCGGCGTTGACCGGCGATGCGCTGTCGGGCGGGGCGACGACGATCACGGCCGGCACTGATGTTAAAACCCAAGGCAGCGTTAAGAGTCTCGGCGATCTCTCGGTCAATGCGAAATCGGGCAACCTGACGGCGGCCGGCACTGTCTCGACTGCGGGTAATGCATCGCTGAACGCCGGCCAGAACCTGACGCTCGCCAGCCAGACCACGGTCTCCAAGAACGCGACGTTCGCAGCGACGAACATCACGACGCAGGGTGTATCGGCGGGCGGGAATCTGACGGCTACCGCGAGCAACGCGCTCGATACGTCAGCAGGGCAACTCAATGCGCAGTTCGACGCGAATGCGCCGGCGCTGTCCGTGGGCGGCAACGCGACGCTTTCGGGTGCGAACGTGACTACCGCGAACGCGGTGGTCGGTGGCGCGACGCAGATCACCGGTACGCAAAGCCTGACGACGGGTGGCACGGCCGCGTTCAAGGGCGACGCGACGTTGGCGGGCGGTACGGTCAATAACGTCGGTACGCAAATGGCGGCCGGCAACCTGAATGTGTCGGGTACGACCGTCACGAATTCGGGTGCACTGTCCTCACTGCAGACCGCGACAATCAATGCCGCGGACCTCGTGAACAGTGGCTCCGTCTATGGGCCCACCACGAACGTCACGGCGAGCGGCAGCGTCACCAACTCGGGTAGCCTTCTGGCGACGAACGCGCTGAACGTCACGACGGCGAATCTCAGCAACCAAAAGGGTGTGTTGTACGCCGGTGATGTTGCGAATCCGACCGCTGCAACGGGCAAGACGACCGTGACGGTGACAGGGGGCAACGGCTCGTTCAACAACTCAGGCGGCACGATTTATGGGCAGAACAACGCGACGTTGAATTTGCCGAACCAGACGTTGGATCCGTCCGCAGCGACCTTCGGTACGGTCGACAGTCGTAATGGCGTCAACCTGTCGGCGCAATCGGTCAATAATTCGGGAACATGGACGCTACCGAGTTCGAACGTCACGGTGTCCACCGCGCAGGGCTTCAACAACACCGGCACGATCAATCAAGGCATCGGTGCACTGACGGTGAATGGTGCTGTAGGAAATACTGGCACGATCAATGGCAACGACCTGACGATCAATGGCTCGCTCGCCAATCAGACCAGTGGCACGGTTGCGGCGCTCGATGCGCTGACGCTCAACGGTGCGGGTACGAATAGCGGTACCGTTCACGCAGACAATACGCTGACGATTGCGGGGACGAGCTACGACAATTCGAACGGGGTGACCAGTGCAGGCAATAGCAAGAGCCCGACCGGTAGTGGCAACGCAACGATCAACCTGAGTGGCGACCTCGGGAACGCTGGCGGCACGCTGACGGCGACGAACGATCTGAAGATCACGGCAAACAACGTCAACAATTCCGCGGCGGCAACGGTCACAACCACCACGACCACGAAGACCGTCGACAATCCTGGGTTGCTGATGGCCACGCCGATCGGCTCGGAATTGGTCTATGCGATCTATAACGTCGGCAAGGACGGTGGGACGCTGACCCTTGGGCAGGCAAACTTGCCGGCGACGCTCGGCGGGCTCCTGTCGGTCGGCGGTGAGCAGCCGACAAATTCAACCGTCTGGTCGATTTCCAGCGCGCGGCTGATCTATCAAGGCTGGGGCGACGCCTCGCCACCGGTTGCGTCCTCGGGAACAGTCCAGTTTGCACTGGTGCCCACGAGTAATGCACCCAAAGGTGCTATGTGGGTTGTCGTGCCGCCTTCTACGCCGGTTTCTGGTGCAACGACGGTTCAATCCCTCACCCTGCCGACCGTTACCGAGACCACCACCACGACCGGCGCGACCGTGACGTCGTCTGTCATCGCGGCCGGGCACGACCTTAACCTGACGGCCAACACGCTCAATAACCAGAGCGGTGTTGTAAGCGCAGGGCACGACGCCAACGTGAACGTGCAGCAGCTCCAGAACGGAGGCTCGAGCTTCACGTCGTCGGTCACCGACACGGTCGATGGCGCATCGCTGAATGCGTTCCTGACGTCACTGCAGGCGTTGCAGAAGTCCGGATCGATCGGCGTGGCCGGCACGGCGAACCCGAGTGGCACGTATCAGTGCGAGGGAGGATATTGCCTGGTCGGTACGCCAACGCCGCCGGCAACCTATACGATCAGCGCGCCGGGGACGGTGCCGCTGGAGACAACGAGCAGGACCGCCACGACACAAGGTGCCGTCGGGCAGATTCTTGCAGGGAACAATCTGAATCTGTCGGGCGGCAATCTGACCAATACCGGCACGCTTGCGGCTGGCAATGATGTCACGATTCAGGCGGCAAGCTTCACGAATCAAGGATCGAATGTCGGGTCGAAGGCCGTGACGGCCGGGTGTGCGTCGGGGGTGTCGAATGCCGGCTGCTCGAATCTGAGAACGACCAACCCGAACTCGGAGGCGTACAGCTACCAGCAGACCAACAGCAACGTGACGGCCGGTCATGACATCGTCATTGCCGCCAACCAGGTCAGCAACACCTACGGCAATCTGGTTGCGAAGAACGACGTCGTCATCGGCGGTGCTGGCACGACTGCGGCGAACACGACGCAGGCTGCCAGTGTGACGAACACGTCGGCCGCAATCGAGGCAGGTCATAACGTGCAAATCAACGCGGCAAGTGTGACGAACACGATTGCCGCGCCGGTGGCGGTCCATCAGAACTATGGTTCGGCGTCGCCCTATAGCGGGTGTGGCCAGAACTGCGAAGCGTATGTCGAGGTGCAGTCGGCTACGCCGTCCACGATTACGGCGAACAACAACCTGTCGATCGCAGCGGGGATGTTCAGCAACACCGGCAGTCTCATCACGGCACTGAATACCGCGACGATCAACGCAACTCAAAGCGCATCGAGCGACAACCAGTACCTGCACGCGTACTGGACCGGTAATCCGGTTGGTACCCGAACGTGGGGCTGCCTGGGCATGGCGTCGACTTGCCAGAATCTGTATGGCGGGGCGTTCAATGCTGGCGATGCGCAAGCAGTATCGGGCCTGCCGTCGAACGTCGGATTGCCCGATTTCGTGCCGGGCACGATTCAGGCGGGTAATCTGAGCGTCCATTCGCCGACGCTGAACAATACCGGCAACGTGATCGGCCAAACGGTCACCCTGACGGGCTCGACGCTCGTCAACGGGATTACGAACCCGAACGTCTTTACGCCGCCGCCGGTCGTCTCGGGACAGGTAATTTCGCTGGCTCCGCCAACGCTGCCCAGTTCGATCGCGGATTCGGTGAACAAGGCCGGGTTGGTCACGGATCAGAGCGGCCGGCCGACGTCGGTCACCGGGATGACCGGTCTGCCTGCCAATACGCCGATCGGCTCGCAGACGGTCGGCCAGCCGGTCGCGCCGGTGGTTACCGTGACGACCCGTCCGGTAGGCGCGTCGCCGGGCTCGGCGTCTGCGCCTATCGCGGGTACGCCGCAAAGCGTCACCGTCAAGACGATCGCGGGTGCGACGACCACGGTCAGCTACCTGACCAGCAATCCCGCCGCTCAGGTGGTCGATTCGCTCTCGTCGGCCGCGCTGATCGCGAATTTGCCCGCGAACCTGCAACCGGGGAGCGTGCCTTTCTACTATGACCCGTACACCGAAAACCAGCTGATCCAGCAGGCAGCGTTGCAGGCGATTGGCAAGAGCAGCTTCTACAGCACGACGAGTGCGACGGACAGTACGAGCCAGGCGTCGATCAACAATCAGGACAAGGCAGCGTTGTACGGCGCGGCGCTCGAGTATGCGGAGAAGAACAACGTCGCGCTCGGCACGAAGCTGAGTGAAGCCCAGCTCGCCCAGATCAACTCGCCGATGCTTTGGTATGTCGAGCAATCCGTGCCGGAGCCGGGATGCAGCACGACCGGCGGCGCGGCCTGTCCGACAGTGCAGGCGCTGATGCCGGAGGTGCTGCTGCCGAAGAACTTCGCGGAAGTGAACGCTGACGGCGAAATCACGGGCACGAATGTCACGCTCAATTTCGCGAACAGCATTCTGAATACCGGCACGGTCACGGCGCAGAACCTGACGGTCAATACCGGTTCGCTGACTAACCAACAGCGTTCGACGGATATCGGCACGATTTATCAGAAGGGGCCGGAAGGCGTGGCGTTGCAGACCACGGGCACCGTGGCGCAACAAGGCGGTTTCATGTCGGCCGCCAATTACGATTTGCAGGTGCAAAGCCTGAACCAGATCGGCGGAGCACTCCAGAAAGTCGGTGCGGACGGCGCAGTCGATACGGCTGGCACGCAGGCGATGCTGGCGAATCTGAAGAGTCAACTCGGCGGTAACTTCACGCAACAGACCGTCACCGACCATCTCGATACCCAAGCGCTCGACAGCGACTCGTGGTTCGACCAGATCTTCATGACTGGAGTGATCGTCGGGCTCTCGATTATGGGGGGCATGGCGGCGTCGGGGGCGATTGGGGCTTCGGCGACGGCAACCGTCGGTACTGGGACGACATTTGCAGCAGCCGTGCCAGCGACTACGACGACGATAGCGGTTGGCACGACCGAGGTGACTGTGACGACGGCGGCGGCGGTTGGCGCAGGCACGGCGAACGTGGCGCTGTCGGCCGCGTTTGCCGGCATGATGAACAGCACGATGAGCCAGTTGAACAGTGGAGGCTCATTCAGCGTAGGGAAGGTGTTCGAGACTGGCGGTGTGGCGGCGCTAACGGCTGGCCTGACGAATGGCATTACGTTCGATAACGGTAGCTTGGGCTGGTCGTGGAATGCCTCGCAGAACAGTCTCGCGGCGCTTTCCGGAGTGCAAGCGGTGGGCAATACGCTTGTGCCGCAGGCTGGCGCAGCAACCGGTTCCCTGTCGACCGCGTTCACGGCGCTTGCTGCGGAGTCGGTGCTTCAAGCAACCATACAGACGGCAATCCAGGGCGGCAGCTTCCTGACGAACCTGCGCAACAGCGCAGCGACGAATGCTGCGGCGTCCATTGCCTACACAATCGGCAACCTGAATCAGGACGGCACGCTGACAGGTGCGGCGTACGTGGCGGCACACGCTGCGCTCGGCTGCGCTGCGGGCGCCGCAACGGGTCAAGGGTGCGGCGGAGGTGCGATTGGCGGGGCGGTGTCGGCGATGACGGCGAACAGCATCGCCACGGCGGTAACAGGCGGGCAGGGCGTCACCGATCAGGGGCAGCTTGCGGCGATCGTAACGGCAACGTCCTTGCTCGGTGGCGCAGTGGCGGGCTTGCTGGGTCAGAACGCGCTGGCTGCGATGACAGCGGCGCAGAACGAGACGCTGAACAATACATGCGCGCCGGGCCACAACTGCGGCACGCTGACGAGCGCAATTAAAGATACGGGGCGCGCGGCGTGGAATACGGCAGTCGGAACGGTTGAGGCGATTCCGAACTTCGTGAATGGGGCGCTGCCGGGCTATCCGGACTATGTTCCGTTCCTGAACGGCGCGATGCTGCCTTATGACGATCCGGATTTCGGGGGCCTGGTGTCGTTGGTGGGAACGGTTGGGGCTGCGTCGCTGCTTGGAGGTTCGAGCGGAAGCCGGGCAACTGCAGGTGATACGGTGCCGGCGGCTGGTAGTATCAGAAATGTCAATCCAACCGGCGGCGACATGAACTGCGTCAACTGTGCAATAGCGACCGATGCTACGTTGCGCGGTAATCCAGCCAGTGCGCTTCCCGGTAGTCCAACGAGCATCGCTGTTCTTCAGCAGCAGTTCGGAAGTAGGTTTGCGCCGGCGACGACGAGCAGCATCGAGCAGTCGTTGCTTCAACAAGGCAATGGTGCGACTGGGATTGTGTACGGCTTTCCGCCTGCCGGATCAGATGTGGGGCACGTATTCAATGTTGTCAATCAGAATGGCACTATTAGATATCTCGATGGGCAAACGGGTACTGTTGCAAATCCAGCAGCCTTTCCGAAGTTGCTTTTCATGCCCGTGAAACCAATTGGTGCGAAATGACTGTAATTACTTTGACAGCCGCCATTGATATTGCTGAAAACTATCTAAACGAGTCGGTTCGCACTTCCTACAATTCGCCTGAAGATGATCGATGGGTCGTGTCGACGGATAAAATTGTGGACTGTGGTGAATGCTGGCTCTTCCACTATCAATCGGCATTGTACTTGAGCACTGGCGACCCGGCTTATCTGCTTGCTGGAAATCTTCCTCTTAGGGTTTCGAAGGCGGGAGCAGTGTTGGGATTTGGCGAACACGATTCAGCGTGATCCAAAAGGATCGTAAGGATGATCAAATGAGAATTGACAGTATGGGGTTTGGAAAGCGAATACAGTAACGCTATCGCATGCGACGTTGAGCGGCGCAGTGCTCTTTAAGTGACTTCGAGGTGTGGGCTGAAAACCCGCGTCTGGGGCAAAAACTGGAATGACGAACCGAACCTAGGCGGCGGCCGCTGGCGAAGCCGCGCCGCGTCTAGGGTTGCGGGCTGTTGCGAATGCGGGCCGCGTCGGGTGCCGGATACGGTGCGATTGGCGGGGCGACCAGTGCGGTGCTGTCGCCGCTGGTGTCGCAATTGACCCGACCCAGGGCGCGCCCGATCGGGGACAATCAAAGAAGTGACTGGACGCTATGTTGATATTTATAAGTAACACGATCGGTACTGATTGGCGAATATGTAGAGTTAGTGAAATTTCTTCTGCGAAAAACATTGGGTGATAATTTTATATGGAAATAATAATTAGGGCGTCCTCAATTTGTTGTGTGCTTTTGCTGAGTGCATGTGCGTCTAATTCTCCAATTGATTTCGACGCACAGAGGATGTCTTCGATCAAGACGATCGCGGTCAACGTGCCGAAGCCGACTACGTATTTCGCGGTCACGTCCGGTGGGCCAATAATCGTTCCGATTCCTGGCGTAGGACTGCTGGCTGCCGCTGTAGGTGGGGCGATAGCTGGGGGAACGGCGGCAGCATCGACTCGAACCAACAAGGACTTTGACAGCGTTGTCAAAAGTGAACTTGGTGATACGGGACTGAACCGAAAGTACATTAACGCACTAGAGGCCGAACTGCGGGTACTAGGTTATCAAGTGAAGGAGATTGAACTCGGGCAGGCTGGCACGCCAGCGATCGCAGGCGACTGGCTGAATCCCGTTTTGAAAGGTGATGCCTACACCGGTGCGGATGCAATCATGATTGCACCTGTCATTACAGGATATGGTGCGACCGGATTGGGTTGGCCATATGTCCGGTCGGTGAGTAGTCGAATTCGAATTTTCTCGGCGAGTACACTTGAGCCGATCTTCTCTCAGAATATTTTCCTGCCAGCTCCTGCGTATATAAGCCCAAAATCCAGCAAAGGCGGCAGCAAAAATGCAGATGTGAATTCCGGCCAGGATGCGAAGGAATCGATCCCGTATACCTATCCTTTGTACACTGATCTTCTGCGAGACCTGCCTCACGCAATTCAGGGGATTGACGAAGCACTCATGGGCTTTGTGCCACAGTTTCGCACTGCATTGCAGGCTGGGAAAAGTGTGTCTTCATCAACCGGCGTCAGTCAAAAATAAACAGTCGCGGGAGCGATATGATGAAAAACAACGACATCGAGCGAATCGGACGCGTTCATCGTCTATTAGCATTTCTCGTGATGTCGGGTCCGGTTCTGCAGAATGCTGCGTACGCCGTGACCATCGTTCCTGACGGCAGTACCGCAACGTCCGTTTCGGTGGGGGTAAACGGCCACCAGACTGTCAACATCGCGCCCGCCATCGGCGGCGTCTCGAACAATACCTACTCGTCGTTCAACGTCTCGAAGGCCGGTGCCGACCTTAACAACGTCGGCATCAATGCACGCACGATCGTCAACCAGGTCACCAGCACAAACCCGTCGCTGATCCAGGGCAACATCAACGTCCTCGGCCCGCGCGCGAACGTCATCTTGGCGAATCCGAACGGCGTGACGGTAGATGGCGGGAACTTCACGAACACCGGCCACGTCGTGCTGTCGACGGGACAGGTGAGCTTCGCCGATGTGGCACTCGCGCCCGGCACGGTGCAGCGCAACGTTGTGCTGAATACCGATCGCGGAACCATCACGATCGGGGCAGGCGGGCTGACGGGCGACCTGATCGGTCTCGATCTTGTCGCCAAGCAACTGGCTCTGAACGGGCCAGTGACGAACACCTACGACAACAAGACCGGTGTGCCGAGTTTCATTCGCGGTACCGTTGGCAGCAGTACCACGAGCTGGAACGGGGGCATGTCGCCAACCGATAACGGTCACGACTGGCGGATCGGTGCATCGTTTCCCGGCGCGACGAGCAAAGCGCTCGCGGTCGACATCACGGCCGCCGGCGGCCTGACGGCCGGACGTGTGGAACTGATCATCACTGATCAGGGCGCCGGCGTGCGCAGCCTCGGCAAGCTGTACGCGAATGCGGGCGATGCCGTGGTCACTTCGACTGGTGACGTCACGATCGCCGACAACCAGTTCTTCGGCGCACATGACGCATCGATCTCGACGACCGGCGCGGTTACGCTACAGGGAGCGCAACTGAATGCCGGAAACAACGCGACGGTTCATGCGGGCTCGATCTCGCTTTCGGACGATGCGGCCGGACCGTCGACGCTGAGTGCGAACAATACCGTCAACCTGACAAGCAGCGGCGCCATTACGAACATAGGAAGTGTGATCCAGGCCGGTACGACGGCGAATGGCACGCCTGCAGGCGGTATCCTGACGCTGAGCGCGACCGGCGATATTCTCAACGGATCCAGCGCCGCCAATCAGGGCATCATTTTCTCAGCCAACGGCACGACGTCGCTGACCGCGGGCGGCAACATCATCAACGATAACGCACGCATCGCATCGAACGGCGGCATGAGCCTGACGGCGGCCGGCGACGTGCAGAACGTCATCGACCACTCGGGCGGTACGAATGGGGGCCAGCCAGCGGCGTACACGGATCGAGGCGGCAGCTTCCTGTTCTTCACACATTCGACGACCGGGGTCAACGTCGACTACGGAACCGTCAATCGTCCTGACCAGATTGCCTACCTCGCGACAACCAGTGGACCGTTGACGATCACCGGACGAAACGTGACGAATTCGGGCGGTGTTATTCAAGCGACTGCCGGTGATGTCACCATCACGGCGCAGAACGCATTTACGAATGCGGCGGTGTTCTCGGGGAAGGCGAACTATTCGCGCAGCTGCTGGATCTTCTGTCACGCTAACGCGTCGAGCAACGTCACGCCCTACGGCGGCACGATTCAGGCGAGTGGCGGTTCGCAATCCAGCGTGGGCGGCAACATCTCGATCAAGAGCGGCGCCGTCGCGCGCAACGTCGGCGGCAATGTCTTCGCAACGGGCGACATCATGGTCGACGCGCCCGTCACCTATGCGCAGGGCGTGACCGGCTACTCGGCGATCAATCAGGATCGTGGCTTCAAGGCGTTCTTCGGCAGCACGTGGGCGCAGCTGATCGCGATGGATATCGGTGGCGGCTTTGCCGCGAACGGACAGGTCTTTCTGACCGGAGACGGTGTGATCGACGGCGGCTCGTTCAGCGGCGGAAAGGGCGTGACGGCTGCCGGCGGTATTACTACCGTGCGTGCGCCGTCGCGAACGCCGGTTTCCATCGATCAGCATTTGGGCCTAACGACGTGGTGGTGGCGTTAAGCGAATGGACTATCGAACGAAAAATCGCCTCGGCATGGTCGTCGTAGCTTTTCAGGCAACCACGGTCGTCTTCGCCGCATCGACGAGCGGCGCCGTCGGCACCGTCACGTCTGCTCGCGGGATTCCGCACGCACAACCACAATGAAAGCACCCGTCTTCCCTCGATGTAAGCTACCGCTGTTGGTCGCGAGCCTCGCAGCGTGGTACATGCCGGCGCATGCGCAAACGGTGCCTCCGGCGGTCCGACCCGTGCAGGACCCCGCGCAACTGATTATCGAACAACAACGAGAACAGGCGCGCCAGCGTCAGCTCGAGCAGCCGCCGCCTTCGGTGACGATTCCGCCGCCGTCCGATACGACGCTCGACGTGCCACCCGGTACGCCGGTCGACGCGATCGTCGAAAGTGGTCCGACATTTCGGGTTCGGGAGATCCTGCTGCAGTCGGCCGACGGTAAGCGGTTCGAGTCGCCCAGCGGCGTGTCGCGCGCGAAACTCGATACCCTCGTCGCTGAGTTTGCGAATCACGAGCTCGGCACGCACCGCATTAATGTGTTGTTGAAGCGTCTGACTGACACCTTTGTCGCGGCAGGCTATGTGACAACTCGCGCGCTGCTCGGCCCGCAGAATCTTTCGACCGGCACTCTCCGGGTCTCGATCCAAGTCGGCCACGTCGCGGGCTTTATGGTCAATGGGCAGCCGATTCATCGCCTCAAGCCAGGCGAGGCGTCGGCGGGCGGTGGCTGGCTCACCGACGTCGGCTATGCCAATGCATTCCCAGTCTCGCCCGGCGATCCGCTTCGTCTGCAAGACGTCGATCAAGGCGTCGCGCAGATCAACCGACTGCGCCGCAATCAGGCCGCGGTACAAATTCTGCCGGGCCAGAATGCCGGTGACTCGATTGTCGCCATCGACAATAAGCCTGGCGACCGGTTGTATTTCAATCTCGGCGTCGACAACTACGGCAGCTCCGCAACGGGTGTGACGCGCTATCGCGCCGGCGTCGAAGCGGACAACCTGCTTGGTTTGCAGGAATCGTTTAGCGTCAACTTCCTCGACAGTCAGGACAGCAACGCACTGGTAGGATCGTTCGCCGTACCGTTCGGGCGAAATACCTTCAGCTACACGATCGCGGATTCCGAATACCAGCAGCTGATCGGCTCGACGGCGCTGCTGTATGGCCGCACGCTCTCGCACATTTTCGGATGGAACTACCTGGTCGGCAGGACCGTGAGCGACATCACCAGTATCGACACGACGCTCTCGTGGCGTCGCACCGATCGAACCATCAACGGTGCGGACCTCGATCCGCAGCGGGTCGCCGTGCTCCGGGTCGGCGGCAACTGGCTGCACAAGTTTGTAATGAACGACGCACAGGGGAATTTCACGGTCAACGGGGGGCTGTCCCAGGGTCTACCGTGGTTCGGTGCAAACCACGACGAGCACGGTATTGCGCGCGACGCCGCGCACAGTCAGTTCACCAAGCTCGATGCGACTGCGACGATTACGTTGCCGCTGCCGAAGCTGAACGGCGCGGTGTTAGTGTACCGAGGCGCGTTGGGCGGCCAGTTCACGAATACGGCGCTGTACGGCTCGGAGCAACTCTACCTCGGGGGCATGGATACGATCCGGGGCTTCCGATCGGGTGAGATCGCGGGAGACCGTGGCCTCTATGCGCGTAACGAGCTCGCATGGGTGAACGTTCCGATGTGGAGGGAAGGCCGTATCGAGCCGTACGTTTTCCTCGATGCCGGCAAGACGAGCCTGATTGGTGTTTCAGGTTTCCCGACGCTCGCCGGCATCGGGGCCGGCCTGCGTGCCCAATGGCAGTGGCGCAAGCAGTCGCTTTCGGGTGAGGTGCTGGTCGGGCGCGCGCTGACGCAGCCGGCGGCACTGGGCAACAAGGCGACGCTGGTACTCGGTACCTTGAACTGGTTTTACTAGATCGAATTTAGTCGTGTCCGACTACCCCTCGGTGTCGGACACTTTGCGCAGTGACTGAGGTCGCTAGCGTGTTCACACAAGCAGGAGCATCAAGCATGCAGACGACGTTCAACCGAATTCTGATCGCGACGACGATTGCCTGGCAATTGGCGCTGCCTGTCCAGGCGCAAACACAAACTTCGGCGTTGCCCGCGGGTGCTGTCGCAACGGTGAACGGTACACCGATCACCAAGGAAGAGGTCGACGCCGTGTTGCAGGCGTCGCGCCAGCCTGATACGCCGCAGTTTCGCCAAGCGATCAAAAACCAGTTGATCGCGCGCGTGCTGATCCAGCAAGCGGCCGACAAAGCGAGCTACGGCAGCAAGCCAGAAGTGCAGGCAGCCATGCAGCTTGCGAAATCGACAGCCGAGACGCAACTTTTCGTGCGCGATAACGTAAAACCTGAGCCTGTCACGGATGCACAAGTGAAGGCGCGATACGATGAAATCGTCGCATCGCTTGGAAAGGAGGAAGTCAAGCCGCGCATCATCGTGACGAAAGATGCGGCGACCGCTGCGACGGTGCTGGCTGGCCTCAAAGCGGGGCAGTCGTTCGACGCATTGGCGCGGCAGTACAGCCAGGCGCCGACCGCCTCTGCTGGCGGTGAGCTGCCGTGGGTGAGCTTCAAGACGCCAGTGACGGACGGGAATACGCAAGGATTGCCGCTAGCCGTTGCTCAGGCGATTACGCAATTGCCCGCAGGTGGTGTGACGCCACAGTCGATCGCGCTTGGCAATGACGTCAATGGCCCACGCGCGATCGTGAAGGTCGACGCGAAGCGACCAACGCAGGTCCCATCGTTTGACACCGCGAAGGCGACGATTCAGCAGCAGTTGCAAGCGTTGGCGCTCGAGAAGGCGACGGCGAACTTCGTCGGCGGACTGATGAAGAATGCAACGATTCAACAGTAAGCGCCGTCACTAGAATGTCGCAAAAACGCTCGAATCGACGACCGCGTAGCAAGGCGGAGTTGTTGCCGCTGCCGGCCCCTCATGCCCGCGCCATATCACTCGAAAATCACTTGGCGCTGGCGACTATTCGAAGTGGGCAGGGAACACCTGAGACGATGATCGCGTTACTCCGGGTGCTCTATCTGGGGTACTTCCTCGTCGAGCCTGATGTGTCCGACAGTGACTTGGCGCTCTTCCTAGAGGCGGAGTCCGTGTTACAACTGAGCATCGACACGGCGGCGACCGGGCGGGAGTGGAAACTGCCGGACGACAGCTTAGTGCCGATCGAGCAGCTGCTGTTGAGAATGGATTCACTCGTCGCTAGCGTCTCGAAGTATCGCTATATCCAGGGGTGGGATAGGCTCGGGCGTTTTGCCACTTCCGCGGAATGCTCGCCATTGCCGGGAAGCCGACTGAATAACGGCCAATAGCTACTGACCGCAGTTTTTCGGCAGCGTCAGCAAAACTCCCTCGCCGTCGTGGGCAGTGCCCCGAGAAGTTCGGTCCGGTCGACGAGCTTGCTCGCGATCAGATGGCGCACTTTCCCTTCGGCCTGCCATACGCCGTACACGGCCAGCAGCGCGGCGCCGAGCGCTTCCTTCCGAAACTGCTCCAGCAGGCCGGGCCACAGGATCACGTTGACCTGGCCCGTCTCGTCCTCCAGCGTCATGAACAGCACGCCGTTGGCCGTGCCCGGCCGCTGCCGCACCGTGACCAATCCGCATGCGCGCGCGAGCTGGCCGCTGCGCAAGGTGGCCAGCTGCTCGGCCGACTGCAGGCGATCGAGCGCGAGGCGCTCACGCAGCAGCGTCAGCGGATGCCGGCCGAGCGTGAAGCCCATCGCGCGATAGTCCGTCACGATCTCGTGGCCCTCCGATGCTTGAGGCAACGCCGGCACCGCGTCGTCGCGCTCGGTGCCGCGCAGCAGATCCCGATCAGGGACTGCGGCGGCCGCCAACCAAAGCGCCGCGCGTCGATTGCCGCCAGCCAGTGAGCGAAGGGCGTTCGCGCGCGCGAGCACCTGCAGGTCATGTCGATCGAGCCGCGCGCGGCGCGCCAGGTCCGCGACGTCGACGAATGGTCGCGCAGCGCGTGCGAGCTCGATGCGGCCGGCCACGTCTTCGCGCATGCCACGCAACAGCGAGAAGCCGAGGCGCACGGGCGCCGACGTCGTCGGCCCTTCGAGCGCTGAATCCCATGTGCTCACGTTGACGTCGACGGGCAGCACCTCAACGCCGCGGCGTCGCGCGTCCTGCAGTAGCTGCGACGGCGTATAGAAGCCCATCGGCTGGCTGTTGAGCAGCGCGGCCAGAAACACGGCCGGTTCATGGCGACGCAACCATGCGCTCGAGTAGACGAGTAGCGCGAAGCTGGCCGCGTGGCTTTCCGGGAAGCCGTAGTCGCCGAAACCCTTGATCTGCGCGAAGATCGCCTCGGCGAACTCGTGATCGTAGCCGCGCGCGAGCATGCCGCTGACCAGGCGCTCGTGATACGGCTCCAAGCCGCCCTTGCGTTTCCAGGCCGCCATCGCGCGACGCAGCTGGTCGGCCTCGCCGGCGGAGAAACCGGCCGCGAGCATCGCCACCTGCATCACCTGCTCCTGGAAGATCGGCACGCCGAGCGTGCGCTTCAGCGCCTTCTCGACGTCGGGCGACGGGTAGGTGACCGGTTCCAGCCCCTGACGCCGGCGCAGGAACGGATGGACCATGCCGCCCTGAACCGGACCCGGCCGGACGATCGCCACTTCGATCACCAGGTCGTAGAAGCATTGCGGCCGCAGGCGCGGCAGCATCGACATCTGCGCGCGCGATTCCACCTGGAACACGCCCATGCTGTCGCCGTCGCACAGCATGTCGTAGGTCGGTTTGTCCTCGGCCGGAATGTCCTGCAACTCGAATGTCTCGCCGCGTTTCTCCGAGATCATGTCGAGCGCGCGGCGCACCATCGACAGCATGCCGAGTGCGAGCACGTCGATCTTCAGAATGCCGAGCGCCTCGATGTCGTCCTTGTCCCACTGGATGATCGAGCGATCGTCCATCGCTGCGTTCTCGACCGGCACGAGCCGGGTGAGCTTGCCGCGGCTGATCACGAAGCCGCCCGAGTGCTGCGACAGGTGCCGTGGATAGCCAAGCAGCTGCGCGGCGAATGCGGCCCACTGCTGATTCAACGGCGCTTCGGGATCGAGGCCGGCTTCGGCAAACCGCTGCAGCAGATCGGCGCGCGAGTCGAACCAGTGATGCTGCTTCGCCACGCGGTCGACGATCGCCGGATCCACACCGAGTGCCTTGCCGGCTTCCCGCAACGCGCTGCGCGGTCGGTACGTCGTGACTGCGGCCGTCAGCGCGGCGCGATCGCGGCCGTACTTGCCGTAGATGTACTGCATGACGATTTCCCTACGGTCATGTTCGAAGTCCACATCGATATCTGGGGGTTCGGCCCTATTTTTTGAGACAAAACGCTCAAACAGCATGTTGGAGCGGGACGGGTCCACCTCGGTCACGCCAAGGCAATAGCACACCGCCGAATTCGCCGCCGATCCGCGCCCTTGGCACAAGATTCCCTGTCCCCGTGCGAATTGCACAATGTCGTAGACAGTCAGGAAGTACGGCTCATAGTGCAGCTCCGCTATCAGTTGCAGCTCGTGCTCGATCTGCGCCTGAACGTCGACCGGGATGCCGGCCGGGAAGCGTCGCCGCGCGCCGATGTAGGTCTGCTCGCGCAGGTACGTCGCCGGGTCGGTGCCGGTCGGTACCAGTTCGTCGGGATACTCGTACTTCAGATCGTCGAGCGAGAACGTGCAGCGCCGCGCGACACGCACGGTTTCCTCGAGCGCGCCGGCCGGATAGAGGTTCGCGAGCCGCAAGCGCGACCGCAGATGCCGCTCGGCGTTCGGCGCGAGCTCGTAGCCGCACTCGGACACCGGCCGGCCGACCCGGATCCCCGTGAGCACGTCCTGCAGCGGCTTGCGCGATCGCACGTGCATCAGCGGCCAGCTGGTGGCCACTACCGGCACGCCGTGGCGCGCAGCGACGCGCTCGACCACGCCGCGGTGGATGTCGTCCATCGCGCGCGCGTGCAACGTCAGCGCGACCCATGCGCGATCGCCGAACACGCGCGCGAACCATTCGACCTGCGCGTCGAGGCGCTGCTCATTGGCCGGGAAGTCGGGCGACAGGATCGCGATGCAGTCGGGCAGGCTGCGGAGGTGGGTGTACGGCGCTTCCGGATGCTCGAGATCGAGTGGCGCAAGCCGATACGTGCCTTTCTTGCCGCGCATGCGGCCGAGCGATACGAGTTCGCAGAGATTGCCGTAGCCGTCCCGGTTCATCGCGAGGGCTGTGAACGCGAGCGCCGGCGAGCCGTCGGCAGCCGTCAAGCGAAAGTGCGAGCCAACGATCAGCGGCATGTTCGCCACCTTCGCTTCGACGTGCGCGCGCACGACGCCGGCCAGCGAGCATTCGTCGGTGATCGCGATCGCGCTGTAGCCGAGCTGCGCCGCGCGCGCGACGTATTCCTCCGCGCGCGACGCGCCGTGCAGGAACGAAAAATCGGAGGCGACCTGCAGTTCCGCGTAGGCGGGCAGGGCGCCGAAACTGCCGGCGTCCATGACGGATCAGCCGAACAGGCCGTGTAGGAAGAAGCGCGCTTCGCTCTCGTCGCTGGCTGTCGGCCGCTCCTTATAGATCCAGTAGCAGGCGCCGTGGTCGTCCTCGGCAACGAAGTAGTCGCGCGTCACTGTCTGCCCATCCTGCCAGCCGCCTTCGATGCGCTCGCCGGGCGATACAATGCGCAGCGGTGTGCCGTAGAACGGTCGATGCTGGCGCGTGAGCAGCGGCACCGGCTTGGCAAGCAGCCAAGCCGGGCGTGGCAGATCCGCCGGCAGCGGCGCCGGCTTCGGCGCGTCGCGCATCGACACCCATCGGGCGGCCGGCTCCGGACGGTAGTCGGCCATGGGAGCCGGGACGAGCACGTTCTCGGCGCCGAGCCGCGCGGTCAGCAGTTCGAGCAGCCGCGCGTGATTCTGCTGCGTGCCGCCGGGCTCCGGGAACAACGAGTCGCTCGGCGCGGCCGCTTCCTGCACGCTACGGGCGACCAGGCGCACCGCGATCACGGGCCCGGCGAGCTCGACGTGACCGAGCCGTTCCTTGACGAGCCGCGTGAGGTGTTCCTCGAAGCGGGTAGGGGCGCCCAACGCGATCTCGATCTCGGTCGGCGCGATCGCGTCCCGCCCGCGCTCGTGCTCGAGCAGCAGCGCGAACGCAGCGACGTCCAGCTGCTTCGCGGTGAGCCAGCCGGTCAGCTGCAGGATCAGCCGGCGCGCGACGAACAGCAGCGCCTCGGCGTGCTCGACGCGGTCCATCAGTTCGACGCGCGTGTCGAACGATGGCGGCATTTCGAGCCAGTCGTAGGCGGCCGGCGCGGTGCCGGCGACCTGGTCGAGCCAGTCGAGCAGCTGCGTGCCGCAGCGCTTTTTCAGTCCGGCGCGCGGCAGGCGCTGCAGATCGGCGAGCGTTTCGCAGCCGAGATCCTCAAACCAGTTCGCGTAGCGCCGGGCGTCCGGCGCCACGACGAGCGGCGCGCGCGAGAGAGCGCGGCGCAGCGACCGCGCGGTCAGCGCGAGGCCACCGCGCAGGCCGCGAGCGACCATCCACGCGGCGGGGCCCGAGGACGCCACGGATATCGCTGCGGTGACGCCGAACGATGCGACGACGTCGCGCACGCGGTGGCGCAGCGCGCGGATGCCGTGGAAGAGACGCAGGCTCGCCGTCACGTCGAGCACCACCACGGCTTCTTCGGCGCCGACGACGCTCGGTGTGAACTGCAGGAGCGCATAGGCAACGCCGAGCACGAGCTCGCGCTCGCGCGCAGCGTCGCGCTCGCGGATCTGCGCGTCCGGCGCGAGCGACAGCACGCCACCGCGGCGCATGCCAGCGACCACGCCGAGCGCACGCGCGGCTTGATCGAGCGCCACGACGCGGCCGCCCTCGAGCACGACGAGCCCGCGCGCATCGTCAGGCGACGGCGCCGGCGATCGCGGCCGGAACACTTCTAGGGTCAGATGAGGTAAATGCACGCCGAGAAAGACTGCCATGGCGGTTCAACAAAATCGGCGAGGGGGACAGGGGAACGAACAGCGGCGTGTCGCGTGCCGGTCCGCGGCGCTTCACGAACGTGACGTCGATGCCGTCGCGCTTGGGCGCAAGCGCGAGCCGCAAGGGTGCCGGCGACGCGTCGCGCGCGGCGGCGACAGGCCGGAAGAGATAGAAAAGGGCCTGCCCGCTCTGCGCAGCCAGGTTGAGCCGCCGCAATGCGTTCGCGCGGACATGCGACTGCCAGAGCAGCACGGCGGCGCACGTGCCGGCGCGCAGCGCCTGTTCGGCGGCCCACAGCGCGTCGGCCGTGCGCGGTGCCGGCAGTGTCACGAAGCCTGACGGGTCGATGCCCCAAAACGCGAGCGCCAACGGTTGCAGCGCATGCGGTGGCTGGATCAGTATGACCGGCTTGCCGGCCGCGCGCGCGAGCACTGGTGCCAGCAGCCGAAGCTCGCCGATACCAGGCTGCGGTGCGAGCAGCTCGATCAGCGCGCCGGCCGGCCAGCCGCCGCCGGGCAGTTCGGCCGTCAACTCCGGATGGCCCGTGTCGACGCCGCGCACGCTCGAGCGAGCCAGTTGGCTGGCTCGCCATAAACTCGAATGGATTGCTTCTGGATGGGCGAGAGCGGGGTGCATGGGGTCGGTTACGCATAATACTGTATGTTTGTACAGTATATGACAGAGATAACCGCCCTACCAACCCCCGCGTTTACGCTGCGAGCTGGTGCTCGTAGTACGGCCGCTCGCGATCGGCGAGGATCTCGCGCAGCTGCGCGCGGCGGCTTGGATCGGGTGCGAGCCAGGCGTCGACGTTCGAGGATTTAATGGGGACGATACACCTGTCGTGTCCGGCAGCCGCCACTTCGGGCGGTGGGTCGTCGGTGATCGCCGCGAACGACCAGAGGTCGTCTGCGCCCGGGATCTCGGTGCGCGTCCATAGGCAGGCGACCTGCATGTGTTGCGGCGGCATTGGATCGAAGCGAAGCACGACATTCTGGCCCTCGCGCTTCACGTTTTCAAAAAACGCGTCGACCAGTAGTAGGCCGTGCGTGAAGCCGAAGACTTTGCGCCAGGCCGTGGAAAGTGAATCTACGCGGCTGTTATAACAACCGGGCTTCGCCCTCTCATCTGCCTCGGTCCACCCCGGTATGCGGCATCGATATCGCATCGGTACGATCAGCCGCTTGCCTTCGAGCTCGATCAGCACGGGCGCATACCAGCCCGGATAAATCCGCGAGTCGCGCTCCTGCAGGTCCGTCCGGCGATGATCGTCGAGCCCGCGCATCGCTGCTTCGATCTTGTCCGTGGCGATCCGGACGTCCTCGCTGGCCTTCTTCGTGACTTTCGCGGCGAGCTTCTTCTCGGCCGCGGCGAGCCGCGCGCGCTGCTCGAACAGATCGGTCTCCAGCTTCCGTGTTCGCTGGCTTCGATACGCGGAGATCGCGGCAGTGATCTCTTCGTCGACACCGGCGAACGCGGCCTCAACCGCTTTCGGGATCTTGATGTCGGCCCCGGATGCGCGCGCGAAGAAGATGCGCCTGAACGTCTCGATGTCCATGTCGGCGCCATAGCGCCGCACGTACTCCCGGTAGTTGGCTTGGATCTTTGCGGAATAGCACATTGCCGTGTCCCCTAAGCAACCGTTCAGGGACAGGGTACCGCAAGTTTTGAGCATGGACCTACCACTGTCGTGACGTTCGGCCGATCGCCGAACATTGTCCCCGCGAGATCGTCGCGGGGACGGGACATTAGACGTCCTCTCCGGGCCACCACGGTTTTGCAGCACGCTCGATCAAGTAGTCGTCGAGATTCTTGCCTTCCAGCCATTTCGGTCGCGGCCCGAATCCAGACCATTGCTTACCCGAAGAGGGGTCGTAGTACTTCGCTTGCGCCCGCGGTGTGCGCGATTTCCGAAAGCCCGCCGCGCGCAGTAGTTCCTCTTCGGTGATGCCGTAGAGCGCAACGCGCTCCTGGACGCCGGCCAAATACGCCTGCTTCTCGTCCTTCTTCACGTCTGCGAGTCGAATATTCAATTCGCGGAGCTGAGCCTGTAGGTCTTGTAGTTCATTCGTCACGATCGTTGCCGAGTAATTGCAATAGGACGGAATGGTAATGGATGGTCGGCGCCGCGCCGAATTTTCCGAGGTTGTGAATAAACAAGCCGTGATAGGCTCGAAAAAGACCCCGACCAAATCTCTCTCTGAATACGTCATTAACCTGTCCAGTTCAGAGGAACGCATGGCCCAAGCTGCAACACTTCGCCCGGCTCAAATCCGACATCTACTCGCCGTCACGTCTGCAACATCGCGCCATCCGGAACGCGATTGTCTCGTTCTCCTGCTAGGTATTACATGCGGGATGCGCGTCAGCGAAATAGCTCAAATCGAAGTTCAGGACGTGTTGTTTCCATCGGGCGCAATCCGTTCAGAGGTCAGTCTTCGCGCCGCAATCACGAAGGGTTGTCGGCAACGATGCGTCTATCTCACGCATCCGAAAACGGCTTCGGCCCTGGAGCGCTATCTGAACCATCGCATTGCACGCGGCATGGGAACCGAGCTAACCGCAGAGCGCTATCGAGGACTCGCGCCGTCGACTTGCTTGGTCCTTGCTGGCACTGGCCGCAAGTTTGCGATGAGCACCAAGCGGCGCATCAACGAGGCCGAGGAGCCGGTTGACTACTCGGCGTGTGACAGCCTCCAAGCCTACGTCACAAAGCTCTACAGGGATGCGGGGATACGCGGTGGATCGTCCCATTCGGGACGGCGCTCGTTTGCCAGTAACCTCGTTGAGCAAGGGCACGATATCGAAACGGTGCAGCAGCTTCTAGGTCATGCGGAACTGGACCACGTTTTGCCCTATCTGGCCGTGTCCGAAAGAAGGCTCAGGCAGATGTTCTGCGAAGTGTTATGACGCCCGCACGTGAGGTAAGATTGTGGAACACCTATGTTCCATTTGATAAACGCCCATGAGGGATACCGACGTGCTTTACGGCGAAGACGCGCAGGCCCTGCGCAAGAAGGCCGGATTGACCCAAACGCAGCTTGCGGAGCGCTGGGGCTTGACTCGCCAACAAATCGGCCGATACGAAAAAACCGGGCAGGAAGTGCCCGTGAAGGAGGCGGATGCATATCGGGGACTAGTGCTTACCGTTAAATCAAATGCAACATAGATGTTGCATTTGTAATTGTGTGGCGATAGGATTGCCTCATGGTCGGCGCACGTGTGCCGATAACACGGACAGGGAAAAACGTGATGCATGGAAGCGGGAAGTTGCCGACGCCGGCAACCGTAAAGGTCGCAATCGGCGACGTCGAGGCCGGCGAGCAAGTATTCGTGATTGCGGGCGGGCGGGGTAAATACGACGTGTACAAGGACGCTGAGGGTCGAGATTTTCTTGGGGTCGGTGTTAGGGCAGAAATCGACCGCTCGGCCGATGCGGCGCGGCATCGCGCTGAGTCAGCAGTCGAACGACCCTAATGGAAAAGGAAACCACGATGAGCAGCAAACCAGCAGACGGAATGCTGATGGACGGCGAGTACGAGGCGACGTGCCGTGAGCGTACGATATTGGGCGCAGCCGCGAATGGCCACAGTGCAGTGTTTCCGCGCGCGAGGATGGTTGTGAAGGGTGGATGGGCAACGTTCACCCGCGACGGAGTTGAAGTCTGGAACTGCAATGCTCGGTACGGCGCCGCGCACTTCAACGTTCAACCTGCATAGGAAGGTAACCATGAATGTGTTCGAAACTGCCACGAATGAACTCCGCGAGTTGGTCGATCTCGTTCGGCGCACGACTGAATGGGATATGTCGGTTGTGCATGGGCGTGTGAAGCTCGAAGAGGTGCCGCCGGAAGCCTTGGCGACGCATCGTGCGAAGACCGAGCGCCTCGCCGTACTGTGCGCGAAGTACGGGATCTGAGCAAACAACGATCGGGAATTCCGAAAACGCGATGCGAATCACTCTCGACACCGCTAAAGCCGTCTACCGCAAGGCAATCGACCCGAGCGCAGGTGACGGTGAAGGAGCGGCATGGTGGGATGAAGTTGCCGACGAAGTTCGCGACGTAGTCGCTGCGCGCACGTTGGCCGACGCCGCCGCAATGATCGAGTGGTGGCATCGCGATTGGACGCAGGTATCCGACACGTCGCGCGATGCCGCCCGCCGGATTCGAGAGGCGGCCCGAGCACTGCGCTCGAACACATAGGAAACCAGATTGATGAGCTCGCGTATGCATATCGGCTCTTTGGCGTCATCTTTCCTCTCGGGTGGTCGCGACTTGCCCAGTAGAGCGGATGCTAAGGCGAACGGCCTGTGCTGGGTCGAGGCCCTTGCGCGAGTCGCAGTCGAATGCATTTCCAACGAACAGCTCCGCGAGCAATGCCTGACCAGTTGGGTGACGCACGGGGGGCGAATTCGCGAAGAAATTGGCAACGATAAGCTTCTAGTTCAGCTGCTGCGACAGGTGCTGCCTCGGTACGAAGGCCCGTCGTTAAGGCTTTATCGAGGCGAGAGCGCGGAACGCTTCAACAATGGAAGGATAGGTCTCTGTTGGTCGTCGCAGCTTCATACCGCGGAAATGTTCGCGAGAGGCCTTAACGCTTACTATCCGGGTGGAGGCGTTCTGCTCAGTGCGATGGTCGATGCTACTGCAATCCTTTCAGGCCCGGGGAAACATAGCAGATGGCTCGGCGAGGCAGAGCACACAATCGATGCCCACGCTATAACGGAGCTGGAGATGTTGCAACGATATCCCAACCCCAACGACTAGGCGCGACAATAACCTCGGAAAACACCGGCTGTACCAGAGTGAGGAAAAGAACGTGTCCTTTACCATCATTGTTTCTGCCTACGCTGCGATTGTATCTACGGTTGTTGGAGGGTTCTCGATTTACAAGGAATTTCGTGGACCCCGGTTGCGGTTTAAAGCGAGAGTCGATTGGAGCAACAACAGTGGCTGGTCGACACCGAATGAAGCTTTGGTGTTTCTGACCATAACGAATACCGGGCATCGAACGATTTCGTTGACGGATGTGGTGCCGTTGGATTTCGCGGAGAGGGAGGGAAGAGTTTTTACACCCGTTGGCTTGCCCGCCACTCTAGCCCCGGGTGAATCCACTACAGTGATCGCGGACGTGGCCATAGGTGGCGAAGGATGGAAGCGTCTGGAAATCGAGGACTCCACCGGTCGTCGGCATGCCATAGATACAGCAACGCATGCAGAGATGAAAGCCCAGGCGCGTCCGATTCGCGCTTGGCAAGAGAAAATTCTGGCCACGAAATAACTACCTTTCGGAAAACGCCCATGAAGACAATTCGGTGGATGCTCGCGACCTACCTACCGATGCCTGCGGCACTCCAAACGGCGCTTGCGGATGGCACGGTGCGTACCGTCCACAATGAACATGGGGAGGCCAACCGCTCGCGGCCCAACAGACGTGCGACAGCTGATCGCCGCCGAACCTGAAACTCTTGCGCGGCACGACGAATCGTTTCGGTATGATCAGCCGCGACCGTGATACGCCGCTGAGTCCGGTTCTTCACCGGAGCGCAGCCCATCGCCATTAGGCCGGGACGGCACCAGCAGATCCCAGCGCACCTAAAGCTGAGTCCCCAAAATGCCGATATACGATCTGGTGAACGCACCAGCTCGGTGATTTCCTTAAGTCCGCTCGATAGCTACCACGCGGAACCAGTTTCTCGCAACCCTCGAAAGACGGTCAAGTTCATATAGCTTTTGGGGAAATGGTAGCGGGTGAATACACTACCATCACGTTGTTCAATTCCGAATCTATCCACGGAGAAACCGAGAATGTCAACTGCCTCGACTTTGAGCGAGAGAGTTTTTCAGACGATGAATACCGTTCGGGTTGGGGGCACGACGCGATTGATCGCGCTCACACTACCGATTTCGACGTTCATTCTGATGCTCGCGATCGGATCTGTGATGGGGCATCCGATGCCGAAGAACGGTATCGCGGCATTTCTGACCCTTGCTGCTGCCTACCTCGTCGCGACGATACTTACCGTAACCGCTTGGAACGAGAGCGGATCCCTGAAAGAAGGCGATCGGCTCGTCCTGATAGCCGGCGCAACCATCGCCGTGGCGCTCGGCCTCTTGGCCGCCGCCTACTTCTGGATCATCTAAGTCTTGCAGCGATCCCATGCCGGCGTGGATGTCATCAAAGGAAAACGAAAGAAAGGGGATTGAGATGAAGAAACTCCGTGAATTTGCCAGTTCGCAGAAAATGCAGCGTGCGTCAACCGCCTATCTGGCATGGACAATGCCAATCGTTACCCTCTTGGCCCTTCTGCACATTGTTCGCCAGCAAGGCGTCATTGCCGAGGCGGCTGTTCGTATGGCCCACACGGATGCATCGGCTACGGCGCGCCTGATACAGGGAGCGAATGGCGAAGCGAAATTGCTACTCGCGTCTCTCGTCGCCGCGACAACCGCGTCTGTGTTCGCATATCTCTGTTCGCGGAAGCGCAATGCTCGCATCTGACCTTCGCGGTGCAAAGAGGTATCCGGGCGTCCGGCGCTCGTTGGGCTTGAGCGCAGGCGCTGGGTGCTATCCACAAAATTTTGCTAGATTCCATTATGTAAATAATAATTCGGAATGCGAATTTAAAGACTCTTCGACAGCGATGTGCAACTAGAATCAGCATCTGTCACGGGGCCCTAGCCACGATCACTATGCACTCCGCTGAAGCGGCCTTTTTCCCGACCGCAGGAATATAATGTGTCGGTCGTGGACGGAGGGCTTGCACCTACGCTTCAAACCGTCTCGACCACTGGCCAACCTTCTAAATCGGAGTCCCTTCACATACATGGCTACCTATCTCGAACTGAAAGCTCAGGCAGAAGCACTGGCGCAGCAAGCGGAAGAAGCGCGGATTGCCGAGCTGGAAAGCATCATCGCGACGATCCGTGAGCAGATCGCCGAATATGACATCACGCCGGAGCAACTTTTCGGACGTCGGCGCGCTCCTACGTCGGGCACGCGGGCACCGGTCGCGCCGAAATATCGCGACCCGAAAACGGGCGCAACCTGGAGCGGGCGTGGCAAGGCACCTCACTGGATTGCAAACGCCAAGAACCGCGACCGGTTTTTGATTGAGCAGTGAGCGGCGTTTATGGTTGAGCTCGATGCCGTCAACGCTACATGAGGGACATTACCGGGCGATATGCCGCGAACGGACGGCTTTGGCTGCCAAGGCGATGGGACACCGCGAGGTATTTCCGCAAGCTGAGATGCTAGTCAAGGACGGATGGGCTACCTTCACCCGTGACGGCATCGAAGTGTGGAACTGCAGCGCGCGGTACGCCGCCGCGCACTTTGATCTCCGGCCTGCCTAGAGGATCCGTAGATGAGCGAGCTTGTGCAAATTGCGCCTGGCGTTGTGTTCTCATCCGATGTGCTTGGCGCTGAATGGGCGCGTAAGCATGGATCGGGCGACGGGAAGACACAGCCTGCGAATCGAAAGCGCCTGGAGGTGACGGAAAGCGATCAAGAAACTCGCACAATCGAAACGGCTCAGTTGTCGTTGCTGTAGAGAACCGTGGATGACAGACACCTTGCAACTGTCGGCCTTCGCGTTACCGCCGACGTTCCCTCCTGAGTCGGTTCCCGACGCTTGCACTCGTTTCGTACGTGAGTGCGTACCGGGCTTGACCAAACGTCAATTGCTGGCGCGCACACGCGCAAGAGGTTGGACGCCGGCGTGGCAACCGCTGACGCATCTCGTACGGGAGGGGTTCGAAGCGTTTGCCCTTGACTTAATCGTTGATGGGACGCACGTCCCCGTGATCGCCTGGATGCAACGTGTCGGGAAGGGTTTCGACCGCGTCTCAGTGTCCACTCGAGATCCACGGCAGTTGCCCCTGTTTTAATAGCGGCGCAGTTCGGTCCGGCGCGCGCACGCCCAACTCGAGGCATGCGTATCCGAAATGCAGGTGCTGGATATTCGAACCCGACGCCAGAACAGGCACAACGCTCCCGCCGGCCTCCGATCTGACCGCTTGTTATACGGCTTTCGATCAGGGCATTTCCACAGGTAACACGACCAGTTGGCCGAATCCGCATTTCAGATTGAAGATGGACCCGACCGGGGTCATCGAGTCGGCGTAAGGAATCGGAAGGACCTGCGGACTCTCCTGAGTCCGCGGGGGCGCGGGCGTGTCCGCTAGCTGCCGATATACCGCTCGACGTCGTGCAGCAGTTACTCGAGCCTGCTTCGCTTCAGACGACGTCCGAATGCGTAACGGCCGAAGAGGAAGCCGTCGCGCGGAGATCGGGAAATTCCACGGGCGCTCGATCGAGTAAAAATAAAATACCCGCTGGAAAATTCGGTAGCATTTCGACGCTTCGCTAGGGATCGATCTAGGGGCATGGCGAAGAAGGTGTCGGGAATGGACCCTATAGGGCTTGACCAACAGTCGCTCTGGTTCGGCAAGGCATTGCCTCATTCCGGTTGCTGCCGGGATAATGTCTTTTTGACTACGAATAGCAAACGAAAGGCCGGATGACAAATTCCCTTACTCCGCAGGGTGACGAAGACTATCGCCGCTGGCTCACGGAGCTCAAGCAGCGGGTCGAGCTTGCCCGTGCACGCGCCGCGGCAAGTGTCAATCGCGAGTTGGTGACACTGTACTGGCAGATCGGTAGCGACATTCTCGAACGCCAGGAGCGACAAGGGTGGGGGGCAAAAGTCATCGATCGGCTGGCGCAGGATCTGAAGGCTGCGTTTCCCGACATGCGGGGATTCTCGCCGCGCAACCTGAAATACATGCGGGCTCTGGCGCAAGCATGGCCATCATCGGAATTTGTGCAGCAGCCTGCTGCACAATTGCCGTGGTTTCATCTCTGTACCCTGCTCGACAAAGCAAAGGATCCGGCGGTCCGCGATTGGTACGCTGGCAAGGCGCTTGAGCACGGCTGGTCCCGCAACGTTCTCGCGATGCAAATTGACACGCAAGCACATGCGCGGGAGGGTGCGGCCGTAACCAATTTCGACGCACGCTTGCCGCCGCATCAATCAGATCTGGCGCGCGACGCGCTCAAAGATCCGTACATCTTCGACTTCCTGGGATTGTCCGAAGATGCTCAGGAACGCGATATCGAGCAGGGGCTGACGCGGCACATTACCCGCTTTCTACTTGAGCTTGGCGCCGGCTTTGCGTTTGTCGGCCGACAGTATCGGCTCGAAGTCGGCGGCGACGAATTCTTCATCGATCTGCTGTTTTACCACCTGAAACTTCGCAGTTATGTGGTGGTGGAACTGAAGGCCACACCGTTCCGGCCCGAATATGCCGGGCAACTGAACTTTTACCTGTCCGCGGTCGACTCGGAACTGAAGTCGCCTGATGATCATCCGACCATTGGGCTGCTTCTGTGCCGGGAAAAGAATCGTTTGGTTGCCGAGTATGCGCTGCGTGGCATGGCAAATCCGATGGGCGTCGCAGAATACCAGCTCATTCGGGACGTGCCCGCGTCGCTTGAAGCAGGGCTGCCGTCCATTGACCAAATTGAAGCAGAATTAGGCCCCGATTTGTCTGATTCAGACTGAGTCGGCTTAGTCTACTGCAGTGACGGCCCTGCAAAATCTTCGAGGTGTCGGGTACTGACCCCATTTATTCGATAACTATAATTATGTCAAATTTATGCCTTCGAAAATGGCGCATATGACGGCCCTGGTTTTCCGATTTCTCCCCGCGCCACACTAAGGTTCCCCTAAGTCTGCCCAGCTAGACTGCGTGGCACTCTACTTCTGAGGAATCGCCACCATGTCGCCCGCTACCGACAAGCCTATCTCCCGCTGGCTCAACAAGGTTCCTGAGATCACGCTTGCGTTCTGGATTATCAAAATCATGTCCACCACTGTCGGTGAAACTGCCTCCGACTACCTGGCCGTCAACGCGGGCTGGGGCCAAGGTTTAACGCGCGGCTTGATGATGTCCTTGCTTGCAATAGCGCTTGTCCTGCAGATGCGCACGCGACGCTGCACTCCGTGGATCTACTGGCTCACGGTCGTCCTGGTAAGCATCGTCGGAACCCAGATCACCGATCTGCTCACTGACGGTCTCGGCGTCAGTCTGTATGTCAGCACAGGCGTGTTCGCCGTCGCTCTCGCCGCGATCTTCACGATTTGGTATCGGATCGAAGGGACGTTGTCGATCGATGCAATCGACACGCCGCAGCGTGAGTTGTTCTATTGGTCGGCGATCCTGTGCACGTTCGCACTGGGTACCGCTGCGGGCGATCTCGCGACCGAAGCCTTGGGGCTCGGTTTCTCGCTGGGTACCGTTGTATTCGGCGTGCTGCTTGCACTGGTGTATGTCGCATGGAGCAGCGGCGTCAACGCCGTGCTCACCTTCTGGATTGCGTACATCCTTACGCGACCGTTCGGTGCATCGCTCGGCGATCTGCTCACCCAATCGCGCAATTACGGCGGGTTCGGTCTGGGTGCTGCATCGACGAGCCTACTGTTCCTGTCCGTGATCATCGTGCTCGTCGCTTTCGCGCAGTTCGGCGCCAGCAGTCGCGCGCGTGCAGAAGCGGTCGAGTGACTTCCTTAACAAACCTCGAGGCGAGGCTTCTTCATGAATGATCGAATCGCACCTTCACGTCTGCTCGTCGCGCTTTCCGCGTGCACGATGCTTGCTCTCGCCACCGGCTGCTCAAAGCAAACCGATAGTGCTGCTGTGGCGGCACCGGCGTCCAGCGCGACCGATGCGCAGCGCGGCGCATCGTCGAACGTATCGAGACTCGGCGACCTCTCCCAATTCCGTACAATCGCAACCGACGTATCCACTCTCGTGGCGAAAGGTGATCTCACGGGCGGCAGGACACGCATCAAGGATCTGGAGGTTGCGTGGGACAGCGCGGAAGCCGGTTTGAAACCGCGTGTCACGGATCGCCGTTATGGAGCCAATCCGTGATCGGCATATAGGCGCCACCTGATGATCGGCGCATAGGCGCCAGCCCAGGATCGGCGTTATGGCGCCACCTGAGGATCGGCGTATAGGCGCCAGTCCAGGATCGTCGTAAAGACGCCAGCGGCGCCGGGGCAAAGGCGCGGTTCGAACTTTCCTAGTCGGTACGCTCCGTTCTTTTTGAACGGAGCGTCCATGGCCAATCGGAGGTTCGAATTGTTTGAGTATCGCCAAGTCCTTGTCCGTATGCGGCAGGGCGACTCCGACCGTGACATCGCGCGCGGCGGACTGATGGGACGCAAGAAGCTCACGAGCGTACGCCGCGAAGCTCAGACGCGGGGTTGGCTCGATCCCACGCAACCGTTGCCGGACGATACGGTTATTGCAGGGGTCTTCGGCCGCACGCCGCATCTGCCGAGTACCTGTGTGTCGACGGTGGAGCCGTTTCGCGAGCAGATTCGCGGCTGGCTTGCTGCCGGTGTTCAGGGCACCACGATTCATGCTGCACTGCGCCGCAATCACGGCTACACCGGCAGCTACTCTGCAGTCCGCCGTATGGTCGGGCATCTTGCCGCCGAGCGTGGCGTGGCCGCCACGACGATCCTTGAGTTCGCGCCTGCCGACGCGGTGCAGGTCGACTTCGGCGCCGGTCCTGTGCTGAGCGTCGAGAGCATGGAGGTTCGAACATGGATCTTCGTGATGACGTTGTGCTGGTCGCGTCACCAGTACGCCGAGATCGTGCTGGACCAGACCGTCGAGACGTGGCTGGCCTGCCACCGGCGCGCCTTCGAATGGTTCGGCGGCCGGCCCAGCCGGATCATCATCGACAACGCGAAGTGCGCGATCATCCGAGCATGCCGGTACGATCCGGCTGTACAACGCTCCTACGCGGCGCTTGCCGAAGCCTACGGCTTCAAGATCGACGCCTGTCCGCCACGCGATCCCCAGAAGAAAGGCGTCGTCGAGTCGGGCGTCAAATACGTCAAGAAGTCCTTCGTGCCACTGCGCGAGTTCCGGGATCTGGCCGATGCGAATCGGCAGCTTCGCGAGTGGGTCCTGCAGGAGGCCGGCACACGCACACACGGCACGACCCACGAGCAACCGCTCGCGCGCTTCGGCGTCGAGCGCCCGTTGCTCGCCGCGTTGCCGGACGTGGCGCCGGTGATCTCCGTCTGGAAGGAAGTCAGCGTCCACCGCGACGGCCACGTCGTTTACCGCAACGCGCTGTACTCGGCGCCGTATGCACTGGTCGGCAAGCCCCTCTGGCTGAAGGCGACCGACACGGTCATCCAGTTGTACCACCAGCATCAGCTCGTCGCGACCCACCCGCGGCAACGGGCCGGTGGTCGCCACACGGTCCGGGACCATCAGCCGCCCGAGGCGCAGGCCTGGCTCGAGCACGATCCGCAGTGGTGCCTGGCGCGCGCGAAGGAAATCGGACCATCGTGCCACGGCGTGATCCTTGCGTTGTTCAACGACATGGTGCTCGTCAATCTGCGCGGCGCGCAGGGACTCATCCGGCTGCGCGAGCAGGTCGGTGACGCCCGGCTGGAAGCGGCCTGCGAACGCGCGCTCGCCTTCAGCAGCCCGAAATACCGCACCGTCAAAGGCATCCTTGATAAGGGTCTGGACGCTCAGGCCACCACGCGTCCTGCCGCGACGCCGGGCGGCACCTACCAGGACGGCGGCCGCTTCGGCCGTGACCTCCAATCCCTTCTGATCCACTGAATCCATGAATCCAAGCCCCGAACTGAATTCCATCCTCAAGCAGCTTCGTCTGTCCGGCATCCTCGACTCGCTCGAACAGCGCAACCGCGAGGCCATCGACGGGAAACTTGCCTACACCGAGTTCCTCGCGATGCTGCTGCACGACGAGGTTGCCCGTCGCGAGAACCGCAAGCTCGCCATCCGCCTCTCGCGTGCCGGCTTCGCCATCGGCAAGACGCTCGAGTCCTTCGACTTCGACTTGCTGCCCGCGCTGAACCGTGCCTACGTCTACGATCTCGCGGCCGGCCGCTACCTCGACGAGAAGGTCGCGATCCTGATCGCCGGGCAAACGGGCACGGGCAAGAGTCATCTAGCGCAAGCGCTGGGACATTGCGCGGCCCGACAGGGGCGCGACGTGCTGTTCATCTCGCAGACCGAGCTGTTCAAGCGGCTGAACGCCGCGCGCGCGACCGGTACCTACGAACGCCGGTTCCAGCAGTTCGCCAAGGTACCGCTGCTGATCGTTGACGACTTCGCGCTTAAACCTCTGCATACCCCGCAGGATGAGGATTTCCACGATCTCGTGGATGCCCGCTACGAGCGCGCGGCGACGATCCTCACGTCGAATCTGCACTTCGATGAATGGGGCGCCGCGTTCCCCGACAACCGCATCCTCGGCACGGCAACTCTGGATCGGTTACGCCACGGCGCCTACCGGCTCGTGCTTGAAGGTGACAGCCGACGCGCACCGAAACCCATGCCTGATCCGCCCCAAAATACAGTTGCCAAAAACGGCAAAAAACCGCAACCTTGAAACCGTTCGAACCCGCACTTTACCCCCAGTTCTACTGGCGCCATTACGCCGATCATCCCCGGCTCCTTTACGCCGATCCGTGACACCGCGCGCGGCTGCGGATTGGCATGAACTCGACAAGGCAATCGACCGTGCCCTCGAAGCGCTGCGGGCTGATCACCCGATTCAAGGCAATTGCACGGCAGCGTTGAGCGACCTGCTGAAAACGTTCGACAAGCTTGAGGGCAGGAATTCCTGAGTTGTATTGACGCACATCAACGGCCGCGGGATCGACGCTGGATAACCTCCAAGCGTCCACTCGCACAAGCCGACTATTCAGTGCTTCGGTAGCGCGGAAGGCGGTTTCCGCCGTTGTCCGTGTATCGAGCCGTTCGATTACAGCGACATGCCATTGTCCGCAAGCTCGTCATCCTCGGTCGCGGGTACTCAGGACGCGTCACCCGCGGCCGAATCCACGACGACCGCCATCCCGACGGGCCTGTCGACCGCCGAAGCGCAGCAGCGTAGGGTCAGATTCGGACCCAATGTCGTTGGCGAAACGCTGCCCTCCTTCAGACGACTCCTGCTGACCAAGTTGTGGGCGCCAGTGCCATGGCTGCTGGAAGGCGCAATTGCCCTGCAAATCTTGCTCGGTGCTTATATCGAGGCAGCAATCATCGGCTTGCTCCTTGCGTTCAATATCGCGTTGTCTCTTGCGCAAGAGCAACGCGCCTCCGCCGCACTATCGATTCTGCGGAAGCGGCTCGAACCGACGGCCCGAGTGTGCCGAGACGGGAAATGGCACCGGATTCCGGCCGCCGAACTCGTGCCCGACGATGCGATCGAACTCCCGATCGGTTCGGTCTCCCCTGCGGACGTGCGCGTGACGAGCGGATCCGTCGCCGCCGATCAGTCGATGCTGACAGGAGAATCCGCGCTTGTGGACATTTCGGTCGGCGCAACGATTTATGCCGGTGCAATCGTGAAGCGCGGTCACGCATTCGGCGTTGTCGTGGCCACCGGCACACGCACATATTTCGGCAAGACCGTCGAACTGGTGCGCATCGCGCGTGCACCGAGCGCCGAACAGCACACAGTGCTGGCAACAGTCCGTAACCTGGGCGCAATTAACGGAGTCGTCGCACTGGCTGCGCTAGGCTACGCCCTCCACCTCGGCTTCGCCACAGCGGAATTGCTTCGCCTCGCGCTGACGATGCTGCTCGCATCGGTGCCCGTGGCACTACCGGCGACGTTCACGCTTTCCGCCGCGCTCAGTGCGCTTACGCTCAGTCGACGGGGCGCGCTGCTGACCAGCCTGTCAGCTGTCCACGAAGCAGCAGCCATGGACGTACTTTGCTCCGACAAGACCGGTACGCTGACGCAAAACACGGCGGAAATCGCCGAGATCGTGCCGATGCCCGGCTTCACGACTGAGCAGATCCTGCACCTCGCGGCGCTGACCTGCGAGCCGACAGGCGACGAGCCGCTCGATGCTGCGATCCTTCGAGCGGCAGCTTTGAGAGACAACATCGGCGTCGAGGATCACATGACTCGTCGCGAACCATTCGATCCGGACACGAAGATGTCGCAGGCCTGCTTCCACGCTTCCGACGGTGGACAGATGCGTGTCGCGAAGGGAGCATTGCAGGCCATCGAGAGAATCGCGAATGTCGAGCCGGACGTGCGCCGGAAAGCGGATGACCTGGCGAGCCGGGGGAACCGAATCATCGCAGTTGCGGTGGAAGCCGCTGCCACGCAAGCCGTCCTGGCCGGTCTGATCGCCCTCAGCGATCCACCTCGCGAGGATGCAGCAAGCCTGATCGCGTCGCTTCGCGATCTGGGGGTACGAACGGTCATGGTAACGGGCGACTCGGCCGCGACGGCGACCGCTATTGCGCGAGACGTCGGACTGCGCCCGGAGCCCGGTCCGCACGATGATGGATTCAACGGGGCCGCGCTATCGGGTTTCGATGTGTTCGCGCGTGTGATGCCTGAAGACAAATATCACCTCGTACAGGCATTTCAGGTGAGCGGTCACGTCGTCGGCATGTGCGGCGACGGCGTCAACGATGCGCCTGCCCTGCGTCAGGCGCAAGTCGGCATTGCAGTGGCGAGCGCCAGTGATGCAGCAAAGGCAGCCGCTGCGATCGTGCTTACCGAGCCAGGGATATCCGGGGTCGTTGCAGCCATCATTGAGGGCCGAAAGGCATTCCGCCGGTTGCTCACCTATACCTTGAACATGCTCGTGAAGAAAATCGAGGTCGTGCTGCTGATGGCATATGGACTCATCGCGCTACACCAACCGGTGATCACACCGACGATCATGATCATCCTGCTCGTCACCAACGATTTCTTGACTATGTCGCTGACCACCGACCACGTCGAGCCGCGACGCGAGCCTCAGAACTGGAACATGAAGCAGATCGTCTTTACTGCGGCGTTCTTCGGCGGATGCAAGCTTGTGTTTTCGGCAGGGGTCGTCGCAGTCGGTGCATTCGGTGGCCAATTGCCGCCGCACGCCGTACAGACATTGGCCTTTCTTGCCATCGCGTTCGGCAACCAATCGATGATCTATGTGCTCCGGGCGCAGAACCATCTATGGGATTCGAAACCGAGTCGCTGGCTGGTCTTCTCGTCGGTTGTCGATACCGCGATTGTCTGCGGTCTCGTGCTTTCAGGCGTGCTCGTGACCGCGCTTCCCCTTCCGTGGGTGCTCGGCGTCGGCATCGCTGCCGCAGGCTTCGCGCTTTTCCTCGATCAAGTCAGGAGTCTCGCCAGGCGAGTGCCTGGACTCGGGCACCGTATCGCTCGCTGAGTCTCATATCAAGAGTTCAGTGTTCGCTCTACCCTTTCCGTGCAGCTTAAGGATAACTTAAGTATGGCATGGCAACGTGCATATGCCGCGCCCGTTCGATACCGTGCGGCTCTTGTTTCGTTCGTCCACGCAGAGTGACGGTAAACGCAGCAAGCAACAATCAATGCTTGAAATGCGTTGCTTGTCGTTCGCCGCGCTCGTTCGACCCGGTGCGAGTCCGGGTCTCTTTTTTGTTCCGGCACCTTTCCCGCTGCGATAGGCCGGCGCGAAACGCCCACCTGGGCCCGCGCACCGCACATTCGCATTGCACTTTCGAACCGCCTCATCAACGTCATCGTTAACATTATCTTCAGTTCGGAAGGCGCATGCTGTTCCTACGGCATCGCACATCGTGTGACTGCCCTTCCCAACTCACTGGAGATCACGGCCATGAAACTCGCCATTCGAACCGTCATGCTGGCACTTGCGGTGGTTCCTGCACTTGCGTTCGCGGGACAAGGTCTTACGCGAGCGGAAGTTCGTGCACAACTCGTTCAGATCGAGCACGCCGGATACAACCCGGCCCGCAAAGACATTCACTATCCGCAATCCATCCAGCAGGCAGAAGCGCGGCTGAACTCGTCCCAGTCGGCTGCCCAGGCCGACACAACAGGTTACGGCTCCGCACAATCCGCAGGTAGCAACTCGGGGCATGCCCTCACGACACACGCTGCGTCGCGCTCGATCTATCTTCATCACTGACGGGCTGTCCACGGCGTTGTTTGTCGTCCGGCCGGCGAACCATCGCCGGCCGGACGATACCGTTCGACACCGTCTGCATGCGTGGCGAATCTTCATCGCCACCTGCTCGTCAGCGTCAACGAAACAACGGCAAACTATGAATATACGCGTGTAATCCGTACGAACGCGTTGCTCGACGAAAGGAAGCGTCACTTGGTGTTCGACGCGAGCCTTTGGTTCGAGCAGCTTTCGCACTTTCCGAAGTACTGACGGCAGTCATCGCCTACTTCGTCCAGAAGCAGCTTCTGCTGACGTATGTCGCCTAGGTCACGCGAAGCGAGTTCGCTGAAGATCCGCGTGACCGCGTCGCGAACTTTCTGCTCCATGCCATCCAGCATTTGTCGGTAGGCACGCAGAGATTCGCGGCGCTCTATCTGCCCCCATACGGCATCGTCATGCTGTGGCTCATCATCGCCTTGCTACGGCACCGTCTGTGGTATTACCCCACATCGATAGGGATTTTTGGCGTGTTCATCGCCTACCAGCTTTACCGCTTCTCATTTTTCCATGCTGGTTCACTGCTTCTCATCACGATGCTCGACGTTGCAATCATCGGCCTGACATTGCATGAGTATCGGTTCCTGAGAAAGGAGACAAACGCGCCCCGCGTTCCGCCAAGACAATCAGGGCGCACGGAGACGGGTGAGTCGGGCAACCCGGCCGACATGCGTCTTCGGTAGCCGAGATCGCCAGCACCCAATTGCAGAGAGATGTCTTATGGCGATCTGCGGTGGTTGTCTGATGCGCGATCCGGTATCGGCAACAGGATCGTGACGATCAGCCCGCATTGGCGAGACGGGTCGGCAAATTCGAGGTCCAGCTCGGCCCCAATCTTGCAGGCGATGGTTCTTACAATGGACAACCCAAGCCCGGATCCGATTTGGCCACTCCCCAATGCGCGATAAAACGGGTCGAAGACTCGATCGCGTTCGGCGAGCGGGATACCCGGACCGGTGTCCCGGATCTGAATCACCGCACGCTCGTTGTGCTCCCCTATCGATAGATCGATCCGCCCTCCCTCTGGCGTGTAGCGGACGGCGTTGTCGACGAGATTCTTGACCAGGGCGGTCATGTCCAGCTCGGTCGCCGATACGTGGCAGTCGTGGTTTCCCTCCACGCCAATGTCGATGTTCTTCGTTTCGGCCAGCGGCAGGATGTCCTCAAGCACGTTCCGAAATACGTGTTGAACGGAAACCGAAGAGACCGCCGCCCCATTATCGGGTGACTGTGCCCTGGCCAGCGCCAGCAGCTGGTCGAGCAGGCGTCGGCCGCGCTCGATGCCGCGTCGCAGGACGGCAAGCCGATCCCGCGCCGTGACGGACATCTCGACTTCCGCTAATCGCTCTGCCTGCAACGACAATGCGGTCAACGGCGACCGCAGCTCATGCGCAGCATCGGCTATGAAACGCCGCTGAGTGTCGACCGACTGCGCAACGCGACCGAGCAAGCGGTTCATCGCCACGACGAACGGTCTAACTTCAGCCGGGATATCCCGTACCTCGATGGGGTGAAGCTCCCGCTCGTCGCGCTGATCGATCCTGGCCGCCAACTGGGTGACCGGCAGAAACATCTTGCGGACCAGATCGGCGACGATCACGAGGAGCAGCGGTATGAGCACCAGAAACGGCATCACGGTCCGTAGGGCCCCGTCCCGCGCGATCTCGTCACGAAACGCTGACTCCTGTGCGACCGCAATCTTGGTTCCCGATACGGTGGAGCGGACGAGTATGCGGAACGATTCGCCCGCGACATCCACCGTATGCATGCCATCGGCCAACGTCGGGGGAAGTTGTAACGGCCCACCAGCGTCTACACCGACCGAAGAACCGATTCCGTCACCCAGCCGTTGAACGATCACGCGCGACTCTTCGTCGCCGTCCTTGTTCAGACCGTCCATCACCGATTGCGTCGGCGAAAGCGCGCGACGATCCATTAGATGAGCCACTTGTCGCAGCACGTCGTCCTGCAGTTCATGCGCTTCGTCGAGTGCCGAGACGAACGAGAATGCACCCGCCAAGGCTGCGATGGCAAGAATCACTACCGACAACGTAAAGGACAGCTTGAACTGAATCGATGTATTCAGGCGTTCTTTGAAACCATCCATCCCACCCCCCTGACATTTCTGATGATCTCGCCACCGAGCTTGCGCCGAAGCGAATGAATCAGATACTCGACGGCGTTGCTTTCGACCTCCTCGCCCCATCCATAAATGCGATCCTCCAGATCGTTGCGCGACAGGATGGCCCCCGGACGCGTGAGCAATGCGCGCAACAACGCGAATTCACGGTTGGTCAGCTGGAGCGGCGGGCCGCCATGAACCGACGCTTCGCGCGTTGCAGGATCGAGCGACACGGCACCGTTGCCCAGTGTCGGTGCCGCCCCGCCGTTTTTGCGTCGAAGCACGGCACGCAAACGTGCCAGCAACTCCGCCATCTCGAATGGCTTCAGGACGTAATCGTCGGCCCCGCCGTCCAGCCCTCGCAGCCTGTCGTCGAGTGCATCGCGGGCGGTGACGACCACGACCGGGACAGTATTTCCCGTCGCGCGGATGCTGGTCAGTACGTCGAACCCGTCCTTGCCCGGCAAGCCCAGATCGAGCACCACCAGATCGTAGTGCTGGTTCTCCAACGCCGTGGATGCCGACGTGCCTGTCTTCGCCCAGTCGACCGCGTATGACGCATCTTTCAATGCGTCCTGAACCGCCTCGCCGATCATTGCGTCGTCCTCGATCAAAAGCACCCGCATTCGTTTCCCCTTGGTCGTAAGCCGATCGGGTACGCTGACCGCCTGGCTCGCCGTCGGTCTCCGACGTCGCCAGCATCGGAAGCCGGTTCAATGGTCCGACAGTCGTGGCGACCCGGATCCCGCAACCAGCACACGCAACAGAACCGGCAGCACCAACAAAACCAACGGTAGCTGTACGATCAGCCCCGATATGATTGCTACCGCCAGCGGTTGCTGCATCGCCGAACCCTGACCGAGCGCGAACGCAAGCGGCAGCAATGCCAGGATCGCGGCGATCGTCGTCATTGCGATCGGCCGCAACCGGTTGCGGCCGGCGGCGAGCAGCGCGACATCGGGCGCCATTCCCTCATCGCGCACGAGCGCCTGGAACTCGGAAACATAGAAGATCGCGACTTCGGTCACGATACCGACGATCATCGTCATCCCCATCATCGCCGAGATGTTCAGCTCGATGCCTGTTACCCACAGACCGATGAAAACCGCGCCGGTCGCGCACAGCGGCATGGCCATCACGGCGAGCGCGACGCGGAACCGCTCGTAGAGGAACAGCAGCAGGCCGAAAACCAGCGCCACGGCGGCACCAAACACGGCAAGCAGTCCGCGGAATGCAATCTGTTGTTGCTGATACAGCCCGCCGAGCTCGTAATACACGCCGGGCGGCAACAGATTCGCCTCGCCGAGCGCACGTTGCACGTCCGCGATCGTCGAGCCCAGGTCGCGTCCGTCGATTCGCGCCGTGACGGCTACCATTCGCTTCAGGTTGTCGCGGCTGATCTCCGGTTGACCGCTGACGGTGATGAGATCAGTCACCCGGTCGAGCGGGAACAGGTGCCCGTCAGGCGCGCGGATCTGCAGTTTTCCGAGCCCCGTGCCATTCGTGCGCATCGCATTCGCGACCCACACGCGCACCCCGACCGTCTTGGGTCCCTGCTGGAATTGCGTGGCGACGTTACCCTCGAGCAGATCCGACACTTGCTGCGCGATCGCCTGCGTATCCATACCTTCCGCCGCTGCCGCATCGGGCCGGATGTGAAGGTCGAGTGCATCGCCTGCCGGATTGATGCCGTCGTCGACGTCGACGATGCCTTGAATTTTTCCGATCCGCGCCGCGACCCGCCTTGCTGTCGAATCCAGCACATGAGGATCATCCGAATAGATCTTGATCTGTACCGGCTGCGGCACCGCGGTCAGGTCACCGATCAGGTCCTCCATCAGTTGAGCGAGTTCGATACTCACGCCCGGAACGTTCGTTTCGATTTTCGACCGGATCTCCTCCATCACCGTGTCGATCGGCTCGCGGGACCCCGACTTCAGGCGCACGAAGAAGTCGCCCCTGTTGGGTTCGTTGAGGTCGCCGCCGAGGCCCGCGCCGGTGCGCCGCGAATACGTCGCGACGTTCGGGTTCTCGCGAATGATCGTCTCGATCTCACGCATCAGACGATCCGTTTCGGTGATGGATGTCCCGGGCGCCGTGTGATAGTCGAGCACGAACCCGCCCTCGTCCATCGACGGCATGAACCCGCTGCCGACACGCGTAAACGCCAGCGCGGCCACGATCAGCAGCGGCACCACACCTGCCAGCGCAAGCAACGGCCTGCCGCTCACTCGTTCGATCAGGGCCGCATAGCGGGTGTTCATCCAGTGCGACAGACGCGACTCGCGATGCTCCTCCGCATCGGCGGGCGTCAGCCAGTGATCGCACAGGATCGGGATGGCAAGCCAGCTCACGACAAACGAAATGAACAGCGCGCTCGCCATGGTGATCGACAGCGCCTTGAAAAACGCGCCCGTCACGCCCGACAGGAACGCGAGAGGGACAAAGATGATCAGCGTCGCGGCCGACGATCCCGCAAGCGGACGCGTGAATTCAAGGGCCGCGCTCATCACGCGGCCGTGGAACGCATGGGCGCCGGCCTCGCGCATGCGCCTCGCGATGTGCTCGATCATCACGATCGCATCGTCGATCACGAGTCCGACCGCCGCGGCCATCCCGCCGAGCGTCATGATGTTGAAACCCATTCCGAACACATCGAGCAGCAGGATGGTCGCGCTCATCACGACCGGCACCAGTGCAACGGCAATCGCGGTGATTTTCCAGTTGCGCAGGAACACGAAAAGCGTGAATGCAGCCAAGACCACGCCGATCAGAATCGCGTCGCGCACGCTCGACGCCGATGCAATCACGAGTTGACTCTGGTCATACCAGTTTGCCAGGTGCACGCCAGGCGGCATCTGCTTCTCGAAAGCGGCCAACTTCGCGCGGATCGCCTTGGCCATCGCGACGCTATTCGCGCCCGGCTGCTGGAATACATTGACCAGGACTGCGTCCTGCCCGTCCGCCGTGACGCGTATCCATTGCGGAACCGTGCCGCGCGACACGGTCGCGATGTCGCCGACGCGTACCTGATTGCCGCCCGCAGACGACACGACTGCGTTGCGAAGCGTATCGAGCGACGTAATCGTGGTATCCGCGACGACCAGGTACAGCTTGTAGTGGTCCTCGATCCGTCCGGTCGCCATCAGCACGTTGCCCGCACCGATCGCCTTTGATACGTCCTCGACCGACAGCTTGTACGCCGCGAGCCGGGCGGGATCGATGGCGACTTGCAACTCGTCCTGCGCCCCCCCGGTCACTTCGACGCGCGCGACGCCGTCGACTGACGACAGCAGCGGGCGCAACTGGAACTGCGCGAGATCGCGAAGTTGCGCAAGCGATTGCTGCGACGACGTGAGGCTATAGGCAAGCACCGGGAACACGGTGGGATCCATCCGCCTCACCTGCATCTTCGTGCCGGGCGGCAACGACGGCAGGATTTCGGCAATTGCGGACTGCGCCTGCAGCGTCGCCTGCGCCATGTCGGTGCCCCAGTCGAAGTTAAGCGAGATCTCGGCCGATCCACGGCTGGTCTTCGACTCGACGTCGCGCACGTTGGGCACGCGCCGCAGCGCTTCTTCGACCGGCATCGTGACAAGCGTCGCCATCTGTTCGGCCGGCCGGTCACCCGCATCGAGCGAAACGACCGCGCGCGGAAACGACACGTTCGGAAACAACGAGATGGGTAACCGAAAGGCCGTCAGCGCGCCGGCGACTGCAAGGAGCGCCACGACAAACAGCAGCGATCGTCGATGCATCTGCATCCATTGCCCGAAATTCATTGGCGCGCGCCTCCGGCCATTCGCACAGCCATCCCGTTCTGCAACTCGTAGTTGCCGGTGACAACCAGCGGTTCCGCCGCGTCAAGCGGTCCGTCGACGCCATAGCGATTGCCGCTTTCCACGCGCACCACGACGTCGACGCGCTGCGCAGTGTGCTTCGGCGTCACCTGGAACACGTAGGCCCCCTTCCTGTCGCTCAGAACTGCGGCGCGCGGCACCACCCACCAGGTTCCGGTCTGCGTCGCAATATCGGCGCTCACACGTGTACCCGGGATAAACGCGGTACCGCCAAGCGGTATGTTGGCACCGACGTTCACGAGCTGGCTTTGCGGATCGATTGCCGCGCCCGCCACGACGACTCGCCCCGCAGGATGAGCGTGCTCAAGCGCGGTCGACAGCCCATTCAGCACGACGGAATCTCCCGCGTGAATCGACGCCGCGGCCGACGGGTCGACACCGAGCGTCACGTTCGCTTGCCAACTCGACGCATTCGCGACCGCCGCGATCTGCGCGATCGTTGCACCGGCCTGGATCTGATCGCCCGGGAGTGCGGTCAACTGCGACACGACGCCTGCAAACGGCGCGGCGATCGTCACGTTTCCGGCATGCACCCCCATTTGATGCTGGGCTGCCAGTCCCTGCTGTGCGTCATTCAGCGCCTTCCGCGCTGCGGCAAGCTGCGATTGCGTTGCAAGACCGGCGTCGAACAGCGAGCGCGTACGCTCGAGTTCGCCATGCGCGAGGGTCAGCGCGCTGGTGGCCTGCGATGCTGCCAGTACCGCAGCGGGGTCGGCTTCTACCACGACGAGCGCCGCGCCGCGGGCTACCGTCTGGCCGGGCAGCACAAGCACCTTTCGAATGCGCGCGGCATAAGGCAGGTTGATCGAAGTGACGCTCGACGACGATGCCGCGACGATGCCGTATGCTCGAACCTGCTGAGAAATCGGTTCTCGGTGTACTGCTACGGTATTGACCGATGCGGTCACAGGTTCGTCGGCCCGCACGGGCCCCGCACACGGCGCGAGCACGGCAAGCGCGACGGACACGGTGGCTATACGGCGGGAGAGGGGAAAATCGGGAGCGGGTGACATGAGATCAACGCTGAGTGGAGTCGGTGGAGAATGCGTCCGGGATCGCACTGCCGAGTAGCGCTTGCAGCCCGATACGCTGTTCGGCAAGCGCATCGCGTTGGGTTTCCGCATCAATCTGCCTCGTCAGCGCGGCCAGCTGCGCATCGACGTACTGCCCCATCGCGATATCGTGTGCCGCGAACGCGTTCCGTGCGCGCCCGGCTGCTTGCACGAGCGCCGGCAGTGCTGCCTCGTCCTGCGCGAGTTGCGCGCTCGCGAGGCACGAATCGTTGCGCAGGTGCGCAATGTCCGCGTACGCAGCATTCAGCCGGACCCGATATTCGTCGCCGAGACGCTGACGAGTCGCCTGTTCGATCGCGATATTGCCGCGGTTGCGGTTGAAGATCGGCAGGCTCAACGCGATCTGGAAGCCGGTCGTATAGATGCCGGACGTGTCACGTGCACGATCGAATCCGACCGTCAGGCTCGGAAACTGGTTGAGGATCGCGGCGCGGTATTTCTGCTCCTGCGCTTCGTAGCCTGCCTGCAGCGCAATCAAGTCGGGGCGTCGCTTAGGCAACGCTGCCAATGCGGCTTCGAGCGACGCGCTCGCCAGCGGTTTCGTCCTGCTCGAACCGACGAGCTTCAGCTCGACGTCGGGTGCAATCCCCAGCAACAGGTTGAAGTCATGATGCGTCTGCGCGCGGGCACGAACCATGTCGTCATATTGCTTGCGCGCGTCGCTGTATGTCGTCAATGCGACACTCACGACGTCATCGGTCGTGTTCCCGGCCTGCCGGGCATGCTCGAGCCGGGTGTAGCGCGTCCGGTCGAGATCGAGCGCCTGCTTCAGCAGCGGCAGTACGGCGTCTTCATAACGCGTCTTTGTATAAAGTTGCTTGGCTTGAGCGACGATTTGCCATTCCTGCCACAGCAGTCCAAGGTCCGTCTTTCGCACAGTCGCGTCGGCGGACCTCTGGTTAGCACTTCGCGAGATGATCGCCATCACGTCCATGCTCAGTCCGTAGTTGAACGCGCGCTCAAGGCCTGCGGCACCCGGAAAGTCGCTCGAAACCGATATCTGTGGATCTGGTAGGAGACCTGCAGAAAAGGCCTGTGCCTGCGCAATGCCGAGGTCGTCGCGCGCAAGCTTCAGATCCGGGTTGTTTGCGACGGCCAGCATCGCAACGTCCTCGATGTCGAAGCCTGCGGACGGATCGAAACGATGTGCCGCTAGTTCGGGTAACGGCATCTTCCGGGGATCGATCTCGAAGCGATCGAGGTCGTGCTGAGACAGCGCGGTCGATGCTCGAGAAAGCGGCTTTGCGTGATAGGTCGTGCAACCGGTGATGAAGCCGCACAACGCAACGCATAACGATGCCGACTTCCAACGGCTAGACAGAGTGTAATCAACCATTGTTGACGCCAAGGTAGTAAGACTAGAAAGCGAAATGCAATCGATAGTGCCGCGTCGCCCTGTACATGAAAATTTTCTCGTTTCCTACCTTAAGTGCGTGTTAACGATGCTCCGGCCGAGCAACGAATCCAGTGCATCGCATCAATGCGTCGACGATGCACGGCGCAGTCTCGGTCGCGCGTGTCGTGGTCGTCACGATCGGCACTGTCGACGGTGGATGCAAGGATGGTTCCCTTGTTCGCGTCGACGCGAACGTCGTATGCCTTGCCGTCACCGGCCACCTCGACGTCGTACACCCAGCCTTGCCTTGAATTTTCTTACTCCGCCCGCGAAGCCTTGCCGTGTACGTGCAGTTCGGCGGCTGTCGCAGCCTGTGCGAGCGTCACGGGTGCGTGCACGATCGACATTGCGGCGATTTCCCCGTCGCCGTTCTCAGCATAAGCTGCGGCGACACCCGCTGCGACCAGAACGGTAAGAACAGAAAGTCGGGTGTAGCGATACATGATTCGTCTTGGGCGAAGCGCAGGAACTTGCGCAAGCCGAACGGTACGTCGAGAGACTTAGCCTTACCTTAGCTATGCCGGATTCCTACGTGAAATTCGGCCTGCCTGACGAGCACTCGCAAGGGACACGGAATTCAGGCGATCCGGTCAGCAATGCTTTTCATGAACACAATCTCGATCGAGTATGTCGATCATGTCGTCTTTCTCTACATCAAGTTAAGCGCATCTTAAGAGGCCAGTTCAAAAACTCCGGAGAGGGGTTGTTTACTTCCTCGGCAAGCTGTTAACCTTGGGCATCAGAACAAGGGAAGTCCAAGGATGGAAGCGCCAATCATTGACGACGAACTGTGGATACTGATCGAACCATTGCTGCCACCTGCGAAGCTTCGCGCGAAGAGCGATCCTGGTCGTCCGCGCGTGTCCGATCGTGCGGCGCTCAACGGTATCCTGTTCGTGTTCAAAACGGGAATTCGTTGGAACCACTTGCCGACTCGTCTGGGCTTTGGCTCGGGCGCCACTTGCTGGCGGCGATTGAGCGGCTGGCAAAAGGCTGGTGTATGGGACCAACTGCACGAGTTGCTGCTCGACAAGTTGCGTGCGACCGGCCAAATCGATCTGTCATACGCTGCGGTCGATTCGTCGTCCGTGCGCGCCGTTGGGGCGGGCGAAAAACTGGCCCGAACCCCACGGATCGCGCGCGACCCGGTTCCAAGCACCACATCCTCGTAGACGCCAACGGCGTTCCTCTCGTTGCGATCCTGACTGGCGCGAACACCAACGACGTCACGCAGTTGCTGCCGCTCGTTGATGCGATCCCACCCATCCGCGGCGTTCGTGGCCGACCGCTTCAGAAGCCCGGCGTCGTCTACGCCGATCGCGGCTACGATTGCACCCGACATCGTCGCGCGTTGCGCGAACGCGGTATCAAGCCGGTGATCGCCAAGCGCCGGACCGAGCATGGCAGTGGTCTGGGCAAGTATCGTTGGGTGGTCGAACGTACGCATTCCTGGCTCCACAATTTCCGTCGCCTACGCACTCGCTTTGAGCGACGTGCCTACATTCACGAAGCATTCCTGAAACTTGGCTGCTCGCTCATCTGTTGGAACATCTTCCGACGAGCTGAGCAGGGGTTTTTGAACTGGCCTCTAAGTTTGGAATGCGAATCTTGAGTTACCGGATGCAAGTCATCTTCCGCACCGGAAATACGCAACTTTATAGAGAGACTGATCATGAACGTGAAACTCAAACTGCTCGCTGTGTCGCTGGCCGCGCTGTCCCCAATGATGTCGTTTGCCCAATCCGGCAATGTGCCGCTTACCCGCGCTCAGGTGCGTGCGCAATTGATTCAGATCGAAAAAGCCGGGTATTTTCCGTCACGCAAGGATCCCAACTACCCCGACTTGCTTCAGGCCGCCGAGCGGCGCATTTCGCTTGAACGAACTGGTAGCGGTGTCGGAAGCGAGCCTGCTAACCAGGCCGCGTCGGGACGGCATGTGTGGAAGAATGACCAGAGCCAGTTGTACCGGCATCACTGATTCCTGGCAACTCGATCACACCGCTTCAGGAACTTCAGATCAAATGTGCACGGTGCCGGAATGACTCGGCCAGTCATTCCGGAAATCCTGTTGTCCGGTTTTCAATGCAGCGTGGGACGCGGGGAATTTGGACTATCCACGGTATGCGCATCCACCCGAAGAGCGGAATGCCGTCCCCATCGATCAACCGGGCAAACCGCAGCCGATGTACTAGCGCTGCATCGCCTTCCCGGCGTCACGGCCAGGCACACCCTTCCCATAGGGCGATGTCGTCGACATCCGTCGCTCCGCCGCGCGTCGAGCGTCATCGATCGCACGATCTTCACGTTCGACCCTTATGCGCTCGAGCGTCACATCCGCGATCGCGATACCGGTACCCTGTACCTTCGCGGAAGCAAACGCGGGAACCATGGCAAGTACTAAAGCCAGCAAGGCATTGATAGGCGGTTTCATCGATTTGTTCCGCGGTCGCGGCTCCTGTCCTTCACATCGTGACAAAATTCAAGTTGTTCTCTGTCGGTTCGACGGCACGACGTTGCTTGGTTCGACGCCGGGGATGCGGACATGGCATCAATTCCCCTCGCGCTCCCGCTCGCTGCCCGGGATCGAGCCGTATCGGCTCCGTCGCAAATGGATCCGAACGACAGATGCGACCAGCGTAGCTCGACAAACTTAGGGAAAGCTTAGGACTTCCCCCAGGCGCTTGAATGGGCAAAGTGGCCGAGCTTGCATGTCCGCCCCACCATCTCGCTCGCAATGCGCACGCGTGGCGACGTGCAGCCACGATTGACGTTCGTCGTGTACGGCACCCGTTAACCATTCCTTAAGCATGCGTCATCATGATCTTTCGAAGCGGACGTCGATCCGCGACTGTCGAGAGGCTATGGCGATGGATTCAACGGTGCGGTATGCGGTACTGGCAGCGACGATCTCCAGCGAACTTTCCGGGCGCCTTGCCAAAAGGCCGGCGATCAATCCCGTGCCGCGGTTCGATGCGCTTTCGTATGCCCTGCCAGAGGGCAATGCAGCGATCATGTCATCGCGATCAACCGAAACGGAGTCGGCATGCGCGTTTTGGTGGTAGAGGACGATGCGCTGATTGGCAATGGTTTGCTGCGCGGGTTACGGCATTCGGGGTTTGCTGTCGACTGGGTTCGGGACGGCGAGGCCGCGTCGACAGCATTGCGCTCCACACAATACGGTCTGATCCTGCTCGATCTCGGACTCCCCGGCGAAGACGGTTCATCGGTTCTCGCAAGGTTGCGCCAACGAAACGATCCGACTCCGGTCATCATCGTCACGGCCCGCGATGCGATTGGCGATCGCGTGGCCGGCTTGGATGCCGGTGCGGATGACTACCTTGTCAAGCCTTTCGCGCTGGAAGAACTGCTCGCGCGGATCCGCGTCGTTTCCCGCAGGCAAACGGGAAGCGCGCAAACCGTATTCCGGTCCGGCACACTGCGGCTCGATCCCGCACAGCACCGCGTCTGGCTCGGGGCCGAAGAAGTGCCGCTTACGGCACGGGAGTTTGCCATCCTGGAGGAACTGATCCGCCGTCCAAAGGCGATCGTTACGCGCGAGCAGCTCGAGGAATGCCTATACGGATGGAACGAGGAAGTCGAGAGCAACACGGTCCAGGTTCACATCCACCATCTGCGCCAGAAGCTCGGTACGGAAGTCATCGTGACCGTACGGGGCATCGGCTACCGGATCGGAGCCCCTGAATGAAATCGCTCAGGCGCAGACTCCTGCTCTGGCTCGTGCCCACGACACTGTTGATTGGCGTAATCGCCAGCGCAACCACGTACTGGGGTGCGTTGACCGAAATCGACGAGCTCTTGAGCGATCAGTTGAAGGCGGTCGCCCGGCACGTGATCGTCGATGCCAACGGCCGCCTGTCACTGACGGGTGTCAGGCAAAATGACGACGCCAGCCTGTCGGGCCAGCAATCGCACGGCGTATTGCTGGAAATCTGGCGTGGATCGGGTGTTCTTTTCAGCACCGACCCCGACGCGTCGCTGCCCCCGCCACGCGGTCCCGGGCTCGTTGACGTCGCCAGTCGAGGGCAGCTATGGCATACCTACGTGTATCGGAGCGGCGACACCCTGATTCGCGTCGCCCAGGTGCAACGCGCACGCTGGGAGGCCGTCGCAGAAATCGCAATGCATCTGCTGTGGCCGGTTCTATCGTTGCTCCCCGTTCTTGCACTCTTTCTATGGTTCGGTATCGGCTACGGATTGCACCCGCTTCGCGAGATCGCATCGACGCTTCGACGACGCGACGCCGACAACATGCAGTCGATCGACACGGCAACGATGCCCGGCGAAGTCGTTCCCTTGGCCGACGCCATCAACGATCTTCTGCGCCGACTCGACCAGTCGTTTTCCATACAGCGACGCTTCATTGCCGACGCCGCCCATGAACTGCGCACACCGATCATGGGGCTCGGCATCCAGGCCGAACTGCTTCCCCTTGTCCGGGACGACCAGGAACGCGACGCGATTGTCACGCAGATCCGAATCGGTACGTCCAGGCTCGCGCATCTGGCGGAGCAGTTGCTGACGCTGGCGCGCCTCGCGCCGCAGGCCCCGGACACGCTGTCCGAACAGATCGACATTGCCGCGATCGCGCTCTCCGTCGTGGGCGATCGGGAGCGCGTTGCGCAGGCTCATCATATTGACCTGGGGTTGGTTGCCGCGGGGGCCGTGATCGTTCGTGGAAGTCAGGAAGAGCTGCGGATTTTGCTTAACAATCTGGTCGACAACGCGATCCGGTACGCTGGCGCGGGTGCATGCATCGATGTCGTGGTCGAGGAAGACGGAGATCGTCCAGTACTGGAAGTTCGAGATACCGGGCCGGGTATCCCCGATAACGAGTTGACGCGAGTGTGGGAGCGTTTCTATCGCGGTGCGGGCCAGCACGCTTCGGGAACAGGCCTGGGTCTCTCGATCGTGCAAGGTATTGCGGAGCACCACCAGGCTGAGTTGAAGATGACCAACCGGGACGGCACACGGGGACTGAGCGTGCGGGTCATTTTTCCTCATCGAGACAGCTGAGAAGACACGACCGGATTCCCGCCATGGCGCGCCTGTTGAGGTCCATCTCCCCCTGATACGCTCTTGAGCGCTTCAGGGGGATGCGTGGCGTGATCAGGGAGCGACAGGCTTGCCGGTCGCATCCTTGACCTTGACCTTCCATTGGTCCTCGATCTCGCTGATCACCGATTGCGGCAGCGAAATGTAATCGAGACTGTCGGCGGCCGCGGTGCCGTTCTTGAATGACCAGTCGAAGAACTTGAGCGTTTCCTTGGCCTGCTCCGGCTTGTCCTGTACCGTATGCAACAGCACGAACGTGGCGCCGACCACCGGCCACGCATTCTTGCCGGGCTCGTTCGTCAGAATCTGATAGAACGATTTCTTCCAGTCTGCACCGGCAGCGGCGGCTTTGAAGGTTTCGGTCGCCGGCTCGACCACCGCGCCCGACTCGTTCTTCATCGCCGTATAGATCATCCGGTTCTGCTTCGCATACGCCCACTCGACGTAACCGATCGCGCCCGGCAGACGCTGTACGAACGCGGCGACGCCATCGTTGCCCTTGCCTCCCGAACCGGTCGGCCATGCCACGGTCGTGCCTTCCCCAACCTTGCTCTTCCACTCGGGGTTGACCTTCGACAGGTAGTTCGTCCAGATGAAACTCGTACCCGAACCGTCCGCGCGACGAACTACGGCGATGTCGAGGTCAGGCAGCTTGACCTTGGGGTTCAGCGCAACGATGGCCGGATCGTTCCACTTCTTGATCTTCCCGAGGTAGATGTCGCCAAGCACCGGGCCGGACAACGTGAGTTCTCCAGCCTTCATCCCCGGCACATTGATAGCCGCCACGACACCGCCAACGACGGTCGGGAACTGAAACAGGCCGTCTTTCGCCAGTTCGTCATCCTTGAGCGGTGCGTCCGAGCCCGCGAAATCGACGGTCTTGGCCTGAATCTGCTTGATTCCGCCCGACGAACCGATCCCCTGATAGTTGATTTTTCCACCGCCAGACTTGTGATAAGCATCCGCCCATTTGGCGTAAATCGGTGCAGCGAACGTGCTGCCCGCACCGGTGATGTCCACCGCATGAACAAGCGACGAGGAGAGCATCGTCAGCATCAGAACAGGGATCGCTTTCAATTTCATTTCCATTCCTTCTGAGTGTGGTAAGCGCGGGACGATAGCGGTGTCATGTGACAGTTTCGGGACAGCGTTGCCGAACTCGCGCGCACCGGCTGCGAGAACGACCGCACGCACCGCCAATCGCGCCCAAGGATCGAGTCGCACCAGGTCAAGATAGGCCCGCTTTGTGCCAATTCCGCACGGCGTATCGCCGCGCGCCACTTATCTTGGTGCCAGACTTTCACGCCGCATCTCGGCGACGCCAGCTCAGTCCTGGTGCGGCTCCGTGAAATGCGATCCGATCATAGTAGGTGCAGATTCACCGACATCACGGCAAGCATCAAAGCATGGGTGGAATCCTGATTTTTCCCGCTGCCGCAGGGATATTCGCTTTGGCCAGCGATGGCACAACCTCGTCGATTCGAAGCACTCGCTGCCCGCATTAGTCACGCAGAGCAAACCGATGAGCGCCATCGGTTGTATGTTAGTTTGCAGGGCCGACGATGAGATCGCTATACATCGCAGAGCGATAGTGTCCTGGCTCGTTGCAAAACACGAGGTACCTTCCTGGCTTCAGTGAAAATCGCGCTGTTACGATCTCCCGCTGATTCAGGTCCTCGATGCCCTGTAGCCCTTTCAGCTTGTCTTCGGCCACCTGCTGTGTTTTTGAATAGTAGGGTAACGTTAGATCGGATCCGGACCATCGAATAATCATAAATTCGTGCTTCAAGGTATGCGACTCGTTCTCTATCGTGAACTCGACGGGACCGGCCGCGACCTTCGACGGACTTAGACTCAGCGACATCCTTCCATTTTCCCCGTCTGAAAGCCTCACCCTAACCGAAGCCGGCTCGGCGGCCCATACAGACGACGAGATAATCGCGAGTGCGATGACTCGGGTCCCCATAAATAGGATTTTCGGCGACATGGGCTGCCTCCTTCATAGCGATGCATTGATTTTGTTGGATCGCATATAAGCACAACGCGTAGCCTACGGCGCTAGTGATGCGCGTACAACGCGTGTTGCGACTTGCTCAACGACATGCTGCCGGTTTGCTGGCCGGCCTCCATTCCGCCGTAGCCCGACTCGTCCGGCCTTGGAGGATTATTTCTGGCTCGAGGCGGCACCCCATGTTGATCGGTCGACTCCCGCTGAGTCTCCCCCCACTGGTGGGCACCGCGTATTCCGGGTGGTGTTGCTGACGCGTAGAGCGGCACCGTGGCGGCAAGCGCGCTAGCGATCAGGAGCAAAGATTTCATCGCAAGCCCTCCAATGACACTTCATCCCATGTTCATCCGAACTGGCACCGCAATGCACAACACGAATGTCCAGCCGATGTCATCAGCGTAGGATTCGCACCTTAAGGTTTCCTTATCGCAGTCGTGATTGCGCGTACTGCGCCAACGGCGATCCGTGTTCAGGTTAGCGATGACGTGGCGTTTCGTTCGAAGATGATCGGTGGTCTCCAGTTTCATGAGTAAGCGATCATCTTCCAGCGAAATAGCCAATGGCGCGACGAAAGCGGCCTGGCCGCTGTGGCGTTGGACTTGCTATCGATACCGAGCGTCATCGATAGAGTGTGCCGTTCGTGATGATGCGACGTTTCGCAGGCGTCCGATTACCCAGTCACGTCAATCGCTGTATCCTCAATGCGAGGTCACGATGACGCGGGAATCGTGACACGGATGCCGAACCCCTCCCCATTCAGCCCGTTGATGTACGCGAAACCACCACCGAGCTTGGTCACGATGCGCGCGACGATGGACAATCCGAGTCCACTCCCACTTTCGCTATGATCGCCGCCGCGAAAGAAGCGATCCTGCAATCGAGACAGGTTTTCGTCCGAAACCCCTGGCCCGTCGTCCCGTACCTGAAGGCAAACCGCGCCGGCGTCCAGCCAGGTTGCGATTTCCACACTTCCGCGTTCACGACCGTATTTGATAGCGTTATCGACGAGGTTGTCGAGCAGCACGCGGATCAATGTCGGTGGAGCGTGCACGATCGTGTGCTCGTCGGAACGTGATGTCAGCAACATCTGCTTGAGATCGGCGCGCGCCTGAAAATCCATCACGCAGGCGTGTACTACGAGCGCCAGGTCGACGTCCTCGCCGGGCATCGGTACCGTCTCGTCAAGCCTCGCCAGCGCAAGCAGTTGGTCCGCCAAATGTGTGCTTCGGTCGACTCCCTCGACAACCCGTTGCATCGCACGCCGCTGACGGTCCGGATCGCGTGCCGTGAGCGCGACTTGCGCCTGAACCTTCAGCGCGGCGAGCGGGGTCTTGAGCTCGTGTGCAGCGTCGCTGGTGAACGCGCGTTCGCGATCGAGCGAATCGCGCAGGCGCAGCAACAACGTGTTGAGTGCGGCGACCAGCGGTCGCACCTCGTCGGGAATGCCCTTCGTGCCGATGGCGTCGAGACTCTCGGGCGAGCGCGCTGCGATCGCCTCGGACAGCGTCCGCAGCGGTGTCAGACTGCGACCGATCGCCAACCAGACCAAAACAGCCAGCACGGGCAACGCGAATGCAAGCGGCCGGGCGACGCGGCGCGCAACCTCGGCAGACAGATCGGAACGGTGCGTGCGTTGTTCGAAGATGCGCACCGTACGGCCGCGCGCGGCATCGGTTAGCACGTAGGCGTGCCACTTCGGATTGCTGAGCCGAATCGGGCTCGATGTTGCTGCGGGAAACACCGGCAAATCGAGCGAGGCAAGCCCGGGACTCGCGGCCAGGATGCGTCCGCCGGCATCGCTGACCTGATACAGCATCCGAGGCGAGGCATCGTTGTCGCCGTCGTCGTCTTCGGACGAACCGAGCGCGATGTCCGCAAAGACTGGGAGATCTGATGCATGGAGTCCGGCGAACGCCCTGGCAATCTGCTCAATGCGGGCATCGTCCCATTCCTCTGCCTCGTGTATTGCCTGGCGATAGCTGGAAACCAGCGAATAAGCCCAGACAGCTACAACGCCCGACAGCACCAGCAAGGTGAGCCGTTGCCTGATCGAGCCCATCACGACGTCTTCTCCACCACATACCCGACGCCACGAATCGTCCGGATAAGGTCAGCCCCCAATTTTTTGCGCAGATTCGAGACATGCACTTCGATCGCATTGCTTTCGATCTCTTCGTTCCAGCCGTAGAGGCTGTCCTGGAGCCGCGCACGTGACAGCGGGCGGCCCTGGTTCGCCAGCAATTCGACCAGCAACGCGCATTCGCGCGACGTCAGCGCTATCCGTTCAGTACCGCGCGTCACCGTCATCAGTGCGGGATCGACCGACAAGTCGCCATATTCGATCGTGTCGGTGCCGCGGCCTTGCGAACGGCGCACGAGCGCCCGGCAGCGGGCGATCAGCTCGATCAGGTCGAACGGCTTGCCGAGATAATCGTCGGCACCCGCGCTCAAACCGCTCACGCGGTCGGCCACCGTATCGCGCGCGGTCATGACGAGCACCGGTGTATGGTCGCGGCGCTTGCGGAGCCAGTCCAGCAATTCAACCCCCGACATGCGGGGCAGACCGAGATCGAGCACGACGAGATCATACGGCGTGGTTTCGAGCGCGAGCTGGGCCTGCCTGCCGTCATGCGCCCAGTCGACCGTCATGCCTGCGTCGATCAGGCCGTCTTCCACGCCGCTTCCAATCAGTTTGTCGTCTTCGACGAGTAACACCCGCATGGCATCGCGTTCCTGTTGGTTCCGGACATGGCCGTCCATTGCCGCACGATAACCGCAGGCGCGGGCCGTCATCAAGCCGGTCGCGAAAAAATCCGGGCCTTAAGAATTCGTTAACGTCTGCACCATAAGGTCGCGTCACCGATATTCGCAACCGAATGATGACCATGAACAGCCCGTCGTTCCGACTCCGATTCTGCGCAGCGCTGGCCGTGCTGCTTTCCGTGGCTGCCGCGCCGGCCTGCGCCGGCGAGATCAAAACGCTGATGCGGGACATGAAGCACGCGATGCAGGGGGCCATGAACAGCCGGACGATCGCTGAAATGAAAGGCTATGTGACCCGGCTCGAAAGCGATGCGCAACAAGCCAGCCGACAGCGCTATCGCGACGACCAGTCGACCTACGACGAAGGTATGCGCACGCTGCAGGGCGAGCTGGCTGATGTCGACCGTGCGATCGAGGCGAACGATCTGTCGGCTGCCAAGCAGGCGTTGCGACGGATCAACGGCACGAAGAAGCACTATCACGACCTGCTCGGATAACGTCGACCGGACACGCTTTCGCCACGGAACAGGTATTCCCGCCATGAAAACAGTCACCCGCTACCCGCTGTCGATCAGCCTGCTGCACTGGCTGCTGGCTGTCGCGCTGATCGGCAATTTGATCGTCGGTCTGCTGCTGGACGACAATGAAGATCTCGTCAGCCTGCACAAGTCGATCGGCATTGCCATTCTCGGCCTCGTTGCAATCCGTTTCGCTAATCGCCTACGCATGCATCGCCAGTTGCCGCCGTCGATCAACCCGGCCGGCACGCTAAACCGTTTCGCGGAACGCAGCGTTCACGGGTTGCTTTATGTGCTGATGCTTGCCATTCCCGTGCTAGGGTGGATGAAGACAAATGCGGCTGGCCACACCGCCAACTGCTTCGGGCTCTTCTCGCTGCCTGACCTCGTGCCACGGAATCGAGAACTGTCGCACTGGCTGGGAGAATTGCATGCGCTGGCGGCATACGGGCTCGCCGCGCTGGTCGGCTTGCACGTCCTCGGCGCGCTCGCACACAAGCTTTTCAAGTCCGAAAACGTGTTGTCGCGCATTCTGCCTTTGCCGACGCGCGTCGCACGACAGGAAATTTCGTCTTGCGATCAAGATTGAACGGCGAGAGCAGCGGAGTGCGGCACGCCAACGGGTGACGCAATTAAAGTCAGACGAATGTCGCCTGAAATCGCGTCCGACCCAAAATCGATGCAATAACGCCCCACCCCACGGTTCCACGAAAACGAACGTGGTTGACGGAGGTCAAACCGCTAGAAGCCGGACATGCGAGAAAGTGCCATGTGCACGATCGCCGGGTGCCATTGGGAGACATACATGAGCGCCAGCACTTCCCTCTTCCGGGCAGCACCCGCTCGACAACGGGTGCTGATTGCCATCGACGGTTCCACCGCGGCCGCTCACGCACTCGCGTACGCCAAAGCGTTCCTTCCGGCGAATGCCACGGTGCATATCGTCACCATTGTGGAAAATCCGGGAACGCTCATCCCGCTCGGATCGAAAACCCAGACATTCCTCGAATCGGCGCGCGACGAGTTGCTCAGGGATGCGTCCGATGCGCTGTCGCGCGCCAGATCCGCAATCGCGCGTGACGACCTCGCCATCGACGCGGAAGCCATCGACCTGGCCACCCACGGCGGCGATGTCGTGCATGCGCTGGCCGACAGCGCGCAAGCCTGGCAGGCCGATCTCCTGATCGTCGGCGCGCGCCAGCATCATGGCCTGCTCGGATGGGTCGAAGGAACCGTTTCCGGACCGCTCGGCAAGCTCGTCGGCTGCCCGAGGCTCATCGTTCCGGAAGGCTTCGCGTCGGTTGCCGAACACCTGCCGCAGCGGATGCTGTTTGCCATCGATGGAAGTCCGATCGCACTCAACGCTCTGCGAACGGCGTTGAAGTTCGCGCGACCGGACACCGAATTTCGTGTGATATACGTGCTCGATCGCCCCGTATCACTGGGCGATTTCGTCCCCGTAGAGACGCTGGAAAACGCATTGATCAGCGAAGGCAATCTTGCATTGCAAAAGGCCACGGCTCTGCTCGGCGACCGGGCCGGGCAAACACGATCGCAATTGATTCAGACGGACCGGACTGGCGCCGACGTTCCTCGTCTGATCGTGCACGACGCCATCGAATGGAACGCGGATATGATCGTCATGGGCACTCACGGGCGGCGAGGTGTGACGGGCTGGCTCGTCGGCAGCGTGGCCGGGCGCGTGGCGCACATCACGAAAACGCCGGTCCTGCTCGTGAGCCCGTCGCGTGCGTGATGCATTGCGTCGTCACGTATCCGCGCCCACTGCGTGGAACAGTTCTTCTTCTTGGCGCAATGCGAGCGCACGATCGCCTCCAGCCAGTACAGCAGACGTTATTGCGGGCGTCGCTTTCGAGACGGTTTCCGAAGCAAGGTCGGATTGCTTTGACATTACGATTCTGGTCATGTTCCAGGGTTGAGCAAAGCCGGTTAGTCGCAGCCGACACGAAGGCCAATGCGTGCGACTCCCGTAGCGACGGCCGCCGGCATTCACGTCGAAAGCTCGTCGAACGCCACCAACGCATGTGCCGCATACATCATCGACGGGCCGCCCCCCATGTAGACGGCGACACCAGCAACCTCCTCGACCTCCTCGCGCGTCGCCTTCAGCTTGATCAGCGATTGCATATGGAACCCGATGCAGTCGTCGCAGCGACACGAGATCGCTATGCCCAGCGCGATGAGCTCACGTGTTTTTTTCGTCAGCGCGCCATCTTTGGTACCGGCCGCGCCCAACGCGCCGAAGGCGGACAAGAGTTCTGGCTGTGACTGCCGAAGCTTGCGCATCTGCTCCGTGACTTCGGCGGTTCTTTCACGATAACGCAGCGAGTTCGACATGGCTGGGCCACTCCGAAGCGAGAGAATATGGACTGCTCACGACGCTTCGACTCTGCGACAGGCAACGGTGCACCGCGCGTCTGACAACGACGTGACCTCCGGCATGTCTTCAATGGTATTAATGGACGCTCAGCAAGACTTGATCTGCGACAAAGGATCGACCGCCCGTTCTGCGTACCGTTGGACTTATACAAACGACCTGGAGACCAACATGTCCAAAGCAAACAGGTTCACCGTCTCGTTCCTGTTCGGTGTCGCGATTGCGATGACGGCCGGCCTTGCCAACGCCCAGCCTCGCCAGCCTGCTGCAGGCCCCGCTGTCGAGTCGGGAGGCATGATCTATGGCAGCCAGCTGATGACGCCGGCCGAGCGGACCGAATACCGTACGCGGATGCTCGCCGCCGCGTCGGATGCCGAGCGCGAGAAAATCCGCGCCGAACATCATGCCGAGATGCAGAAGCGTGCGAAAGCGCGCGGAATCAAAATCCCCGACGCGCCCCCCATGCGCGGCATGCATCGCGGGCAAGGAATGGGGATGGGCATGGGGCCCGGCTATATGCATGGCTTGCCCACCGGCCCCGCGAGCGGCGCTGCTGGACAGTAATCGCGCAATTCGGCGCATCCGGCAACAGCACACGCCAGTATGGCGCCGCCTGTTCGCGGATTGTGTTCGGTCCGAATTTTTTCGCGCGCTCGCGCGCTTCGGCAGTCGACAGTCCGGCAGTCGTTTCCAGCGTCACGGTCTCTTCCATGGACGAGGCACCTTCAATACCGCGCTTCAATACCGCGCTACCCAGGGTGGACCGCGTAGGAGCCCACGCTGATATGTGGCATGCGGTTTTCGCGTCCCTGGTAAACAGGCATTACTGCCAGTTTGGCCAGAGCGCCTCAATGACGGTCATTTGTGTCCACACAAAACGAGCCACAACCGGGGGCGGATCAACTTGCCGCAGCGGTGTGGCGTTGGTAGGGCACCCCCTCTTCGATTGGAAGTGAGAAGTCACGGGACCATTCGTTCCAGGAGCCGAGGTATAGCCGCACGTTCTTGATGCCGGCTTCTTCGAGGGCAACGAACGTTGTGGACGCCCGCGCGCCCTTGAAGCAGAAAACGACGACCGGCGTATCCAGCCGAATCCCGACTGTCGCGCATTCCGCCAGAATCTCTGCCGGAGACTTGAACATCTGGCCGGCGGGTGTCGGCTTCAGCATGCGGTACCACTCGAGCCACACCGAGCCTGGAATGCGACCTTTTCGCGGGCAAAAGTCTTTACCGTACGGAGATGAGCTTTCCCCAATCCATTCGTCGACGTCCCGCACATCGAGTTTCACCACGTGTGGGTCGGCGACCGCGACTTTCATCTCGTTCAGATCCACCAGAATGCTGGCGCCCTCCGCTCCGACGGGAAACCTGACGGGCGTCGGCGCCGGTACGTCGGTCGTGCTCGGTAGCCCGGTTGCGCGCCAGGCACTGAACCCGCCGTGGAGCACCTTGATCTTGTCTTTCGGATAACCGAGATAGCGGAGCAACACGTACCCCCGGCAGGATTGTCCAAAGCCCGTTGTCATAGACTGCTCATAGACGACTGCTGTTTCGCGCCCGGACAACCCGACCTTGCCGAAGGTGTCGGTGAAGGTCTCGCGCAACGCCGCTATGCCTTGCGGCGTCGACATCGCCAGATATGTGAATATCTCGTGGATGTTGACTGCACCGGGCAAGTGGGCTTCCGCGTAATTGGCGGCGTCTCTCGTGTCGATGAGCACCGCCGGCGTCATTTTCATGAGTTCCGCCAAGTCGGTGGCGGAAATGAGGACTCTTTCATGCATGGCAAGCCTCACTGGCTGATGACGAAACACACTTCTGCGTAGCTGTCTTCGCGACGCGCGACAGTCGCCTGCGGCAAGAATTTGGAGGCGTTCATCGCATCGACGTTGATGTCAGTCAATCGCGAATACCGGGAAGCCCCGTTGACGCAGGTCAACGGTCGGCAATCGCCACGGCCACCGATCCGGTCACGTCGGCGGATTTCTGGTCAGGACAACCCGGGCCCCGTCACGCGCGACGAATCCCTCCCGCTCAAGTTCGGCCAAGACGCGATACAGGGTTTCGTGTGCAATCCCAAGCGCGCGTGACCACTGAATTAGCGACCCCGGTACCGTAAATACGCCACGGGCGTCGCCTTCGAGTCGCAGGCAATGCAGGATGCGCTCGCGCGGTGATCTCAGCGTGAGGCGCTCGGCGCGTGCACGGGATTGCATCAACGCCTGGGACAGGAGCCGGATCCAGTCGATCGCAAAGGTCGAATCGAGCCGCAAAGACGCTAGCACCGCTTTGGCCGGCAGAACTAGCAATTTACTGGCGACCGGGCAAACGCCGTCGCAGTGGTATCGCGCGCTAAAGAGACTCGCTTCCGCCACAAAATCACCAGGTCCCGCGGTCTGCAGTGTGATCGACCCGCCGCGGGCTTCGTCACGCCGCAACAATACACGGCCCGCCTGAACTTGGTAGACGGCCTGCACCGGCTGCCCGCGACGAAATACGGTGGTGTTGGCGTCGAATCGGCGCAGCTGTGCGGCCAGACGCAATGCCTCGGGCCAGGAGGGTGGCAGGCCTGCAACGTGGGCATCGATAGCCCGTTCAGGCATGTCCACCGCGGGCTTCGTGACCGCGGACCCGTTATTCGGGTGTGGTGTCGGCGGCATGGTGAGATCTCATGTCCGCGCCATTCCCCGCCATTGCGTCGTGGCCATGGTCGGACAATTGTGCACTAAACCACTGGTGCAGCGCGGTGACCAGGCGGGGGTGATCGGTTCGATAGGCGATTTCGCCGCCGTTGGGCAGATCGCGATAGGTGATTGCCAGCTCGCCCGGCTTCGCTGCGCGGAGTACCTCGAGGCCCGGCATGGCCTTGCCGTGGATCTGCTCCGGTCCCGCGAAGTCGCCGGCGGCGAACTGCCGCGCGAGCATCGCCAGATGCTGGCGAATCAACCCGGTCTGCTGGGGATCGTCTTGCTTGGTCACAACCTGCTGAATGCCGCCATCTGCGGTCTTGGTGAAGATATGGATAGTGGCCGCCAGCGAAAACGGCATGACGTCGGCACCCCGTTGCGCGACCGTCTTCTGGCGCGCGGCAGTGTCGGCAGCGGCGGATGAAACGAGGAACCCGGCAGCAAGTGAAGTGGCGACCAGAAGCGAAGCGGTGCGTGCCATAAGTGTCTCCCCTCTTGGATGCAGCCGAAGTCTAGCGCTGTAATCAGCCGTGCACTATGACTGGAGTCATACTTCGCGAATCTCTGCATCCCGTGCACTCCGCCGTCAACATGGCAAATGCAACTTTGCGCGACGGCCTGCGCCTCAACGCGAAGGACGATTACACCTGACAGCGCTCTGGGCCGAACGGTCGTATCCGACGTCGACAACCACACTCGGGCCCACCGCGAGACATTAACTCCATGTTTTATATGACATTTTTTGAGGGGCGCAAGGCAAGGCCTTATCAGGCTTAAAGGCATCTAACAGGAAAAGCGCACGGGAATCAAAGGCATCCCTTAAAAGGCTAAATTCGCGGATTCGAGGGTCGACCCGCGTGCCGCCCCAAGGTACGCGTGGACCGACTCCGCAATTCAGCGGTCCGCGGGCGGTTGACGCAGCCGATCGACCGGGTCCATAATGCGGCCGTTGCTCGGTTACTGTGTCGGTGCTGCTACCACCCCAGTCAGCAATGATCTTCGTTTTGCCCAGTCTTTCCACCCCGTAGTACCTGTTGTACCGATGCGCCCTTTGCCAGCATCGCGTATGACGCCCTAGCACGTCGTGCGCTGGTGTACCGGCAAATCTCGATTCTTCAAGGACTCGAAATGGCGTATCCCATTGTGCTTGCCGCACAGGCTGCGGCAGAACTCATCTCGGCAGATATCCTGCCCCTTTCCCCTCAGACTTGCCAGAATCTTGTCACTGCGGCGCTTGTTGGCGACGCGGTCAAGAACTTCGAGGACGCGACGGCAAAGAAGCTGCCGACCGTGACCGACAAAGCGCAGGCCGCCGACACTCGCGGCGTACCGCCAATCTGGAGCCGCCAACTGCGCGACGACGCTGTCGCGGAACGGGCTGGCAAGGCAATGACGCGCGCGTTAGTAAAAGCGGGCCTACCCCAGCCCGCAGCGCTCGAGTTCAACTTCCTCAAGTTGCGCGTAGCCGAAATCGTGACGCGCCAAATCCGTGAGCGGGGCCTCTTCGTCTACACTCAGAGACTGCTTTTCTCGCCCGAATTTGCGAAGACCGGGTTGCAGGTGCTAGACAGAATGAAACTGCCCGAATTGCCGCCCGTGGCAGCGAGTGTCGCCGTCGCGACCGGCGAAGTGCCGCCGCTGCCGTCCCGAACCCTCAAGGACCATTTGCAGGTCCTGAATTCTCGGCCGATGCGAGGGTGGCGTGGACCGCGGGGTTCGTTCACCGACTGGGTCGCGAAAGCAGCGCCGATAGTCGTGGAGTTTCCGGCACCGAACGTGGCGGCCGGGCGCACATGTCGGTCGGACCGTTTCAGTATCGGGTACCGGCGCTCTGCCGAGTTGGGCATGGGCTTCTTTTTAGCGACTGACTTCAACCAGATCGACGATCGCCTCAACGTTGTAACGCCCATGCTCTTCCACAGCGCCGCCCCGGATGGCGAGCCGCAACCTTGGCGGGTCGAGTTCCTGAGCGAGCAAATTCATCGGGGCTTTACGCCCCGCGACGACGACTCGCGATTGCAGAGAGCGCTGGACGACGGTGCCCAGCTGAAAGTCTGCCCGTCCTGCGAAGAGATCTATTCCGACGCGCGGGAGGACCTGAAACTGCGCTGCCATTGCGCTCGCACCCACTAATGCCTTCGGAGATGATCATGGCGAAGAACGAACTCGTGATCAGCGACGTCGGTCGCTCGATCGACAGTGACGTAGAAGAACTGCTTGAGCTGGCCGCGCGATTGGAGGAATTAGGAGTTCGCGACGCGGCGACCGAGCGCGGCGAGCGGTACGTGCGCGATTCCGAATCCGGTGACACCGTTGTCGCCTCGCGTGACGTGATCGTCAAGCGCACGCGCGCGACCCTCGGTGTAATGGTTGCGCTGCCGGGCGCTTCGAAGGATGACGTGCTTGCGGACCTCACCGCATTCACGCAAGAGCTGCGGGGCACGGTGGTCGGCCACTGCCAGTCCTGGGTGTCGCAGCGCGGGAAGGACTAACGTTCGCCTGGTCCTGAAGTGAAGCTCGCGGGCGGCGGATCGACATCCCCCGCCCGCTTGCGATTTTGGCAGTTGGTAGGCGCGAGAGTCTCAAGCAAGGAGTGTGCGGATCAAGGCGGCGAGACGTAGTAGTTCGTCGTCGACCGCCCGACGTGCCAGCGGCAAAAACCTCCTGCGGGGGAAGCGATAGTTCGGCTCAAGACACCATTGAAGATCGCCGTTCTCACGAAAATTCGCGTTCAACCACCATGGATACCGCAAGGCGCCGGCACCATCCCCCGCACCTAGAAGGCGATGGACGGCGAGAGCAACTGGTTCGGGCCCGACGAAGACAACATACGGATGTGAGGGGCGGAACGGATGCCCCTGACAAGACCACAACGTTGCAACGCCAGGGATCGAATTTAGCGAGTCACAAACAGGGCGAATCGCTGGTTCGATGAATGTGGCCATCGAGCGGTTCCTAGATCGCAGCGCCGTTCCTGCACCGAGCACACCACGGCCCTTTCGACGCGCTGCCCAGCGCGACATGACCGCAATAGCCACAACGGACCGCCACGGCACCCAAGTACATAAACCTCTCCCAATCAACCACTTCGAATCGATTCATACCCTCATTAAAAGGGCCAGACAGTACCGCCACCGCTATCGGCGCGGCAGCCTGCGGTGCAACGCAGGGCGTTACCTGTCGCGCCCCAAATTATCCCATCTCAGTTCACATTGCGACACAAATCTTCCCGGTGCGGCGCCGCCCGGCGTACGGCAGCGAGTGACCGCGTCGCAGGTTCGATCCAAATTGTCAGAATCTGTAAAACGTTTGCGCGAGACTTCCGAAACCGCTCGTTTTCCCCTAAATTAGCGATGCCTCAGGCCGTCCGGCCTGGCCGGCGGAACCTGAGACGAAGGAAGAACAATGAGTTTTGCGCCAAATGGCGGCCCTCCCGGCGGTATGGGCGGCAGCCCGTTCGGCTCGCTGAGCGCTCTCGGCGGGCTCGCTGGTCCGGTCGCTTCTACGGTCGCCGGAAACGTAGGCCCTCTTGCTGGAGTCGCCGGCCATCTCGATACTGTCCAGCGTGCCATGCAACTGGCGCAGACGGGCTTCTCGCTGATGGAAAAGACGCCTTCATCAATAGCAGAAGCGATCAACACCGCGACTGGCGGCGTCGCGAAGCTCACGCAACTCAACCGCTACGTCACGCTCGAGACACCACTGGGGCCGGACGTCCTGCTGGTCAGTGCGGCGATCGTCGACGAGTACGTGAACCGCCTTCCCGAGATTCATCTCGACCTTCTGTCCCACGCCCACGACTTGACGCCCGACAAGCTGATCGGGCAACCGGTGAAGCTCAAGCTCGATCACCAAGCGAGCCTTTCTACCGTCGAGCGGATTGTTGCGACCGGCGGGGGCGACGACTTCCGATACTTTGACGGTTACGTCTCGTCGTTTGATCGTGCCGGCAATCCCGGCCGCGTCACCCAATATCACATGACGGTCGTTCCGTGGTTCTGGTTCTTGACGCGCTCCACCGACTGCAGGATTTTCCAGAACAAGACCGCGCAGGACATCCTGCGTGAGATCTTCCAGGAACATGGTTTCGCCGACTTCGCATTCGACATTCATTCGAGCCAGAAGCCCCTCGAGTACGTCGTGATGTACCAGGAGTCCTATTTCAATTTTTGCGCGCGGCTGATGGAGCAGGAAGGGTTGATCTGGACGCATCGCTACGAGAAGGACAAGCATATCCTTGCGATCGCTGACAGCAACCTAGCGTTTAAGCCGATCGACGGGCTCGCCTCGGTCCCTTTTGCGGATAGCCAATCGAGTGAGTTCAACGGAATCGATCAGCTCCACGAAGGGCGCCGGTTCGGTGTCGGAAAGGTGACGTATCGCGACTTCAACCACCAACAGCCGTCGTCGCCGTTGATGCTCGTCGAGGCCGGTCCGCAAAACCTTGATCACGCGCGCCTCGGAACGACAGAGCGATACGAGCACCAGTCGCTGTATGACCACAGCGACGACGGCAATCGCTACGCGCGTTATGCGATGGAAGCCGAAGAGGCACAGGCGCACCGATTCGTTGGCCGCGGCTTCGCCTGGCGGATGACAACGGCCGGCCGGGTGAGCGTGACAGGACACCCCGTCCTCGCGAATAACCAAGACTACGCAGTCCTTCACGTTCGACACGAAGCGGTGAACGACTACACCCAGCACGCTTCGAAGTTACCCTATCGCAACAGCTTCTCTTTACTGCCCATCAAAATCCCCTTCCGGCCGCAGCGGACTACGCCGAAGCCCGTCGTCAACGGCACACAGTCCGCCATCGTCGTCGGCCCGAAGGGCGAACAGATTCACACGAACGGCAGCTGCGTGAAGCTCCATTTTTTGTGGGACCGCCGCGGCAAGATGGACGGATCCGATTCGATGTGGATACGGGTATCACAGCCATGGGCCGGGGCCGGTTGGGGTGCTGCAGCGATCCCCCGGATCGGCCAAGAAGTGATCGTATCGTTCAACCAGGGGGACCCCGATAACCCCATCATCGTGGGCCGGGTGTTCAACGGTGAGCAAGGAAATCCGTACCATGGCGCGGCCGGCCAAACAATGGGCATCAAGAGCCAAACCCATAAAGGCGAAGGTGGGAACGAGTTGCTGATGAGCGACGTCAATGGCGCGCAGATGCTCTACATGCACGCGCAAAAGGACATGCACACGGTCGTTCAGGACGCGCAATCGACGAAGGTTTTAAAGGGTGACCGCACGATTCACGTCGCCGAAGGTAACCACGCGACCACCGTCTCTGTCGGCAATCAAACGGACGTCGTTGCACAAGGCAACACGCTTCATCAAACGCCACAAGGTGTCCATACGATCGAAACGAAAGAACTCTGGATCAAGGTCGGCGGTGAGGACGGTACGAAAATCCACATGACCGGCGACACGATTGAGATCTACAAGGGCGGATCGATCATTCGAATCAACGAAAGCATGATCATTGCGCAGGCGCCCACTACGCACATCAACCCGAAGAACGGCTGACAAAATAGGACGGACCATGGCGTATCGAATGCAAGAGGGCGAACTCGCGATCCCTGCCGAGTGGTTGGACAAATCGATGAACGTATTCGTCTCAGCCGCTACAGGGACCGAGGGCGTCAGTTTCGTCATCTCGCGTGAGCCGCTCCCGTGGGGCATGAAGTTCGAGGAGTACGCGGCGAACGAAATTTCCAAGCTCGCGCGCACTGTCCCCGACTACAACTCGATCGAAACGACCCCGGATTCCGTTTCGGATCGCCCCGCCCAGACGCACGAGTTCAAGTGGACGAACAACGGCGCGCCGATCCACCAACAACTGACCATGGTGGAGTACGGCCACATCGTCCTAATGCTCACGTTCACATCTCCCGGGACGATAAGCGAATCACAGCGCGACCAGGTTCGGGGCGTCTTACAGAGCCTGCAGCTCCGCGCGCCTGCCTGAACCGGAACGCTCTATGGCCGAGAACCAGAACTTCGAGGAACCGACCGGTAGCGCCGACAAGCGCCTTGCGAATCTCCAAAAACTGGAAGACGGCGACCTCGTTAAGCAGCAGCAGATGAGGTATGTCGCCGGCGCCAATTACGCGATGCTTGGCGCCGGCGTCGGCTATGCGGGCTACGCCGCCGGCGCCGCGGCGATCGGAGCTGGCGCGACCGGCGCCGCTGCTTTAGGAGCCGGCGCGTTGGCCGCCGCCCCCGCGGTCATAGCCGCTGGCGTCGCATGGGGCCTCGACGAGGTTGGGTTCACCGGATGGATGGCTGATCGAATTGTCGGCGCAGGTGACGCGCTGGGTTTGACGATCGGCCGCGGCGCCCCCCATCCGGCTTGTGTCGGAGATGCAGTTGCCCACTCATCCGGCTTCTGGGGCATTGTTGCCGGCATCGCCGTCGGCGTCGCCGCTGGCGCCCTACTGGCTGCAACGATCGCCACTGGAGGCGTGCTCGGAGTGGTTTTAGCCGGCGCAGCACTGGGAGCCGGCCTCAGCCTTGGAAGTGCCCTCGCCTCCGCAAGCCAGAGCATGGGAAGCGATTGCGGGCAGATCAAGACTGGTTCGAGCAACGTCTTCTTCGAAGGAAAGAAGGTTGCCCGCGTAACCGACATCGTGCAGTGCGATCACCATTCCGGTCCGCAGCCGCTGGTGCAAGGTAGCAAAACCGTATTCGTCAACGGTCTCCCGCTCGTCCGAATCGGCCACGAGACTCATTGCAGCGGCAAGATCAACTCCGGTCGCAAAAGCGTCTTCATCGACAAGACGACTGGGCAATACGGGCCGAAGAACCCTGAACTATCAGCAACGCAGGAATTCATCGCCGGCCTGATCGGCGGGATCGCCGGGGGCGCGATCGCACGGGTGTCAGCAAAGCGTCTCGGCATCGACGACGCAACCCGCTCCCTATGTAAAGACCCGGTCGACCCAGTGTCAGGTGAGCTGCTCGAAATTCGAACCGACCTGTCGATCCCTGGCGTGCTCCCGCTCGAGCTGACTCGTCGTTACCGGACACGTTCGGATGACAGAGGAATGTTGGGCCCACGCTGGTCCGATTCGTGGTCGCAGCGGCTATCGATCATCGACGAAAGATTCGTGTACTTTCACAACGGTGCAGGTCTCGCGATTGGATTCGATGCGCCAGAGATGGCGCTCAACTCCATCAATGTCACTGCGCCGCGATATCGACTCGTCGGAAGCCGCGAAGAACCACGCATCTTGGACAGAGATTCCCGCGTACTCCTTATTTTCGCGCCATTGATGGACGCGCGTGAGTCTCGACTTGAGCGCATTGAAGATCTCGACGGCAACGCAATCACCCTCTCCTACGATGGCTCAGATCGACTTTCTAGCCTCAAACATACAGACGGATACACCGTTGAAGTGCACTATCACGCAAGCGATGCGAATCCGGATCGCATAGTTCTTCACGAGAACGACAGTACGCCTCGCACTCTCGTCGAGTACCGCTATCGCAGCGGTACGCTCGCCGACGTCGCGAGCTATCAGTTCGGGCAGTTTCACTATGAGTACGACGCGGATGGATGGATGGTCCGCTGGCGCGACAGTGATCAGACCGATGTCCGGTATCTCTATGATTCTGACGGACGAGTGATCGAGACCGGTACCGCCGAGGGCTACCACACTGGACGTTTCGTATACGAAAGCCGCCTGACTCGGGTGATCGACGCAGACGGACAGCGTGTGTTCGAGTACGACGACGACGGCATGGTGATCGCGGAGACCGATCCAACCGGTGCATGTGTCCGGCATGAGTGGATGTTCGGCCACCTCACTGCCAGGACTGATGCGCTCGGCAGGCGAATCACGTTCCGCTATAACGACGTCGGTTTGTTGGTCGAGGTCGAGGACCACGGTGGCCGCGCGTTGCAGTTCGAATACGACGATTCGCAGCTTTTGCTTTCCGCAATTCAGCCGAACGGAAGCAAGATTCAGTGGGAGTACGACCATCTGCGCCGCATCATCGCCCGCACCGACGGCGACGGCGTGCGAACGAGCTATCGGTATGGCGCCCGGGGCGAGCTCTTGCGAATCGTTCAGGGCGAGCGCGAAACGAAGCTTAGTTACGACGAGCACCATCGTCCTCGCTCTGTTGAGCTGCCCTCTGGCGCAAAGTTGCTGCGCAAGGTCGATCTACTTGGCCGCGTGCTAGAAGAGACCACACCGGACGGCGCAACGACACGCTTCAGCTACGTCGACGGGCCCGACAATCCCCGCGGACAGTTGACCGCTCTCACACGTCCAGACGGTTCGGTGTTGCGGGTGCGCTATAACAGCGAGGGCTTGCCCGTCGAGTGGATCGACCCGCTCGGACGAACGACGAAAAGAACCTACGGCCCCTTCGATCTCTTAACTTCGACGATCGACGCGACAGGCCATATGATCCATTTCGAATACGATCATGCGACCCGCCTGACTCGCGTTGTCAATCAGCTCGGCGAAACTTACACCTATCAATACGACGCCACCGGCCGTCTCGTCGGCGAAATCGACTGGGGTGGGCGCGAGACTCGCTACGCGCGCGATGCGACTGGCAAACTCCTTGCAAAGACGCTGCCCGATGGCGGTCAATGGCACTACGCCTACGATCTGTGCGACCGAGTCGTCGAAATCGACGCCGGCGACGCCAAGCTCCTCTACCGCTACGACGCAAGTGGTCATCTCGCATCGGCCACCTCGGTGAACGGCGAAGCGACGCATATCACGAATTTCGCGTATGACAGTGGCGGCCGGCTGATTGCTGAAGATCAGAACGGTGAACTCCTGCGTCACATATACGATGCGGATGGAAGGCGTCTCATGCGTACTACGCCGCGACGTGAGACTGCCTATGCGTACGACGCCATGGGGGCTTGCACGGAGGTTGCCGGTCTAGCGATCCATCGAGATGGCCTTGGACGCATGACCGGGGGGCAATTCGGCGACTTCCTCTCGCGACAGGACTACGATCCCGTGGGGCGGCTTCAGCGCCAAGTTGCTGGGCCGCGTACAGCATTCGAAGCTCTGCAAACCGATTCTGTGCGCGCGATCGAGCAATTGACCCGCCACGTCTATGAATACGATCGAGCGGGCCAACTGGAACGTCTGCAAACGGACACCGATTCGCTCGAGCTCAAGCACGACGCACGAGGGCAGGTCGTGTCCGCGACGAGCCTCCTTCACCCGTCCGAGCATTTCCGCTACGACGCAGCGATGAACATTGTCGCGCATGGCCACCAAGACGCAGTGGATGCTCACATATATCGGCCAGGCGGACTGCCAGAGCAAGTCGGGCACGTCAGGTACCGCTATGACAAGCGGGGGCGGACAATCGAAAAGACCGTCGCCCGCCCGGGATTCCGAGCCCAGACGTGGCTGTACACCTGGGACGGCCTGAATCGTCTGGTGAAGGTCGTAACGCCGGAACGAGGAGTCTGGTCCTATGGCTACGATGCGTTCGACCGACGCATCGAGAAGCGACACGTCGGAGACAGGCAAGCTACACGGTTCCTTTGGGACGGCGCTACGCTCGCAGAGCAATGGGTCGAGATGCGAGACGGCACCACCGGCCAATGTGTCACATGGCACATCGAACCCGACACGTATCTGCCCCTGGCGCAAGAGACCGACGGCGGCCTTTACCCGATCGTGACGGATCAGATTGGGCTACCGAGGGCCGTGTTTGATTCGACCGGGAAGGCTGTTTGGACCGGCTCCTACTCGATCTGGGGCAAAAAGTTACCGGCCAGGCCAGCGGCAAACGACCCGATTAGCACCGTCGACTCGTCGCATCGATTCCCGGGTCAGTGGGCAGACGACGAGACTGGCCTGAGCTACAACCTCCATCGATACTATGACCCCGACTCTGGACAATACCTGAGCAGCGATCCGATCGGACTCGAAGGCGGATACCGAACACAATCTTACGTGCACAACCCGATAGAGTTCATGGACCCGCTGGGGTTGCAGGACTGCTGGGGCAGGTACTTCGAGAAGATATCCGGCACGAAGGCGCCGGAGGGGATGATCAAGCCGCACGCCCACCACATCATCTTCAAGGGGGATTTCAAGACGCGCCCGTCGATCTTGAAGCAGCTCGAGAGAAGCCGTGCAGTCGCGAAGAAATGGGATATCGATCCGGTATACGACAAGGACGCCTTGATGTGGGCACCCAACGAAGGCCACTCCGCAGTTAACGCGAAGGCGGTAGCAGATGCGTGGGAAAAGTCCGATGCTAGAATCAGCGCGATGGATCTGCCGCGCGCTGAAGGACAAGCAGCAATGCGGGCCGAACTACAACGAATCGGTCGAGAAGTTTTTCTAGGTAACAACGACTAGGTCATACAGCGAGGGTCAATATGAGCGTGTTTCCTGATTTCGCGCGGGAGATTGCCGACGCGGCGCGAGTGACTTACCGCGCCCTTCTTGCGGCACATCCCGACGAACATTTTTATGCTTTTGCTCTCTACACCGACAGTGGCGCGATGACCGTCGTGCCGGCCGCCAATACTGAGGAGGGGTTGAAGCGGGTCCGCGAACAGATGGAAATCGGTGACGACGAGGATGCTCCGGAGTTCACGTGGGCGACCGGCGAATGGGCGTATGAAGCAGCCGAGTCGGACTCGTTCAATCCCTTATGCAAAAGGTTGGCCGACACGGTACTTGGTCCGAACTTTCCGGAAGCGAAGTTTCACGTCTTTTTTGAAGATCTCCAGAGCGACATGATCGAGGCGCTGCGACTTCTCGATCAGGAAGGACTGTTCGGAACCGGTGCGGAGCGCGAGAAAATCACGCTGTTCGTCACGATCAGTGATGACGACGGGTCCGTGGATCTAGAGAACAAATCGGCCAAGGTATTGAACCCGCCTTCCGTGTTCGATCGCTTCATCAAGCGCTACGACTAGCAGCGGATATACCCATCAGAGACACTGGCCGCGGATTGAGACGTGACAAGGTCACGATGCCGACGATCACTTACTGTCGGGCAGGCTGCACAAGTTCGTCGGTTTCACAAAAGAAATCTCGTTGACCAGGTGCCGTAGACCAAAATACAGTTGTCACCGTTTGCGAAGCAAAGATGTCACTTCGCGGGTTCGCAGTCGCCCAAGAGCCGGAAGCCCTTGTCAATTCAAGGATTTGCCCGCCGCGAATTAAAGTTGTCACCGAGCGTGGCGCCGCGAAGACCGGTGTCAACTGCCGCGCCGCTTGCAGCGGCGCTGCCACATCGTCCGGCTCCTATACGTCAAACCGGATCGCGCTGTTCTCGATGGCAGCCTGGTTGCCGTATTGCCAAGTGATGCTGCGGTGTTCATGCCCGATCGGCAGACCCGAGTTGACCCTGCCTCGATTCCACGTACAGCAAGAAGTTTGATAACTTTTTGCCTGTATGGAGAAGAACATGGCAGAGCACGTGGTACCCAGACGGCAGTACACGAAGGAATTCAAGGTTGAGGCGGTGCGGCTCGCTGCGAGCGTCGGTCAGCATGAAGCCGCTCACAGGCTGGGCGTGCCGGTGGCGACGCTGGGGAACTGGTGCCGTGATCAGCGCGATGGCAGTGCGCAGGCCGCAGCGGGGCCGGCGTCGAGTGTACCGAGCTCAAGTCGTCGTCCGGTCAGCGACCTAGAGGCCGAGAACAGCCGTCTGCGTAAGGAACTGGCCAGCGCAAAGCTGGATATTGAAATTCTTCGAAAGGCGACGGCGTACTTCGCGAAGGGGTCGCGGTGAGGTAATGCGATGGACTCCCCACCCCTCGGGGTGGCGATAATCACGATTTTCCAATGAGGACGTCCAGCATGAGTGCACAAGTCATCGGGCTCGATATCGCGAAGAATGTCATTCAGGTTCACGGAGTGAACGCAGCCGGCGCAGCGGTACTGACCAAGCGCCTCAAACGTTCTCAGGTGCTCGAGTTTTTCGCAAACCTGTCGCCTTGCCTGATCGCGATAGAGGCTTGCGCTGGCTCGCACGATTGGGCGCGCCGACTGGCTGGCTTTGGGCACCGAATCAAGCTTATTCCCGCGCAATATGTAAAACCATTCGTCCGGCGTTCCAAAACGGATGCCCGTGACGCAGCAGCCATTTGCGAGGCGGCTCGTCAGCCGGATATGCCAACAGTAGCGGTCAACACCAAGGAACAACAAGCTGTCCAGATGCTGCACCGAATTCGACAACGGCTTATGCAAGAGCGCACCGCCTTGATCAATCAGACGCGTGGGTTACTGGGCGAGTACGGGATCGTCTTCCCAATTCACGTTTCAGCCTTCAAAGAGGGGACACGACGACTTCTCGCGGATGAAAGCGACACGTTGCCCGCTTTGGCGCGGGACTTGTTGCTTGATTTGTGCACCGAGTTGACGGCGCTGGAAGAGCGGATCGACACCGTGGATAGGCGCGTGAGACGATTGGCGAAAGAAGATGAGCGTTGCGCCAGATTGCAGGAAATCCCCGGTATCGGTCCCGTGACGGCCACGGCCTTGATCGCCGCGGTGGGAGATGCGAGGCGCTACCGCAGTGCCAGACATATGGCCGCCAGTTTCGGACTCACGCCTCACGAACACAGCAGCGGAGGAAGGCAAAAGTTGCTCGGGATCAGCAAACGGGGAGATCGATACATCCGCTGGCTGCTGGTCCAGGGAGCGCGGTCGATCATGCGATTTGCGGGCAAGCGAACCGATGCGCTGTCGCGCTGGGCCTGCCAGCTCGCGAGCAGACGTGGGGTGAATGTCGCAGCGGCGGCGCTGGCGAACAAACTAGCACGCATAGCGTGGGCGTTGCTTGCCAAGAGCGAGCGCTTCGCGACCGCATGAATCCATAAGATCTCTGCAGTAGAGCCACCAGCAGTTTGCGAACAATGAACAATCGATGATGCGACGGGTCTGACCCAGCCTCGAAAATCCGACAGGCGTAGTGGCCAAGGAAGGCCGCTGAGGTATTGAGAACGAGGCAGGCGATTTGCATTATGGCCAGCGGTGACCCGCATAAACAGGCCGAATATATACGTGCAGACTGACACCTTGCATTAAAGGAAGACGCATTGTTTGCAAAACCTGGGGAGTCCATATATACGCCTGGATTGACGCACATCGCGACCAGTACAGCGTAAGTCGGCTTTGCCGGGTTCTGGGTGTGTCGCGCAGCGGCTATTGCCAGTGGCGCGGCAGGGAGCCAAGTCGGCGGACACTGTCCAATGCCAAGTTGGACGCTGAGGTCGCCGCAATTCATCGTGCCAGCCGCGGCAGCTATGGCCGTCCTCGAATCGTGGGGCAGTTGCGTGCCCAGGGCCGGCCGGTGAGCGCCGAACGCGTGCGTCGCAGCCTGCAACGCCAGGGACTACGTCCGGTCTACAAGCGCCCGTATCGGGTGACGACGGATTCGACGCATCGCTTGCCGGTGGCGCCGAATCTGTTGGATCGGCGTTTCGACGGCTGGCGGCCCAATCAAGCCTGGGTAAGCGACATCGCGTTCGTGAGGACCGGCGAGGGCTGGTTGTATCTGGCGGCGATCCTGGATCTGGCGAGCCGACGCATCGTCGGCTGGTCGATGTCCGAGCGGATCAACGCGGATCTGGTCTGCCAGGCGTTGCGCAGCCCGTGCTGGCAACGCAAACCGCCATCGGGATTGCTGCTGCACTCCGATCGCGGAGCCCAATACGCCAGTCGCGCATACCGGAAATTGACCGCCGCGTTCAAGATAAACGTGTCAATGAGCCGCCGCGCTAACGCTTGGGATAACGCCCCGATGGAGAGCTTCTTCAAGACGCTGAAGGTCGAAAGAATCTACCAGACTCACTACGAAACGCGTGCCCATGCCCGCTTGGATATCGTCGATTGGATCGAGGGCTATTACAATCGGCAGCGCCTGCATACCTCGATCGACTTCCTTACCCCCGTCGACTACGAGGCCAGCTTGATCGCCGCATGAGTTGCTGTACGTGAAAACGAGGCAGGGTCACGTCTCGCATGCCTTGCAAACCCATTTGCCGCGGATGTGTCGCTCGACCGTGAACACGCCCGGCGTATAGTCCAGCTTCTCGCTGATGTCCTCGCCGATGCGTGCGCGCTGGCAACCACAGGAGCATGTGATGTCGTCGGGTTCGTGATGGATGTCGGTGCGCGGCAAGTTCGGCGGCAACGGTGCACGCTTGGGCTGCTGCGGTTGCTTGTCCGCAGGCGTCGGCTGCAACTGCTCCAGTTCGATTTCGAGTGCGGCTAGGTCCGCATCGATGGCCTCGTCGAGCAAGCTCATTTGCTCGGCGGTGAACTGCTCGCTGCGCTTGCCGAATTGCAGGCGCTTGAGCGCGGCGATCTCGTGGGTGAGCTGGTCAATGCGCGTCTGGCGATAGTGCAGCTCCCGGTCCTTCTCGCCGATCTGCGCCATCAACTGCGCAGCCAGCGTGCGCAGTTCGTCAGGGTTCAGGGCGTCGAGGTCGGCGGGCAGGTTCATACGGCCCAGTCTGCCAGAGCCGGCCCCTCCACGGAAGCGAGACTGTTTACGGAACCGACGACGCGTTACACCACGCAGATGGCGTGATCGTGCGTCAGGGTTTGCCACGGCAGCCCCGTCACGAGCGCCCGCAACTGTTCGGAATTCAACGCGACGGCGATCGCTTCGTGGCCGTTCGTCCAGACGAACCGGCCCTTGTTCAGGCGACGCGCAGCCAACCAGATTCCGAAGCCGTCATAGACAAGTACCTTCATGCGCGTCGAATGCTTATTGGCGAACAGGTAAGCATGGTGAGGGCGCGCTGCGCCGAACACCCTCACCACACGCGCCAGAATCGTATCGGTGCCGGCACGCATATCCAGTGGTTCAGTCGCCAGCCATATCGCGTCGATTCGGATCACCTGAGCCACCCCTGCAACCAGAGCGCACAATCACTGGCCGCCGATAGCGGCCAACGCACGGTGACCGTCGCCGCACCCCGACGTACCTCGATCTGGATCTCCGTCGCCCCAGATGCAGCCCCGCACGTCTCCAGTTGTAACGGCACAAACTCTGCCGATGGCGTGCTCATCGACTTGCGGGCAGCTTCGGTCGCATCCCGTTCTTCCTGGGCGGACACCCAGCTTCGCAGCATGTTGGCATTCAGGCGGTAGTGCAGCGCTACCGCCGCGATCGACACGTTGGGCTGCATCGCCGCACGGATCACCTGGGCCTTGAACTCCTTGCTGTGCCGCCGACGTCGCGTCGGTTGCACAACCTCCTGCATCACCTCGGTCTCATCCATCGTGTAAATCTGTCCATTAAAAATTTAGATGGACACGATCCTCGCCTGCGTTCCCGGTACTATCAAGATGCCTTCGCCGGGCGCTTACGGACGAATGAAAGTATGCGGTCTTTTAATGACGCCCCTCAGAGGTTGGGGGCGACAGGCATTCTCCAAGGCATGAGATCGGCGTAGTCGTCGGCGGTTGCAGCGAGCGGCAACCTGGTGAACAGCCAAACCAGATAGCGATACGGCTCGACGCCGTTCGCCTTGCACGTCTGGACGAGGGAGTACAGGTTGGCACTGGCCTGCGCGCCGGCAACGGTATCGGAGAACAGCCAGCCCTTGCGGCCGACGACGAACGGTCGGATCGCGTTCTCGCACAGGTTGTTCGAGATAGGCCAGTTGCCGTTATCGACGTATCGGACCAGCTTGGGCCACTGTCCGCTCATGTACTGCAATGCCTTACCGAGCAGACTCGACGGCACGACGCCCGGCAGATGCTCGACCAGCATGCGCTCGATGATGGCGAGCACGCGGGCGCTGTACCGGGCGCGCAGTCGTTGCCGGCGTTCAGGCTTCCACTTCGCGCTGCGCGCCTCGGCTGCGAACAGCTTGCCGATCAGCACGACGAAGCGCGTAGCCAGCAGATCCGACGAACGTGCCGCCTTCGGCACCGACTCCTCGGCCTTGATGAAGCCGCGGCGCACGTGTGCCCAGCACCCGAGATGCACGAGCTGATGATCGTGGGCGATGCCGTTGTAGAGCTCGTATCCGTCAGTCATCAGCACGGTGCCAGGCTGCACGCCGGCATAGAGCTTCTGCGCATGCTGGGCGCCGCGCCCCGGCGAGTACGAGAACATCCGTACCGGCGGCCCTGAGCCGTTGACCTGCGCCCATAGGTAGCTCTTCGCCTGCGGTCTTCGTCCCGGCTCCTTCAGCACCTGGAACGTGGTTTCGTCGCCGTAGATCAAGTTCGATTCGAGCAGCGCGTCGCGCATCAGGTTGATCACCGGCTGCGTGGCGAGCCCCACCCGCACCACGCTGGCGGCCAGCGTGTTCGACGAGATGTCGCCGCCGAAGCGACGCAGCAGCGTGGCTTGGCGATACAGTGGCATACCGTACTGGTACTTGCCGGTGATGATCCACGCCAGCGCGGATTCCGTGAGCAGCCCGCGCGCAATGATACGCGCTGGCACCGGCGTGACCTTGATGCCGAGATCACAGCACGGGCACGCGTACTTGACGCGCTGGTGCTGAACGACGCGCACCTGCTCGGGAATCACGTCGAGCTGTTCGCTCGTTTCCACGCCGATCTCGACGAGAGCGTGACCGTCGTGCGCGCAGAATCGTTCGGACTCGGGCAGTTCGTGTCGTACGACTTCGCGCGGCAGATTCGGATCGAGTGGTTTGCGCCCGCGCTTGCCTCGCGTGTGGGCGGCGACCGACGTACCGGGCACGTCCTCGCGCGCAGGCGCGTCGGTGGCCGTCGCAAGTGCCTCGGCTTCGTTGAACAGGTCGAGTTGATCGGCATGGCGCGCCTCGCTCGATGCACCGAACAGTTCGTGCTTGTAGGCCCGCAGCTTCTCTTCGGCCAGATCGCGCTGGGCCGTCACGAGCCGAAGCTCACCGCGCAGCGCATCGCGTTCGGCGCTCGCGGCAATCAGCGCCTCGTACTCCTCGGCGCTCAACATGACGGGGTCGTTCGGCATGGCCGATTAGACCATGCCACCCGCGTGGTGTTCAGCTCATCCGCGCGTAATATCGCTGGGGATGCTTCTGGATCACGGCCAGGTCGATGCCGTCGAGCAGCCAGTGCAACTGCTCGGCGCTGAGCGTGATCGTGTCGCCTCCGTTCGGCCAGACGAAGCGGTCGGCTTCGAGTCGCTTGAGCAGCAACCAGAAGCCGTTGCCACCCCAGCCGAGAATCTTGATACGATCGCGACGGCGGTTGCCGAAGACGAACAGTGCCGAGGTCATAGGGTTCAGGCGCATCGCCTGTTCGACCAGGATCGACAGCCCGTTGATGCCCATGCGGAAGTCGACGGGATCGCGATGCAGGTAGACCTTCAGCCCTTCGTCGAACCGGAACACGGCAGCCTCCCGAGCATCTGGACGAGCATCGTCAGTTCATCGAAGTTCGCCTGGCTCAACTCCAAGGAAACGCCGTTTGGCAGGCGCACATTCAGCGAGAACACCGCAGCCGATTTAGCCGGAGTGGGGGCAGCCGCAGAGGTGACGACCTGCATAAAGGCTGATTCCTCAGGCACGGAAGCCGTAGACAACTCGACGCGCGCCTCTCGTGACGACTCCGTCGCGGAGCTGACTATCTCGCCCGCGGCTTGTTCGCGCTGATACTTGGAAATCCATGTCCGAACGAGGTTCGGATTGATGTCGTGCTCCATAGCCGTCCGCGCGATCGACACCCCTGGCTTCAGACACGCCTGTATCAACTCGCGCTTCGCATCCTCGTCGTACTTGCGCCGTCCGTCTCGCTTGAGATCGACCACCAACCGGCTCTGCAAACCTCCGTCTTGCTCGTTCATGCACACCTGTCCACGCTCATTGAACATGGACACGTAGCCTCGGTGAATCAGCCTCGCCGTGCAATGGCGTCCTTCAAAGAGCGCTTACGAATGAAAACACGAACGGCCTACTGCGACAGTACTTTCCGAAAGGCACAGACATGAGTCGATATACCGAGCGAGAACTCGACGCGGTCGCGAACACACTGAACTGTCGACCACGTAAAACGCTCGGATGGAAGACGCCAGCGGAAGCATTCCACGAACTGTTATCGGCAACATAACGATGGGTGTTGCGACGACTCCTTGAACCTAAGTACCGTGCAACGCGCAATTCACATCGGTCGCATTAGCTCGGCGCCAAGAATCTCTCGCGGCAGTGTCATCGGCGTTGACCCTGCTCTCGAACATCTTGATGGCTTGGAACACCACCCACATGCAACGAGCCCTGGAGAACATCGAAGCTAGCCGAGAGCAACCGATGGCGACTGAGCAACTCCGGCGAATCGCCCCCACTCATATCGAGGGCATCAACTTGCGCGGCACCTTCAATTTTCCCGTGTCACTGTACGCAAAGCGGATCTTACCGAGCATCGCGGCCGACAACCCCATTCCGTCAACCAGTCGGAGCACCTAACGACGGGGTGTACTGGCGCCGCCGGTCGAGGGACCGCTCATCTTCAATGCGGTCACGTCTGGATATGCCCTCTGCTTCGTTAGCGAAGGGTAGACGCTAACCCTTTGTTTTGTCGGAATAAATATTTAGGGTCGCAAGGCAAGTCCTTGCCAGGCCTAGAGACATCTAACCGGAAAAGCGCACGGAAATCATCCCCCCCCCGCAGGAAACCGGCCCGCCTGCGAGAGCGCTCCCATTTACGTTTGGATCACACGATGCCAGTCAAATGTAAGCGCTCTTTGAAGGACGCCATTGCACGGCGAGGCTGATTCACCGAGGCTACGTGTCCATGTTCAATGAGCGTGGACAGGTGTGCATGAACGAGCAAGACGGAGGTTTGCAGAGCCGGTTGGTGGTCGATCTCAAGCGAGACGGACGGCGCAAGTACGACGAGGATGCGAAGCGCGAGTTGATACAGGCGTGTCTGAAGCCAGGGGTGTCGATCGCGCGGACGGCTATGGAGCACGACATCAATCCGAACCTCGTTCGGACATGGATTTCCAAGTATCAGCGCGAACAAGCCGCGGGCGAGATAGTCAGCTCCGCGACGGAGTCGTCACGAGAGGCGCGCGTCGAGTTGTCTACGGCTTCCGTGCCTGAGGAATCAGCCTTTATGCAGGTCGTCACCTCTGCGGCTGCCCCCACTCCGGCTAAATCGGCTGCGGTGTTCTCGCTGAATGTGCGCCTGCCAAACGGCGTTTCCTTGGAGTTGAGCCAGGCGAACTTCGATGAACTGACGATGCTCGTCCAGATGCTCGGGAGGCTGCCGTGTTCCGGTTCGACGAAGGGCTGAAGGTCTACCTGCATCGCGATCCCGTCGACTTCCGCATGGGCATCAACGGGCTGTCGATCCTGGTCGAACAGGCGATGCGCCTGAACCCTATGACCTCGGCACTGTTCGTCTTCGGCAACCGCCGTCGCGATCGTATCAAGATTCTCGGCTGGGGTGGCAACGGCTTCTGGTTGCTGCTCAAGCGACTCGAAGCCGACCGCTTCGTCTGGCCGAACGGAGGCGACACGATCACGCTCAGCGCCGAGCAGTTGCACTGGCTGCTCGACGGCATCGACCTGGCCGTGATCCAGAAGCATCCCCAGCGATATTACGCGCGGATGAGCTGAACACCACGCGGGTGGCATGGTCTAATCGGCCATGCCGAACGACCCCGTCATGTTGAGCGCCGAGGAGTACGAGGCGCTGATTGCCGCGAGCGCCGAACGCGATGCGCTGCGCGGTGAGCTTCGGCTCGTGACGGCCCAGCGCGATCTGGCCGAAGAGAAGCTGCGGGCCTACAAGCACGAACTGTTCGGTGCATCGAGCGAGGCGCGCCATGCCGATCAACTCGACCTGTTCAACGAAGCCGAGGCACTTGCGACGGCCACCGACGCGCCTGCGCGCGAGGACGTGCCCGGTACGTCGGTCGCCGCCCACACGCGAGGCAAGCGCGGGCGCAAACCACTCGATCCGAATCTGCCGCGCGAAGTCGTACGACACGAACTGCCCGAGTCCGAACGATTCTGCGCGCACGACGGTCACGCTCTCGTCGAGATCGGCGTGGAAACGAGCGAACAGCTCGACGTGATTCCCGAGCAGGTGCGCGTCGTTCAGCACCAGCGCGTCAAGTACGCGTGCCCGTGCTGTGATCTCGGCATCAAGGTCACGCCGGTGCCAGCGCGTATCATTGCGCGCGGGCTGCTCACGGAATCCGCGCTGGCGTGGATCATCACCGGCAAGTACCAGTACGGTATGCCACTGTATCGCCAAGCCACGCTGCTGCGTCGCTTCGGCGGCGACATCTCGTCGAACACGCTGGCCGCCAGCGTGGTGCGGGTGGGGCTCGCCACGCAGCCGGTGATCAACCTGATGCGCGACGCGCTGCTCGAATCGAACTTGATCTACGGCGACGAAACCACGTTCCAGGTGCTGAAGGAGCCGGGACGAAGACCGCAGGCGAAGAGCTACCTATGGGCGCAGGTCAACGGCTCAGGGCCGCCGGTACGGATGTTCTCGTACTCGCCGGGGCGCGGCGCCCAGCATGCGCAGAAGCTCTATGCCGGCGTGCAGCCTGGCACCGTGCTGATGACTGACGGATACGAGCTCTACAACGGCATCGCCCACGATCATCAGCTCGTGCATCTCGGGTGCTGGGCACACGTGCGCCGCGGCTTCATCAAGGCCGAGGAGTCGGTGCCGAAGGCGGCACGTTCGTCGGATCTGCTGGCTACGCGCTTCGTCGTGCTGATCGGCAAGCTGTTCGCAGCCGAGGCGCGCAGCGCGAAGTGGAAGCCTGAACGCCGGCAACGACTGCGCGCCCGGTACAGCGCCCGCGTGCTCGCCATCATCGAGCGCATGCTGGTCGAGCATCTGCCGGGCGTCGTGCCGTCGAGTCTGCTCGGTAAGGCATTGCAGTACATGAGCGGACAGTGGCCCAAGCTGGTCCGATACGTCGATAACGGCAACTGGCCTATCTCGAACAACCTGTGCGAGAACGCGATCCGACCGTTCGTCGTCGGCCGCAAGGGCTGGCTGTTCTCCGATACCGTTGCCGGCGCGCAGGCCAGTGCCAACCTGTACTCCCTCGTCCAGACGTGCAAGGCGAACGGCGTCGAGCCGTATCGCTATCTGGTTTGGCTGTTCACCAGGTTGCCGCTCGCTGCAACCGCCGACGACTACGCCGATCTCATGCCTTGGAGAATGCCTGTCGCCCCCAACCTCTGAGGGGCGTCATTAAAAGACCGCATACAGTCAAATCGCATGCGCAATTCACTTCATGTAAAGCGAAACATCAGGCTGCATGGCGCATGCTGCATCAATCGCCTTGCCCGCGTTAAGCACGCGGCCTTCCGTGACGTCCTGCTCCAGTGAGGGGAATTTGTCACTGCTGGATAGAAGAAGTTGTTTCAGTTCGGAGGCAGTCGCAGTTGGAGCGCAGGATTTCATCAATGCGAGCACGCCGGAAATAATCGCCGCCGCCTGCGATGTGCCGCTCGCCTCATAGTATTTACCTCCGGGGCCGTACGAGGGTATTCCCGTTCCCGGCGCAGCGATGTCTACGTAACCCTTTCCCCGCCTGCTGCGCGGATACAGGACCGGTACGTCCCCATAACTGTAAGTGCTTAACGCTGCCACCCGAATAACGGGATCGGGAACGGAAGCAGACCTGCGCGGCGCCTTGTAGGCAGCCGGCCAGTACCACTGAGGCAGTTCCAGTCCTGCAATCTGGGTTCCGTCATTACCGACTGCTGCAACAATCAACGACCTGTTCGCCATTCCCACAGAAACGATCTGGTCGCGCAGGTAAGCAAGTGCCGTTTGATCCAGACCATACTGCCCGAACGACACATTAATAATCGCTTCACTGGACCACGGCTGATCGGGCCTGGCAGTAGCGGCATCCGCGATGGCCTGCGCCAGGGCAGTCGCACCGTTACTCGACGTTGTGCCATTTGGAGTGATCTTCCGGTCGACGATCCTTATGCCAGGGGCAATGCCTGCCACAGGCTTGCCCTCGACGGTGGTATCCGGGATCGCAATGATTGAGCTCATGAGTGTGCCGTGAATCCTGTCGGCCACGGATGCGTTCGGACTCACGCCCAAGGAATCAGAAGTGTAATTGTACGATCCCGCTGAACTACCGGCTAAAGGTCCCGAGAACTCAACGCCGCTATCGAGTACCGCGACCGAGATATCTCCTGCAATCCTGACCTGCTGCTTCAGGTTTATGGCCGCGAGATGCCAAGGCAACCTGGGCAATGTAGGGTTAACGACAGTGACCGGGACACTATCTGCGTCGTTCGACGGCAGGGCATGACTCGCCCAGAATAGCGTTCCCGCTGTCCATGCAGCGGTACATAGCAGAAACGTCTCAGGGCTGACACAACGCTTGCGACGGTCCTGAACGTTCATGCTTATCCAGGCGGGTGTGAGATTCTGCGCAGTGACCAGACCCTGTAGGGCGCGCAGTTCGGTAACGTTCATAGGCACACCACGACGATAGGCTAAACCAGCGTCCCCGCACCTTGAAGGTGAGTTGTACGACACACGCTGTTTCGTCACTGCCCATTCGCGCTTCCCGGAGACGGTATCCCTCACGCACGCCTCATACATCGACGTCGAGCAACTTGCGGAGAACGGCCCGTCTGCGCCTATCGCTGCGCAATTCGACACGGCGGCCGGAATATTCTGATATGCCTGTACGCCCGTGAACGCATTCGACATCCAGCTTTCACCCCGACGGTCCAGAGGGTCTCGATGCCGATGATCATCGTAAAACTTCTTAAAGTTCACCCAGACGAACTCGTCTTCGAAAACAGTGCGTGGACTCGCGTATCCTGCGTTTGATGCAGGAAATGGAAAGTTCCCGCCATTCGCCGAGCAGGAAGCCCACGCTTCAGACCATTCAGTACGCTTCGTTACCACTCCAAGCGTTCTTCCAGTCTGACAGAAGAAGTAATGCCGTTCCGTACAAGATCGCGGATACAGTTTCCCGTCTTTCAGCGACAACGCGGCGCAGGTTGCCGCGTCGGTCTGCGATACCATGGAAGCGTCATCACCCCATTCGTACAGTGACGGTTCCTCCACACCGGATTGCGCGAACGCGGAGATTACGCACGTGAACATCAGCAAGACGGCCAGAAATATTCTTTTCATGCTTTCCTGAGCTCGATTGATGGTTATTCTGAATGCATCGATTTGATTCCCAATGTTCGAAAAACGATGCCGGCGCGGCGTGCTTAGAGGTGGCCTCACTCGTTCGGACAGTTTTCTGAGATTTTTAAGTGGAACGTCCGAGGCAATCATGCTGCCGATTTGATCGCAGGCAGCGTCGCGAAGTATGCCTCATCCGGCGTCCGATCCGCCAGGCTCGAATGGGGCCGTTTCCGGTTGTACAAGTTGATGTACTCGCCGATGGAGCGCCGGGCATGGCTGACCGACTCGTACGCTTTCAGGTAGACCTCTTCGTACTTGATGCTTCGCCACACCCGTTCGACGAACACGTTGTCGCGCCAGCTTCCCTTGCCGTCCATCGACAGCCGGATGCCTCGGCCCAATACGGCTTCCGTGAACGCGTTCGCCGTGAATTGGCTGCCCTGATCGGTGTTCACAATGTCGGGCTGCCCGTAGCGCGCGAACGCTTCCTCGAGCGCCTCGACGGCGTGCACTGCTTCCAGCGTGATCGCCACCCGGTGCGAGAGGACCTTGCGACTTGACCAATCCACTACTGCCGTCAGGTACACGAAGCCTCGCGCCATCGGAATGTATGTCGTGTCCGGTGCCCACGCCTGATTGGCCCGGGCGATTTTCATGCCGCGCAGCAGGTACGGCCAGATCTTGTGCTGCGCATTGCGTCGGCTCGTGTTCGGCTTGCAGTACAGCGCTTCCACGCCCATGCGTTTCATCAGCGTGCGCACGCGGCGGCGGCCGACCTCATAGCCTTCCCGGCGCAACAGACGCGCCAGCATCCGCGCTCCGGCAAACGGAAACTCCATGTGCAGTTCGCCGATCCGCCGCATCAGCAACTGGTCGGCCTCGCTCACTGGCTGCGCCCGGTAATACGCGCTCGATCTCGCGATGCCAACCAGTCGCGTCTGTCGCGAAACCGGCAGCGCATGCGTACGGTCAATCATCGCTTTGCGCTCAGCAGTCCGGCTTTGCCGAGCGCTCCTGACAAAAAATCGTTCTCCAGCGTCAACTGTCCGATTTTCGCGTGCAGCGTTTTCACGTCCACCGGCGGCTCGTTCGACGGTGGAGCGGCCGCGCCGAACACATCCGCCGCACGCTCCTGCAGTTGCCGCTTCCACTCCGTGATCTGGTTCGGGTGCACATCGAACTGCTGCGCCAGTTCGGCCAGCGTGCGCTCGCCCTTGACCACCGCCAGGGCCACTTTCGCTTTGAACGCCGCTGAGTGCGTCCGTCGGGTTCTCTTCGTCATCTTTCCGGTTCCTTTGCCTGCATTATCGCTGGCTCAGGCCCCGGGCATTCCACTTACCCGTCTGTCCGAATTTGCGCGGCCACCTCTTTCTATGGCTTCCCAGTATGGAGGATAAAAGAGAACTCACTTGCCAGATGGCTACAAGAAACGTCTTGTCAATCATATTGCCCAGCAAGCGCAACGCATTCCCAACCAGCAGGCAAATCAGGTAAGCAAGCGGATCGGCGAGCCAGGCCCTGGCGGGCATTTGCTCAGCGTTTCCACGGCGCCGCGGCTGGCTGCCGTATCGCTTTGCCGAGCCGTTCGCACGCGTCGCGCACGACGGTCGCATCGAGTGCGCCGTCATCGGCGAGCGCCTTCAGCGCGGCGAGCACGATGCTCGCGCGATCGACCTCGAAGAATGCGCGCAGCGCTTCGCGCGTGTCGCTGCGGCCGAACCCGTCGGTGCCGAGCGTCACGTAGCGACGCGGCACGTAGGCGCGGATCAGCTCGGGCACCGCGCGCACATAGTCGGTCGCGGCGATCACCGGGCCCTGCGTTCCTTCAAGCATCCGCGTGACATACGACGATGCCGATCCGTCGTCAAGCCGCGACAGCCGTTCGGCTTCCATCCCGTCGCGCTGCAATTCGCTGAAGCTCGTGATGCTCCAGACGGCCGCATCGATCCCCCAGCCGTCCTGCAGCATCCGCTGCGCGGCGAGCACTTCGCCGAGAATCGCGCCGGCGCCGAACAACTGCACGCGCGCGGCCGCGTTTGAGGAGGACGGCAGCCGGTGCATGCCCTTCAGGATGCCTGCGCGACGGGCGGCCGGATCGTCGCCGGGCATCGACGGCTGCGCGTAGTTTTCGTTCATGACGGTCACGTAATAGAACACGTCGCGCTGCTGCTCGACCATCTCGCGCATGCCGGCATCGACGATCGTCGCGACTTCGTACGCGAACGCCGGGTCGTACGCGCGGCAGTTCGGAATCGTCGACGCCGCGAGATGGCTGCTGCCGTCCTGGTGCTGCAGGCCTTCGCCGCCGAGCGTCGTGCGGCCCGCTGTCGCGCCGACGAGGAAGCCGCGCGAGCGCTGGTCGGCGGCGGCCCAGATCAGGTCGCCGATGCGCTGGAAACCGAACATCGAGTAGTAGATGTAGAACGGCAGCATCGGCAGGTCGTGCACGCTGTACGACGTCGCCGCGGCGATCCACGACGACACCGCGCCGGCTTCCGAAATCCCTTCCTCGAGAATCTGCCCGCGCGTGTCCTCGCGGTAGTAGAGCATCGAGCCGAGATCCTCGGGTTCGTAGCGCTGGCCGAGCGGCGAGTAGATGCCGACCTGCCGGAACAGGCTCGCCATGCCGAACGTGCGCGCTTCGTCGGCCACGATCGGCACGACGCGCGGGCCGAGGTCGCGATCCTTCAGCAGCGCTGCCAGCATGCGCACGAGCGCCATCGTCGTCGACATCTCGCGGTTCGCCGCGTCCAGCGCGAACGCACCCCAGGCCGGCATAGGCGGGACGGTCAGTCCTTGCGATGCCGCCATCCGCCTTCTGGGCAGATAGCCGCCCAGGGCAGCCCGGCGGGCATGCAGGTAACGCATCTCCGGGCTGTCTTCCGCTGGCTTGTAAAACTTCAACTGCTCGACGTCGCTGTCCGACAGCGGCAACCGGAAACGGTCGCGGAACGCCTTCAGGTCGTCGACGTCGAGCTTCTTCTGCTGGTGGGTCGTCATCCGCCCCTGGCCGATCGTGCCCATCCCGTAACCCTTCATCGTCTTCGCGAGGATCACCGTCGGCTGGCCGCGATGGGCGAGCGCGCGCGCATACGCGGCGTGCAGCTTGAGCGCGTCGTGGCCGCCGCGGCGCAGGCGGTCGATTTCCGCATCGGTCAATTGCGCGGCGAGCGTGTCGAGCGCCGGGTCGCGGCTGAAGAAGCGTGCACGGTTGTACGCGCCATCGTTCGCGGAGAAGGTCTGGAACTGGCCGTCGACGGTGTCGGCGAACGCGCGGGCGAGCGCGCCGGCGTGATCGCGCGCGAACAGCGGATCCCAGTCGGAACCCCACAGCACCTTGATCACGTTCCAGCCGGCGCCGGCGAACAACGCCTCGAGTTCGTCGATCACGCGGCCGTTGCCGCGCACCGGGCCGTCGAGCCGCTGCAGGTTGCAATTGATCACGAACACGAGGTTGTCGAGCCCTTCGCGCGCGGCGAGCGACAGCGCGCCGAGCGATTCGGGTTCGTCCATTTCACCGTCGCCGAAGAAGCCCCACACGGTGCGGTTCGCGGTGTCCGCCAGGCCGCGATGCTGCAGGTAGCGCATGAAGCGCGCCTGGTAGATCGCGTTGATCGGACCGATGCCCATCGAGCCGGTCGGGAACTGCCAGAAGTCGGGCATCAGCCACGGATGCGGATACGAGCACAGACCGGGCCCGGCGATTTCGCGGCGGTAGTGCTTCAGGTGTGCCTCGTCGAGGAAGCCTTCGAGATACGCGCGTGCATAGACGCCCGGCGACGAATGCGGCTGGAAGTAGACGAGATCGCCGCCGGAACCGCCGTCGTCATGCCCTTCGCCCGTCGCCGCGCGGAAGAAATGGTTGAAGCCGACTTCGAACAGGTCGGACGCCGACGCATAGCTCGCGATGTGTCCGCCGAGCTCGCCGTATGCGCGGTTCGCGCGCACGACCATCGCGAGCGCATTCCAGCGCAGCGCGGCCGACAGACGCGCTTCGAGATCGGCATCGCCCGGATACGGCGGTTGTTCGTGCGCGGCGATCGTGTTCACGTACGGCGTGACGGGGCCGCGCGATGCAGCAAGACCGCGCGTGCGCGCGTGCGCGACCAGGCGATCGAGCAGGAACTGCGCGCGATCCTGGCCGACGTGAGCGACGACCGCGTCGAGCGCCTCCAGCCATTCGGCGGTTTCTTCGGGGTCGGCATCCACCGGCGCCGGCTCACCTTGCCGCGCTGCCAGCTGACTGTGGAACAGATCCGTCATGATTCGATTTCGGACTGGCGGAGTTGGGCTGCGTCGGTACGGCCACCGGCATCCAGCGCCTGCACCAGGTCGCCGAGAAGATCGGAAGTATCTTCAAGCCCGACAGACATACGGATGAGCCCGTCAGAAATGCCGTGTGCCGCACGTTCTTCTCGTGTGTAGGTCGAATGAGTCATGCTGGCCGGATGCTGCACGAGCGATTCCGCGTCGCCCAGACTGACTGCGCAGATGAACAGTTTCAATGCGTTGATGAAGCGCTTTGCCGCAGCTTCGCCCCCGCGCAGTTCAAACGCGATCATGCCACCAGCGCGGCGCATCTGTCGGGCGGCCAGTTCGTATTGCGGGAAACTCTTCAGACCAGGAAAATAAACCGCCTCGACCAGCGGGTGTAGTGACAGGAAATCCGCAACGACCTCGGCGTTACTACAGTGTCGCTCCATCCGTAAGGACAGTGTCTTGAGCCCGCGCAGCAACAGGAACGCGTCCTGAGGAGACATCACCGCGCCGGTCATGTCCTTGAGGCCCTGCAGGCGAATCTGAGTCGCGAGTTCCATTGAGCTGACGACCAAGCCTGCGGTAATGTCACCATGACCGCTCAAGTACTTGGTGGCCGAGTGCACGGCGACGTCGGCCCCCAGCTCCAGCGGTCGCTGCAGATAGGGCGTGCAATACGTATTGTCGACCACGACCTTGGCACCGTGGCGGTGGGCGATTTCTGCGACGGCGGAAATATCGACCATGCGCATGTTCGGGTTGGCCGGGGATTCGAAATACACGACACGCGTTGCTGCCGTCATCGCGCCCTCGACTTCACTCGGATTCGACATGTCGACGTAGGTGACACGTACGCCGAACTGTCCGATGCCGTGATTCAGGAACGCGAACGTGCAACCATACAGCGTACGGTCGGTCAGAATTTCGTCGCCAGGTCGTAGCATGGTCCACAAGGTGGCAGTAATGGCCCCCATCCCAGACGAGAAGGCGACGGCCGCTTCGCCACCTTCCAGCGACGCGATCCGGGCCTCGAGCAGCGCGAGCGTCGGATTGCTGATACGTGTATAGAAATAACCCGGTTCCTCGCCGGCAAAACAACGACCACCATACTCGACTGTCGGAAAGGCGAAAGTTGCCGACAGGTAGATCGGCGGAACCAGCGCGCCCTGGTGGGCTTGCGCATCGTAGCCGTGGTGAATGGCGCGCGTCGAGAAGCCAGGGTTGTCGTTTTGCATCATAGGTCTCCTGTTGAACGGTCCTGCTTACTGTAGCCAGCCGAAAACGGAAAGTGCTTCCAAAGTATTGACGTCCTACCCTGCAGGCGCGCACGATTCAGGCGAATATCCCCATCAGAGTAAAAATTTTTGCCGGCCATGACCCTCGACCGCATTGATCGCATCCTTCTGTTGGCGTTGCAGGACGATGCCCGACTGACGATTGCCGAACTCGCCGAACACGCATCGATCACAGCTTCGCCATGTTGGCGCCGCGTCCGGCAGCTCCAGGAGGCCGGATACATCCGTGGATATCGGGCTGTCCTCGCGCCCGACATGCTGGGATATGGTGTTACGGCGTTCGTGAGCGTGATGATGGGGGATCACGCGCAGGACATTGCACGAGAGTTTGAAGCGCGGTTGATGGAGATCCCGGAGATCATTTCGTGTCATCACGTGTCTGGACGCTACGATTTTCTACTCGAGGTGATTGCTTCCGACCTGCACGCGTTCGGCACGTTTACGCGCGAAGTGTTGCAAGCGTTGCCGGGCGTCAAGGAAATCTACTCGAGCTTTTCGTTGAAGGCCGTCAAGAATAGCCGCCAGCTTCCGGTTCCGGGCTTTGTTCTATCGCCAGAGTCGATATGAGTATCGATGGAGGCACGTGCGGAACGATCGGACATTTCAATAGTTGGGTTAAGACTCGGTGAAAATCAACAGCTTGTCGCCCCGTCCATCAAGCGTGGCGTCGATTGCCTCCCGGGGGTCGCGAGGTCCGCTTGTTGATGAGAATTGGCGATCCGTAAATATTTGGCGATATTTTACGTTTTTATGAAAAAATATTTAAGCCAATTTAATTGGCAATGCATATCTATTATATACTTTGGAGGAAGCTCGCACTCGCGTGCTTTATCAAACTCGACAATCACATCACGCATGGCCAACCGACCCACGATCGACGGACAACGCTCTGCGGCATCGCCCATATTCCTGTCAACGATTTGGCACTGCGTGCGTTAACTACGTACAATTTTGGCGTCTCGGGTAGCCCCTTTCCTGGAGTGGGTGAACGAAGGCAGGTGGATCATAAATATGTTGTTACTCACGAGTGGATCGAGCCAGGCACAACGGATTGGGGATCGCGCATGCCGCGTTCCCCGTGCCCGTTTCCCGAACCGTGTCCGGCGAGTCCTCCGCATTTCCCGGTAATGCATATCGACGACGACACGTGGGAGCAAGTCGCACCACTGATTCTTTCTGAAGAACCCTCTGGACCTGGGCGACCTTATACCGACGTGCGGATCGTACTGACGGCGATTGTCTACATCCTGTTGATGAATATCAGTTGGGGCAAGCTGCCTCGCCTGAAATTCGGGACATCGGGCATCACGTGCTGGCGGCAATTCCGCAAATGGGATCACGACAAGGTTTGGCCAAAGATCGAGCGGCGACTTACGCGAGAATGGCGACAACAGGGACACGTCGAATGGAGCGCGCAGCTACGTGATGCGGCTTCAAGTCGACTGGAAGAAATGAAGGTTCGCTCGCATCGCAAACAGATGCGCCAACGTATACGGAGGGCGGGCCGTTGAACCCGCGATTGCAATGGCTCGAAAATCGCATCCCAAGAAGCGAAAGCCTCTAACCAAAGAACAATTGTTGCCGCTGCCTTCTGATAAGGTCCGGGCGTTGTCGCTCGAAGCGCACATCGCATTGTCCGTGCTACGGCGCGGGCACGGACAAGCCATGCAAATCGGTTGTCTCGCAAAGACACTTTACCTCGCGTACTTTATGCGCGATGTAACGTCATCGGGGGCCGAAATCGAGCAGTTCCAGGTCGCCGAACTCATCGTGGAAGACTGCATCAACCGAGCGTCTCGCGGTGAGCACTGGGATTTGCCGGAAGAGGGTCACTCCGCGATCGAACGCATTTTGCAGTTGTACGATACTCAACTTGCCAGCGTGCCCGCACACCGGTTTGCAGACGCGTGGCAGCAGTTCCTGCGTGTCGTCGTAAACAACTGTCAAACACCGATCAACGGTTCGCGCGTTCAATCGCCAACGATCGGTGCTGATGTAGTGGAGGGATTGGTCCACGAATCACTGGACTTGCCTGAAAGTCGCCGCCGCAACATCGAATCCCAGTGAGCCATCTTCAATTCTCCGAGACAACGTGCAACCGATCAAGAAAACACGCGCCCGAGAATTAAACAATGGCCTTGGCGATTTGAAAGAATTGTCCTTCGCTCGTTCAACGAACGTCTCATCGAACCAAGCTACCGCTCCGCCCGCTCAGGGTCGCAAGCTGGCGATGCTGGCCTTGGTCATAGCACTGACGTTAGCCATACTGCACATGATATTGCTGGCGATTTTGTCGACGGCCCCGGTTTCCTGATAAGGAGGTTTATGCGACTAAAGCACATAGCGCGCGCGCTCGTTTCGACTATCACTCTACTGATGCTCGGTGGATGCGGACTATTTGGCTGCGGCGGTGCAGCAAGCAACGGTGGCGGCTGGGGAGGTTGCCATGTCGGGACGCGTTTTTAAGACACGGCACACACCTTAAGGCATCGATTCGCAGTACTTTCTCGTTTACTGGCTTTCGGTCAGAATAGTGCGCTGTGCGCGGGCGTAGCTCAATGGTAGAGCGACAGCCTTCCAAGCTGATGACGAGGGTTCGATTCCCTTCGCCCGCTCCAATGGAAACGTGGCCGAGTGGTTTAAGGCACCGGTCTTGAAAACCAGCGACGGGCAATCGTCCGTGAGTTCGAATCTCACCGTTTCCGCCAACGGGTCTGCGGCGAAATGCCAACAACCGTACGCCCTCCCGGGTCTCTATTGGTGGCGACGCCGCGAGACCCGTCCGTTCGGGCCCGTAGCTCAGCTGGTTAGAGCAGTCGACTCATAATCGACCGGTCGCCGGTTCAAGTCCGGCCGGGCCCACCAGCAACGTAAGCACGAGACCAGTACCGTCTGTGAACGCTCGGTGACGAGTGCCATGATGTCCTGTGAAGGACACGAATGACCAGTCGTGTCCACGATAGGAGTTGTGGACAGAGTGACTCAGACAGTCGAGATCCGGCCGAAACGGCAAACTCGCCGACATCCCACGGAATGGAAGCGGACCATCGTCGCGCTGACATTCGAGCCCGGCGCATCGGTCGCCCGTGTTGCTCGCGAGAACGGCATCAATGCCAATCAGGTGTGGGCATGGCGTCGCCTCCATGCGCAAGGCCTGCTAACGGACGATGCGATTCCAGACGCAATGCTGCCGGTTGTCGTCAACGAACCGTCTCAGCCGTCGATGGCGCTCGAGGTGCCGACTGCGACCGACAACATACCGTCCGGCTCGATCCAGATCCAGCATGGCAAGACGTCGATTCGCATCGAAGGCGCGCCAGACCCGGACGTGCTGCGTTCTGTTCTCGATCGCATTTTACGATGATCGGTCTGCCTCAAAACACGCGGATCTGGATCGCGGCGGGCGTCACCGATATGCGATGCGGCTTCAATTCGTTGGCCGCGAAGGTACAGACGGTGCTGGAGAAAGATCCGTTCTCTGGACACGTGTTCGTGTTCCGGGGCAAGCGCGGTGACCTGCTGAAGTGCTTGTATTGGAGCGACGGCGGGCTATGTTTATTGGCGAAGCGGCTCGAGAAGGGGCGTTTTGCGTGGCCGCGTGCTGACGCCGGCGTGGTCGCGCTCACAACCGCCCAACTGTCGCTCTTGCTCGAGGGTTTCGATTGGCGGCAGCCGGTCGAAGCCGCGCGCCCACGCAGCGCGCTGTAAACCATTGTTAACTGGTGCTCGCGTGATCATGGGCAGTCGTAAACTGTCCTCATGGAATCGACTTCGACCGCGCTGCCCGACGACATCGACGCTTTGAAAGCGTTGCTGCGTGAGCGCGATGTCACGGATCGGCGTAAAGGAGCCGGGGATGATCGGCGTAATGGCGCCAGTAGAACTGGGGGTAAAGTGCGGGTTCGAACGGTTTCAAGGTTGCGGTTTTTTGCCGTTTTTGGCAACTGTATTTTGGGGCGGATCAGGCATGGGTTTCGGTGCGCGTCGGCTGTCACCTTCAAGCACGAGCCGGTAGGCGCCGTGGCGTAACCGATCCAGAGTTGCCGTGCCGAGGATGCGGTTGTCGGGGAACGCGGCGCCCCATTCATCGAAGTGCAGATTCGACGTGAGGATCGTCGCCGCGCGCTCGTAGCGGGCATCCACGAGATCGTGGAAATCCTCATCCTGCGGGGTATGCAGAGGTTTAAGCGCGAAGTCGTCAACGATCAGCAGCGGTACCTTGGCGAACTGCTGGAACCGGCGTTCGTAGGTACCGGTCGCGCGCGCGGCGTTCAGCCGCTTGAACAGCTCGGTCTGCGAGATGAACAGCACGTCGCGCCCCTGTCGGGCCGCGCAATGTCCCAGCGCTTGCGCTAGATGACTCTTGCCCGTGCCCGTTTGCCCGGCGATCAGGATCGCGACCTTCTCGTCGAGGTAGCGGCCGGCCGCGAGATCGTAGACGTAGGCACGGTTCAGCGCGGGCAGCAAGTCGAAGTCGAAGGACTCGAGCGTCTTGCCGATGGCGAAGCCGGCACGCGAGAGGCGGATGGCGAGCTTGCGGTTCTCGCGACGGGCAACCTCGTCGTGCAGCAGCATCGCGAGGAACTCGGTGTAGGCAAGTTTCCCGTCGATGGCCTCGCGGTTGCGCTGTTCGAGCGAGTCGAGGATGCCGGACAGACGAAGCTGCTTGAGGATGGAATTCAGTTCGGGGCTTGGATTCATGGATTCAGTGGATCAGAAGGGATTGGAGGTCACGGCCGAAGCGGCCGCCGTCCTGGTAGGTGCCGCCCGGCGTCGCGGCAGGACGCGTGGTGGCCTGAGCGTCCAGACCCTTATCAAGGATGCCTTTGACGGTGCGGTATTTCGGGCTGCTGAAGGCGAGCGCGCGTTCGCAGGCCGCTTCCAGCCGGGCGTCACCGACCTGCTCGCGCAGCCGGATGAGTCCCTGCGCGCCGCGCAGATTGACGAGCACCATGTCGTTGAACAACGCAAGGATCACGCCGTGGCACGATGGTCCGATTTCCTTCGCGCGCGCCAGGCACCACTGCGGATCGTGCTCGAGCCAGGCCTGCGCCTCGGGCGGCTGATGGTCCCGGACCGTGTGGCGACCACCGGCCCGTTGCCGCGGGTGGGTCGCGACGAGCTGATGCTGGTGGTACAACTGGATGACCGTGTCGGTCGCCTTCAGCCAGAGGGGCTTGCCGACCAGTGCATACGGCGCCGAGTACAGCGCGTTGCGGTAAACGACGTGGCCGTCGCGGTGGACGCTGACTTCCTTCCAGACGGAGATCACCGGCGCCACGTCCGGCAACGCGGCGAGCAACGGGCGCTCGACGCCGAAGCGCGCGAGCGGTTGCTCGTGGGTCGTGCCGTGTGTGCGTGTGCCGGCCTCCTGCAGGACCCACTCGCGAAGCTGCCGATTCGCATCGGCCAGATCCCGGAACTCGCGCAGTGGCACGAAGGACTTCTTGACGTATTTGACGCCCGACTCGACGACGCCTTTCTTCTGGGGATCGCGTGGCGGACAGGCGTCGATCTTGAAGCCGTAGGCTTCGGCAAGCGCCGCGTAGGAGCGTTGTACAGCCGGATCGTACCGGCATGCTCGGATGATCGCGCACTTCGCGTTGTCGATGATGATCCGGCTGGGCCGGCCGCCGAACCATTCGAAGGCGCGCCGGTGGCAGGCCAGCCACGTCTCGACGGTCTGGTCCAGCACGATCTCGGCGTACTGGTGACGCGACCAGCACAACGTCATCACGAAGATCCATGTTCGAACCTCCATGCTCTCGACGCTCAGCACAGGACCGGCGCCGAAGTCGACCTGCACCGCGTCGGCAGGCGCGAACTCAAGGATCGTCGTGGCGGCCACGCCACGCTCGGCGGCAAGATGCCCGACCATACGGCGGACTGCAGAGTAGCTGCCGGTGTAGCCGTGATTGCGGCGCAGTGCAGCATGAATCGTGGTGCCCTGAACACCGGCAGCAAGCCAGCCGCGAATCTGCTCGCGAAACGGCTCCACCGTCGACACACAGGTACTCGGCAGATGCGGCGTGCGGCCGAAGACCCCTGCAATAACCGTATCGTCCGGCAACGGTTGCGTGGGATCGAGCCAACCCCGCGTCTGAGCTTCGCGGCGTACGCTCGTGAGCTTCTTGCGTCCCATCAGTCCGCCGCGCGCGATGTCACGGTCGGAGTCGCCCTGCCGCATACGGACAAGGACTTGGCGATACTCAAACAATTCGAACCTCCGATTGGCCATGGACGCTCCGTTCAAAAAGAACGGAGCGTACCGACTAGGAAAGTTCGAACCGCGCCTTTGCCCCGGCGCCGCTGGCGTCTTTACGACGATCCTGGACTGGCGCCTATACGCCGATCCTCAGGTGGCGCCATAACGCCGATCCTGGGCTGGCGCCTATGCGCCGATCATCAGGTGGCGCCTATATGCCGATCACGGATTGGCTCCATAACGGCGATCCGTGACACGCGACGCCCAGGTCGCCGAGCTGCGGCAGCAACTCTCGTCGCGCTCACTTGAGATCGAGCACCTAAAGCTCACGATCGCGAAACTGCGCCGCATGCAGTTCGGCCGTAAATCGGAGAAGCTGGATCGTCAGATCGAGCAGCTCGAATTAAGGCTGGAGGATCTGCAGGCCGACGAAGGCGCCGCCGATGTAGCAGCCGCTCCCGAGGCAAAGCGACCGCGCCGCGAAGGTCCGAGCCGCAAGCCGCTACCCGAACATCTTGAACGCGAAGAGCGCGTCCATCTGCCCGCCGATGATGACTGCCCCGATTGCGGTGGACAGCTCAAGCCGTTGGGCGAAGACGTCGCGGAGCAACTCGAATACGTGCGTGCGCACTTCCGTGTGATCCGTCATCGCCGCCCGAAGCTGGCCTGCGCGCGCTGCGATCGCATCGTGCAGGCTGCGGCGCCGAGCCGCCCGATCGATCGGGGCATCCCGGGTCCGGCGCTGCTCGCCCACATCGCCGTGTCGAAGTTCGCGTACCACCTTCCGCTGCACCGCCAGGCGGTGATGTACGCGCGTGACGGCGTCGAGATCGATCCCGGCGCGATGGGCTACTGGATGGGCAGCATCACGGCGCTGCTCGCACCGTTGGTCGACGCCGTGCGCCGCTACACGCTGGCCTGCGGTAAGGTGCATGCGGACGACACTCCGCTGCCGGTGCTGGCGCCGGGCAACGGTCGAACGAAGACAGGACGTCTCTGGGTCTACGTGCGCGATGATCGGCCGAGCGGCTCCGACGAACCGCCGGCGGCCTGGTTCGCCTACACGTCAGATCGCCGCGGTGAGCATCCGCAGCGACATCTCGCTGACTTCACTGGTGTGCTGCAGGCCGATGCGTTCGCGGGCTATGCCGAGCTATATCTCGACGGGCGCGTCCAGGAAGCCGCATGTATGGCTCACGCGCGCCGGAAGATCCACGACCTGCATGCGGTGCGCCCCAACGCCGTGACGGAGGAGGCGCTGGGCCGGATCGGCGCGCTCTACAAGATCGAAGAGCAGATCCGCGGCAAGCCGCCCGACGAACGGCGCAGTGTGCGCCAAGCGCGGGCGGTGCCGCTGCTCGACGACATGAAGCGTTGGTTCGAAGCGACGCTCGCCAAGCTCTCTGCAAAATCTGACACGACCAAGGCGATTCAGTACGCGCTGAATCGCTGGCCAGCGCTCGTCTACTACTGCAGCGATGGGTGTGCGGAGATCGACAACCTGATTGCCGAGCGAGCATTGCGAGCCGTCGCTCTCGGACGGCGGAACTATCTGTTCGCCGGCGCCGACTCCGGTGGCGAACGTGCCGCCGCGATGTATAGCCTGATTGGCACGGCGCGCTTAAACGGCCTCGATCCCGAGGCGTATCTCGCCTACGTGCTCGAGCGCATCGCCGACTATCCGGCTAACCGCGTCGACGAGCTGCTGCCGTGGAACGTGGCGCCGTCGCTGCCGCCTACTGCTCGCGTCGACCCCATCCGATAGCGTCGCAGAGCTCCGCAGTCAACAACCTGCACTACGGTACTGCTCGGGCGCTTACCCAGCAACCGGTTTAGCTCATCTGGTAGAGCAACCGATTTGTAATCGTCGGGTGGCGGGTTCGAGTCCTGCATCCGGCAATCCTTGCCCGGATGGCGAAACAGGTAGACGCAGGGGACTCAAAATCCCCCGCCGCAAGGCGTGCCGGTTCGACTCCGGCTCCGGGCACCACCTAGGGTTTTGGTCAATGGAGACTGCCGGACCGATGTTGAGAAAGCGCAATGTTTGGATAAACGCCAAATGACACGAGACGAAAGCGAAGAACAACGCAACTCAGACGACGAGGCATCCGGCGTGCAAGACGGCGAAGGCCGATCAAGAGCGAAGGCGAGGCTGGTCGGCGAAGCGGTCCGGCAACGGGTGCAGCGTGGCTCGTCCGCCCCTCGAATACACTAAAACTAACGTGTTAGCCGACCCTTATCAAGACAAATCTCCTTTATCTTTGCCACCGCATAGTCACGCCCCACTCCTTTTAAATTACTGGCAACACACTGATAGTATTTTTCTTTCCCATTAAATGGGATCGAATCACTTCGATGCAGCTTATCGCATGCATCATAAATGGACTCTACGGCCACTTTGCTTTTCGTTTGCCCAAGATATTTGGTCAGACATTGACCATAACCCAGCTCATCCGCTAAAACTTCCTTCCCTACAAGACACGCCCCTAAAATCAATGCTCCAATGCAGATCATCTTCTTGACGTTCATCGCAGACCCTCGCCGGGACTTGTGCCCGTATAACAGTCGTTATTTTATATTTCACGCTGGCGCAAACTATCATGCTTCCAGATAGCAATCAATTTCTCATATTGATACGCCACTTAATTATGAACAAATATCGCCAAACCGTTAACTACAGTTAGACCTATTGGATCTTTCTACTGTTCTTGCTACGCTTGCGTGGTTGTTTCACCACCGAGGTGAGGCAGCACACTCCGATCATCCGTTTCATGGGTTTGGTACGCAGCCTTATGGCTGCGTTTTTTTCCTCACGTAGGATGCGCGTCGTCATACGCCATCATCAACGCCCGCAAGTCGTACCACATCCCAAAGTAGTGCACGATAAAATTCCCTGGACTGCGGAACATCCACGGGGTATTGACGTCGACCAGGTCCAGAATTGCATCGTCCGTTAGCGCATCCGCCCGCTGCAACCCTCGAATGAACTGATACTGATCTCCGTTGCCTGCATACACCGTCGAGCGATCTTCCATCGCTTCGATGACCTTCATGATGTCGCAGAGCGCGGCCTCATTGCGAGGCGTATTCTTGAACCCCATCACGCCTGCGTTAAACTCCCACTGGCCAACATCGTGCGCCAGCAGCAACTCGCGCCCGCACAACAACGATTCGAGCGCTCGTTGCTGATCTGCGATCAGCACGTCGGCATCAAGCCAAATCACCCAGTCATGGTGCTTCAAATAGCCATGCAACAACCACGGTTTGTACCAGTTTGCGCTGGCTTGCAAGCCGATCTCCTTCGGCAAATCGCGATGAACGTATAGCGTGTAGCCGTGCCTGTCAGCATAACGACGGAAATTGCGCTCCGCTATTCGAGCATACACACTCACATTTGGTGTGAACAGGGTGACGATTGCGATGGCATGACCGGGGTTATAGGTTGCTCGCTCGGCCTCGGGTTCGAGTTCGACACACTCGTATTGTGGGAGCCGGAGGTACGGTAGACCAGCCGCTTGACACTGATTGATATGCTCAACCAGCACGTTCCGGAAGCGCCCCACCACCCCTTTCTGATTGGGCTGTTCGAGTTGGTCGTCCAGACTGAGTGCGAAGGTCGGAACTCTTACCCACTGCGGGTCGTAGTTGTAACCTCCCCCCATCACGACGCACATATTCGCCAACGGCGTCATATAGTGGTGAATCTCAAGTCCGTCGAAGAGCCCCGCTTCTGCTGGTGGCGGTGTTTGCCCACCTGCCCGGCACTGTTTGACGATATTCAGCACCGTTTGTCGTACCGCGTGAGTATTGCGCCAAAACTGCACATCGACCTGTGGCAATCCATGAGCAGCCGTTTGCACGAGCAGGATATCGCGCTCCTGCATGAATACGTGCGCGCGCACTTCCTGACTCAGGATGACGGCATCTTCGCTTAACAGCAGTACGATTTCTCCGTCAGGTGCCTCGCGTAGAATATGCAGCAGCACCTCATAGCGATGCAACACACGAAATGCGTGTAGCGGCGACATCTGCGAGGCATCGACATATCGATGCACGTAGCCGAATCGATTAGCATAGCGGCGATGGTTGGCCAGACTGGCAGGCGCGTCTTGTCGAAAGTGGCTAAGAATGATCATTTCTGCTTGTCGGAATCGTCGTGAGGCAAGGCGGTTGAGTGTCGGCCTGACACCGACACTTGCCATCGAGCATGGGCAGGCTGCCCCGGCAGGCAGCGCGAGCGTAGACCGATTGTGTCGCCTTGTGCGGTCCCGATCTCGAGGGTAACGGGTAAGCCGGATGTGTAGGCCACCTCGCCGTTCCTCGAGATCTCGACTTCGAGACACGACGGCTCATCTGCAAGATGCGTGGCACGCAATTTTAAGGTCGCAATCGCATCGGTGATGCGCAACTTCACATGTGTGTTGCCGCACGTGTGAATCGAGACAACCTGTTGCTCACCGCTGCTGGTAACATGCGGCCATCGATCCGGCTCAAATGTCGTACTCGCATCGATTTCGAGTCCGAGCGGATGGAGAAAAACACTGGCCTCGCCAGCTAAAGAATAGGAGTCCCACTGTACCTCGCGCGGATGTGTCAAGCTGAGCGCCCCACCGTTCTGTAGCGCGCTTGCTGCGTGGCGAGATAAGTAGCGCCAGCGGTTGATGTAGCGGATATCGCCGGTCATATGCAAAGCGCGAACAGATTTTTTTTGATGTTCGAAGACGATTGTGCCGTTTGTCCAGTCCTGACGTTCGCGCAACCCCCACTTTGGCAAAAAATTGTGTTCCTGCCCCAACAGACACACGCCGTGTTCGGCGGCCCAGAGGTGAAGTATCGTGGTATCGAGACCGTAGATCGACTGGAAATCCTGGCCCACCCGATTCAGACAGCGTTGAACAAAATGAGAGAAGCCTACCCACGCTGAGCGGTGCCCAGCAATCAATCCGGCCTGCAACGGAAATCCGTAGCGCTTAATAACCTCGTGTGAGCACTGTTGAATCAGGCGCTCCCGATTGGGGCCGGTGATCGGCCTGGTCACGTAATCGCAATAGTGCAGGTCTGGTGCAACATGTATGCGCCCGCTGTCTTGCACATCGTCAAACAAATCAAACGGCTGTCCGGTGAACCATACATCTGCGTCGTAGAGCGCGAGTTGACCAATTCGAGGGTCTTGCTCCAACACTCTGGCTGCGGAAACGAATCGATCACATGCGAGTTGGCCTGTCTGCGCACTCGGATGAATGGAAATTCCCTGCTCTTCCAGCAATCGCCGTTTGGCCGCACATAATCCATAGTCGATGACGCCAAGTAGATCACGATATCCGGTTGCCCGAATTGACAATACAAACGGGATGAGCATTTCGTACCATGCCTGATCGTTGTCATCTATGGCGACTACGACGATCCGTGCGGCATGAGGTACGGTGTCCATCGGAGATTCATGTTTCTTATCGGGCACGGGAAAGGGTCCTTATCATGGTTCACCGGGGCTTGCAATTTTCGCGCGCCCCCTTGTCAATACTTGATCCACTGTTGCACCCGCATCGCGCTGAATACAACAACGATCCCCAACGCCACGGCCACGACACAATTGAGTCTCTGATGACGCAGACGAAGTCGCGTCCAAAGCGGCCTCGCGATGGCCTTCCTCCGCGCTTTTTCGACGTCTTGCAGCGGGGGCATTGGTTGACGGCTTCGCTCGTCGGACTCAGTCCCCCGAAGCCCTGAGGCTCGCACGTGAAGAATGCACATGAGTTGCCTCTTCGTCGTCCCGATATGCTGCTGATAGCGTCTCAATACGCTGAACAAAATCGCCGTTGCCACGTACGCCACCGTGCACTGAACCGAGTTCGAAACAGACGATGTTGACGGGTCAGAATCGATGACGCCGATGCGGCCACTATCAAACAACTGCGCATGAATTGCCGCGCCCATCGCCTCGACACTTTTGAGTTTTTCGATTGTACTAATTCGATTCGATAGTCCGTAGGATAGGAAAATATTTGAATTTGAAGATGAAAGAGCCTGGTCGATTTTGTCGATCCCATACGGCGTGCCTGCTATGTCGAGCACATTTCGATAGCATTTCGACAATGCTTCTCGCATCAGCATTTCAAGTGTCGAGGGCGATGTGTCGGTATGGAGACTTAGCAGCATTGCCGCGTCACGATCAAAGGTCATGATCGCAGACTCGAGCGCTTGATAGTTGGCTACTTCGGGCGAGCCGGCAAGAATATTACTCATGCCCCTTCTCCATCAACGCCCCTCTGCGATCCGCACGCCTAGACTTGCCCATATCCAGCTGCACGCCGGCTCCCGTCAAATCCCCTTGCAATGCCTGTTGCAGCCGATGCTCCTGCGCCCTGAGCTTGCTCAGTTGCTCTCGCGCCTGCGCCTGCTCTGACTGCAGCGAAAGAACTCCCTCGCGCATCTGTGCCTGGCGTGCATTCACTTGCGTACTTTGTGCGCGCTCGATACTCAGATCCGCCTGCATCGCCTCGACTTTCCGCTTCGCTGAAGCAACTTCCTTGTCGTATCGGTCCCGCCATGCCTGAGCCAAAACGCGATTGCGTTCGACTTGCGCTAATTCTGTGCTCTGCGAGACGAACTGCTTGAACAGCTGATCGGCCAGTCCGGCTCGATCGGTACGCACGACTTTCCAGAATCGCTTGAACTGGAACAAGGCGACGAAGTAGACCAAATTCTCTCTGTCAAAGAACTCGCTGGCGCCATACTCAGCGTTGTAGACCGTACGAAGCTCATCAACCTTCTTGTCTCGAATCAAGCCGATCAGCGTACCGACCTCCCCACGCGTGTAATCGGACGGCACAGTCTGGTCCGACGACGCAGCTTGGTCTGAGGACGGCGCTGCCTCTTCTGATACAGGCATATCTTCCTGCCCATGAGCGACAAGACTCACCACCGCCATGACGCTGAGCAGTACACTTCGGACTGGACCAACCCACCTTGATTTCATTGCGCCCTACTCTCTCGATTCGTGTTCTTCACTTTGTGAACTGATCCGGGATATCGGTGATTCGACGATGTGACAGATAGCGCATCCAGTCTTGCGGCTGCACTGGCTCTGCCTGCGTCGAGATCTCCTCGGGGGTGTTTGTCATTACGCGCTCGCTCATCGCACTGCCACTATCTTGGACATGCGTGCTCCGCGCTAGCGGATGAGCGTGGTGGTGCGCTGGCCCATGCGGGCTTAAGCGAGTTGCCTCCAGTCTCGATTGAGGCAACGTAGGTGTTGGCGAAGATTTCAAGCGCCTGAGCACGGGTTGCTTGATTTCGCTTCGCTGCGTTGGTGCGCGCTCCACATATCGCGGCTTCATGCTCATCCGTGAGGTCTCCGACACGCCTGGTGATACGGTCGTAGCAAGGTCAGCCGAGCTCCGTACAACAGGCGATTGCACAGACTGCGCATGCGCCTGAATCGTTGCGGCACGCGGGACGTCATGTGCCGGCGGCACCACGTGCGGACGCAGCCACCAGCCAATTGAAGCGCCGGTTGCGATCATCCCCCCGAGCAACCAGCCAAACGGATACCGAACGCGTCTGGTTCGTCTGATGGGTGGCGCATACGCTTTTTCGATACGCACGGACTTCGGTTCGGCGGGTGGTACTGCAGCGCTGTCGCTACGCCCCGATCCCGACCCAGACCCCGACCCCGACCCAGGAACATGGACTCTAGCGGCTGACGGTGGAAGCTGCCGATAAAGATTGATCGGCGGACCCATCACGATTCGCTTGTGCTTCGCGTTGCGCTCGCTCATGACATAATCGATGCGCCACGCGTGCACACGCGCGAGCGCATCGCCCCAGGTTGGGCCGCAAACACATGGAACGGCTTAGAACTCATACCCGGCCTGGACCCGTCCACCCACCATCCCTGCACCAGTTACCGACCCAGCCAAATTGAACAACCAGTGCCCATTGCCTGTCCGATAGGTAACGCCTGCGGCCACGGCACTGTATCCACCGTAAGTGGCCGCGCCCGCAGCCATGACTGCTCGGCCCGGCTCGCTAGGCACCAGGCTCGGCATGGCCATCGCCGAAGCGATACCAGCATAGGCTCCGCGCTGCAAGGACGAAACGGAACTGCGCACGGCGTCGAGCTGACTGACGTTGACGGCGTCGGTGGGCGCAACGCCAGCCGCGACATTGACGATCCGACGTGGGTTGTCGGCCGAACCCACCGACACCGTATTAGGATCGGTCGCTACCGAGTTTGCGCCCAGGGCGACTGAATTGGCCGCAGTCGCCGATGCGCCTGCACCCAACGCGACAGCGTTTGTACTCGATGCGAGCGCATTGGCCCCGACGGCTGTTGTGAAGCTCGCCAGCGCCTGTGCCTGGTAACCCGATGCAAATGACTGGCTGTACGCGGCCACCGCTCGAAATCCTACGGCCGTCGCATTCTCCTGTTGCGCCTGAGCATACGCACCGTATGCGGTCGCGCCATTTGCCACCGTACTAGCCTGCGCTCCATTTACTCCGGCCACCGAGCCCGCACTCGCACACAACCCGGTCGCAGTCGTGTCCACGCCGTTTGCCACAGTGCAGCCCGTCGCATCGATACCACTGACGGTCGTCGCATCTCTGATTGCCCCCTGCGTCTGCACAAAGCCATTTGAGCCACCTCCGATCGCCGTGCCTAACACGGTCCCATTCTGCGCATTCACTGCTTCAGACTGGCGAACGATCGGCGAGAGTGTGGTCGAAAGCGAATCGACTCGCGAACTGACAGTGCTGACGCCAGTGGACAGCGACACGATCCCACTGAATGCCGTACTCAGACCGCTTGATGTTGACGTCGAAAGTGATCGGATGCCGGTCGAGAGTGAACTCACTGCCGTAGATGTTGACGTCGACAACGCATTGAAGCCCGTCGAAAGCGAACCAACTGCGCTCGTGTTCGTCGACACTACCGCCGACAGTGATCCCACATTGCTATTCGTCGTACTCAAGCCTGACGACAGTGAGCTCACACCCGTCGAAAGCGAACCAACCGCGCTCGTGTTCGTCGACACTACCGCCGACAGCGATCCGACAATGCTATTCGTCGTACTCAAGCCCGACGACAGTGAGCTCACACCCGTCGAGAGCGAACCAACCGCACTCGTGTTCGTCGACACTACCGTCGACAGTGATCCCACATTGCTATTCGTCGTACTCAAGCCCGACGACAGTGAGCTCACACCCGTCGAGAGCGAACCAACCGCACTCGTGTTCGTCGACACTACCGTCGACAGTGATCCCACATTGCTATTCGTCGTACTCAAGCCCGACGACAGTGAGCTCACACCCGTCGAGAGCGAACCAACTGCGCTCGTGTTCGTCGACACTACCGCCGACAGTGATCCCACATTGCTATTCGTCGTACTCAAGCCCGACGACAGTGAGCTCACACCCGTCGAGAGCGAACCAACTGCGCTCGTGTTCGTCGACACTGCCGCCGACAGTGATCCCACATTGCTATTCGTCGTACTCAAGCCTGACGACAGTGAGCTCACACCCGTCGAAAGCGAACCAACCGCACTCGTGTTCGTCGACACTACCGTCGACAGTGATCCCACATTGCTATTCGCCGTGCTCAAGCCTGACGACAGTGAGCTCAAACCCGTCGAGAGCGAACCAACTGCGCTCGTGTTCGTCGACACTACCGCCGACAGTGATCCCACATTGCTATTCGTCGTACTCAAGCCTGACGACAGTGAGCTCACACCCGTCGAGAGCGAACCAACTGCGCTCGTGTTCGTCGACACTACCGCCGACAGTGATCCCACATTGCTATTCGTCGTACTCAAGCCTGACGACAGTGAGCTCACACCCGTCGAAAGCGAACCAACCGCACTCGTGTTCGTCGACACTACCGTCGACAGTGATCCCACATTGCTATTCGCCGTGCTCAAGCCTGACGACAGTGAGCTCACACCCGTCGAAAGCGAACTCACCGCCGTCGAAGTTGACTGCGACACGCTATAGAGTTGCGATCCATTGATGGCATCCGTGCTTGTACTCGTCACACTGCCGGCCGCGAGTTTCGTGATCGACGTCGACGACATGTTAATTCCGCTCCGGAACGTGCCCAAACCAGTCACCGTCGTTGCACCGTCCAGTGCAATTCCGGAGGGGCCGTACAAATACACGGTTCCTGGACTAGCGCCCCCAACACCACCTACCGCAACATATGCTTCCCCTAATGCCGGATAAGAAGTGGTTTCCTCCTCTGACAAAACGACTCCTGATGATCCCGTACACGCGCCTGGGATCACAGAGGACGCGGCTGAAGTTGTATAGTCTCCATTTGCAGGAACAACGCTTCCTGGCGGCACAACCCCCGTGTAGCTGTAATGGGTCATGGCTGAGTTTGTTCCGCAATTGACAATTGTACCGGCCTGCGATTGAGGCGAAACGCAGGCGAGATATGCCAACACCCCTATATAAGCCGCAGAAGGTCTAATTAACCCGAATCGCGATCCACCTCTTTGATTTCGATGCCGCATCATATGGCTCACATCCAAAACAACCTCAACACGTATACCCATACCAGATCTCGATATTTCAAAAAAACGTTTTTATATTTTAATCATATTGAAAATGATGCGATCATTAATCAACGATTGCGCCAATATCATAAATTCGCATAGATAATATGAGATAGACCAAAATACAATTATCAACTCACCCTATAAACATGAATGCCAAGATTGAGTTACGCAAATTCAGTGGAATCAATTCGTCATGGTCCATCCCAAAAATCGCTCCGGGCAGGAATGCATATCAAACTGCGCACCCAAGTCATCGGCGGCAGCTGGCAGCACACCCACGTTACCTGCTCCCATTTTTTAGAAAAAACCCTTTAATCCGCCTTCACTCGTCTGGGCGAGCCACTTGACCACACCTCATCCTGATGGTCAAAGTGGGCAGAAGATGCGACCCGATCAGTCATCGATGCCACGACATGCCTCTCACGCTCATCCGATGAAGTAACCGTCTCCAGTCGATAGCCAATTGAGTAATACGTCTTTAGGTAGAATCCGTGTCGCGGATCAATCTGCATCTTGCGCTTCAACCTATAAACGTGGCTGCTCAAGCTGTGCGATGTAAACTCACTACGGTCGCCCCCCCAGATCCGACCTAACAGCACTTCACGCGTAAGCAACTGATCCACGTACGTAAAAAACATGACCGCCAAGTCGAATTCGCGCGGCGTCAAGGCAATCCGGGTGTTGCCGAGCCACACCCAGCGATTTGGTACATCGATTCGATACAATCCCGCCTCGATTTTCATATTCGTGCTACGACGTGCGGGATATGCATGCCTGAGCAGTACTTCTAGCCGTGCAGCCAACTCATCTGAATCAGACGGCATCATGACCGCATCATCCGCGCCTGCTCGTAGCGCCACTGCCGTTTCCGCGCGCCTTACTTCATTCGTGACATACAAAATCGGCAAATGGGCCACTATCCGATCCCGCACCCAGTTCAACATGTCGAGTGCTGAACGATCGATCGGTTGTCCAATAACGATCAGGTGCGCCTCGATATGTTCGGGTGCACTGAGCCAAGCCTGCCCGTCGTTGACTATCGTTGCTTCATGCCCGACTGCCTTGACCGCCCGAACGATTGCCTCATTTTCTTGTGGGTCGTGATTAATAACCAGAATCATGATCGTCTCTCTCTATGTCTATTCTCAGCGTCCCCCTTCTGACACACTTGCGTCCAGATCACCTCCAGCGACGTCCCTGTATCATCCCCGCCATTCCGTAGCACCCCCCTTTCGCCTACAAGATGCGCTCGAATACGTAACCGCTCGGTTGGATTTGAAATCAACCCTTCCAGGCATGACTCGTACATGTCCCCACTGGTCGCGACACCAGAGACCAGATTGACAGACTTCAATACGGACGCGCCAATACGCGATGCCATGGTCTCACCGGCCCACGTGACTACCGCAACGCCTGCGCCTAATGCGTCATGCACATTCGAGAATGCGTTATATGGATAGGTATCCAAAGCAATATCCGCACACGACCATCTCTGACGATGGTTTATTTCGTTTAGTTGCGTCGCGAAAATCAAGCGCTCCGGCCCCACCCCCCTTATCGCCGCTTCTCTGGACAAGTTAAGGATGACGGTTTGGTCTCGAGCTAGCAGCCAAAGGACGCAGCCCGGAAATCGTCGTAATGTGGAACACCAACGATCGAACAGGTCGGGTGTGATTTTGTGAGACGGCCCAAAATACGCCAGCACACATGCAGCTGCCGGCAAACCATGATCAATTCGTCTCGCGCGCCTGTACGTGACGGGCTTCCATTGCCTGGTCCGATAGCACCCCGGCACGCGCCAGATTTTTTCCGAAAAATCAGCCTCCCGTCCCGGCGGGACGATCACGTGATCAACGATCAAACCGTCGACCAAGGCCCCGAATGGCCCTGGATAGATCGGAAGGCCCAGCACACAGCGCGCCGGGTGATGCGCCAGCACGCCCACCAGAGGATCGGTCGGGCCTTGCATAAAAACCAACACATCCAGGTCGTCCTTGCGCAACCGAGCGGCCAGTTTTTCGCATCCTACGCCTGAGACTGGAACATAGCGATTGAATGCTCCGCACAGGTTCTCCGTTCCCTGGCGAATAGCCGAGTCGGGGGCCATGTCATAAGCAATGTATTCGAACGCGCTTCTATCACGTCGCCGCCTGGCTACGCTCATTGCAAAATCGACAAGCGGCCGCTGGTCGAACTGCCGCCCGAGAAAGCCCACGCGAATAGTTTTCCTTCTCTCCCCCGGCAAGTAGGCGGCCTTTGCCGACACGTCACCCTGCCGCCGGCCGATCCACATTGAAGCATAACGATCGGCCGATAGACGCAGATCCACGGCATTGAAATACGGTGACGCAAGGAGTGTGCTTCCACAAGCCCACCCATTCGTGTGGCGTACCGTGCCCTGTATCAGCCGTTGCAAATGGTCGTACCGGCGCCAGTCGCAAACATGCATCGAGCAACGCAACTCTTGTAGCGCGGCGTCGAAATCGAACGGCTTTTTCTCTCCGATTTGAATATAGAGCTTCCGTGCCGCGTCATATTGCTTCTGCTGTACCAGACTATTCGCTTGCGCGTAATCGAACTCGATGTGACTCATCCCCGTTACCTATTTCCGATGGTACTAGTACCACTGCACGACCAAAGCAGCACTTAGCGCCACACCTATCGTGACGCCCATCAGGCGTCCCCAGACTGCGCCCCTCAAGTCGCTCGCCGCAAACAAGAATCGCTCCGGATGGCGCCATACCGTACGCAAAAGCAACAGTCGCAGACATGTCACGAGCCAACCCGCAATCAAGGCGATGATGCATCTCAAGCCAATCCCGTCATACTTCAGGATTCCAAACCGACCATCCACCATCACCACAATCATCAAGCTCAAGCCACCTACCGCGGTACTGACAATCAAGCTCGACATGAAGTGATCCACCGGGTGACGATCTAACATAGTTCCTCCCGCTTACTCAATTTTGGCTTGCCGTCGCAAACCATCCAGCAGTTCCTTCTCGTCACGTAGTCGGGATTCTTTGAGCATTTCCTGGCGGATACTTTGCTCAAGCTGCGCGAAAGGTGGCCGTTCACTCTCTCGTTTATCTTCAAGCCGAACAAAGACAAGATTCTTGTCGACCGCAACAGGCGCTGATACCTGCCCAATTGCCATTCTTGGTAGCATGCTTGCAATCGGCCATGGCATGCTGCGGGTGGCCCCCTTTTCAAGGGGCTCAGGTAAATTTGTCCATGGCCACAATCCTCCTTGAGCCGCATTCGGCGCCAGACTGTATTGGGTGGCCAACAGATCGAATGGGCGCCCTGCGCGAAGATGCCTCATTACAGCTTTCGCTTGCACTGCAGTTGCCACCGAAATAATCCTCACACGGTAGTCCGTAGGCCCCCAGTCCTTGAAGCTTTCCTCATAGCGAGCACGCACCGCTCCGTCTGTCACAACCGGAACGGGGATTTCCCGAGTCAAGTAATCGGAAATCTGCGCGTTTTCTCGTGCGATCTGGACAGTGTGCGCGGCCTCTGCACTCGGTTCGATGCCGGCCTTCTGCGCCGCTTGGCGTAATAGCTCGTGATCGATGAGCTGCGTCTTGATCGCCTCTCGAAGTGCCGGTGTATCAACTTGCTGGAAGCCCCGGACGACGTCGTCGATCTGGCCCTGCGTGATGGCTACACCATTGACTTTCACGACATCGGCCGATGCCGGAACAGCCTGGACCCGAGACCCCTGCGTCTGTTGAGCGAACGCCGAATTGGTCAGGCTTGCCAGCAAGACCGCTACCCATCCCACGTATCGCAAGCGACGCTTATCTACTGTGCAGCGAGCCCTACAAATTTCGAAACCATTCATCTTGATCTCACGCTACTTCCTAAAATTTGACCTGATGCCCTCGTTACGCCGCAGCCGGCGTTGCCATCAATTGGTCCAGCAATTCGTCGTAGGACGCAATCAACTTCGCGTTCGTCGACAAAAATCGGCCAATATTTTCACGTTGCAGACGGCGGTACGCGTCCCACTCGACATCGCATTGTTCGACCGCCCGAACAAGCTGAGTTGCGCCCGTCTCAACATCGTTTTCGGGGTAGAAATAGCCCAAATCCTGGCAAAGATGCGCGTTGTGAACCAAAGCAAACCCCTGCCAACAAACGTCAAAATAGAAGTAGTTGAGCGCCAGTCCCCACTGATGGGAAATCACGATGTCGGCGTGCTCAGACAGAAAAGCGGGTGTGTCAAAACGACCCGCAAAGCCCGCCCGGCTGTCTCGCACCAGATCCAGTGTCTGCGCCAGGCTGATGAACATCGGGCTACGTGTGGCCAAATGGTCCGAATTTGTGACGTATAAGCGATCGATCGCATTTCCGATTTTGCGATACGCGCTGTCAGCAATCAGCATCGGATACATGCAAAACTTGAACACATCCATATTCGGCTCCATGACAGCGAGCCGCTTGGGTTGGTGACGCGGGCGATACTCCCCAGCATGGGGCAGATGTGCCGAGCGCGCTTCCAGACACATCGGATCCCATACGAACGGCACCGCCCTCATCGGACGACGACGCAGTGCCCCAAAAAAATGCCAGCTGCTCTCCACGATCTGCGGGATGATCCATACCTCGTCATACCGTGGGTTGATGAACAGCGGTCCGACGTCGCCTCGATTGAACAACATCGATTCCATGTTCTGCACATACTCGGGCCCACAGCAGTAGCTCACGAGACGGGCGCCGCGGCGCTTCAAATAGTCGGTCTGGTCACCGCTGATCTGCCCACCCAATTCAATGAGCACGTCCAGCGTGTCCTTGACCGTCTCGAACGACTCGGTTGGGAACGTCGCACGATCCCACGGCAACGCACCGTCCAGGCTGACATCCGTTGTGTTCACCAATGTCACGCGATGTGCACGCGGCGAGTGCGCAAACATCTTGGCCAAATAGATTGCGTTCTGCTTGATGCCGTTTATCCACATGCTCTCGCCTGCTTCGCGCAGCCCGATCGTGATACCGATATGCAGACCGCGCTCGACACGCTTCTTGGCACGTGATCCATTCGCTTTCTTTTTGGATTGCTGAATTTCTTCCACGATTATCTCATCCCGTTATCGTAACGATGAATCGCTACCGGTTGTGTCTATTATCCCTACCGGCCCGCTACCGCAGCCGGCCACGTATAGTCGACTTGACGCCGAAATATCAGGCACGATGGGGCGGCATCCACCAGCGTCACCGTTTCCCGTCCACCTCTGGGCGGCGTATAAACCGTGACCGATCGCACCAGTTGCGTCGCCTGGTATCCCTGCAGTTCGCTATGCGCGACCTCCTTGCACGTTGTCGCCGCGCTCGATATGCGCTCCACGAGCAACGCACATCGATTGTCGCTACTGGGCACGGTCGTCAAGGACAGCAACGCCGACACCTTGTCGTACTCAAGCCCGATGACCGAAAAGAAGGCGCCCCCGTCCGGATTCGCCCGGTCCCAGTCAACCAGGATGTCGTGCTTGCGGGTCCCGCTCACGGCCCGTGAGGCGACTTGCGCGATCGCGGACCCACAACGCCGGATATTGAGCTGCTGAGCCGCTTGCGCAAGCAGATTGGTCGCTTGCGCCGGCTGGGGCGGCACCAACTGGGCGTGCGCAGCCACCGCCAGCACCACGAACGATGCGCCCACAGCGCACATCACTGCGTTCATGATCGCGCGCCTCACACATACTCCGTTCGACATGGATTGAGCTCGACCAGCGCCGCTGTATAGGCCGCTACATTTTCTGGCGACTCAGGATCCAGCTTGCTCAGCAGCGTCTTGGCCTCCCGCCGGTAGTCGTCCAGACGCAGATCGTGTTGCGCAAAGGCCCTTCTCAACGCAAGCGCACCGTCATGGCAGTCGAAGTCGTGATACCGATACCCGCACGCACCGATCAGGTCCGAGTTGTGGATGAGCGGATACCCTCCGTAGAGCGCTTCGTAATACACATAGTTTTGACCGTTCTCCCAGTGGTGCGACACAATCGCGTCAGCGTGCTCCGTCATGATCTGGTACACCGGATATCGACCTTCGAAAGTCGCAAGACCGTGTTTGACAAGGCTCAGGTTGTGGCAGTACGAGACGAATTCATGATTGGAAGTAAAATTCGACGTATTGAACACCATCAAATGTCGGATCATCGCCGGGTCCTGGCGATGCGCAACATCGGCCACCAGCATTGGAATGAAGCTCGTCTTCACCATGCATAAATTGGGCTCAAGAACTGCGAGACGCCACGCCGACTTGCCCGGCTCATATCCGAACGGCTTTTGCCCCGAGACCGATCGGATCGTGCGCTCGAGAATCGCCGGGCTCCACAGGTGTTGCATCACTTTCACATGCCCACGCTGGACAATCTCGTAGTAGCTTTTGCAGGTGCGCTCGAATGCCGGCAACGTCCAGATCACGTCATACGGCACCCCAGACGCCAGCATCCCGTGAGGTTTGCTGAACATCATGCGCTCGATGTCGATCGCATAGTCGTTGGCCACGCGCATGCCCACTATCCGTCCACCTTTGGAGCGAAATGCGCGCCCCCAGTCCGGATTCAGCTGCGCGCTCAGCTCGATCACAATGTCCAGATCCCGCATCGCCGTGTCCAGATCGATCACCGGCGCCGGCGCCAGCGAAAGAAAATCGCCCGCTTCACGGGGGTCGCCTTCGCCTCCGTTGACCAGGTAAGCCGCCTCAATTGCGGGCGAGCACTTCAGCAAATTGATCAGAAAGAAGCAGTTCTGGAAAATCCCGTTTTCCCACAGTGACTGCTGTCCTTGGCGCACAAACAGGGTGACGCCCACCTTCAGTCGTCGTTGAGTCATGCCACTCGCTCCTGAGTCCGGCTCGTCAAACGCAGCAGCAGTTGCGCGTATGCCTCGAGATTGGCCGCCGCATCCGGCGCCAGCCGCTCAATGAACCGGTGTGCCTGCTGCCGATAGGCGTCAAGATGTTCATGGTGGTGATACGCTGCCCACAACAAGCGGTCAGCGCCGGCTGACGCATCGAAGTCCGGATAAAAATAGCCCGCGTCCGTCCCCAGCCACGCTGAGTTGTGGATCAGCGGATACCCCCCATACAACGCGTCCAGGTAGACGATGTTCTGTTCGTTATTCCACTGGTGGCTCACCACAGCGTTCGCGTTCTGGCCCATATATCCGGGAAAGTCGTGGCGCCCCGGGAAGCACGATCGGCCGGCCTTGGTAATATCCAACGAGTTCGCCAGATAATTGAAGGTCGGATGCTCTGCCATGTGGCTGCTGTTCAGAACATGCATCGCCGTGATGGCATCAGGATCGGCGCGATACACCTGCTCACAAATCAACATCGGTATCGCACAGCACTTCACCACCGAAATGTTTGGCTCGAAAATCGCTACCGACAGCGGCTGGCGAATCGCCCCGTCTTCAGGCTTTCGATAGCCGAATTCAACCCCGCTGGCCTCCAGCGCCACGCGCCGTGCCTCCACAAAGTCCGGCTTCCAGATAAAAGGCGCGACATACACCGGACACCGGTGCAGTGCAGCCATCATGCTGCTCAATCCTCGATCCTTGGACAACACCCAGATCTCGTCACAACGATCCGCTCGCGCCGCATATCCCCCTCGGGCAAACACCACCGGCTCAACCAGCCCAACATACGGTTGCCCACAGCAGTGAAACACCACCTTCACCCCACGCGCGCGCACATAATCCAACCACTCCACGCTCAACCCGCCCGCCATCTCGATCACGACATCCACCAGCTCCGTCGCGTCTTTCGGCTTCATCAGCCTGAAGCGCTGCGCCACTCGCATCTCATCCGGGTAGCTATCCTGATTCCCGCAGTCCAGCAGCAACACCTCCTTGACCAACGGCAGTTGCTCCAACAACTGCGCCAGAAACAGTACGTTCTGCCCCAATCCGTTTTCCCAGACGCTTTGCCCCTCATGCGTCAATACCGATATGCCCACTCGCATTTGCTTGCCCCTTGATTTTTTAAGACCTTCTCCACCCGTGTCATCACCTTTGCTACAGGTGCGTGCGTCTTGTTCGCTATCGCTTCTCTTGTCGGTGCCCGCCTGCCGCACTGCGCAAACAAGCGGGCTCCGATGTCGGCGAGTGCCTCACGGCACTCGCCAGTCCTACCGCCTCATTACCACTGGTACGACACACCCAGACCGTAGGTCGAGCCGGCAGCCGACACGCCAACCCCACCCTTGACCTTGATGTTTTTCGCCACCCGAGCACTGAAGCCGATTGCCATGGCCTGGTAGCCTTGGTAACCCGCCGTGCTGATCCCCATCGCGAACACCGAACCCGGGTCCACATCGGGAATCATCGTCAGCGCTGTCGCACCCGCGATACCGGCATAGGCCAGTCGCGCCGTGTGGTTCACGGACGACTGCACCGAACCCAGTTGCGACACGTTCACCGCGTCCGTCGGATTGATACCCGGCGCGACGTTGGTAATGCGGCGCTCGTTGCCTGCCGAACCCACCGACACCGTATTGGCTTCCGAGGCAATCGACCCGTTACCCAACGCCACCGAGTTGGCCGCCGCCGCCGTCGCATACGCCCCCAGTGCAAGCGAGTTCGTCTGCGTGGCCGACGCACTCGCACCGAATGCGGAAGCGTTGTTACCCGAGGCCAGCGAATTCGAGCCCACGGCAGTCGTCGGATCCGCCGTTGCCTGTGCCTGATAGCCAATGGCCACCGAGCCCGCGTTGTTGGCAATCGAGCGGAAGCCCACTGCGGTCGTGTTATCGCTTTGCGCCTGGGCGTACGCACCGTAGGCCGTGGCCCCGTTGGCCGCGGTACTCGTCGTACCCGCCATCGCGCCCAGACCCGTGGCCGTCGTATCCAGACCGTTGGCAATCGTCATGCCCGCCGCGGTGACCTTCGCCGTCGACGTGTTATTGAACGTTGCCCCTTGCGTGAGCACCTGACCGTTCGCGCCTCCGCCCATCACCGCCACACCCGCGGTCGCACCCTGGTTCGATGCCGCATTCGCCTGCGCGGCGAGCGAGCCTACCGCCGTAGACAGGTTGTTCAGCCCCGTCGAGACCGCAGTCGACACCGCACCACTCATGTTCGTCGACAGCGACGCCACCGAACTGGTCACACTCACCAGGCCCGACGACAACGATGTGATTCCGTAAGAGACAACGCCAGACAGCGACGCCACGTTACTGTTGGTCGAAATCAAGCCGCTCGAGAGCGACGCGATGTTGCTTGCGTTCGTCGAGATGCTGCCCGACATGCCGCTGACCGTCGTCGACAGTGCCGTTACCGTGCTGCTTGTCGTGCTCAGTCGCGTCGACAGTGAACCGATGCTGCTCGTGTTCGTCGACACTACGCTCGACAGTGAGCCGATGCTGCTGGTGGCCGTGCTCAGCCCAGACGAGGTCGACGTCGACAGCGAGGCCACGTTGCTGTTCGTCGTGCTCAAGCCGAGCGACAACGACGCGACGCTGCTCGTATTGGTGGAAATCACGCCCGAGAGCGACGCCACATTGCTGTTCGTCGAGCTCAGGCCGCTCGACAGTGAACCAATGCCACTGCTCACCGTGCTCAGGCCAGAGGACGTCGATGCCGACAGCGAGGCAATGTTGCTCGTGTTCGTCGACACCACGCCCGAGAGCGACGCCACATTGCTGTTCGTCGTGCTCAAGCCGCTCGACAGCGAACTCACACCGCTGGTCACCGTGCTCAGGCCCGCAGACGTCGACGAGGACAGCGACGCCACGTTGCTGTTTGTCGTGCTCAGGCCACTCGACAGTGAACTTACGCCCGTCGACAGCGAGGCAATGTTGCTTGTGTTCGTCGACACCACGCCAGAGAGCGACGTCACATTGCTGTTCGTCGTGCTCAAGCCGCTCGACAGCGAGCTCACACCGCTGGTCACCGTGCTCAGGCCCGCAGACGTCGACGAGGACAGCGACGCCACGTTGCTGTTTGTCGTGCTCAGGCCACTCGACAGTGAACTTACGCCCGTCGACAGCGAGGCAATGTTGCTCGTGTTCGTCGACACCACACCCGAGAGCGACGCCACATTGCTGTTCGTCGTGCTCAAGCCGCTCGACAGCGAGCTTACGCCCGTCGACAGCGAGGCAATGTTGCTCGTGTTCGTCGACACCACGCCAGAGAGCGACGTCACATTGCTGTTCGTCGTGCTCAAGCCGCTCGACAGCGAGCTCACACCGCTGGTCACCGTGCTCAGGCCCGCAGACGTCGACGAGGACAGCGACGCCACGTTGCTGTTCGTCGTGCTCAAGCCACTCGACAGTGAACTTACGCCCGTCGACAGCGAGGCAATGTTGCTCGTATTCGTCGACACCACGCCAGAGAGCGACGTCACATTGCTGTTCGTCGTGCTCAAGCCGCTCGACAGCGAGCTCACACCGCTGGTCACCGTGCTCAGGCCCGCAGACGTCGACGAGGACAGCGACGCCACGTTGCTGTTGGTCGTGCTCAAGCCGGTCGACAGTGAACTTACACCCGTCGACAGCGACGCGATATTGCTTGCGTTCGTCGATACCGATCCGGACAAGGAAGCAATCCCACTCGAGGTCGACACCGACAGCGACGACAGGTTGCTGTTCGTCGTGCTCAGGCTACCCGACACCGCGCTCGACAGCGTGCTCAGACCCGACGACAGGCTCGACGAGAACGTCGACGACAGCGAGTTCAAGCCACTCGAGGTCGACACTGACAACGACGACAGGTTGCTGTTCGTCACGCTCAGGCTCGACGTCACCGCGCTCGACAACGTGCTCAGACCCGACGACAGGCTCGACGAGAACGTCGACGACAGCGAGTTCAGGCCACTCGAGGTCGACACCGACAGCGACGACAGATTGCTGTTCGTCACGCTCAGGCTCGACGTCACCGCGCTCGACAACGTGCTCAGACCCGACGACAGGCTCGACGAGAACGTCGACGACAGCGAGTTCAGGCCGCTCGAGGTCGACACCGACAGCGACGACAGGTTGCTGTTCGTCACGCTCAGGCTCGACGTCACCGCGCTCGACAGCGTGCTCAGACCCGACGACAGGCTCGACGAGAACGTCGACGACAGCGAGTTCAGGCCACTCGAGGTCGACACTGACAACGACGACAGATTGCTGTTCGTCACGCTCAGGCTCGACGTCACCGCGCTCGACAACGTGCTCAGACCCGACGACAGGCTCGACGAGAACGTCGACGACAGCGAGTTCAGGCCGCTCGAGGTCGACACCGACAGCGACGACAGGTTGCTGTTCGTCACGCTCAGGCTCGACGTCACTGCGCTCGACAATGTGCTCAGACCCGACGACAGGCTCGACGAGAACGTCGACGACAGCGAGTTCAGGCCGCTCGAGGTCGACACCGACAGCGACGACAGATTGCTGTTCGTCACGCTCAGGCTCGACGTCACCGCGCTCGACAGCGTGCTCAGACCCGACGACAGGCTCGACGAGAACGTCGACGACAGCGAGTTCAAGCCGCTCGAGGTCGACACCGACAGCGACGACAGGTTGCTGTTCGTCGTGCTCAGGCTACCCGACACCGCGCTCGACAACGTGCTCAGACCCGACGACAGGCTCGACGAGAACGTCGACGACAGCGAGTTCAGGCCGCTCGAGGTCGACACCGACAGCGACGACAGGTTGCTGTTCGTCGTGCTCAAACCGCTCGACAGCGTCGATGTGGCCGTCGAAACCGACGACGACAGTGTGCTCAGCCCAGAACCGAGATTGGCAATGTTGCTTGCGTTCGTCGATACGCTGCTCGACAGATTCGCAATATTGCTGCTTGCAGACGACAGCGCGCTCACCGTCGTCGACATCGACGTCAACGAACTATTCGTCGAACTCAACCCGCTCGAGAGCGAACTCACACCGCTATTAGTCGTACTCAGGCCTTGCGACAGCGAACCAATGCCGCTATTAGCCGTGCTCAAGCCCACCGACAACGAGCTCACACCCGTCGACAGCGAACCGATATTGCTATTGGCCGTGCTCAAGCCGTTCGAGGTCGAGTTCGACAGCGAGGCCACGTTGCTGTTCGTTGTGCTCAGGCCGACCGACAGCGAGCTCACGCCCGTCGACAGCGAACCGATATTGCTGTTGGCCGTGCTCAGACCGTTCGAGGTCGAGTTCGACAGCGACGCCACGTTGCTGTTCGTCGTGCTCAGGCCAACCGACAGCGAGCTCACGCCCGTCGACAGCGAACCGATATTGCTGTTGGCCGTGCTCAGGCCGCTCGAGGTCGACACCGACAACGACGTGACATTACTGTTCGTCGTGCTCAGGCCGACCGACAGCGAGCTCACACCCGTCGACAGCGAACCAATGTTGCTGTTGGCCGTGCTCAGACCGTTCGAGGTCGACGTCGACAACGACGTAACATTACTGTTCGTCGTGCTCAGGCCACTCGACAGCGAGCCCACCCCAGAAGACAGGTTCGCAATATTGCTTGCATTCGTCGACACACTGCTCGACAAGTTTGTAATATTGCTGCTCGCCGTAGACAGCGCACTGACCGTAGTCGACAGCGAAGTCAGCGAGCTGTTTGTGGTGCTCAACCCACCCGAAAGCGAGCCGACACCACTGTTGACCGTGCTCAAGCCCGACGAGAGCGAACCGATATTGCTATTGGCCGTGCTCAGACCGCTCGAGGTCGATACCGACAGTGATGTGACATTGCTGTTCGTCGTACTCAGACCCACCGACAGCGAACCAATGTTGCTATTGGCCGTGCTCAAGCCGCTCGAGGTCGACACCGACAGCGATGTGACGCTGCTCGTCGTCGCGCTCAGGCCGCTCGAGAGCGAACTTGCACCCGACGACAACGACGCGATGCTGCTCGTGTTCGTCGACACCGCGCCCGACAGCGAGCTGATCCCGCTATTGGCCGTGCTCAAGCCAGACGACGTTGACGACGAAAGCGACGCAACGTTGCTGCTGGTCGCGCTCAAGCTGCTCGACAACCCGGAAACCGAGGTTGAAACAGACGACGACAGCGTGCTCAGTCCTGAAGTCAGGTTGGCAATGTTGCTCGCATTCGTCGAAATGCTTGATGACAGACCAGTAATGTTGCTGTTCGCCGTCGAAATACCAGCAACGACCGAGGACAGCGACGACACGGCACTATTCGAAGTACTAACTGATGTTGACAAATTATTAACATTTGTCGACAATGAACCGATGTTGCTCGTGGCGGTCGAAACCGACAACGACAGCGCGCTTGCCCCCGACGACAGCGAAGCAACATTGCTATTGGTTGTTGACAGGCCGATTGACAGAGAACTGGTGCCAGTCGACAGCGAAGCAATATGGCTGTTTGCTGTTGACAGGCCTGAGGATGTCGAACTCGACAGTGAGGCAACGCTGCTGTTTGCCGTGCTAATGCCGGAAGACGTTGAGTTCGAAAGAGACGCTACGTTACTGTTTGCGGTACTCAGCCCCGATGATGTTGACGTCGACAGCGATGTGACGCTACTGGTTGCCGTGCTTAAACCACTCGACAACGACGTAATATTACTGAATGCCGTTGAAATACTCGTAGATGCTGACGTCGATACTGCATACAACTGTGAACCATTAATCGCATCTGTACTCGAAGAACTTACGGCACCTGGGGCGACACCACTCAAACTAAAACCGCCCGTCACCGGTGTCATTGATAACACTTTACCAGCAGCAGTGAAGTGATAGCCAGACGACCCCACATACATTACCGTGCCATTGTCATTTCCTATAGTGACTAATCCAGTAGTCACTGCATCATATGGATCACTGCAAGGGATGCTAGGATAAGAACCACCCTGAGCATATATATAACTAGAGGTCGTCGTGTTGGTAACACAAGCACCAAGTGCATATGCATCGGGCATCGATATTACCATTCCGATCGCCAATATAGCTACACCAGTACTCTTTTCAACAATCGATTTCTTTTTACCTTTTGCATTCGTTTTTTCAGAGGCAACAACCCAGCATCCCTGGGATTCGCTCCATACTGTTCTATATATCTTGTTCATCTTTCGTTCTCTTATCTCTGCTGCTTTACACTCGCAGTCGCTACCGACATCTCTTCCAACTCAGTCAGCAACTGCTCGACAGGTGACGACCCACTCCCCGCAGGCCAGTCCCGATACCCTTTCGCGTGCGGGTACCACCCACACTCTTCGTCCTCCTTTCCCCAGTGCCACTCGGCGTGCTTACCCAACAGCACTCGCGTCTCGCAACCGAGTGCCCCCGATACATTCACCTCCGGCGAGTCCACCCCCACCACCACATCCATCTCCTGCATCAACGCCGCTACACTGCTCATATCCAGCAGCTCACGCCCGAGCCGATCCGCCCCATCCGAGAACCCACCCGACCCTTCTCGCCCCGTGTTCAACTCGAACACCCGGATCGCTCTCGGCATGCCGCACAATTGCGCTCGCACCACACTGAGTCCCGACAGGCCACTCTCCAGGCGCGTGTCTCGATTGCCTCGGGGATCCACCAGTCCCACACGCAGCCCAGCTTGCTCGCCCCGAAGAAGCGAGCGCACCTTGCCGACGTCATCCACGCTCGGCCTCAGATACGCACCGCGCTTGGGCAGCGGTAAATACCCTGGCAAGTCCGACTGCCTCGTCTTCATCCATTGCCGACCGGCCGAGCCGATCGGCAGATCGTGCAGCCGCCCGCCGTACAACTCCCACGTCACCACCGTCGCCTCCCGGAAGCTGCTTTGAAACAGCCGCACCAGCGTCGAGTGGCAACTCACTACAACGCGCATTCCAGCCGCCCTGGCACGCACCAATAGTTCCGGGAAGAACGCCGCGAACAGGATCTGCTCACTAAGGCGCGACTCGCACACGATCTCCAGCACGCTGCCTGGCCGATAGCGACCATCCCAAAGCATCTCTTTTGCGCTCAACGACATCGGCGCCACAAAGGGCTCCGCGCCTCGGCCGCGACGGTAATGCACCCACCCCTGCTCAAAGCGCCCGTTCAGCAGCAAGTGCTGCGCATAGTCCCGATGGACCTGCGGCATGGAGTCTTCCGACAGCGCCTGACGGAAGTGCCGCTCCGCTTCTTCCGTCCGATTCAGCCGGCTGCAACACACCGCCATTCGGTACACCACCAACGGATTGATATCCGCTTGAACTGCACGCACCGCCTCGAAGTAGCGCAATGCACTGATCCACCGCCCTCTGCGGAACATCGACTCACCAAGTTGCCGAAGCGCGCTAGGGTCGCCGAACCTCGGCACGTCAGATTCGCTACTCTCCATATCTAGTTCATCCGACCGACACATGATTCGCACACCTTAGTAATGATCTGATCTTTTATTCTCAGCCGAACCACGCGATCGGCTAGTGAGTCAGCCCGGTAGATAGACAGGAATCAAATTCGTGGTCGTAGTCGTAACGACGCGACCGGAGATCGGCCGTCACCGTCGTAATCACGCTGCGTCCGTGGTGCCGGCCTGCGGACATCAGCGCCATGAATATCCGACTCGCAGACCGACCATTCGCAGTCCTGTATTCATTGATCGCAGCCTCGTAACCCACCCGCAAACCGTGTGAGATCGCCGAATCCTCGCCGTACATGCCCATCGACACGCCAATGAGGTACGCGCGCGCGGCCAGCTCCTGTCCTCTCTTGTCCAACATTGGCATTCGCGTGATACGGATCACCACCGCGCGCAACACCTCGCTCCATTGCGGAGGCACCGCACCCTCGCTTCGTGTCACGTCGATCCACTGCGTCAACGTGGACAACAAATCGTGTACTGCGCTCGCTCCCGTGAGGACAGCGCGAGCTTTCTGTTTGCCTGCCTCATGCCTATTTTTATTTCTCATGGTCTTGACACACTGCATCAGTTATTGACGGATGCCGATGAAGGCAACTCACTTGATTACGTCACGCGTCCTGCAGGTAACGGAATTGCCCCCATCTGGCACCCATAGCATTTGCCAGGGCGGCATCCTGACTCGCCTCCACCCCATCCACGATGACGCAGGGGGCCGATTCGCCGGCCAACTTCAACAGTTGGGCAAGTCGACGCTTGCCGCTAGCCGATTGATGAGCGGCGCACAACAATGTCCGGTCCAGCTTGATGAAGTCAGGGGCGCTAACGGCCATTGCACTCTGTACGCCGTATCGAACGCCAAAATCCTTGATCGCGACCCGGCAGCCACACCATTTCAGCCTCCCGAAGAAGGCGCGGCCGGCTACCGGATCCAGCGGCGCCATCTCCGCCAGCTCGACAATCAGGCGCCGTGCGACATCGGGCTCTCGCTCGAGCATCTGGAAAACACTGTCCCACCAGACATCCTCGATCGCGCTCTCTCCGTTGACCGCGCAACCTAATGCAGCACTTGGGTTTGCTCGCAGAATCTCGATCGTGCCCTGCATCACCAGGCGATCGAACCACCGCGTCATGTCCGCCGATTTCCCCAAAGCTGTTGACAGATTCATACCCACACGGGCGGCCAAACTCACTTCGCGTGCCTCGTAGAGCAAGTGGCTGGTGTCATCCAGCGCGAGAATCTGTTCCTGGTTGAACTGCAGCGCCGCTTCGACTCGCTGTTGTTGTCGCGCTTTGTCCACGGGGCCACCCATGCTTCGTGGCCATCCACGCCCAGCCATCCCCGTACTGCGCTGCATCCCGGTCTTCATCGCTTTAATTTCCTGTGATGATTTGATTCAGGCCTCTACGTGCCCATCCCGCCGTCGGTGTTAAACTGCCGTTTGAATGAGGGATGCTCTGGGGCCGCCCGTGCGCGGTACGAAATCGACCGATTCTGACAAATTGCAGCAACGGGGAAGAGGTCTCCCGACGAGACCAGAGGATTCAAGGGCTTAGCGATTCACAGGTGGTGTGCGGCACGCAACGACAAAATCGGTCGTTTTTGTCAACGTGCCAATCAACGCTGCCGGGCTGATCACCCGGGAGTGTGGTTTTTTTGAGAACACACCCATGAAAATCGGATATGCCCGCGTCTCCACCGGCGAACAGAACCTCAACCTTCAGCTCGATGCACTCAAGCGCGCAGGTTGCGAACACATTTATACGGATCAAGGTGTCTCCGGATCCCGCTTCGCCCGCCCGGGTCTGGACAACGCGCTCTTTCGGCTCAAGCCAGGCGACACGCTGATCGTATGGCGGCTCGATCGCCTGGGCCGCTCCCTCAGTCGGCTTGTCGACCTGATCACTCACCTCGGCAAACGCCGTGTCCAGTTCGCGTCCTTGACCGAAGCCATCGATACCGCCTCCGCCGGCGGCACGCTCATGTTTCACATGATGGCGGCCCTCGCGGAGTTCGAACGACGGCTGATTAGCGAACGCACTCGCGCGGGGCTCGACGCCGCGCGCGCCCGCGGCACGCGACTCGGACGCCGCCGGGCGCTCGGTCCCGACGAGTCTCGACAAGCGCTACGCCTGCTTCAATCCGAATCCACGGCGTATGTCGCTGAGCGCTTCAATGTTCACCCCAGAACCGTGCATCGCCTCAAAAAGCGGGGAGCTTCTGCTGAATAACTTCGGCCTGACTTTTCGCAGTCCGACGTGTTTCGTGAAGAATTGTTGATTTGCCTGACCCGGCAAAATATGAAACTCTATTTTGGCCACCGAGTGGTATTCCCGTGCGTCGTGGCACAGTGAGGCTCCCCCCCGGGCCTCGCTTCTTGGTGAGCCATGTCTTGATTGAATGGCTCATTTTTTTCTTCTAGCGACAGCGTCCCGCATGCCGTACACATGCAGGACGTCATACATCACTATGGACAATTACCAAGATCTTATGCAGCAAGAACTGGCGCTCAGAGAACGCATGGAACTTGCACGCAAGCGCGAACTGGCCGATACGATCGTCTCCATCGCACGCCTGATGGTGCTTTACAGTATCTCCATGGACGATATCGAGGATGCCATCCGTGCACTAAAGTCTCCCGCGCCACGCCGCAAACGTGTCCCCCAGTACATGGACCCCATCTCAGGCAAAACCTGGTGCGGAAGCGGCCGCCGACCCAAATGGATGCACGGCCAGGATATCGAAAACTTCAGAATCAAAACCGACACGGCAGCCTGAACGCACCACTTCCGTCATGTATCACTTGATGACGAAGTGTCCGGCTCCTTGGAATACACAGTCGCTCGCCTTCGCACTGGGCGATAACGCATCCCTGGCGACCGCTGCCATTTGTCCGCACTGACCAACGGCGTCGGCCGCATCGACCAGCCGTGGCTCGATCCCTTCTGAAGGCTCCATGCTAACCCCATACTCGTCTGCCCTCGTGTACAACGACACGCCCGCTTCACTGCTCTCACCAGTCGTCCCAGCCCGTAAACGCGATCGCCCTCACTGCACGCCACGACGTCGCACCGAAGCTCGCAGACCGCGTCCTGAACCTCTTGCCCGAACACCTCAAACTCCCTGAGCCGCTTACGCAATGTTCGGTGGTGAACCCGAAAGCGAATCGCCACCTCCGACTCAGGAAGCTCCCGCAGCAACACCCTCGCCTCCCGCACCTGCGCGTCATCCAGCGCCCTTGGCCGTCCCAGACGTTTGCCTCGATCCCGAGCCGCCGCCACGCCCGCGCGCGTACGCTCACTAATCAGTGCGCGCTCAAATTCCGCCAGCGCTGCAATCATATGAAACGTAAACATCCCCGTCGGCGTGCCCGTATCGATCAGCTCCGTCAATGACGCAAAATGAATTCCGCGTGCGCGGAAATCGTTGATCAACGCAAGCAAATGACTTAACGAGCGCCCAAGTCGATCCAGGCGCCACACCACCAGTGTGTCGCCCGGTTTCAATCCCGCCAGCACTTCGTTCAATCCTGGCCGATCCTGTCTGGACCCCGACACGCCGTGGTCCATACAAATCTCATCACAGTCCGCCTGTCGCAATGCGCTCAGTTGCAGATCCAGGCATTGCTCGTCAGTCGACACGCGCGCGTACCCTATTTTCACACCTACCCCCGTGCCCGGCCCTCTTGTTTTCTCTTCTTAATCAACCGTCTTCGCAGTCTCTTCAAATTCGCCCGTACTTTATTTGTATTACTTAATACATTATACGTCTATAAAATAAACATCAATAGTTACCCATCCACCCCGCATTCCCAAAAAATCCAGTTTCATTGATCTTAGTCAATTTCACAAAACTCATACGAATCAACGAAGCAGCTCCACAACAATTGCTTCACCATTTAAGTAAACCCGTATACCTCTTACCATTCACCCAATTCCCCAGGCACGCCTAGAAGATGTAACGTTATATAGGGTCGTATATCAACTCGCCGTTTTTTGAGCCGATCGCAATCCGGTTTGACCTCGGCCAATTCGAAGTTAGTGCCCGAGCAGTACCGTGGCGCACGCTGTTGACCACGGATGCCATGCATGAGATCGCGGCAGCGAATCCATGCCCGTGTCGCACCGTCGACGGATCCCGTAAAACACGATCACCCATGCTCATCGACCGCTTGTCGTCCTGGCGGTAGTTGAGCATGGCACGTGGCCTAAGCGCGCATCGCAGGGCAGCGCGGCAGCAGCCGTTAAGAAGTTCGATGTGAATCATCGCGAATGGCTTCAATACATTCATTTCTTATTGTTTTGCGATAATTTATGATGCTACAATCTTATCTGCTCAACTTTTAAGGCTCTCGCCAATGACATCCGATCGCCTCTCTCATCTAAGTCAGCGTATGGCGGCCGCCACCCTCTGGCTGATCGTTGCCATGCTGCTGCTCAACGCCGCTTGCTGGCTATATCCGAGTCTGAACGGCTACGGGCTCGGGTTCGCCCTGACGGATCGGCTGATAAGCAACCTCGGTGTCGACGTCGGATCATTCCCCTACTGGCAAAAACTCGGCGGGATAGTCCTGTCGAGCGTCCCGTTGCTGGTCCTCGCAATCGGCCTTCGTCATCTTCGCTGCCTTTTCCAAAGCTATGGGTGCAGAGAATATTTCTCGCCCATCACAGCAAACCACCTCGGGAAAGTTGGCCGATCCGTCGGGTTTTGGGTTGTTCTGAACCTGATTTGTGAGCCATTGCTCAGCATCTGGTTGACGATGCGGGCGCCCGTCGGACACCGCATGATCGCGCTAAGCTTTGGCCCGCCAGACATCGTGGCGTTGTTCCTCGCAGCGTGTATCGCCGTGATCGCTCATATTCTGCGGCACGCAAGCGAACTGAACGCCGAAAATCAGCAATTCGTATGAGATGCCACCATGTCTATCATTATCAAGCTGGATATACTACTTGCGATGCGCAAGGTCAAGTCGAAGGATCTTGCTACGGCTATCGGAATTACTGAACAGAACCTCTCCCTGTTGAAGCAGGGAAAAGTGAAAGGGGTACGCTTGGCAACGCTGGATGCGATTTGCCAATATCTCGACTGCCAACCGGGCGATCTTCTGGAGCATCACCGCGAAACATCAGTCAGTCCGGAATAATCCGACATTCCCAATCCGGACGGAGCGTGGGCTCATCGATCACTCCTTTGCTGACCCGACTCGTGCAACGCAACGGTCGCGTGACAATCTTTGCGGTTGTGATCGCAGCGGCGCTCCATGCGGTGGCGCTACTTGCGTTGAAAAATTCTCTGCGGCCCCAGCCAGGTAATCCACAACCAGAACACCGCGCGCTTACCGTAACGTTTATACCGGCTGAAACGCGGCGGTCGGGGACCGCACCTTCAAACGACACTATCCATATTTCCCGGGCCACCAAGCAATCACGCTCGCGTGCCGCGACGAATCCTAGTTCCGTTCAACAACTGCGGGAACGCGAAACGACCTCTGTGCCCCGCCAAGATGTGAGTACGCCGGTAGCCATCCCTGCCGACACCTCTGGTGTGAGCAAATCTCCAGACGAGAGTATTGACTGGCAGAGGGATCTCCAGACCATCGACACCCTCCGATCAGCTCAATATGGCACAACGCCCCAGCCTGCCTCGCGAGAGCCTCACAACCACACACAAGAAGTAACCACGCTGCTTGATCGCGAGATCTCGAAGACCGCCCGCAGCGACTGCCGAAACAAATATTCCCGGATGGGACTTCTAGCGATCCCGATGCTTGCAGTCGATGCGATGAACCGGGACGGGTGCCAGTGGTGAAAGCCACACATCCCGTGACCCTGAACTGACCCTGAACCAGAATTAGTCCCGGTCGGAAGTGGAGATTTCCGGCTTGGTTGAGTTGTCAGGCGAGGCGGATTCCCTTGCCTGACGGGCGAATTCTGCGGGTGTCATCCACTGCAATGCGGAGTGGGGACGAACCTCGTTATAGTACGTGCGCCAGTCGTCGATTTTGCTCTGCGCGTCGGCCAATGACAAGAACCAATGTACGTTCAGACACTCCTGCCGGAAGCGCCCGTTGAAGCTTTCGACCTTGGCGTTGTCAGTGGGCGCGCCCGGCCGGCTGAAATCCAGTTCAACGCCATGTTCATAGGCCCAGCGATCCATTGCCTTCGAAATGAACTCGCTGCCATTGTCGACCTTGATCGTGGCGGGGTGCCCGCGCAGGGAAGTAATACGCGTCAGCGCTTCGACTACATGCTCCCCCGTCAGACTTTGCCCGACCTCGATGGCCAGGCATTCCCGGGTGTAGTTGTCGACGACGGTCAGTGTCCGTAGACGTCTCCCGTCGAACAGTGCATCCGCAACGAAATCCATGCTCCAGATTTCGTTGATCGCGGTCACGATATGCTTGGGCTGTCGCAGCCGAGCCGATTTGTTACGTCGTGGTCGCTTATGCCGCAGTGAAAGGCCCTCCGCCCGATACAGCCTGTAGACGCGCTTGCAGTTATCTCGCCAGCCTTCCCGTCGCAGGACCACGTGAACGCGCCGATACCCATAGTGCACGCGCGTGGCGGTGATTTCCTTGATACGCATGAGCAGCGCCGACGAATCGCGCGCAACCGACTGATACCGATACAGCGAACGAGACATGCCAAACAACGCGCAAGTCTTCGTCAGGCTGGTTCGATAGCGATCACGCAATTCATCGATCAACATGCGCCGACGGGCAGGCTTCAGAGCTAATAGGATGGTCCGCCCCTCCCTGAAGGGGGATACTGAAGCCCCCGAAACCGTCGGAGAATGATCATGCGTATCGTTTCTCACAGCTGCGCCGTCTACGGCGTCGACCTGGGTAAGACGACGTTTCACATCGCCGGAGCCGACCAGCATGGACGGCCCACCCTGAGAATCAAGCTTCGTCGCGACGCCTTGCTACAGTTCTTTGCAACCGCGTCTCCCGCGCTCGTGGGCATGGAGGCCTGTCCGGGATCCCATTGGCTGGCAAGGAAACTGATCGCGTTCGGCCACGACGTCAAGTTGATACCGGCCCAATTCGTCAAGCCCTACCTGAAGTCGAACAAGAATGACACGCTCGACGCCGAGGCAATCGCCGAAGCAGTAACACGCCCAACGATGCGCTTCGTCCCTGTCAAACGCCACGAGCAACTTGACATGCAAGCGCTGCACCGCGTGCGTGCCCAATTCGTTCATCAGCGCACGGCCCTAGTGAGTCAGTTTCGCTGCTTTCTGCTCGAATACGGCATCGCAATCCACACCGGTATCGGCATGTTTCGACGCGATGCGACTCGCATTCTCGCGGACGATTCCAACGATCTGACGCCGACGATGCGACAGCTGCTGACGGATCTGTGGTCGGACTTCCTGCGTATTGACGAGCGCGTCACCGCACTTTCCGGTCAGATCGAAGCCTCTGCCAAGCACGATGACGTTGTACAGCGCCTCACGACGATTCCGGGAATTGGCCCGCTTGGGGCAAGCGCTTTGTGCGCAGCCATTGGAAATGGCAAGCAATTCCGCAGCGGACGTGACTTGGCTGCATGGATCGGCCTCGTTCCGCGTCAGCATACGACCGGCGGCAAGCCTACGCTCTTGGGCATCAGCAAACGCGGCAATACGTACCTGCGCCGCTTACTTGTATTGGGCGCTCAGTCCTGTCTGATGCATCTGGATCGCTCAAGAGATCGGCTCGGGCGATGGCTGGATACGCTCGAGAGCAGGATGCATCACAACAAGGTCGTGATAGCGCTGGCGAACAAACTTGCTCGCGTCGCGTGGGTTGTACTCACGCGCCCGGGCGCCCTGTACGAAAAAATGGATCCACGCTTCTAGAACCGAATCGACTTCAAGTTTGCAGGGACGTGGAATCGAGATGACGCAACAGTTGACTGGCGTGTCGTAAGCCTTGGTCAAAAAAGCGGGCTAGCAAGTCCGAACCAGCTTATTAGGAACGGTACGCGCAGATCTCATCATGGCCTGAACGCCAAAAGCGTTCGACTCGCGAGAGGCCGGATACATTTACGCAAACTGACATGCGTCGGATCGACAACGCTCGCCTTGCAAAGCCGGGGCGGACCATACATTTTTTGCGAGTACGTCCTGCAACATGGCCTTGTCCAGGCTCAGGTCCGCCACGAGCCGCTTCAGCTTCGCGTTTTCCTCTTCGAGCTGGCGCAAGCGGCGCAGCTCAGAAGGCCCCAACCCTCCGAATTTCTTCTTCCAGTTGTAGAAAGTCGCCTCGCTTATTCCGAGTTTGCGGCAGATCTCTTCGACCTTCGTACCCAGCTCGGCTTGCTTCAGGGCAAATGCGATCTGCTCTTCCGTAAACTTGCTCGTCTTCATGGCATGGCCTTCGTGTCCGCTTGGACACATCATGCCGAATTTCTCTACTTTTGCACCGGACTATTTCTTGGGTCAGGGTCACAAGCCGGAAATCTCCACTTCCGCCCGGGACTAATTCTGGTTCAGGGTCAAGGAGTTCAGCGATTCCCCCTCGACCCGCTAACCCTCGCCGCATCAGATGCCGACTAGTTTTGCAGGGCCGACTACATAGCGAAATGTAGCTCAACCGCTTTCATGTCAGCCATTTTTTCATACATATCTCTAACCCAGTCACGTAGAATTGGAGAAAATCCGATATCTCTTTCCATTGGCACATACCATGATATTTCAGGGGAGGCCACAAAAACGCCAACAATATATTCCCAACTTCCATCGACATCCGCAATGCGCTCAAAAATCGGCCCACCGCTCGCGCCAGGATCTAAATTCCCAGTTTTTTCAACGCACTTGTTGGTATAAATCATAAGTATGTCGTTTGTCGAAAGCTTCCAATTCCAGATGAAGTTGCTGTAAGCCTGCGTCCCAAGACATGTCGCTAAATCAGAGTTCCCGGGATATCCAACAGCACTTAGCGAATTTCCAGTCGAGGGATTTTTATTAAAAGCTATTCCATAGCTTCCCGCCGTTTCCTCAAGTGTTTTTCCGGTAAAGCTATTTCTTTCAAATTTAATAAAAGCGATATCGTACGATGCATTCCCGCCATTCAAATACGATTGATTGAAATAGACTTTTGGGATATTTTGATAAAATTTAGAAACTCTGAAAAAATGATCGTTATTGCAATCCCCTATTTTGTAAGGATCTCCCATTGATTTTGTCTCGCCAATGCATAGGGTGAAATCAGTAAACTGACTTAACGTGCTAGACGAAAATAAACAATGAGCCGCCGTGATAACAAGAGATCCACTTTTCGATGGGACGACCGCTGCAGAGCAAGACGCCCCCTCCCCCCTATCATTAGTACCTCTTAGCCGTCCCACAGCAGGAAACGAATTTGATGCTTGGTTGCTCGAAGGATTTCCCCGAACTCCGGTCACGGGCTGGAAAACAGTACTCTTAGCCCCATCAAACAGGCCAAACAACGACGAGACATCTCTTCTTGGCCTTCCGCTAGATACGATGTTGTCAGTGAATTCCGGAGACGATGCGACATTAATTGTAAATGAAGAGTTGGTAACGCCTGCATACCTACTATTAAGCATGGTTCGTCCAGAAAGCGACCCTAAGTTCGCGGCTACATCAACCACATAGGAAACTCTCAATCTATGAATAGGTAAAAATGGGAAATATGAATTTCCTGATACACTGCTACCTTCGCATGTAATGCGTGTCGATGGAAATTTATTTGTTATATTGCAAGTAGGAAGATTACTCCCCTGCACACCGGTAAAGATAACTCCATCGGGCGCATCGATTGAGATAGATCCAATAACGCTTGAAACCGTTCGTGTTGCAGCAAATTCAACGACACCATCACCTCCCCTTTGTGCAAAAGAAGTCGAGGTCGACTGAAGATATTGCGGTTGTGCTGCCCAAGCTCCAGATACACCCAAGACCAAAATCAAGGTCGCATATAAAATTCTTTTCATAAAAATTCTCCATTTTCAAATTTCAATTGAGCCATCCAAATCAAAATCGATAAGCCATCACCTGTAGTGAAAGTGCATTTTTCTTGATGCCTTGAAAACCCCAGAATGATCACCGCCTAAGTCTTTAATTAAAATAACCGAGGTTTCGCCCAAGGCAGACGACTGCAAGTTAGTGAAATTTCTCAGAAAATGCAACAAGCATTTTCCTTGCCTGATTCGATAGCTGCGGCCTTCAATATATTTCCATGATGCACTCGGAGCAACTTAAAATGCGATCAAAATGGAAATATTCTATTGATTTTCACCAGATGCTTTAGCCTTACTGTTGACCTAGGACGTTTCTTGTAGCCGTTTGCCAAGTGAATTCTCTTTTATCCTGGACCGGCCAGCCTTTCGTAGACATCTTCGAGCCATAATTGGACTGCCCACGGAATACTAGACGCCGCTGGCCTATGATTTGAGCATAGGAGGTCATCATGAGCGCACAGAGATTTACCCCGGAATTCAAACAGGAAGCGGTTCGGCAAATCACCGAGCGGGGCTACTCCGTGGCCGAAGTTTCGGCCAGGCTGGGCGTGACCCTGCCTCGTTTTCACGTACAGCAACTCATGCGGCGATCAAGCTGGCCTCGTAGTCGACGGGGGTAAGGAAGTCGATCGAGGTATGCAGGCGCTGCCGATTGTAATAGCCCTCGATCCAATCGACGATATCCAGGCGGGCGTGAGCACGCGTTTCGTAGTGAGTCTGGTAGATTCTTTCGACCTTCAGCGTCTTGAAGAAGCTTTCCATCGGGGCGTTATCCCAGGCGTTGGCACGGCGGCTCATTGAAACGTTTATCTTGAACGCGGCGGTCAATTTCCGGTACGCGCGACTGGCATATTGGGTGCCGCGATCGGAGTGCAGCAGCAATCCCGGTGGCGGTTTGCGTTGCCAGCACGCGCTGCGCAACGCCTGGCAGACCAGATCCGCGTTGATCCGCTCGGACATCGACCAGCCGACGATGCGCCGGCTCGCCAGATCCAGGATCGCCGCCAGATATAACCAGCCCTCGCCGGTCCTCACGAACGTGATGTCGCTTACCCAGGCTTGATTGGGCCGCCAGCCGTCGAAACGCCGATCCAACAGATTCGGCGCCACCGGCAAGCGATGCGTCGAATCCGTCGTCACCCGATACGGGCGCTTGTAGACCGGACGTAGCCCCTGGCGTTGCAGGCTGCGACGCACGCGTTCGGCGCTCACCGGCCGGCCCTGAGCACGCAACTGCCGCACGATTCGAGGACGGCCATAGCTGCCGCGGCTGGCACGATGAATGGCGGCGACCTCAGCGTCCAACATGGCATTGGCCAGTGCCCGCCGACTTGGCTCCCTGCCGCGCCACTGGCAATAGCCGCTGCGCGACACACCCAGAACCCGGCAAAGCCGACTTACGCTGTACTGGTCGCGATGTGCGTCAATCCAGGCGTATATATGGACTCCCCAGGTTTTGCAAACAATGCGTCTTCCTTTAATGCAAGGTGTCAGTCTGCACGTATATATTCGGCCTGTTTATGCGGGTCACCGCTGGCCATAATGCAAATCGCCTGCCTCGTTCTCAATACCTCAGCGGCCTTCCTTGGCCACTACGCCTGTCGGATTTTCGAGGCTGGGTCAGACCCGTCGCATCATCGATTGTTCATTGTTCGCAAACTGCTGGTGGCTCTACTGCAGAGATCTTATGGATTCATGCGGTCGCGAAGCGCTCGCTCTTGGCAAGCAACGCCCACGCTATGCGTGCTAGTTTGTTCGCCAGCGCCGCCGCTGCGACATTCACCCCACGTCTGCTCGCGAGCTGGCAGGCCCAGCGCGACAGCGCATCGGTTCGCTTGCCCGCAAATCGCATGATCGACCGCGCTCCCTGGACCAGCAGCCAGCGGATGTATCGATCTCCCCGTTTGCTGATCCCGAGCAACTTTTGCCTTCCTCCGCTGCTGTGTTCGTGAGGCGTGAGTCCGAAACTGGCGGCCATATGTCTGGCACTGCGGTAGCGCCTCGCATCTCCCACCGCGGCGATCAAGGCCGTGGCCGTCACGGGACCGATACCGGGGATTTCCTGCAATCTGGCGCAACGCTCATCTTCTTTCGCCAATCGTCTCACGCGCCTATCCACGGTGTCGATCCGCTCTTCCAGCGCCGTCAACTCGGTGCACAAATCAAGCAACAAGTCCCGCGCCAAAGCGGGCAACGTGTCGCTTTCATCCGCGAGAAGTCGTCGTGTCCCCTCTTTGAAGGCTGAAACGTGAATTGGGAAGACGATCCCGTACTCGCCCAGTAACCCACGCGTCTGATTGATCAAGGCGGTGCGCTCTTGCATAAGCCGTTGTCGAATTCGGTGCAGCATCTGGACAGCTTGTTGTTCCTTGGTGTTGACCGCTACTGTTGGCATATCCGGCTGACGAGCCGCCTCGCAAATGGCTGCTGCGTCACGGGCATCCGTTTTGGAACGCCGGACGAATGGTTTTACATATTGCGCGGGAATAAGCTTGATTCGGTGCCCAAAGCCAGCCAGTCGGCGCGCCCAATCGTGCGAGCCAGCGCAAGCCTCTATCGCGATCAGGCAAGGCGACAGGTTTGCGAAAAACTCGAGCACCTGAGAACGTTTGAGGCGCTTGGTCAGTACCGCTGCGCCGGCTGCGTTCACTCCGTGAACCTGAATGACATTCTTCGCGATATCGAGCCCGATGACTTGTGCACTCATGCTGGACGTCCTCATTGGAAAATCGTGATTATCGCCACCCCGAGGGGTGGGGAGTCCATCGCATTACCTCACCGCGACCCCTTCGCGAAGTACGCCGTCGCCTTTCGAAGAATTTCGATATCCAGCTTTGCGCTGGCCAGTTCCTTACGCAGACGGCTGTTCTCGGCCTCCAGGTCGCTAACCGGACGACGACTTGAGCTCGGTGCACTCGACGCCGGCCCCGCTGCGGCCTGCGCACTGCCATCGCACTGATCACGGCACCAGTTCCCCAGCGTCGCCACCGGCACGCCCAGCCTGCGAGCGGCTTCATGCTGACCGACGCTCTCAGCGAGCCGCACCGCCTCAACCTTGAATTCCTTCGTGTACTGCCGTCTGGGTACCACGTGCTCTGCCATGTTCTTCTCCATACAGGCAAAAAGTTGACCCTGACCCAAGAAATAGTCCGGTGCAAAAGTAGAGAAATTCGGCATGATGTGTCCAAGCGGACACGAAGGCCATGCCATGAAGACGAGCAAGTTTACGGAAGAGCAGATCGCATTTGCCCTGAAGCAAGCCGAGCTGGGTACGAAGGTCGAAGAGATCTGCCGCAAACTCGGAATAAGCGAGGCGACTTTCTACAACTGGAAGAAGAAATTCGGAGGGTTGGGGCCTTCTGAGCTGCGCCGCTTGCGCCAGCTCGAAGAGGAAAACGCGAAGCTGAAGCGGCTCGTGGCGGACCTGAGCCTGGACAAGGCCATGTTGCAGGACGTACTCGCAAAAAATGTATGGTCCGCCCCGGCTTTGCAAGGCGAGCGTTGTCGATCCGACGCATGTCAGTTTGCGTAAATGTATCCGGCCTCTCGCGAGTCGAACGCTTTTGGCGTTCAGGCCATGATGAGATCTGCGCGTACCGTTCCTAATAAGCTGGTTCGGACTTGCTAGCCCGCTTTTTTGACCAAGGCTTACGACACGCCAGTCAACTGTTGCGTCATCTCGATTCCACGTCCCTGCAAACTTGAAGTCGATTCGGTTCTAGAAGCGTGGATCCATTTTTTCGTACAGGGCGCCCGGGCGCGTGAGTACAACCCACGCGACGCGAGCAAGTTTGTTCGCCAGCGCTATCACGACCTTGTTGTGATGCATCCTGCTCTCGAGCGTATCCAGCCATCGCCCGAGCCGATCTCTTGAGCGATCCAGATGCATCAGACAGGACTGAGCGCCCAATACAAGTAAGCGGCGCAGGTACGTATTGCCGCGTTTGCTGATGCCCAAGAGCGTAGGCTTGCCGCCGGTCGTATGCTGACGCGGAACGAGGCCGATCCATGCAGCCAAGTCACGTCCGCTGCGGAATTGCTTGCCATTTCCAATGGCTGCGCACAAAGCGCTTGCCCCAAGCGGGCCAATTCCCGGAATCGTCGTGAGGCGCTGTACAACGTCATCGTGCTTGGCAGAGGCTTCGATCTGACCGGAAAGTGCGGTGACGCGCTCGTCAATACGCAGGAAGTCCGACCACAGATCCGTCAGCAGCTGTCGCATCGTCGGCGTCAGATCGTTGGAATCGTCCGCGAGAATGCGAGTCGCATCGCGTCGAAACATGCCGATACCGGTGTGGATTGCGATGCCGTATTCGAGCAGAAAGCAGCGAAACTGACTCACTAGGGCCGTGCGCTGATGAACGAATTGGGCACGCACGCGGTGCAGCGCTTGCATGTCAAGTTGCTCGTGGCGTTTGACAGGGACGAAGCGCATCGTTGGGCGTGTTACTGCTTCGGCGATTGCCTCGGCGTCGAGCGTGTCATTCTTGTTCGACTTCAGGTAGGGCTTGACGAATTGGGCCGGTATCAACTTGACGTCGTGGCCGAACGCGATCAGTTTCCTTGCCAGCCAATGGGATCCCGGACAGGCCTCCATGCCCACGAGCGCGGGAGACGCGGTTGCAAAGAACTGTAGCAAGGCGTCGCGACGAAGCTTGATTCTCAGGGTGGGCCGTCCATGCTGGTCGGCTCCGGCGATGTGAAACGTCGTCTTACCCAGGTCGACGCCGTAGACGGCGCAGCTGTGAGAAACGATACGCATGATCATTCTCCGACGGTTTCGGGGGCTTCAGTATCCCCCTTCAGGGAGGGGCGGACCATCCTATTAGCTCTGAAGCCTGCCCGTCGGCGCATGTTGATCGATGAATTGCGTGATCGCTATCGAACCAGCCTGACGAAGACTTGCGCGTTGTTTGTACGCGGTCTTTTAACGACGCCCCTCAGTGGTTGAGGGCAGCAGGCATTCTCCAAGGCATGAGATCGGCGTAGTCGTCGGCAGTTGCAGCGAGCGGCAACCTGGTGAACAGCCAGACCAGATAGCGATACGGCTCGATGCCGTTCGCCTTGCACGTCTCGACGAGGGAGTACAGGTTGGCACTGGCCTGCGCGCCGGCGACAGTATCGGAGAACAGCCAGCCCTTGCGGCCGACGACGAACGGCCGGATCGCGTTCTCGCACAGGTTGTTCGAGATCGGCCAGTTGCCGTTACCGACGTAGCGGACCAGCTTGGGCCACTGTCCGCTCATGTACTGCAATGCCTTGCCGAGCAGACTCGACGGCACGACGCCTGGCAGATGCTCGACCAGCATGCGCTCGATGATGGTGAGCACGCGGGCGCTGTACCGGGCACGCAGTCGCTGCCGGCGTTCAGACTTCCACTTCGCGCTGCGCGCCTCGGCCGCGAACAGCTTGCCGATCAGCACGACGAAGCGCGTCGCCAGTAGGTCCGGCGAGCGTGCCGCCTTCGGCACCGACTCCTCGGCCTTGATGAAGCCGCGGCGCACGTGTGCCCAGCATCCGAGATGCACGAGCTGGTGATCGTGGGCGATGCCGTTGTAGAGCTCGTACCCGTCAGTCATCAGCACGGTGCCAGGCTGCACGCCGGCATAGAGCTTCTGCGCATGCTGGGCGCCGCGCCCCGGCGAGTACGAGAACATCCGCACAGGCGGCCCCGAGCTGTTGACCTGCGCCCACAGGTAACTCTTCGCCTGCGGCCTTCGTCCCGGCTCCTTCAGCACCTGGAACGTTGTCTCGTCGCCGTAGATCAGGTCCGATTCGAGCAGCGCGTCGCGCATCAGATTGATCACCGGCTGCGTGGCGAGCCCCACCCGCACTACGCTGGCGGCCAGCGTGTTCGACGAGATGGCGCCGCCGAAGCGACGCAGCAGCGTGGCCTGGCGATACAGCGGCATGCCGTACTGGTACTTGCCGGTGATGATCCACGCCAGCGCGGATTCCGTGAGCAGCCCGCGAGGGATGATACGCGCCGGTGCGGGCGTGACCTTGATACCGAGATCGCAGCATGGGCACGCGTATTTGACCCGTTGGTGCTGAACGACGCACACTTGCTCGGGAATCACGTCGAGCTGTTCGCTCGTTTCCACGCCGATCTCGACGAGAGCATGGCCATCATGCGCGCAGAACCGTTCGGACTCGGGCAACTCGTGTCGCACGACCTCGCGCGGCAGGTTCGGATCGAGTGGTTTGCGCCCACGCTTGCCGCGCGTGTGAGCGGCGACCGATGTGCCGGGCATATCCTCGCGCGCGGGCGCGTCGGTAGTCGTCGCCAGCGCCTCGGCTTCGTTGAACAGACCGAGCTGGTCAGCATGGCGCGCTTCGCTCGATGCGCCGAACAGTTCGTGCTTGTAGGCCCGCAGTTTCTCCTCGGCCAGATCGCGCTGAGCCGTCACGAGTCGAAGCTCACCGCGCAGCGCATCGCGTTCGGCGCTCGCGGCAATCAGCGCCTCGTACTCCTCGGCGCTCAACATGACGGGATTGTTCGGCATGGCCGGTTAGACCATGTCGCCCTCGTCGTGTTCAGCTCATCCGCGCGTAATATCGCTGGGGATGCTTCTGGATCACGGCCAGGTCGATTCCGTCGAGCAGCCAGTGCAACTGCTCAGCGCTGAGCGTGATCGTGTCGCCTCCGTTCGGCCAGACGAAGCGGTCGGCTTCGAGTCGCTTGAGCAGCAACCAGAAGCCGTTGCCGCCCCAGCCGAGAATCTTGATGCGATCGCGTCGTCGGTTGCCGAACACGAACAGCGCCGAGGTCATCAGATTCAGGCGCATCGCCTGTTCGACCAGAATCGACAACCCGTTGATGCCCATGCGGAAGTCGACTGGATCGCGATGCAGATAAACCTTCAGCTCTTCGTCGAACCGGAACACGGCAGCCTCCCGAGCATCTGGATCACCGTGGCCAGCTCATCGACACTCGCCTCGCCGAGATCAAATTCGACACCATTGGACAAGCGCACATGTAACGAGAGCGCCATCAACGACGGGGCTGGTGGCAGTACTGGGGAAACGGCAGGCACGGTCGACGCAGTCGTGACGACAGGAACGAATGCCCGCGCTTCACTCATCGGAACCCGACGGGCAGTGCCCGGAATGTCGATCGATACGCCGTCGATCACCAGCGGGTCCGGCCTCGTTGGGGTTTGCAGCGTATGCTGCTGATGGCGCGAGATCCAGCGGCGCAACTGATTCGGATTGACGTCATGGTCCATAGCCGCCCGGGCGATCGATACCCCCGGCTTCAGGCAAAACTCGACCAGCTCCCGCACGGCATCTTCATCAAATTCCCGCCGGCCATCCCGTCGTTGGCCAACTACCAGTCTGCTTCGAAGGTCCTGTTTCTCTGTCATCATGGTCTGAGTGCATGTGTCCACGCGGACACTTAGCATCTGACCTTATGCCTACCATTGGTAGGGCGTCGTTTATTGACGGCTTACCGTTGTTTGGCATGTCTCGTTCGCTGTATCGGTATCAGTCGGTTGCGCGCGATTCGTCGGCGCTGCTCATGCGTATCAAGGAAATCACCGCCACGCGCGTGCACTATGGGTATCGGCGCGTTCACGTGGTCCTGCGACGGGAAGGCTGGCGAGATAACTGCAAGCGCGTCTACAGGCTGTATCGGGCGGAGGGCCTTTCACTGCGGCATAAGCGACCACGACGTAACAAATCGGCTCGGCTGCGACAGCCCAAGCATATCGTGACCGCGATCAACGAAATCTGGAGCATGGATTTCGTTGCGGATGCACTGTTCGACGGGAGACGTCTACGGACACTGACCGTCGTCGACAACTACACCCGGGAATGCCTGGCCATCGAGGTCGGGCAAAGTCTGACGGGGGAGCATGTAGTCGAAGCGCTGACGCGTATTACTTCCCTGCGCGGGCACCCCGCCACGATCAAGGTCGACAATGGCAGCGAGTTCATTTCGAAGGCAATGGATCGCTGGGCCTATGAACATGGCGTTGAACTGGATTTCAGCCGGCCGGGCACGCCCACTGACAACGCCAAGGTCGAAAGCTTCAACGGGCGCTTCCGGCAGGAGTGTCTGAACGCACATTGGTTCTTGTCATTGGCCGACGCGCAGAGCAAAATCGACGACTGGCGCACGTACTATAACGAGGTTCGTCCCCACTCCGCATTGCAGTGGATGACACCCGCAGAATTCGCCCGTCAGGCAAGGGAATCCGCCTCGCCTGACAACTCAACCAAGCCGGAAATCTCCACTTCCGACCGGGACTAATTCTGGTTCAGGGTCAAAGTTATCAAACTTCTTGCTGTACGTGGAATCGAGGCAGGGTCACTGCCACTCCCAACCTCTGATGGGCGTCGTTAAAAGACCGCATGCCAATTTATAGCAACCGCGGGGGGGGGGGGCAGCATGAGCTGACCTGCTTCTCGAGTTTATGAAACGCTCGCTTCCGATTTCCGAACGATTTCCCTAATTAAGTACGAGATTTGCGACCAGCTCCTGACTCTGGAATTCGGCGTTGGAACCTCCATTGATATCCTGCGTCGCATCACTGCTCCAGTTCACACTTCGCCCACTAGCCCGACTGCGCTCCTCACGCAACGTGCCAAGTCCTGCGTCGACACGGCCATCGAGCATGCTGCTTAACTGCCGAGCCAGATCGGGTGTCAAGCCCGTCACCCGCAGGACCGTTTTGGTTGCAAGGGTAGTGCCGCCGGGGGCCAAGATGGACCAATCCGTCACGGTGCCAAGACATACTCGAAGTTCATGGGCAAGACCGGCTTTGTCTTGATAAACATAGGTACTCGCCCTACCGGGTCCACGACCTATCGGAAGCGTGACGCCGGCCTGAAGCATTGCCTGACTTAGCGAGGGTGCGGCCGTGCCGTCACATAACCATCCCGTATTCGAGCTCAGACTGATCGGATGCGCATTAACAAAGCCCGTCGGCGTCGTAGGATCGTCACCCGGTAGCGTTCCGCCGGTACGAGTCACATACGTGTCGAAAGCGCTGATCCAGCCTTGTATAAATTCACTGTATATCTTTACGCCTACTGCGTTGCGATATACATCGCCACCAACAACCGCGACGCTGGCCAAAATCGCGACGACAATCAGGACGATCGAAAGTTCGATGAGCGTAAAGCCGCGATGCGAACGCCGGGCACGCTCGGGCTGAGGTTCATGGGTGGTCATCATGGGGCAGTAGACTTGGAGAGTGCTTCAAATAAGTGTTGTCTGATCGCTGAATTGATCGTCGGCAGGTCAGGCAACAGGCGACTGGGGACCCTTACGGGTATAGGCGCGACGCTTGGACGTACACGAAGACGGCGGAATCCGTGCTGCTACATCGGCGCATTCAACGATCCGGCGATACTTGCTAAGGCAGCTACCATGTTCACTACGGCATCTGGCAATCTCCGCCGCAACACCTCGATAGCGCAACGTGCCTCGATGCCGCTCCGAATCGGAGACACGATCGGGATAGACATCACGCATCTTCTGCAATCGCTGGCGACGGAGCCAACACAATCGCATCGATCAGCATCAACAATTGCGTGGCGTCGCAGACATTAAGCTATACAGGGTAGCGACAAGCGAGGCGCCAGTGGCGCCGGCAACTATTTGTCGCTTGGAACCGGTTCGCGCACGATCGGTAGAGTTTGTCCCAGTTCTTCTACTGCCCCAACTGCTCGAACAAAGTCGGAAGCGGTGACAACGCACGAAGAATCGATTCGATCGGCGGCACGCGGCCTCGGAAGCCGCATTTCCTGGATCCGATCCCGGACGCTGACCTGTTTTCAGTCCAGCAGGCAGTGCTCGCACCTGATGTCCGATACGCAGCCCATCTTGGCAGCTAGATCGTTCGAGGGAATTCCGCTTTCGAGTACGAAAAGTATTCCGGTCGGCGCAGCAAGATCGGCTACGAGTTTGGGCCCACAACACCGGAATCGCCACGGCGCTGCTTATGGCAAAAGTAGTTCGTTCAATGCCCACAATTCGTCGTTGATAATCGGCCTGACCGCCTCCTCACTGCGCATATCGGAATAGTCGAGGTTAGCCTTGCCTTCGTGTTAATGGGGACAGCACTCTCGTACAGCACGGAGCAAGCGTTCACGGGAAACTCGCGAGAAAACGGAGCCATATAGCGGCCTTGCAAGTTCGGCGTCAATGGTTTCCTTGATCCAAGCGACGAAGCAACGTCATCTATACTTCAATTACCGACGGACGATCTCGCTCATGTTGAGTTCGGGGCTATAGCTGAGTAAGTAAAACAGAACGTCATGGTGCCTCGATCAGCCAGCGTTGCCGCCTTGCTTCATCAATGCCGTGACGGACGCTAGTGTTATCCGAAACGAGCACGGCCGACCGTCACCGGCCGCCAGCTGCGGCGATTGCACACTCACGCCGAGTCGCGTAATCACCCCAGGCGCACGCACACTGATTGTCCGCAGCACCAGCCCAACGGCGCGTGTCCTAATGTCCCGATGACGGCAACTCAAGGCCAGCTGTTCCACGGTCGAATCTCCACTTCGTCTAGTCGCAACTCGCGTCGCGTAGGTTCGAAGCTTCCGATATATGCCATGCATTCGCAATGTCTTCAAAATAAAATTACTCAACAAGCTTATTCACCACATTGATCTCGGGCACTGCTTTGAGCCGTTTAACTCGAACAGGCATGTTAAAGGTAGGGACTATCAAGTAGCCCGCTTGTCGCATGTCGCTGTATTTCATCGATTTGAATAGCCAAGCCGGCCATGATTTGATCTGACAGAATGACATTGTCGATGGCAGAATAATACTCGTTAAATCCATATCGGATCATTTTAATTGCATTAAACGCCTCGTAAATGCTTTCGGTAGTCAAGTCCACGACAGCGAATGGCACGCCGGCACAACTGGGTGCGTCAGCGCGTGCACAATTACCTTGCTCAATCAGCAAGTTCATAACTTTCGCTCCGACTTTGGCCGGGCCTGTCACAAGCAAAGGCGTTGCATTGTTGATCAAGTCGGTCGTGGTTGACTGCTGGAGCAACCTCAACAGGATTTGGTAATCCGCAAGCGCAAGCAGCAACATCTGGGCGCTGAGCAGTGTATTGAAAGGCGTACGTGCGAAGGATGCTACTTGTTCGGGGCAGTCAAGATCCTGCGCCAGCTCGGCGAACGTGCGGTTCAGTGCTTGGGTCGAATCACTAGCCTTTGTATTTTTTAGGGTGGACGCTCCAATTTGCAGAGAATAGGCAGGATCAACTGACGTACCCGCAGTCCTTGGAGCAGTAAGCAGTGCACATACTTGCAGGATTTTGGATGGCTGAGCCGCGAATTGCGTCGCCGGCACCACATGAACCTGATTTATTTGGATCTGATTTGGCCGCATAGCGAGCACGTCGATGTGATTGCCGACGCCCGTTGCGAGTGCTACGTCTCCGGTCCCGCGTTTGGGATATGGGTGCACTGTGTATCGAATCTGGCCGGTTGTGGCTTCGGGCAGGCCCAGCGTCTGATATGGAACGTAACCGTTGGCGGTCGCGCTGCAGGTTGGGGGTGCAACGCCACTAGTGTCCGCCGCTGGGCAGGGAAGCGAGCCATGCTCAAAGAGATAGGCTATTAGCGCGACGTTTGCACGTTCAAGTATGACACTGCGCTCGGAACGAGTCTCCTGATTGCGGGTCATCTGGTTTAGAACAAGCAAGCCGACGACAAGCAAGCCCGCAAGTGCAACGACCAGCGCTGCCTCAATCGTGCCAAACCCTCGATTGCGCTGATGCCTCTGGGAGTTTCTCATAACCTACCCTCAATTTGTTTCTGAAGGCGATTTTGTGCTTCTTGTTGCATTTTCTGAAGTTGCGTGACGTAATTCCGCGCGCTCACAATGGCGGTCTGAGCATTTTTGAGAGAGGCTATATCGCTGTTCGTTTTACTCATACCCGGATCGATTGTGCTAACAATTTGGAATTGTAGGCCGATATAACCGATCAAGACGACGTCAGCAACAATGACATTTACCAGCCCGATCACGGCCGCTGGATTCGTCCCATCGATAGCGTCTGGAATAGCCATCGTTGTTTGAATCAGCGTGCTGACGAGATCCGCGGCCAGATTGGCCAGCAAGCCTGCGCGAATAGCTATCTGGAAATCGTCACTGAACAGTGACTGTTGCGCGCGCTGGAATTGAAGCTCGCGGAAACGAGCTAAGCTTTGCGCGACTTGCACCATGCCTTGACTGGCTACGATCTTTTGCGCGGTGCTACCAGCGCGCGTGATCACCTCGGGGCAGCGTAACCATCCTTCCATTTCCCCCAAACCAATAGCACGTAACCCGATGCCGCGAGCGAGCTGAGCTTGTGCTTGCGGGCTGCCGGGCAACATTGACAGATCAGGCGGCAGCGTATTGCGGTCCGGTGAAATTTGCACCACAAAGGCCGCTGGAACACCAGCGACACGCAGTTGTGGCGACCGTGCAGCAGCACTCAGAGCGGCGCATAAATTAAGCCGGGATGCCGAAGGGTTAGTCGGCCAACTGGAGCGCTGTCCGGTGCTGCTTACATACTGAGGCATATGTTGATTGGGATCAGGAGTGTACAGACCGGCCCCTGCAGACACCAAGCGGCTGTCAACGGCATACCACACGGACATTTTTCTGTCGGACAGGCCGAGCATGACCAGGTCGATCCACCCTTGCGTGGACGGCAGCACATACCGATTCAGCGCATAGCCGATGACGGCCTGGTGTACTTCGTTCAGCTCGTCTTGGACTTGCCTATCCGGAGGCACAGGAGCACTGGAGCGTATAAATGGAAGCAGCACCACAGACAGAATACCGGTGACCACGACTGCTAAAGCAGCCTCCAGCAAGCTGAACCCCCTCTGTGCGGCACGGTTGCTGGCCCGATGTTGGCAGAGACTCACTGCTGCTTGGTCGTTCATGTGGTTTTTACTCACGGTTATTTCGCGTTCACGGTACCTGTAACGGTGGGACCAATTTCCCAAGTGAAGCCCATCTCGGTAGCCTTTTGAACCGCGTCGTCGGCTGGTGAAACTCCCGAGTTTGAATCTGGCATTCCCCAAGGCTGGAATCCCCAGAGCTTGTCCAGCAGCAATTGATACTGGCCGAGATAGATAGTGTCGTTTATCGACGCCAACGCTTGTGCGCCCAGATCGACAATTCGACGCGTCTCGGCAAGGTTATAGAACTGAAGCGAAGCTGCGGCCTGAATCGCGAACCATGGCATAGCTAGAGCTGTCAAAGAGCTGTCTCGCTTGGCAAATTCAGTCATCCCTTGCGAAGCACGCACACCGGTAAAGATCCAGTCGAGCACGATCAACTGAGGAACCAGTACCGTTGTCATCCAGTGGAACGATCCCCAGTCGTGCGGTCCAGAGGAACCCGGGCCGTTGTCATCCGCCCATCCACTGGGCCCGTTAATCAAGGCCTGCCTCAGTCCCAGGATAGTGCCGCCTGGCTCACTGAGCGCGGCCGTCGTGGCCATCACGCTGAGCGATGCATTCACCGACTCACATTGAAACGCTGTATAGAGATCAGCGGCCGACTGCGCACTGGACTGGGCTGATACGCTAAGCTTGTAGGCCACGGTACCCGCAACCGGTAGAACGCTCCATGGGCCGAGAGATTGACTCAGAACGACCGAGACGCCTTCGGAACCCAGAGCGGTATTTTGGAGTTGTTGACAAAAATCTGCACCGCTTGGCTTGGCCATATAGGCACTCATAGGATTTATCTGGGCGCCCGCAATTCCCCTCCCTAGAGTGCTATCGTTTGCCCCAGGTACGATCGGACCGACGGCCGGAATGAATTGTCCGGCAGGCGAGCTTGTCAGATCGGGGCTGCCGCCGTTGCCCTTATTAGGAGCATAGCGGACCTGCTGCATAGCCGCTGTAAGACTGCCTGGATATACAATTGTGGTGTTCAGCAGTGTTTTCGCTGGCAACCACCCCTCTTGAACCCCGCAATCTTCCACTCCCAAGCGTGTTGACGCGGCGCATGGCAGGCGCCCATATCTGGACGCGTAGTCCTTTACTAAGCTATCGGCCCAGCGTAACGCAGCGCGCTCATCCTGAATTGAATGATTCAGTATGTCGGAACGATTTGTGAGATAGCCGATGATTACGCTACCGGCAAGCATAACCAGCAATGCGGACATGCCGACCAATCCGAAGCCTTTTTGTCTAGCAAGTCGTGCCGTGACGTGCCCGGATCCTCTAATTTGTTTCATCACGAATTACTCGAATAAATCTGCCATTAGCGCTTATATCTTGCGAGATGAGATATCTCGCAGATACTTTGTCCGAGATGGTTGCCATAAACTATGGCTCGAAGATGTCTACGGAAGGCTGACCGGTACATGAATCAGGAATAATGCGCTGACATGGTTTGCCGGACCAGATCGTACACGGGCAGCAGCAGGGCCATAATCATGACGATGAACAATCCACCTGCCAGCACAATCACCAAGGGCTGCATGATTTCCGACAACATGGCGATGACACGCGTAAAGCGGATTCGGTACTCCATGGCCAAATGACTAAGTTGACGATCCAAGGTTCCGGTCTCCTCCCCTACGCTAATCATGCGTGTCATCATGGCGGGGAATCCCCCCACCTGCCGCATGGCTGCCGACACACGGTCCCCGCGCTCGACGAACTGACGCATGGCAACTAGGCGGTCTCGATAAAAGAGGTCCTTGACCGTTTGCTCCATAATCAGCAGGCTCTCAACGATGCCGATACCCGCATGAACCAGAATTGCCAAATATTCCGAAAAGAACGCTAGGCCGGACGACGTCAGCAGGGTCCGGCTAATGGGTAAGCGATGCAGGATTGCATAAACCGCTCGCTGTACACCAGTGCTGGTGCGCCACGCGATCACACACGCGCTCGAACACACGAAAACGCACAAGCCCACCTCAATCGCATGTGGTGTGATCCAGTCCGCAATGGCTAGCACGGCCACGGTCAATGCCGGAAGTGGAACGTTCATTTGCTTAAACAAGCTGGACAAATTCGGGATTACGTAGTAGATCCAGAACGCGGCCGCTCCGAAAATCGATAAAAACACGAACATCGGATAGATCAACGCCTGCATGGCGTTGGCCTTCATTCCGATGACCCTATCAATATGGTCAGACGCCTCCATCAGCATCTTGTCCATCGAGCCGGTTTCATCGCCAATGGCGACAAGGCTGCGCACAGTCTCGGGGAATACTGCCGGTTGTCGCGCGAAAGCCTGGCTCACGGTATCACCAGCCTCTAGGTCCTCGAGCAGTCTGCGCCCTACGCGGGCCACTGCGGGATCGGCATTTTGAGCGTCCTTGTCGGCAGTACTGGCGATCGATTCCAGGATGGGCACACCCGCGGCTGTCATCACGGCCAGATCCCGCAACAAGCCGGCCAGATCCCTTGACTTAACCGTAAGCGTCAATCTGAGGCCGTCTTGACGATCAGAACTTGACCTCTGAGAGGCGCTGATTCGCGAGCACGAGATCAAAGGCGGCGGGATCGAAGCTGCCGCCACACCACTCGAGGAAGTGGTCGTGCTCCTCGTGCGTCGGATCGGTGATCGCTCCGAGGAAGTCGGCATATCCTGGCACTCCCCCGACGTCTTCCGGTGGACACGCATTCTGCCCGTCCAGGCACATCGGCCGGCGCATGTCTGGATCAGGCACCAGCGCCTTCTCGACTTTGATCCGATGCTGCCAGTTGTCACCGTAGTCGTAGATATAGGTGAATGACTTCAGCCCGCCGAGCGCCTTCGACAGTGTGACCCGTGCTTCATTGAGCATTGGTGGATCGCTCTGGAATCCGAAGTCATCAGGTTCACCATAGTTGGTTTCGCCGAAGACGAACTCGTGCAGGTGCCCGCCTTCCCAGCCCATGGCCAGTTGCAGCACGACATGCAGCTTGCCCAGCCGGATCGAGCCGGGAACGACGATTCGTCGCCAGATCGCCGGCTTGATGTACTTCAGCTCAACGCGCAGTACGTAATCGGGGACTGGCGCCTTGACCAGGCGCACGGCAGGTTTGCGGGGTTGGACCATCGGATTGATTCTCAGGCGGCTTGCTGTTCGATGTGTGCAGTCGGCATCAGGTGCCACGGCAGCAACTCGTCGATGCGGTTGATGGGATGATCGGCGATGCGCTCAAACACCGTGCGCAGGTAGGCAAACGGCTCGATGCCGTTCAGGCGCGCCGTACCGATCAGGCTATAGATCACCGCCGCGCTTTGGCCACCGCCGTCGGAGCCTGCGAACAGATAATTGCGCCTGCCGAGAACCAGCGGCCTGATCGCGCGCTCCGCCGTATTGTTGTCCACCTCGACGCGCCCGTCTTCGCAATAGCGTGTGAGAGCGTGCCAGTGCCCCAGCGAGTATCTAATCGCCTTCGCCAGCCCCGACTTCGCCGAGACCAGTGACAGCGTGTGTTCGAGCCAGGCCTTCAGCTCAGCGAGCAATGGGGCCGAGCGCTGCTGACGCGCAGACAGGCGCACGTTCGGCGTCTGGCCGCGAACCTCGCGCTCAACAACATACAGCGCCCCGATGCGGTGCAGTGCTTCTTCGGCAATCGGTGAGCTGTCCAGTTTGTATATGTCGTAGAACTTGCGCCGCGCATGGGCCCAGCACCCGGCCTCGATGACCGTGCCGTCACGATACAGCGCGTCATATCCGCTGAAGGCATCTGCCTGCAGGATTCCCGTGTAGCCCGCAAGATGTTCTCGAGGTCGCTCACCTTTGCGATCGGGTGAGTACCTGTACCAGACTGCTGGTGGCGCGCGGCTTGCCGCAGGGCGGTCATCCCGCACATAGGTCCACAGGCGCGCTGTGCGTGTCTTGCCACGCCCCGGCTCCAGCACAGGCACGGGCGTGTCGTCGGTATGAATCTTGTCTGCGTCGCGCACGTAACGGCCGAGTGCATCAGACAGCGGCTGCAGTAGCGCCGCTGCTTCACGCACCCACGAAGCCAGTGTCGCGCGATCCAGTTCGATGCCGGCGCGGCGATAGATGCCGGCCTGCCGGTACAGCGGCGTATGGTCAGCGTACTTCGCGACGACGACCTGTGCGAGCAGCCCGGCACCCGCCATCGAGCGCGCTATCGGTCGCGAAGGTGCTGGCTCCTGTACCACTGCAGCACAGCGCGGGCAGCTCAGCTTCGGACGTACGTGACGCAGTACCTTGAAGTAGCCGGGTACATAGTCGAGCACCTCCGAGACGTCTTCGCCGAGCGCGCGCATCTGTTTGCCGCATTCCGGGCATCCGCAGCTCGTTGGCGTATGAACAACCGTATCGCGAGGCAAATGGGCAGGGAAGTGCCGCGGTTGTCAACCTCGGACGTAATTTCCCCAGAAGTGTCGAAGTAAAATTCCCCACCCTGTTCGGACGGTGATCAGCCGGCGACGTGATCGAATGGGTTCCTTCGGGGGCGGCCCGGGCGCCGGCGAGCCGGTTCAGCGGGCACGGGGTTCAGGGAAGACGGACGGTTGCGCAGATGGTCCGGCAGCAGATCGGCGTGTTCTCGCAGGCGGTACGATGTGCCTTCGATCTGCACGACGATCGCGTGGTGCAGCAGCCGGTCGAGCAACGCCGCGGCCACCACGCTGTCGCCGAACACGTCGCCCCATTCACCGAAGCTGCGATTGGACGTCAGGATGATCGCGCAGCGCTCGTAGCAGGCGTTGACGAGCTGGAAGAACAGGTTGCCGCCGTTGGAGCCGATGGGCAGGTAGCCGATCTCGTCGACGATGAGCAGGCTGTTACGGGCAAGGAAGCGCACGCGCTGCGCCAGGTTGCCTTCCCGTTCGGCCTTGGCCATCGAGTTCACGATCTCGGCCAGCGAGCCGAAGTAGACGCTCTTGCCCGCGCGCACGGCTTCCACGCCCAGCGCAATGGACAGGTGCGACTTGCCCGTGCCGGGCGGCCCCAGGAAGTGAACGGTCTGCCGTCGTTCGATGAACTCGAGTTGCGCAAGCGTCATGATGCGATCGCGATCCAGGCTCGGCTGGAAGCTGAAGTCGTAGCCGGCCAGCGTCTTGATCGTGCCGAGCCGCGCGGTCTGCAGCGCCATCCGGATGCGGCGTGTTTCGCGTGTCGTGAACTCCTCGCCCAGCAACGTTTCCAGCACTTCGAGCATCGAACTGTCGCCTTGCTCGAAGCGGTTCAGGGTGGCATCCAGCGTTTCGAGCGCGCGCGGCATGCGCAGGCCGACGAGATAGCGCCGGATGCGCTCCAGTGTCGAGGCAGGCATGCTGTTCATGCGGTCCTCCCGGCTTCTGCGAGACGTCTTGCGACCTGGTCATAGAACGACAAGGGCCGGCGAGCCACGCTCGCCGTCACCGATGGCACGGGGTGCCGTGCCGGCTGCTTACGCTGGTTTGCACGCCGATGACCGGGCAACAGCGAGGTTCGTCGCCGGCCTTCCAACACGGGATGCACCGCCAGCAGTTCACCGTCCTCGTAGATACGGATCTCGTGAGCCAGACTGTGGACGTCGAGCACGCGCTTGCGCGTACGATCGGGCACGCTGTAGTAGTTGCCACCGACCGAGACGAGACCTTCGTGGCTCACGCGCCGCTCAAGCCGGATCACGCCGTTGAAGGTGCCGGCCGGCAACGCCTGCAGCGTAGGACGCTCCTCACTGAAGTGCTGAGCGACGACGCGGTGCGTGGTGCCGTGCACGCGGACATTGGCAACCGTGTCGAGCCACTCGCGCAGTTGGCGGTTCAGGTCGGCGAGGTTCTGGAAGCGGCGCGCCAGGAAGAAGTCCTGCCGGATATAGCGATACGGCCGCTCGACCTTGCCCTTGGTCTTGGCGCGATACGCCTTGCAGGCGCGCGGCGCGAAGCCGTAGTGCTGCGCAAACGCGACCAGCTTCGCGTTGTAGACGATGTGCTTCTCGACTTCGCCCAGCACGGCCGCCTTCATCCGGTCGTACAGAATCTCGCGCGGAGCGCCGCCGAGGTGCTCGAACGCTTCCATGTGGCAGCGCAGGACGGTCTGCAGGTCCTGATGCTCGACGAAACGTCCCCAGAGATAGCGGCTGTGCCCAAGCACGATCGAGAACAGCCAGATCGAACGCCGCTGGCCGGGCGCGTCATCGAGCTCGACATTGAAGTGCGCGAAATCCACTTGAGCCTGATGACCGGCGGGCGTCTCAAAGCGCACCTCGAAGCCGCGTTGGCGCGGCGGCCGGACTTCCCGAACCAGGTCGCCCAGCGCCGTGCGGCCGCCGGTATACCCCATGGCCCGGATCTCGCGCAGCAGACGTTCGACGCTCAGGTCGGGAAACTCGCGTACACGTTCGGTGACGTAGTGGACGAACGGATCGACCACGCACGGTCGCGGCGCGCGCGGACCGTAACGCGGCGCCTGAACGCCATTCCTGATGTATTTACGAACGGTCTTGCGATCCATACTCAGTCGAGCAGCGATGGCCGAAATACTCAGCCCTTGCCGATGCAATTCCAGAATCGTCATCACTTCCTCCAGCTCGACCACCGACACCCCCACGACGGATCTCAAGGGCAATATGGTCAGCGATCGACAGGACGGCGCCGCTACTGCGGCGCCGTCGTATAAAAAACTGGGGAAAATTACTTCGACGAAAGTGGGGAGTATCTATCCGACGCTGACAGCGGTTTGCGGCGCAGCGAATTGAGGTTCGTAGTAGCCGATGTATCCGCAGTCGCGGCATCAGGCACCTTCGCCGGTGCGGCCATATTTGCTTCAGGAACAGGCAGCTCACCGAGCGCGAGCTGCAGCTGGTCCATCAATTCTGTCATGCGCTCCGATGAGCGGCCGTACTGCCATCGCTTCAGCCTCGAGATCTCGGCCAGCAACTGCGCAATGGTCTCGTCACGCGAGGCAACGATGCGCTTGAGGGCGGCGATGTCATCGGGCAGATGGTTGGCAGGCATGCAGCCAGTGTAAATGAAGCCCACGCGCTTGTGGGTTCCCGCACCCGGCGTTACGCGGCGTGCGTCGGCTGCCACGTCCGCTCTGGATGCCGCCAGTCAATCCCCTCGAGCAGCATCGACAGTTGGGCAGCTGACAGATGGACTGTTCCCGAGTCCGCCTGCGGCCACACGAAGCGTCCTCGCTCGAGTCGTTTCGCGTACAGGTTCATGCCGTCGCCGCTCCACCATAAAATCTTGATGAGGTCACCGCGACGCCCACGAAACAGGAAGATGTGCCCCGAGAAGGGATCACGTCCGAGCGCTGACTGCACCAGCGTGGCAAGTCCATCCATGCCACGGCGCATATCGGTAACGCCCGCTGCCAGCCATACGCGGGTACCGCCTGGCGGCGCAATCATGCTGGCATCAGGCAGCGCAGCACGAGGCGCAACTGCACGGGGTCCACCATGCCCGTGACGCGTACACGGGCACCGTTCAGTTCGATCTCGATGCCCGACGCTGCCGATACGCTCTCGCGATGTGGCTCGACAGGCTGTAGAGCGAGCGACGCCAGTTCTGACGTTTCGCCGGTCGGTGCATCAGGTAGCGCTACAGGCAACAACACCGCTGTGCTGTGCGCCACACCTTCAAACAGGCCCGCCCGCAGTTGCCGACGCCACTTGAACACCATATTGGGATTCAGTCCGTGCGCCTGCGCGAGCTTGGCCACCGAAATACCCGGCTCGCACGCCGCGACGGCAACTTGCCGTCGGTACTCCGGCGTGTAGTTCGGTCGGCCCTTGCGGTTCGACGCTCGCGCATCCCGTGTGTCCAAAGTAGTCCCCATCACTTGAAGTAACGGACATCACTTTGGACACCGGCTGCAGCTCTGTCCATGCGGCCACGAAATGACGCTTAC